>JBLWYP010000005.1:0-236957 GCA_048266825.1 Bacteriovoracaceae bacterium | reverse complement strand
CACAACCCCAGTATTTGTAAAAGAGGCCAAAGGGGCTAAGTTTTGGGATACCGATGGTAAAGAATATATAGATTTCTGTATGAGTTTTGGTCCACTTATTCTTGGTCATCAAAATCAAAAAGTAAAAGAAGACTTAAAAGATCAACTCGATAGAGGCTGGTCATATGGAGCTTGTGAGCCTTACTCACTAGAGTTGGCCCAATACTTAGTAGGTAAACTTCCTTTTATTGATCAGATTCGTTTTGTTAATTCAGGAACCGAGGCCGTGATGACGGCCGTGCGTTTGGCCCGAGGATATACAAAGAAAAATAAAATCATTAAATTCAATGGCTGCTACCATGGTCATCTCGACTCTCTACTCATTAAAGCAGGATCCGGTCTTGCCGGAACAGCTGAGGCCTCAAGTGCAGGGGTACCCGCTTCTATCGCGGCTGACACTCTAGTATTGGAATTAGGTGATCTTGATGCTGTAAAAGAAGTACTTGAAAATAATAAAGATGATGTTGCCCTTATTGCTATTGAGCCACTACCGGCCAATAACGGACTTCTCCCCCAGACTAATGAATTTCTAAAAGGTCTTAGAGAATTATGTGATCAATATAATACTCTTCTTCTCTTTGATGAAGTGATCTCCGGCTTTCGAGTCGGCATGGGTGGAATGGCGCAAAAGACAGGAATAACTCCTGATCTTGTGACTTATGGAAAAATAATCGGTGGCGGTCTTCCCGTAGGAGCCGTTGGTGCAAGAAAAGAAATTATGGAACATTTAGCTCCAGTGGGAGATGTTTATCAGGCAGGAACGCTTAGTGCGAATCCTTTGGCCATGATTGGTGGACTCTCAACATTAACTCAAATGACGGATGAGGCCTATGAGAAAATTGAGGCCAATACAAAAGCCATCGTCTCTCTCTTTACTCAGTGGTTTAAAGATTATAACAATGGTCAGTTTGCAAAACTTAATATGATAAGTGAGGCCTCCCTTTTTTGGATTCATCCAGGCCAGGCTCCTAAAAGGGCGTGTGATATTCCAGCTGATCTAGGTGAGAACTTCTATGGTCTTTTTGAAGTCCTTCTCGATAAGGGAATATACTTGGCACCTAATGCCTATGAAGTTGGATTCGTATCTTTGGCCCATGATGAAGCGATTATTGCTGAGTTAAAAGAAAGACTTTACGCAAATTAATAGAGAGATCATTTTTGAAGCAAGTTAGCCGCCTATTTCTAGGACTGACATTTATGTATACCCTACTCATATGTGCCCTTGGTACATGGTGGCTATACTTAATTGTCCAATATGGCGGTAAGCTCTCTTCTGTTATTGGCCCTCAAGAATCAACACGAGTCATTACGATGGTGAAGTGGGAAGGGCTTACTTTCTTTGCCCTCTTACTCTTACTGACGGCCTCGCTTCTCTTTCTTTATTTTAAAGATATTAAAAAAACAAAATCACTACAGGCGTTCTTTGCCAGCATGACTCATGAACTGAAGACACCACTGGCCAGTGTCAAATTACAAAGTGAAGTCATTGCTGATTCCATTGATAGAATAGACTTTCAAAAGCTGGCCCAAGATCAGGCCTATTATGACAAGCTTGCTGAACGAGTCAATCGCTTAGGCGAGCGTTTAGTGGAAGACGCCAATAAGCTTGAAACGACTATGGATAAAATCCTTCAGCTCTCAAGACTTGAAGGCGGAGGCAATCTTCATTTGATTCCTGTAGATCTGCGATCGGTATTTGAAACCGTTCTTTCTCGTCATGGAAAAGATCTAGAAGTTCATACCCAATGGAATCACAGTCATCAGATATTGGGTGATGAATTTGCTCTTACTCTTATTTTTAAAAACTTACTTGAGAATACTCTTATTCATGGTCAGCAAAAGAAAGTTTGGATTGAAACCAAAGATACACTTGAAGGTGTACAAATGGTTTATGAAGATAAGGGAAAATTTCTTGGAGATATCCAAAAACTGGGAACCCTCTTTTATAAACACAACTCTAAAAAAGGTTCTGGGATTGGTCTCTATCTCACAAAGACTCTCATGAATAAGATGCAAGGAACCTGGGACTTTCAAAGTTCAGATTCCATGCGCTTCTTTTTTACTTTTAAAAAAGGAGGATCACATGAGCTTAGTTGATCATAGAATACTGATTGTTGAAGATGAGGAAAACTTGGGCGTTACCCTTCAGGAATACTTAGAAAATATTGACTACGAAGTGAAGCTTGCCCAATCGGTGGCCGAGGCTCAGAGTTTATTTAATATCTTTAAACCTCAAGTCGTCTTAATGGATATTGGATTACCTGATGGCTCAGGTCTCGAACTGGCGCGCGAGATGAGATCCCTTAGAGATGACTTCTTACTCTTTTTTCTCTCTGCTCTTAATGACCCCGATACAAAGGTTGAAGGACTAGAAATTGGGGCTGAAGATTATATTACGAAGCCCTTTGCTCTTAAAGAATTAACGCTAAGGCTAGAACGCTCGTTTCAACTAAAGAAGACCATGCTTGAACTTCCTAGTGAGCTTACCCATGGAAAACTTAAAATTTGGTTTAGCAAATTTCAAGTTCAAGATGCCAGTGGACAAGTCATTAACCTTGGGCAAAAAGAATGCGCTATATTAGAACTTCTCTATCACTCTAAAGGTAAGGCCTTTAGTCGCGATGAAATCATTGATCGAGTTTGGGGTGAAGACAAATACCCCTCTCATCGTACTGTAGATAATTATATCGTAAAGCTTAGAAAGTGGTGCGAAACCGATCATGAATTGCCCTTAGAAATACAATCCATACGTGGAATAGGATACCAACTTAATATCAAATAGATAACGAATACCAATACGAGGAACTTATGGGATTATTTGACAACAGAACAAAGAATACAGATGGAACAACAGGCGTACCTGTTTGGTTTATGCGCCAAGCTGGTCGCTATCATCAACATTATCAAAATATTAAGAAAGACTCTGACTTCATGACCATGTGTAAAACTCCACAATTGGCCTGTGATATTACGATGGGTCCTATTGAAGAGTTTCATTTTGATGCCGCCATTCTCTTTAGTGACCTGCTCTTTCCTCTAGAGCAAATGGGTCTTGGCCTAAAATATGCTCCAGGTCCAAAACTAGATAAGCACCTTACCAGCTTAGAGATTGTTAAAAATCTAGAGCCGATTCAAAGCGCACAAGACTTTTATCATTTTCAAAAAGATGCCTGTAAACTTCTTAAAGATACTCTTCCCCAAGAGAAAACGCTTCTTGGATTTGTAGGTGCTCCATGGACACTTTATACTTATGCCGTAGATGGTGGTCACTCGGGTAACCTCATTGAGCCAAAGAAAGGGATCTATGATGGAAGATGGGAAGCGTTTTGTGACTTCCTCTTTGATAACCTCTTAACAGAAATGGATCTTCAGGCCCAAGGTGGCGCCGATGCCATGTGCCTCTTTGATACCGCTGCCGGGGAATGTGCTTTTGAAGAATATCGTGACGCCATTATTCCGCAAATTAAGCGCATCACTGCTGAATTTAAAAAACGCCACCCTGGTGTGAAGATCATTTATTACTCAAAGCTTACTCAAACTCGCTACCTTGATGCTCTTGAAGATGACAATATTGATGTTCTTGGAGTTGATTGGAGAATGGATCTTCCTGCAACATTGAAGCATTTTGGTAAGGACTATATGATTCAAGGAAACTTTGATCCGGCCCTTCTTCATTTACCTTGGAATCAACTTGAAGAGCGTCTTCAAGCGTGGTGGAAAATGATGGACCAATCAGATGCACCACTGGATCGTTGGATATGTGGACTAGGTCACGGCGTTTTACAAAAGACACCAGAAGAGAATGTCTTTAATACGGTTAAGTTTATTCATGAGAACTTTAAGTATTAATGAATCTCGCTGAGCAGCTCACTAATCATCATTCACCGGGAAATCGTTTCTCTTATTATCCTCTGTCCTCAGTTTGGACAGAGCTTAAAAAAGACACGGCCATCTTACCCGAACCTACGACGCAGGGATATGGACTCTATATCCACCTCCCCTTTTGTCGTGAGATTTGTACCTACTGTGGCTGCAATATTAAAATTTCTCGCAAAGAAGAAGAGCATATTCACTATGTTCAGGCCCTTTTAAAAGAGCTTGAACTTAAGAGAAAAAACTTTGAAAAGGATCTTCCTCTTTTAAGTATCAACTTTGGTGGAGGAACTCCCAATACTCTTATGCCGAAGGCCCAAAAGCTTTTGTGGAGTAAGCTCAAAGAGCTTATAAGCGCTCAGACGTCTTCAGGTCTTATGGAAGCTGATCCGCGCTATTTCACTAAAGTTGATGCACTCAATGCGCTTGAATTAAAGATTGATCGCATATGCTTTGGAGTTCAGGATTTTAATCCCGAAATATTGAGTAATGTGAATAGAAGACAAACTCATCAAGACCTCTTCACGGCCAAAGAAAATCTAGATGCCCAGCAATCCTTTGGAATAGATCTGCTTTGGGGTCTTCCTAAGCAAACCAAAGAGTCTATGGAAAATTGGAGAGGAGTCCTAGAAAAACTCTCCCCTGACTGGATCTCTTTTTATCCGTTAGCAAAAGTTCCTTGGCTTGAATCCATTCAACAGGCCTATGGCGATTTCACTCTTCCCACGCGTGTTGATAAGTATCTACTCTATCAATGGGGAGTGGAGATCTTTGATTCCCTTGGTTACAAGAATTTAGGAATGGGACATTTTATCAAAACAAATGGCCCTCTTGATCAAGAAAGTCCTATCTATCGTAAAGTAAGTGGCCTCTTTCCCAAAAAACTCAACTACCTCATGGGCCTTGGTGTTTCTTCCATCACAGAAGCAGATGATTTTATGGCCCAAAATGATAAAATCATTGATCGCTATATTCACACTGTCCTCACAAAAGAAGAACTTCCTATTGTTAAGTTTCATGAGAAGACTGCCTTAGAAAAAGAGATGAATCATCATATCGAAGAAATATTCAGCTTTAATCAAATACCTAAAGAATTGCTAGAAACACTTCAAAAACAAGTTCCCGAAAGTTGGATTGATGCCCAAACCGGTAAAATCACTCCCCTAGGTCACCATTTTAAGAAAAATATTATGCAAATTTCAGAAAAAATCCTTTTTAAGGCATAATAGATCAATGGATAGAGAACTTTTCAAAGTCGTTGAAATTGAAATTAATAGTCATTGCAACCTCAGTTGTTCTTACTGTCCTAATCATGAATTTCAAAGAAAAGAAAAAGGGGTGATGCCCCTTAAAGACTATCAATCCATCGTTGATCAACTCAAAGACCTTAAATTTATCGGACGCATTAGCCATGAGTTCTATGGTGAGCCCACTTTGCATCCCAAGTTTAATGATATCGTTGAATATACAAAATCCCATTTACCTGACAGCAAGATTGAACTCTATAGTAATGCTACGAAACTTAATCACAGGCGTATTAAAGATCTGCTAGAGGCGGGTATTGATGAGTTTATTATCACGAAGCACGAAGGCCAAAAGCTTTACGATTTTGAAGAGGCCTTAGAAAAATTAGAACGCGCCCAATTGGATCATATCACTTATAGAAATCATGATGATATCTATAAAACAAATCGTGGTGGTATTTTAAAAAATATAGGAGATGGTAACCAACCGCTACTTCCTTGTTTTATTCCGTCATTTTTGATGGCCATTACACTAAAGGGAAACGCCCTTCCTTGCTTTGAAGACTTCTTCCAGCATCATGAAATGGGCAATGTATTTGAACAATCGATTGAAGAGATTTGGTTTGGAGAGGCCTTTACCAAGTTTCGTGAAGATTTAAAAAAGGGACTCCGCCATAAATATGCCGCATGTAAGGATTGCAGTAGAGTTCAAACTCTTATGCCTGAAGATGTAACGGCCCTTAATAAAGATAGAATCGATCTGCCTAAAAAAGGCCTTGTTTAAGCTTGGCAAAAGTATCCAATCCAATATGGCAGTAACCTCCGGGGTTATTGGCCAAATAGTCTTGATGCATGAGTTCAGCATTAAAAAACTTCTTATCTTTTTCAATCGTGGTGACAATGGGAGCACTATAGCGATCTTTGATTTTCAAAAGATAATTCTTCATCACTTCTTCTTGCTCATTTGTTTCAGGAAAAAGACTTGAGCGATATTGAGTTCCTACATCTGGGCCTTGTTTATTTAATTGAGTAGGATCATGCATAAAGAAAAAAGCATCAAGTAAGCGCTCTAGAGAAATAATCGATTCATCATAAGTGACTTGCACCACTTCAGCATGTCCCGTCTCAGACTCACAGACTTCTCTATAAGTAGGATTATCATGGACCCCGCCTTGAAAACCTACGGCCGTATCCACAACTCCATCAAGCATCTTAAAAGCGTGCTCAACACCCCAGTAGCAACCAGCGCCAAATCCACATGTCTTCATATAGGCATCCTCTTTCCAATTACTATCCCATTAAGTTACTGATATTACGAAATTCAATAACATGGTCTATACTTATTAATCTATACCGATTCAAGGATTCGTGCGATGAAAAAAAGTTTTACAAAAGTCTTAATCTCTACATTCTTTATACTAAGTTCCACTTCTTTATGGGCCATCGATGAGCAAGACGTCTCACAGATGCTTAATGAATTTGGGCAAAAAGGAATCTTTAGTAAGGAAGAATTACAAAAGGCACAGGCGAAACTAAAGAATATATCTCCTGAAAAATGGGCGCAGATAAATGCTTACGCTAACTCACAAATGGATGAAAAAGGCCGCACACCTAGTTCTAATAACGTAGATGAAGCGGCTGCAAATATTGATACTGATTCTGAGGAGTTTCAAAAAACGATGAGTGATCTAAAAAAGATCATGATCAATCCCTAGCGCATTTTTTGAACAGCTGGAATATTTTCAATGAGCTCAAACTTCCAATTCACTTTGGATTTAGAGAGTTGTTTCATGATGTATTCTAGCATGTCAGCTGATTTTCTATTGATATCGTGCATGAGAACAATCGAGGCGCGTCCGCGATTGTAGTTATTTTCAATTTGTTCAATATAACTCTTACCACAACGCTTGGCCGTTACGTACCAAGTTGACCAACACTTCCAGTCAGCATCGTCTTTAGCGCTACCGTTACCACCACCAACATTCCAAAAGATGGGTCCGATATAATTCTTGGCATCCTTATGAGCATTACCTACTACGGCCTGCCAATCACGCCAATTACCACCTGGAGCGCGAAATAGAGAAAGATCCCCTGGCTCCATATAATCTTTAATCACATCATGAGTGGAATTTAGCGTATTAAGAAAAACATCTTCCGTTGTTATATTGGTTTCGTGATTATAACTATGATTGGCCACGCGGTGACCATTCTCTCTAACTTCAGCAATGATCGATTCATGGGCACGCGCCATTCTTCCCACCATAAAGAAAGTCGCCTTAACATTATACTCTCTTAGGATATCAAGAATAGCAGGAGTCGCCGCAGAAGTTGGGCCATCATCAAAAGTTAAGTAGATTGTATTCTTAGATACGCCCTCTAGAGTTCTTCCATCTTGAGCGAAGGGAAATGTCTTTTGTTCTGAGAGTATTTTTTGACCATGGGCCATGGCCCCAAAACTAGTCATTAGGGCCAAAGTGATGATTGTTTTTTTCATGATGTCCTCCTAGCGTAAATTGCTAGAAGGCCATATCTTGAACTGCAGGGATATTTTCAATGAGATCAAAGTTCCAATTAACTCCATCTCTTGATAGTTCTCTTAAGAGTTCGGCCAGCATCTGAGCAGATTTACGATTAATGTCGTGCATCAATATAATAGAGGCATATCCGTTACGGTAGTTAGAATAAATCTGATTCGTGTAACTTTTTCTACAGCTTGAAATACTTACACCCTTACTCCAACACTTCCAATCGGCATCATTATTGTAATTAGGGTTACCACCGCCCACATTCCAATAAATGGGTCCTACGTAGCGACGAAGCTCAGAGTCAGCATTACCAATTTGAGATCTCCAGTTATTCCAAATTCCTCCTGGAGCTCTAAAAAGAAGCGTATCCCAGCGATAAACATAGTTTTTAATTTGAGCATGAGTCCCTTTAAGAGAACTTTGAAAGTGAGATTCGGTTGGGAAATCAAATTCATGAGAATAGCTATGATTTCCTAGACGGTGTCCTTCTTCTCTAATACGGGCAACCAGAGCTGGATTAGCGCGGGCCATACGACCAACAACAAAGAAAGTTGCCTTAATGCCGTAACCATCAAGAATACGTAGGATTTCAGGAGTGGCCGCAGAAGTTGGCCCATCATCAAAGCTTAAATAAATGGTATTTTTAGGAACATTGCTTAAACGCTTTGAATGCTTGATAAACGGAAATGTCATCTCCGATGAGAATATTTTGGGGACAGAGGCACTGGCCTGAAATGTCACCAAAGCAACCATTAAGCTTATTGTTAATTTAAAATTCATATAGACTCCCTTTTCAATAGAGTCGTATCCTTTGTTTTTCAAAGAGAGAAGTAGTAAAAACAAAGCTTATATTTATTATAGGAATGAGCTAGACTCCAAATAACGGATCAATTGAGGTTGAAGTGTTTGAATATAAAATTCAAAAAGCATGGGAAGAATATAAACTAGACTACGGCCTAGGCAGAAGCTTATTACTGGTTTCGTGCTATAACCTCTTTCTCTTCTTTCTCTCTATAACAAGTCTTGGTGGCATGCGTGTAGAGGCCCTATATCCTATCGTCGTCGCTTTTCTCTTTTACTTCTTAAGATCAAAAACAATTCATTTCCCTAATTCAATCAAGCTTACCCTGTCCATTGTCCCACTGGTTATGGTGATCCTCTTAAATTACTATCTGATTGGTCAATTTGATCAAGCAGTGGGTTTTGAGCGCAAGGACTATATCTTCTCTCCTTTTGATCAATGGCTCTTTGGGGCACCAGTGGCCCTTGTGGCCGAGAATATGCTCAAACCTCTTGGCATGGTACAAAGCATTTTCTATGACCTTCTCATGCTCTCTTATATGACTTATTTCTTCTTACCTATTGTGGGTGCCGTTTTGATTTTCAAGGAACTTCCGGCATCCAAGAATTATAAAATTGGACGTTTTCTTATCTCGGTTCTTATATTTTTCTGCCTTAATTACCTCTTCTATATGTTGGTTCCGGTAACCGGCCCGCAATACTGGATGCCCGACACCTTCACCACACCCCTGCCCTTTACGGCCTTTGGTGCATTCTTGTGGGGTCTGATTAATCAAGGTCAAAGCACATTTATTGACTGTTTTCCCAGTGGGCATACAGGGGTGGCAATTCTTGTCAGCTTTTGGCTCTTTAAATTAAACCACCCTCAAAGGTACCTTCTCTTGGCCACTACCAGTTTTATAGTCATGGCCACTCTACTTTTACGCTATCACTATATAATGGATCTTATTTGCGCTATTCCCTTAGCGTACTTCTCTTTGAAAATATCGTGGACCATCATTCCAGAATCATTGGACTATCGTGATTTAAAGATCGAAGAATGACCAAGGGATCTAAGATATCTTTTGGCAATTGAGCGATCCTCGATTATAATAGGCAAGTATCTGAAATATCGACTTTTATAGGAATTATCTTATGAGCATTGAATTCTTCGTTGGATTAACATTAGTTATTGTTTGGGCCAGTTTACCCGTTGCTATGATCATTGCTAACACTGACTTTGATGATGAGCTTATGGATGATGGTGAACACCACTAATTATCCATAACATCCAATTTCTTATCTATTGCAAGTAGAGCTACTGGAATGGGCAACTTATCCCAATCAAGATCCAGATATTCCCGTATTTCTTCATTTAAAGATTCTTCATTTGATACAAGATTCTCACGCTCTTTCAAAATCTTCATATCACTAAAGCAACCCTCTCCATCAGTAGGTGTGCCTTCAGCTGGATTGAAACCAAGACAGCCATAGGGCTTAATTTTCGCAGGAAATGGGCAACCAGGGAACTCATTGAGATAGAAGGGACAAGTGTAAGTACGTCTAAAGCTGCGTCCTCGTCCAAAATCAATATGTTCATCCAATCTAAAGTCATCTATACATTTTTGAAGTTTTTCTTTGAGTTCATCATTCCATTGCCACTTCTCATAGAGAAAAGTACGCATATCAATGGCCTCAATGGGCGTAATTCGCATGCTATTGGCCATTAGAGTACAGCACTTTCCCCGACAACTGGAACAGTTGATATTGCTTTGATCGAGATTACACATCTTATTGATTAGATTCTCGCGTCTCTTCGTCTTACTTTCATATACTTTTCTAAATAGGGATAAGGTCATTATCATTCCTCTACAAGCTATCTGTTTAGATATCCTTAAAAAACCGAGAAGTTAACGCAGTATATAAAATATTCATTTAACGATTTGGCCCCTCTAATTCATGATAAACCTATATTAATGAAATTTTCAACGAATGAAACTAAATTTTATTTACCAGATTACTTGATATATATCTTGTTCTTGGTACATGCGCTCACTTCATGTGGGGGCGGCAATGGCAGCGAAGACTCTATAGATAATCCCGTTCAAGAAAAAATTATCCTTACGGCCCAAGAAGGTTATACCTTATATCAAATTGGACCCACCTGGGATGCAAAAAAGTTAACAAGCGATTCCCTTAGAGAGCGTAACGACTTTCTCACTACAAAAGTGGCGCTCTCCACGATCAAAATTTCTACTCCCTGGGCCGTAGGTACAGGCTTCTTCTTAGGAAAGATTAATAATCAATTCCTAGTGGCCACCAGTGCTCACGTACTCAAGAATGTTCCCACCTGCTTTGCTATTCCTGTATATGGAAGATTTGAATTTCTAGATCGCTCTTATAGATGCAATAGTCTGATTGGTATTTGGCCAGAAATTGATTTGGCGATTTTTACGATTAAAGAAAATAAGAACGAAAATATACTAGGTGGATTAAATCCACTTGAATTTGATTTTAGTGATCCCTATGTTCACGGAACTCCACTCATGACCACAGGTCATGGGAACTATAGTAATGCTGATAGTGATATGACCCTGAAAGAAGATCGCGACTGCATGATCTATTCTAAGAGCGGACAATTTGCAAAAGTCATGAAACAGGTGATTGATAAAAATGATAATGATGATCAAGATAAAGGCATCTCAGATCAAATCACCGCCTTTGCTACAGGCTGTGATATTTCTCCCGGAGATTCAGGCTCTCCCCTCGTTAACAGAGACTCTCAAAGAGTGATCGGAATGATCTGGTCGACCAGTACACCCAAGCCCATAAAAGTAACCACTGATGAGTATCTTGATTCTCTTATCTTAGGCCTTGAGAATCAAAATGATATTTGGTTGAATCTCTCCTACGCTGTTAGTACGAGAACTATGCGAGAGCGATTAATTCGTTGGACCAATGAGATTGATCGTGGTGGTTTTGGACTGCAAAGAAGAAGAGAAACCGTTCTTAGGTTGTTGGGTCTTTAGGATAAATCTCGAAAAGAGGACTGGTCTGCTGGCACCTTATCTTTATTTTTCCTTAGTCTGAGTACGAGCTGTATCTCGTGCCTTCGTGTAGAAGTCTATGGTCGCTTTATTAAAATAAGGAATATATTCTATTTTTACTTTCTTCAAGGGAAAACCATCACTAGTGCGTTTTCTCTCAATAGGATGGCCCTCCGTAAACAAGGGAAAGTCCTTCGCAAGAGGTAGTACTTTATGTTCATTTTCAAAAATAAAGAGTGTTCCACCTTGGGCAACATTGTAGGATAGTTCATATTTTTTCTCAGAGGTTAAATATCCTCGTTTCCAATTAGATCGCAAGTCAAGTTGATTAAAGAGGTTCGTATAATAAACATAGTTCTCTGTTAATATAATATTAAACTTTTTCGATACAACTGTTCCGCCCTTTTTCGAGAGAGGGTTGGGCGCATGCATAATCTCGGAAACAAAGTAACTTGATCCTCCATTGCCATCAACTGAAATACTCGATTCAAGGTCAAAAGCATAGATTGAATTAAAATATCGATAATGATCAACAGTATCCTTAGGTTTATCCACCTCATCAACTTTATGATGCTGATCTTTCTCATTTCTTGATAACTTGAGAAGTTCATAATAAAACTCAGGGGTCTCGAAGTCCTCTCTTCTTTTTTTAAAAACAAAACCGATATCGCTTCCTATCTGATTAAAGCACCTAACATAGGGGTACTCTTTTTTTCTGAAGGATGTTTTTTCACAGTGCTTTAGAAAGTGGTCCATTCCTGTATTTTTACGATATGAAGAGACTTCAACATCTTTTTTCCTAGAATCATAAGTCTCATGCCTTAGACTTGTCGCAAAAATCAAATTTCCACTATATAAAGATTCTGACTTATTAAAAAAGTCTTTAAATGGTTTCCAGTAGCGATGTCTTCCCTGTCCCAATATCCTACTTCTGGTGCTAATAAACCCTTTTGGGTGAATAGAGTTTGTTATATCTCTTGTTTTAAGATAAACCCCTTCTCCCATTACCGGGGTAATTCCTAGGATCACTAAAACTAGTGCTAAATTGATTTGTCTTTGCATACCAAGTCCCATGTTTGATAAGGAGCCAGCAGAGCTATCCAAAGAAAAGTGGCCATGTACCTTTGATTTCACAGTTACTAAGAAGATTATAAATCAGATTGAGGATACTCGTTTGATATATATGGTAAAGATTTCTTGATTCTTGGATAGGATATGGTGCCGGATAAGTCTAAAAAAAGAGGACTAATCTACTGGCACTTTATCCTCGATTCAACGCAGACAGTCCCAAAAGTAACCACGTACCTCTATTCTACTGGCACTTTATCCTCGATTCAACGCAGACAGTCCCAAAAGTAACCACGTACCTCTATGTACCTCTATGCAGACTGCAGACAGTCCCAAAAGTAACCACGTACCATTTAATTTATTACTCAACACTGAATTCACTCTCAAACCCAGACATATCTTCAATGATGGCATCTTCATCAAATTCGGGGTTATCTTCTAGTTGAAGTGAATCGTCTCGATGTCTCGCTGCTTCCACGCCCTTGCCGGTGAGGTCTCTTTTTTTCAACTTACCTTTTTTATTCTTAGTGTTTCCATTGGACTTGCCAGCGCTTTGTGTTTGGGAGTCTTCCCAATTAAATGTTTTTGTCTTTAGGGTATCGACTTGATCTTCACGAATATACTTGGCCACAGACATCTTCTTTAAAACATCTTCAATGCGCTCTTTAGCGTAGGGAGTGAGTTCCTTACTGCGAAAAGATTGAGAGTTCTTTCGAGGATTAGGTAAGAGCATGGCCAAAAAGGCGCCTTCTCGGGCGTTGAGTTGTTTGGGAGACTTTTTAAAGTAATGTTTCGCAGCTGCTTTGATTCCATAAATTCCAGGACCAAATTCAATGACATTTAAATAGGTTTCCAGAATTTTTTCTTTAGAGAGGTTTCGCTCCATGTAGACAGAAATTCCCAGCTCTTTTAATTTTCGTGAGAGTTCTTTATCTGGAGACAAGAAGATATTCTTCACCAACTGTTGGCTAATGGTACTTGCTCCACGGGTTCTCTCGCCTTCAACAACTTCTTGAGCGGCTTCTTTTATCTGCGATACGTCGTATCCACTATGATCATAAAAGGCCCAGTCTTCACTTATCACGATGGCGTGAATGGCGGTGTAATCCATATCTTTTAGATCCACCCAATTGGCGGGTTTTTCTTTTACGACTTTATAGTGAACATCATATTTATTCGTGGCCTCATCTACTTTTGTCACTTCAACTTTTACGTGTCCCTCTTTTAGATTTTTAATATCGCTCGTAGGAACAAAGACAAAGAAGAGAATAATGGGAACAAAGACAATTAAATCAAAGATTAGGAAGGCGTAGATAAATTTGCGAGGTATACCCGTTTTTGTAGAGTTACCTTCTTGTGGTGTTTCCATAGAGTATTCCTTCATAGAATTTAAATTATTTAAAACTCTGTAATTATACACGTTTATGATGAGACAAAAAAGACGTTTAAGTTATTGATATATAGATAAATTGGGATAAAAAATGAAAGACTCCCTCATGAAATAGGCTCATGAGGGAGAGAATTAATGATTTTTGATTTAGGCCATGGCGATAGTAGAGATCCCACTATCCACATAGAGAATTTGTCCAGTTACACCACTGGCCAGATCTGAGGCCAAGAAAGCAGCGGCTCCACCAACATCTTCCGTTGTCACGTTACGACGAAGAGGTGCTCTTTCTACGACAGTATCAAACATCTTACGAAGACCTGGTACACCAGAAGCGGCCAAGGTACGAATAGGTCCGGCCGAAATGGCATTAACTCTAATTCCTTGAGGCCCTAAGTCTTCAGCGAGGTAGCGTGAAGTTGCTTCAAGAGATGCCTTAGCAACACCCATGACGTTATATCCAGGAACCACTTGTTGTGAGCCATGATAAGTCATACTGATCACAGTTCCATTTTCATTGAGAAGATCTCTAAGTGAATTACAAACACTAACCAGTGAGTAAGCTGAAATATCATGGGCCAGTTTAAAACCGTCACGAGAAGTTTGAGTAAAGGTCCCTTTAAGATCATTCTTATCAGCAAAGGCCAATGAGTGAACGATACAATCGAAGGTTCCCCATTTTTCTTTAACTGTAGTGGCCATATTTTTGAGATGTTCATCATTGGTTACATCTAATTCAAAAGTAAAGTCGGCACCAACCTCTGCGGCCAATGGATCTACTCTTTCTTGTAATTTATCATTGAGATAACTCATGGCCAAAGATGCACCTTGCTCTTTCATGCTACGAGCAATTCCCCATGCAATAGAGCGCTCATTAGCAACACCTAGAATTAATACTTTCTTTCCGGATAAAATACCCATATAGGTCTCCTCTTTTTATGTTTTTATTATGTTCTTAGCTAAAATTAATAGGGGTGAGTGTACAAAGAGAGTGATGTCATTGAATAGGCCGGCCGCGCAAAAATGCAAAACTTTTTATCGGGCCTGTCCATCGGGACTCCAGATATAGCCAACGCCTCTAATTGATTGAAAATACATGGGTTTCTTAGGATTAATTTCAAAATATTTACGAAAACGCACCATAAAATTATCAAGGGTTCGCGTATTCACTTCTTGCGTATAGCCCCAGCCTGCTTCTAAAAGTTCCTGGCGCTTGAGAGGTTTACCTGGATGGGTGAAAAAGAGCATTAGAATTTTTGATTCTTGCTCCGTAAGATTGATCTCACCTTCTTGGGTATAGGCCTTTAATTCCTCTAAATTCACGCGATTTTTGCCAAAACTTACTTCAATAATCTCAGACTCAGAATCAAAACTCTTGGTCTGCTTGGCCTCTTTTAACCAACGAGCTCGAGTGAGGAGGCGCTCAATTCTTAAGAGAAATTCATCTAAAGAAAAAGGCTTACCTAAGTAATCATCCACGCCTCCCTTAAAGGCGCGTACCTTATCGACACTTTCATTCTTGGCAGAAAGAATTAATATAGGTAACTCCGTATCAGACTTTCGAATTTCCTGGAGAACATGATGGCCATCTAATTCAGGCATCATAATATCAAGAACAATTAAATCGGGAGAGAAGCTCTTCCACTTTTCAAGACCAATCACTCCGTTGCTGGCGACTTCAACAATATTTCCGCCCAATTCAAGATTAAGCTTTATACCTTCAGCAATGTGAGATTCATCCTCTACGACAAGAATACGTGAGGGAGAATTTTCGGTTTTATCTTTGTTCATAATATATCTTTATCTTTTTATCTTTCTATTTTTTTATTTCTTAATCATGGGAAAATTTAAAATAAAGGTTGAGCCTTTTTTATTTTCATTTTCAATAACACTAACACTACCTTTATGAAACTTCATGACCGTCTGAACAAGGTAGAGCCCAATACCGGAGCCTTTTCCACTTTTTTTCACTTGATAGAACTTCTTGAATACTTTCTTTTGTTCTGAAGAAGATATTCCCACCCCATTATCTTTAAAATAGATCTTCACCATGCCTTTAGAACACTCGAAACTCACTTCAATTTGCGGGCGAGCAGAATTGTTATAAATAATGGCATTATTAAAGAGGTTCATAAAAACAAGGGGAATTAAATTGGCCTCAAACTTAACCAGAGCATCACGACACTCCTCACCTTGAGGCGGACTAATAATGATATCAGCATCACTACTTAAGTAAGTTATTTTCTCTTTCCACTCATTTAAAAAGTCATATAGGGAAGCCTCCTGCCAAGTGGCCTCATATTTCTTATCTTCAATACGAGCAAGATTAAGAATTTGGGTAACGTTATCGGATAAGCGCTCGGTATCGCGAATCATATAGCTTAAGTACTTCTTTTGCTGATCGCGACTGAGATCATGCTTATCAAAAGTATCGATAAATAAGCGCAGACTTGCGATGGGAGTTTTGAGTTCATGGGTGAAGCCATTAATGAAGTTTTGTTGCATGCGATAGAGTTGGATCATTTTTTGATAATAGATAAAGATAAGAACGACCCCTGCAATAATAAGAGTAACCAATAAAGAGAGGATAAGAATCATGACCCAAGTCTGTGTGTCCAAGAAAGCATCAGGGTTCATATTTCTCTTTTCTACAAACTCTCTAAAGGCATTATTTACCTTTAAGTAGGAATGAATGTAGAGAAAGAGACTTGTTCCTAGGGCGACTAAGGAGGTTATAAATATGGTTAAGGGATTGGTTATCCAGCGGTATCTAATAAGTCTATCCTTTTCCAGTTATCTTCACTGGATAAATTATCTCATATCGCTATAATAGGGCCATGAAAAACCTAAATCAAATGATAGACCATACTCTTTTAAAACCCATGGCCACAAAAGCAGATATCAAAAAGCTCTGCGCAGAGGCCAAGACCTATAAATTCAAGACCGTTTGTGTCCAGCCCTGTCACATTAAAAACTCCGTCTTGGAGCTTGAGGGTAGCGATGTTGGAGTCTGTACGGTTATTGGCTTTCCTCTAGGAGCGACACTCTCTAATGTGAAGTCCTTTGAGGCGCGCTTGGCCGTAGATGCTGGTGCTACAGAAATAGATATGGTTATTAATATTGGGGCCCTAAAAGATCGAAATACGAAATTTATAACCGATGAAATCGCCTCTGTTGTAGAAACAGCAGCAGGAAGAACTGTAAAAGTGATCATTGAGTCCTCGCTCTTAAGTGATGATGAAATAAAAATGGCCTGTAAGTGCGCTAAAGAAGCACGCGCCCATTTTGTTAAGACAAGTACGGGCTTTGCCGAGGGTGGAGCAACTGTTCACGCTGTAAAGTTAATGAAAGAAACCGTCGGAGACGCTCTAGAGGTCAAGGCCTCAGGAGGCATTCGCGACGAGCAAACAGCGCGGAATATGATTGAAGCAGGTGCTAGCCGACTTGGCGTTTCCGCTTCTTTGAAAATTATTGGAGCTGGCCCAGATCAAGTGGCGAGTGACTACTAGGTTCGTTGTTTTATTATTTGAAAATAAGGCTCAAATCATCGTCCACTTCTTCTTCGAGCTTTCTTTCCACGATAAGATCAGCATCAAGCTTCAGGCTTAATTCTAATTGAGCATCCAGATCTAAGTTAAATTGTTCATCAAAATGATGGATAATTTTATTCATCTTTGATTTGTTATCCATCTTATTTTCCTTATTCAACTTGAGATCTATTGTTTTCAAAATTAAAAGCGGCGCCTGAATAGTCTTAGTAAAGACCTTTACTTTAGTGGTTCCCATTTACTTTTGCTCCCGAAGTGGTGTCTAACTAGAGTAAGAGGAAACTGGATTTCGTGCAGGTAAAAATATCTTAATTAGTGAAGATTTATGTTATTTCCGATGGATAGCGAGAAATAAGAAAATATATAGAAAACTAAATAAATTGACACCCCTTAAGTTAATTTCAAGTACTTACAAAAAAGAGACCACTAATATAGGCGAAAAGTTGTGAAGAAAACGAAATATATACAAATAAAGTCCTAAAAGAGCACTTCTCCGGCCCCCTCTCTCACGAGCTCAGGAAGTTCACCGGCAAAGTTATAAATCGTTGATGATCCCACAAATTCATATTCACCAGGGTCAATAATCATATCGACTCTCCCCGTTAAACACTCTTCGAGCTGGAAGCTGTAGAGCTCATTCAACTCAAAAGGGATTCCTAGAACTTTTTCATCTACATTGGTTGAAATTAACCCTGAGCCATGAAGCTCAATCAAAGCATTGATAAAGTGAATGGGAATAAAGCGCAGACCTATTTCATGATCCGTCTTACTGGCCTTTAATGTTTTGATCATCTTCTTTGTTGCTTCAAAAATAAACGTATAGTGACCTGGAATCTTACGGTTTATAAGGCGAAACGAGGAATCAGGAATAACCGCATAGTCAGAGGCCATGGAAATACTTGAACAAATGACAGAGAAGTGATGATTCTTCTGCTCTCCCTTGAGGCGATAGAGCTTCTCTACTCCACTCTTACTAAAAGCATCCGTAAGCATAACCCAATGAGTATCCGTGGGGACACAGACGATCCCTCCTTCTTTCATGATGGCGCTTGCTCTTTTCAAGATACGATCATCTGGACTGTGATCAAGAATATATTCAATCATTTTTAATCCTTACTTCTAATTAAAATAGTCCATGGGTAGGCCACCCATGCGATGAAGCTTCTCCATCACTTTTGGAGAAACGCCGGTAGTGACGAGCTGAACTTCTTCTCGGATGGCAATTTGTTGGCTCAAGATATTGGAGCCTTCCATACCGGTTATTTCCATAATATTGTTAACGACTCTTTGTCCTTCACGATTTCGACCAAGCTGAATTATAAAGTCTACCCCATGAGCAATTTGGCGCCTCACTACTTGGTAGGGCACATCAAAGCCGGCCATTAAAAAGAGATTCTCCATACGACTAATGCACTCTCCAGGAGAGCTCGCATGGATGGAAGACATCGAGCCTTCATGTCCGGTATTCATGGCCTGGAGTAAATCAAAAACTTCCCCACCTCTTACCTCACCTACGATGATTCGATCAGGTCGCATACGAAGTGTATTTTTAACGAGGTCTCTAGCACTTAAGCCTGCTGAGGATTTCGTGGCCACAAAGGTTTCAAGACGAACGACATTGGGGCTATTTAAGGTAAGCTCTAATGTATCTTCAATAGTAACCACTCTTTCGGCCGGAGACATTTCTTTTAAGAGCAGATTGATAAAGGTCGTCTTTCCTACCCCGGTTCCACCAGAGACCATGATATTACAGCGGCTTCCCACCATGGCCTTCAGTAGGTCAATCCAATGAGTGCTTAGTCCAAAGACTTCATGATTATCATCAAAGCTCTTTATACTTCTTAGATACTTACGAATCGTTATAGCAGGCGAGCCTTGGCTAAATGGCTCTGCGATAACATTGATTCTTGAGCCATCAGGTAATATTCCATCTAATACAGGATTGAACTTATCGAATTCTTTCTTATTAAAATGGGCGACTTCTTTAGAGAAGTCATAAATATCATTCTTAGATAATTGAACATTAAGTTGGATGAATTGCCCCTGACGTTCTACAAAGACTCGCTTGGGATCGTTGATCACAACTTCTGTAATTCCTTTTTTTTGCTCAAGCTCTGATAATAATTTCCATACCGAATTTTCAGTCATATGTAAGATCCTTCACCTAAACTTGAGATATCAAAAACGGATTCTCATCTTTAATACTAGCGCCATAAGATAAGAAGTTTTCATTCATGGTATATTTTTGAGGAGTAGTCAGTAACTTGTATAATTCATTATAAGAGCCGCCTTGAGTCAGTATGTCTCTAACGGCCTGCTGTCCAAGATTCTCCGAAAAATGATGAATGGTCATACACAGCCAATCAATTTCAACCACTTTCTTGGAAAAAGTTTTGACTACTTCCAGGGCCTCTTTACTCATTAAACGATTATGATAAGTGGCCTTGGGATTGGTTCTTTTGATGTAGTAGAGATTCATCTTTATATAGAAACAATAGAGAAAATGACGTCCATGACCATCTATGGTTTGGCCTTTGAGTTCTTCTTCAAATTGCAGTATATCTTCAATATTTTTTAAGAGCACCACATCTGGAAAATGACCAAATTCTTGATGATAAAGATAAGTTGAGGCCAGCCGATCTCTAAGACCTAGCCAACCCAAAGAATTTATAATTCTTTCAAAACTTAAATTACCATTTAGATCAGCACAGGCCCTTTTTAAAATGGCCTGAAAATGAGGACGATCCCATAATTGTTTTCGTAAAAATTGGTAACCTGATCCTGTGGTTTGCATATTACTTTTTAAGAGAGTGCAAAATTCATCAGGCAGGTGAACATAATCAAAATACATACTTATAATAGTAGATGAAAAAACTATGGCCGTCAGTTCTTAAATATTCCGACCTATCTAATCCACTATTGTTCCGCTTCACTTTCTTCATTTGGTTTAATGAAATAAACACTCAACTCAGGTATACTTAGAAACTATGAAAGTACCCTTACTTCAAAAAATAGACATTCAAGATATCTCGATCGAATCAATCAAGACCATGTTTGATCGTAATCCTATTGGGGTTGCCCCGGTCATCTTTGTTTTAGATGAGGCCATTATTGAGCAAAGAGAACTCTTTGCAAAAAATTGCTTACAGGTATTTAGGCAAAGAGGAATTAATCCTTTCTTTCCTTTTCCCTCCTATATCCTGTGTTCTAAGAATGTCGAAACACAAGGCCTTCCTCAACTCTATAAAATAGAAGAAGCTCCCAAGCATTTTATAAAGAAAATAAAGAGAGTTAAATCTCGTGAACAAACTCTTTTAACCAAAGCTCAAACTTATCAATCTCGTATCCAAAACCATTCCGTAACAGATGATCTTGAATACCTGGAGCATAAGAGAGAAGATAATCGCAAGCTTCGTGACTTATGCTATGAGAAGAACTTCTATATTAATCTCTTAGAAAAAATGGCAACCTCAGGTTATTAATTATGAGTGACAAAAAAGATCCCCATGCAAAGAAGCGTGTCTATATTTCTGATCAAAAGAAAAAAGAGCTAGAGGGCTTTGAAGATGTATTTGATCTCATCGATAAAGTTGGCGTTGAGGTCAAAACAAAGAAGAAAGAAGTTCAAATTGAAGACTATGAAATATATGACTTTCTAGAAAAAGAAGTCACTCGTCTGGAAAAGCTTGATCAGTTCTTTACGGTGCAAATGCCGCTTGAAAAAAAGTATCATCAAACGCGAGGACTCATTCAAAAAGAAAGCACCGAGCTTCACCTACTCAAAGATGAATTAATCGACAAAGTCTCGACTCCAGGATCTCGCCTTTGTCTCTTTTTAAATGATCTGATTAAACGAGCTTACTAATGAAGCTCACTGGCCGGTTTGAGAAGAATAGGCCCGCCAACATGGGCGAACTCTTCTTTTTCGAGATTAGGATAATCATATCCTTCAATCTGCCCCACGAGTAGTTCCACCATATATTGATTAAAGTGAGGAACATCACTTAGCCCAAACTGCGCCTTATAATCTTCAAAGAGACTCACTACTTTTGATTCATTTAACTTCATATCTTTATTTAAAATAATATCGATTAAAGATTTAAACTCCTCAAGAGAAAGTCCCAACTTTCCTTGATCCCACACTTTTTGATCAAGCTTGTCCTCTTTTACTAATGAAAAATTAGCAAAGCTTGAAATTAAAATCGATTCAAAATCTATTTCAGCAACATTGTAGTTAAAATAGAAACTATCTTGAATTTGACCACTATTCTTTAACGGCAAGAAGCTTACAAAGAGCTTATTGATATAAGGATTTAGGCCACAGAAGAAGTCGACTTTATTTTTCCATGTGTTAAAAGATTCGTGAGAAGTTATGGCCTCTGGGGTTGAATGCCAGTTATCAGAAACCTTTGTGGGCTGATCAAAACTTTGATCTAGAAAATCTGAAATCAATTGCCCATAGAAAGATTCATCATCTTCTAACTCTCCACTACGAAGAGATTTCTTTAAGTCCTTTTGTCCAAACGAAATCAAAGAGCGGCCAATACGAAAAATCTCGGTAAAATCAAACCAGTCAAAGATACTCTCTTGCGGCTCCAGAGTGAGGATCCCCTCTTTGAGAGCAAAATCAGTGAGGTAAGAAAAGCCTAACTGAAGCATGGTCTTTGTTTTTTCTCCAGCACGATTAATGGCAATGGCACCATCTTTAAAAGATCCATTGAGGGCAATGCTTCCATTAACAAGGCGTAGAAAATTAAACTGAAGATATTCCTTACGTTTAGTATCACTTACCTTAGATAATTCTTCATCAAAGGAGTGAAATTGATTTTCAAAAGGTACGAGCGCCCTTTTAGGTAATACTTGTTGTTTGGCAAATTGATGAATACCAACCGATATCTTTTCTTTCTTTTTGATCCAGTTATTTAAAAGATCAATACTTATATGAGGATTATTCATTTCAAGAGCATCAAAGTAATCAACGAAGCCAGCATCTGCAAGACGCCCTTTTTTGAGTTGATACTCATCTTCTAAAATAGAGAATGCTCCATCAGAAACCATTTTGAAAAGCCATGAATAAGCATTCTCTACCCCTAGTACAGAGTAGATCTCACGAATGAGAAAACGCACTTGATCAACAAGTTGGTAATCTTCATCAAATTCAATAAGAAGAAGGGAGTCATCGGTTAAGAAATAATTATCATGATCGGGATAAGTAGGCTCCTCCACATCGAAGGTCCAAATATTAAAGCGACCCTTTAAGTAGAGAAGAAATTCAATACTTTGAGAAAACTCTGTTCTCATCTCATCGTTTTGGCATTGAGAATACGTTTCAATCCAAAAATCAAACTCATCAGGATCGAGATCGTCCTTACTCCAAAGATCCAGATCAAGCATCAGAGAGCGCTGCTCTCCTGTGAATTTTTCAAGATATAGCGCCGCTTGCTCAACGGGTAAGTTCTTCAAAGCAAGATAGAGAGGTTGAAGCGGAACAGATTTGAGCCCGACACCTTTTTCGACTAAGGATTCAATAAGATCCATTGAAGAATAAGCATCACTTTCTTTAAACATAGTAGATAGAAAGTTGCTTTGTTTTTTATTTTCGTTATCGCTCACGCCGACTCCAAATCTGTGTAAGATAAATTCTTAATTAATATGAGTTAGATATATAGGAAAAGAAACGCTAAAGCACTACCACTTAAGTAAAACTTTTCCACGTGATTGGCCTTTTCCTAAGTAAGATAGGGCCTCATTAACCTCATGGGCACTAAATACTCGATCCACGTGGGGATGAAAAACAGGGTTCTCTTTGAGAAAGTTTAAAGATTCAGCAATCAACTTACTTTCATCAAATAAACGTAGTGCATTCAGTCCCATCACGCCTCTATTATCGTTCATAAGGGTAATAGGAAAGAATCCACGCATACCCCACATTTCTTTTAATAAGGTGAAGATATTCTTTTTGCCTTTATTAACGAGAGAGCTCGCCCCAATAGAGACCATTCTTCCACAAGCACTGAGGCGGGCATAATCATGACGTAAACTTCGCCCCCCTTGGGAATTGAGGATCATATCAAAGGATTTATCATACTTAGGACTCGCCATATCTTGATGGAGGCGGCCTTGAACACCCATTTCTTGTAAATATTTTAACTTTTCAGGACTACGAGTAAGAGCCGTAATTTGAGAAACCCCAAGGTGTTGAAGAAGTTCAATAGAAGTTCTGCCCAGGGCCCCTGTACCACAGTCAATAAGAACCCGATCTCCCGCTCTCACCCGACCTAGCTGGCAAAAAACAGCATAAGCAGTAATGAAGCTGACAATCAGAGATGCCCCTTGCTCTAAATTTAAGTGACTAGGAAGAGTGATAACCTGTTCTTGGGGGAGATCAACTGAAGATTGCATCCCTCCAAAGGCCGAGCCTGCACAAACTCGTTGCCCAACACTAAAACCAGAGACATTGTCGCCTAAGGCCGTGATGACGCCACTGAGTTCATAACCCGGAATATAGGGTAATTCAGGAGCATCGGGATACATGCCTAGCCCCATCATGACATCGGCGAAGTTTAGCCCACTATATTGAACTTGAATACGGATATGCCCAGAAGCGAGAGGCTTTGATTGCGTCTCTTGGCGAACTTCCCAAAGACTTTGGTTTCCCGTCTTGGTTAGGTAAATTTGTCGAAGGCTTCCCATGTAAATCATTCCTTAGTTACGGCCGAAAGTATTGCACATTTGCAGAGACTTTCCTATATTGATTTCTCCTATGATTAAACAACGCATTAACTAAATGACACTATGAAACAAGACTTCGAATATACAACCAATCAAAACCCTCACGCCCTACGTAGCCGGGAGATGCTCAAGAAGTATCCACAAATTCGTGAGTTCATGAAGCCCTATCCCCTGACTAGCTTATTTATCGTTTTGGTAACAGCGATACAGTTGGCCACAGCTTATTCTATCGTTCGCTATGATCTTAATATTTGGTGGATCTTTCTCTTGGCCTATACAGTGGGAGCCGTATCCAATCACGCTCTCTATGTACTCATGCATGAAGCCAGTCATGATGCCATTTTCAAATCGAAAGTATGGAATCGTATTTGGTGTATTTTTACTAATATTGGTCAAGCGTTCCCTGCGGCCATGAGCTTTAGAACTTTTCACCTTATCCATCATTCCAATCTCCATGAATACGATAGTGATGCAGACTTGGCCTTTCGCTGGGAGGCCAAATGGGTTCAAAATATTTGGTGGCGAAAAATCTTATGGTTTCTCTTCTTCTTTGCCATAGAAATCATTCGTCCTATGAAGCTTAAAAAAGGGAAGGTCTTTGATAACTGGATGATTATTAATCTGATCTTCATTGTCTTAACTGATATTGCGATCTATTTACTTATTGGGCCTTGGGCCTTGTGGTATCTCATGATTTCTACTCTCTTTAGTGTAGGACTACATCCCGTTGGAGCAAGATGGATTCAAGAGCATTATACTTATAGAGAAGGACAAGAGACTTATAGCTACTATGGTCCGATGAATTATCTTCAATTTAGTATTGGCCATCACAATGAACACCACGATTTCTATCGTGTTCCTTGGCGCCACCTTCCTAAGATTCGAGCACTCGCTCCAGAGTATTATAATGATCTCTACTACCATACTTCATGGACTAAGCTTCTTCTTGATTTTATCTTCAATTCAGATCATCACCTCTTTCAACGTATCGTACGTAATAGAAAGGCCTCAGATAGAATGAAGACCGCGACAAATACTGGTTTTAGTGGGACTCCCACACCTAGCTCCGGAAAATAATCGTTCTTTATTAACGGAGCATTCTACTTCCCCACTCAATGCATAAAGATTTTTATGGCAAACCACTTTATAATTAAGGTTCACTTAATTTAAAGGTATTTTTATGAGCGTTGAGTATCGTGATGTGTTGAAGTTTTGGTTTGAAGATTTAAAGCCTGAACAATGGTTTAACCAAGACTCTGAATTAGATCGCACTATAGCGGATAAGTTTGGCGAAACTCATAAAATGGCGGCCGCCTGTGAACTTGATAGTTGGAGAACAGGTCCCATGGGTCGCTTGGCCGAAATTATCGTACTTGATCAATTTACAAGAAATATATATCGCAATAAACCTGAGGCCTACTCATGCGATTCACTTGCGCTGGCCTTGGCCCAAGAGGCCATCAATCAAAAGGCCGATGAAGAACTTAGTGCACCTAAGAGATCATTTCTCTATATGCCCTATATGCATAGTGAATCCCAACGCATTCATCGCGAGGCCATTGCACTCTTTAATGGACCAGGTCTCGATTTTCAAAGAGAATTTGAAGTAAAACATAAAGAAGTTATTGATCGTTTTGGCCGCTATCCTCATCGTAATTTGGCCCTAGGGCGAGAGAGCACACCTGAGGAGCTCAGTTTTATACAAGAGAATCCCAATCCCTATACTCCCTAAACTTTGGGAAGATTCATCCGATAAGTAGGTATAATAACATTGATTATACTACTAGATTGGGTTGGATAGTAACTTGGAAAATAATAAAGAAGACGCTACACATATTGAAGTTAAGGTGGGTTCACAAGAATCTCAACAAGAGTCTCAAAAAGTCTCCCAAGAACAAGGAGAAAAAATTGAGGCCGCAGCTCCTACCGCCACAAGAAAAAGCCTTCAAATTCCACGCAGGCTCTTTCACTGCTCCATGGGTATTGGCGTCGGTCTTGTTTATCAATTCCTTCTCACTCACTCGCGAGCGATTTACATCTTGGGTTTTTGTGCCTGTATCGTCTATATCTTAGAACAAGTCAGAATCAACTACCCCTCTCTTAGTACTAAGATTAAATTTATCAATAAATATATCTTCAGAGCAGAAGAACAACTCAAAGAAAGTGCAGGAGTTCCCTATGTTATGGGCCTTCTTCTCACGCTGATCTCCTTTCCTAAAGTTGTGGCCCTTATTGCCATTTATACACTAGCTGTAGCCGATCCCCTTTCGGCCATTCTTGGCATAAAGTATGGGAAAACAAAAATAACGCAACATAAGAGCTTACAAGGTTCCATGGCCTTTTTCTTTTCGTGCTTTATTGTAAGCCTTCTTGTTATCTCATGGTCTACCAACTTTCTTGGCATGATGATAGGACAAACTATCTTGGCCTCTTTTCTTATAGCCCTGACGGCAAGCCTCTTTGAGATTATTCCTCTCAAACTTGATGATAACTTAACTATCCCCCTGTTCACCGCCTTCATCTCTCTATTGTATTGCAGCCTCTTGGCCCTGCCTCTTTAAGTAGAGCAATATCTCTTAGAATATTCGTCTAACATAACCCTAATCTCCCAGAATAGACGCCAGTCCATTCCTTGGTTACACTACTTAGCAATAGTGAGATAGCGCTGTTATTTAATCATCTAGAAATAAGTTGAAATAAAATAAATGAAAGAAAGAAATGAGAAAAAAGTAATTTTGCCTGGAATTCATCAATGTGTAACTTTGACCAATGAACATTGGCAAGAAGATGAAAATGGGGCCTTACGCCCAACCGGTAGCTCCCTTATTATTCTCCTTCATGGTTATAGTGAAAGTGCTGCAAAAATATATAAGCGCTTGGGTTCTCACCTTGATGAAGAATTGGACAACACAAGCATTATGGCCATTAATGGTCTCTATCCTTTACCTCGACATTTTCCGCTATCTTCACAACAAGAAGCAGAAAACGACAAGGATTTACTGGCCGGCTTTGCTTGGTATTTCTATGATCAACGAAGTGATCAATTCCTTATCGACTACGATGTCCCCGTGACAACACTTTGTCAGTACCTAAAAGAAATCAATCCCAAAGGGCTTAAAACTTCTTTTATAGGATATTCTCAAGGGGGATATCTCGCGCCCTTTCTAGGACTCTCCTACGCTCCAACGAAGCAAGTTCTTGGTATCAATTGCTCTTTTCGTTATGACTTAATTAAAAGTCAGTATCCTCATATCCCCTTTGTTTTAAATCAAATTCAAGGCAATGAAGATACGATTATTGATATTGATTTGAGTGCAAAGAGATTTCAATCCCTAAAGAGAAATTATAATATGCAGGGTGAATTCCAATGGGTTGAAGAGGCCAATCATCGACTCGACTCTACCACCAGAGAACAGGCCATTGAACTTTTTAAGAAATATAATCGATAATAAAAGAAGGAACTTGTTATGAAATGGATATCCCTTATTTTAATTCTGACTCTTATGAGTTGTAGTACTACGACGAATAAAAAAGAATACAATGCCCAATTAGATGGCTTTAACTATCCCTATCAGGTTCATAAATATACATTTAATTCTCAAGGGCAAAATCTACAAATGGCCTATATGGATATAGGTGATAAAAATTCTAAAAAAATTGTAATGCTCCTTCATGGTAAGAATTTCTCGGGATTCTATTGGGAGAAGATAGCTGCTCGTCTAGTCAAAATGAATTATAGAGTGATCATTCCTGATCAAATTGGCTTTGGAAAATCAACCAAGCCTTTGTATTACCAATACTCGCTAGAGCAACTCGCCCTCAATACAAGAGGACTATTACAAGAGATCGGTATTGATCAATTGAAAGTTGTTGGACATTCGATGGGTGGGATGGTCGCGACAAAATTTAATAAACTCTACCCCTCCGTCGTTGAAAAACTTATTCTCGTCAATCCTATCGGACTTGAAAATTATCTCGACTATGTCGCTTATAAAGACCCTCAGGATTTCTACAAAAACGAATTGTCCAAGACAGGCGATAAAATTAGAGAATATCAAAAGAAGAATTACTATGACGGAAAATGGGCGCCGGCGTATGAAGAACTTATCCAAATGCATATTGGTCAAATTAACCACGCCGACTATCCTCTAGTGGCCTGGAATAATGCTCTTACTTATGGGCCTATTTTCACTAATCCTATTGTTCATGATTTCAAAGTGATTGAAAATCCTATCATTCTTATTGTTGGAACTCGTGATCGAACAGGCCCTGGTCGCGCTTTCAAAAGAGAAGGTGTCACTTATAAGCTGGGTCAGTATCAAGAATTGGGAAAGAAAGTAGCGAAATCTTTTAAGAAAGGAAAACTGATTGAACTCTCTGGACTTGGACATATGCCTCAATTTGAAGACTGGCAGCGTTTTGAAAAAGTCTTCTTTCCAGAGCTTTAGGCCAATTATCCATCTCCTATTCCTAATCCTATAAAGAAGATAGAGGCCATTTACGAAGTGATCCTCTATGGCCATAATTGAGATAAGATAAATAAAATCACAAAGATGGCCATGAATAAACTAGCTAAACTACTGTTATTACTATCTTTTACACTTATTGCGTCTTGTGCAGATCCAGGGCGCTCTAGGCTCCTATCAGGAGAAGAGGTTGAGGACTCTCCTGAATTAAATAACTCAGAAGTCGCTAGGCTTGCCGAACTTATCACAAATGATTTTGCCCCCAGCACCGCATATCCTACGAGCAATTCTGATTTTCATAGAGTCATCACTTATACAAAAGACCAATACGGCGAATTTAATATTGAGATTGATAGCTCAGTTCATACCTGTACTTATAGCTACAGCCAAGCAAGCGTAGAAACAACATTTGAAAAGAATATTACGCTCAATACTGATGGAGAAGAAATCATAACCTATCTGTCTCAAACGGCCACGACCCCAATTGAGCCTACTTATACGACAATCCCTAATATCGCTGAAGTTAAAGAAGCCTGTAATAACCAGATAGATCTTCTTAACACGACAACGGATCAAGTTGTTCTTGATTTTGAAAAGAAGTGGAAATCATTTCAAGACCTGGTCACTAAAATGCTTATTAGTCCCCTTGAATCATGCCTTACAAGCTCCACGATATCTGGCATGACTTGTACTAGAGCAAAGTTTACAAGAAATATCTTTAGTGAGGGAAGCTCATTTAATACCTTCGCATTCACCATCACCTACTTCTGGCAGTTTGAAGGGCAAGAAACAATTACGACCACGCAAGAAATTGAACTCTCCCCAGAACTCTATTATCTGGATACTTTGGGAATCATTAATCTACATGGAGAAATCCCTTATATAGATACAGAAATTAATATTAACTTCTCCAAAGTAGAGTCCTTAAAGTTAAGTGGCTTTTAGAAAAACTAATTGGATTAATCACTAATCAAAATACTTCTTTATATAAATACCTTTTCCTTATTAAATAGGAACTATTTCAGTATCTTGCCCTATCCACCAATTGTGGGCAAAAATTGGGAACTTTAGCGAATAAGTCAAATTTGAAGAAAATGTAACTTTTTGTACACATAAACTGCTGAAATCAAGTCTATAACCTTTTAATATCGGGCATTCATCATCCTTTGAAGTTGAGATAGTTCTCTAATTTGCTATTCTGCGCTTACCCAAGTGACACACCTTTTGGACTTTGAGTTGTACGTAATTAATTTGTGGTATGTAAGCTGAGTCAAAATCCAAGATTTGATGAATTTACTTTCCTTAGTGAAAAAATGGGAACTGGAAGTTTCCTTCTTACTAAGAGAACCGGAAGTAGATGAGTCGGAGTAAATCATGAATTCACGTGTTTTAATCCAAAAGTCCTTGGTGATTTTCATCGTACTTTTTTCCCTTACAGGTTGTAATGAACAAGAGTTCTATGAAAAAGAATTTCTCGAAGGTGCGGGTGTGCCAGATGAACAAATCTTACCAGACATAAATCCAGACTCACCGATATCAGATGATTCAATTGTTGATGATGCTGACGATGATTCAGTTGGTGGTGTTATTACAACTCCAACGACACCAGATGATAGTGATGATGCTGATAGTGGCGATACTGACGGTGGTAACACTGATGGTGGCGATACTGACGGTGGTAACACTGATGGTGGCGATACTGACGGTGGTAACACGGATGGTGGCGATACTGACGGTGGTAACACGGATGGTGGCGATACTGACGGTGGTAACACAGATGGTGGAGATACTGACGGTGGAAATAATGGTGGCGGTGGAAGCACTGATGAACCTGATGATGAAGATGAAGTTGTTGTTGAACCAGGTCTTTGTGGTGACGGAACCCTTACTAATGCAAGTGATCAGTTCATTCAGAATACGGCCCAAGAAGCTAAAGTAGATATTCTTTGGGTAATGGATAACTCGGGTTCAATGTCAGATGAGCAAAGAGCACTAAGTGAGAACTTTGATGCCTTTATCTCAGACTTCATTCAAAAGAATATTGATTTCCAAATGGCAATTACAACAACTGATGGCCGATACAATTCTGGTCGAATGGTTGGTGATAGTGATGAGTTAACATCAATTGCAGCGGCCAAAAATGTAAATCGTTTCATGAATAATTTCACTGACCAAATCAATGTTGGAATCAGAGGTTCTGGAAATGAGATGGGTATTGAAACAAGTAAAGACTTCTTTGATAACTACAGAAGTTGGGCAAGGGAAGATGCTTACTTAATCGTTGTTTACATCTCTGATGAGGAAGATAATTCACCTGGATTTGTTAGCGACTACATCTCTAACCTACAAAGCCTTAAAGCAAGTGCTGGGATGGTTAAGGCCTACTCAATTGTAACTACGGAGCTTGATCCTAATAAGCAGTGGGAGTCAGTTGGTGAGCGTTACATGCAAGTGTCTCGTGCAACGGGTGGTGAGATTGCAAGTATTCATCAAGACTTTCATGAAACGCTCTCAGGATTTGGTTTCAAAATACTTGACCTACTAGACAGCTTTCCACTCTCAGGAGTACCTGTTGGAACGCAGTTAAGTGTAACGGTAAATAATCAAGTGCTAGAACAAGGATGGACTTACGATGAAAATTCGAGATCAATTAAGTTTGATGAGAATGCCATCCCTAATGAAGGGGAAGTCATCATCGCCTATTACCAGAAATGTGTAATGGAATAGTTAAGCATTAGAAAGATGAATAAAAACCCCAAGAACCCAAGGAATACAAATTGAAAAAGTTAAATTTACTTGGCAAAACATTTCTTATCCTAGGTCTCTTCTCTCCACTAGTATTTAATATCGCAAATACTTATGGAGCAGAAGATGACCTCTACGACTTCCTTTGGCTGGACCCTGATAAGAAAGTCTATGTTCTTCAAAATAAGGTCTATAAAAAGAAAAATAAATTCTATGCTAATCTTGGTTTCGTCATGGGCCTTAATGACAACTTTCAAGATTCAACTGGGATTCAATTTAAAGGTGGATACTACCTTCATGAAGAATGGGCCATTGAAGGGGTTTATCAACAGTATAGTAACTCTGATGATGATAACTTCAAAAGCTTACAAGAGATTAACGGATCAACGGCCTTTGTTCGTGCCATAGAAAAGAAGATGGGTTTCATGGCCGTTTATTCGCCCTTCTATGGAAAAATAAATACATTCAACAAAATCATCTACTTTGATTGGTCATTTGGTTTAGGTCTTGGTCAGATTCAAACCGAAAGTAACGCAAAGACAGTTTCCAATTCAACCACAGCAGATCAATTTTCAGATGAGAAGAGTATTGCTGTGCTTGCCAAAACAACCCTAAGAATACATGCCACTAAGAATATCCATGTTGGGATTGAATATTCTAGAGATAACTACCGAGCACCGAGTGCAACCATCAATGGTCAACCAGGAATAGATTCTTGGAGAACAAACAGTGAAGTTGCTTTTAGTATCGGTTTTAGTTTCTAAGGAATATTTATGAAAAAGATGATTATACTTATATTTGTGATTTGTTCTTTTGAAGCTTCTGCTCTTATGGTGGAGGCGCAAAAAATATACAATCAGGCCAAAAAGAAAGGCGATAAAAATGCTAATGCCTATATTGCGCAAGAGCTTTATAAGTCTAAATACTACTTTAGTTCCGTTGTATTCGCTAAAGAGCATTTAATTGAAGGTAAGGATTTTACTCCTGAGTTTGAAAACCTCTTAGAAGAGCTGGTTTTAAAAACAGGTACGATGTCTTTCTATGGCCTTCGTGCCAACATACTTGATAAATACCCTTCACCATCGCTTCGCTTTATTCTTGGACTTAGACAATTTAACTACAAAAGATATCCTAAGGCGATAAAGGCCCTCTCAGATGTACCTAATGATCACAGATTTGGTCCTGAGGCGCGTTTCATGCAAGGTTCTGCCCTAAACCTTACCAATGACTTTGCAGGGGCTAAGAAGCAATATCTTCAATGTGTGGATCTAGCTAGCGAATATGAAGATCAAGCTGATAATAAGAAGCTAAAGCGCTACTTCGCTATCATCAAAGAATCTTGTATCATCCACCAAGCAAGACTTCTCTTTAAAGAAAGAAAGTATGACGAATCATTAAAGGCCTACGAAGCGATTCCTAAGACCAGCTATCGTTGGCCATATATTTTAATGGAAAAGGCCTGGGCGGCCTATCATACTGGTAACTACAACCGCACGTTAGGCTTACTGGTCACTTATCGCTCTCCTCTTATGACAAGTTACTTCTTTCCAGAAGCTGAAGTTCTGAGTTCACTCTCTTATTTTAGACTTTGCTTATGGCAAGATTCTTTGAAGCTTATTGATCAGTACTACAATGTCTATCGTCCACATTCGGATGCTTTAAAGAATATTCTTTTACAAAATAAATCTTCGCATACTTACTTTTTAAAACTTCTTTTAAGTCCAATTAAAGAAAAAGAGAACCTTAATCCCTTCGTTAGAAACTTGATGACTCAAATTAGAAAACGAATCAAGTTCTCTGTAGATTTAATTAATTATAAAAAAGCGCAAAACGAATTGAAATACATCAAAAAGCTGGGAACAAGTGAATTTGCTCAAAAGTTAGATGAAGCGGTTACAGGTGCACTTTCATGGCGAACAAAACACCTTAATCACTATATTAAGAAACAAATGTTTAGCTTCATAAATGACATGCACAAATTTAGTTATGAGATGTTTAATGTGAAGCTTGAAATTATGAGTTTAAGAAGAGATCTCGTCTACAACAACGAGGCACTCATATCTTCTCGTAGTCGTGGTTCTGATGCAAATATTAGCCGTGATTCTCAAGAGCACTTTTATCGATTTAATGGAGAATTTTGGGCCGATGAGCTGGGTGAATATAGTTTTGGTCTGAAATCTAATTGTAAACGCATAGATAAAAAGAAACTCGCTGTTAGCCAGTAGAAATAAGGAATAAATATGAAGTATACCATCGCTATTATGCTCACATTATTTATGACAGTTAGTGTTTGTGCTCAAAACAAGAAAGCAGGAAAGAATGTTTTGATCAAATATAAGAAGTATGAATCTTTTGACTTAGGAAACTTAGAGATTGAAGGAAAGATTATTGCTCCAGGTGACCTCTCTGTTAAAGAGCGCTCACGTCGAACCTTCTCTAGGGCCTTATTTGAAAGAGAGAGCTTTGATGCTGAAGTAAGAAATGACATCCAAAACTTAAGATAAACAATAAATATAAATTAGAATAAAAAACCCCAAGGAGCCAACAATGGAAAACGAAATCGCACAACAAACAGTGAATGCAGCCCAGGCAGCAGCAACCGCAGCTGCTACAGATACAAGTTTCATTAAATCTCTTGCCGTATTTATGGACGAAGGTGGGATATTCATGTGGATCATTCTCGTTATCTGGACCTTTGGTATTGCTATCGCAGTAGAAAGAGTGAAGTCATTTCTTTCTTATGATGTGGATGGTGCTGGTCTTATGAATATGGTTAAAAAGAATGTCATGGTGAATGACGTTCAAAAAGCGATTCAAAGCTGTTCAAATTCTAAGGCGCTTTTGCCGATGGTTTTAAAGTCTGGACTAAAGCGCGCCAATCAATCTAAAGAACAAATATCCGATGCAGTAGAAGCTACGATATTGGAAGTTTCACCTAAGGTAGAAAAGCGAATGGGCTACCTAGGTCTCATTGCCAATGTATCGACACTGATTGGACTACTGGGAACGATTTATGGATTGATTGAATCATTTGCCGCTGTGGCCACGGCCGATCCAGCTTCTAAAGCGAAACTTCTTGCCCTTGGTATTTCAAAGGCCATGAACACGACGGCCCTAGGTCTAGTTTCGGCTATTAGTATCATGGTGGTTCACTCTATCCTGACTTCTAAATCAGATAAGATTCTTGGAGAAGTTGAAGAATATGCCATTAAGCTTATAGATCTTTTAGGTACAAAGAAACACGCTGGTCAGGCTGGTTCAAGTGCTCCTATGCCTCAAGGTGCAGCCGCACAGAAAAATGATGAGGCAGCCTAGTTAAGAGGGCCTATGGCCCTCTCTTTTTCAGTTCCATTAATACCTAAGGACCAATCATGAAAAGAAAAATCAAAAAAAAAGCAGCTCCTTGTAAACCCAATGTAATCCCTATCCTAGATGCCGTCTTTATTTTTATCTTCTTTCTCCTTATGTCGGCGCAGTTCTTAGAAATCTATGAAATTGGATCTGATGCTCCTGCGGTAAAAACAGTGAGTGAAGACCAACCCAAAGATAAGAAACCTCCTCTTAATTTAACATTAGTTGTTAATAAAGAAGAAATAGTTATGAAAACCGGACTAGATGGAAATATCCATAAAACCATCGGAATGAAGGATGGGAACTATAATCTAGAGGAACTGGCACAAGAACTGGTCACTTTAAAGAAAGGCCATGCGAGCGAAACCTCTGTAATCATTAGACCCGACTCTAAGGTTGAGTACAAGAAGATTGTCTATATTATGGATACTTGTCGAGAGCTGCCAAGCGCAACACCGTCTATCATTGCAAAGAATGACAAAGGTGAAAGCGTCGAGACAAGAACATTATTTGAGCAAATTATTTTTGAAACCCTTATATAGAAGATAAAAGCAAGAACCAAAACAGGAACCAACCATGAGGAATAAGAGATTCAAAGTTCGAAGATCTGGGGATAAGGAACTTGATGTAGACATCACTTCTCTACTCGATATTCTGGTTATCCTCTTAGTATTTCTTCTTAAGAGTTACAATGCATCAGACTTAAAATTAGAGGTTGCAAAAAATATTGAGCTTCCGACATCAAAATCAAGCCAATTAGGTAATATGGCCGTTATTGTCCAAGTATCTGGTGAAAAGGATATTTGGATTAATAATAGAAAAATTGGTCGCTACCTGGCTTCTACAAATGATGAAAAGATTGAAATACTCTACAGTGCATTAGAAGAAGAAGGTAAAAAACAAGACGAAGTTATCAAAGACCTAGAAACCACCGTATCCACGACAACAAGTGACAAAGGCGCATTGGCCACAAGAAAGGCCAATAGAAAGCGTGTCAACATTGTAATGGATCAGGCCGTACCTTATGAAGTTCTCAGAAGGGTTATGCATACATCTGCATTGGCCGGATTTCCTGAATTCAAATTTATTGTTCAAGGAAATTTCTAAATTTAAAAGGTAAACATGATGATAAAGACTCTCCAAAATTCATTCATGGCCTTCCTATGCGTACTCATCATTGCGTCTCCTTTACAAGCAAAAGTTTCAAGCAATGTTAAAATGTCTGCAAAATGGGAAAAGCTCAATAGGCTTATTGATAAAGAAGAAAAGGCCATAAGAAAAATCACTAAGATGGGTCCTCGTTTAAGATGGAGACTTATTGAATTGAACACAGAAAGAATTAAGCTCATAAGAGAAAAAGAAAATAAAATATTCTTAAACGCAAATGCTAAAACGCGCAAGAGTTTGGGAAAGAGCTACTACTTTAAAGAAAGTGCACGCATGTATAATAAGGTTAAAAGAGATGGTCTAGGGATTATCAAGAAATGGCCGCGTTTCAAGTATATAAGTGATATCTATTATACCCTAGCGCTTAATTCAAGAGACTACGGTGGAGACACCCAGACTGAGAGTTTTCTTTTGAAGGCCCTAAGAACTTCACACAAGTATGCAAAGAGTTTACATGCTATTAAAACAAGTCTGGCAGAACATTATTACAATAAGAAGAAATATAAGAAGGCCATTCATTTCTATAAAGACGTTCTTAAAAATAAAGAAGATGAGTGGTATACGAAACATCTTTATAATGTCAGCTGGTGTTATATAAAGACCAATGACTATAACGCGGCCATTGATCATGCCCTCATGAGCTTTGAGAGTTCTAAAGAGGTGTTGGTTGATAATCCAGAGATTAAAAAGTACATATCCGTAACCGATCAGGTTCTTGATAGCATTGGTCTCTTCTATGTATTTGCAGAACGAGTAAAAGAAGGGACGGCCTTCTATATTGAAAACGTTGAGCATCCGGCCGATTACCTCATTAAAATGGCCAAGAAAACAGCAACGGATAAGGGATCAGAGCTCGCTGAATATGTCTATGTAAGTGCTCTTGATAATGCTCTAGATAAGAAATCAAAAGACGCAAAATACTTAAAAGAAGAAGTACAAATAAGAATTGAACTTCTCGATTTTTATAGAAATTTTAAAAAGTTTGATCGTTTCTGGAGTACGGCCCAAGCATTAGATGAAATCAACAAAGAGACTCCTCTCCTAAAAATTGATGAGGAATATCACACTTCGATTACAGAAAAATTAAGATCATTTGTAGGTTATCTTCAAGTACGCTTTACACGTAACTCTCAAACGAATATTGAGAACTTCTCAGAATCAGATCGAGATCGCATCATCGACTACTTTGATGTCCTAGCTCGAATTAATCCAATTGAAACTGATTCTTATCGCTTCTATCAAGGAGAGACACACTTTGCTATTGCTAGCTACAAAGAATCATTTGAATACTACCAAAGAGCACTTGAAGCTCACCGCACGAGATTTCTTGTTGTAAAAAAAGTTGATACTCAAAATAAAGTATTAAATAAAAAAGAAAAAGTGATCACTCCTCCTTTCATTGCCATGCCTACAGATGCTGATGCACTAAAGAGTCACACGGAACTCACTAAGAAGATTTTTGATGCCTTATTGGCCTCTCTAGAAAATGGAAAGTTTGTCAAAGAGATGAACTTTGAACGTACGGTTTATACGTATAAGTCTCATATCCAGGCCTATCCACAAAATGAGAGAACACGTCTTATCTATAGTAAGTTATTCAATCTCTTCTTAAATGAAGATAAAGTTGATGAGGCCACAACTACTATGAAAGAATATTTGAGTGCATACCCTAAAGATCTTGAAATTCAACAAGGTATGCTTACTCAGGTTATGGATCTGCATATAAAGAATAAGAATACTGATGCTTTGGCGCAATGGATTGCTCAGTTGCAGCAAGGTTTTCTTAGCTTCAAAAAAGATTATATTGAAAAATCAATCCTCATTCTTGGTGGTCTTCTCTTTGATGGATATCAAAAACTTGATATCGCAGGAAAGAAAGAAGAAGCTGCTGCTGGTTATATTGGACTTTATAACTCGGAAAAATATCCTCAGAGTATTAAAGCGAAATCTGCTTACCGTGCCTCTATTCTCTTTCTTGATATGTTCTATACAAAGAATAGCTATAAATGGCTAAGAGAAGGTCTTAAGCTCTTTACAGCTAAAGAGAGATTTGAGCGTAAGAAAGAAATCTTGGCCATGGTAAACAAACTTATGTTGGCCCAAGACTTTGAAAGTAGTGCGGCCATAGCTGAAACTTATATCGATATATATTGCCACTCTCCTTTCAAAGAAAAGAGTGATCTCTATCAAGCGAGTGTGCAGTATCGCTTAATTGAAGGTCAATATGAGCAGGCCTATAAGAATTACGAAAAAGGTAGAGAATGTAGAGTTTCCTCTAAAATAAGAGATGCTGTTCTATTAGGTATTGGAGATTTCTTCTTTCGTCATCGAAAATATAAAACATTTATCAGCTTCTATGAGCGCTATAAGAAAGTTAATCATATGAGAGATTTCTATCATGAAAGCTTTATGTCGATCTACTGGGACTACTATTTAAAAGATAGTGACAAGGGAATGGCCTTTATTAAGTCCTACTTTCAAAAGGAATTTACTCGCACTAAGAAATCAAAGGCCCAAAAAGAATTAGAATTAGTTATGAAGTTTGATGATCTTTATGAGCAATTAGAAAAAACTTCCGTGGCCTCACTTCCTGATCCTAAGAAGTACGATGAAGCTCAATTTAATAAATCGCTTGAAACGAATATTCAGACTCTAAAGTCTATGGCCGACGCCCTTGTTCCATATATCAAATCAGGTCAGGCGCATATTATAACGAAGTGTTATAAACTGCTAGAAGATAAGTATAGTGACCTGGCCTTTGCCTTAAAAGACTATACTCCACAAGGAATGCCGCCTGAGTATGTGCAAGGACTCAAAGCGGCCATGAGTGAGTTATCAAGTAATCTTGAAAAAGAATCTAAGAATCAAAAGAGAACAGCAGTAGACCTAATACAAAAAGAAACAATATTAGCTCCTAATAATAAACTCTTTATGGAGATACCTTCTGTGATTGAGAAAGTTAAACATAGACACCCTGCAAGCCTCTATGTCATTCCAACAGATCGTACTGGAGGTCAAATATGAGAGCGGATCTATTAAAGCTGACTCTTTGTAGTCTATTTACATTGAATTTAGTGGGCTGTGCCACTGGACATCTCACTTCTAAAGTTCAAGAAGAAAGACGCGATACGTTTCGTGAAGAAAGTTTTCTGCGCTATACAGAAGATAGACTTGATAAATTAGAAAATACCCCCTACCAGGCCTTAGCCAAATGTCATAATGACAATGTCAATGACGGTTTAAAAGATCTGCAAAAACAAACCCTTGAAAAGAAGAAAGATCCAGAATTTTGGAATCAAATTGGAATGTGCTATTTCTTGGCCGATCACCTTGTAAAAGCTGAATACTACTTTCAGTTCTCACTGGATTTGGATGACAAGAAAAAGTATGCACCGGCCCTAAATAACCTAGGGACTATAAAGTTAAAACAAGGTCATTATGAAATGGCCCTTGATTACTTTAAAAAAGCTGCTGAATATAAGAAAGGGAGAAAAAACCTAAAAGTACCTCTATTTAATCAAGCACAGGTTTATTTACAATTTAACCTTTTAAGAAATGCTCAAAGCATTCTTGAAGCGCTCAATCATGAAAATGGAGAAGATCCTGATATTCTACTAGGATTAGGTAGTGTTTATTTACTTCAAGGAAAAACAGCTCTGTCTCTAAAGACCCTTCAGGCCATATCACCAAGCTATCAAGGTCGTGAAGACGTCACCCTTGTACGGGCTTTGGGTCTTTATGAAGAACATAAAATTTATGAAGTATACGAGCTTTTAAAAGAGTTTAATTTCACACGCTATGTTCCGATGAAAAGAAGTGCTCAAAAGCTAAAAGAACTGGTGAGCATTGAAGTTAAGAAAATTGAAGACGCAAAGAAATTAAAAGAGCAACAAGAGAAGGAAGAAAAACTAAAAGAAGGCACTCAAGTTGCTCTAGCTTCCAAGAATGTGCAGGCCCGCGGGATGAATAAGGAGTGAAAGCTGTGTTAAAAGCAAAAATCATTGAAGAGAAAATCCTTAAACTCATCGGCCATAAAGATGGTGAAGTGGCGTTTAATTATGAACTCAATAAAAGAAAGCTCCTCGTTGGTCGAGCCCCTCACGCTGATATCCTAATCGATGATCCAGCGATCTCGTTCTATCATGCCTTCATCTTTATTGATGAGCATGGTGGAAAAATCGTCGATTTAGAATCTGATAATGGTCTTTTCTTAAATGGAAAGAAAGTTGAGCAAAGTTACTTCTGTGATGGAGACACTTTAAGAGTAGGACCCATCGAATTGCATATTGAAGAAGAGATTAAAGAATCAGTTGGTGAGACTATTTTTGAAGATCAGGATGCAGGTGTCGTTGAAAAGATTAATACTGAAAAGATACTCGATCTTCCTTCAGAACTACCACCTCTACCAGGATTGGTCGTTATTGATGGCGAATACTGCGATATTGTTTTTGATGAGAGTACACAGAAACATTATGATGAAATCCCAGCACTTGAGAGTCCTGTACAACTCAGCAGCTACATTGACCCTGAAGATGAAAAGTCTGAAGAAGAATTAGAACCCATTGCGCGTGAAATTGATCAGATGGCCATTGAAGTTACCGTATTACTAAATGGTAATATAATTTCTCTTGATTATCTTCCTATTAAAAAGAAAACATTCTATGTAAGTGCCTTAGGTCATTATAAGAATACTCTATGTATTCCTAATCTTGATAGCGAAGATAGAATACCTTTCATTGATATTTCAGGTAACGACATTAGCATTCATAAAATCGATGATTTTACGACACGTAATCGTTATACTGGAGAAACTGACGTTTTTAATCAATCAGGCGTTCAAACGATTAATTTAAAGAAAATGGACGTTCTCAGTTTTGATAATCGTGGTGTGCAAGTCATTATAAGACTCTCTGATGCTCCCCCATTATTGAGAATGGCACCATTTTTTGGACGAGATCGTGCCTTCCAAATCCAGACGGCCAAGATCGTAGGGGCCGTTATGGGTCTTATGCTCTTACTCTTATTCATTGATACATCTGTTGAAATGCCTAAGAAGAAAATTGCCGTTATTTATCGAAAGGCCGTAAAAGCAAAGAAGCCTTCTGATAATAAATCTAAATCGATTGCCGATAAAAAAGATACGGACACAGGTATCAAAAAGAATAAGCAACCCACTAATGATACCAAAATGGCGAAGAAATCTCCGGATACAAAAAAGAAACCTACCAAGGCCAAGTCTAAACCTAAGAAGGCAATGGCCGCGACTTCGGCACCAAAAGTGAAGAAAGCTCCGAAAATGAAGGCGTATAAGTTTGAATCAAAGAATAAACTCTCCAGTTTATTTAGTTCAACTAAAAACCTTAAGCCTAATCAGATTAATAAGAAGTCCGCTGCAACAGGAAAGCAAGGCTTTAAATCAACGACCAGTGCAAGTGATGCAAATGTCACGGCCAAGACTTCGGCCAATGTTGGAACTCTTGGAAAAGACTTTAGTGGAAACTATGATACTTCTTCAGGGGCTCAAGGTCTCTCTTCAAAATCAGGAATCGATACAACTTATTCCGATCCTAAAACAGTGGTACTGGGCTCAATGGACCCAGAACTTTTAAGAAAGATTCTAAAAGAGTATCTTCCGCAATTTAGACACTGTTATCAAAAAGAATTGGAATCTAACGAAGCGGCCAAAGGGGTCATTGATCTTCACTTTAGAATTAATCCCAATGGTAGTGTTAATAATATTAATATCCGAGGAAAGAAGGCAAAGTTTTCAGCTTCAGGAACGAAATGTATGGGTGGAGTTCTTAAGCTCATTGACTTCCCTAAACCAAAAGGAGGCGGTGTTGTAGATGTTAAGCAACCTCTTAACTTCTTTGCTGAAAAAGGAAGCTATTAATCATTTGAGTATAATGATTTACGTGAACACAACATCTTGTTAAAATAGGGCGACTCTCTCATTATAAGGTTTAATTAGTGAATGATCGCCCTAAACATATCGTTATTATTGGTGCCGGTGCTGCAGGTTTCTTCTGTGCGATTAATTTGGCCAAAGAACTTAAGCCCCACTCCATTGCCCATAGAATTACGATCATTGAGAAATCTCCCACAGGTCTTAGAAAAGTACGTATAAGTGGGGGTGGCCGCTGTAACGTAACTCACCATCAAGAAGAGATAAAAGAATTCCTTAAACACTACCCTAGAGGCTCGAGACAATTAAGAGGTCCTCTATATAATTTCACCTCTGTTGAAACCGTAGAATGGTTTAAAGAAAGAGGAGTGAAGCTTAAGATAGAGTCTGATGGGAGAATGTTTCCTGTGACCAATTCTTCTCAAACCATTATTGACTGTTTTGAAAAAGAAGCTCAGAAGTATGGGGTAGAAATTCTTTATAAATCAAAAATAGAACATATTAAAAAGATTGAAAATAAATTCCTCATTCAAACGATCAATGAACAAGTAGAAGCCGACTATATTTGTCTGGCGACGGGATCAGATCGCTCTGGTCACGCTTTAAGTGAAGGACTAGGACATACCATCACAGAGCTGGCCCCTTCTCTATTCACTTTTAAAGTCAATCATCCTCTGATCAAGGGTCTGGCCGGAACTTCTTTTACCCACACAGAAACAAAGATTCTTGGATTAAGTAAGAGTCAAAAACTGGAAGAAACAGGACCTCTACTCATTACGCACTGGGGTCTTAGTGGGCCTGCGATACTCAAAATTTCAGCTTGGGGTGCTCGGGAATTAAAGAATTTAAATTATAAGTTTAAATTTAAAGTTAATTTTGTGAATTTGAATTTTGATCAAGTAAAAGAGCATCTTGTAAATTTTAAGAAGAATAATCTTAAAAAACAAATAGGAACTCTTAATCCCTTTACCCAAATTACTCAAAAATTCTGGCTTAGTTTATTGAGTTTTAATGAAATAGATCACAAAGGCCATTGGGCCAATCTTAACCAAAAAGATATTAATAAAATGGCCACGGGCCTTAGTTCTCAAGAATTTGATAGTCTTGGCCCTCACCGCCATAAAGAAGAGTTTGTAGAGTGTGGAGGTGTCAACTCCAGTGAAATAGACTTTAAAACCATGCAAAGTAAGCGAGTAGAAAATCTTTATTTTGCCGGAGAACTTCTTGATGTTGATGGAGTCACGGGTGGATTTAATTTTCAAAATGCCTGGAGCACGGGCAAGCAAGTATCAAGCTCCATAGCCGCGAAGCTTATGCCTTTATCGCCAAAAAAATAGTATTGGGTTATTATAGTTAAATGAATTACTTAAAGCTTATTGTCTTTTTCTATTTAATTCCTCAGCTCATCCTCAATGCAAAGGCGAGAGATGGCGAGCTTGTAAGCTTTAAAGTAGATCGTGCCTTTAATGGTAAATTATGGCTGCAACCGGTCTATATTAGTTTTAATCAAAAAGAAATTGTCTATCTGGATCAAACTCCTCAAGAAAATACCGACTATAAGGCCATTGAAAATAGTTCTCTTCTTCCTCCATTAGTGGATGCTCACCAACACCTAGGGCTTACGGATCCAAACCTTGGGGCCAGTTATAAAGACGCCTTTATATTCACTCACCAACTTCCTCATCAAGAAAAAGTAAATCTCGCTCTTAGCACGCTCAATGATTATCTTCATAAGGGATTTCTCTACATTAGAGACTTAGGTGGGGATAGTGCTGTTATTAATGAAGTAGAGAAGAAAATAGAGAACCTTCCCTATCCCTATGTTCAGTGGGTAACAAAACCTATAGCTCAAGGCAATGGCCAATGCCCACAGGGTCTCTACTGTAGTCGATATTTTCAAGAGAGTTTTAATTCACATTTAAAGACACACAGAACATTGAAAATATATTTAGATAATGATCCCTTCCCTGGAAAAATAAATCCTCAAAAGCTTAAGTCTTTAATAGAAAAAAATCATTTGAATCGACCCATGGCATTTCATGGTATCTATGATTATGACTATCACACACTTGTCCCCTTTCTTGAAGAACAAGATTCCATAGAGCATCTTACCTTTATAGACCCAAAGAAGTTAGATAAACTAAAAAAGAGTAAAGTTAGGCTTGTTCCTACAGACTGGCCTCAGAGTTTCATGGATTTCTATAAAGAGCGATTAGATGAATCCGTCCTCTATGATAAGAAAGATCAGGTAAAGCGTATGAAGCTTTTGAAGCCCTATTTAAAGCAGATTTGCTATGGATCCGACTTCTTTATTGACCCCCAAGATATAGTGAGGACAAGGGCATTCTGGGCCTTAGAGGGCTTCTTAGATATGGCCAAACATTTGAAGCTTACGCCTCTTCAGGCCTTACCTCTCATCACGGGCCAATGTAATTCATTATTTCCTAATCAAAAGAACTTAGGGAGATTAAGAGTTAATGATGAAGCTAGTTTCATTATAGTTACAGGTGATTTAAGTAAGAATCTCTCACGACTTCACAATATTAAATATGTAATTAAGCAAGGTGAATTGGTCGTTAAACCTTAATCCGCATCATAAGCACTATTGGGAATATCAATCACACATCGAAAGCCCACATCTTTACGAAGAGATTTTCCGACATCTTGATAATCATTAAACTCTACAGGAGTAGAGAAGGCCACTTGAGTCCCATCAGGAACCCCTGATACAAACGCTTCCACCTCGTCTGCAAGCCCGTTGAAATAATTAATCACAACGATAGCAACATTGGTGGCCGTAGGAGAAAAAGTCGATAAATTAATATTGAGCACTCCACCCACTTCTTCAACCGTTGGAGCGGTAAGTGATTCAATATAGCGAATTTGAATATCTGCATAAGAAGCATCATTAATTTTAAAGGTTACATCTTGAATCGTAACCGTTCCAATCACATCAGAACAAGGAACAGCTTCCATATTCCACACCCCTGCTCCATTACCAGTAAGGTAAGATCCACCTGTTGCGATACCACCACAACCAGAATTCTCACCAGCTATAATATTAGAATTAACCGTAATCGTATCATCGTGTAATTGAAGTGAAGTAATTCCAGAAGTCGGACCAATTTCAAAGAGGTCGTAATCTGTTGAATAAGTACTATTGGCACTTACGTGGGAAACCAAACCAACCGGAGTCATAAAACGACCACCACTATAGCGCTCATCTTCAAACGCCCAAGAAGTAAGGGCCGCATCACAAATACCATCAGCATCCGAATCGACGCAAGGTCCTCTATTTCCATCGAGAGTCCAAAAACCATAAGGGTCACTGGCCTGTGATTTAAAGCTGGTATCATCAGCTCCTAATAGAATCGATCCCATAATCACAGTTTTACCAAAAACAAATTGATCATTAGATCCCTCACCAATCACTCTTGCACTTAAATAATTATTACCTGCCCCAAGGGCCGCAATGGCCGCATTTACTTGGGTAACGATAGCGGAAGCACTAGGAGTTCCAAAATCAGTAAGATCAACTAAAATATTTCCTGCAGTATCGGCACTAACAAAGCTAACACCTGCATCCGCGGCATTGATATAAGTAATACCAATACTCTTAGTATCACCATCAGGACGAACTCTTCGATATTCTATATCTTGAATAATTAAATTATCATTACTCGAACAGGTCGACATCAATGGACAACTTAGTCCGTGAGATGTCCATTCGGCAACATTACCAATGGTATCCTGCACCCCAAACTTACTCACACATGAAGCGAGCTCGTTTGAACCAGTGGTCATGGAACGAATATCAGAAGCGAATGTTCCAGGTAGAGAATAGAAATCATTACTATCAGGCTTATCAATATCAACATAACCATCTTCAAGACCCGAGGCACCAGAAGCATTACATTTACTGGTGGAATTAAGACTTAGACCTGTTTCCAATGTGGCCATTTCGTTATTTGTTAAATCCGAGTCATCCCATTGTGAATACGCCACTTGATCTTTTCTTGTAGGTAGACGATGAGACAGATCAGCTTGAATACCAAGAAGATCAACATCATCTAAATCGGCAAGACCAGAACATAGTTTATGAGACTCTGATTGAGAAATATTCGTTAAGGGTGGAAGCCCTGCTCTGTTATATTGCTTATCAGAGTAGTTATCAAATTGAGGATTAGTACTCACAACATTTAAACTATTAGGCTCTACTGTGGCCAAATAGTTGGGAATATTATCTGTATCAATTGGTCCTACAATATTAGGATCAATCCCTAGAATATTCCAAGATCCTCCACTCGCATAATAACATCCACCATTGGTTCTATTATAATAAGTGAGACCATTGGTTGCAGGGATACTGGCCGTATCAGGATCAGTTACTCCAATACAAGAATTGTCATAGGTTTGCGGACAATTAGGTGCAGGTGAATAAGGACAACCTGCTTCATAGCGATCCACAAGTAAGTCTTTTCCAAAATCATAGTATTGAACACCAGATACATTCGTATCTCCTGCTCCCGTGTATAAACAACGATAATTATTAGTGGCGTCAGTAGAGCGATTCATTAAATCACACATGGTTTTGTTAATCATCCAGCGATGAGCAAAGGCCATATTCTTTGGTGGGGCCATCATTCTCACAACCCCAATTGAATTAGTCCCTGTCTCTGCAGCAGTAGAAGTTAAGATATCATTTACGACAGGTCTTACGACATAGTAGTACACGGTACCAGGAGCTGGTGGAACAACTGAGTTCGCATTATTATCAATAAATGTATAAGTTGAACTTCCTCCACTAATTTCTTTCTTATTTAAAGGAAGAGAGAAATCGAAGTCTTCATCGGCCAATCTTCTATAAACACGATATTCATCAACACTTGCACTTCCGTTAATAGAGAATTGATTCCAAGAAATACTTACTTCAGCAGGAGCATCATAAGCAACCCAATCAGAAGAAGAACCTGTCGCAACAGACTTGTAACAAACGTTGGCCTGTTCATCCCAGTAACGACTATCTAGTCTTGTCGGAGTGATATTAATACTTGCATCACTTGGTGGACCTCGACCCACACAAGATGATCTTCCTCCAATATTACAACCGATTTCAATGGCCGCTGGAGTAGCATTACAATAAGTTTCAAAAGATTCCCAATTAGCACGAGAAAGAGCAGCGACAGTTGAGGCACTTTGCGCGTCTTGAGTTTCACCGGCCTTTAAATTAACGGCCTTAACTAGAGCATTTGCACTGGCATTTCCATTAATGACACTAATAATGGTATCAGTTGTTGTATAGTCTTCATTAATCGTTACGGTAATAGAGTTGCCTGAAACAGAAACCGATGCTGAATCGGCCGTAGCTCCATTATCCACATAAGTCACACTAACAGGATTACTTGTCTTTCCGACATATGATATTTTTTGTATTTGAGTACGCTTCATTCGATAACAAGTTCGACTCGTTCCCGCTTCATGAAGATAAATAGCATCTTCATGATCAGGATCAGCGAAACTATTATTTACAGGAGTTGAACTCCCATAACACTTTTGTCCCCCTTCACACATATCAAGCGAATAAGGACAAACGGTTCTATCTTCATTAACTAAACCAAGTGAATCGACTTTTGGACCGGTGGCCGCAAAGAATATCCATCCTCCGTGAGTAGCCGATACTTTTTGGACATTTACATTGAAAGTTACTTCCGTAAACATTGGAGGCACATGATCATCAGCAATCGTGATTTCGATTTCTGAAGACTTCTGCGTCACAGGAGGATTAATGGTCTGTGGAGTTATTTTAATTTTTAATTTAGTTAAATCTGCTGATCCAATATCACCAAAAGGAATACTGGCAAGATCACCTGTACCAATAGGTGTATCCATATCTCCATAATAGAATTCAATATTCCCTAGTGGGATAAGATTGGTATCCGAGCTGTCCACATTTGTAATCGTGAGCTGTTCACCATCTTCGCTCCCGCCGCCACCTTCATCGGCAAGAATATTATCAATAACAATAGGGTCAAGTTCATTCACAGATCGATCTGCAATATAACTCTCTACAGCACTCCACGTGCCACCACTACTCATGTAACAAGCACCAGTTCCTTTAGAATAATAAGTAAGTCCATCTTGATCAGGCGTTATCGCCGTAGGAGTGCCCACACCCACACAACCATTAAGACCACATACCGTCGTATCTGCATAAGTTGAATATTCACATATCGTAGGGCGATCAGGAGTAGGAATAATAGAAATATACACTTTTTCACTCATCGTATTACCAATAGAGTCAGTAGCACGATAGACAAAAGAGTCTTTAGGTAATGTTCCTGAGAAATTTAGAGTCAAAGTCGTTGCTGTATTTTGAGTCCCACCAGAGGAATCAAAAATCACAAGCTTCGCCACATCACTATTCGAACTTATAGCACTAAGAATATCGGCAGCACTTGTCACTCCTCTTTCAAAGAGAATCGTAATTTTAGAATTATTATAATAAGCTTTCGCATTTGTTCCATAAAGATTAGACATACTTTCTGCTGTGCCTTTTATATCAACCTGGTGAATGTGAAGCCCATCATAAGTGCCGCCAACAGTCGTTGCATAGAAAGTTCCCGTATCTGTCGAGGCCGTAGAGGCCAAATCAACGGAAGGAACAACGGCCGATATATCTGTACTATCGGAGAGGTTTCCATCATCAGGGGTGTACGTACAATTGAGACCACTACCCGATTGTCCTAGGCATCCACTAAGAGTACCAAAGCTAGGCGGCGTGACTAATGAATAGCCCGTAATAGTACGACTATCTCCATGAGCTGAACCATCAAGAGAAAAGCTGTAAGGCGTAGGTACATAAGTATCACTTTCTAAAAATTGTAGTGTTGTTCCTGCTGCCGTCGTAAAGACGATGGGAGAATCAGTCACAGATGTAATGTTGAAAGAAACCGTATCTGATGCAGGAGTGTTTCCTGCTGTATCAAAAATTCGATAGCTAAAACTACCTGTTCCCTTTGCATCTGGAATTGGTGCAATATCAACCGAACAACTACCGGCAGCGCAAGTACACCCTCCATCAGGATATACATTACTCACCGATGTAACTAAACAGCTAACCGCGCTATCGCCTTCTTCATCAGTGTAAGTAAGATTAATCGTAACCGAAGAGCTGTCTTCAAGAACAGCAACAGGATTTGGAGTAGTTCCTACAGGAGGATCATTCACTGTTGTTATGAAAACAGGAATCGTAACATTAGAGGAAGCTCCTCCTTCTATATCAACGACTCGAACCATAAATGAATCTGCACTTTCATGCTTATAACTATAGTAAGTATAATCTCCATCACTTTGTAGATATACAATTCCATGTGTAGGGTTTGAAACCAGCTGAACAGTGATGTAAGCTCCAAAGGGATCTCCATCGGCTGTATCTTCAGCAGAAATAACACCGTCATCAAATAAGTTTCCTGACTTAACACTTGTGGTATCAGAGTCAAAACGCTCAGTGGCCCCCGAAATATTTCCAGTCAATGTAATATTAGGATTATCATTTACAGAAGTAATTTTTACTTTAACCACTTGATCAATAGAAGTTCCATCATCATCGGTTAATGAATATGAAAAGTCAGTCGTTCCATAGAAGTGCTCCGTAGGCTCAAGAGAAGCAAAACACTCGCCCCCTGTACAAGTACAAGGAATACTATCTAGTGCAAAGCTACCACTAAAAGGAGATACGTTTCCAAAACTAATGGCCGAAGCTTGTAACCAATTCGACACAGTAACATGAGTATTAAGGGCCGTGACGACTGAAAGAGTGGAAGCTGTTGCTGGAACAGATATGATTACTCCTCTTAATCCAGAAATAGATGTATCGGCCACCACACTAAGAAATGATCCGGATTCAATAAAGATCTGAGTATTTTGAGGATCTATTATATCATTTTGACTTTTATAGAGAATTCCTTGATTGATCTTCTGCTTTACTAATCCTGTAGAGTCGTCACTATTTACAACACATGAACGAGCATAATCATTTTGTGAGTCGGTATAAGTTAATTCAATTTTATTAACTCCACTATCTTCAAGAATAGAAGTGGCACTTAATGTAGGAATAGGAGCATCATCTTCAACACGAGCCCCTTTACAAGATCTACTTACGGTATCGTAACTTTGTCCATCAGCGCAGGTCGCATCTTTCTTGCCACCCTCACCCGCAACACAGCCCATGAAAACTAGGCATAGAGAAACGATAGCAATAGAGAACTTATCTTTTATAAGTTTAATAGGTGCTAAAAATGGATTTAAAAAATATCTATTTTTCATAGTGCTCTTCATTTCTCCAATAGCTTTATCGATCATAAGTAATCGAATATTGAGAAGTTTTCACTTGAGCAACGCCCTCAGGAATATTTTCCCCCAAAAATGGCGTCTGATTTGTTTAGATAGATAAATATTCGAAATTACAGTAACTTATAAGCTTTTAGCGTCTACAGCGATTATGTCTTGGAAAGCTAGAATGCCGATAACCATTGGCGTATTGAGCATTTAAATTACTTATTTCTTAGAAGTCTCAATAAATTGTGAATGAATGAGTTTACCACTCACTACTAAAGTTTGACACTCCTAACTTCATTGTCTATATATGCGTAAACTAAACAAAGGACCCTTAAGATGAAAAGTACAATTCTAAAGATTGCCCTACTTTCACTGATGTCATTTCAGATGAATGCCAAAGAAATCGTTATATACTCTGTCTACCCTCAAGAAGCCCTTGATACTGTTATCAATGCTTTCACAGCGAGAACAGGAATCAACGTAAAATTAGTTGAAGGTAAGAGTAAGCAACTGATCGAACAAATGGAAAATGAAGGTGAAAATACAGCTGCTGATCTTCACTTAGATAAAGATCTTGTCTTTCACGGACTGGCCACACGTAAAGGTCTATACCAACCTTTTAACTCAAAAATGATTGAAGAAAATGTTCCGGCAAACTTCATCGAATCAAATAAGAACTGGGTTACTTTATTTTTCCGTTCACGTTTAATTATGTTCAACAAAAATACTGTTAAACCCTCAGAGCTTTCAACTTACGAAGACCTTGCTGATAACAAATGGAAAGGTCGTCTTTGCATGAGAACATCGGCCAGTAACTACAATCAGGCCCTTGCTGCCTACCTCTTTGCTCACTTTGGTGCAGATAAAGCTCGTAATATTCTTTCTGGTTGGGTAGATAATCTTGCTGTATCTGTATTCACAAGTGATCGAGCAGTTATTGGAGCGATAGCTGAAGGAAAGTGTGATATTGGACTGGCCAATTCTTACTACCTGATTCCTTTTATCGAAAAAGATGCTAACTATCCTGTAAGCATGGTATTTCCTTCACAAGCTACAACGAAGGCCCATGTTAATGGAATTGGAATTGGAATTACAAAGTATTCGAAAAATGTAGCTGAAGCGACAATGTTTATGGAATTTATGCTTTCAAAAGAAGTACAAGAACCAGTAGCGAGTGCTTTTGATCAGTATCCCGTGCATAAAGAAGCAAAGCTTGCACCTATTTTAAATGAATTTGGCCCATTTGAAAAAGACTCTACTAATATTGGTGTGATCAGTAATTTAACTGACTTCGCAACAAAGTTAATGCAAGAAGCTTTTTACCCATAAGAATTAAAATATAAACGAGAGGCCATGGACTTTATAAAAGGACATGGCCTTTTTTGATAAGTACTAGTGACCAATAATATTGAATGACCAATTATCGATCGTCCCCGACTGCGAGCTCGCATCATCCCACTGAGTCCCCGTACTTCCATTAAGCGCATCAATCACTTTTAGCGTCCAAAGACCCTGGCTATTTTCACCATAGAAAGCATTACTTAACAAGACCATATCATCGAGATCGGCGATCCAAACAGGGCTATCAGCTGAATCATAGGGAATCATAAAAGTATTAAAGGCATTGAGAAGAATACTCTTTGTTCCACTAGGACTTGTGAGCTCTATAGCGAGATCTCCTGGGCGACCATGAGTAATATTAACTCTAACCTGAATCGCTTCAATCGTTAGAGAGTCTGTGACATTGAGATAGCTACTTCGTCCATTACTAAAGCCATCAGGTATACTCTGACCACTTACAATCGTATAGTCATCGTTATCAAAGTCTTTATTAAGTTGTACTTGAGGGCCCCAAGAATTCGCGTTATAGGAGCGAGCATAGTCTATGGCCGCATCACCATCAACAAGTCCAAAACCAAAATGGTTATGAAAATAAAAACCAGCACCATTTCTTATCCAATCTTCTTCATACGTATAACCACTTAATTGAAAGAGTCCATTATAATTGAAAGGAAAATCTTTTGAAAAAGTCGGATCATCAACCCTTCGTGCCGTTTTAGCTAAAATATGCTTTACATCTCTGGCCGTAAGATTAGGGTTAACCTCTAAGATAAGAGCAATAACTCCACTGATCATAGGTGTTGCAGCAGAAGTTCCATTAAAGGTATGGGTATAATCACAGTCTTCATTTAAGTCATTCTCCCCTTTTTGAAATTCTGTAGCATTAGCAAGAATTCCACGAGAATAACCATAATTACATGTTTGTTGATCTGTCGTGATAATGGCCGGGGCATCATCACCATATTCTCCACCGAAGGCCGAAATCCATAAACTTGATCCAGTAGCTGAATAACTAGATTTCTCCCCTTTAGCGTTCATGGCGCCAACTACAATATAAGAGCTTATATTATTGTCTGGATCAACGTTCGCGTTATGAGGAAAACAGTGATAATCGCTATCGTCATCGATGACAAAGTATTCACTATAGAAGAAATCACACTCTTGATATGAATTACCTGCGGCCTTTACATAAATAGCACCGAGGCCTTGGCGACCATTAATAAAATGATCCCCTACCAAATCACTATAATCATACTCATAGAAAGTATTGTAGTTAGTAAAGCTTGATCCATAAGAATAGTTAAAAATAGAATAGTTTCCAGATGCCTGATCCAAGACAACTTCTGTCTCAAAACCACTATTTAAATAATTTAAACCTGCCACCACAGCTCCTGGAGCAACACCTCTGCCCCCTATATCATTCCAGCCCGTGGCCGCAATAATTCCGGCCACCGATGTGCCATGATCTCCATCTAAATTAGTGTTACGAGGGTTTCCAAAATATGGAGAAGCTGAATTATAGTTCTTATGATTATCCACATGAAGATTATCAATAAGGTCAGGATGAGTGATTTCAAGACCCGTATCACTGACAGCAATGGAAGAGCCTGTTCCCGTAATACGTTGGGAGAAGGTTTCGGTTAAATTTAAATCAAAACCTGAGACGCCAGAAGAAGTAGAGTAAGCACGTTGAGCTTTATTGGAGAGATGCCACTGCTCAGAAAAAAGAGGATCACCAAGGATCGTTAAACTAAAAGGCCCAATCTCAGTGAAGCGTCCGTCTTTAGTGGCAATTAATTTAATATTATTAATCTCTTCATACCCATCGGCCGTTCCATAAATAACACCGGTAGAAGAATTTAATTTCATCCATGACGGTAGATTTTCTGCTGTCACGCTTACACCCGAAACAAGAGTTTCAGGTTGATAGTAATAGGGAACGCCTTCATAGACAGTAGAAGCAGGCTGACCTGTAATTAAATCATTTGTTTTAACATTGGGATGAGAGAGATCTTCTTTGATAGATGTTGCAGATGTCTTCTCTTTGACTAGACAAGACGATAAGAAAACGTTCATAAGAATAAACGTAAGTCCGATAATAGAAATGTGGGGTATTCTCATACACTTCAACACACTTCTATTATCGGTAATTTTTGGCCATCACATAAATTCAGTCACCTATAAAAAATATCTACAGAAAAAGACTGTAATTATAATGACTTAATCTAGCTTATGAAGATGTAATTATACGGCCTTCATAAGATTATCGATGATATTGATATGGTTTTGTTGAGAAGGGATAAAGTCTTGCTTAATCGCTCTTCTTACTTCAACAGGTAGATCGTCACTATCTAGAGCATCTTTGTACTGCTTAAGACCGTGCTCTTCACCTTCTTTCAGAGCTTTTAATGCAGCTTTTTCACCTAGCATCTTAGCACTTCCTGTAACCACTTTGGCCCATGAGCCCCAAGCTCCACTATCTGAACTAAAAGAAATACCTTTTGATTTAGCGATATCTTCTAGAGTAAGCATAGTTTTCTTGTGATCAGCAGAAACTGAGCGCAACTGATCAATTGTTGCATCTGTTCCGTATTTCTCAAAAACTTGCTTGTAAGTTTCTACTGCGGCACGTTCACCTTTTACAAGGTCTTTCATGTTGTCATTACTAAATGTACTCATAAATTCTCCTTTGTTTGTTAGTAGCAAAAATATGCTTTAAAAAAATATATAATTTATCTCTTAGCAATAATCCAAACGGCATGAATAATGCCTGGAATATAACCAAGAAGAGTTAATAAAATATTGAGCCAAAAAGCGCCCCCAATACCTACTTGTAAAAACACACCTAGGGGTGGGAGTAAGATAGAAAAAAGTATTCGAAGTAAGTCCACGTCATCTCCTTTTTGACTTTAAGATTAATAACTACAATTCATAGTAAGAGCTTTGGGATCTAAAGTATTGAAAGGATAATTTAAGGAATGTGTAATTATCAACACATCAAAAGAAAGAATTTTTTGGCCTTAGAACGAGGTTATTGAGGATTCTTTCCTCGTTCTAATATTTCTATACGCGCTCTCTTAATAGAATCAAGAGCAGAGAACTTCGCTTCTAAATTTAAAAGTTCTTCAAAAGTGTAAGGCGCTACCAAGTCGATAATCACAAAATAGGTAGAAGAAAAGACTCTTTGTTCAATTGCTTGGGCGGGATAAATATTCTTGCGATTTATAAAGTCCTGTGATGAGTTAAAACTTAAGAGTAACTTTCCCGTTATGACACCCAATTGCTTTGTTCGATTGTTATAAGATACTCGCTCCAAAGATATACTATCGATAGAAAGAGCGCTTTTCTTTGTCACAAAGATTCGTCCCATCTTCTCATCAAGAATATCATCTTCATCAAATTGATCTTTGTATTTCTGATCTATCGCCACTACATTTTCGACTTCTTGAAAGTTAGTGAGAAGTTTGGGATTAAGAGGTTTTAATTCAAGTTTTTCTTTTTCAATAAAGTGAGGAAGTGATCTATGGGATCCGGAACGCTCGGAGAATGATCGAGGAATCTTACGATCTAAAGGTCTGCCCTTTAAAGATAATTTCTCCTTACGGGCAGCACGATCAATTTTATTTTTTCTCGCTTTATAGTGATCTCTAAGTTGGTCTTTAGTTAAGCTCTTTTTCTTTATTTTCTTTATAAGACTAGGATCATTAATTTGATTATATTCTGGAGGGTTTTTAATCACTTGTTTAACATTTCTGAAAATCAAGATTCCAAAAATAAGGGAACAACCGACTATTATGACCGCAATAACTTTCAAATCAAAGCGCCTGCTTGATTCTTGCTCTTTGACTGACTTTTTGTCTTCGCTTTTCTTATCTTGATCAAATTCATCTGACATATTAGACTCTCCTAACTCTATTATAAGGGGAGAAACTTTCTTATTCCATAAGGTATAGAGTGAAAGCTAAAAGTATATTAAAATAATCATATGAATTGGAAATCATACCTTATTACTATTTTCCTTCTTATGGGACTTTCTTCGCAAATAGCTTTTGCTGAAGATGAACTCATTATCATTCAGGCCACATCAACGAGTGGTAAGAGCTTTGTAGTACGCAAAGGAGCCGACGAAGGTGTCTCTGTAGGACAACAATCTCTTTTTTCCACTAAGAATGCTAGTTTTGCCGCCGTTTGTAAGGAAGTAAGCCGCTTCTTTTCGATGTGGGCCATTAAAGACCGTAAAGGACAAATTCCTTTCACTAAAGGTGATTACGTTACTTACACCAATAATATTGAGGCCATTTGGAGTGAACTGCCTAAACTTCAAATCGCTCCTAAAGAAGAGCTTGTCTTCAAAGAGAGCTTCCAATGGATTATTCGTGGAAACTACTCTTATGGTCTGAGTGAATCAGTCTCAGATACTACTGAGAATAAAACAGGTGATCGAATTGGTTATCAACTTGAAGTACTCTATGCCAATCGCTTTAGTGTGCACTGGGAATGGGCCATTGGAGCCAGGCTAGATCGAGAAAATGCGACTCTGACGGAGCCTGTTTTAGATGTGCCCACTAATCGATATCTTGTTACCGGTGAATTTGTTTATCATTTTAATAAATTTCCAAAGTCTGATAATAATCTCTACGCTGGCCTTGGAGTCGGCTATGGAATCACCAATACAACCATTAACGAACAAGTCTCAACTGGGACGGCCTTTGTCATTCCCTCGGTTAAGATTGGTTATATTAATCGAGTATCCCCTAAATACTCAATGATTTTTGAAGGCGCAGTAGAATCGTTGGCCCAAAAAGAATCTTTTGAAGACACAACAGAACAAACAACAAATATCGTAAACACTAAATTTTCAGTTGGTGTTCGATTTTAATTACACGGAGGATTATATGAAGAAATTATCAATGCTTGCCCTAGTTCTAGGCTTAACTCTTACAAGCTGTGCTCACAACGGAAAGAAGAAATGTTGTGATGGTGAAAAGAAGCAATGTAAAATGAGTAAAGAGCAGTGCTCAATGAAAGGTAAAGACGGCAAGAAGAAAGAATGTTCTAAAAAAGAATGTGACATGAAAAAAGGTAAAAAAGAGAAAAAAGCAGACATGAAAAAGTAAGCAAAAAAATGGCCATGATTTCTCATGGCCATTTCTACTCAACTCAATTCTAACAAGCTAACTGCTTTTACAATAATCCAATCTCTTTCAAGCGTTGAACTAAAAAGTCTCCAGCAGTAATATCCTCATATTTCCTTCCCTCACCTACACAGCTATCTAAACAGCTGAGCATGGCCTTTGAATGAGGATGAACAAAGAAAGGCATAGAATAGCGAGCTTCACTATCCGTATCAGGATTAATAACACGATGGGTGGTTGCCGGAAGAATTTCATTCGTCAGGCGAGACATCATATCTCCTGTATCTACCACAATTTGCCCAGGCTTAGAATTAACATCAAGCCAAGTACCATCACGATCGAGAAGTTGCAGACCAGAGGCCGTAGCACCAACAAGCATCGTAATGAGATTAATATCTTCGTGAGCTGCTGCACGAATTGAGTTATGAGTGTCCTGTCCCTTTGTGGGGGGATAATGAATCGTTCTTAAAATAGAGTTTCCATCGGCAATCATATCTTTAAAATAGTTAGCCGGAAGATCAAGGGCCTTACCTAATGCCTCAAGTAGGATCACGGCAGTTGCATCCATTGAGTTATAAAGTTCTTGAAAGGAAGTTTGAAATTCTGCAATTTCTGAAGGCCAAATATTTTCTGGGTAAACGCCTTTATATTGAGAGGTTGCTGCTAGATCTCTACCCACATGCCAAAACTCTTTGAGATCGGGGTTAGGATTATTCTTAGCGTGCTCTCTTTTAAATGGAGTGTAACCACGTTGCCCTGCGATTTCTTTATCGTAGTAGCGCATCTTATTTTCTTCCGACATTTGAAAGAATTCATGAACATAGTCATAGGCACGATCAACTTTGATCTGATCTACTGTGTGATCTTTTAAAATAATGAAGCCATATTCTTTAAGGCCAACAAAGAGGTCATCGACAAATTTAACTTGATCAGCAGATGTACCATTTACATAACTAAGTAGTGATAACTCAGGTACTTTTCTCTGATTAGCCTCAGTAGTTGTATTCATCACGATGTGTCCTCCAGTTCATTTTATTATTTTCGCACTGTGATGGAAATTGCCCTTCAAGTCAATCCCTAGAGGACTAAACTTCAGGGTTTATCACCTCGTAAATAATTGAAATCACATCGATTTTATAAAAATTAGATCGTAAATAGAGAAATTAAGCTTATTTGTAGATAAGACTTCCAAGGCGTAGATAGTCCGTGTCGTACTCAAGGGCCATCTTAAAGTCATTACTCATGCCCATAGACAACTTTAAATCTAAAATATCAAAGTCCGTGGCCAGTCTATCTTTATAGGAAACAAGTTCTGAGAAACAAAACCTAGCATCGGCTTCAAAGTCATCCGTTCTGAGCTTACTCATTGTCATTAGGCCATGCCATTCTAAACGAGAATCATCCCTTCCACTATAGAAGTTGGCCAAACTTGCGAGTTCATCCCAATTCGATACACCAGACTTCTCATCTTCTTGTGAAGTATTAACTTGAACAAAGAAGAGTAGCTTATCTACAAGAAGATTTTCTTGACGCTCATAAAGGCTCTTAAGAAGTTTTAGTGAATCAATGGAGTGTATAGCAAAGAGGTTATTAATTTTAAGAAGACGGTTCATTTTATTGGATTGTAACTTTCCGATAAAATGCCAACGAATATCACTCACCCCTTTTTGGGTGAAGTATTCAGACTTTTCTTTTAATTCATCCACCCTATTTTCACCAAAATCGCGAATACCCAAATCATAGGCCGCTTCAATATCAGAAATGGGTCTTGTTTTGGTCACATGAATAAGTGTAGGGCGGTGCTTTGGAAAGTAGAAGCTCTCTATTTTCTTTATCTTGGCGAGTAGTTCTTTTTTTCGAATCATATAATTCTATTTATCTTCACTCTTCTTCTTAGCTTCACTTGGTGAATCATCTTTCTTTTTGAACTTCAAAGAAGCGTTCACTTCTACATCGTAGTTTTGAACGAGGTAGTCAATCAAACTCTCTTTATCAAGGCGACTAAGATACTTACTAAATTCTTCTCTTAGTCCTTTTGTAAAATCTTCTTTGGCGCCACGAGCGTTTTGTACAAGACCTGTGATGATCTCCTTAGACACAGGAAGATCATTAAGGACACCTTTGATCGACTCTTCAGTCATAAAGGCCGCTCCCATTCCCACAGAAGCAATTTTCTTGAACATATCGCCTAGACCTTTAGGGGCATGAGACTCTTGATCTTCATTATGATCAAAAGATTCTTCATTGTTCATATCATCTGATTTAGATTTACGTCCCATAGTGTGTCCTTATTCAATCTATTTTACACAACGCTTTTCATAAGATTTTAGCATCGCCGGAAGATTCTTTTCCGTTAACGAGCTCACTAAAGACTTTGGAGCAAAGCCCTTAATGGCCACTTCTAAGCCGTAATTAACTTCAGTTGTGCCATCACCAAGATCTTTTAACTCCCATGCTCCTTCATTTTTTTTGAAGATATCACCAGAATCAAAAGTCCAACTCACTGTGGTTGGAGCCACGTGAGTTAGTTTTAATATATATTTAAATTTCTTAATGAGATTGAGGCCAAATTCTACTTCAGCCCCACTTTCATCTTGAGAGATTACACTTACGCTTGAGCATCCATCTACGAATTCTGGATAGGATTCGTAATCCGTTAAAACAGCGAATACCTTTTCAATAGGGGCATTCCACACTTCTTTTCGAGTTGCTTGAGGCATAATAGACTCCTAAGTATTAATATCTTGGTTTTGTATCAAAGTGGTGTTCAGCAACAATTCTTCTCACTGTTCCTGATTGGCTTCTCATAACGATGGAATGAGTCGTAGCTCCCCAAGGTCTGAAACGTACACCATCAAGGAATGTTCCGGTTGTCACCCCTGTGGCCACAAACATAACATTTCCAGAGGCAAGCTCTTCGATAGAATAGATTTTTTCGAGATCAGTGATTCCCATTTTCTTCGCTCTTGAAATTTCTTCATCATGACGAAATTTTAAGATCCCTTGAAAGTCACCACCCATACAACGAAGGGCCGCCGCAGAGATAACACCTTCAGGTGCTCCACCAGTCCCCATCATCATATCAATTCCAGAACTATCTTCACAACAAGCTACAGAAGCAGCAACGTCACCATCACCGATCAGCTTAATACGAGCACCAGCTGCTCTAATTTCTGCAATTAATTCCTCATGGCGAGGACGATCAAGTACGCAAACCGTAAGGTCGGCCACTTTACATTTCTTAGCTTCTGCAAGACGCTTTAAGTTTTCCCCTGCAGATTCACGAATATCAATAATACCGCGTCCAGCAGGACCTACGGCGATTTTTTGCATATATGTATCGGGAGCATTAAGAAAGCCACCTTCTTCAGCAATGGCCATTACGGAAATAGAGTTCGAAGCACCAATAGCACAAACTGTCGTTCCTTCTAGAGGATCAAGAGCGATATCAAGTTTTGGACCTGAGCGCATTCCCACTTCTTCTCCAATATAGAGCATAGGAGCTTCATCGCGTTCACCTTCGCCAATAACAACTGTACCAGTACATTCTACAGTATCCAGCATAGCTCTCATGGCATCAACCGCCGCCTGGTCAGCAGCTTTTTCATCACCACGACCCATCCAACGAGCGGATGCAATTGCGGCCATTTCTGTAACGCGTACAAATTCTAGGGCCAAGTTCCTATTCATAAATAGACTCCTCATTTCTTTTAGTAACATAGACTCGAACATCATACTGAAATGAGGGGCACTCGGGCAAGGAATTTCCCAATCGATGACCTTTAGCGTCTTCTAAAGGCCTAGTTTTAATTTAAGATAACCCATGACATTAATGGGTAGGAAGTCAGCTGGTAGATGAGAGACTATTTCCCGGGCAAAGTTTAGACGATCATCATCAAGGCGCTCATCCATCTCAAAGACAAATTCATCTTCTGTAACAAGGGGCGTATCGAGATCACGCTTGGTCATGACACGTCCACTCTTCAGTCCTTTTCCATCTTGATATTCTACAAAGCTATCCATCATAATCAGCTGAAAGCGTGAAATATCTGATTGCGCATGACTCCAAATAAAGATTTCCACCGGTCCATCGGCCTGAAGCCAATACTTTAAACCCGTCGGCATTTCTATATCCATGGGAGAGAGATGCAACGGACGCATACTCTTAACAATGTTGGAAATAGAGAGAAAGTTCATGATATCTTCTTCAAATTTTTCATCACGTGAAAACTTAACCCCAAGTCTTTGGCCATGAACCCACTTTACATCGGCTTCAAGGCTTAAAACAGCACCTTTCCAATGCAGCTCACCAGAGAGTTTTTCACCATTTTTAAAGCTATGTCCGCCATCTTTTAGGCTCAACTGCATACCTGAATAACTAATATCTTTCACAGCAAATACATGCGGCTCATTAGTATTGGATTTGAAAATTAAGTAATTAAAAGGAAAACGAGGCAGAATTCTCTTTTCGATATCTTGATAGCCTGTTTTGATAAGTGATAGATGGTTTTCCATTAAAGTTCCTTCTTCATTAATTTTTAGTTTGCTTGCTCTAAGTCACGTGTGACTCTCCTATTCTAGCGGTTTTTTTGATTTTTGACATGGACAGGCAAGGACTTACACTAGTCAAAAAGTAAGCTGCCGATTAGAATAGTCGTACGTTTAGCTATTCATTTTATTCAATACAGGTTTTATATGAACGAAGACCAAGGCCACCAAGAAATGGATCAAGAAGATCAAGAATGGGAAATAGATAACCTACCAAATAGGTTGACTATGTTTCGCATGCTTCTTATTCCCCTTATCATCACGGGTCTTATCTTAAATAAAACCGATATTGAGTGGATTGAACCCTATAAACTAAAACTGGGTTATCTCGCTGCTTGGACATTTGTCTTGGCCTCTATTACCGACTTCTTTGATGGATACATCGCGCGAAAAAGAGGAATCGTTACGGTCTTTGGCTCTTTTCTTGATCCTATCGCAGATAAGTTTCTTGTTGTCTCCTCCCTGATTCTGTTGGGAGAATTAGAAAGATTACACTCCATAGTTGTACTCATTCTAGTTCTTCGTGAAATGTATATTACTAGCCTTAGATTACTGGCCAGTGAAAGAGGCTTCATTGTGCCTGTAGGAAAATTAGGAAAATGGAAAACCGCTACGCAAATGGTAGGGATTCCCTTTCTTATGGCCTATGATCATCCGTGGGGTATTCCCATGCCCCTTCTTGGAAAACTCTGTATTTATGTAGCGACTATTTTTTCCATTTACTCGGCCTTACAATATTCGCTCGGGCTGATTAAGAAAATACAAGACAAGAAAGCAGCAATAAAAAGAGCGAAGAATATTTAATCAAATTTGCCGATATATAATGACAAGGAAAGTTAATTAATGAGCACAATAGAGACAAGTGATAAGACGAGTTCTGATGAAAAATATCTTCTCCTCTTTACTGTTGCAGGCCCCGATGGACCAGGTATTACAACTAAGCTTATGTCCATTATTCATGACTCCGGAGATATCTTAAGAGATATGGGTCAGGCAGTGACTCATGGTCTACTCTCCCTTTCTTTTCTTGTAGAAATAAAGAATAGAACCAATGGTGAATCTAACGTTATTAAAGAGCTCCTCTATCACGGCTCCCAGATGAATCTTAATATTACCTTTCAAAAAGTTGGTGATTCTTCAGAACTTCCAGGACCTATTCGTAACCAAGAAAAATTCATCCTCAACTGCGTGGCCCCTCAGGATATCACGGCAAAATTTGTCTCTGATGTAGCTCTAGCCTTGAGTGAGAGTAACGTGAATATTCAAAGAATTGATAACGTAAGACCTACGACTTTTGAAGCGCTAGAGATCACAACCACAGTTCCTGAAAATCTTGATTATAAGAGTGTAAAAGAAAAACTTCTGAACATCTCAACCCGACATAGAATTGATATTGCTTTTTTAAAAGATAATGTCTTTAGAAGATCAAAGCGTTTGATTGTTTTTGATATGGACTCCACTTTAATTCAGACCGAAGTTATCGATGAGATGGCCGATGTTATGGGGGCCGGAGCGGAAGTTCGCGCCGTCACAGAAGCGGCCATGAATGGTGAAATGGATTTTGATGAATCCCTAAGACAAAGAGTATCCAAACTTAAAGGTTTGAAAGTTTCCCAAATGGAAGAAATACTCGCCAATCTTCCTTTTACTCCTGGGGTTGAAGATTTTATTAAAACAGTTAAATCCCTTGGTTATAAAGTTGGTCTCATCTCAGGTGGCTTTAGCTTCTTTGCTGAGGCCCTCAAAGAAAAGCTTGATCTGGACTATGCCTTTGCCAATGACCTCGTCATTAAAGACGGCGCTCTAACAGGTGAAGTAGAGGGAACCATTATCAATGCCCAACAAAAAGCATTGCTCTTAAAAGTCATATCTCAACAAGAGAAGATTTCTCTAGAACAAGTTGTGGCCATTGGTGATGGTGCTAATGACCTTCCGATGCTCTCTACCGCAGGGCTTGGGATAGCCTTTCACGCAAAGGATATCGTAAGACGCGAGGCGCAAAACCATATGAGCCACGGTCCTATGACCTCTATTTTGTACTTTCTCGGCATTCCAGGAACGACATCAAAAGAGAGTGATATCTAGCTAATTTCATTGATTTGTCCTTGCTACAATGAATTTTTTCAGTAAATTATACTCACTTGAGTAACAGGAACGAACGTTCTTGAAGCACTGTATACTTTGATGTATAAAGGCTGGCACATTTAAGGAAATTTTAATGCGTGAAGTTTTATCTTGTAAAATTCATAAGGCGACAGTTACTGAGGCCAACGTTTCTTACGTAGGCTCAATTACTATTGATCCCCTGCTCTTAGAAAAAATTGATCTATGGCCTGGCCAGAAAGTCCTCGTTGTATCCAATACAAGTGGTTCACGTCTTGAAACCTATGTCATCAAAGGACAAACTCCTGGCAATGGTGAAATCTGTATTAATGGTGCAGCCGCGCACTTAATAAAGCAAAATGAAGAAGTCATTATCATTGGCTTTGAATACAGTGACCATCCTATTCTCGAACCAAAATGTATTCTTGTCGATGATAGGAATCAATTTGTTCAATACCTATAATTATAATTCTTACTTGGAAATTCTTTGAAATAATGCATCTTTATTTGTGGCTTTTGGATCAGCTTCTTTATCCACAAGACTCTTACATGCATCCAATACTTCGACCTGCTCATCCATACAGACTTGATAGGCCTTCATCGCTAGCTTAATGGCACTGGCATCAGGCTTTGCCTGCGCCTCTGGTAATTTTAAGGTACATTTTTTTTGAAGAGCAGTAGTACAAGGAAGCATTTTCTGTGAACCTGCAACAGACTTGATACTGGTAACGGGATCCACGACATCTTGTTGACACGAACTTGGAAACTGATTGGGGTGATTCGCCACGCACGCCTTTAAATCTTCCGATGTATCACAAACCCTCTTTGCAATATCAAAACATTTTTGCTGATCTTCATTAAGAGTTGCGCTCTGTTCTTCCTGCGCACCTAGAAGATTAAAACTAAAGAAGCTCATTAATAGAATAAGTGATTTCATGGCATAAACCCCATTTCCCAATATTAGGATTAATAAATATAGTAATATTTTATCATCTCTTTAGAACTATAGAGATAGAGTGAAGAGCTTACCGCTATTTACTTGGTTCTATTCCCCTATAAAAGCCAATAATCAGCTCCTTAACTCACTCTTTCTCTTCTGTGTTTTGAGCAGCATAAGCTCCCTATCGGCTCCCCTAAGTATCTGAATTTAATAGTTTTACAAGATAAGTAGGCACTACGATTTTTCTTTGAAAAGTTATGCTTTTTTCTAAACTACTGAAAAGACGTAACTTTACTCAAAAAAACGAAGAAAATGACGATAAGTTAGTACACATCCCAGCTTTGCGCAGTTTATGCACTAAAATAAACCTATTGAATAAAAGAGTAAGTTTATTATGAAAAATAGAGACAAGAGACAAAACCACATTCACGCTCAATCTATTCATTGTGACAACCAATTGAGCACAAGCCGTTTTAAGAAGTTTTTCAACTGCTTCTTGATTCAGTTTCTTTGCCAAGTTATGTTTTGGACTCAGCTTACACTTCCTCAAACGACTTATGCTGCAGAGACAACGACAAATGTTGCGGATGTTCAATCTCTAGATCAAATTAATCAACTGAACGCGGCCAATACAGAAACTCAATCTCAAGTAGGAACGGTAACCACTTGTAGCTCTGAGAGAACGGCCTACGATTCTTATACTCAGTTGCAATCTGAATATACCGATTACTCAGCGAATTTATCTAATGATATTTCGACTTTTGTTAGTAATGCTAACGATGAGTTAGGAAATCTACTTTCTGAACAATCAGCTTTCTATGAAAGTGATCTAGGTTTCGTAAACCCTACGACGGGAATTGAGACCGACTATGAAGCCATCCGTGATAGATGGAGAGCGGCCCAAGCTGGACTGGTCGCTACTCGTGATGCCGTTACTATGGCCGAGCAAGAACTTGCCACGGCCCAAAGCGCTTGCGATGGAGATCATGAATACTGTTCACGAGATGAGCAAAGGCGTATTTCAGCAGCTGCCGCGAATCTAGGAACGGCCAGAACAAATCTTACGGCCGCCCAAAGAGAATATAACTCTGCTCGCTCGGCCTATAGAGGAATTCCTCGCAATATGGAATCTGATTCTCAAGAGGCCGTCAATTCAACTTCAGATAATGCCAATGAAATGAATGATTCTCACTCTATTTCTGGTTGTGGATCAAACTTTGATATTACGTCCAATACAGATGAAGAATGTGCTTTGAGTGGACCTTTATTTGAAAAAGATACGGCTATTACTGAAATAGTGAATCGAAATATAGCCCAAGCAAAGGAATTGGCCAATCAAAGAGAAAGAGCTCTCTTTGAGTTAGAGATGCAACAAACCTATGATGCTGATTATAAAATGTATAAATTGGCCGTTGATAATGTGACTGGAAATGCAGATGGCCAACAAGGAAAGAACGAACTCTCGGCGGCCTTAGAAATCTCCAATATGAAGACTATGTCACTGGCTTCGGCTTCTATTCGCAATATGGTGTGCGAGAAACATGATATCAGTGAAAGTGATCCTCAATCCTATTATCTCTTTAGAGCGGCCATGGCGACGTGGTTGACTGCCGTTGTAAATGATACGGATTACTACAGTGAAGAATCTAATTGTATGGCCGTGGAAAATGTAACTACGGATGAGAATAATGAGCAAGTACAAACGATTGAAAGGGCCGCAAATCTTAGTGAGCGACAACTCAAAAGTTTATGCTTGAGATCACGACCCTCTGTGGATGATCTTGTAGATACGGGAAGTTCGACTTTCTTAGATAATTCTAATCCTGATGGGTGGATGAAGTATAGAATGACTCCCACTTCAACAAAGAGTGATACGGTTGCTTATGTAAATGAATTGAACAACATCATTAGGGGCTATACTGATCCAGACACTAACGTGACCTATGCCCCTCTTGAAACGAGATGTGATAACTATCTTCAAGAGATCATTGGTGATGACTATGATCCAACGCAATCAAGAACTCGTGAATATGCCGTTGAGATGATTCAAGAGGCCCTAGGTGTTGCCGTTCAAGAACTAGGTGCTAAGAGAGAGAAACTCGCTATTGCCTATGCGAATGTCCAAAAAGGTGAACAATGGGTTAGTAGAGTTCAAAGAGATATTATGATCATGACGGCCCTCGCTGCCGTTGTCGCCGCGGCTCAAAGAATCGCGGCGAGTATGTGTGGTCCTTATAATCCTGGTGCCTGTGCAATCGCAGCTGCCCTACAAAGTAAGTGGGTTTATATAACAGGAATTGTTCTTGGTGTATGGCTCTTTACCGAACTCATGCGCGCTCAAAGCTTCTTGGCCAAATGGAGACAGAAACTTGAAGACTATAAATTCTTCTCTCATATGGCGTGTAACTTTGAAGATGCTTACGAAGAAAAAGATGCCATTGAAGCTCTCGGTCAGCAATATAATGATCGAAGAAAAGAAGTCATGCAAAATGCTACCAATGGAGTCATTAACGAGGTCAACCACATTCTCTATGAAGAGATTTCTGGTAATTCCGTAGAAGGCAATACGACGCAGTTAGAAACCACGATCAAGAAAATTAATGAAAAGATTGTGCATATAAAATCGACTAAAGAATTAGAAGCCGCTCTATCTGAAATTTTCTTTAAGACAAAGAATCGTGTTAAAGACGTGAAGACACTTCTCTCTTCACTAGGCGTAAGTATCCTTGTACATGCTCTTCCAGGTGATGAAGCTTTTGCGGTAACAACAGATAATATCGATCAGGCTGAAATTTATAACACAACTAATTCTTTAAATATCCAAACCGGTACAGGTAACTTTACTTATTTTTTAACTCAAAGAAATCAACAATTTCAAAACCTAACACATGATATTACCATTCAACCTAGACATACTTCGGGTACCACTGAGATTTCAAACTCGGGAACGAAGAGTGTATCAGGTCTTGAAATTCTATCGGTTCATGATTTAGCCGCACCTTTCATTGGTGGCGACGGTCATGATCCTTTAAATGATATTCAAGCAAGCCAATACCCTCATGCAACTTTAACCGATAATGAAAAATTAGCACTTATGAAAACGGGCTTTGCCACACCTGAAACAAGAGTGGTGACTTTGCAAAATGCATTGGCCCTCATGTTGGATAATTTAACTCAACTTGAGTTTTCAACGGCCGTTGCTGGTTATAATCTTGATCAGTATGTTTCCCTACTTGATACAACAAGAAGAGAGTTAGAGATAGAAGAAGAAGGACTAGGAAGCGTTGACGCTGAACAAGTGGTTTCTCCTACCAATGCTTGTCTCGCTGAAACAGCTAATGAATCTTTAGCAGTAGATCCGATGTGTACATGTCGAGAAGCCAGTAATTGTGCGAGTTTTCAATTTCCTACTTTCAATGTTGAGGTACCAGAAGCACTGAGAAATAGTGGTGATTCGGCCATTAAAACGGCCAATAATATCGTTGCAGGAGATTTAAAAGGAGCCAATGTCTCCGGTGGAACTCTTATGAATAATGCTGCGAATGTGAGAAAAATAATTGATGACACGATTGATAGCAATAGTAAGAATAGCTCGAGCTCAAATAACGCCAATGCCCTCAATCAAGCATCCGAGAGTGCCATTAATGGAACACTCTCAACCCTTGGAGATAATCCCAATTCTACATTTAATAAGCTTAGAAACTCTCTGGCCAGTAACGGATTAAGTGGAAATCAAAATAAATCGACGAGCTCGGATCAAGATAACCAAAATAACAAAGATAAGAACAATTCTAGTAGTAAGAACAATGCAAAGGCGGCCGTAGCTGGAACAACACAAAATGGTTCAAGTGGATCTGGTGAAGTTTCATCCAGTAATGCAAAGATAAGTGAAAGTTTTAATTTAGGTGGAGGAAATAGTAACCTCAATCTAGCTGAGCTTTCAGATGAAGAAAAAAGGCGCCTTGGTCTTCTCAATGATGGTCTTAAAAATGATGAAGTAGTGGCCATCAGTAATAGTAATGGCGGACATCAAAGAAGAGTGAATACAGGTAAAAATAATAAAGAAGCTGACCTTGATGGTATAAATACCAATAGAAAAGATAGTCTATTCTCGATTATTTCAAATCGCTATGAGAAGAGCGCATTTCCTGTCCTTTTGAAAGTAAAAGAAGTTGTTAAATAAAATGGTGTCAACGAATTATTTAAGAATCAAATTAAGAAAGAATCAATCGACGATCCCTAGTGAAAAACTTCATGAAAATCTCGTCAATCTTGAGATAATAGGAGACTCCATTGAGTCTCTGCCCTCTTTAGCTCAACTCTCTTTATGTAAGAATTTACTATTGGTTTGTCCTGAACTCCAAGAAATTCCGAAACTTCCTGAAAATCTAGAAATACTAAAAATTAAAACGGGTAGAATATTTCCTCAACAACTTCCCCGTAAACTTCATACTCTTCAATTATCTCAAATCAAAAGCAATAGGCCCCTAGACCTTGAACTCCCCAGAGGCCTTGTCAACCTAGACCTCTCTTCGAATGCTCTTCATTGCGTTGATAGCATTAACCTGGGAGCTCCGTTAACAAGAATCAATTTAGATCATAATCAGCTTACTCAGCTGCCAGAGGTTCTCTATAACAATCCCTCTCTATTGCATCTCAGCCTAGATGGGAATCCTCTCTTAGATGATGAAAAAAATAAACTCTTTAAAACATTTGGAATTTGGTTCTAGATACGAACTCTTTTATTGGCCCTTCTTAAGCGATCAATCAAAATTTGAACCAGCGCTCGGTACCACTTGGGTTGTCCATTTAAATAACTTTGAAGCTTCTCTCTAGGTATCACGGTTAATTCACAATCCCCTATGGCCTTCACTGTTGCACTTCGAGGTTCACAGTCAAGAAAAGACATTTCTCCCACAAGCTCCCCTGAATAAATCGTAGCGATCTGCCTTTCAGAATCCCCTTTTCTTTGAAAGACGGCCATAGTTCCTGATGCTAGATAATACATCTCATTGGATTCCTCACCTTCTCTCATTAAGTACTCTTCAGCAGCTAGCTTCATTGAATCATTCATTCTTCTCTCCCAAAAGATATATAAATCATCATAAATGAGATTGAAAAGCCCCGCAAGAGCGGGGCTTAGTAGGAAAGGTAAACCATGGAGATTAATTTTGTCAGAAATACTTCCGACAAAAAACTAAGGAGAAATTAGCGAGTTTTAAAGTCTACTTTTTGAGCTTCATTATTCCATGAAGTGCTATAGCTTCCTTCTTCTAACTCACCTTTTAGCAACTCTCTAGACAGCGGTCTAATGAGCAACTGATTAAAGACAGAGCTAAGAGGACGAGCCCCGTAGCGTTCATCGTAGCCTCGCTCACTCAATACTTCGATCACACTGTCATCAAGTTCCAAATCAATTCTTTTTTGGGCCAATCGAATATTAAGAAGTTTTAATTCCTTAGCAATAAGGTTCTTCATAATCGATTTATCTAGTCCTTGATAATCTAAGACGGCATCAATTCGACCTAAAACCTCAGGTTTAAAATCCCCTTCTAGGTTTTTCGAATTCGTCGTCATAAAGAGTATAGTATTTTTAAAGTCTATCACTCTTCCTTTATTGTCGGTTAAGCGACCATCATCAAGAATCTGCAGGAGTATGTCAGAAAAGTCATGATGCGCTTTTTCAATCTCATCAAAGAGAACTACGCTGTAAGGATTGAGTCTAACCGCTTCGGTTAAAATCCCGCCTTCTTCGTAACCCACATAGCCTGCAGGAGCTCCGATAAGTTTTGAAACACTATGCTTCTCAGAAAATTCAGACATATCCAGGCGAATAATATTTCTTTCCGTATCAAAGAGAAACTCAGCTAACGCCTTGGCGGTCTCTGTCTTCCCTACCCCAGAAGGTCCACGAAGTAGGAATGAACCCAAAGGTTTCGTTTCATCTTTTAGACCTGCGTGAGAAGTCATCAAGGTTTCAGAGATTTCATGAAGGGCCTCTCTTTGACCAAATACTCTTTGATTAAGATGTTCTTCTAATTCAAGAATATTATCCTGCTTATCTTTTAAGATCTTCTCTAAAGGAATCCCAGTCTGACGATTAATAATAGAGGCCACGTCACGGGCGCCTAGTGACCAATCATGGGAAGTCTCAGAGAGTTGTCCTTCGACTTCTGGAATCAAATGATACTTGAGCCTTGAAGCATTTTCATAATCTGCATTACGCTCAGCTTGCTCCAATTCAAAACGATATCGATCCAGTTGGTTTGTCAGCTCACTCATGCGTTTTAGATTAAGGACTTCTTTATCCCAAACAACTCGTTGTTCCTGAAACTCTTTTTCCAAGGTTTCTATTTCCTTAGAGAGTTCAACATTTTCTTTTTCAAATTGGGCACGGGTTTTCAGCTGTCTAATTTGAGTTTCTTTGTCGGCCAGCTTACTGGGCATTGCTTCAGCAGAGAGCTTCAAAGCAGATGCCGCTTCATCCACGAGATCGATTGCTTTATCGGGAAGGTTTTTATTCGTAATATATTGATCACTCAAAGTTACAGCATTGTAGATAGCATCATCACTGATCTTAATTCCGTGGTGGGCCTCAAGTTTATCTTTAAGACCCATGAGGATTTCAATTGAGTCTTCAATACTTGGCTCATTTACGGGAACGGGCCTAAAGCGTCGATCAAGGGCAGCATCTCCTAGTATATACTTACGATATTCTTCCTGAGTGGTGGCCCCAATACAGTTAAGCTCCCCACGGGCCAGGGCAGGCTTCAGTAAGTTTGCCGCATCCATGGCGCCATCTGTTTTACCGGCACCAACAAGTTGATGCATTTCATCGATAAAGAGAATACATTCTCCGGCCTTGGACTTAAGAAACTTAATTAGAGATTGCAAGCGCTCTTCAAACTCTCCTCGGTACTTAGTACCGGCCATAAGAGCTCCCATATCTAATGAGTAGACCGTTTTTCCTTGAAGAACATCGGGAACCTTTCCATTTAGAATGGCATGGGCCAAACCTTCAACGATCGCAGTTTTACCAACGCCTGCAGGACCCACGAGAACGGGATTATTCTTTCCTCGACGTCCGAGAATTTCCATTACCGCGCGAATCTCTTTATCTCGACCAATAACAGGGTCAAGTTTTCCTTCATCGGCCAATTCATTTAGATTAACTAAGAAGCTTGGAACCTCTTCTTCCTCATCTTCATTGCCTTTTAAGATTGATTCTAGATCCATATCTAAATCTTTAAAATATTCCGGCAAGTAGCGTAACAATTCCGTTTCGCTCACTTCCTGTTTACCACTTTGAATGGCAAGGCTTGAAGCTTTAGTTAGCCACTCTGACAGTAAGGCATTGGCCCTTAACTGATCCATGCCCACAGCGCTTGAAGCATGAGGCAACTTATCAAGTTCCTCTGTCATCATCTTTTTATAGCTCTTTAAATTCTTACTTAGAAAAGAAGCCGGATTCTTATATAAACCCCATAAAAGATGGATGGGATAAATTTCAGTATTCTTTCGTTCCATGGCCTCGCTATGAGCGATGTCGAGAGCTCCGGCGACGATCTGATTAAATTTATTCATATATGGTCTCCTTTTCCTAATGAAGGTCATCAAAGGATCTACTTGTGATCCCCTATACTTATAAGATGGTATAGATCTTGCCTAAGTCAAGGTTCTCTTCAAATATTCCCCTCTTTTCCTATTCAAAACGCCTTGAAATAGGTAAATTGAGAAAAACTTATTTGGAATGATATTATGAAAAAAATTAAATTTTTTAGTGCTCAAAATATATTAGCAACCACCCTTGCGCTCCTCTTTGTCTTGTCTTCATCTTTGATGGCCGCGCCTAATAGTGAGTCCTATCCTACTCAAGACTTCTCTTCTCCGCGAAGTACTTTCAATTACTTTCTCAAGACTATGAAAGGTTATAAATTAGGGGATAAGAATGCTATTAACTTGGCCCGTCAAACCCTGAACTTAGAATCTATTCCTAATGATGCGAAAAATTTAGTTAGTGAACAAAGTGCCATTAAATTAATTAACACCCTTGATCATCTCGAGTATGTCGATGTTTCCAAAATCCCAGGACAGCAATGGGTAAAAGATAATCCTACTGAAAAGACCTGGGTATTTAAAAGTGAAAATGTAGAGTGGAATGAAGACTCATATCCAGTAGAAATCTCTCTCCAGAATATTGGCGAAAAGACTCCTCGTTGGCTCTTTAGTGAAAAAACATTAGAAACCATTTCCATCTATGAGCGTGCCGTCAAGGCCAATGATTTAGCTAAAGGTGTTACCGCTTATAATAGTTGGAAAGAGGAAATTAAAAGTAAAATGCCTGAATGGACATCCCATCAAAGCTTCATTCTTATGAATGGACAATGGCTAGGGCTCTTTGCTCTGATTCTCCTGGCCTATATTATAGAGAGGCTTATTCGTCTTTATTTGGCAAAAATCATTGTGCTCTTTCTCGCTCGCTCTGGGATACAAATTTCAAGTGAAGTAAATCGTAAGTTTACACTTCCTTTGGGTATCATTCTTTTTACGGCCATGTGGAGTGTAGGCGTTCAACTCTTAGAGCTCGACTACCAAGTCTTATCTTGGTTTCTAAGAGGAGCAAAAGTCGCCTTTACTTTTGGTTGCGTTTTGGCCTTTTATCAACTGGTTGATCTTCTGTGTCTCTATCTAGAAAAAAAGGCGCAAATATCTGAAAATAAGTTCGATGATATTCTTGTCCCTCTTATTAGAAAATCACTAAAAACCTTTGTCGTCGCCGTGGGTATCATTGCCATTGGCGATGCCTTAGCCTTAGATATGAAAGGTTTACTTGCAGGAATGGGAATTGCGGGTCTTGGGGTTTCACTTGCAGCAAAAGATACGATATCCAATCTCTTTGGATCTTTGACCGTACTTTTGGATCGTCCTTTTCGAATCGGAGACTGGGTCAATATCGACAATAGTGTCGAGGGTACAGTTGAAGAAGTAGGTCTTCGTTCGTGTCGTATTCGAACCTTTTACAATTCACTCATTACGATTCCTAATGGTGTACTCACCAACGCTCATATTGATAACTACGGAATGAGAACGTATCGCCGTTATAATACAAACCTAGGTATACAATACGATACTCCGGTAGAAAAAGTAGAGGCCTTTTGTGAAGGAATCAGAGAGATTATTAGAAAACATCCCCACACAAGAAAAGACTATTTCCATGTCTATCTCAACGGTCTGGGAGCCAGTAGCCTCAATATACTCTTGTATGTTTTCTTTCTCACTCCGGACTGGGCCGATGAACTCAAAGAGCGTCATCGCTTGATTATGGATATCTTAAGGCTTGGTAAGGAGATGGGTGTTCAATTTGCTTTCCCAACGCAAACCCTACATATGATTCCCTCAGAGAACTCTAAGTACGACGGCCTTCCTACAGATTTATCTGAGAATCAAATTAATAAATATACTAAGGATAATGTTGATCGCTTATTCTAAATGAGTAATTGAGGTGCAGTAGTCTCTAAAATACTACGCACCTTGGCCTGGAACTGCTCTTCAGTAAAAGGCTTTACGATAAAGTTCTTCGTTCCTAGTTTCATACTCTGCGTAAGCACTTCTTTATTCAACTCACCTGAGACAATGACTACGGCCTCAGGAGAATTGGGATGATTCTTGTGGGAGATCTCTTTAATAATATCCACACCAGACTTTCGCGGCATATTAATATCAAGGAGAATTAAACAGAATTTCTGATTGGATAATTTTTTAGAAGCTTCACTGCCATCGCGGGCACGAATAATATTGCGAAAACAACCCATATTTTCACAATACATCTCTAGAACTTCTAGAACACTAGATTCATCATCTACGATAATAACATCACTTCCGTATAAACCTGTCGCCATAACTATCCTTAATCTATTTCACAGGGGAACTCAAAGAGACACTGCTTCTTTACTTCCTTGGCCACTACATCGGGCACCATAACTTCCCAACCGGGCTCATTATTTTGAATCATACGCAGTACAGTTCGAGACCAAATACTGAAGTAGTTTTCATCGTAATCTTCAATGTCTTCAATCCTCTTAATACTACACAAGTAGTCTAACAGCAGTTTAACATCTTTGTGAACTTGAGCATCTTTTGCTGAGAGAACTTTTTTTCCATCATCACTTAGGGCCGGATATACAAAGACTTCCGTTTTATGCCCCATAAGTTCACCAATTCCACCAAGTAATCCACTTGGGTTATTGGCATATTTATCAAAACTAAAAACTTCTTCAAGATTATAATAACCCATAACAAAGGCCACCTTATCACTAGTACAAGTGGATAAGTATTGGGATAACTCTCCATAAGTATTATAGCTTGAAATCAAACACATCTGACCAAGCTTACCTAAGAGATCAATTCGCGCCAGAAAATCTTCTGATATAACTTGGCCTCTCTCCTTAAGCTTACTCATCGATATTTCGGGAATAACAATAAAGTCGTCAGTATTACAGCTTCCCGTCTTTTTACAAAAGGCAGCTTTTCCTTTTTCTAACATATCCATATTGAAGTGAGTTGGTGGACGATAAGAACCACGAGATACAAGAAGCTTCTTTTTATAGAACTCATCTTTTGCCGAAAGAATAGTTCCATCACTACCAAAGAGGATCGATTCCGTATATCCTCTTTTAACTAATTCAAGCGGCCATAATCGGTGGTCTTGTCCCGCAAAAGCTGGACCCTTAACTTCAATATAATCAATCAGAATTCTATCTGTAGAAATATCAGTCATGAGTGTTTTTACAAACTGTACACGATCATCACGTTCACGAAAGCAATTATAAATGAGGTTGGTTCCTAAAATGCCAAGGGCTTCTTGTTGCTGTAAATTAACGTGATCAAGCATACGTACATGAAGAATCATTTGAGACGCTTGTGCTCCAGTTTCGTGCTGAAAGCGAACTCCCATCCATCCATGGCATTCGGCCGTGTACTTAAAGGACTTGGCCGCCACAGTGTCAGCAAAGACAAAGAACTTTGTCTCAACACCTCTTTGTTCATGAAGCCTCTCAATTAATTGATCATATTCTTTAGAGAGCATCGTCTCCAGTCGAGCTTTGGATACATATCTTCCAGAGCGACCATAAATAGAATCACTTACGGTCATATCATAGGCCGACATAGACTTAGCGATGGTTCCCGCTGCCCCTCCGGCCCTGAAGAACTGCCTTGCCACCTCTTGGCCTGCTCCGATTTCTGCAAACGTTCCATAAATGGAAGAGTCGAGATTGATATCAAAGGCCTTTTGGCCAGTGTCGAGAGTCCTTTCCATGACAATCCTTCTTAAATTAAAATGAGTTTGTTGTTTCGACCCTTATTTTAGGCAGTATTTAGTCCCCTGTGAAGGGCCAAAATGGCACCTAAGTTTCGGAAAATATGTAAATATTAATAAGTCTAAATACTTAAGTCATTGAAAACTCGAAATCTAACTAATAAAACTCTAACAATTCCTTCCAAGAGCACCGAATAGTCCATTATTAGGGTATAATAAGTTATACCCAAGGGTTTCAAAGGGGTTTTCATGACTATGCAATCATTTATCGAAGTACTCATTCTAGGACTAGGTATGATCTCTCTCGGGAATCTGGCCATTGCTGCTAAGAAGACCCATGAGAAAAAGAAAGTACGCGTCAAAGTTCCCGTTAGAAAATAATCACTACAGAGCTCTATTTCCTTACTTTTTTACTCGATTCGACTCAATCCATTGAATAATTTGCGCATTGCGATATTATATCGCCTCATTACTAATTTTGAGGTCGATTATGAATATCACTCCATTTTCTTTATTAACTAAGAAGCAATTTCTCTCTTTTAGCTTTTCTTTTATTCAGCTGTGTTTGATTAAACCCGCTTATGGTCAAGAAGCTAATTATGATGTTGTTTACGGAAAAGATAATCGCTTTGAGACAAGTGAATATCCAGATCGTTACTTTAGAGATAAGGCCAAAAGCGTGGCCGGAATGGTAAAAACAAGATCCCTTCGTCCCGACTTTGCTGAAGATCCTGAGAACTTCACTACTTTCTTCAAAAGAACAGCGGCGCGTTCATATAACGTTTGTAGCGACGAGCCTTATGCCCAACAAAATATCCTTCCTATCTGTACCGGATTCTTAGTAGCTCCTGATGTGCTTGTTACTGCAGGCCACTGTGTTACTGAAGACACTCCTTGTGATAGCTTCAGCTGGGTATTTGGTTACGAAGAAGGGGTTACTCGCTTTCCCAATAAAGACATCTATAAATGTAAGGAAGTTCTCTCGAGTGAACTTGTCGATGAGAAATATAAACTTCTTGATTATGCCGTTATCAAACTTGATCGAGAAGTAGAAGATCGCGAACCTCTAGATTTTCGCCGCAAAGGAAAACCAAATTGGGGAGAAAACCTTTTAATCGTAGGTCACCCCTATGGACTTCCACAAAAAATTGCTGATGGAGCTGAAGTAAAGTCTGGAAACTTCTTTGGATTTTTAAAACCCATAACGAGTTTCTTACGTAAACAAAACTACTTCAATACCAACCTTGATAGTTTTGTTGGAAATTCAGGCTCTCCTGTATTTAATCAAAAAACAGGACTCGTTGAAGGTATCCTCATCGAAGGTGCTGATGACTTTACTGATGACGATGAAGCAGGTTGCAAGCGAACGGCCTATAAGAAAAATGGCGCCCACTCCGCTGAAGAAAAAGTTTTTCGCATCAATAAAATAGATTATCTACTAAATCTTTAATCTCAATATTTACAAGTCACTTGCATAAACGTAATATGAATTCAATTGAAATTTTTATTCAAAAGGATTCGTATTATGAAAACTCTCCCCATAATTGGGATAGGTATGGCGCTAACTCTTATTGCAAAGCCTGCCCTTGCCCAAACGCAACACGCTACTCATGATAAAGGAGAGCGTCATAGAACTTCAGAACATCATGACTCCCTTACCCATATTGAAGTCCTCACCGTCCATGGTCAAAATACATCTAACGCTTGGAATGAAGCGGTAGAATCCGTGACTGTTTTAGAAGGTGATAAGCTTGCCAAGAAGGCCCAAAGCACTCTTGGTGAAACTCTTAGTAAAGAAGTGGGAATTAGCTCCACTCAATTTGGTCCCAATGCTTCTCGTCCTGTGATTAGAGGACTCAACGGTAATCGTATCAGAATTCTTCAAGATGGTTTGGGAATCATGGACCTCTCGGGCGCTAGTCAAGACCACGCTGTTCCTATCAACCCGCTTGTTTCTGAAAGAATTGAAGTTGTAAGAGGACCTCTAAATTTACTCTATGGTTCTTCGGCCATTGGTGGTGTGGTCAATGTTGTTACATCACGTATACATAAGAATTATCATGAGCACGTATCCGGAGGACTTGATGTAAAAACTGACTCTTCTAATGATGGTCAAAATATGGCCATGAATCTTGATTATGGGGCTAATAACTTCATGCTTCACGTAGATGGAGATATGGGTTCGGCCACTGATCTAAAAACTCCTGATCAAAAGATTGCCAATTCAGAATATAATCAAAAGTCCTACTCAGTGGGAACCAGCTACTTCATAGATGAAGATACTTATGTAGGAGTGGGCTACTCTCTCTATGACAATCTCTACGGAGTGGTTGCAGAAGAAGATGTAGACATTGATATGAGACAACAGCGTGTAGATGTCCTGGCTCATCATGATCTAAAAGGCTTCTTTACTAGCGTTCAATTAAAGTCGGCCCAAACCTTCTATGAGCACTCCGAGCTTGAAGGCGGATCAGTGGGAACTAACTTTGATAATAAAGGAAATGAGACACGCTTAGAGCTCTATCACCGCGTGAATGATCAGATTACAGGAATCATGGGACTACAAACTCAAATTTCTGACTTCAAGGCCGTGGGAGATGAGGCCTTTCTTCCCATTAATAAAACACAACAATACGCTTTCTTTCTCTTTGAGCAACTTCAACAAAAATGGGGAAAGCTCAACCTAGGTCTTCGCTACGAAACAACGAAAGTAGAAGCGGAAGCCGGAAATGTTGTGGCCACGGCCAAAGACAAAGACTTCAATACCTTTAGTGCAGCAACGGGTGTGCTCTTTAATCTAAGTGAGCAGTTCACTACAGGTTTAAATCTTTCTTACAATGAAAGAGCGGCCACCTTTCAAGAGCTCTATGCCAATGGGGCCCACATCGCCATTGGAAAATTTGTCGTAGGTGACGAGAATCTTGAAAAAGAAAAGTCAGTTGCCGCGGAGTGGAGTTTACGTCAAAAAAGTAAAACAATGGAAAGTGTATTCAATGTATTCGGACATAAGTTTGAAAACTACCTCTCCCTCAATCCGACCGGAAATGTAGATGATACGGATGAAAGTGGAACGGCCGGAGATTCAGAGGAAGACTTCTCAATTTTCAATTACGAGCAAAATAAAGCACTCATCTATGGAGCGGAATTAAGTTTTACTCACTTCGTAAACCCAAGTCTTCAGTGGACTCTAAAAGGTGATTACTTAAGAGGTCGTAATAAGACCTTTAATCAAAACCTCGCCAGAATGACCCCCATTCGTCTAATGGGAGAAGTGCGCTACATGGGTGATTATTTCAACACGGGACTAGAAATCCAAAGAGTCTTTCAACAAGATCATACGGCCAATAACGAAAGCTCAACTTCGGCCTATACGATGATTAACTTTGATTACTCTCATGACTTAAGAGTTGATGATCAAACCATCATGCTCTACGGACAACTTAATAACTTAACGGATGAAGTCGCGATCAATCACGTCTCTATCATTAAAGATCAAATAAGAATGCCAAAACGCCATATTGTAGTAGGTTTAAGAGCGTCCTTCTAGATTGTCAGATTTCTCTAAGGACAGAAATCAGCAGATGGATATTGTTCACATAAGAATAATTTCATCTGCTGATTTTCATGTTGAATAATTTCATTTTCTTTCTGAATTTTAAGATACTCTTCTCTTAAAACTTCGTTATTATCTTCAAGTGCTGCTATCTTACGATTCTGTTCTTTATCCATACTAAAGAGTTCTTTAATTGATTCAATGAGTGCTCCAATAAGACCTGAGTAATTTACAGACAAAAAACCTGTATTCTTATTTTCGTATACGGCTTCAGGAAAGACTTTTTTTACATCTTGAGCGATCACCCCAATCTGACGATGTTGATCACGATTCTCATCTTTCCAGTTATAAGTAACACCTTCAAGTGAAGTAACTTTTTCTAAAGCATTATCTAGGGAAGCTATATCTCTTTTAAGCCGACGATCAGAAGTGTGAACTGTTGAGCCTGAGACTGCAATATTTCCACCTACGTCAAGTTTTTGCGTAGGACTACCAATACCTATGCCTGTATAACCTGTTGAGACGTCAATATTAATCGTATTTGAAGTTCCCGTTGCTCCCCCAATGGCCAACATACTTCCGAAATTACCTAAATTAAGCTGGGCCTGAGTCCCTCCACTATTTTCCAAGAGAATATAGCCATCACCTTTAAGATGAAGTTGTTTTTCAGGAGCAGTCGTCCCTATTCCAATTCTTCCATCAGAAGTAATTCTCATCTGAGCGGTATTATTCGTTCCAAAAACGATAGGATTGGCCGTTGTTGTTACAATGCTTATACTACTATCGCCAACAATCGAATTTCCATCTATACCTAAATTAATCCCATCATTCGATTCACCAATTCTTACATAACCTTCAGTTGGATCATAACTACCCCATGAACCAGTCGTCCCAGTACCACTCACATGAAACTTACTCGATGGTGAATTCGTCCCAATTCCGACATTTCCTGTTTGTGTGATACGCATTTTTTCACTTAATGTCGTTCCATCACTTGTTCCAATGGCGAGACTTGCATCATGAGCAGATGTTGTAGACTTTTCAGTCCTAATATAACCAACTTGATTACCAGAAGAAGAAAAGCTTACTCCACTTTTATGCCCTATAGAAGTCCCTGTATGTTCTATATTAATTTCAGCAGAACCATTTGAACTTTTTAAGTGAAGTCGATTAGTTCCTGTACCTGATAGTAACCCACTAGGACTATTTGTTCCTATACCTATTTCTCCAGAATTTAAAACGGAAAGCAGAGGATTTGAAAGTGAATTTTTTACTTTTAAAGCAAACTCATCAGACTCTGTACTATGTCCTCTTATAGATATAGCAGTGTTTCCAGATTCTAAGTAGGCGCCACTATCAATGAGTAAGGCCGGATAAGTTGCAGCAGGAGTCGCAAAGAACTCATGAGCATAGCCATGATAAGTGAGGGTTGTAAAACGATTATCCGAAGTAGCATCTTTAACTGAAAAACCTGCAGCACGCGAGACATTTTTACATTCTGATTGTTGAATGGAACAACCAAGATTGATTTTATATTCACTAAGATCATCTAAAATATCTGTTTCATCTCTTCTTTCATGAGAAAAATGTAATCCAGCAGTTGGCTTTGTATATCCTAATCCTACTCTTCCAGAATCATCAATAAAGAATCTACTCGTTGAATCATCATCGATAGAGAAGCCTAAGGTATCCACTCCCGGATAAATGGAATGAAGTTTTAATCCTGCATTCCATGTATCTGTTGTATTCTTAAAAGTTATCATTGAAGAAGAAGTCGCATCCGTGTTTTCAATTTCAATAAATTGATCTCCACTTCCATTCACTTCTAAGTGTGCGCTTGTTGTAGTAGTTCCTATCGCAATATTTCCTGAACTATCGATTCGAATGCGTTCACTCCCTCCAGTTGATGCAGCTAAATGATCTGCAACAGGAGAAAACCAACCTGTATCTTCATCTCCAGCAAAACTAAAGGTGGGCACCGAGGCCGTTCCATTGGCGCTACTAACCGACGCCCCTCCTGTAGTAGCAGATACAAGCCCTACAGAGCTCATATCAAAAACATTACTTCCTCCAACACTAACTTCAATAGTATCAGCGGCCGTTGAATAGAAACCTGTATTGGCATCACTTGAAAAAGTATAGGAAGGACTACTTGCCGTCCCTGCATTGGCCGACATGGTCGTACTTGTAATGGGTCCACTAAAACCTGTGGCCGTAATCACACCATCGACTTCTAACTTCGTGCTTGGAGTCTTAGTTCCAATACCAAAGTTACCAGCATCAATATAGCTTGGTATATTATTTTGCCCTGTTAAATATACTCCACCGGAAGATCCGAACATCTTCAAATGGCCATTGCCACCCTTAGCATAGAGGTCAACTCTTTTAACTGTTGAAGAAAAAGCAGGATCATATATACCAAAATTTAAGTCTTTCCCTACTAAAGTAATCGCGTCACTTGGAGAATCTGTTCCGAGACCAATATTACCATTTGATTTAATAACAAAGGCCGAATCACTAGAGCCTTTCAGAACTGACAGAAGGTCTGGGCTTTTAGCCGCTGTCACCGAAGATGCGCCAGTAGAATGATTTGAATCGAGAGTTAAATGAGTTGAGTCTGCAATATCGGTGATTAGAAAATCTTCACCATCAATTCTTAAAGCGTCACCAATTTCTATCTCAGTATCAAAAGACGTTCCTGTTCCTACAACGGCGCTACTGCCTGAGGCCACATCAACAGTACCGGATAAATTCAAAGAGAAATCACCTTGAACTTCAAGCTGCGAAGATCCACTGTTGGAACCTATAGTAACCTTACCTGTATCAAAGTAGAGATCACTTCCCGATAATGTCCAATTACCAGCGCTACTCGCACTTGCACAAACAAAGTTACCACTAGAAGCGGATAAGATTTCTCCGTCTGAACATGCTGTTGTTATTTTTGTATCAGCGACACTATCTATTTTTGCATTGGTTACATTACCATCTGTAATTTTGGCCGTCGTAACCGCATTGGCACTAAGATGCCCCGAACCTATTCCCAAAGCCTTTACTTGAAGTTCATCTGAAAAAACTTCAATGGTGGAATCATCCACTTGAACGTTGAGAATTCCCGTCGTGGTAATTGGCCCATCATTTAAGCCTGCGCCCCCTGTAATAGAAGTAACAGAGCCCATTCCAGTAACGGCATTATCAACATATGTTTTCACTGCATTTTGGGAGGGAACTTTTGTCGTGCTCGTTCCAAGCGTTGTTGTATCATCTAAGTCAGCAGCTTTTAGTTGAGCATCATTCGTGACATTACCAAGACCCACATCACTGGCCGCGGCACCGGTTTTATTAATCTTACTCCACGCAATCGCTGCACTTCCTGAAACATCGGCATCGACAATTGACCCGTCAGCAATCTCCGAAGAAGAAACGGAACCCGCTCCCCCACCAGAGAGATCATCGTCAGCAATCCAGTTGGTTCCATCAAACTTTAAAACCTTACCCGTGGTTGCCGGAGTAGAAAGATCGACATCGGCAATGTCACCGATACTTGATGTTGTCTTATTGATCATGGCCCAAGTGTAGTCACCTGTTTGGGCCGTAACCCCACCAGTACGTCCTTCAAAACTTGTCACATCAGAGCTATTACTAATTTGATCCCATGCTGAAGTATTATCATTGAAGACAATCCAGTCCCCTTGCGCCCAAGATCGAGTATTCCCGTCTCCTGGATCTGCACTACCATCAACTGAGACAATATAATATTCTCCTCCTACTGCGGCTGGATTTGGATTCCCTCCCACAGAAGCATCCCAAGATCCGGCATAAGTGAGCGCATCTAAATCACTGGCCACCCAAGTGCTACCATTCCAACGAAGAAGCTGTCCTACTGACGCACTCATTTGATTGAGCTTCACGGCCGTAATAGAACCATCAGCAATCTTTTCAGTTGTGACTTGTTCATCACCAATTTTATCCGTAGATACAGACGAGTCTGGAAGATTAAAAGTGACTTCAACTACAGTTGCCCCGTAAGCATCTTCTAGCGTTAGAGACATCAACGTATTAAGGGCCAAGGCCACTTTGGAAGAGGAGCTAAGGATAAGTTCATTTGCCGTTTGAGAAATGATAGAAAGGCTTGAATCTGATCCGTTTTGAGAAACTTTCGCCTTCACTACAGCATCAAGATCTGAGCCTTTAATAATTAATTGATCATCGATAAGTTTAACTTCATTCACACTAGCGCGTGATTTCTTTGCGCTATCACGTGTCGCCTGATCAGAAGAGCTAAGGCTCAAAGAGACCTTACCTTTCTCACTAGGGAGTAAGCAAGAGCTTAGAAATAGCCCAAGACTAAATGTGATTAACCATCTCAATATATTCATTCCAACCGACGTACCGCTATTAAATTGTGATCATCACAACTTAAATAAACGATATCACTAGACTTGTCGGATAGTTCACTTCATAAAAAAATTAGATAGATATATGGGGTTGAAAGACGGCAAGAAAGTCCGATGTGCCCCGAAAAGGACACATCTATAGACGAGAAATCAGATATTTAGTAAGAACTAACTTGAGCTTTGATATCAGCTACTGCGTGAACATTCTCAGATATTTTCTCTTGTAGTGCTTCCGCGGCCTGCTCTTGGATTTGACCTAAACGAATTTTGGCCTGCTTCCATGTTAACAACTTCCCTTCTTCTTCATCATAAATCTTCATGCGAATACAAGGGATAACATCTTTCATCGTAAGAACAACACAGTCTTTAAATACTTCATTTTCTTCATAACAAGCTTGAAGATTGTAATTAGGCACTCTGTGATTCAAATGGTGAATGTGGTGAAAACCAATATTACCAGAGAACCACTGAAGCACTTTAGGAAGTTTAAAATAACTACATCCTTCTAGAGCTGCTACATTATAATTCCAATCTTTTGTTGTTTGCCAGTAAACTTCTTCATACTGATGTTGTACGTAGAAAAGAATACAACCAAAGAGTTCTCCTAAGAAGAACATCGGTGCATAGATATAGAACATAGTCTTAAAGCCAATGATAGAGCCTACTGTACCAACAATCGCAAGTAGAGCGATATTTGTTAAATATAAGTTTCTCTTCTCTTCTGGACGGTCTGTTTTAAGAGTAACTCTATGTCTAAATTGAAAAATATAAACAGGTCCAATAATAAAAGTCACAATGGGATGACGATATAAGTAATAACCAAGTTTTTCAGTCCAAGGAGCTGCTCTATATTCTTCTAATGTCATCGTCCAAACATCTCCGCGTCCTCTTTTATCAAGATTTGCTGAGTCTTGGTGATGGGCCGCATGTTCACGTGACCATTGCTTATAAGGAGTCCAACAAAGGATTCCTGTCAGAGTTCCTACGATATCTCTTGTGCGCTTTGATTTAAAAAGCGAGCCATGTCCACAGTCATGCATCAGAATAAAAGTTCTAACAACAAAGAGTGAACCTAATATGGTAAAGGCCAAGGAGGCCAAGTAAGAAACAGCATACATCTGATAGGCCATCACACAACTCAAAAGAAATGGGATCAATGTATTGGCGACCTGCCACCAGCTTTTGGCCTCATCAATCTTTGTATAAGGCTTCACAATCTTTTGCAGATTAACCTTTTGATGAGTGTCTGTTTGTGTTTCTAATGTTTGTGCTACTTTCATAATTTATTCCCTAATAAATGCTTGGGTTATCTTATGTATAAATTGTAGAACAAAATAGGCTCCCGGTTTGTAAAACAAGTGTAATAGTTAATCTTCACAAAAAATCCGTAAAAACAACAACTTGCACAATAAAAAGGAGGCTTAAAAAGCCCCCTCAATGTCACAGGAAAATATTATCTATTTATAATTAATCAAGGATCTCAATGCCTTCACACTGAGAAGCTAGGCTTGAGTCATCTGATTTTATCGTCTTGGTAGAACCTAGAAGAGAGAAAGTAAAATTATCCTCAGAGTGATTTAAGCTCGCTTGCACAGAGTACTCGGCCAAAATAACCTTAATCAACTCTTCTCTTTGCTCTAATTCAACCAAAAAGATGAGCTCGTCTGAAGTTGATAAGCTTGGTACAAGATTGAGCTTAAAGCTCTTACTTGAATTAGGAGCGCTTACAGTCATAACCTTAGCACTTGTAAGCTCTTGCTCTACTTTATCCGTAGTTAATTTAATAAAAACAGTAGGCTCTGAAGACTCATGAGATACAAGAACTTTTCCTACACTTAACGCCGCTTCATTACCCTTATCACCGTGCGCTTTTGTTTGGGCGACACATGTTGTACTTCCTTGATCAAAAATAGAACCTTCTGACTTTGAAAAGCTCCAGTCACGATTACTATAGATAGAGCGTTGCTCAAAGCTAGTCTTATCCATACCAACGGCCACTTGTGTATTATTAAGAAGGGCCACTTTAAGATTACTCTCAGAAATGAGTAAATCTTCTTTGCGTTTTTCGATCTGAGACTGAGCAAAACTAAATTCAGATTGAGCACTTGCTCTTTGCGCCTTCTTAACTTCAATTTGAGAGGCAACGGCATTTATTTCACTGGGCAGTAGAGGGATTCTTTGATTAAGCGCCGTAATTTGACTATTCACACTACTGAGGCTTCCTCTATTATTCGCCATTTCATCTTGATAAGAATAGATACGATGGGCATTGCCAAGACTTGCATCAAAAGCATTAAGATCATTTCTTTTCGTTATAAGTTGAGGGCGAAGAGAGGCCGTCACGCGAGAAATAAGAGTTTCTTGAGAAGAAATCTCTTCTTGATTGCTTTTGATACTGGCATTGAGACTTCTCTCTCTGGCCACAGCGCGTTCAAGCTGTTGCTCATATCCTGTAATTTGTGTGTTCTTCTGATTTAAATCTTTTTGCTTACTCGCAAGAGTTTTTCCAGATTGAATATCCTTGATCTCTTCATAAGCTTCTTTAGCCTTTAGATAATCGCGACACTTAGAAGAAAAGAGACCTCCAAGAATACATTTACGATCCCCTTTCTTATCTTTTGCTTTTTCATATTCTGTTTTGCTCTTGGCCACCTGAGCATTTAGTTGAGCGGTGTTGCCCATCTGACGTCTAAGAGCTGCGATACTTGATTCTAGGGACTTCTTATCTCTTAAGGCACTACTTAGTTTACTGGTATTGGAATTCTTGTCTGAAACAACGCTTCTTAATAATTGTTGATTATTATTATTCTCACTAGTGAGGATATCAATACGTTTTTGGAAAGGTGCCGATCTATCTTCTATTTGTACTTTTACATATTCAAGAGCATCTACCAATTGCTTACGCTCACGAGCGATGCCTTGCTTGAGTGCGGCCACAGATGAATACTGTGGATAGAATTCTTCAAGAAGAAATTCTACTCGCATTTGTGTATTTTGAATCTCTTGTTGTAGAGCGGCCCTTTGGGATTGAAGCCCCGCCTTCTTTGACTGAGCAGAGTTAAGCTCACTTTCAAGAGCAGACTTCTTGGATAAAAGTCGTGAGACTTCTGCATTCGCTGTTCTTAAATGTAAATCAAGTTCAGAAACTTCATGTACGTCTGAGATATGATCACCCATATGACGTAAGTATTGAGAACTATAGTTTTCGGAGATATCAAGGATATCAGAAGCCTGCGAGCCGATTGAAAGCGTTAGTAGTGTTGATAGAATAATAGACTTCGTAACAGATAGATTCATCTTCATTTCTCCCCTAAATCACTCTTTGATTGTGTGGTGTAGAGGCTAGTATGGAGTAATTTTTTACAGAGTTAAATGGCCATTGAATAAATAACTGTACTTGTAAGAAGTTGTATTTTCTTTAGACATTTTTGGTATCACCTTGCTCCCAGTCGGGTCCAAACTGATACCAATAAAAGAGAGTTTCAGCCTATTTTTTTAAGACTAGTGCTGCTTCTTTAGCAAAATAAGTAAGAATCATGCTCGCACCGGCCCGTTTAAAAGACAGAAGAACTTCCATCATGGCCGCTTCCCCATCGAGCCATCCTTTTTGTGCCGCGGCCTTAATCATAGCGTACTCACCACTAATATTATAAACAGCAATGGGAAGCTCACTCGTTTGCTTAAGAGCACGAACCACATCAAGATAAGGTAAGCCTGGCTTTACCATTAAGATATCGGCACCTTCCTGGGCATCAAGACGTGCTTCTCTAATGGCCTCTTCAACATTGGCCGGATCCATTTGATAGGTCTTCTTATCTCCAGACTTGGGAGCCGAATCAAGAGCATCTCGAAATGGTCCGTAAAAGCAAGATGCATACTTAGCGGCATAGCTCATAATAGAAGTTTCACTGTGCCCACTCTTATCAAGAGCATCACGAATAAAACCAATACGACCATCCATCATATCACTTGGCCCAATAATATCAGAACCTGCTTGGGCTTGAGTTACGGCCATCTTTGCTAAGATAGGTAGTGACTCATCATTTAAAATTCTTCCATCATCTGATACGAGACCGTCATGCCCATCACTGGAATAGGGATCCATGGCCACATCACTCATGACCAAAAGATCAGGGTACTTCTTTTTAACAGCGGCAATGGCCTGCGCAAAGAGTCCCTGTGCATTTGCTGACTCTGTCGCCAGCTTATCTTTTTTATCATCACCAAGGGCAGGAAATAAAGAAACGCAGGGAACACCGAGCTCTTGCAGGCGTCCACACTCATCTAATAAATGATCAAGACTCAAGCGAAATTGCCCAGGCATGCTGGCAATCTCCTGCTTAATATTACTTCCTTCTATAACAAATAAAGGAGCGATGAGATTACTCACACTCAACTCATGTTCGCGAACCATATCTCTCATGGCCATAGATTTACGATTTCTTCTGGGTCGGATAACAGGAAGATTGCTCATTACTTAATTCCTAGATCAATTTTAGTTTTATACGCCAAAGCATAGAATTGAATTTGCTTCATCATCGCACTCAGACCGTTGGCCCGACTCATGGATAAGTGTTGCTTTAAACCAATCGATTCGACGAAGTCTTGTTGTAGCCCTAGAATTTCCCCTGGCGTACGTTCACTGTATATATTTAAAAGAAGCGCCACGATACCTTTTACAATTGAAGCATCAGAGTCGCCCCAAAAGTAGACTTTCCCCTCTTTAAGTTCACTGTGGAGCCAAACTTGAGATTGGCATCCTTTAACTTTATTTTCTTCTTTACGATGCTCTTCAGGAAAAGGGGCTAATTCTTTTCCCATCGAAATAAGATGCTTATAACGATTTTCCCAATCAGAAAATGCGCGGAAGCTTTTAATGATTTCGTTCACACGAGGGTCTTGATTTAAATTATCCATAGGTCTTTCCTATTCCAATACAAATTAATGAGAAAAAAGTTGCCATAACTCTTGTCCAAGAGGCCCCATCGGATGATGACCACTGGTTAAGAGAAAAATTTCAAAAGATTCACGCGCTATCTGAGGATTATTAATTTCCATCAGAATGCCCTGTTCGAGGTCATTTATAATAAGGTGTTCAGGCAATCGACCCCAACCCAATCCGGCCGTAATAATATCTTTCTTCACGCCCATTTCGCGCACGCGCCACTGCCTACCACCACCGAGAACACCAAAGGTTCGATTCGATGACCTAGGGCTCGAGTCTGTCAAAATAATTTGAGGATACTTCTTAAGTTCGTCAGATAAAATTTCAGTACCTCTATTATCACCAATCAAAAGAGGTGAAGCTACAGGAATCATGGCCACTGTACTAAAACTTTGAAAATTAAATTTACCCGTATCTAGGCCCACTTCTGGACTAATGGCCATTTGAACTTCACCTGATTCAACTTTATCAGCCGCTCCCCCTAAGACTTCAAAATTAATATTGAGTCTCGTATCAGGATGGCGAGATGAAAATATTCTAAGCGTGTTCAGAACAGGAGTAATAGGACAAAGTACATCAATCGCAATTGATATTTCAGGCTCTTCTCCAAGCCCTAATTGACGTCCAAATTTCTCTACACTTTGTGCCGATTCAAAGAGGTCTTTGGCCTTGATAAAGAAAGCTTCTCCTGCGGCCGTAAGAACAGGACGATATTGATCGCGGTCAAAGAGTTTAACGCCAAGGCTTTCTTCTAACTTTTTAACAGCGATACTTAGAGCAGGTTGAGATCGATGAAGAACCTCCGAAGCAGACTTGAAGGAGCCACATTCAACAACCTTTAAGAACGTTTCTATTTGGTCTAATGTCATAGCGCAAGACTACTTTTTCCCTAAGAAGATGCCAATAAAAAATCCTGTAATTTTTGAAGTTAAGTGAAAAAAAGAATAAGATAAGTATCTCTTATTCAAGGAAACAAGGAGAATAATGATGAGCATTAAACTGGCCTTAATTCGTCATAGCGACGCTCCGTTTCATCCAATCGATTCTCGCAGACAACTATCCAGTACTGGCCGCACCGAAGCCTTGCAAACAGCTCAATATCTTAAAGAAATTCAATTTAAACCAGATAATATCATTCACTCTGGCCTTGATCGCGCTCGAGACACCTCACAAATAATACAAGAAGTGATCGCGTCTCATCTGAGTTGTGAAGTCTCAACGCAACTCAAGCCTGAGTCATCGATTCATTCATGGGCAAATAATTTAATGATTTGGGAGCGCAACCTTATACTTGTGTCCCACATGCCCTTTCTTCCTCTACTTTTAGAAGAAATTTGCGGCAAGAGAGTCTTCTTCCCTACTGCAGGTTGCGTAATACTAGAAAAAGGCAGTAGCGACGATCCTCATTGGAAAATAGTACAATCCAACTTCTAATGTAGAGAAGAATCCATATCTCTATTATCAGAAACAATCATTTGACCTAAGCGCTGAATTTTTTCGTTGATATCATCAATTTGAAAAAGTTCATACTTTTTATCCCACCCTTTTAGAATGTGATCCGTGTAGAAGGCCAATAACTTATGGGGAGAGCTAAGCTGTTGCATCACCCGCTCAACTTCTTCTTCTGACTTAAGGCAATTCATCATTTTATCTGCAGCGAGAGACTTTATTCGACGATAGAGAAACTCACTATGAGAGCTGAGCTCATAATTTTGATGTATGGGAGATATTTGAAGTTTAATGTAATCGTTTGCACATCCTTCCACATGAGAAATATGGGCCTTACCAAGCGAGCTCACGGCCACAAATAAACCTTTTGGGGACTCTCCTAATACCTCAACTTTACCAAACCCAACATCTGAGCATACATAGGGAAAACCTTCATCAGGTATAGCTACCGAAGTAGAAAACTCGGTTTTAGAAGCGTGACCAATGGCCATAGGTAGATCTCTGTCTAGAGCATCTTGCACCATCTTCAAGTATCGGGGTTCAAATATATTCAAAGTAATTTTACCGCCAGGACTTAAAATCAGTCCAGGCAATGGAAATAATACAGCTTCCATGGAGTAACCTCCCTTTATAATATAGTTACGTTTTCAAGAGTTCTCGTCAAGTATCCCCCCCTAAACAGAGAAATAAGACTATTAGACATAAAGCAGAGTTCTTTGATTGGTCTTAACTAACAGGATCTTCATAAAGTATTGCTTAAAAAGACTTTTACTCATTCCGACAAGGAGTAAAATAAGATTTAAATAAATATTGAGGAACTTCATGGTCGCTCCAGCAGCAAAGAAAACGATAAAGAAAAAAGTCACCAAAAAGGTGACCAAGAAAACGACTATGCCCACAGCAAAGAAAGCCGCAAAGAAAACGACAAAGAAAGCCGCAAAGAAAACGACAAAGAAAAGTACGAAAAAAAAGGCTAAGAAAACAGCAAAAAAAACTACAAAGAAAACCACAAAGAAAATAGGATCCAAAAAATCCTCCAAGAAAAAATCCCCCGCCTCTCGTTCAAAAAAACAGATGGCCCGCAAACATACCACCACAAAGAAATCGACAAGGAAATATACTTCACCCCAAACCACTTCTAAAGTTAGCCGCAAGCCAACCTTGAGAAAGAAGATTTCCACCACTCCCTTAACCGTTCAGTTTGGAGCGCAGAAATATAATCCTCAACACTTCTTTAATAGAGACATAAGTTGGCTAGATTTCAATTTTCGAGTGCTTCACGAGGCCCTCGATCAAAGAACTCCTCTACTAGAGCGTCTACGCTTCTTAGGTATTTGGCGCTCAAATAATGATGAATTCTATATGAAACGTGTGGGATCACTATTTAAAAAACGAAAAGAGGGCATCCGCGGAGCCTACCTCTCAGGACATAGTGCTGAAGAACTCTATGAAGAGATGAGAAAGAAAGTCGATCATCAACAGCAATTACTTAACCTATGTTTTGAGAATACGATTATTCCGGCACTTGAAATAGAGGGGATTAGGCTACTGGATTGGAAAGATCTCAGTACCAGTGAAGCCCGTGAACTGAAAGTTTATTTTAAAAAGAATATCTTTCCTATTCTCACCCCATTGGCCGTTGATTCAGGACACCCCTTCCCTTTTCTCTCTAATCTATCAAAATCAATTGGTGTTGCTCTAAGAAAACCTAAAAATAGACTCCGTCAATTTGCCCGAATAAAAATACCTTCCGAAATTCCTCAGTGGATTCAACTCAAGAAAAGTCGCAATAGTGAATATCGTTTCATCAATCTAGAAGAAGTCATTATGGCCAATTTAGATACGCTTTTTTCAGGGATGATCGTAGATGCAAGTTGTATCTTTAGAATCACAAGAAATGCCGCCATCAGCGAAGATGGCGACGACGCTGAAGATAAAATGGAATGGGTTGAAGAGGGTTTGAAGGAAAGAAAATTTGCCCCCGTGGTTCGACTTGAATTAGTAGGCAATCCTGATCCTTGGCTCATTCAATTTCTAACCACAGAATTAGAACTTGAAGATGATAATATCTATATCATCAAAACACTGCCTTCCTATACGAGCTTCAATGAAGTCATTGATATCAATCGCAAAAAATTAAAGTACAAGCGATATTCGGCCAATCTTCCCGCACAGTTTGATCACAAAGGAAATTCAGACTTTAGTATTTTCCAAATGATACGCAAAAAAGACACTCTCGTTCATTACCCCTATGAGAGTTTTGCTCAGTCGGTAGAAACCTTTGTTAAAAAGGCCGCAGAGGACCCAAAGGTCTTGGCCATTAAAATCATACTCTATCGAACAGACTCTGATGGACGCTTAATTGATGCGTTAATTAGAGCTGCAGAAAATAAGAAACAAGTGGCCTGCATTATTGAACTTAAGGCCCGTTTTGATGAAGAAAATAATATCCAATGGGCACAAAAACTAGAGGAAGCAGGAATCCACGTCAGTTATGGTCTTATGGATTTGAAGACTCACGCCAAAATGATTCTTGTGGTTCGCCAAGACTCTGATCGTATTCGATCCTATGTCAATATTGGTACTGGTAATTTTAACTCTCAGACCTCACGCTTATATACTGACTATGGTCTCTTTACTTGTCGTGATGAAATAGGTGCCGAAGTTTTGGAAGTATTTAATTACCTAACAGGTCGCTCTCAAAAGAAAGATTACAAGGAACTCCTTGTTGCTCCTTACACCATGTTCTCTCGCTTCATGCAAATGATTGAAGGTGAAACACGCAATGCGAAGGATAGTAAGCCAGCGCGAATCATCGCCAAGATGAATCAATTAGAGGAGCCTCAAATTATTGAGGCCTTGTATCGTGCTTCTCAAGCGGGAGTAAAGGTCACTCTATTTATTCGTGGATTTTGTAGTTTAAAACCACAAGTCACAGGACTTAGTGAAAATATTCGTGTTTATTCCCTTGTTGGTCGTCTGCTTGAACATAGTCGCATTTACTATTTTCAAAATGGTAAAAAGTCGCCGCGCCAAGGGGAGTTTTTTCTTGGAAGTGCTGATTGGATGCACCGAAACCTCTTTGATCGAGTCGAAGTCATCACGCCCATAAAGAGAAATGATCTCAAACAAGATCTGTGGAATTATCTAGACCTCTTGGAAAGAGATAATCGTCACTTATGGGAACTCAAATCAGACGGTACCTATGTCCAAAGGACGCCGTCTACCGAGGGCGTGACGATTAACTCTCAATTGAAAATATTAAAAGAGTCTTAAGAAACTAAAGGATTCTATAATAAGGTCCTTCTTCAAAACTCTCTACACTTGTTTTCTTAGTCTTCGGGTGCTCATTCATTTGATCCACCATACGAAAGAGGATCCCATGAATCAACCCAATATCTGGGGTATAAATTTTTTTGATGGGAATGAAGGACATTATATTTTCAATGATATAAATGGCCGGAACAATAACATCAGCTCGATCATGGCGTAGACCAAATTTCTTAGTGCGATTAAGTAGAGGTGTTTCTTCAACAGCTTCTCTGATTTCGGCCACTTCATCAGGTAGAACATATTCAATATTCTTTATTCCTAAGACTTTCTTGCGCAAGCGACTTAGGCGCTTGAAATTTCCACCTGTGCCAATGACGCGAATAGGTCTGGTACTTGGATAGAACTCATTAAGAAAACCCTCAATCTCCGAGTTAAGAAGACTTAAGTATTCGCGATAACCTCTTTCAGGAGTTAGCCCATCATGAGTTGCCAGTTTACCGATTTCAAGTAGACGCACGGCCCCCATAGGTAAACTAATTGAGCCCTGCACTTCTCCCTTTTTTAGTATGGAGAGCTCGGCAGAACCTCCTCCAATATCGAAGAGAAGATAATCTTTACGACTTAAATCTATCTTTGTTTGCAGCGCTTTACGAATAATGGCCGCTTCTTCTTGCCCATCGATAAGATCGATTCTAATACCAGAGCTTTTAGATACTGCGTCTATAAGGGTCTTACCATTTGAACTATTGCGAAGCGCAGAAGTCGCGACGGCCTTATAGGCGATTACTCCTTCATGTTCGAGGCTTTTTTTAAAATCAATAAAATTTTTAATGACGGTATCACGAGTGTGTTCTGATAGCTCTTGACCAGAGAAAACTTCTGCCCCTAAACGAATAGGTGCACGCACTCGACTCAGTAAGTGAAACTTACCCTCGAGGTCTATTTCTCCGATGGCCATTCTAATGGCATTGGAGCCTATATCAAATGCTGCAATTTTCTTCATTAAAATACTATTTATAAAGGGTCTATAGATTTTAATAGAGTATCAAAAGGCCTTATATTTGACGAGATTAAAAATATCTTTGCTTTTAATAGAATGTTTCGAGAATTGGAAAAAGTCCTCGTAGTCCAGAAGATACCATTTCAATAGAAACGGCGAGAAGAATTAAGCCCATAATTCTTGTCATGACATTTAGACCGATTGTCCCCATTTTCTTTCCAATAATTCTAGAGTAACTAAAAATTAGCTTAATCATTACTCCTAAAAGGATAAAGGAAACAATCGCACCGATCCAGTGATAAGTGGTGCTCATTCGTGATGAATAAATAATGGCCGTTGAAATACTACCAGGACCAGAGATGAGAGGGATGGCCAGAGGAACAATACCAATTTCATTGGCCTCCATATGTTCGATTTCATCCTTATTCATTTTAGTCGAAGGTCTCTTCGCCTTAATCATCTCCATGGCCATTGTAAAAATCAGAAATCCCCCACCAATAGTAAAGGAGTCGACGCTAATACTAAAAATACTCAATAGCTTCTTACCTGCGATGAGTGAGATAATGAGGGTGATAATAACTGTGATTGAACAAGAAGTTGCGATGGCCTTAACTTTCTTTTCTGGAAAGCTTTCTGTCATAGAAAGAAAAATAGGAATAACCCCAATTGGATTTAAAATCGACATCATCGATACAATTAATTTTATACTATCATCTAGGGCCATTTGCATTAGTCTATCCACAAAAAAAAAGGGCCAATGAAGGCCCTTTGTAAAGTACTCGAGATTGTCTTACAGGGTTTCGAAGGGATTTAAAACCTGTTTCTTTAAGACAGTAATAAATTCAGTGTCTCCCATTGATTCAAAATAACCGTAGAGAGCACCTTCCGATAATGTTTGTTGACGATAAAAAGAATCGAGATAATCATCAATTAAGCCCTTCATAAATGATCCCATTGGAATGAAAGAAAGACCAAGTTGCGCTAATTGAGTAACCATTCTTATTCTTTGAACTTTCTTTGGAGCATCATAGTAATAAGCAACTGAAAGCTTTGAGTTAAACATATTAGAAGTGTTGGCCATATCAAGAATAGCTTCACCTTTATCTGTAGTGGCCACTTGATAACCGTAATTGATACGCTCACCAATTGACTGATAAACATCTCTCATTCTTCTCAAACGGTTGTTATAGAAACGAACTGTAGAATAGAAAGAGTTTGTTCCATACTGATCCCAGTTGGCCTTGGCTGAATTAGACTCCCAAAATGCATACCATTCAATACGTGACTCATAGATAGAAGACATGATGTGATTTACATCCATGGCCGTAAGACCTAATTCTTCTTCAGAGTAGTTTTCAAGATAATGAAGAAGCATATTTTGATGATATATTCTTCTTTGTCTGATCATCTCTTCTACTTTAGTCAAAACATAGCTTACTGTATTAAGAACAGGAATAGAGCTTAGCTTCTTCTTAGCAAAATTAAGTCCCCAAGTAAGAACTTGATATGTAAGACGTTTCTTATAAAAGAAATCCATATCAGTTAAATGGGCCATTACAGTTGGATCAAGCTTCAAAAGAGCATCTCCCATCTTAGTTTCAAAATTCGTAATAACTTCTTGAAACTTAGAGTCGTTAAAAACAGCGTCAAAATCTATCTTTTCCAACTCTCTCATACTGTTGATAATAAGACGTGAATCTCTGGCTGACTTTTCATCCCCGTTAACAAGATTCTTAGTTTGAGCATCTGCACCAAAGAGAGCTTCAATCTGATAATCATAATCAGATTTGTTTCTCATCATCTTTTGTTCATTTTGCAGACTCTCCTTAATGAATTGAATATAAGGACGAATCGAGAAGTTCATCACAATCGAATGATCTCGAACAAATTCAACTTGCCCTTCATCATTTCTAACAAACTCAAATCTCTTTTTAAATGGAGCTAAATCATAAGCTTGACATGGTTTTTGGATAACTAATGTAGCTACGACTATCGTGAGTGCGCCAACCACTCGAGATAGGCTTAGCTTTGAGCTTAAGCGACGGATTGCATTCATATTGACCCTCCTTATTGGTACTAAAAAATCATCCTTGAAATTTATGAAATATATAATTTCAACAAGAATAGACTTTTCAAAAGGGTTGGTCACGGCGTGTAAGAAAAGAAAAGATCAACAGACTATATAAATCAACTATTCATTATCTTTTTACCGACTAAAATAGTCGAAAAAATGGCAACGATTAAGGTCATTAAGATCAGTCCATTATTTGATTTTGATTTTCTTTGCTCTCTAAAGTCCAGTGTATCTATTTTAGGACCTTTGAAATTGTCATTATTAATATAGGCCACGCTACTACAACTCCCTGGAGAATCATGTGGGTAGAGATAGGAGCAGCCATCGTAATCATCTATAGATAGCTCTTTTTGCACTTTCCCCCCTACCGCATAATACATAAGCGCTGCAGTATCTGAAGTATGGCCAAGACCAAAAGCATGACCTAATTCATGAGAAATGGTCGCAAGCTTTTCTTGATCATCTAAGTTAGCAAAACTGGTGTCTACATTATTAATAAGAAAGGCACCTCGGTCTCCATTGGTGGTATTAATACTACCAACACCTAGAATTCCTGCGCTATCGAATAACTCAGTATTTGAACTACAACCTACAAGTATTTTTCCTACAGGTGTATTTTGAAGAGCTTCTAATAAAGTCATATTAGAGGTATCCGTCGTAACAACTCCTTCCACCTCAAGCTCTAGAGCACAGGTTGGTATTTTATTCCAATAAGCACTTACCGATTGCTTGACCATACTCTCTAGCTCACTTGAATTATTAAATCCAGCTGTTGAGCAAGTATTCGCCGCAATAATAATTTTAATTTCTGAATCGGGAAAGAAAACTCTTCCAGAATTAGAAAGGGTAAAACCAAATATGGGAGAATAGATAAGAAGTGAAAAAAGGAGGGCCAACGATTTCATATAATCCTCTTAAAATAAGTAATAGAGTAAACTGAGTGAATAACTAACTTTTCGGGCATCACTATTAAATAGGCTAAAAATATAAGTTTCGAATCTCAGGGTATATTCTGGAGAAATAAGACCATCGATACCTAGATTAAATGTTTGATTCCAAGAAACACTAGATTCGGAAGGCTGATAGAATGCATCGACATCTGCACCATTATTTAAATAAACGACTCCCCCATCACCAGAAATGGATGTGAGCACCGTTGAAGTTCCATATCTGAACATAAACATTGGATTAATCTCAATACCAAAGTCAGCACTAAAGAGATAAGTCTTCTTACTATATCCATCCTTTTCACCGGTATGAAATACAATATCAAATTCAGGTAAAAAAATATGACGATAGAAAGACGTGGGAATTTTTGTATTAATACCAATCATGGGATCAAAGGATAAAGTATTAGATGAGCCTGAAACATCAGATTGGGTAGATGGTCCAAAGGGCACATAGCCTCCGGCCGTAACAATGGCCAAACAATCTAAACTAAGTAATAGAGAAAAAATAAGAGAGAGAAAATAGTTTCGCTTCACAAGTAACCTTTAATAAAGTGATATATTAATGATAGCGAAATTAGCACGTAATGATTGTGTCAGTGCATTATAAGAGGGATTTGCCGCTAGACATCTTTAAACTTATTCACCATCTTGATCATCAGTCTTTTTTTCACTATCAGGACTTTGTGCACTTGTGCTTTCAGAATCATCGTTTATCTCTTCTTTATCTGATGAAGAACCCTCTTTGGCCTTGACTCTCTCTTGAGCGATCTTCTCATTAAGGTCTTGAAAGTCTTCATGCTCTTTTGCGCGCTTTTCCATCAAAGGACTAAAGAGAATATCGTTAACCACTTGGCGTAGAGTTTTCTTATCCGTTTCTGATATGGAGTGAATGATACCTCGATAAACCTTCGTCCCTTTATCTTCAAGAAAGTTCTTTCCCTCTTCAATAGGTACTAAGTTAATAGACATAGGCAGTGGGTAATCAAGTCGATAGGTCTTCATGGGAAGTTCTATCTCCGTGCGAAATTGAACTTCAGACTCAGTAAGTAAAGTGAGTAAAATCTTATTTTTGATACTTCCATAACTTAAGACATTACTTTTCTTAATGAAGTACTTCTTTTCTCTAAAATCAGACTCATTAAGACGTCCATACTTACGAGGATCCTTCTTCTTTAACTGAAGAATCTTTGTCTTAATCAATTCGGTTAACTTTTCGTCTTGCCGCTTTTCATAGATATCCGCCAAATTAATGACCACATCCATATTTAGAGAGTGTCCATAAGTGACGATCATAGGGTACATATAACTTTCTTGAAGAGACTTCGAAGTTTGCCAGAAACAATTGAACAACACAATAATAGGTGAGTAATTGTCTTGATTTTTGATTTCAGTGATAAGGCTTCCCATCTTGGCCATTTCACTCTTTTGCCATGAAGGAATGTTTTCAACAAAGAAAGTATAGCGTTTCTTATCTTTTACGTCTTCAAACTCATGGTTAACTTCTGGTTTTTTAACTTTCTCTATCGCCTTCTCAAAGAGCTCTTCTTCATCTGGTCCCACTTGAGAGATCAGTTGATAAACAATGATAGAAGGTCTAATTTTTAAAACATTTCTAAAGTTATCTTCAAATGTCGTAAAACAGCGAAAGGAATACTTTTTTCTAAAGTCATTCTCATGACTCATTGAAAAAATTCTGACCAACTCATCAATCACTACAACCTTAGTCTTTTTTTCCAAGTTAAGGTCCATGTGATTGGCAACCCACTCTTTGTGCTTCTTTTGAGAGTTGATATAATCATTCTTGTAATTTTGTATCATTAACTCTTGGTTCTTCTTGGCCTTCTTAATTATTTTTAAGCGCTCTTGTTCATCCTTAACTCCAAGAGCATCCTCTTGTTGATCTTCACCTAGCTCAGGTTCATCAACAAATACAAAATCAAGATCGTAAGAGTAATTAAAGTCGTAATATAAATTAATATCACTACGATTTTTCACAACAAAACGTTTTGAAGGTATATTTTTAGCAGGAACTTGTGAGTTAAAGAAAACTTTTGAATCTTCTTGTAAAAGGATATTTCCTTCAACGTGCATATAAGTAGGGGCAATGTAACCCACTCTAAAGTCATCGATTAAATCAATTTCTCTTGAAAGTTTAGCCTTAGCAAACTTGGCAGGTTTAACACTCTTAGGAAAGGCCATGACCATAGGAGCATAAACCTGATCAAAGTACTCTCCCCCTTTAACATACATAAAGTCAGCGCCTGCACCTAAGCATTCTCTTACAGATTCTTTATTATCCGTTAGACCAATAATGGGAACATCACTAAAAGAAGGATCACGCGACACAAGTTCTGAGAGAATGAACATTTCATCTTTACGAGAACAAAAATCAATATAGATTATTCGTGGCTTAATTCTAATCAAAGCCAGAAAAAGTGCTTCGCCACTGGTTTGAGAATTCACATCAATAGACTCAAATTCCCACTTCATCGTTCCATAGGTATTCTTAAAACGATAAATTATATTACTGAAGTAATTCTTTTCAGAACCAATATAGACAATACAATGAGCGGCGGGAGCCGGATTGTTCATTTGATTACCTCGAACCATTTTTGTTTATAGGTATATTATAACCGCCTAAAAATAGATTCATAGGAAAAAACCGTAAAAATAGTTACTTATCTAATTTTTTTTAAATTCTATATTTCGAAGTCGTCATAGCTTTGCCCGAATTTCTCGTCATTATCCTTGGTAAAATAGCGACGTACAAAATACTGCCCAGAACGTATTGTGGAAATAAAGTTCAAATCTTCCAACTTCCTTAGAGAATGATAAATATCATCTATTGAAATTTTCAGATGAACCGACATTTCAGAATGGGCCATAAGCTGGCTTATTCCAAATTCTTTATAAAGGTTAGGACGACACCAAACCCTTCTATAGAGGTACATCAGCACCAGTACTTCTACTCTATTGAGTTTAAAATCAACAAGGATCTCATCAAAGAATATATCAGGTATTTTTGAAAGAGTTGGATGGGTAACTTGCTTGCCTTCTACAGCTTCCGATTTAGAAGGATCGTTCTTTGACCGGTGAATGGCCAATACTTCGTGAATGTCAACCATGAGCATTCTCCTCGACCTAAGTCATACACTCTAATTATGACACGCTCTATGATTATAATCCAGTATCATTTATTTAGGAATATTATGCCGATGCAAGGGTCAACAGATGACAATAGTAGGGCGCTTCTTTTCGATAGGCGGTGGGAACTTTACTGGATTGAATCATTTCTTGAGCGATAGATTTTCCCAAAAGTTCTTGAGGCAAAATTCCCGAGTATTTCAACATGGTTTCACTGAGGTGAGAATTCATTGCCTTTAAGTGACTAAGACAATCGCTCCCCCCTTTTTTCCAATAATAGTGATGAAAGCTTTTTAGAACATCTCTATGCTCATATTTTATATACTCTTCAAAACTCATTTCTTTTATATCACTGAGGATGGAATCAAAGTCCAATTCATTCATTTCTATTAGCACTTCTTTAAAATTTAAATGGGTTTTAACCAGAGAAACTTTTAACTTGGCCATCTTTGCAAAATGCTCGAGCTCTGAGGTATTTAAAATGTACTCATCTTGATAGAGAAGATAAAATAAAACATCTAAAGCACTGTTAAACTTAAGCTTACTATCCTTAATCTTTGTTAAAAAGTTTAGCGCTAAAATCTCTGCATTTAATGAAATGTTAGATTTACTTATCCAGCTAAAGAAAGTCTCACAAAAGAGAAAGAACTCTACCTTTAGAGCCTCTTTGAAAAAGTAAAAGGTTGTAAGCTTAGAGAGGTTGAATGAACCAAACTCTTTAGTCAGTTCATTAGAAAATTCTAAATCAAACTTTAAAGCAAAGCGAATAGCACGACAAAAGCGAACAGGATCTTTTGAGAAGTTCTTACTACAAGGGCTAAGGATTTTATTTTGTAAATCAATGAGACCATTAAAAGGATCGATAAATTTAATAAAAAGTTCATTATCCTTTTTTTGAAACTCAATCCCCAGGGCATTTAAAGTAAAATCACGCCTCGCAAACGTTTCCTTATAAGTTGCACTACTCAAAAGCTCAACATCCATATCACTGTGACCAATCGTTGAATCAGCTGGAAACTTCTCCATTCGCGCAGGTGCTAACTCAAAGTCTTCTTCCTGTCCTTGCGCCCAGGATATTCTCATTATAGAAAAAGAGAGAAACTCTAAATGATACCGGTCCCTATCATTTAAATGATCACCTAAAGCTTTTAGACGTTCTCGCCATTTCTGCTCAGGAAGGGATTCAGAGATGCTGATTTCAAAATCTAGATCCTTGGAAAAGGCACCATTAAAGAAATAATCACGTACACTTCCTCCCACTAAAGTCAGAATGAATCCTTCATCAAGAATTAAATGAAGTAACTCACTAACATGGGGAGAAAGAAGTGCGAGCACTTCTTGATTATTTAAACTTTGATTATGAGTCCAGTTGGGATTCAACATAGTATTTAGTTACTTAAAGGATTATCTGCTTGAGTTAACCTTTCTAAAGTCATCTTAATACGGGTAAGCTCAACAGCATCTTTATGATAGACCACATAGAATTTACCGTTAGACACTTTAAAGTCCATCAGGCTTCCCACCTTATCTTTATAGTATGAGCGAGTGAGAACATGTAGAGGCACAACGGCAACTCCGAGTCCTTTTTGAACGGCCTGTAGCATATTTCCATGGGAGTTAATCACATACTTCTTATTAATTTTCTTTGGAATATGTCCGTATCTTTCACGACACCATTTTAAGTATAGGCCATCGCCTTCTTCTTGAAAGAGAATCGTAGGATAACTAGAGAGTTCATCTAAAGTAGTCGCATCCGATATTTTGAATTCTTCTGAATCGGGAAAGACAAGCACAGAGCGCTCTTCACCAATAAACTTCTTTTCCCCAACAGTAGGTAAACTCTCCTCAGGAAGAATGAGGAAATCTAGTCTATAGTTTTCAAATTCGCGCACAAGATTCTCTTGAAACCCAAGATTGATAGAAACCGTTAAGTCTTTATTTTCCACTGAATATTGAAGCATCTGAGGAGCAAGCCATGATTTACCTATTCCGGTTAATGTTCCAATTCTGACGACACCATTCATTGAGGTTTTATCGTGAGTTATTTCATCTAGTGTCTCTTCCATTTGGGATAGAAAGTTCTGGGCCAAGAGATAGAGCTTCTCACCTTCTTGAGTCAGAACCACTTTCTTACCAGAGCGCTTGAATAATCGAACATCAATTTTTCGCTCAAGATTTTTTATAGATTGGCTTATGGCCGATTGAGTCACATGAAGGTCTTCTGCTGCCTTTGAAAAACTCTTCGCACGGGCCACGGCGACTAAGGTTTGGAGTTGACTTGTTTCAAGCATGGTTATCTCTTTGATTAGTTTATATTAACTCTAACTACTAAGTATTATCAGAATAGCTTATAGATTAGCTTAAACTTATAGGCAAGCAAAGTTTTTAAGTTAGACCTTGAAGAATTAGGTAAGAAAGTTTTATAAGGGCCCTTTCAATTAGTCGCATGGCAGCATACAAACGACGCACAACACAATAACACTTTACCAAAAGGTGAAAAAGATGAAAAAACCGATACTTAGAAAAGGCCTGGGTCTGGCCGCCATCATTCTCATAGGAATGAATCAGGCCATTGCCGCAATAGACTTCTCTAGCGAAGAGAAAAACCAATTGATTGGTGTGCGCTTAACAGAGGCCACTAAAGAAATCTCTGCGCTAAAACCACTAAAAGAACTCTCTCAAACCGTACAAGATGACTGGGACAAGCTCGTTACAGCACCCTTTCAACTTGATGAAGTTCTCAATATTTTCCTTACTCAGATCCCTACGCAGACTGCTGATACTTACAAAGTTTCGGTAGCGGCCTTTGGTCCTTTGGCCAGCAATAAGCAACTGGCCTTCATTATGGCCGACGTTTATTTTGATAAAACGATCGAAGTTAAAGTATCTCAAATCTTACCTCTTGCTAAAACTCACTTCGAAATTAATGCTTCCCTATCTGATAGAAAGCTCATTATGTCTGATGCCCTTAGTGATTTGAAGATGGTTTTTCCCATAGGTGTGGGATCATTTGATGAAGGTGTTCTTAACGAAGAAACATCAATACTTACTCCTCGATTTGAAAACTCTTATCTTGATCAATATGCAGCAATTTCTAAAAGAGAGAAGCCCAGATACTTTGCAGGTAAACCTTTTTTAAGAATTACAACGGCCAAGAATCCTGCTGATGGACATACTCCTATTGGATTTCATGCTCAACCCAATCTTGATCCCTTTGTTCGTGCCTTTGATAGCCACGGTTGTATGAGAATGCAAACAGCTGATCTTCAAATGCTACATGACCTCCTTAAAGGTGGACCTCATAGAAGACTTAGCGTTAACGTAAAGTTTAAGATTGATGATCCTGCAGAACACCCTGAACCAAAAATTAATCGTCCCTACAAAAGAGTTCTTAACGTAGGTAATAAATCAAATCCAAACTATACGATTGATCGCGATGGACTAGTTCAAACCACAAAAGACTGGGAGAACTATGCACCTGTTGAGCAGCTTCAAGATGTAGCTGGAGACAGCTACCATGCTCTTTTCAATTACGATATGGCCTGGAGAGAAAAAGAACGCATGAAAGCACACAGAGCTGGATGCTATCAAGAATTCCCTTACGACCAAGAGTCAGGCTTCTTTAAAGAAAAAAAGATGAAGATTAAATACAACAAATGTGTAAAAGAGGGTGAGAGAAATAACAGCTTATCTGATCACTTCTACCAGATGTGGGTACACTAAGATTAAAAACTCGTTTCGAAAATAAAGAAATAGGCCCGGCTAATAGCTGGGCCTTTTTTTATATTGATCCTCTCTAACTAGCTAATATATCGAATAATCATGACAAATTAAGATGACCAATTTTTAAGTAGAGTTGGAATAATTTCATAGTGCATTGTGTCATATTCATAAATTTGATACTTAATCTAAAAAAAACTTTCGAGGAGATTTCGATGAAGATGCTACCCCAGCTCTGTAAAGGCTCACTAATTACACTTACTCTCTTGCAGGCCCTAAGTGCACAGGCCTATTTCGACAAAGAACAATATCTTAACTATGACGACCAGGCCTTCACCAGTGAAAGGAAGAGCCTATCCCTTCTTGATAACACGAATCAAAAAGCCGCAACAGCTTCTATTGAAAAAATCCTTGGTTATGTTACGGCCAATATTAATAAGAATGCTGAAACATATGGCCCTATTTATCGCCACGAAACACGTGATCAAGAAAAATATGGTGATGAGATTGTTAAAATCATTTTAAAGTCTGCTCACTCTAAGGCCAAGAGATACCTAGATGAAGGTAATCCACAGGCCTATTATGCCTTTCTTACTTTGGCCCTTACGGTACCTAATCAAGAAGGACTATTTGTCCATTTTAGAGAAGTAGAAGCAGATCGTGACCACTGTAACGATGAACGCTCACTTGGTGAAAATATCAAAAGTGACACAGCAAAGAAGAACTTTCAAATGGCCTTTAATGGTGCTGAAGAAAAGAAATTCTCTCTTCGAAATATCTTCGGTGGAAACGATGAAGATTCGCAAGAGAGCGAAAACTTTCTTGTAAAGTGTAAAGAACTTCGCGGTGAAAAGACTTACAAGCAACTTATCGTTGGTGGAAGTGATGGTAGTGACGTGGGAATGTTCCAACTTTCTGCTCTTTGGCACTTTGATGAATTTCTTGCTGTTGGTAAGTACGATTCTGTAAAGCAAACAGTTGATTATGGACTCCAGTACTTAAGACAACAATTTCACCACGGATATAGAAATGCCAGTGAGAAATACACTTGTATGCTTAATGAAAACCAAGAAATTGATTACATCAGCTTAATCAAAGGTTCATGGTCAGCCTATAACGGTGGACCAAGTCAGAAGTGTAGATTTGCTGATCCTGACAATGCCTTTGCTGGACACGATAGAGGTTTCAAAAAGAACCTACAAATTACTCTGGACTTAAATAACGGTGGATTCTTTGGATTTGCTGCAGATTCAACGCTTGAACTCTCTCCTTCAGTGAGATCTGCTGTTGAAGAAGTAGTGACTAACCTAGAGAAGAAAACGAATAGGAGTGTAGCGCTTCAAAGCCTGCTTGATTCATAGAACTTGTGTCTAGAAAATAAATAGTTAATCATTTTGGTTAAGAGGAAGGAATGAATAAGAACTCAATCATAGCTGCAACAACCGTTTTTGGCCTCGTCATGGGCGGTGTTATGCTTTTAAAAAGTAATAACGACCGTGAAGATACAGCTCCACTGAATCATTCATTAGTGGGCAATATTCATCAGCAAGCAAAGAGCTATCGAGAAAAGATCTTAGAGAAATCCCTTCCGACCAAAATGACAAAGACCCAGGCCTACAAGAACTTTGTCGATTCAAAAGTAACGACTGATCAATTTCTGAAGTCTTCTCGTGTGGGTCAGGCGAAGGAGTTTGTGAAAACAAGCTTTGCCGCTTTGAAAGATTGTTACAAAGAAGGCTGTGGCCAAGTGGCCGCAGAAGAAGACGGATTTTATGATCCGGCCCTCTCTGTTGCCCAACAATCTTTAAAGCGAGTCCTCCAAATTACCGCCAAGTATCCTAAAGAGCTAGACCTTCAAAATTGGGTCTCTGAAGACGATCTCTATGATTTACTAAGTGCACAGAATGAAGGGCTCAGAAAGGCCGCATTTGATAACCTCGTGATCCTCAAGGGATCTAGCGAAGCTTTCGCTTCTATACTAGATCGCGCGCGGGACTTAGAGGGAGATTCTGCAGCTCAGGCCATCAAAAATATTCTCTCCATTCTTGATGAATCTAATACTCAAGACCTTGTGGACACCATTGCTCTTATTAATAAAGACAGCAGTAGTGCCACGATCCTTGGTATTCTAGAAAATCTTGAGGGACTGAAAGTGACCAGTTCACAGATTAATCAAATCTCTGAAGGTCTATGTCGATTTAAGGGAAGAAAAGCTGAAGCCCCCAATGTTGCGGCCATGAACTATTATATTAAGAGCATGGCCACTAATTCGGGTATTGAAATTGAAGCTACTAATTATTGTTTATGAGAGAAGTAGTACTCGTTAAAGGCTTCTTCAACAATTTTTGAAAAAGTCCCAAGTCCGATAAACTCTCTTTGTGCTTGTCCCCTATCATCATCCATTTGAGCATCAGCTCTCACGAGACCACAAAGATTTGGGTTAAGCTGATCGATATAATCTCTAAAGAAAGAACCAAAGTCATCATGAGATTCTTCATCTACTAATTGATTACAGTCTTGATCTTGGTAGTGTGAAAGTTGCTTCACATACTTAAATTCATTGTAGTGTGACTCCATTAATTTAGAAAAAGTCCCTGAACCTACAAACTTTTGTTGAGACTGAGAAATATCTTCTTCAAATTCGACATCTCTTACTTGATCACAAAAATTTCTGGAAATAGACTCTAAACCTTTTCTAAAGAAGAGAACGAATTCATCTTTATTAGATTCATCATAGAAGTCACGACATTGCATATCCATATAATTATCAAGTGGCGCAATCGCTAATCCTGCCGGATACCTTGTCTTCTTAGATGGAGTTACAAGATGATCAGTAGTAAGAGGTGCTTTCGCAGCAGCCGTTACACTCAGGAAAACGAAGCCTAAAGCTACAGAAGTTTTACTAATTTTCAACACAAGTTCACTAAGACGCATCATTTGTCTTCTCCATTTATATAATTACTAATGCCCTTTAATATCCAAGATTCATGCCACTCTAAAACATATAAAAACAAACACTTACGGTAGTCACAGAGATGTTAAGTGTAGAGACTCACTTGAATTGATTAATTTTTATACGGCCTATTACCTTTTTGCAGACTCACTAGAGCTTTTTTGAAAAGCCCTTTACCCTTTTATTAATCAATCTATCGGAGGCAATTATATGAAAAACTTATTCACTCTATTCGTTCTCGCTTTTATTGTATTTAACACTAATGTAGCTGCACAAAGCTCTTTTCTTGAAGAAGAACTCTTTAACTATAATCAAGTGGGAAAGATTAATGCCGCTATGTTAAATGATATTGATGATCAAATTAACCAGGTTAAAGTTAACTTTGATTTAGAAACACAGAATGCTGATGCAGGAACAGATCAGATCGAAGGTAGAATTATCGCAGCGATGATTATCACTATTGAAGATCAACTCGAACAGGTGGATCAAGAAAGAAGACTTCTTGATGATAAGGTTGAAGTATTAGATGAAGACAGAGATTCCATTACTCAAAAATTACAAGGTATTCAGATTTTAATAGATGAAATGAATCTTTAAGAGCTGATTATTTTATAAATAGGTCACTCTTTTGATCCCCCAAAGAGAAAGAGTGGCCTTTTTAATGATTACAACTTCTCCTTAAGCTTAATAAGCTCTTCTTCGATTTTACAAACTCTCACCATCTTTTGCTCATCTTCACTAAAGAGTTTCTTTGCACTCTCCACTCTTGAAGCGAGTAGTGATAATTCTTTACGCAGAATTTTAGGCTCAGTAATATTTTCCAAGTTTTCAATATCCTTTATCAAACTCTCTAATAATCTATCTTGTAAACTTCCCACCTAACGTCCTTTATTACTCAAAAAAAAGGCCAGTCATAGAGACTGGCCTTTTGATATTCAATTTTAAATGTAATTCTAGTCGTCGTTAGCAAGCTTCTCTGCACGCTCTTTCATTACTTTTTCAGCAATGTTAGAAGGCGCTTCTGAGTATCTTGCAAATTCCATCGTGTAACTTGCTTTACCAGCAGAGAATGAACGAAGGTCATTTGAGTAACCAAACATTTCTGAAAGAGGAACTTCAGCGTTAATGATAACTTCACCATTTGGATCAGTTTCAGAACCTTGAATAATTCCACGTCTTGAAGAAAGGTCACCAATCACAGTACCTTGGTACTCATCTGGAGTTGTAACTTCAACTTTCATGAATGGCTCAAGAATCGCAGGATTTGCGTTTCTAATCGCCTTTCTCATGGCCTGACGAGCAGCAATACGGAACGCCATATCAGAAGAGTCAACATCGTGATACTTACCGTCTTGTAGGAAAACTTCACAGTTAATCACTGGGAAAGCGGCAAGAGGTCCGTTATCCATAACGTCTTCGAAACCTTTTTCACAGGCACCAATGAATTCGTTAGGAATAGATCCCCCTTTAATTTGGTTATGGAATCTAAAGATTTGATCTTCTTTTTCTTTTTCAGCATCAAGAAGAGGACGTAGAGTTCCCACAACTTGACCAAACTGACCAGAACCACCCGTTTGTTTCTTGTGAGTGTAATCAAACGGAGTTTCTTTTGTAATTGTCTCACGGTAGTTAACCTGTGGAGCACCAACTTCTGGGTTACATCCGTATTCACGCTTTAAACGCTCAACATAGATTTCAAGGTGAAGTTCACCCATACCAGCAATACGTGTTTCACCAGATTCTTCATCAGTGAAAACATGGAAAGTAGGATCTTCTTTCATAAATCTTTGAAGACCTTTTGAAAGTTTCGCCTGCTCACCTTTATCTTTTACGTTAATAGAAAGCTCGATCACTGGAATTGGCACGTGAATACCTTCACATGATACATCGAGATCATCATCACTTCCAACAAAAGTATCCCCTGAAGCACAGTCGATACCAACAAGAGCGATAATGTCACCTGCGTGAGCTTCATCGATATTGGCACGGTCATTTGACATCATTCGCACGATACGACCGATACGAGTCTTCTTCTTAGTACGTGTATTGTAAACAGTATCACCTTTATTAAGTGTACCTTGATAAATACGAGTATAAGTTAACTGACCAAATTGCTCATCAGTAATTTTGAAGGCCATCATAATAAGGTTCTTCGTAGGATCTGGTTCGAGAAGAATTTTAACATCTCCTTCTTTTGTGTCTTTAACCGCATTTGGTTTTTCACACTCAAGTGGAGAAGGAAGGTATCTTGTAACCGCTTCAAGAAGAGCTTGAACACCTTTGTTTTTGAATGCAGAACCCATGTAAACAGGAGTAAGAGCAAGAGAGTTAACTCCGGCCTTAACACACTTGTGAAGATCTTCTTCACTAGGCTCATTACCTTCAAGGTAAGCTTCCATAATATCATCATCAAATTCAGCAACAGCATCGATCATTTCTGAACGAACTTCTTCCATTTGATCTACAAGCTCAGCTGGACATTCTTCGATACGAACAGTTTCACCGTTATCGCCATCAAAGTAGTAAGCCTTTCTTGTAATAAGATCAACAACACCTGTGAAGTTCTCTTCTTCACCTATTGGAATCTGCATAAGAACAGCATTGTGGTTTAGTTTGTCTCTAAGAGCATCACGACCTTTGAAAGGATTTGCTCCCATACGGTCCATCTTGTTCATGAAAGCAAGACGTGGAACACGGTAGCGCTTCATCTGACGGTCAACCGTAATTGACTGTGACTGTACACCTGATACAGAACAAAGAACAAGAATCGCACCATCAAGTACACGAAGTGAACGCTCAACTTCAACAGTAAAGTCAACGTGTCCGGGAGTATCGATAATATTCACACGAGTATCTTTATCGATACCAGTTGCGAAAGTCGTACCCTTACCTTCAAATCCACGCCACCAAACAGTAGTCGCAGCAGAAGTAATAGTAATCCCTTTTTCTTTTTCAAGTTCCATGTGGTCCATGGTTGCACCATCTCCACCACCACGAACGTCTTCAATTTTATGGATTTCTCCACAGTAAAAAAGGATTCTTTCTGTCAGAGTTGTTTTCCCTGAGTCGATGTGAGCCGAAATCCCGATGTTTCTTGTTTTCGCCATTAATTTCATGCGTATTACTCCACTGTCTAATTGAGATAGCATTGGGCCATCTCAATGATGTCGATTAAAAGTTTGCGTATATTCGAGGGATATTAGAGGTTTATCGGAGTATCGTCAACGAGACTAGAGATATTTTTTACATTTAGAAAGAAAGTTGCGTGACGCCCATTATAGCGCCTTGCTTCATACATAGATAAAATTATTTTATATCGTTGAAAACAAACTTTATTAAGCAAGTAAACTCTATAAGATACAAGAATTTAAACTAGACATAGACAGCGAATTCCCTTAAAAAACTTTCTTACAAACTATTCATTTTAAAACCTATCGGGAGCATACTTTCACTATGAGAGGATCAGGCTTTTCAAAAGATTTATCAAAAGAAGACTTATATTCATCCGTAAAGACATTAGTTGAGACAGAGGACAAGCATATATTGCTTGATCAGCAAAAACTCTTCACTCTCTTTAGTATTGCTTTTCAATACCTACTTTTCAAAAGTACGAAAGAGCCGGGTGCCTACATTATTAGAATCCAAGATTCTGCACTAGCAGATAAACTGGCCAAGAAATCAAAAGATCCAAGCACAAGAAAGTTCATTCAATCTCTATTGCTGCCTAGAAAACTTAAATATCAAAAATCTACTTTCTTCCTCGACTTCTTTCATATTGGCTCTTGGAGCTTAACGGCCGAGACTCCACCAGAAAAAATCAAAGGCGCTATTGTCGTCAAAAATACATCTGGCCGTCCTATGACGGAAATAGAAATGGCCGGAGAACTCGATGAAGATGAAGAAGAAATCAATCCGATCGCAGAACTACCTAAAGACTATTTTCTTTCTTCCTTAACCGAGTTTGTTCCCAAGACCATTACAATCGCCTATGAATGGGAAGAAGGTGCTCACCTGCCCTTGAAGCCTATTCAATTTCCTTTCATTAAAAAGGAAAAAGAAAAAGTGGCGGGCCTTACTCTTTCTAGAGATATCGACCTCGACAAGTTAGAAGAATAGGAAGCTCTCCTCTTACGATTAACTAGCCGATTTCACATTTGAACTAAATCATTTCAATGATTTACTCCCTGTAATTATTACTTCACTATACGTTCATAGTTGAAAACAATGACTCCATGCGATATACATAGAGAGTATTTAGTCGTATTGAAAAGGAAGAACAGTTAAATGCTAACTAGAGAAATAAGTTCAGATACATTATTCAACGAGCTTAACCGTTATTTAGATAAAACGGATCTTTCCCTATCTCAAGTGGCCAGAAACCTTGGTATCTCAAAAGGCCACCTTTCTGAAATCAAAAATAGAAAAACAGCCCCCGCCCTTAATGCAGGTCTACGTATCCTTAAACTCTGTGGACTTAATCTAGAAGAAAGAAAAGCCTGGGCGCACTTTTATAATCAAACCATCTCTGATGAATATCTAGAAGTGCACGCGGATGTAGATAAGATCTATGGCCAAAAGCTAAATGAGAGATCTTCTTTTCGCTTGGCCCATGACCTAGACTTTCTTAACGCTTATACAGATATTGTTAATAAGGTAGATCTAGGAGTGACTTTAGCTCAATTATCTACTGAATACGGAAAGAATATTGAAGTTAAACTTGATTCATTTGTAGACATAGGAATTTTAGAAAAGCTAGATACTGAGCAAGGCAAGGTTTATAAGGCCGGTGAAGTTAGCCCTATCGTTTCAAAGAATGCTTCTTTTTCCCTAATTAGAAATATCCTCGAGCAACAGCATATTAACTTTCAAAATGGTGAATATGATGGGCTTAATAAGTTCTTCTACAATGATGTCAGTGATGAGGGAGTCAAGGAGCTTGACGCTCTACTAATGGAAACGACACAAAAAGCAGCGGCGATTATCAGAAAGAATAAGCAGTTAAGAACTGAGGGTGGAAATCGCTATATATTCCAAGTCATGCTTGGCAGAACTCAGTCTTAAAAAAAATCATTTTTCTCGTCACCAAAAAAAACACAGAATTCATTTACAACCCTCCCCAAAGACCTTTTGCTCATTTTCCCCACTAATTCCTAACCAAAATAAATTCCTATCAGAATATTATTTTGATAAAGATTATTTACAGCTATCATTTATTCTAATAACATTTAATCTAGCGAAACCTTAAAAGTTCAATACTATGAAAAGACTAATTTATATAGATGATGATCTCGATGCTCTTGACCTTTATAAAGACATACTCGGTGAGCACTTTAACATATCAACTTTTACCAATCCTGATGATGCACTTAAAGTTGCTAGTCAGCAGGAATTCGACGCCGTTCTTCTAGATATTCACCTACCCGGCACAACTGGCTTTGATGTCATGTTAAATATCAAATCCATTCCCCATATGAAGAAGGCCCCCCTTTTCTTTATCAGTTCAGAAAATACACTTAATAATCGACTTAAGGCCTTTAATCTTGGTTCTGATGACTTTATAAGTCGCTTTATGGACCCTGAAGAAGTTGTCGCCCGAATGACCAAGAAAGTAGAAATCTCTAAAGATAGAAATATTATAGAAGAAGCTAATCTATTAACTGTAGGAGATATTGAACTCGATCCAGATAATCTTGTAGTAAAATGTCGGGGAGAATATATGTGCCTGACCCAAACAGAGTATAAGATTATCTATATCCTTCTTAAACAATACTTAAGCAATCCTTCCTCTACATTACCTAAAGATCAACTGATCAGATTTGTGTGGCCCCTAGACCCTGAAAGCGTATTTCCAAGAACGCTAAGCACTCACCTTACAAACCTTCGCAAGAAGCTCTCCAGTAAAAAAGTTAAAATTGCCTCAATCCGCCAGAATGGATTTCGCCTTAAAATGATATAGGCTCTCCTGCCTTCAAAAATGAAGGAAGGGCCTTGGTTCCATTTTTTAGTTTAAAGATAAGTCGTGACAACTTAGAGAAGTATTTTTGTGATAGGAGCCTATTCAGGCCACTCTAAATGGGGTTGGTAGTGATGGGACGGTGGGATAAACTAGTGTCTGTTTTGAACCAAGGCCATTTTTTCCTTTTACCAACCTGCTGCTATATATAAAGCAACCTTCGTGCCAAAAACGTCAAATTTTTTGACACTTTGCTACTCTCCATATTCCGACAACTTACACCCGAATTGAAAAGATTGACCTAGTCCCACCTAGACACCCCTAGGCCAAATCGCTCCACCTACTGGTGACATAAAAGAGAGATTCTTAAAAAGCATTTTCAAATCAAAATAAATTCAGTACCTTATAAAAAACAATTTAAATTAATGGAGATTCTGCGTGAAAGTAAAAGAAATGCGCGAGCTAGTAAGTTCATTACAAAAAGAAGGCGCCCTTGAGGGAAAGACAGTTGAATTTGTAGTTGATACTAAGAAGTACTTTGCTGAAGATATTAAGGCCGGAGTAGACACTATGGCCTTTGCCTTAACACGCAACGATTTTCACCCGCTCACAATCTCAGGTCTTAATAATGCTCTAGAGATGGCACGAGGCGATCTAGAAATAGAAGTCATCGTAGGTAAGAATAAGAAAGTCGTGACAAGCACTTATTGCGGCAAAACATCTCTTGAATTAGTTGTAGAATAAATCAAGAGATCGCCCTATTTTAAAAAGCGCTTAATTATATTTTCTAAACGAGGCCATAATTCAATGGCCTCTTCTTTTTTAAAGAAAGCACCAAAAGATAAGCGTATCGCTGAGATGGCCTGGTTTTCACAAAAGCCCATTCCTAAGAGAACACGACTTGGAATCACTGCCCCCGATGAGCAAGCACTGCCATTACTCACATCGATGCCTCCCATATCCAAGGCCATGGCCAGACTTTGGGCCTTCACATCATTGAGAATAAAGTAGATAGTGTTCCCATTACGAACACTTGATCCTAGACCTGCGATTTCGCCTTTACCAACAATCAGTTCACTTAACTTTTCTTCAATATATTGTTTAGCTTCATTTTGAGCATCAAAGTTATAACGATCAAGAATCACAGAAAGAGCACTCTTTATAGAATAAACTCCCCATGTATTCTCCGTCCCCGAGCGCAGCTTATCCTGCTGTCCTCCCCCATTGATGAGGGCCTTTAGCATATTCTGACGAACAAAAGTAAAGCCTGTCCCTTTTAAAGCACCAAACTTATGAGCACTAAAAGTATAGCTATCTATAAGTGGAGATAATTGAGTAAATTCTTTAATCTTTCCAATGGACTGAACGGCGTCCACATGAATTATTAGTTTTGGAAAAGTCTTTTTGAGTTCGCAGGCTTTATCAAGTGAATTAACAACACCAGTTTCATTATTGACCCAAGTCCAATTCAATAAAACATTAGTGGTTTCAAAATCAATAGCGCTTAGAGTTTTAGCAATAGCATCCCCATCAATCTCACCTACTTTATTTACATTATAAGAAGCAGCCTTTTGCTCCTGTAGATTAATAAAGTCGACCTGATTGACGACACAACTATGATCACTAACTGCGTATAGGAATAGCCCTTGTCGATTAGATTCTTTGGCATGAAGAACAAAGGATTTGATGATCGTATTAATTCCTTCTGTTGCTCCAGAATGAAAAAAAAGATCAAATTCTCTCTCTTTGAGATCAAAAATTTTATAGAGGAAGTCGCTTACTTCTCCCATTTTACGCTTGGCCTTCTTTCCACAAGTATGAACGCTTGAGGGATTGCCCATAGGCCAGTGCCCACCCTTAATTTCTTCCAATACTTCAGGAAGAATAGGCGCTGTAGCGTTATAATCGAGATAGGTTCTATTTTCGTAAACCATTTGTCTTAATCCAAGAAAGAAGTCGCTGCTTTGTAAGAAATGACCTTAATGCAGAGCAAATAGGACAGTCAACTCGAAAGCCTTCGACTGCCCTAATATACACACAATAACCTACTTATCGATTTGCGAAGCCAGATCAACCATTTCGATAAATTCAGCTCTAAAGTCATAAGGATCAACACCTTTAGAATCTTTGGCCATTTTTTCAATATCTCGGTAAGTTATACCTTCTACCAAATCATCCCCTCTAAGTTTTAGCCCGAAAGTTGCCACACTACTTGCAAATCGAAACTCACGATCAGCGTCTTTAAATTCAATCGACTCATTCTTAAGCGGAACTTCAAACTTCGTACTCTTTGTTCCCGTTGATGATTTGTAGCGTACTTTCACAGTGAGGAGTTCATCAGAGATATTTTGACCTTCTTTAGGCACTGGATTAGTGGAGTACTTTAACTTATCCACCTCTGGAGCACCTTCAAACTTTTGGCCTTGAGGAACAATCTCATAAAGCGCTGTAACCGTATGACCGGCCCCCATCTCACCAGCATCTTTCTTATCATCATTAAAGTCTTTTGCCGCTAACATGCGATTCTCATATCCAATAAGACGATATGCTTTTACTAAGCTAGGATTAAACTCGACTTGTACTTTTACATCTTTGGCCACAGTCGTAAGATTCTTTTCTAAATCAATATTAAAGAGCTTATTGGCCTCCTGAAGTGAATCGATATAAGCATAATTACCATTACCTCTATTGGAGATCTCCTCTAACGTAGCATCTTGATAATTCCCCATACCAAGGCCCACGACCGTGAGAAAAATATCTTGCTTGGCCTTTTGTTCAACGAGATCAATGAGTGAACTTCTCGAAGAAGCTCCGACATTAAAATCTCCATCAGTGGCCAAAATAACTCGATTAACACCGTCTTTTATAAAACCTAATTTTGCCATTTTATAAGCAGCAATAATTCCAGCTCCACCGTTGGTAGAACCACCAGAACGAAGTTTATCTAGTGCCTTTAAGATTTTCACCTTTTCACTTACAGGCGTAGGCTCCAAGATCACACCGGCTGCACCAGCATAGACCACAAGAGAAATCGTATCTTTCTTCTTAAGCTTTCTTAAGAGAAGCTTCATGGACTCCTTGAGAAGAGGAAGCTTCTTAGGTGAATGCATAGAGCCTGAGACGTCCATAAGAAATACTAAATTCTTAGAAGCTTCCGTTAACTGTGAAGGACTATCGGACTTCATAGCGATACGAACAATCTTTCTTCCTTTAGTCCAAATACTTTGGGCCTGATCCACTTGTATCGCTACCGGATGATTCGAAAAGTCCGCCTTGTAATCATAGGGGAAATAATTAATCATCTCTTCAATTCTTAGAGAATCTTTAGGAGGTAATTGACCCTTTAAAAGAAATCTTCTCATATTAGAATAGCTGGCCGTATCCACATCCACAGAGAAAGTAGATAACGGCTCATTGGATACCAAGGTATAGGGATTATTATCTATTTTATCGTAGCCTTCTCTGTTGAACTGCTCTTGCTCGACTATCATTTTAGGCGCAGCTGCAATGGGGGCGAACGACTCTAAATCTTGAGTCTTCATCATGCGAGCGGATCCCTTTGCGAAAGAGACTTCCGGCTTTGCCCCATTACTCACTTGATTAAGCTGTGCTCTTTGAGCGCCACTTGCGGCCAAGTCATTCGTTATGATTTTCTTTTTCTCACTCAACTTGATCTTTCTTGGTGAAGACACAGTTGCTTTTTCACTATAACTATCAGCTTGATTAAAGACATGTTCAGTTTGTTCACTTAGATAAAGAACCAGCGCTAAGGCCGAGACAGAACCCCCGATAAGACTGTTCCATAACCACTTATAACTCTTTTTCTGGGTAGGTGCCATGATGGAGCTGCGAGTAGAGCTTGAGGCCCTTAAAACTTGATCTTTAGAAAATTCACTTTGTAAGGTGGCCTTGAGCAATTGAATATTCGCCACTTCATTATCGATGTCTTGGGCCGATACGCCTTCTTTTAAAAGACTCTCTCTATATTCTTGGGCATCCCTTTCACTTAATTCGTTCAGAGCAAAGGCGCTAAATGTGGGATCATTTCTATAATCTTGAGCATTCATACGTTGTTCTCCTCGTTAATTCTATTTCTTGGTAACAGGATCTAATCTTTGGAGTTCTTCTTGAACTACTGACCTAATCTTTTCTAGGCCATTATGAATCCGCACTCCAACGAGATTGACAGAGATACCGGTAAGCTCTGCAATTTCTTTGTAGCTAAGATCATCATTAAACTTTAATACCAGAACTTCTTTTTCAAGAGATTCGAGTTTGTTGATTTCGGACATGATTTGACTTGCCTCTAGTAAGCTCTCACTTACACAGGGACACGAAAGAATCTCTTCCAAGTTATCATCAAAACTCAAACGCTTGTCTTTACGAAGACAGTCAATCGCCATATTTCGACAGACTCGATAAAGCCAGGCCTTGGGATAGTGCTCAAAATTTCCAGGAAACTCCTGTTTCCATAGTTTCAAAAAACTCTCCTGAACCACCTCTTCACTAGGCGCCAGACGCGCGAGTATTTTAAAAGTGTAGTTCAGAAGAAGTGACTCATTATCCATCACTGTCTTGTGAAACCATGAATGTTTTGAGTTCTCACTACTCATACCTTTCTCCATAAAAGATGCTCTTGTATATACAACGTATCAGAATCAATTTTATTAAAAAAAAGAAGAAAAGAAAGGGATAATCATAATAAGTTCAATTACTTAGACATAAAAAAACCCGCTTAAAGCGGGCTTTTTTATTCTTACATTTTGTAATTTGAATTACTGATTAATTTCGCCAAGAGGTCCACGAATAGCAGAAGATACACTTGCACTATTGTTCTCTGAAGAATTTGTTTCAGTAGCTACTGGAGCTGCTTGAGTCTGCCCACCAAAAACTGATTCAGTATTTGATGCCGCTTCTTCAGTGGCCTTAATATTAGCTGCTACTTCTGCTGATTGACGAGCGAGGTCACCAAGAGAAGTTGTAGTTAAGTATTCACTCATAATCGTTCCCAAGTTTTGGAAATAATCTTTTGAGAGATGGAATTCTACCGTATTAGAAGTCTCTGCTTCTGATCCTACGATATCCTTAGCTGGGTTAGTGTTTTCACCTACACAATCAAGAACGTCTTTAATAGAAATTTGTTCCATTGGACGAGCTAGTACATAACCGCCACCTGGTCCACGAACAGACTTAACTGCTTGACCATTTCTAAGCTTTCTAAAAAGCTGCTCTAGGTAATGTAGTGAAATGTTTTGGCGAGTTGAAATCTCTTGCAAGCGAACAGGGTTCCCGTTTGAATGCATAGTTAAATCAAGCATAGCACGAACTGCGTAACGTCCTTTTGATGTTAGTCTCATTGGTCTTCCTCCATAAATCCAATCAATAAAATAGCATAAAGCCGATAGGGTAAAAAATTTTGTAATGCCGTATTGGGTTTCACTTTCCTAGCTAACCCGTAGACCCTTTTAAAAAACTAGATTAAAAAAGTTTCTTAATCAGGTCTCCAGATATTATGACGGCCCAATCTTTTAACCGTCAACTCTCAAATAAAACAAAATCATTTTAATTTTCTAAAATAAAGTTACACATTCCTGTCAGTTTTTTGATACCCATTGATATCAGTAGGTTATAGCAAAATATACGACAGCATGCGCCTAAATAGAGATAAAAATCACAATTAATAAGAGGTCTTGGGAAAAGCCGAAATGGCAGATAATACCGCCTTGTAAGCTCAAGTATTCATCTGGATTAATTTTAAATTACGAGTGGGAATATCTTGTTCCTCCCCACTATCATTCATCTCAAACACTATTTCATAGATATTGAAGTCATCAGAAGTTTCGGCCATTATCTCTCTCAAATAAGGTTTGCCCCATTCAATCAAGAAATATTCTTTATCTTCTAAATACATGGAAAGTTCTAAATGAATAATTTCTTCAGCACTTTTTAAACGATAAAAATCAGCATGAACCACGTCACCTAATTCATTAACAATGGAGTAAGTAGGACTAAAGGCCAACTTATCTCCTACGATATTTTTAATAAATACTTTGGTAAAAGTTGTCTTTCCTACTCCGACATCTCCAGTGAGGATGATGACGGCCGGAGCATCAAGAAAGTCTTTTAATTCGTAAACAATAGACTCAAGGTCTGACTCTAAAGTTTTCTTCCACTGCCTAAGCACCTTACTCAAATCAGACTCCTTAAACTTCTTCTAATTCTTTAAAGGCATCACTCAAATGATTCACTAGACTCATTGCCGTCATAGACCTTGCGCCTTCCTTAACAGAAGCATGCTTTCCAGAAAGGGTATGAACAATGATGGCCAATTTAATTGAATCATAGACCACTTGCTTATCAGCAAACATAGAACTTGTTTTCACTTCCATCGGACTCTGGGCCAAAAGGCCTCCCAAAATACCTGAAAGAACATCTCCACTGCCCCCAGAGGCCATTCCATCATTAGGAAAGTAATTGATGAATATATCTCCATTAGGAAGCCCAAGGTAGCTGCATGCTCCCTTTAAGAGAATACAGCTATTGGTTCTATCGACTAGCTTTCTCAGATAGGCCATAGGGTTCTCAAGGACATCCTCTTTATCGACCTTAGCAAAATCTGCAAACTCTCCCATATGAGGAGTTAAAATAGTTGGCCACTTACGTTGGGCCAATACTTGATCATCTTCTTCTAGATTAAGAACTCTAATCGCATCGGCATCCACAACAACAGGACCAGCAAAATGATTAAGTACTTGGAGAACAACTTCTCTAGACTTTTGATCACGTCCAAGACCTGGGCCTAAGACGATAGAATCCCAACGATTAAGATCCTTGATGATATCATCAACAGCTTCTTTAACCGTAGGAATAAGGCCTGTCATCACTTCTGGAACGATACGCGAACATAATTCAGCATAAGACTCTTTCCAAGTAGAGGCCGTTACAAGGCCTGTTCCCACTTTCAATGCTCCCAGTGAAGACATAATCACGGCCCCAGTAAGTCCAGGACTTCCCCCTACAACGAGACAGTGACCAAAGCTATTCTTATGACCAAATTTATTTCTTCCTTTTAAACTCTCTAGTGATTCTTCAGCACTAAGAAGGTGCTTATCTCCACCAATAAGAGTTTTATAGGGATATCCTGCTTCGATAACCACAAGCTTTCCAGAATGTTCAGCACCTTCACCAACATAGTGACAAAGTTTGGGAAGCCCTATGGCCATTGTATAATCGGCGCGAATAGCATTACCTTTGACTTGACCATTATCACCAGAAACTCCAGTAGGAGCATCTACGCAGACAACGATAGTGGCATGATCATTAATCAAATTGACTACATCAAAGAGGTAATTAGATAGTGGAGGAATAAATCCCATTCCCAAAATTGCATCAATAACGAGAAAGGAATCTCCTGTTTGAGTGAAGTAAGATTCTATTTGCTCAGTATCAGAAACATTATTTACTTTCACACCAAAGTGACGAGCAAACTCGAGTTGTTCTTTTATAATCGGACCAAATTCATCTTCTGCAAAAAGCAGAAACGCCCGCACGCTGTAACCTTTATTGGTTAAATGGCGAGCAATACAAAGACCATTGGCGCCATTATAACCTTTCCCAACAAAGACGATGATTTCACTAAAATCATTATCTTTAACAAAGCGACTTTCGATAAATTCAGCAGCGTTGCCACCGACATTCTCAATAATACGTGCTTCGCCGAAGCCCATATCTTTAGTAGTAAGAACTTCTATCGCTTTCATTTCTTCGGAACTAACAACTCTCATAAAAAATTTCCTGTATGTAAGAAAGAGTTAAGGATTAATTAAGATTGGAAATCTGTAATTACTTCTCAATATTCTTTGTCATAAGGGCCTTTAAGTTAGAAACAACTTTAGAAAGACCTTCAAAGACCGACTCGCAAATTATCCAATGACCAATATTATATTCAACAAAGAGATCTTTCTCAATAAGCGGCTCAACACTTTGTCCCGTCAGCCCATGACCAGCGTGATGACCAAGTTTTAGTTGCTCACAAATATTCTTAGACTCAGTATACTGCTCAATATATTTTTCAATATCTTCACCATTAAGATGGGCCCTAGCATAATCACCGGTATGAATTTCAACCGCATCACAATCAATTTCAGCGCACTTTCTTAAGACTTCTTCCTTGGCTTCAACAAAGAGAGAAATTTTTAAATGACTATCGTTGGCCTTAAGTTTTTGACAAGCGGCCTTTACTTTTTCAAAGTTGACAGCATTCATGAGATCTAGACCACCTTCAGTAGTTTTTTCTTCACGATTCTCAGGCACAACACAAATCCAATCAGGACGAGTGGCCATGGCAATATCTACAATTTCATCAGCGACACCAATTTCTAAATTGAGAGGTTTACCAAACTTCTTAGTGACTAAGTGAACGGCCTCAACATCGGTATCTTGAATATGGCGTCGATCTTCTCTCAAATGTATCGTGATCTGATCCGCGCCTTGATCAAGGCAGGTATAGGCAGCATCTACAACAGACGGATAGGGTTCACCTCGGGCTTGCCTCAATGTTGCAACATGATCAATATTTACGCCTAAACGAATCATTTTCTTACCTACTTTATAAAACGACGAAATCTTCTTTCTTATCTAGATTAACTAATCTTAGCGATAGAATCTACCGCGATCTTAAGGAGTTTGTCACAAATCTGTTCGACTTGAGCTAGATTTTCGCCTTCGACCATCACACGAATTTTGGGCTCTGTTCCAGAATAGCGAATAACGATTCGTCCCTTATTACCCAATTCTTTTTCGCAGGCCTTGATCTCTTTTTGCAGCGCTTCGATATTTTCAAGATCAGGCTTTGATTGCACCATGGCATTTTTTAAAACTTGAGGGAAGAGCTTAACACCTCCCGTCAATTGAGAAACTGTTTTCTTATAGTAATGCATACACTCAATCATTTTTAAAGCGGCCAATGAGCCATCCCCTGTGGTGGCATTATTTTTAAAAATAATATGCCCCGAAGGCTCGCCTCCAAAGATGGCACCGTTCTCTTTCATATGTTCAATAATGTAGCGATCTCCCACTTTTGTGCGAAAGAATTTGAGACCAAGAGACTCAAGATAAACTTGAAGTCCAAGATTTGTCATAATAGTCCCGACAACCGTATCTCCTTTCTTCAATACCCCTTGATCCAGTAAGAGTTTAGCAAAGACACCGATTAAAATATCACCGGCCACTATAGAACCCAGTTCATCCACAACCACTAAACGATCAGCGTCTCCATCAAGGCAAATACCAAGATCGGCCCTATACTCTCTTACCTTTTCTTGAGTGAGTTCTGGATGTAAACTTCCACACTTCAAGTTGATATTCGTTCCATCAGGCTTATCCCCAAGAGAAATAACTTCTGCTCCAAGTTCACGAAACATCATAGGAGCAATCTTATAAGCAGCACCATTAGCACTATCGAGAACGATTCTCATTCCTTCCATATCAAGATTATCATCCAGCGCGGATTTACAGTGAACGAGGTAGCGTCCAAAGACTTCATCAAGTCTTTTTGCGCGACCTAATTCTCCGTCAATCATCGTGGGAATAAGACTAGAATCAAGAACCATTCTTTCTAAGTTAAGTTCAACTTTATCCGGTAGCTTAAAACCATCGGCATCAAAGATTTTAATTCCATTATCTGAATAAGGATTATGACTAGCAGAAATCATCACTCCCGCATCGGCACGCATAGACTTTGTGACAAAGGCCACTCCGGGAGTAGGTAGAGGTCCCGTTAGGATGACTCTTCCCCCCTGAGCACAAACACCAGCACCAAAAGCTTGCTCAATCGTATAGCAACTCAGTCTTGTGTCCTTTCCGACAATAATTAAGGGGGTCTTATTTTTCTTAACTTTTTTGAAATGTTCAGTAACGGCCCGACCAAGAGTGAAGGCCACTTCACCAGTCATAGGAAAGACATTGGCCTTTCCTCTTATTCCGTCCGTTCCAAATAATTTACGAGTGCCCATATATATCTCCTATTATCTTATTTTTACTTCTATTTCTTCAGGATTAATCTTGAGTAGATTAACTCCTTCAGGTAGTTGTGCTTTTAATTTCACCTTATGAGTTCCGCGACCTAGATTACTTATATTACCTATTACCGTAATATCCTCAGGCTTAATTTGCTCGCGTCGTTCACTAGGAACTAAGACATCCACGCTTACTTTCTTTGTCATCGAAAAATAATTAGCATCTTTCGAGAGAAAACTCACCTGAACATTCTGTAGGGTTAAATTCGCTTTATTAGGTTTAATTGTATAGTAGAAATTAATATCTTTTAAGTCCTCGATTTGAATCCTTGAATCGATAGGCTCAAGCTTAAGTTTCAATTCTCCATTTCCATCAAGGGACTCCAAATCAAGAGGCAGAGTATTGAGCAGTGTTACCTTCTTGATGGCATGATAAGGACCACGAATCATAAATTCTCGCGGAGAAAATTCCTTATTAATAAGTTTTAAATCCTTACTCATATCCCCTACTGTACGCAAACGAATAGGAACTTTCTTTCTAATTTCTCTTTCAAGGGAGAGAACCACTTGTTGAGGAAAGATTTCTAAAATTTCAATACCAAAGGGAATCTGCACCATAGAGGAATCAAAGGTTACGGCAAACGTTTCTTGCTCATAAGGATAATCCCTAAGATCTATGACCATCTTTTCTTGAGTCAGATCTAAGTTTTGCACAAAGGCCCGAGAGCCCTTCAATTTAATTTTGACGTGCCTTGGAACTTCTACATTGATGGCCAAATCGGGAGGTGTAATAAAGACCAACTCCACCCTACGCTCCACCTCTAAAGGCTCCGAGTTTAGGACATAGAACCATAATGAAATAGCAATGAAGAGAGAAAGAATCTTAAGCACATGACGTGAACTGGTAGAGCTGTGTCCGTATTCTTCTTTTTTAATTTTCTTAGTCGCCTTGGCCGTCGCCTTCATTCCTTCCACCTTTATCGAATATCACCTAATTTAATAGGAGTTAGCGACTCGTCGAGCTTCTCTCTATTGAGTAAATGCTTTAAGTATTTTCTTAATGATCTAGAATTTTCACAAACATAGAATTGACCACCAACGGCAAGGCTTATATTTCCTTTTTCTTCACTAACCACAACGGCCACAGCATCGGTATCTTCAGAAATCCCTAGCGCCGCACGGTGACGAGTACCTAAGTGTCGATCAATTTCAAGATTTCGAGTAAGAGGTAAGAAACATCCAGCAGCAGCAATCTCACCTTGATCAATAATCACGGCGCCGTCATGAAGGGATGAACTTGATTGAAAAATAGCATAGAGAAGATCTGCATGAAGCTGAGAATTAAGCGTTGTTCCCGTGGCCATGTAATTGGCCAGACCATGATTTCTCTCAATCACAATTAATGCCCCAATCTTTTCACGACTTAGTCCCTGACAAGCCTCAATAATTTCATTGATCTCTCTGCCTGGAACTTCATGTTTGAATAAACCAAAGAAACTCTGTCGTGTTCCAAAGGAGGCCAGGGCATTACGAAATTGATCTTGAAATAGAATGATCGCAATAATGAAGAATGAATCAAAGAAATGATCAAGCAACCAATTAACTGAATAAAGCTTATAAGAATGCCCTATCCAAAAAAGTGCCACAAGAATACCCATCCCCGTTAGCATTTGAACCGCACGTGTCCCATAAACAATGAGTAATCCCTGATAAATCAGAAAAGTTACAATAAATATATCGACAACATCTTTGATGCCCATATGACCAATCAGGCCAGTCATATTGATCTCCAGTCCATGAAATTAAATTATATTCACATATCGGTTATGTAGGATGAAATTTGAAAGAAATTCCCTCTAAAATCCAATATTTAGTGTTATTTTAGTGAAAATGAAAGCTATTCGTAAATACTTAATCCCATGAGTATAAAACGATTATTTAAAGAAGGAAAATATATGCTCCCCGTCGAAATCACGGTGTCTACTTCTGGAGAAGAATTCTACGAAGTCACGCATCAAATAGAAGAGCAACTCGAACGCTTTACCCAAGAAGATCCAGAAGGGATTCTCTATATTTTCATCCCTCATACATCTTGCGCTCTAAGCATAAATGAGTCTTTTGATCCCACGGCCAAGGATGACATGAAAGAGTTCTTACGCCACCTCGCTCCTGAAAATCTTCCTTTTATCTCTCATACCAGTGAGGGACCAGATGATTCTCCCTCCCATATGAAGAGCATTCTTTTACAAACGACTCTTACTATTCCCGTTCATCGTGGAAAAATGATGCTAGGAACCTGGCAAGGCATTTACTTGTGTGAATTTAGAAAGGATTCAAAAAAAAGGAAATTGATTCTTAAATATAGAGAAGGATAAAAAAAGGCCTGATTTTTATTTCAGGCCTTTCGTTATTCGTTTATTAAGCTGCTTTCTTTTTCTGATCAGGATACTGATCTTCAAGATTATCTAAAACCTCTCGAGACATGAGTAACTTCTTACGAAGGGCCTCACGGGAAATCCCCATCTCTTTAGCGGCCTTAGACTTATTGCCATTACAGCGTTTAATCTCAGCAATGATCATTTCACGCTCTACTACAGCGACTCTATCTTTAAGCGATATATGAAAATCACTCACAAAAGGAAGATCTCCAAACATACGTTGCTTAACTGACTTGTCTACCAAAGGAGACGCCGCAGATTCAAGTTCAACTTCACTGATAATATGCGCTTTAGGATTATATAAAACAGAGCGCTCAACCATTGTTTTTAATTCTTTAACGTTGGCAGGCCAATCATAATCTCTCATGCGATCAATCATTTTAGGAGCGAAAGACTTAAGAAGAAGTCCTTGCTTTTTACACTCAATTTTTAAAAAGTATTCGGCAAGAAGTTCAATATCATCCATTCTTCTTCTTAGCGGCTCTACATAAACGAAGGCCTTAGAAAGGAATTCATAGAGGTCACGATCAAAGAGACCATCATCCACCATTTGTCCCAAATCTTTTGAAGATGTTGCAATAATACGAACATCTAAACTGATATGAGGAGCTGTAGGAATTTGTCTTGTGGATAGAACTTCATAAAGATGCTCTTGATACGCCATGGATAGTGAACAAACTTCATGAAGAATGAGTGTTCCTCCCTGGCACTTAACTAACTTAGACTCATTGGGCTCTCCCCATAATTGACGAGCAATGGAATCAAAGTTCTTTGTATTACAATCTACAGTTTCAAATTCTTTAAGACCTCTTTGACCTTCAGCATGGAGAATCTGAGCATAAAGAGACTTACCTACTCCATGCTCACCATGAATGAGAACAGGCTCATCGAGATCTTTTAATTTAATAATCGAGTTTCTAAGGGAACCAAGATGAGGAGTTCGGCCAATGAGCGCAAACTTACGATCATGAGGACTAGAAAAGCGACGAATCTGTGAAGAATCACTCATCGGATTATACTTATGAAAAACAGAGCTAAAGACTAAGGCCAAAACCTTCATCGTTTTCTCATCTTCAACCGTAAAGCGGTCTTCATTTCTCTTATTAATTACTTCAATCACACCAATAATTTTATCTTCGCGATTGTGAATCGGATGACAGATAATTGATTTTGTTTCGTATTGATACATTTTATCAAAGAAGTCATTAAAACGACTCTTATCACTAATCGTATCGATATTAAGCGCCACTCCGGTTGTAAAAACAGAGCCTGCAATACCAAGTCGATAATCAAACTTAAGCTCTTCTTTTTTCACACCAAGAGCAGCAACGGCCTCTAACTCATTTGAGTCAGGGTTAATCAAAAAGACCGAAGAGCGATTCGCATTCATAACACGAACGACTTCTTCGAGCATATTTTCTAGGAAGCCTTCACGGTCTCCAAAGTGAGTAATATCTTTAAAAATAGACAGTAAAAGAGAGAACATCTCAAAACCATCAGAGGCCTTGGTGTATCTTTCCTTTAGAGCTGAGTCAATAAGACAATCTTTTAGTCTTTCCGAAGAAAAGCTAAGAACGAATTGTTGGAGAAACTTATTTATTTTCGCCTCTTCATCAATTTCAATACCGTAGACAATATCATCATCATCAATAGCATTACAAAAGGCGCGAACCACTCGTCCAGTAAGATCGAGATGATATTTTTTAAATTGCAGAGAAATCACTAACTCTGTTCCCACAGAGAGTCTTTCATTGGTCCTAAAACCAAGACCAGTAAGAGAGACATCAAGTAAAACAGCGTCCTCTATATACTCATTCCCTCCAACGACAGCTTCTTTTTCTACTAAAAATCGTAGATTGTCGGCCTTTTCAACGGGAATTCTGAAAGACTGATAAAATTTAAACTCCGAAAAACTTGCGAGCATAGATATCTCCTCAAATATTAAATCTATTCGACTGTCTATATCGGTTTAAATTTTTGTGAGTTTAGAGAAAGTGCCAAACAAAATAGGCAATTTAAATAAAATTAGCTACTTAGCATTTAGAGAGTGAAACTTAGTTAGACTTAGTGTCCTGATCTTCTTCTTCACTATCTAGGGCAAGAAAGCTTGAGCCCCTCACCTCTTGCATGACAGCAGAATGAATAGAGCTTTTAAAGAGATTCCAATAAGTCTTTACCTTACTAGGGTCAGAAGTAGGAAGTTCCAACGTATAAGTAGGAATATTTCTTTCATTACCTGCATAGTTACCCAGACTACCTGGGAAGAAAGGATAGTTTTTTATGCGATACCCTTTGGCCTGTTCACTCATTTTAATCAGTAGTTCGTTGGCCTTAGATCCAACTAAGCCTCCGGTATGAATACTTGCGGGTCCATCATAATCGAGCATGGTTAAGGGTGAATGGACGCTTAAAATTTTATCAGGTGCATAATGAGAGATCAGATCAACTTGAAAAGCAGTCTCTGGTTCACTTCCCGCATTCTTACCTGGAAAGCGTCTCTTATCTTTACGATAATGATCTTCCCATCTTTTCAAGGCCAAGCGATCAAAGTCTTCCGTAGGAAAATTACGATTTACATCTACCCCATTAGCGTTAGTGCGCGTGGGATGTCCTTTGAAGTAAGAATCAGGATTCACAAGAGGCGCGACCACAACAAATTTACCTGTGAGATCAGCAGTAACTCCCGTTTTCTTATCTACGACCTTTCCTTTAGAAACATCCTTTAAGTAATTAATCACATCAAAGCAAAATTTAATCGGAGTAATCTCATCACCATGAACACCACACATAATGATTGTAGTTTCTACTTTGGTCGGATCAGGCTCATACTCTCCGAAGGTCATCCACAAAAGAGGATCCCCTTTTACAGAGATTCGTTGATAACTCCACTGCATTTCATCACAGTGACTTTGGTCCCAACGATACTTGGTAAAAGTCTTTTCAAGGTTCTTACAATAGTTACCCACAACTTTATCCGTTGCTGCCAAGGCCTTATTATAGTGAGGATCAACAGGCTTAACTTCTTTCACCTCTTCCATCGTTACCATTGCATCATCGTCTTTTTGAATAACCTGATCTTCTGAAATAGGATTTAAAAATAAATCACTAGAACAGCCGCTCATCAAGAGTAAGATGAGCGCAACAGAGAAGGACTGGTAAGAAAGTTTACCAAGACGAGAATAAGAAGATTTGCTAAGTGATTTATTCATAAATAAAGTTTTAATTACGGTTCATGACCCATACATAAGAGATCATCTCATAACTATTGTACCTTTAAAGAAGCCAATAAAAAACCAAATATTAGGTTTGAAGTTATTGTAATTTTAGAGGCTTACATAGTAATGATCAAGGATTTCTCTTTCCTAGATACAATCTCCCATAATTCTTTTAAAATCTGTCTTCATGAATGAATATGATGTGAAAAATCGGGACCAATTTCTTATCCTTTGCCGTGATAGTGAAGCACACTCTATCCAGGCCCTAACACGTATCATCAAAGATCAAAAATTTAAGATTCAGTTATTTGATCCCTTTTCTGGGCCTCATGAATTCCATGCCCAAACGGATCAATCCGCCATTAAATCGATGGTTCTTATTCCTAGAACAAGCGGCATATTATTTGATGATATTGATCTGTGCGTTTGTGAAGACCTCATCCGTAAAGGAGCTTTTTGTCCCGTTCCTATACCATCCATACGCATCTTACGAGATAAAGATCGCCAATACCTCTTTTTTTCAAATCTTAATCTACCCATGCTCGAAACACTCATTCATCGAGGGCCTCTGACTAAAGAGCACCTCAAGCAATTTTGCGCCCGTCAATCTCAGTGGGTCATTAAATCGATTCGTGGACTCAAGGGTATTGGAATAAAAAGAATGACAACGCCCGCGTTACTTGATTTTTGGCAAGAAGCACAGGATAGAAGAGATCAGCGCTATCTTATTCAGTCGTATTTAGATCGGGCCCGTGAAATAAGAGTGCTTTGCTTAGGCAATGAATTATGGCCAATTGAAAAAAAAATAAGAACAGAAAATACAGAAAATGAAAGCGAAATGTATTGGAAAAAAAATGCTCAATTTGCAGATTTTCAAAAAGTGCAACTTAGTTCTTTCGAAGAGGATCTATTTATCAAACATGCCAGACTTATAAAAAGTCATCTCCAACTGCCCTGCTTTGCTACTGACTATATACTCAATGAAAAAGGGCAATGGAAAATTTTAGAAGTAAATGTTCATCCAGGTTTAGAGTCTAGTTCTAGAGCATTAGAAAAAGACCTCTACCCTCTTTATTTTGATTCCCTATTGTCACCAATAGGGATGATCAAAACCATCAATTAAGCTTCAGAAGGTTTGGGAAGCTTGGCCACTAAAATCATCGGAAGAATAAGGAAAATCGCTCCGATAAAATAAGGTGAACTCGACCCTGACTTCCAGTAAAGAAGGGATGCTATAATCGGTCCTAATACTCGTGATAGAGCACCAAGAGACCTAAAAATTCCCACACTACGACCTTGATCCTGTGCGGGAGTATATAAACTCACTAAGCTGGTTAAGCATGGTGTAGTCATAGAACTTCCCACGGCCAAGAAAAAGAGACCTAGATAGAGAAGCGGACTTGATTGCGCGTAACCAATAGCAATGAGACCTGGAACTAAGAAAACGAGTCCTTGCAGCGCCATCTTCTTCTCTCCCACTTGATTGGCCTTTCTTCTCACATAGCCCCCTTGAACCAGAGCAATGAGAAAGCCAATAAAGATGAACATATACGCATTATCCATGGAAGAATAATTCATACGTTCCGCGGCCAAGAAAGTTAGCGTAAACTCCATTCCCGAAAAGGCCATGAGAAATAGAAAGTAGCTGAAGTTGGCCAAGTTAACACCTTCATAAGGAAGGGGTTTAAATAGTACGAAAGGATTAATACTTCTATTGGTTTGATGTTGTCCTCTTTTTTCAGGAGGTAGAGTTTCATCAAATCTTTTCCATAACCAAATAAAGTTAATCGCCGATAGAATGAAGGCAAGCGCCGCAGGCATACTAAAGGGATTAACTCCATAGGATATAAGCGCCGGATAAAGTTTAGTTAAATCGATAAGACTTAAAATCCCTCCCATGGCCGGCCCAATAATGAAACCAAAAGCAAAAGAAATTCCAATGATGGCCATCCCTCGCGAACGATTGGCCCTTGAAGTAATATCCCCTACAACGGCCGTGGCCGTAGAAATATTTCCTCCCATGATTCCACCGATTAAACGAGCGATAATAAGAAGAGTAAACGATCCACTAAAAAACCATAGTAAATAACTGAAAGCGAGAAAGAATACTGAGATCATTAAAACAGGCTTTCGTCCTACACGATCAGAGATTGTTCCCCATATGGGTGCGGCAAGAAATTGAAGAAATGAATATATAGCACCAAGAGCACCCCCAAAGAGCACAATCGCATTCATGTCAGCGCCACCGAGCTGAGTAAGCGACGTGATGGATCCAAATATCGCTTGAAGAAAGTAATTATCTCCATCGACAGTTAAATAGTGTTTGGCCAGTGCGGGAAAAAGAGGAAAAATAATGGAGAATCCAATCAGATCTAAAAAGAGAGTGAGAAAAACAATTTTCAATGTGCCCTTGGCTTCTTTAGATAATCCCGGGCTTTCCATTTTTACTTCTTCCATTTCTTTGTAATCCTCTTTCTCTATTTCATAGTATTGGTCATAAATTTCTGATTGAGATGATTCGCAGTGATGAGTAATAAGCTCTGCAAAACCTCTACACCAGTCATCTTTATCATTTAAGCAGGGAATAAATTGAACCTTCCCTCCGATCTCACTTAACTCATGGCCAAGCTCCGTTCCAATCTCATCCACAGTCTCTAAGCAATCAGCGACAAAGGCGGGACAATAGACCGCGATATTCTTGGCTCCTGATTTAACCAGGTCACAACAATATCCATCCGTATAGGGAGTCAGCCACTCTTCAGAGCCGAAACGTGATTGAAAAGTCATATGGATAAGAGATCGATCTATCCCTTCAATTCTATCTACGAGAAGTTTAAATGTTTCAAAGCAATGGCGATAATAGGGGTCTTCCTTTTGAATCACTCGCCTCTTAGGTATTCCATGAAAGCTAATCACCAGAGCGTCTGTTGATCCATCTACATTTTTGAATTCACTAAGATGCTCATTAATTTGTTTAACACTTGAGTCAATAAAACATTTGGCCCGATGAAAATCAGTAAAGAATTCAAAAGGTGGAATCTTAACTCGTTTGGAAAGAACGTGAGCAAAACCATCCATTCCACTCGCAATGGTGGCCTCGGAGTATTGAGGAAACATAGGGATGGCCAATAGTCTAGTTGCAGGCTGGATTGAATCATCACTTGCCGCTTCTTTAAGATCACTCTCCCAAGAATCCCATACATCTGAGACACGTGGAGGTGAAAGCAAGAACGCATGATTAACTTCAATATAGTCTTGGGCATGACTGGGTATAAATTTGGCGACTTTTTCAGCAAAACTTTGGGTAATCGTAATCAGTGGAAAGCTTTGGTCCTTTTTATTCCAGATTCGAGAGTAAGCTTGAGCACTTTTCTTAGGACGAAAAGGCAGAACAAACAAATTAAGGATTAACTTCCAAAGAAGAGGATTGATATCTACAACTCGCGGATCCCCTAAGAACTCTCTTAGATACTCTCTAACATGAGATACTTTTGGCGACTTAGGAGAGCCAAGTTGAACAAGGACAACTTTAGTTTTACGTTTTTGAGAAGTAGACCCCCCAGAACTCATAATTACTCCCTAGATATCTAATAAATACTTAACCTAAAGTATTAATAAAACTCAACTGTGCCTTTACTTCGACCGATAATGAGTTTAATCATTAATTTTTGAAAATTAGAAAAGAACCATAGCATAGGGTTCATCTAATGAATATTTTAAACATTAGCTATTATTTAGACCTAGAGGTGAAATTACCGTGACTAAATCAAAGAAAACGACAAAGAAAAAAACAAAGAAAGTAGCCAAGAAATCAACGACATCTAAAAGTAGAAATGTTGCAGAGCTAGAAGACTTTGCCCTCGGAGAATCTCATACCGATTATCCAAGTGAATACGCTCCCCAAGTTCTTGAGGCCTTTGATAATAAGAACCCTGACAATATCGCATGGACAACTTTTGTTTGTACTGAGTTTACAAGTCTGTGCCCAAAGACAGGTCAGCCAGACTTTGCTCGTATTTACATTAACTATATTGCTGACAAGAAAATGGTGGAATCAAAATCATTAAAGCTCTACCTCTTTAGCTTTAGAAATCACGGCGACTTCCATGAGGATTGCGTTCAAAAGATTTGTAATGATCTCTTTAAGCTTATGAAACCTAAGTATATTGAAGTTGTGGGCGAATTTACTCCAAGAGGAGGCATTGCCATCTATCCTTATTGCTCCCTTTCCAGTAAAGAGAAAACTTTTAAAGAACTTCTTGAAAAACGAAGACTTAACTATGCTCCAGGAGCTTATACCATGCCATTATCAAGGATTTATTAAGCCTTAAATAATAAAACCTTGGTATCTAGAAGCTTAGTTAGTAAAATAGAATAAATGCAGTAAAAGGATTATTTATGTTTGGTTTAGGAATGGGCGAGGCCCTCATACTTTTAGCAGTTGTCGTACTTCTCTTTGGAGGTAAGAAATTACCAGAGCTCGGTAGCTCTATGGGAAAGGCCTTAACTAACTTTAAAAAAGGTATGAAAGAGGACGACCCTGCAGAATCTAAAGATGCCAGTGCCCATAAGTCTGTTGAAAATAGTGATGATAAAGGAAATGCTTAACTTATAGTTTCTGTAAAGCTAGCTTTATTTTATCCATAACTGAAAATAGATCATAGGGCTTAGGGATAATATCTTCTCCTCCATCGGCTTTGAAAGAATCTATATCCATTCTAATATCACCACTACAAAGATAGAAAAGAAAATCTGATTCATAGTGGGCCTTCAGTTTCTTCAGAAGGTCTATTCCACATAGTCCTGGCATATGATTATCGGAGAAAATCACATCAAACTCTTCTTTTTGACACAGAAGAAGAGCTTCATCACCACTTAAGGCCTTCGTAACATTGAATCCTTCCATTACAAATGATTCAGCAACCAGATCCGCGAGGTCCGCTTCATCGTCTACAATAAGAATTTTAACTTCGGAAATATTCATAGGATAAGCCTCACTTTATAATAAGATTATAAACGGAAGCTTAATTATTCTAAAGGAAATTAAAAGACCTCTTCTATATCACAATAATTTTTACTGTAAATATTAGAGAGGCCTTACTAGAAATAGATCTATTCGATGATTTCAAGAACAGAACGTTTCTTAAGCTTTGTTGAAGCTGCATTAAGAATTGTTCTTAGGGCCTGAGCAGTACGTCCTTTCTTACCGATGACTTTACCTAAATCAGACTTATCAACTTTTAGCTCGATAACTGTTGTTTGTTCACCAACAATCTCGTTAACATCAACTTCTTCTGGCATATCTACAAGATGCTTGCTTACATATTCCATTAAGTCTTTTAATTCACTCATAACACTCTCACTTAGGATCTCTTTTAAAATTTAGAAAAACTCTAAAAAATAAAAGAGAAATAATTAACGTTCAGCTGGAATAAACCCAACTGCACTCATTACAAAAACGAAAGTAGAATTATAATTCTACTTTAGCTCTCTTAAGTAATGTTCTTACAGTGTCACTAAGTACAGCGCCTTTATCAAGCCATGCTTTAATATTCTCAGCTTTTACACCATTGAGAACATCTCCACCTTCAGCTTGGGGATTGTATTGTCCTAGTCTTTCAAGAAAACGGCCGTTACGAGCAGTTCTTTTATCTGCTGCAACAATTGTATAAACAGGACTGTGCGTTCTACCACCGCGTTGGAGTCTGATAACTACCATGAACTTCTCCTACAAATTGGTCCAATATATTAAATAGGGGATGAAAATAAGCAAAATGAAGAGATAAGTCAACAAAAACTGGTAGAAAATACAGGATAATCTACAAAAGTATTCGGCTTTCCGTTACAATAAAAATATGAAGATACGATACTGGCCAATTCTACTATTTCTTAACCTAGGCCCTGTCTTTGGAGCTCAAAAAGTTACTTTCTCACAAAGATCGGCTCCCGGTCTGAAGATTTCATACCCGAATACGGCCCTCATAGAAAGCATTGTCCGCCAAAAAATTAGTACTCGTGCTGATACAGATAAAATTATTATCAAAATGAAGTGTTATAAGAGATGGAAAGTTCGAGGGCGCTCAGGAACAAAGGCCTATCAGTGTGAGCCGATAGAAATTGAGGCCGATGTTCCAGATTTATAGAGATAAGTGAATTCTAGCGGGGCTTAAAAAAAGCCGCCCCCCCATGGTCCACCCTTCTTCTTACCTTTCTTTTTCTTCTTACCACCCATTCCTAGTTGATCCATACCAGGTTGCTGCCTAAAGCCACCTTGACCACCCATTCCAGGCATTCCGGGCATCCCAGGCATTCCTCCACCCTTCATCATTTGCATCATTCCGCCCATCATTTTTTCCATTTGGCGAAACTTAGCTAAGAAGTCTTGAACAGCAGAAACCGTACTTCCCGAACCTTGGGCAATTCTTTTAATTCTGGATTCTTTAATCACTTTATAATTTTGGCGTTCTTGTTTGGTCATTGAATTAATGATCACACGCATTTTCTTCATTTCGTCTTCTGCAGGACTCAAGTCCCCCATACCTCTTAAGGCGCCACCCATACCAGGGATCATTTTTAAGATAGAACCCATGGAACCTAGATTCTTAATCATATCCATCTGCTTCATGAAGTCTTCAACGCTGAACTGTCCCTTCTCCATGCGCTTCATCATTGACTCAGCTTCATTCTCATCAATGGCATCTTGGGCCTTCTCAACTAGAGAAACCACATCACCCATATCAAGAATACGTCCGGCCAAACGATCAGGGTGAAAGAGCTCAAGGTCCTTCATCTTCTCGCCTGTAGAGATATACTTTATCGGTACACCCGTAACGTGACGAATGGAAAGGGCCGCTCCACCACGAGCATCAGAGTCCATTTTAGAAAGTACAATACCTGTTAGGCCCATGGCCTCATGAAAGCTCTTGGCCACATTTACGGCCTCTTGACCGGTCATGGCATCAGCAACCATGAGAACTTCAGGATTATGAGAAGCAACAGCTTCCTTTACCTCTTTGAGTTCACCCATGAGTTCTTCATCAACATGAAGACGTCCGGCCGTATCGATAATGACCACATCTTTGTGTTGATCTTTTGCTGCTTGGATTCCCGCCAAAGCGATATCTTTAGGATGCATCGAGAGATCACTATCAAAGTAATCCATATCCATGCTCTTGGCGAGGGTGATTAACTGATCCTTCGCTGCTGGACGAAAAGTATCACAGGGAACAAGGAGGACATCTTTCTTCTTTTTATTCTTTAAATGAAGAGAGAGCTTTCCTGAGAATGTTGTCTTCCCCTGCCCGTTGAGTCCAACCACAAGTACGGGAACAGGACCTGGGCGATCGAGATCGACCTCTTCATTTTCTTGGCCCATAACGGCGGCCAACTGATCGTGTACGATCTTTATAAATTGCTCTTCAGGATTAACTCCACGAAGAACTTTCTCACCAAGGGCCTCTTCTTTAACTTTGGCGATAAAGGCCTTTACGACTTTAAAGTTAACATCTGCTTCAAGAAGCGCTGTTCGTACTTCTTTAAGGGCCAATTCAATATTGGACTCGGATATCTTCCCTTTTCCCTGAATGTGTTTAAAAGCATCTGAGAATTTCTCACTCAAATTATCGAACATAGCTGCACCTTAATTTATTACGTTTCTAGATAGATAAAAAATATCCGCTAACATAGCAATCTTTTTGCCTTTAGTAAAAATACAGACTCATTAAAACGCTATTGACCAATATAGTGCTCTTTGGCATTATGGCGCACTATGACGAATACACCTACTGGACCCTTTTCTCCTGTGCTGCAGGCCAAGATCGACGCTCTCAAGGCCAAACGCCAAGGCATAAGCTTGGGTAATATTGAATTTGACTCTCCCCTACTATTGGCCCCTATGTCGGCCATTTGTAGTTTTCCTTTTCGCCTGCTTATGGAAGACCTTGGAGCAGGGGGCACGGTTAGTGAGCTTATCTCCTGCCATGGAATCAATTATAAGAATGAAAAGACCCGTAAAATGTTGCGCATTCATCCCAAAGAAAAGAATGTAGGAATTCAACTCTTTGGTGAAGATGAAGTCGCCATGAGCGAAGCGGCCAAAGTCGCACAAGAATTTGGACCGAAATTTATAGATATCAATATGGGCTGTCCTGTTCGAAAAGTTGTATCCAAGGGCGGTGGCTCTGCCCTGATGAGAGATCCTTCTAAGTTAGGAAGTTTCTTTGCTCTTATGAAGAAGTCCATGGATGTTCCCTTGACCATCAAAATTAGAACGGGCTGGGATGCTGATTCTATCAACGCTCAAGAAATTGTACATATTGCTCATAATGAGGGTGTCGAATTCGTGGCCATTCATGGACGAACGAGAACTCAAGCTTATAAAGGTCAGGCCAACTGGGATTTACTAGAGCAAGTGGCCCTCGACTCTCCTCTTCCCATTATAGGAAATGGAGATCTGCACTCACCTGTCTTAACGAAAAGAAGAATGCAAGAAACAAAGTGCCAGGCCCTCATGCTAGGCCGTGGTCCTCTTCGTGATCCCTTTATTTTCTTAACAAGCTATCTTGATGATCCTAGTGAATCACCCTTTGGTCCCCAAGACTTCAAGGAAATAATAAAACTCTACTATCAATATATTCAAGAGTTCACTGATATGGAACGCAGCCATCTCATTCAAATGAGAAAAATGATTGTTTGGTTTGTGGCCGGTTTTTCTAAAGTGGCAGACTTTAGAGGCCATATGTTTAAGGCCCAAAGTGTAGAAGAAGTCTTTCGCTTATCGGATGAGTTCTTTGATGAACTTTCAAGTCGCGGTCAGAATGCTAAACGTATAGATCTAGAAAAGCCTTTTATGATGGGTGGGCACGGTTAATCAAAATTAATATTATTCATCGACTCATTAGACTTTTGTAAACTCTTAATTGATTTTTGTAACTCAAGTAGTGCAGGATTTGATTCGATAGCATTTTTAATGACTTCATGCTTTTCTTTGGTTTGTGCATCGACTTCTTCAGCTTCGCTACTCTCACTATCTGCAGTAACAACTTTATGAATATCTTCAGTTTTAATATTCATGCTTGGAGAACCACCAGCAAAAGAATTAGAATTACAGGCCGTTATTGATCCTTTATCATCTAAATAGACCATGAGATCAATTTTCTTTTTAATGAGTTCAGCACCAAAACTTTTCTTATGCTTTTTAAGCGTAATCGCGATAGTTAAGTTTCCTGTTTTCTTATCATCTGTATCATAGAAGAATTCACTATCTTTAATTGATTCTAATTCAAAGTAACGGTTTCCATAGAGTTGTCCTTTTTCGAAAAGAACTTTACCATTAGGAGCCATAAATTTTTCAATTTCAAAGGGCTCTTCAGAAGTAATGGAACGACCGACAAGATTCTTTTCGCAATAATCTGCGCGTTGTAAAAAACCATTGAGTTTTTGCATAAAGCTGCTAATTTCACCATCCATTGCTATTTTATTTTGATTCATTCTCTGGTTTTCTTGCATCTTTAACATAAATAAAGAAAGAACTCCCATCAGCCCTGCTGCAATTACAACTTGTACAATTGAGAACCCATCTTCATTTCTTACTCTCATTTCATACCCTTAATTTTAAGATTCTCTAAAACTGCCTATTTCGTGAGGCACTCTAAAATTGATTCTTTAGAATGACGAAGTATCTAAATACTTATATTTATTTGCGAAAGTGTAAGCCTCAAAATAATCCACTCCTAAACTCAAGTATAGGCTCAATAATACCGATAGAGTCTACATAATAGACGATATTATATTTGCCGTGGTGGTTTATGTTTAATTTTAATATAGGTTCACAAAAATCAAAACCCCTAAAACTAAGATACTTCCTTAGTTCATCTGCACTATTGTCTTTTACTCTCATAACAACCTTCTTCTTACCTTCAATTACTCATGCTCAACGCCCTCCAAGAGACCACCCTCCACGTGTGAGTTCTCCACCGGCGCAAGAAACAAATACTGAAGCAACAGAAACAAAAACAGACTGTGAAATTGCCAATGAGCAAATTGCCCATATTCAAAAGAAACTCTTTGATATGAAAAGCCCAAGCGGTGATCAAACTTACCTCGATCTCTTAAGAGAAAGAGATGAGCTAAGCTCCAGAAAAGTTATGCTTGAGACGTTAGTGAATCTTTGGGATCAGTATTATAACTATTTAAATGATAGTGAGAATTTAAGAAATACTTCACCTGAAGCTCGAAATAGTATCAGCGGTTTAATGGATCTTCGTAACCTCATCTCAAATAATGGACAGGCCGTACAAAAATACCAATTGGTTACCGATGTTTTTAATAATATAAATCCTGACGAAATCAATGGAGCCAATCCTCAAGAAAATTTTTCTCTTCTCAAAAATAGGCTTATGCAATCTTGTTCAAATGGACAAGAACATCTCATGCACTGTCAAATGGCCATTAATGCTCAAAAAGATGGAATCAATATTTGGGATAATATTCAACCAGGACGTCCACCTTCTGCAACGGCCAGCTCTAGAGAGGCCATGCTCCATAAATTCATTGAAGTATCGAGTACTGCTCTAGGAACAGAAGCACTAGGCTGGTTTAAAAATATATCTTCTATGTTTGTTGATAATGAAACTTTACGCTATGACATGATTGGAAATGGTGACCTTAGTCAGAGTGTCGTCTCTACCCTTGATAGAGTGGTTGAAGAATGTAGAAAACAAGCACTACTCACTGATTCGGCAGTCAATTGTATGAACAAAGATTTAAGCGATATATTACCAGAAGGTCAAAGCTTTGATCATCTCTCTTTTATTCAGAGTTCACTAGGTCAAGAAGTTACGACTGCTCAAGATGTGGTGAATAAGTATCTTCAAAATGTAGAAAGAGTATCTAGTGCTCATGAAGAAATAGCTGGTGGAACCATTGATCGCTTTACGGAGCTCGCGGCCAAGCGTCATGAAATTAGTGCTCAACTTGCCACAGCTGATACAACTCTTTCCAGATCTTCTCATAATGCACAACAAGACCTTATTAATGCGAGTGCAATAGAAGTCGCTAAACTGGCCAAGCATGTTAAAATTTTAAAAAAGAATGATCTACTCTATCGTAATTATGAAGAAGATCCTACGGAATCGAAAACTCTAGCTGAAGAGGCCAATAAAGAACTCAAAGATTTACTATCACTATTTCCTGGAAATCATAGTGAAATAGAAGATCTTTTCTTCAATGCTGCTGGTAATGGCCCTTCAGGAGATAGCACCTTAGGTGTCAGGCCTGAGAAACTCTTTGCTTATTTCAGAAATAATAATATCTCTAAAAGTCAGCTTCAAAATATTCTCAATCGTGGTCATAATGGAAAGAGTTTAGAAGAAAATATTGCTGATATTGATAAGAAACTAGAGGCTTTTAATAGTAATCCTGAACATCAAGTTCTTGAAGGACTTAAAGTGTTTGCTTGGAAGAAATCAATCGATAAATGTAGAGGAAGCTCTCGATATAATATGTCAGAAGTAAATAACTCTGAATGTGTTGAATCGAATTTTTCTGAAGTCGATAATTTATTAAAAGTAGGTAGCCAAATTATTAGCTATCAAACCAATCAAGATAATCAATACAACATCAATAATCTCAACGATAGCTGTGAAGAGCTGAGTCGAAATCAATCTGATCTCTATCGCCAAAGTTATTCTGAAATCTGTACCGAAGTTGACCTTAAGCGACGAGAGATTGCAAAAGAAGAAGAATATCTATCTGATCGACAAGTAACCCAAAGAATGCGAAGAAATATACGTTATGATGCTTCTGGTAGAGAGAAGCTCTATGAGTATCAAAGTAAGAGTTGGGCACAAATCTTCCCAGGAGCTCTTCAAAATGCCATGCCTGCAGGAATGCAGCTAGGACAAACTTGGGCCAATACTTATAACATAAAGTCTCAAATGCTTGGTTACACAACGTATGCAAAAAATCGCTATAACTATCTTGAGCAACAATATAATCAAGGCGTCGCCATTTGTAGTACAACTATGAGCTGTTATTTTAACTCTGAATATCAGTCCTTCCTACCTTCCTATGGCAATGGTTTCACTACGAATAGTTTTGGTTCAGGGGCCTTCACGACAAACTCAAGTACCTTCTTTGCTCAATAATTTCTCATTAAATTGAGCTATTTCTCAGCTTATGGGCAAAATCTGCCCAGCAAAGTTTGCGCTCTTAGATGCACTAAAAAGCTAGTATTTCTTGTAACTTATGGAAACTTCTACAGCGTGAGCATCCAAGGCCATTCCTCCTATAAAATAAGCTTAAGTACCTTTAAATAAAGGGATCATTTAACCGATAAGTCCTACTGAGTAATGGCCTTAATCATCAAGGAAGGAATTGGCCCTAGGAAATGACAAAGAAAACACTACTATCCCTATTCACCGTAATCCTTTTGCTTTCACTGAATGCATGTGTTCCCTCTGGTGGTACAAGCTCGAAGAGAAGTACAGATGGTGCAAGTTCAAATGAAGCTGAAGAGACAACACAAGAGCCAGAGTTTGACGAAGAAGAAGAAGTCTACTGGTATTCAGGAAGTGTTACCTATAACAACACTATCACTATCAATGAAAATATAAACACAGTTATTTATCTAAGAGGTCAACCTATTCATGACTTTCTTACTGCAGAAGATGAGGATAATGACCTCGAGTATAAGAATCTAACTTACTGTATGGTGGCCTCGTATAATAGTGTCGGTGCTCAAAAAAATCTTAGAGTACGTGCTATACCTATTAGCTTTAAAAACTTCACAACAAACACTAAAGAGTACCTCTTTCGAATTGATCTGCCTGAAGATGAGTCATCAAATTCGCAATGTACAGGAAGTACTTATCATGTTCTCACCACAGCAGATGCTGCCGATGCAGTAGGCGATGCTGATAGTGTCTTTGATCCTGGCCAATTATGTCCAAATTGTAATAAGACGATAAACTCAACCAATTTATCTTTCTATATTAGTAATCCCCCACTATCGGTTAACGATCGTATTCCTGAGTCGCAGTTAAATTTAGGAAGCTTGGTTCTTCGGGTAACATCTTCTGCTTCAACCGATGATGATACGACAACGGGATCGTGTTCCGATTCAGCTTGTTTGGCCAAGGGGTTTGACTGTTGTTTAGATGGTCAATGTGTAAATGATGGAGGCTTAAGACCTAATGCCTCACAAGAACAAGACTTCACTCAGGCCTTAGCAGATGTTAATGCCAATCCTAACCATTTTATTAACTGGCCCAATGTCTACTTTGTATGTGGATCCACTCCGGCCAATCCAGTTCCTACTCCTACGGAGCTTCCCGATGCAAGTGCAACAGCATCTGCTTATCTTCTCGAACTGATTGAAGACTGGAAATGTCTTGAAGAGGCCAAACAAGAAGAGCCAGATTTCCCAGGAAAACAAGTCTGTGCTCCTAGTTATAATACAACATCATACGAAGAAGTAAGATCTAAAGTTTGGGCGTATTGTGGATGTAAGGCCGACCCTTTTCCTACTGATCCTGATGATAATGCTTGTCCTGATTTTCAACTCAAAGCTTTTGATGAAGATGAAGATGAGATCGATTATACGGACTCTAACTTAGATGAATCTAGTATCTATACGGTTAGCTGCTACTCTCCCATTGTAAACCCAGTACCTACTCCTTTTCAAAATTTGAGCCTTCCTGTTAACACAAGAAGTGTACCTCATCGTTTCTTTAAAGCAGAAGATGGAAGCTCAGTAGATGATATTGAAGAGTTAAATGATTCAACCATTATGCCTGAGGGTACTCCTTTTCAGTATATAGATAATAGCTCAAAGACAGATCCCGACTGTTCAGGAACAGATGGCTCAAGTGGCGTCTCACGTTGTGAATTCAATATGAACTCGATTCTTGGTCAAATGAGTGTTTCCCTAAATCAGGCACGACCTGCCAAAGTAATCAATCTAGATTTTGATCAATCTTATATCATTAGTACTTTAAATGGTTATTACACACCATGCCCGACTTGTGCTTCAGACTATTGGTTTCAAAGTTTTACGGCCTTTCCTTCCTCTCAAGGTGGAGTAGGCCTGCAGTCAATTAGCTATAGTACAAATCGTTCAGAATTTGGTGATAACAATACTCTTGGTAACTACGAAGATACAATATTTGGTAGAGCATGTTTTCTACCACCAACTATGATTCCTTTTTCTCATAATCCTCATAGTGATAAAGTCACACAGAGAAAAAATCGCCTTCTGACTCAAGCTTCCCTTTTTGTAAATGGATACCAAAGAGATTGGTATGGATTTAATAGAGGCTCTCTTATTGGCTCTTTTGATGGAGTCAAGTGGTTTGCCGTGGGAAGAAATAGAAGAGTCATTGCTTCAACGGGAAAACTATTCTTGGCCATTAACGCTCCTTTTGGAGATTTAGCTGAAAATACAGATCTCACCGTTCAAGTCATTCTTGATCAAGGAAGCTCAACGGCACCTTCTTTTGACTATGATCCTAACCTTGAGCCCAATGATGCTGAACAAGGAACGGGAGCAAGTTGTCAACGTTGGCACCAATGTGAAACAGACACTCAATGTATTACAACTCTTGGTTGGGAATATATGTGTGTCGACACGAGTAATTACAAATCAAAATGGCCTAAATTTAATATCGAAGCTGAAGAATTAGCAGGACAAGAATATTCCAGTGCTACCTTTAGCCGTATTCTTCAGGATGGAATGCCTTCTGGCTCAAAGAAGAGATGTGTATACCGAGGTTCAGGATCCATTTGTAAAGGAGACTTTACCTCAAACCTATCTTCATCAAGACAGAAAATGTTTGCTTGTGCTCCTAACTTTCATTGTGAGTCGCTAGATAATAATAGTTTCAACTCTCGTGTGATCAGAACTCCCAACTTACAAGGAAATATTCTCTATGGTCGTGACGCTGATGTTCTAGGAAGACCAGAGTTTTATTTAGAAGGTCAAGATGCACTTCCCGATGAAGTAAAGAGCGCTATTCGTGCTAATGCAGAAAACTTCACTACAGAAACAGATGACATTGGAATTTGTCGTCCTGGTAGAAAAATTAATCAAACAACTTATGTTAATCAACATGCTGAAGGAGACTCAGCAGGACGGACGGACTATATTAGCCAGGTAGGAACTTGTAGCTCAAGCACTATTGGTGTTAATCGTGTTCGAGGTTGTCCCATTATTCAAACTGAAGATGATCAGGCCGTCGCCAAGGGTGATCTTATATTTGATCTCGATTCAAATATGCAGAATATTCAAAATAGTTGTGGTGGCGAAAGTACCGATATTATATCCAGTGCTACCACATCCCTATTTGCTTCAATTGAGGCCAATGCCCTCCAGGCCGTAACAAGTATTACTACAGAAACTTTGGCCGCTGACGCTTGTTTAAGAAGACCAGGCTCTGTTTGCCACACAGACTTAGACTGTTCCCCCAATCGCTTGCATCAAAGTGCTTCTTTTACTTATGGTCAAGAAGAGTTTGGAGACACGCAAGCTGAGAAACTATACTGGGAAGAGAATCTGATTTGTGGACAGGCCGCTGAAAAACCTTTCAATACGAGTGATGATTATTATGACTACGATATGTCAAAGAATCGCTGCTGTAGAGAAATTGGTAATGACTTTACGATGTATACTCAAATGGAACCTGAAGCTGGCTCATCAGATCTTAATGATAATTTAGATGTAACGGCCTTCCCCTATTTAAATCCAGGTGCGGTCGGTCGCTACAGCCGCTATGCAGTTGTTAACGCTAGAGATGATAATGCAAGTTCAGCAATTTCAGCATCAACCCCTTATCCGCAGGCTCCTATTGTTAAACAAGTATCCGGAGAAATGCCCAAAGCGTATCAGTGGAAAGCAATTCATGATACAGGTAGCCTTACCTGTTGTGGTGGCGGCTGGGTTCGTAAATTTGCAGATGGCTCTACGGCCTGGGATGACAATACACGTTTACAAATAAATCCCACTGAATTTCAGTGCATAAACTATTCCTATGAAACTCCTATTGCCAATATCACTAATAACAATAACGAGTTCTTCGCAAGCCTTATCAATTATGCAAAAGAACTTGATCGCTTTTGCCTCTCTCCTGTCTATGGAGGATGTGCAGAAACAAGCTTTCCCGAGCCTTCAAGCTCTGGAGAAATCGTATTGCCTCAACGTAAATCAACGAGGGCCATCAATTCAATCACAGGCGATAGTGCTCATGAAGTAGCGATACTTGATACAGCTCCAGCGGAAGTACCAACTGATACATCTAGCGTTGATGGAATGGCTTCCTTTTCTATCAATGTTCCCTACGAACCTATTGTTTATGAAAACCCTGATGATATTAGTACAACACTAGTAGATGATTATAACTACTTTAGAAGCCAGGACTATACGGCCGTTAGTATTTACCTCCCTTCATATATTGGCTGGGTCTCCGGACAATATGTTGATGATATTAGTGGGAATAATAATCTTAAGAGTGTCTCCATTCACTTCTTTGATGAAGATGGAAATGATTTAGGTATTGAGGCCATGAATGAAGAAGATCAGGCCCTATGTGTCTATCCAGGCGTGGGTGAACAAAATCCTAAAGGAATCCTTGCTTTAGATGATAACGAATTTTGTATTATGGAAAATGCTTCAGGTCGTATCCTTCATGCTGAGGCCAGTCCTACAACGGCCGGTGGAGATACCTGGGCCTACGCATCTCTTAGAATTCAGTTTTATGTGGCCAATAGTCCAAGGTTCTGGTTTAGAGATGCTACTGCTGCCCCAATTTATCAACGGGATGCTTCTAGAGAAGGTATGATTGGTGGAAACGAGATGTATTATCTTACCAAACTTGCTCGCTTTGAATTACTAGGTATACCTCAAATTGTATATGAGCCCCTCTACTGTAACTCGAATAAAAGTAAACTCGTAGAAGGTATCTATACTGGACTTTCCAGCCGTTCTGACTTTCAATCCGTTTCTCATAGTATGGAAGGGGCAAATTTTGGTGTCAATGGTCGCTCTTTACTTCAAATGTACGACGAACGCTATACAACCCCGAACTCACTAGAGACGGCCAATCATGAGATTAATTCAGTAGTTAAGCAAGATCATGCGAACTATTACAGCAGTAATACAGATCCTAATGAACGCTTTATGTTCTATGATGAAGAAAAGTTTGATCTTCCTAGAATCTTTAGCTCTGATGAGTTTAGATGTTGTGTTCAATTAGGTGAAGAGGCTTCTGAAGATTCTAAATGCTGCTCAGGTCAAAGAGATGGGGATAATATCTGTAAGCTCCCCAAGGGAACGGATCTCTATGTTTACTTCAACCGTTTTGTATCGGGTGAAGGTCTTGGAGAAGATCAGCCAGGTGGTGGTCTTGAAGATGAGGACTTCATACCTGAAACAGGTGAGCCAAAAATAAGTAATGAAGTTCAAAATAAAATACAAGCGCTTGGTGAAGCGTATTGTGAAAGTGGAGAAATTCGTGGTGGAGCGGCTTTTGGATATTACAACCCAGAACCCAATACCGGTGGTTATCTTCACAGAGAGGCCTTTGATCAAGATGAATTAGTTCAATATTCACTCGTGGATTCTACAAGTGATACTTATGAAGATGGAAATGATGAATACTATGGAATTTCAACTTTCTTGGCCGGCTATCGCTGGAACCATCACGTGTACTGTAAGTAATTATGGCCAATGATGATTATATTTTAGGCCACTATGCAAATGTGGCCAAACAATACGGACTCTCCCCTCAATCAACTATTGAAGATCAAGTCATACGTGATGCGGAAACTCAATTCTTCAAAAATGCGATAAAGAAAATTTTACTCCAATCCACTCATCGAGAACGCCCCATACGAATTCTTGATGTAGGCTGTGGCAATGGAATTACCATAGAACTACTGGCAAAGAAATTTCCAAGCGTTCACTTTACAGGTCTTGAATTTACTCCAGAACTTCATGAGCTATGTTTGCAAAGATCACTTTCTTCTCAAAATGTTAAATTCATTCGAGGTGATTTAAGAGACATTTCAACCTTTGGAGACATCCCCTACGATATCATCTACTCCCAAAGGGCGGTGATCAATATTCTTGGAAAACAAAAACAAGTTCTCGCCTTAAAAAATATTGCTGAATCCTTAACTGATCAAGGACATTACTTACTTAGTGAATCCTTCTATGAAAGCTGGGCTTCACTTAATCACGCACGAGCGGAGTTTCAATTAGAAGAAGTTCCCATCTCTAAACATAACCTCTTTCTTACCGAATCTAGACTTCAAACTCTGGATAAGTTCAAAATGTGTGAGTATCACCATGACTTTGGACGGCATCACTTGAGTACTCATTTCTACCTCACGCGGGTCTTGCACCCTCAATTGAAAAAGCAGGGAGATCGCGCCGTAGCGCCTCACTTTGTTAAGTTCTTCTCAGATGGTCTCGGACCTAATATTGGAAGCTACTCTCCTCTGCAATTTCGGTGGTTTGAAAAAAATTAAGTCTTACATTAATGCGTTGCTTTTTCTCTATCTAGATACTATCTTGAGCCACGACAAAACAATTTAGGCCAACAGGCAAATATGATAAAAAAACTACCTATCTATCCGATATCATACATATATCTTTCAATCGTGATGTATGCTCTATGCCTAATGGGTCCTGAGCTTTACGCCAAGACAACCCTATGGACGACTCATCCCCAAGTGGCCCATGACATTATGGACATGGCCAAGCTTTATAAGGGTGACCAAGATAAGGCGCTCTTTGATTCCCAGTCTATTTTTGGTGAGCAAACAAATGCCGATATTCATGAATTTAAGCCCAATTCAGGTGAACTCAAGAAGCTCATCCAATATAAGCCCATTATTGCAGGCCCGCTATCTCATCAATCTTGGGTGAAGCTTGCTCGCCAATCAGGACTTCTTAAAGACAAATCGACTTACTATTTAGAAGGTATGGGGTCGAATGATCACTACTGGCTCTCACCAGCTCTTGCTAAGCAATTTGAAATGAGAATCAATACCATTCTATCAAAACTAGGACTTACTCCTTACGAAGAACTCCTCTGGAGTCAAAGTATTTCTCTTGAGGCCCGGAAGATTCAAGAACTTCTCAAACTTAAGAAGATATCTAAAGTTGTTTTTTCTCACAATGCTCTAGTCCCCTTATTTGAAACATTTGAGGAACTTGAAATCTTAGTTCTTTATAATGATGATCATCACCAAGAAGTATCTGCAAAAGATATAAAGAAAGTTTATACTTGGTCATCCAAGAAAGAAGATCTTCTCTTCATCTATGAAAGAAATATCACTTGGCCTACTCCTTTAAAGGGAAAAATATTTGATCAAGTGAAGAAAATAAACTGGTCACCCATTGGAGTGGCTCCTCTTGCTCAATTTAGAAAAGCATTAGAGGCCCTACCATGACAACTATTGAAGTAAAGGATCTCAGCTTTTCATATCCAGAAACTCAATTTAATAAGAATCCTGATTCATCAAATCGTGAAATTCTACACAGAATTACCTTCAATGTGGACCGTGGGGAAATCCTTGGCATACTAGGACCTAATGGCGGAGGAAAATCAACTCTCTTGAAACTTCTCGCCGGCCTACTTAGTCCCACAACAGGTATGATTAACTTTAATACCACCAAAGAACGTGAAGGGCTCATCTACATCCCTCAAAAAGATCAAAGAAATCTAAGCTATCCTATAACTATTTTTGAATATCTCGAATCTTCCAGGCTTCCTAAAGAATTGATCAAGAAGGCCCAATGCCTCGAGGCCCTAGAAAAAGTTGATTTAAAACGACCTATAGATCAGCCTATGAGTGAACTCAGTGGTGGTGAGTTTCAAAGAGTTCTATTGGCGAAGGCCTATCTTCAAAAATCTGAAATTATATTAATGGATGAGCCCACCAAAGGTCTTGATGGAACCGGACAAGATAAACTGCTTGAGCTTCTCAGTGAGTTTAAAAAAGATGCCGCTGTCATTCTTGTGGATCATAATATTGCCCAAGTCCTTAAACACTGTGATCGTCTCCTATGTTTGAATAAGAGTTTTCACTGGCATGATCATCGCTCCCAATTAAAGAAAGATATTCTTGAAAATACCTACCACTGTGAATTTGAACATCTCCTGATTCACGAAAAGGCGGGAGATATTCTTGAACATGATCACTATGCATGCACTGATCATAACCATGACCCCAATACAATAAAGAAAGAACAAGGTGAGCCTAAATGAATTGGATTACCGACTATTATCAGTTCCCATTCTTGCAAAAGGCCTTTATAGGAACAATCGCTTTGGCCCTCACCTGTGGAGTTCTCTCGCCTATGATGGTCGCCAAACGCTTTGCCTTTATGGGCTCCTCTATAGCTCACGGAGCTCTACTTGGAGTCTCCATAAGTCTTGCGCTGGTTGAGTATATCGTTCCCAAAAATAGTGAATTCACATCCCTCGTTATCTTTATTATCACAACTCTTATTACCCTCATTGCCGCGACTCCTTTGGCCTTTACAACTTTTCGTCAAAAGCTCCCCTCAGACGCACTGATTGGTCTATTTTTCACAGCAACGATGGGTCTAGGTCTATTGATCCATCAATCTTTTGCTGCAGGTAATGGTGACTTAATGAGTTACCTCTTTGGTAATATCCTTATGCTCTCCTACCTTGATCTAGGAATACTTTTCTTTTTAAGTGTAGGTGTTTTCATTATGATTTGGAGAAAGAGAACATCTTGGATTCTCTTTTTATATGATGAGGAAGCCGCTTTTATTCAAGGGCTTCCTACTAAGAGATATCATTTGATTTTCTTTTTAATTCTCACTTTGGTTATTGTAAGTGGCCTTAAGATCTCAGGAGTGATTCTCATCAATAGTTTTTTATTAATACCTGGTATCTTTTCTTTAAAATATGCACCTACGGCCAAGAAGACTTTTTCCTACTCGCTTGTGTTTTCAGTGATCACTTCACTCGTTGGAATGCTATTGGCCAATGGGCTGAATCTGGGAATGGGACCAACTCTTGCCGTCACTCAAGTAACCTTCTTTCTTATCAGTTACATCGTTTCTTATTGTAGTCTGCGCTATTCCTAAACGATTTACAGTTTTAGACTTTTCAAAATCAATTGATTATCTGTTCGCTCTTTATAGTTCTTATGAATATCTGCAAATGTTATTTTGCCCGCTTTAACGATAAAAACAGCAGGATGAGCAATCATCGTTTGAATCTGACCTTTATTATCTTTAATTTCAAACTCATAAGTTGATTTATACTTCTTAGATAAATCCATACTGACTTCATTTACAATATTGAAGTCTTTAAGAATTTTGCCTTTAGGGTCTGAAACAATATCAAAACTTAGTCCGTATCTTTCCTTCATTTTTGCGGCCACTTTTTTTGGGTCCACACTGATGGCAACAAGTCTGGCTTTTCCCTTAACTTTTGGAGATAAGTCACTACTGAGCTCTTTCAATTGTTTCATACAATAAGGACACCAAGCTCCTCTGTAGAACACAAGAACGGTAGGTGTAGATGAGGAAAGATCGATGACTTCTCCTTGTGTAGACTTCATTTCAAGTATGGGTGCTTTTGCCCCAACTTTAAGCCCTTCCAGAGCAAAGGATGATTGGATTAAAAATAGAAAACAAAGTAAAGACTTCATTGAAACTCCTAAGGATGCATTGGTAATTAATTGTCTCTATCAGTTTAGATTGATTCCCATTAAAAATCATAGATATATGCTAAACAACAAAATGGGGGCATCAACTCCTAGAATGTTTACGACTTGAAATGCATCCCTTAATAGGTATAAAATAGAGAAGTGAAGACCATAACCTTATTCCTCTATTGCCTGGGTACTTTCTTACTCGCTACACCTATTCGTAGTGAGATACTTCCTGACAAAAATGCTCAACCGGGTTTATCGACTTCACAAGAACATACGAGTATGGATGCGCCCAAAGAGATTCAAACAAACTTTAAAAAAGAAGACTTTAAACCCTATATGCTTGATCACTTTAATGAAGGCTGCCCCACTAATAGTACTTGTAATAAAGATATGGGAAAACTCTATCAAAAATGGATACAAACACTAAGTGCGACTAGTGATTCAAAAATTAAAGTAAAGAAATTAGAAGACTTCAGAAAAATGGCAGGGATTCCTTTTGAAATATGGCTTACCCAAACCGATAAACATCATCCTAAACTTATATCTTGGGAAGGAAATTGCAATTACCATAATAGAGAAGGTCACAAGAAAATTAAAATGGGGATTTCCTTCATTGAAAATATTGATGATCTTGCGAGCTTAGAAAAGGACAAGGTTATATCCATAAGAAAGCTCTATCGCCTCAACACCAAAACCAATAAAATTATTCGTTATCAAACGCCTCAAGCAGATACGCCCTTATACGTAAATGGAGATGATCTCATTTATCAAAGAAGTGAAAGAGGTATTTACTATGGGATATCTATTTCTCCGGAAGGGTACCTCTCTGTTATAGACACCCTCACTCCTCTTGAATATCCTGAATCAATTCCTTGTCCAAAAACGTTAAAGCAGGCCCAGATTGATCATCCAGAAGACTTTGAAACTGAAATCTACGCCGGAGTTTATTGTCAAAAAACTTGGAACTCTCAATCAAAAGATTTTGATATTCTTTTATTAGGTTGGAGTTGTGATTAAGTTTGCCACATGGAATCTTGAAAACTTCTTCATCACTCCTAGTCTAAAATATCCTCATCGCTATCTCAAAGATACTGTGAAAGTTGAAAAGATAGCCTCTGTCATCCAAAAAATTGATCCCGATTTTCTTTTCCTTACTGAAGTAGGAGGATTAGAAGACCTCAAAGTCTTCAATGAAAAATATCTGGATAATCAATTTCAGATCTTTTTTAAAAAAGGAAATTCCAATCGTGGAATAGAGCTCGCTTTTATGGCCAAGACTGCTTTCCTTGAATCAAATGAGCTGAGCGTAAATCTAAAATCCCACGCAAAGAGCCCAATAAACTTTCACTATCCACACGAAATTAGAGAAAATAAAAAGGCCCTTGAAAAGGGTTATCAACGACCTCATCGTGGACACAAAATGTCTCGTGATCTGTTGCAAGTAGAGGTTTGCCCTAAGAATGACCCCCACCATCCTCTCTTTATTTTATTGGGAGTTCATTTTAAATCGAAGCTAGATAAAGATGCTATTGACTGGAATGGACAACGAAGAAGACAAGCAGAATGCCGCTTTAGTGCTGAAGTCTACGAAAAACTAGATAAGCGTCATCATCATAAAGTTCCTATTTTTTTAACCGGAGACTTTAACGGAGAGGCCCATCATGAAAAGAGAGATCCCGAATTTCGTGATCTCTATGCTCTTGAACTTCAAGACTTTGGTGAAGTCCTCGACCTCCCCATTGATCATCGCTATACCTTTATTGGAATGGATCGCAGCCGTCAGGCCGTCGGCCTACAACTCGACTACTTTTTTATGCGTAAAGAGTTTACAAAAGAGATAATAAAGAGCGAGTCAGGCTTTTATCGCTACTCTAACGATGCAGGAGAAGTCTATCCTATTCCACAAAACCCAGGAGCAAAATTTGCTCTCCCCAGTGATCACTACCCTATCGTTATCTCATTTGCAGATGATGCTTTTTCAAAGAAGATAGAATCTTAGTTAAGTGGACTTATAGCATTTGAGTCTTTAAGATATTCTCATTCCCCTTATACTACTGAACTTTAGGGTGCACTTATGAAAAATTCAACGATTCTCACAGTCCTTTCTTACCTATTCTTTAGCACTCTATCCTTCGCTCAAGGCAATCAAGATATTCCTCAAAAGAGAATCAAGAAAGAAGCCCCTTTTAATGTTCGTTGGGAATTACAAATTACAGATCCTGAATTTGAATTAAAATATTATAAGCTAGATGATAAGTCTTACAAGGCCTTCTTACCAAAGACGAGCTGGCGTTGTAATACCACGGAGACTCAGAAGCGTGGTCAAATAGAACTGAAGAAGTTATTTTGTGACTATAGTGTAGAAAAAGCGGGAACAGTAAGAACAACTGTAAGCTGTTCTCCAGAGCGCCCCTATTCAGAGGCCGTTCTAGAGATATATGATGAGAAAAAGGATTTAACTTTTCACATTATGCTCAACTGCCGAAAACAATAACTAAACGGCGCGGGCCTCATTTTCCATTCCATCGTCATAGGCCACCCAAAAACTACTCGATGCTGGGTAAGTTACCTTTTCTCCTGAGTCGAGCCTACCAATAATAGAATCAGACTTATCATCAAACTTTAAAAGCGTTAGAAAACGAGTATTATGGTCCCATCCCAGGTAGCGAAGCTTTAAGTCTTGGTTTTTATCGCTCAATTTATCTGACCACCACTCTTTTAAACTCAATACATTTTGATGCATAGTAACCTCATTTCAGTATGTTGACGCCAAAGTTAAGATGAATGATCTTCTCTAGCAGCGTTTTTACCATTTTAGCGAATTTTCGCAAAATAAGCTACTAAAAAGAGACCACTGTTCTTTTTTACCTATCTTCAAGGAGTCTTGGAGTAATTTTCCCTTCGTATAGCACTGCTTGAGCTAAATTTAGGCAAAAGAAGGAGGCTCCCGATGAGTGAGTTAGATCAATAATTTACTCAAGGTAAAAATTTGGAGCAGGCATGAAGAATAAGAATTTATGGGTTATGACCGTCATATCACTACCGATTACCGTTGGACTCATTGGATGTTCTTCTTATCATCAACCAGAATCAATTGATGCGAAAATGGCCAGATTTTCACCTAGAGATACGAATCCAAATATTGTTCCTACTCTTCCGGTGCCAGAGTTAGACAAGAGCACGCGTTCATCTCGAATGCCTGCCAGTGCAACTGGTGTAAGTTACGACAACTATGATTCGCAAGAAAGCGAACATGATTATGAAATGGAGTCTCTTTCTCATAAGCGCCTCTATTTTATGGGACTATACCAACAATACAGAACCTTAGGGGAATATATATCCCAAGAGCAAGTTCCAGAAATTGAGCATTGTCCTAGTTTTCATACCACCCTTTTGAATGGGAAAACGGCGTACCGAGGCCCCTCAAAAACGAGTATTAATTTTGAAAAACGATATAGCTCTATTGATGAGCAAAGAACGAGCTACTATCCAGAACTTTCTCTGCCCATGGATGTGGATAGCGCCACACCGACATTGGCCCAAGCAATCAAAGCCGATACGAGCTTAAATAAAGACGTCGCCTTTCAGCAGGCCTTGAAAGTTCACTTAACTAAGACGTACAAAGAACTAGAAGAACTTTGTGATTCTGGATCCTCTTCTAATTACTATAATTATGAAAACCTTACTCGTCATATTAAGAGTAATCATGACCTCTATCAAACGGGGTCAAAGCCACTGCAAACCCTCGTTAAGACAACGATTTTTTCTAATATGGCCTTAATTGAAAGTTTAGAAAGTAAAACTTACGGGCAAAAGAGTGCAGCGCGCGGACCAGCTTCCGTATCCACGGCCAAGAAGTGGGATAATCTCTATCAAGATCATATGTTAAAGGATCTTAAAATGAGCTGGACTAAGAAGTACTTCAAAGAAGTTATGTCAAAGCGCTAATTTATTTGAAAACGTAGAGTCTATTTCGAGAACTATAGGCCGCAAGAATTCCATCTTCGACGGCCAAGTCTCCAAATAAAGCAGAAGTACTGTGTCCGAAGTTAAAAATTTCTTCAACCTTGGTCAAATCAGAATTAATCGCGAGTAGACTTCCTTTCGTCGTCCCTGCAACATATCCTTTTTTCCACTTTCTCACCGATGTGATGGCATAATCTGAAGCTTTTATTTTACTTACTTCATTGAAGTTTTCATCAAAGAGAACCACCTCACCTTCAGCGTTACCAATCACAAGCCCTTCATCAACGACAATAGGAGCACGTGATACTTGATGATCAATTCTTCTTAGGATGACCCCATTATTTAAATCCATAACACTTAAGCTTCCGGCAAGACTGCCAACAATAAGCTTATTTTTGAAAACGAGAGGACGAGTATCAATATCGATAAACTTAGGTCCATCAATTACTTTTCTCTCCCATAAGAGTACACCCTCTTCTAAGCTAAATGACCCTACAGATCCGTCAGCAAAACCCACAAAAACTTTTCCATTATGAACAATGGGTCGGCTCACTCTTTGAAGAGTTGTTAAATAAGGAACGGCCCTTTTATAGGCCCACAGAATTTTTCCCGTTAGAGCATCAAGGCATACAATTTTATGATTACGCGTATGAACAATCAAACGTCCACTATAGTAAGTAGGACGACCTTCGATAGCTCCCCCTAAATCTACGTTATAAGAAAGTTTTCCACTGAGGCGATCACGTGCAGAAAGTCTTCCTTCCACATTTCCGTAGGCCACTAATTGCCCAAAGACAACTGGAGAAGAATGATAAGCAATACTCGTATCCTCTGCTCTCCAAATTTCTCTACCATTATAAAGGTCATAAGCGGCTACAGGACCACCATTATTTCCAATATAGACGATTCCATCAAAAATAGTTGGTCCTTGAAGTCCAATCGGTAAATTTCCAGAATCATGGTTTTGATCTAAATTCTTAAACCATACAGGCCAAAATATAGGAGCCTTTTCCTTCACAGCTTGGGGTTTGTAATCACCAAGGGACTCTTTAAGAGTGGAGCATGATTGTAGGAGGAGGCAAAGAATAACAGCAGCAACAGATCTATATAACATAATTTATTTTACCTAAAAAATAGAGAGCTAACATACGCTAGCTCGAGAACTCGAAAAATTTATAATTCAGAAAGATAGAGACGGGCCATCTTCTTAAACTCTTCTTCTTTTCCATTGTCGATAACATATTGAAATGAGCTTTTGGCCTTTTCACTGTCACCTGTTTTGAACTGAAGGCGTCCAAGGTCTAAGTAAATTTTATCTTCCATGTACTTTACTGAACTTGAAATTAAAGCATTAAGATGACCTAGGGCTTCTTGGTCTTTGCCTAAGTTCTCTGCCAGTACGGCCGCTCTCATGCCAATAAAGTATTGAGTTTGAGCGTTAGAAATTTTATCTAAGCTTTGCGTAGCAAGTTTATAAGCTTGCTCGTTATTACCTTTGTCCATAAGAGAATCAATCACTTCAATAGAGAAGCTTCCTGCCCCATCAAAGCTTCCCATTCCTGAGCTTACTTCATTGTATTTAGCGACAAGACTAGAAGCATCTAACTTGTCTTCACGAAACTCAGAAAGTTCATTTTGAGAAAATTCAAAGAGAACTCCGGCATATTCATTATTTTTCTTAGTTTGAAAATGATTAAAAATTCCAAATCCGATAACGCCAACAAGTATAAGAACGATTACTGAAATCGAAAGAGATTTGTTCTCAGCAATCCATGCACCAAAAGAAGTTGCTTTTAACTCTTTATCGATGGCCTGAGTTTCAATAGGATTAGCTTGTTCTTGAGATGGTGTATTAGTTGTAGTCGTCATTAACCTGATCCTTCAATGGTTGGTATTTATCTATAGTGTTATATTGAGCGTATGGCCCTAAATTTTAGGATAAAATAAATCAAAGTTAAAGCCTCAATTTTACTTAAATGAAAGACTTCTTTGATAAAAGGCCATAATTCACAACGAGTCGCAACATTTAGGAGGCGAAGGCCAATGCTAACTTGTGATTAATCATGCTTCGGTTTATTATTAAAGAGATATCAAGTGTATTCATAGCCTTACGCTATCAGTCAAAGGAATGACTCAAATGCTAAAATCTAATCCATTTTGCAAGTCACGCATCTTATTTATTTTCTCTCTATTTCTATTTATAAATTCAACTCCTCAGGCGATGGAGAGAATATCTCGTCTAGGTATCGGATTTTCTAATCAATTAAAAAATGACCTCACAGCAATAAGCTTTAAACTGCAAAAAAGTAAGTCTATCGCCTTTGGCGGACTACTGGGCTACAGCAACAAAGACAATGGTGGTGGTCATAGTGCTGCCCTCAAAGTTTATAGAAATATTTTTGATGAACCTAATCTCAGTTTCTACACTTCGCTTACAGGTGGACTTATTAGTAAGAAGTCTAATGGAGAGAGTAACTCTGGCTTTCAGGCGGATGTCACTCTTGGTTCAGAGTTTAGTTTTGCAGGTCTACAGAGTCTGGGCTTTAGTTTAGAGTTTGGCGTATCCTTTTATAAATTAGATAGTTTTATCAGTGAGACAGTTGGTAATAACTTTCTTGTTTCCGCCGTTCACTTCTATCTCTAATACTTACCAAGGTTTTGCATTAGCATGAAACACTCATTGAAGTTTGCCTACATTCTCTCTACTGCATTCTTTCTGGGAACAAGTTACGCCCAAGTTGGTGTTGCCGTGGACCCCTTTGCCATTGAATCAGATGATCTCAATATAGGTGGAGATATCTTCTCTGACTTCAATGAAGATATTGAATCAGCACAAATAGCAGAAGATGAAAGGTTTTATCGCTATGGTCGCTTCTTCAGTTTTGAAGTGGGTCTGGGAGTGACTACCTTTGACGGAAATCGAGGTACCGCCTATGAAGATAATCCTCCTACCTATCATATCGGAATTAACTATTTTCTAGATTTTAGAAACTCATTTGCTATGGGCTTTGAATACTCTAAGCATAATTTTATTCTAGAAGATGAAACCTTTGGCTTTCAAGGTGAAGGTGCTATAGGCCTCGTTGACGTCAGTATGTTACGTGTCTACTTTGCTCCTCGTTACTACATTGATACAGCAGACCTTGGTACGGCGATTACTTACTCTAACCCTTACCTAACCGCTCGACTTGAATACTGGTACTTAAATAATAAGTTTCGTGACACTCAAGGTAGGGTTCCTGATGACTCAGGTGGTGGCCTAGGCGTTGGTCTTGGAGGGGGTTTTGAGTTCCCTATCAAAATTAAAGAAAGTTATCTTGGTGTAGAGGCCCTGTGGCACACAGTATCTTTTCACGATAAATATACACAAAACTACGCCTCTTTCAACGGAGGCCAAGGTTATGATGACCTTACAGGTAATGCCTATAGTGTCGTCGTCTCCTACGTCGTGAGTTGGTAAGAATCCAACTCTCCACTGTCCCTTCTAGTAACCCCTTTCCTATTATTCTCATTTCAAAAGGTTAGCATTTCTCTAATGTAAGGGAGTGTACGCAAGTACATGACCGAGAAGGAGTCGCAAGGCTTTCGCAGAAGATTGCTTAAAATTGAATTCAAAAAAAGAAGGTGGCCGAGGGGGGCCACCTTCTTTGACAAAGAGGGACAAAACCAAGGAACGCCCTTTTACAGGCGCTGGTTATTCGTAATAAGAAATTCAAGTAAGTACATCGGATAGTTAACACTATCGCGACCAATAAAATCACCCTTATCTCCACCCTGGCCCGCAGGCCATGCGTGTCCGATTCCTTTGTTTTCAATCAAAGAGACAAGGGGTTTACCTTTTTTTAAAAATAGACTTCCACTTCCTTTGGTATTGGAACCAGGAAGTTCATTCATTTTTATCGATTGTTTCGAATCTGTTTCTATAACTTTAGCAAAGACTTCAGCATTGAGTGTGTTGTAGTCACGATCGACAATATAATCGTTGTCTCCATAGATTACGGAGACAACCATCGTTTTAAGATGCTTTTCATTGGTAGCCGCAAGAGATTTACAGTCCTTAATCATAGTATCAACAGATGTTGCGGCATTACCCACATCAAGAGCAGAAGTTCCTAAACTAGGGGCTGCGTTAATGCCAATCCCTGCGAAGATATCCGGAGCAAGACAAGAGAGCACAAGAGTTTGTCCTCCACCTGAACTAAGGCCTGAGATAAAGACACTCTTTGAAGCTATAGGATAACTCGATTTTAATTTATCGACTAAAGAGAGAATAAAACCACTATTACGGTTATCTCTTTTATGATTGAGTCCATAGTAGTCCCAGCAGCCAGCATAGACACCTCCATCTGGAACAGACGGAATGGCGACGATTGTATTATATTTTTCAGCTGCAGCTTCCCAATTACCACTCTCTTTAAGGTGCTGTGCTTTTTGAGCACATCCATGAAGATTAATCATCAATGAGAATCTATTCTTAGAATTTGATTTTGAATTTTCAATTTTTTGTGGAAGATAAATCTCTACAGAAGAAGATTCAAATTCGAGAGAATGCCATGCACAATATGCCGAATGACTCAGAGTAATAACTAAGAGCATGGCAATGAATTTGATAGCGTTAGGTGTACGCATTATCTCTCCCTAATACCCTCTCAAGTCACTTGAGAGGTATAAAAGAGATTTTTATACGTACACCTGATTATGTCAATACGCTCGTTCGTTTTATTTAAAGAAAAATATTAACTTAACACTTTCTTCATGCGCTTCTCAAGATCGTTACCTGTACGGAAAATGAGGTGAACAGGTGTATTATCTAAATCAAAAGTACTACGCAGACCATTTCTTAGGTAGCGTTTATAGTTTTCAGGAATCCCTTTTGAACGATTGGCAAAGAAGAGAAAGGTAGGCGGCCCACTTTTTACTTGGGAAGCATACTTAATTCGTAATCTCTTTCCACCAGCACGATCAACGGTTACAGGATTTCTTTCCACCATTGAGAAAATAAGACGATTAAGCTCACCAGTAGGTACCATTTTAGAGCGAACGACAACAGTCTTGATGATGGTCTTCTTAAGACGATTAATCCCTGTTTTATTCTTTGCCGAAATAGGAACGATATCGCAGAAGTTCAACCAAGGAACATTGTCTCTTAGGTTTTCAAGCCATTCTTTACGCTCAAGATCGGTCTTAAGTGTTGATTTAAGAAGATCAAGTTTATTCATACAAACGATGAGTGATTTACCTTTTTCAAGGGCGATGTCCATTAGACGACGGTCTTGATGTCCAATGCCTTTGGTCGCATCAATCATAAAGATAATAATATCTGATTCCGTAATACAACGAAGAGATCTAAATACTGACTGACTTTCTACAAAGTTTTTAATATTTGATTTTCTTCTGATTCCTGCTGTATCAACCAGGTGAACGGAGCGCCAGTAGCTGCCTTCGTCCACTTCTTCATTTTCGCTTTCTTTTTCGCTTTCATTTTCAGATTCACTAGCTTCAGACTCATCAACGCTATCAAAGAGAAGTTTTGATTGGGCTTCTAGATTTTCATCATTTACCTCGTCTTCTTCCGTTGCATCAACTAATAAACTCTCCCCTTCTTCAAGGTCTTCATACTCGGAGGCTTCTGCACTTTCTAAGAAGAGATACTCATCTCCAAAGTCAGATTCTTTTTCTTCCATTTGATAAGAGTCAACAATTCGCGAATAAACGTCAGGATTGTTATTTCTAAATTCTTCATATTGTTGAAAGAGAAGTCTATCGTCTTTATTGGGCTTTAAATCTCCAACCATTCTGGCCGAATCTTTCCCAAAAAAAAGATCAAAATATCCTTCAATAGGATCAACCGTTGTTCCAGGTATATTACTGACAAGCGCTCTTTCAGCTCCGACAAGAAGATTGAGAAGAGTCGACTTACCAGCATTAGGAGCACCAATGAGGGCCAAGCGAGCAATCACATCTTCACGAGGAGTGATCCCTTGAGATAAATTAACGGCACTTGGATTTTCTTTAAGAAAGCCCAGAGCACGCTCTTGAATTCTCTCTTTTAAATCAGTAACACCTTGATTGTGAGCCGCTGAACACAGGAAGTAATCATCTACAGGAATTTGGTAAAAGTCGGCTTCTGCTCCCATTTGCTTGTCCGTATCGTACTTGTTCATAACAAGCCAAAACTCTTTACCTTGTGAGCGAATAAACTTTGCTATTTCTGCATCAAAAGGCAGGGCACCTTCACGAACATCAACAATCATTAAAACCAGGTCAGACTCACCAATGGCCGTCTTCGCATGATCTGTCATAATATTGAAGAATTTATCCGCATTGCTCTCATCTTCTTCCACTCGCTCTGGGTAGAAGCCACCTGTATCGACCAAAATGATATCAACAGGATCCTGGTTTCCTAAATCTTTAAGCGTTGTAATCCCATAGTGGCGATCACGAGTAACACCAGGCTCATCAAAAGTAATTGATTTGTGCTGTTGACCCATTATTAAATTAAAAAGAGATGATTTTCCTACATTGGGTCGACCAATGAGAGAAACCACCATATTTCTTTGTTTCATATTCTTTGTTGTCATAACCTACTACCTTTAAATTCAATCTGAATTAAACTTCTCTCTTAGCCTTTATTTCGCCAAACACGAGCAGAGTTAACAGCTCGAGGAAGACCTAGTTCTTCAAGAACAAAGTTGTTCTTAAACCATTTTGGAGAAACTTTCACGTGAAGATTTAAATGAACGGGACCTCCCGTCATGGCCTCAATTTTCTTACGTGAGCGAATCCCTATCTCTTTAATCATGGTCCCTTTTGAACCAATGACAATCGCTCGCTGACTGGGACGATTAACTAAAATAGATGCTGATATGTGCGATTCACGACTACCTTTTTTCTTATCACTTACATCTTTGAATTCTTCAACCAAAACGGCCACTTCATAAGGAATCTCTTCTTTAAGAAGCTCAAATGTTTGCTCACGAATATATTCAGAGGCAAAGAATCTTTCATTCTTATCAGAAACAGAACCATCAAGGTAGAGGTGCGGACCTGGCTCGGCTCGATCACAAATGGCTCCAGTAAGTTCGTGCATATTCGTTCCTTCTTTTGAAGAAATAACAAAGAAGCGCTCTACACCAGAGATGGCCTCTTTAATTTTTTCGAATATTTCAGCTAAGGGTAATTTCTCAGCATCTTCAATACGGTCGGCCTTAGAGAACACAACCCAAGTTGGCCCAAGAGTCTTTTCTTTAAGCTCTAGTAGATCAATGAAGTCTTGAACTTGGGGAAGAAGGTCTCGAGAAAGTTCAAGAACGAGAAGGTTGAGATCTGCCCCATCGAGTCCTTCTTTTGCTTGGTTATTTAAGCGCTTATTAAGCTCTGCACTTGATCTGTGAACACCGGGAGTGTCGACAAGAACAACTTCAGTTTGATCAACAGTAAAAACACAGTGAAACTTATTACGAGTGGTTTGCGGTCTATGTGTAACTACACTGAGATCAGTCCCCATTAGGTAGTTGATCATAGAACTTTTTCCAACATTGGGGGCACCAATAACGGATACCATGATTGATTTATTGTGCGGATGTTGATCGGTCATTAACATACTAAACTCCTGGAATGCATTTAAATTAAGTTTTTATAACTTTCTTCTATTAATACTTTCTTAGCTGCGGCCATTTCGGCCTTCTTCTTACTCTTTCCTAATCCTGTGGCCAAAAGACTTCCTTTGACTTGAACAGAGCACTCAAAACCAATATCGGCTTTTTCAACGCTTACATAGGAGGGAACTTCTTTATAAAGTTCAAGTGTATATTCTTGTAGTTTTGTTTTAGGATCAAAGAGCTCGAGTCTTTTAAGTGAAAAATAAGGAAGTGCTGATTTTTCATCAAAGCTCTTCACCCACAATTTTAGAATATCGGCAATACCATTTCGATCAATCAAACTCATGGCCCCAATGAGGGCTTCAAAAGCATCGGCGACAATGGCCTGTTCGACCTGAGATCGCTCCGCCTCCCCTTTACCTAACATAATAAAGTCTTCTATCCCTAAGGCGCGACCCCAGAAGGCCAAGATTTCTTCATTAACTAGGCTTGAGCGAAACTTGGATAACTCACCTTCATTAAGACCTGGATAATTCTCCCATAATAAGAGAGATATCTCAGAATCAAGAAAAGCATCACCAAGAAACTCTAAGCGTTCGTTAGAGATCAGCTTAAGCTGCGGTTGTTCATGAACAAATGAGGTATGAATGAGGGCATTGAGCATAAGTTCAGGCTGCTTAATGAAATAAGCTTCAAGCCCAGAGCACTTGCGCCATGTAGAAAATTGAGGACACGTCTTAACTTCGTTCCAGAGTGCAAGGAGGCCAGTGGCATCACTTAAATTAAATGTGTAGATCCATTTATCCTTTATCATTAAGGAAAAATCTCCATTCTTTCACTCCAGCTAACTGGAATTAGTTAAGGTCGTCTTGATTGTTCACACCAATGTAGTAAACAATCTATATCCTCATATTCGAATTTCGCGGCTTAGACCAAGAGGTCTTCACCATAAAAAAAACATTTAAAGCTATATAACCAATATAACTCAAAGCGACAAGTTGTTAATCTTCTGTTGTACAATTTACTCGTGTTGACTACCATATATACGAACCTTTTCATTTACGAAATGGCCCATGAATATCGTAGAAATATTCAATATAAACAGTAGGTTGAGAAGTTATTCTCTTAGCATACTAAACAAATAAAATAGGTTGTTTTAATGGATACAAGTAATCACTCTGGCCCATTTGAAAAAATGCTCGAGTTACAACAAAACTTTATTTCTCAATTAGAAAGCAAAGGCAGAAGCCTCAATACAATTAAGAATTATAGAACTGATCTTCAATGCTTTAATAAGTATCTCCTTAGAGAAAAGAAGAATCTCCATTTAGGAGATATCAATGTGTCGCAAATTGAGCTCTACGGTGAATATTTACAAGTAAAATATTCTTCCGATAATAGTCGCCGCCGAAGAGTTCAGGCCTTGAGGCTTTTCTTTGATTATCTTGTTGAAGTAAAATTAATGGACTCTAATCCAGTTCGAAAAATACCGACTTCACCAAAGTTCTTAGATATACCAAGGCCTGCCTCCCTAATCGATTTAAAAACGTTGTGGCAACATTTATTAACTGAAGGGCAATCCAAAAATTCAATGACAAGACTCTTGGCCAAGAGAAATCAAGTCATCATCCTACTCATTTATTCAGGGGCCTTAAAGGTATCTGACTTACATGATTTAAAACGCGAACAAATCACAATCCCAATCCATGAAGATGAAGATCCAAGAGTTTTAATCAGACCCTCTAAGCGTGATCCCTATACCGTTCCTCTTTCTCAAGTATTCGTACCTGTCTATCACGACTATATTCAAGAACTAAAAGAAGTCATGAAGTCACAAACAATAGAGTTTCCTCATGTCCTCTTTAACGCTAATCCTTACCGCATTCTAGCAGGAGGATTATCTTCAAGAGGTCTTGAAATTATATTTGAAGAGTGGAGAAATCAATTAATGGTCAACCTTACTCCCAAATCTCTTCGTCAAGCCTGTATCATTAAATGGCTCCAAGAGCGCCTCCAAGATGGACTCATAAAGGAATGGATGGGAGTTGCACCAGGATATTCACTAAAGTTATATAAAGACAATCTTACTAAGAATGTCTATGACGAACAATTTCTGATGGAGCTTTATTATCATTTTAAGAATAAGGATTACGGGCGTGAATAGTCGATTGAGTAAATTATGTATTATTCTTATCAGCATCATACTCTTTAATTCCTGCCAAAGTATGGTCAGTCCACTTGGTGGAAATTACAATGATAATATCGAAGAAGCGAAAGCAGAACTCTCTGAGAAGACGAAAGACTTTATTGAAAAATCTTTTTCAGAATTTTCTAAAGATGACTGCTTACTAGACTTTCATGTTCACGCCATCGGTATGGCCCAACACAAAGAACAAACATGGGTCAATCCAAAGATGAGTGCCTTTTGGCCACCTAAGGAATATATTAAATATCATGTCTTCAAATCAGCTGGAGGAATCCATAGTGTTGAAACGGCCGATGATGATTATATAGATCGTCTCGTGCGTCTTCAAAGGTCTGAACCCAGAATAGGAAAACTGCTTCTCTTTGCTTTTGACTATTACTATACAGACCAAGGAGTGAAGGTTCCAGAGAGCTCTACTTTCTATGTCGATAATGACTACGTTTTAAACTTATCTTTAAAATTTCCTGACGTCTTCATCCCTGTGGCCTCAGTTCATCCCTATAGAAAAGATGCGCTCTCTAAACTAGATGAAATGGGAAAAAAGGGAGTTAAGTTTGTAAAGTGGCTACCTAATTCTCAAAATATTGACCCAAGTTCTAAGGCAGCTCAAAACTTCTACGGTGTCATGAAAAAGTATGGAATGACTTTAATCTCTCATACTGGCCATGAAAAGGCCGTCCATGGGGAAGAACATCAAGCACTTGGTAATCCTTTAAGACTTAAAAATGCCATGGATAGGGGTGTAAAAGTGGTTATGGCCCACTTGGCCTCTCTTGGATTATGTAAAGATAGTGAAAATGCAGACGTTATGGTCCCATGCTTTGACCTCTTCTGGAGAATAATAAGTGATTCCAAATACGCAGGCCTTGCTTATGGAGAAATGTCAGGAACAACGATTCACACGCGAATTGGTGCCCCTTACAATAAAGTTTTAGAGCATCCTGAATTAAAGCATCGTTTTGTGAATGGCAGTGACTACCCTCTACCAGCAATCAATCTTCTCTATCGAACGAAGCAGTATCTTGAGATGGGTTATATAACAAAAGAGGAGCGAGAAATACTCAACGAAATATATCAATACAATCCACTTCTCTTTGATTTTATGAGTAAGAGAATTCTAAAGCACCCTAAACTAGGAACAACTTTATCAAAAGAAATTTTTACTGCACAAGATATCTGGGAGTGTAACGATGACAAGTGATACGAATCAGTTTAAATATACTCCCGTCAGAATCACGACGATTAAGTCGGAAAGAAATGTTACCTTTCCAGTCTATATTCATTTTAAAGACCAATATCTCGAATATATCAAGGCCAACACTTCATTAGATAAAGAGAAATATAAGAAGTTAAGAAAACAGAAAATAACAAAATTCTATATAAGATCCCTTGATGAAATAAAGTATCAAAACTTCCTAGATAGTTTTTTAGAAGAAGCGTTGAATGACCCCAACGTATCCGTAGCAGATAAGAGTGAAATTGTAACAGGTCACACTCAAACTGCTTTAGATAAGATGGCCGAAGACCCAAGTAATGAAGCTAGTTTTAACATGACAAGAAAAGCTGCAAAAAACTTACAAAAGCTTATCTTTGAAAATCCTGAATCTCTAAAGAATATATTTGGTCAAGGGGACGAACAAAGTCCTATTATACAACACAGTATTAATGTCGCCGTTCTTTCCATTAAATTTGCACGTAAAAAGAAGTTAGCTGATGAAGAAATAGATTACCTCTCAACAGCGGCACTCATGCATGATGTGGCCTTAATAGAAAATGAAAAACAACATGAGTTATTCAAAATAGATAAAAAAGACTTGAGCCATGAACAGAAAAAAATATTTTTTGAACATACCAAAGACCTCATCCCCCTCTTCCATGAAAAGCCCTATATCAACCAGGCCGTCATAGAGCTTATTGAGTGCCATGAAGAAAACCTTCAAGGCTCGGGACCACATAAGAAAAAGAAGCTTTCACCCTCACAAGAGCTTCTCTCCATGATCAATAGATATGATAAACTCATTATGACGAATAAGATAACGCCCAAAGAGGCCATTAAGATCATGATGATTGATGAACTTGGAAATTATTCTTTAAAAATGCTTAGTGACTTTCAGGCCTTTCTAAAGGAAGAGACCCTAGTCTAGACTAGGAAGTCTTTCCAAATTGAGAGATAAGTTTTTGTAGTTCAGCAGTAGTTTTGGCATTTCCAGACTTTCCACTTACTTTAGGTGCGTTCTCTTTTTCATCAATCGTACAAGAAGAGCGCTCTATATCATTAAACTTCTGGGCCAACCACTGTAGCCTATTTTTAAAGGTTTCATAATTTAAATCTGTATTTTCTTTGGACTCTCTTACATTGACGAGGAGAACTTCCAAAAAATCACAAAGATCAAAGAGAACACCTGCAGTTACTTCTTGCAAAGCTGCTTGAGTTGATTGAGAAGCTTTATATCCGATAATCTTACCCATTTGGCAAAGCTCACCGACATCAGTGACTCCCATCGTTTGAGCAGCACCCATTATACGATCAATGGTTTGTCCAAATTCTTCTAGATACTTCGTTTCATTGGGTTCATCCTCGAAATTATCTAATATGTCTCGAAGCTCTTCAAGAAGTTCATCTGATTCGTTACAAAATTCTACAACTAACTCTTTCATTTCAGGATCATTTAAATCAATCATCTGAAACTCCTTATCTATATTAGAAATAGTCTATCTCTTATAAAGCTTAGGCCACTTTCTTTTCGCTATTATTTTCAAAGTTATTAAAACGCAAATGCCCTTTATTCACTCCAACGAGGGATTCTATATTGAGAACGCTTATAATTTGTTGATCAATAGTTACCGTTCCTAAAATCTCATCACGATCACTCATTGTATGATCGATAGTATCAGAAGTGGAAGCGATATCACCTAGGTTTTCAATAACAACTCCATATAGGCTTTCCTCGACTCGAACGACTAATACATTCATAACTTCGTTACAATGGGCTACTCTTTCGTGAATCGATATATCCTTACGGCCAAGCTCATTGTCTATAAAAATAAGAGGGAGAGATTTATTCAAATAGCGTATCAAAGCTCTATTTCCTGTAAATTGAACCTCTGAAGAATGAACTTCCTCTAATCGATATACATAATCAAGAGCAATGGCACAGTTTCTGTATTCTTTTAGACTAAAGCGCATAAACTCATGAATACTTGTTTCACTTACAACAGAACTTATTAAATGTTCATTTTCGTTATCTTCTACGTGATTATTGATAGAATGTCTTTGCGCTATCCCTTTACAGTCAAGAATTAAAGAAAGGGCTCCATCATCTGAAAAGGTAGTTCCTAAATATTCAGGAGTCTTAAAGTGAGCGCTTAACTTCTTTACTACAATTTCTTCGATATCATCAATCGCATCAACCAAAAGACCATACCGATAACCATCTCCTTTAACGATGACAATATTTTGAATTTCAGAAATCTCCATCGAAGAAGAAATTTCTAATGAATGTCCCAGATGAACGAGGGGACAAAGTTCCCCATGGTGACGTAACACATTCACTCCATTCATATTATGGATTTTATCGAAATCTTTTTGCTGATCAAGAAGAATCACTTCATCAACATCATCTAAGGGGATATTAAAATATGAGTCTCCTGAACTAACCATAAGAGATTTTATAATTAATATGGAGCGAGGGATAGGAATAACTAAGACAAACTTAGTCCCCACTCCCAAGGTTGAATCGATAAGGATTCGTCCTCCAAAATCTTGTAGGGATGATTTCACCATATCCATGCCTACACCACGACCAGAAACACTAGTCACTTCTGTATTAGTGGAAAATCCTGATTCAAAAATAATCGCGAATATTTTTTGATCACTCATTTTTTCTAATTGTTCTTGAGTGTATAAACCTTTTTCCAGGGCCTTCTTTTTTAAAAACTCTTTATCAAGTCCTTTACCATTATCACTCACTTCAACAATTATATTTTCTCCCGTCTCATAGGAGTTCAAAGAGAGCTTGCCCATGGAAGTTTTTCCATTTTGTACCCTTGTTTGCTCATCTTCGATGCCATGATCGACACCATTGCGTAACATGTGGACAAGAACACCGTTTAGGAGCTTTGCTACAGAAGTGTCCACTTTAAATGAACCTCCAGCGACCTCGAAATCAATATTTTTATTGAGAACACTACATGAATCACGCACCACTCTTCTCATGGGACGATAAACACTCTCCATCTCCACTTTCTTCATTTCAGAGATTTGATTTTGAAGAATGGTCGAAACCTTTTGAAGTTCAAGCATAGAGTCAGAGAGGTGATCTAAGTCACGATCTCCATTTAATTTACTTTGTAATCGTATCAATGTTTTGAAAATAGTATTTCTAATAACGGTCAATTCACCAGACATCTCTAAGAATTCAGACAGTAAGCTTTCTGAGACTGTTATTTTCTCATCTTTCTCTTTAGCCACTTTATGACTGACATCAGTGACAATTTCTTGTTGAAGTGATTGATCAACATTTTTCTTTTTATTATCGTTTGAAAAGTCACCAGAGAAGACTTCAGCCAACTCATCCAGGTTGTCAGGAAAAGGTTCACACTTTTCAGCAAGTTGATATAAATTATTAAGTTGGTCTAATCCTTCTAAAAGAATATTGATCACTTTCTTATTAACATCTATCTCATTTGATTTGATTTTATTGATCAAGTCTTCATACTTATGAGCATAATCACTAATTTCAGTAAGACCCAAGCAGCTACTTGTTCCTTTTATTGTATGAAGCAGGCGAAAATAGGTATTTATCGCCTTACTATTATCAGGCTCTTCTTCCAGAGAGAGAATAAGCTCTTCAATCTCTTCTAACATTGGCCGTGTTTCTTGAAGAAACTCGCATATCATTTCTCTATCTTCTTCGATAGAGTCCATTCGTTCTTTAGCTTCTGTTTCAATCAAGCTAAGTATTTGCTCGTCAAGAATAGGTTTTTCTAAAAAACGACCAATTTTAAGACGCATCCCTTCTGTGGCCATCTCTTTATCATAGAAAGCTGTAACGAGAGCAAAAGGACAATCGATATTATTGGCCAGTAGCTTTTCTCGTAACTCGAATCCATTCTCTTCTGGCATTTTGAAATCTGAAATAATAAGAATCAATCGGCTTGAATTGGCCATAGCGACGCATAAGGCATCTTGAGGATTCGTGAATTTTAGAACTTCATATTCTTCTGGAATAGCTGATTCATAGTAGTCAAGAATAGCAGCTTCATCATCTACAACTATAATTAAATATTTCGTCTTCATAGAAACAAATCCTTACTCTTATGCTACAAACGGAATCATTCCAAGGTGGAAATTGAATACGGCCTCAATAACCTCTTTCTTCAGTGGTTTGTGTAGAACATCATAGAAACCAAGAGTTCTAAATTTGATGACTTCTACATCATCAAAATCTGTAGCAGATAAAAGATAGAGAGCGCAATCATTGAATAATTTCGCTTCAGAGACTTTAACGATAACTTCATCTCCATTCATCTCAGGCATCATATAATCAATGAAAACCAACTGAGGTCTATACACAGAAATGGCTTCTAGACCTTCTATAGGATTTGAAAATGTGAAAACCTCCACATTATAGGGAGTGAACAATTTTTTCACTAACTTAAGAGTTACATTATCATCATCAATTAAAAATATTTTCAAATCTTTAGACATACTTCACCTCATCCCTTTTTCGGATGAATAAGCAATGAGGTTTAGTAAAAATGAGATTAATTTACGGTTTATATATTAGAAAAGTATCGACTTAATTAAGATTTCTTTCTGTAACAGATTGCCTTTCCAAGCTCAAACTTCTCCATAGGAAGATCAAGTCCAATAAGACTCTCTCCTGCCCCCATAAAGAGTAATCCACCAACTTTAAGTGATTTATAGATATTTTCTAAAATAGCCTTTTTGTTATCCATATCCTGGTAGATTAAAACATTTCGGCAAAAGACAATGTGATACTGTTGTGGAGTATATCGGTCTGTTAATAAATTAAAAGCTTTAAATTGAACTTTAGAAGTAAACTTATCTTCAATCTGCCAATTATCTTCAACTTGCGAAAAGTATTTGATCAGTAAATTTGCAGGTAGACCCCTCTGAACTTCTAGACCTGAATAAAGTCCCTTCTTCGCCTTGGCCAAAGCTTCGGAGGATAGATCACTTGCATCGATTCTCATTTTCACGACATCTTCACTATTACCAAAAGCTTCTGTTGCCATAATTAGACTATAGGGCTCTTGTCCAGTTGAACAAGCTGCAGACCAGATATTGAAAGAGATTGCGCTTGGGAATTCTTCTTTTAAATAACTCATTCCCTCTTTAGCAAAACCTTTAAAAGGTTTCAAATCTCTCATAAAGTAAGTTTCATTATTGGTGCATAAATCAATTAGAAATTGATGCATCTCGGGAGTAATTTTTTGAACATAGAGTTGATAGAGCTCATCAATATCTTTGACTTCAAAACGCTTCACAAGCGTATTAAATCGTCCATCAAGACGATAGTAGTCACTTTCTTTATAACAAATTCCAGAGTTTTTATAAACGTAGTCAGAAAAGAACTTATATATTTCAGGTCGAATCATTACAGAGTCCAGTTAAATTTAATCACATACCATTTCAATTTTATTTTCAATAATATCTGCAGTAAAAGGCTTCATTATATAATCACTGGCTCCGTGTTTAAGAGCCTGTTGGATTTTTTCAGGTTTATTTTCTGTAGTCATCATAACAATAGGAGCTTCGCAAAAAGATTCAGCTTCATTTTTTTGAAGAAACTCTAATCCATCCATTACAGGCATATTCCAATCCAAGAGAATGAGACCAAGGTCCGGATTTTCTCCAACTTTTTCAAACGCGTCTTGACCATTTTCGGCCCATACGCTCTCATGACCTAATTGGGTTAACATTTGGCTCACCATTAAAAAGATGGGCTTTGAATCATCTACTATTAATACCTTCATATTACCTCTTTATCTGAGTCATTATATTCTTTAAATTGCTCATATATTTATTCTTAATCTCTGGTCTTATCATGATCTCAGCCTCTGTTTTTTCTTCGAATAATAGTCTTCTAAAATCCCAAATCAATTCTAACATTTCGAAGACTAGACTATCCCATTCGTCGGGAGCTTCAGCTTTTTTATCCATCATGAGATTCATCTGCGTTTCATAAGGAGTCATTAATTTTTCTAAATATTTAAATTCACATAATTTTACCAAAGACAATATAGTGATCATATTTTGATGAAAAAGTGAAAGGTCTTTCTCTCGTTTTTTTAAACGATAACGATTCGCCATTACCAATAATTCACTCTGATGAGACTCGTTTAGATGATCAAAAAACTCTTCGGTATAAATTGTCATTTCTTTATGTTCAGTTGTGTCAGGCTCAGCAGATTCTTCAGTGCTGTCATTATCACTCATCTGGGCTTCGAGGTTTTTTAATTCTTCAGGATCAAAACCCCCAACTTCTTTTAAGCTTTCAAGGGCCGCAGCTGAAATAGACCCAATACCTACATCAGTAGCCGAAGAAGCTGGAGGTTCAGTTTCCACCTGAGTTTCCTCTTTAGTATTGTCACTCTTAACATAGTCTCTTAGGGCACTATCCCATTTATCTTGAGGTAAGTAGCCCAACTGAACGACAATTTCTCCTAAGCTTCTTCCTCTTAATTGCTGGCTTTTCAAAACTTGACTAAAATCATCCCCAGTTAATCCGGAGTATTCCTTAAAAATGTGATAAAAAGATTTCTGTTCAATACCTGCTCTACAGTAAAGTTCCATCACTTTATCACTACTTAAAATAGACTCTTTTTTTATAACCTCTAGTAGTGAAGGCATATTTTTGAGGTAAGTAATAGATACCTCAAGAGCTTGATCAGCAGACAATAATTTTTTATCCATTAAGAATTTTAAAAGCATTTATAACCTACTATTCAATTTATTTATAATTTTAGGCACTTCCATAAGGTCAACTTCATGACCTAGACCACTCTTATGAACGGCCGCCGGCATTCCAAATACAGTACAAGTTCGCTCACTTTGATAGAAATTATAGCTTCCTTTCTTAGATAACTCGATGATTCCTTTACCACCATCTTCACCCATTCCCGTGAGAACAAATGAGGCCACTTGCGAAGAAAAATATTGAGCGACACTTTCAAATAAGCAATTCGCTGCTGGACGTACAAAACAATTCTTCTCTTCTTGGTCGAGAACGATTTTCCCCGTACTATCAAGACGCATATGATAATCGCCTGGAGCGATATAACAGATACCAGGAGTTAGGGTTTCCCCTCCCTTGGCCTCAATGACCTCATAACCAGGCGATACTCTCGTAAGCATCTGGGCCAGTTTATCAGTAAATAAAGGTGGCATATGCTGAACAAGCAAGATGGGTAAGTTTTGATTTCCACTAGCAAGTTTTGTAAATATATTTGTTAAAGCTTCAGGACCACCGGTCGATGACGCCATAACAATTAAGCGGGGCTTAATTGGCATATCAGGGATCATATTAATTGAACGTTCTGGACTTAATCCCCCATCACTCTTGTGAAAAGAACTATTGTGCCCCAGTTGATCAGTACTATTTATAGCACTCTTAATTGGCGCTTCATTATGCTGACTCACTCTCTTGCGTACATTATAGAAAGCTTTTATTTTGGGTAGAAGGCCTTGTTTAATCATCTCTATTGAATTATCAATACTTTTAGCTCCGCCAACTTCTTCTTTGGTAACAAAGTCATTGGCCCCATTATTTAAAGCTTCAATTGTTTTTTCAGCTCCTTTTGTTGTTAAAGAACTAAAAACAATTATGGGAATGACTTTGTTAAATTTTCTAATTTCAACAATCGTCGCCATTCCATCTAGAACAGGCATTTCCATATCTAGTGTTACCAAGTCAATCTCAGGATGAGTTTTTAAATAATCAACAGCAAGCTTTCCATTACTAAAAGCTGAAACCACTTCAATTCCCTCAATAGATCCAAGCCCTTGTTTAAGGGCCATTCTAAATACAACTGAATCATCTACAATTATTACTTTCACTAAACCTCAATTTTCGCTACAAGTGCATTCAATTCATTCGCAATATCTCCAAGAGTTTGAGCTGCATCTTGTGCCTTTAGAGCATCACGACCCGTATTACTAGCAGCTTCACTCACTTGAGAAATATTTTCGTTAATTTGAGTGACACCTTCAGCAGATTCATTAACAATCCTGGTCACTTCTAAAGTGGTAGCTGATTGTTCTTCAACAGAAGCAGCGATGTTACCAGCATATCCATTAATTTTTTCAATCGCTTGTCTTATTTGAGCAATCGCATCGACTGCTAGTTTAGAGTCTTCTTGTATATTTTGAATTCTGGCCGTTATATCTTGTGTTGCAGTCGCCGTCTGTTTGGCCAACTCCTTCACTTCATTAGCAACAACGGAGAACCCCTTACCTGCTTCACCTGCTCTTGCTGCTTCAATCGTGGCATTTAGAGCAAGTAGATTTGTCTGCTGAGCAATGCTAGAAATGACCTTAATCACGCTACCAATGTCTGCAGAGGACTCACCAAGTTTTCCAATGATATCATTTGTAGAATTTGCGATATCCATTGCATCATTTGATAGAGCACTTGATTCATTTGTGGTCTTTGTGATCTCTCTAATCGCTGACACCATTTCATCCATATTGGCCGTAACGGTTTGAATCCCAGCATTAACTTCTTCTGAAGCAGCAGAGGCCGTATTAGATTGGGCACTCGTCTCTTCAGCTGAAGAAGATAAACTATTTGAAATAGCAACAAGCAATTCAGAGTTTTTACTTAGATGATCACTTGCGCCTTTTAGCCCTGCAACCGTCTCAACTCGATCAGTAACCACTTCCCACGTAACCATAGGACCAAAGAAATTACCTTGATCATCAAAAATGGGTGAAACGAGAAGATTAAGCTTTTCCGGACCAACTGTTATAATTTTAGAATGCGGTAGATTACTCGCTTGAGAAATAATTCTCTTTTGTACTTCAGGTTTTTCGTGAAACCAATCAATTGAATTCCCAACCAGATTATCAACCTTAGAAGGTAGAAATTCTTCAATTTTTTTAAGAGTATCAATTGAATTCTTATTCATATACAACATTTTTCCGGTCTTATCTGCAACCATAGTATTGATCGGAGAAAGATCAAGCATTTGCTTTGAAATCGATAAGATATCAAACCCATTATTATCTGCCATAGTTAACCTCATTGCTCACATTAAGCATTTGTTTTTATATCGAGTATTTTATCTAAATTGAGTAATGTTAATAAATTCTTCTCTAATTTAAATACACCTCGTATGTAATCTTTTAAATGATCATCAATCATATCGGGAGTTTCTTCGAATGTAGTATTAGATATATCCATAACATCCATAATTTCATCAACTACAAGAGCATAAAGACCATCTCCAGAACGAACGATTATATTCATGTAATTACTATCTTCGCTGTCATTTCGAGGTAGGCCAAACATTACTCTTAAATTAATGGCCGTAACAATTTGTCCTCTTAAATTAATTAGACCATCCACATAGGCAGGACCTAGAGGAACGGGAGTAACCTTCTGAGGTTTCACGACTTCTTGAACTTCAAGAACAGCAATTGCATACTGACCATCCATAATTTTAAAGCCACATAACTGTGAGGTCTCTCCAGATAATACTGATTCAATGAGGTCATTACGTTCTTCCATAAAAACTTCCTTCTAACCTAAATATTCAGAAAGAATCGAAACCAATTCTTTCTTATTTAATTTTTCAATATGAGTAGAAAAGCCAGATTCCTTACCTTTTTTAAATTCATCTTGGGTCAACCGGGCAGATACCGCAATAATAGGTATCTCTGAATTGGCCTCTCTTATCTCTTGAGCAAGGCTGTAACCGTCCTTTACAGGCATTTCAACATCTGTAATGACGGCACGAAAATTAGAGTTTTGCTCAAAGGCTTCAATTCCTTCTTGGCCATTTCTTACAATTGTAGCACTTAGTCCTATTCCTTTAAAAATATCATCGTAGATTCTGCGATAAAGGGAACTATCATCAATGACAAGAATATCACCTTCTAAAGATATGCTCTCATCAATAGAAAACATCTTCTTTCCAACTTCAGTCATATTTATTACTTCATAAAGATCAAGCAACGTAATCAGACGATTATCAATATAGATAGTGCCCATTAATCCAAGACGATCAATAGTATCAACTTCTAATTCTGATTCACTCAACGCTATATCTATGATCTCTGAAACTACTAATCCAAAGAATGTCCCATTAATACTTGTGACAATACAATTAAGTTTTCCTTCTTTATTGGTATCTAAGACACTCTTGCCATCAAGGTCTAAGATATTTTCAATATTAATCAGAGGCATTGACGTATTTCTGTAACGAATGAGGTGTTGATTACCTGATTTTTCTATTTTACTGCACTCAATTTCTTCGAGACGATCGATAAGACTTAGAGGAACTCCATAAACACGTTCATCCCCTAACTTATATAAAATGACCTCTAATTTATCATAAACATCTTCTTGTATGACATCATGAGGCTTAATCTCTTCTTTATGTTTGCCATCTTTAGAATCAAACTGATTATAAAAACCAAAGGCATCAATAATAAGAGCAACTCGCCCATCACCCATAATCGTTGAACCTGCATAATACTTTATATTTTTAAGAATTCGATCTAGTGGTTTGACTACAATTTCTTGAGTATCTAAGATTTCATCGACAATGAGACCATAAGTTTTCCCTTCTGCCTTTAGAACAATTATATTTAAAACAGGATCTTCTTTTACTTCTTCATTCTTAAAACCTAGAACTTGGTTAAGTCTTATGATAGGAATAATATCTCCACGTAGCCTGAAGAACTCTCTTCCATGTAACATCTCTATTCTTGAGAAATCTTTTTCTTCCAGTAAAACCAGTTCAACAAGATTTTTTTGGTGAATCGCAAAAGTTTCCCCACCACCCTCAACAACAAGGGCCGGAACTATCGCAAGAGTCAGAGGAATTTTCAAACGAAAAACAGTTCCTCTTCCTTCTTCAGAATTTACTTCAACCTCTCCACCAATTTTTTCAATATTCGACTTCACAACATCCATTCCGACACCACGTCCAGATATATTGGTCACTTGTTCTGCCGTTGAAAATCCGGGATGAAAAATGAGGGTATGTATTTTATTAAGAGATAGGGACTCGACTTCATCCCTACTCATTATTCCTTTTTCAATTGCTTTGGCCTTTACTCTCGCTGTATTAATTCCTGCACCATCGTCAGATATCTCTATTACAACTTGCCCGCCTTCATGATAGGCCTTGATAGATAACTTCCCTTCAGCGTTTTTTCCATTCGCTTCTCGTTGTTCAGGAAGTTCAAGACCATGATCAAGAGAGTTACGAATTAAGTGCGTCATAGGGTCTTTAATTACTTCTAATAACGTTTTATCTAATTCAGTATCTTGTCCAATGATTTCAAGCCGAACCTTTTTCTTCTGAGTTCGACTTAAGTCGCGAACAATACGTTCAAACTTGTTGAATACACTTCCAACAGGTTGCATACGAGTTGTCATGATATCAGTCTGTAGATCTGTAGTAATGACGTTGAGTTGTTGAGCGTAACGATTGAGATCAGCATCATCTTTGAATTTGGAATATTGTAATATTTGATTTCTTGTTATTACAAGCTCACCTACAACATTCATGATCTTATCAAGGAGGTGAACATTGACTCTGACAATACTTTCACTAATATTAGATTTAGAGCTCGTTGATACTTTATTTACGCTCGCAACTGGAGCACTATCCTTCTTCTGAACGGCTTTCTGTTCATTATCGACTTGGACCTTTTCAGGCTGATCATTTGTTTTAGAAATGCTCGCAGAAGACTCAATTTGTTCAGTCGTCTCGTTAGCATGGTCTAAGAGTAAACTATCCAACTCATCTTTCAAAACATCTTCATGATCAGGCTTGCTATCAATTTTTGAGTCATCAAACTTTTCATTAACCATCTCATCTCCCCTAGGCATTTGCTGACCTAAGAGTTCATTTTCTAAACTATTTTTTAATCTTCTTAGAATGTCAGAAGTATCAAGCTCACCTTCCACACCATTATTCTCAATATTTCTTAGGAGATGTACGCAAATATCAAAACTCTCCAAGAATATATCGATAAGATCTGAATTCACAGCAAAGTCTTTATCACGAATATGATCGAGAATAGACTCTACTGTATGAGTAATTTCTTGTAATTTCGTTAATCCCAGAAAGCTTGCCGAGCCCTTAAGAGTATGAATTTTACGATAGATACTGTTAAGGAGTTCATAGTCCTCAATATTCTTTTCATACTGAGTGAGATCGTCATTAATATTTGATAAATTATCAAAAGACTCTACCAAGAACTCTTGAATGATATCGGACTGTGAATCAGACATTGCAATTTCCCTAAAGAATATTTTAAATTATAAAAAGAATTAAAATGATTATGGAAAAATCTTAGAAATCTTTTCTTTTAAAGTATCTGGCTTGAAAGGCTTAACTACAAAATTAGAAACACCAGCTTGCACAACCTTAACGACATTACTTTGTTCCGCTTCAGCAGTTACCATAAGAAAGGGAGTATCTTTAATTCCTTCGGTTGCACGAATTTTAATCAAAAGATCTAAACCTGACATCTTCGGCATATTCCAATCACTCACAATAAACTCAAAGGGTTCCCCTGCATTTTGTGCAGCCTCAATCATTGGCCATGCAGTAGCTCCATCATCAGCTTCTTGTACGTTCGTAAAACCGATTGATTTTAACATTTTTGTAATAATCTTTCTCATTGTCATCATGTCATCAATAACAATTGTCTTCATATCTGGTCTAAAGGGCATACTTTCTCCTAGCACTAAAACGATTCGATTTAAGTTTAAACTATTCTATTCACAAATTAAAAAAATTCAAAAGACTTTTAAAAAGGCATTTAATGGCTTCTTGAAATTTCCGTGATTAAACTTATCCGACAATTTTACTTTTACACTTTCTATATCAATCGTAGAGGAATCTTTACCATAAACCTCCTCGACGAATTCACTCGCAATGATAAAAATACATGATAAAGGTGATATACTTAAAGCTCCAAGACCTCGAGGAAATCCACTTTGATCAGGTAATTCATGATGTTGAACAACGATAGAATCTACATCAGCAAAGATATGCTCTCCTGATACTAAAAGCTCTGCCGCTCTTACAGGATGAGATTTGAACAATTCTAATTCACTTTCATTAAGCCCTGCACGTCTTGCATCTTCAAGACTATGGAATCTTCCCCATTCATCATTAGTAAGGCCAATATCATGGAATAAAGCGGCCATACTCAACTTTTCCAATGTTTGAGGATTTCCCCAAGCTGTGCCCATACATATCTGACCAGCTATATAGCTAAGGAGTAGACTATGTTCAGAAATATAGTCACCTCCTCTCATTATCCTATTTAATAAGTTCTTTAATTTTGGCATGCTCTTTAAAGAACTAATATTTGATTTTATACTTTGCCTAACCTTATTAGCAGTGCCAGCAGTTACACCAAAATCTTTGGCCATATCTATAATATTTTCAAAGGCCGCTAATTCAGCAATCATTTTAATCTCTGGCGAATATTCTTGTGCTTTATTTAAGTTCTGAGAAACTAAATCGCTAAATTGTTCACAGAATTTTTCATATTGAGGGATCTCGATATATAGAAACTCAGTTCCTTTATTTATATATCTTTCTAAATTTGTCTGATTATATTCTTCGTCAATATTAATTACTTTTAAATACTTATTTTTATTAATTTTAATAAATACATCACAACAAATTACATTAAAGTTTAGAAGCCTTTTAATTTTGATTCTTTTAAATCTACTACGGTCGTACTCATCTTCAGGATTTTTGACTTCTTTCTTTGAGGCCGAATGTGACTCCCCATCATTATTGTGAATAGGTCCTTTTTTTAAAGAATAGCCTGCCTCTTCTTCAGAGTGCTCAAATTCTTTTTTTAAAGAATAACCTGCCTCTTCTTCAGAATGTTCATACTCTTTTTTTAAAGAGTAGCCGGCTTCTTCTTCAGAGTGCTCAAATTCTTTTTTTAAAGAATAACCTGCCTCATCTTCAGAATGTTCATACTCTTTTTTTAAAGAGTAGCCAGCTTCTTCTTCTCCTTTATTTTTGAATTCTTTTTTTAAAGAATAGCCCGCTTCTTCATCAGGCTTTTGCTTGAATTCTTTTTTCAAAGAGTAGTCAAGACTCTCTTCACTCGCTTTGTTTTTCTTCTTAGCTCCGTAATTCCAATCATCTTCACTTAATTTTTCTTTGTTCTTATCTTCTCCTTCATCTTCTTCAAAGTTAAAGTCGTCATCGTCAAAGAGGACATCTTCTTCCTCTTCTTCTCCTTGACCTTGACCTTGATCTTCATATTTATCTAACTCATTATTAGATTTTATACGCTTAGACTTTAAGTCAAGAATACGCTCAATGACGGGAAAGAACTGATCATCTCTAAAGGGTTTAGCTACAAAGGTATTAAGGTCTGATCGGCCCAAAACCTCTTGAACACTCATTGCGTCTTGATTACTTTTATCTGACAACCAAACGATAGGAATATCTAAGGCATGTGAATCAAGATAATCAACAATAACGTCACCGTTACCACCTTTCATCTTTACTTCTGTAATGACAAAATCAATTTCTTGATCGAACTCTAAAATGGAGAGGGCCTCGTTACCAGAACTTGCTTCTAAAATCTCACAGTCTAACCCAGCTTCCAACAACATAGAAACGTAATCACGAACCTGAATATCGTCATCCGCGTAGAGTACCTTCACTTGGATCTTTTAAAGCTCATAGTCTTCATAACTTAATTCAATATGAAAAGTACCTAATTCTGATTCAAGCGGTGTAGCTATCGTAACAATTCCATCTTGTGCTTTAATCTCTAGATTCTTACCCTTCACTGAGGTAGGAATAGACATTTCAATTAAGTACCCTTCTTGTGATAAAGTTTTTTTAGCATTCCCCATGGTGATATTACATATCTCCATTCCCACGTCTGCAATTTCGTCTGAATACTCTGAGAACTCTTCCATAAGCATTGCCCCAGCACTTTTAAGATAGACCTCTTCAGGCCAACTAAGAGCAAGACTTCCTCGAAAACCTTTTTTCTCTCCACCATTTTCATAAGTACCATTTATTCCCATGATTGATGAGAATTCACCATAACTGACGCTGCCAGCTTTAATCTGAGGACTCTGAGGAGTTAGCTCCGTACTCATCATTGTAGAATAAACTTCTTTAATGGCATCGATAAAAGGTTTACAAAAATCAAGGTAACGCTTGTTAAATTCATTCATTACTAGGACTCCAAATTATTAACTTTTTTGTTTACAACATTGTATAGTAATTCGAATTTAATCCAAGAATAAATTAAATGATTTGGGTCACTGATAAAGAGAAAGGATTATTTTAAAAAATGAAACTAAGACGACTGTAAATGGTGTCATTAGAGCGATAAGGTGCCCAAAAGGAGTAATCTTTAGGAGCATTAACTAACTGTATCCCTCCGGTAAGGGCGATATGCTTTGACCAAAAGTACTGTGCTTCACTCATAAGAGTCATATCTTCAGTTTTTACATCATAGCGATAGATCGTATTGAAATGCAGACTTGCCGATGGCGACCACTTTGCCGAAGCTCCAAGTGCTCTTCTCCATTTGGGCTTCTTAGCGAATACATTTGTATCAATCGTATCTCCATCGATAAGATATAGGCCATTCAAAGCAAAGCTTGTATAGCTAGACTCGTAGGAAAGAGACATCGTTGTATAAGTCATTCGTTCATAGTTGGGTTGAATTTTTAAAGCCTGAAATTCAAATGAGTCATCAATTCCAACTTCAGGTATAACACCCTCAATTCCTACAGAGGCCACCCATGAGTCCATGTCTTTGTGAGGATTAAATTGATAGTCAATACTACCACCCCAAAAATAATGATTGTTAACAAATGGCTTCGCTTTAACGAGGGCCCTTTCTTCATCGAATTGCTCATAGAAGCCGGTGGCATTAACACGAATACCAGTCTCTGGTTTATAGCCACCATAAATTCCAATCTTTCCTTGATCAAATTTATAGTCTAGCGATAATGAAGCAGAACTCTTTAAGAGGATATCTTTCATATCAGGATAAACCAATGTGTAATGAATGGGCACATCATTATCTCTGAAGCGAACATATTCAGGTGGTGGATAAGACCACTCATTCTTCCCTTCAATATTGCCATCTTTCGCTTTGAAGGTTGGGTTGACTTGAGGAATATTTACAGGTGAAGCCTGAACCATAAGTTCCCAGTTCTTTGACTTCATACGATAGTGAATTCCCATGATTCCTTCACGATTCGTTTCAATCAAATTAAATGCCCTAATGGGATTCACTTCTCCTAATGCCCAGAATTTATCATTTCGTTGCCAAGGAATAATCTTACGCCCGACGGCCCACTCATGCTTACCTACCTGAGTACGAATATAGGCTTCAGGTACTGAGAAAATTTGAGATTGCCCACTTGGATAATGACGAAACTGAGCAGAGTAAACAGTATCAAGGCCATCAGAGTCACGACCATCCGCTATATCGAATTCAATAAATTGATTACCAATATTTTCCTGAAGCGGAGTGTTAACCCTGCCTAAGTAAGAATAAGTAAGTCGACCCTTGGCATTAACTTCAGCGCCAGAAAAAAGAACAACAAAGCTTAGCAGTGCAAAAATTTGGATAAATTTATTCATTTAAAAATCATAGCCACATTCCAGACAATCTTAAAGAGAAAAGGAAAAAGAAAACAAAATAAAAACAAACGACCGATTGTGCTAATCACCATTTAAAGCCTTTATTATGTTCTTTTTCAGGATTTTTTTTCCATACTTCGTGCTTTAGCAATTCCAGGTTTTTACAGGTATTATAAAGAAAAGAAATTAAAAGAAGAAAGGTAGTTAACCCAACGAATGCGACAAGTCATATCTTTGGTATAATGAGGCCCGTTACAATATGAAGAAAAGTAAAATTTCCATACAATGGAAAACATTTTCTCACTCACTAATTATATTCCTTACCCTAGGTTTACTTTTGCCCTTCTCTTCTTGTGGAGTTAATGATGAAAAACCACAAGGAGCAAATGTCTACGAACTTGAAGATCTTCAAGGTACATGTGAACTCAACACAGAGGCCCTTAAAGATATTTTAGAAAAAAATATTGGAAGCGATATAAACTGTCTCGAATCAAACCTTGATCAGTTTGTTGACTTTGTTCGCCGAGCAGACTCCGAACATATAGAACGAACAGAATTAAGTAAGTTTCTCATTAAGTTTTTTCCTGAATCTCGAGAGATTGCAGGAGATCTTTTAAAACTTGTTTATAATATTAATACTCTTGTTTTAAGAGACCCTGTTGATAAAATTAAAGTTACCAAACTCCCCGCTTTTTTTACCATTGTCAGAGCGATCAATACCGATGCAAGACATCTTTATCAATTGATAAAAGACCTTAAAGGCGAAAACTACTGGCAAAAAAGACAATCCATCTTCTTTCATATTGAATCATTTTCACGAACGATCCTATCTACAGCGCAAACTTATACTGACGACAAAGACTATAATTACGAACTCAATATTGAGAGTTTCTTAGAACAAATAAAGGCCATTTTAAAAATCTCTGACGATGACCTAAATTTAGATAAGATTAGACCGTGGTTTTTTGCCAAGAAACTCTTTCTCGATGGTCAACCCAATGTTGTGACATCTATTGAATTCACAGAACTTCTTGATCGTTCCTCTTCAATTGCTATTACAGCATTGGATGCCATATTCTCATTTGAACAAGATCATAGTGATATCAATATTCAATATTATTCGTATTTTTCTATTATCGAAGATATCAGAAAGAATATGAAAGTCTTTGATGCTCAAGAAGTAATACTTGAGGGAGATGACCTCTTCAGTATGATCGAAACATTCTTAAGCGAAGACGATAATATTAATGACCTGATCCTACCTATTTCAAGAGTTAAAGAAAAGTTCATTGGTGGTACGATTAATGAAATTCAATATCGTGATGTAGACAAGCTATTATCATGGCTTGAAGAATTCACGGGTATGCTTTATTTCAATGCCATTACCTATGATAATTTCCAAGATAAAATGAATTCTCCAAAACCTATAACAGGTATACAGCGCCCTAAAAATAACTTTTATTATAATTTAAATTCAACCTATATTGATCGATACTGGGAACAGTTTGAATACATCAGTAAAAATTATCGCTTCTTCCAGGATGATGATAACAAGTCCTATCTTTATAATTACTACAAGCGTTTCAAATCAGGCTTTCAAACATCCAGTATGCTTCGTTGGGTAGTAAATAAGGCCGTTTCTGTATATGGCCATTATCCAAAGAACAATAATGAGAAACATATTGATCAAGATGACTTACGAACGGCCATGACCGACCTTAAAGGCGTTGTTGAGTTCTTAGGCTTTTGGCCAGAAGATCCTGAACGATTTCTAAAGGAGGCCATCGCCTCTTCAGATCTTTTCATGTATCACTCGGATGGTAATCAACAAAGTACTCAAGAAGAATTAACCGAATATGTTAATAACGTCATACATGCATTTGGAATTAACAATACGGTACACAAGGAACTTGTAAAATATTGTGAAATCATAGATCCCGATAAAGAATCAATTGACGTTCAATGCTTTAGAGAACATTTTCTACACGTCATCTTTAATGAGCTCAAATATCAAGTATACTATAGTAAGCTCTATGACTACCTTCAAGAGGCCGGAGCGAGTTCACTTCGTAAATATCTCATCAACCTCGAACTCTATTCTCGAATAAATCCTGACCCAAAGGTTCCCCTCACCAAAGAAGACCTTAGTCGAATATTAGTGATACTCACCAATATAGAAACGGCCTATATACGCTTTGATCTCAATAAAGATAGTATCCTTCAAAGGTCAGAGCTTAATATTGCCTTTAAAGTATTCAAGAATCTTATCAAAGATGTTGCTGGTCTTGGAAATGAGGACTCTGCCCTTTATGAAAGTATATTCTTCTATCTCATAAAGCATATGGAGGTTCCTTCAGCCGCCAAGCTGATGTGGTTTCATGTCTTTGCGAACAAGGATAATATAACGGCCACAAGATTGAATATTTCTGCTATTTTAAGAAACTTTGTTCTTTAAATAGATCAGTCTGCTATTTTCAACACAGGTATATTAATCGTGAAAACATTGGATTTATTCCTATATTTATAGGTTAAAGTTCCACCGAATTCACCAATTATTTTTCTAGATATACTTAATCCTATTCCAAGCTTCTTTTCGTCGGCCTTCGTCGTGAAGAAAGTATCGAATATTTTAGGTTGGGCATCTTTAGATATTTCTTCACCAGAGTCTAGAACATCAATGATTAAATCGTTATCGACCAACTTAGCCTCTAACCTTATTTTCGGCCGATACGTCTTACGAACAGAGTCTAGAGCATTTACAAATAATTCACTTATAACTTGCGTGAAAAGGCGCTCATTAACAAAGAGATACACTTTCTCTCTAGGAAAAGAATCACTATATTTCACCCCTTCACTTTCAAAAATACTCTTCATTGTAATTAAGGCCTTTTTAATGGGCACATCAATGCATACGGCCTCTTGCTCTTCAATTTCAATACGAGAGAGTTTACGCATATTAGTGATCATATACTCCACCCTATCTCGATGTTGAATATGACTTCTATCGAGATTTTCGAAATCTTCGTTTTGCATGCCTTCGACCAACGACCAGTTTAATTTCTTTAACTCTCTTAGTTCCTGAAGCATAAGCTTATAAGATGTCTCACATACGGAAATGTAACGATTGAGGTCATCGCCAAGAATCGATATAAGTTTCTTTAATCTAATATTGAAGAGTATCGAAAGACTTGAAAACCTCTCTGTATAATAGTTCTTATATACTTTTGTAAGAAATAGTCCCCATCCAATGAGAACACTTAGGAATAAGAGAAGAAATACACCAAATCGAATTAAAAAATTATGCTTTGCTTCTTCGTAAAGATTATATTGTTGATCGTCAATTATCTTTAGAGCGAGGCTTATGCCTTGATGAAAATTAATTTTCTGTTCTTTATAGAACTCTCCAAAAAGTATCGCGACGGCATCTTGATTATGATTTTCTTTAACAAGGGATAGTGCTCGTTTCTCCATTTCGACAAGAAGAGCATTGGACTTCTCTGATTTACCGATAGTATCTTCATAAAACTCTGTATCAATGGACTTACTCATAGAGGCTATATTTTCATCAAGAATCAATAAGTTTTTATTATATTCATGAATCCAATAAGAATCCCCCGTTAAAACGGCCATTCTTGCAGTATTGGTCAGGACTTCATCTAAGAAAAGAATGTCACTTGCCATTTTATTTTGCTTTGCAAAGCTCTCTTTATCTTCACCAAAACGATGTAGACCATCTAGAAAGAGCCAACCTAAGAGGAAGAGAAAAATAACGATGAGCAATGGCCCGATGGATAATATAAGAGAATTTTTTTTGAATGGAATTCGCATAACTCATTAATCCTCTTTAATAAGATTTTTGGTGTTTTATATCTTCTCAATGAATAAAGATGAATCCATCCTCACCTGAGGGCCGAAGATTCCTCCATGATCTCGTTTTCCAATTCCTAAGATCATACACACTTCATCTCCTGACTCCAGTATATGGGGAAAATTCTTTGCTATGATCTTTTCATCAAACCCTTCCATCGGACAACTGTCATAACCTTGTGAAACAAGAGAAAGCATTATATTTTCACAGGCCAATGCACAGGTTTTATGGGCCCAAACTCGCATGTCATTCATGCTTGTTGGTCCCCTTGGAGTGGCCTTTTTTATTCCTCTAAAAAAGATAATCACTTTCTTTATCAAACCCCATATACCAAAGGGGCCTTGATTATAAACAATGGGAACCAGCTTTTCATAATAACTAAGTGCACTCTGAGGTGCATCTTGAGCCTTTAATTGCGTTAACATTTTCTCTCTAATATCTGGCCACGCCTTAGTTCTCGCAATCGCGATGATAAAGCACTGTGCTGTTCTCGCTGCAGACTGATCTAGGCACGCCTTCGTACAGATTTCTTTAGCTTCTTGACTCTTTACCCAAACAAATTTCCACGACTGCAAATTTGAGCTATTAGGTGCTAATAAAGCGTGTTCTAGGGACCTCTCTATAACTTCATCTGCAACAGCTTCATCTTTAAAAACTCTAACACTACGACGTGATCGAATCACTTGGTCAAATTCTTCGGCATTAAGTGGTGCTAAATCTTCGACATAATCAAATAAGGGAGGTCTCTTTAAAATATCTTCTTTCATAAATTATACTCGCTTAAAAGTAAGAAGAACCTTAGGGCCTTCTATTTGATTTTGAGAGTCAATAACGTTAGATAGTTCAATATTACCCTCATAAACCTGCATATAACCGCGAACAAGAGTGAGACCAAAACCTGTCCCTTTTTCACCACTAGTCCCTATTGTACTTTCCAAAACATCTCCCTTATTGAAGGATGTTATTTGTTCATTACTAAATCCGCGACCTTCATTTAATAAGGTCACTTGAGTAACACTGTATTGAGAATCAATTTGAAATGTAATTTTTCCTCCTATAGGAGAAAACTTAATTGCATTTGATATCAAATTATTGAAGACTTCATTAATAAGAGAAATCCGCTCAGCACTAACAAAAACATCAAAAGACCCCAATAACTCTAACTTGATATTCTTTGCTTCAAGCTTCTCTTCAAACATAAGCTCAACTTCAATTAAAACTTCTCTTAATAAAACTGGACCAAGAACAACGGTTCGAGTCAGTTTATTAATTTGCATTTCTTGTTCTCTATGAAAGAAAATTATTTCAGAAAGTTTAGTGAGTCCAAAGTTTATTTTATCCCATGCTTTTTCTTCTTTCTCTTTAAATGCTTCTGGCCGACTGACTCTTAGCCCGACATAATATTGAACAAGACTGATAGGATTGCTGAGATCATGGAGCAAGACTCTCACCATTCGTTGATACTCTTTCTTACCTCTTGCCAAAATCAAAGCCTCTTTCTTTTCTCTATCCAAGATAGAGATCTTATAGGCCATCCCTAGGGATACAATCAACATTTCAAGCAAGTTCCCCCACAAGACACCATGACTTGTGAAAAAGTTTCGTGGAAGTATTCCAGAGAAATGTCCCAGATACATGAAAACACCAAAGAACATAAACATCCAAGAGGCCAAATAAAATTTGGCCATCGTATTACCTCTTCTAAGGCTTACGACCCCTCCACTTATCATTGAGATAATAGAAAAGAGGATTAATATATCAACAACACTTCCAAGATAGGCTCCGCCAAAGAAACTATTCCATGGCCCTAGATAGGCCAATAGGTTGAGGGATACGAGAGCTATACATATATTTTGAAATATAGTGATCGACTTAGAATATTCTCTAATATTATAAAAGCGAGAAGCAAAGAATATAGAAGAGATTAATGATAAAGACGTAAAAATGAATAAGTTCTCACTGGGACAAATATAAAAAGGAGCCAGTATAAAATCCATCACTCCTGTAAGCGTTGTTCCTGCTCCAAAAACAAAGATTCCTGAAAGACAGTAATAAAGATAAATTGAATCCTTTAACGATAGAAATATTAGAAAGTTATAAAGAATCAAACTGAGAAAGGCACCAATATAAAGCATATAGCCATACATTTTCCCTTCCTCTTCTCTTATATGCTCTTCTCGAGATATAATGCGCGCGACTCCATCAAAACGATGATGAGAATGACGAGATATGAAATAGAAGACATCTTCATTCTTATCTGCTTCAAGGGGGATGGCCAACTGAAGCCCTCTAACAAGCCGTTTCCTGTAAGGTACAGCGGAGCCTGTTTCTCCCACAAATGTCCAATCCAACGCATTTAATTTCTTCTTATAAATGTGGATCATGCCTGGAATATAATTATTAAAAACGAGAAGCTTCTGATGTTCATTTTTAAATTTAAAATTTTGTGGAGCAATTTTAATGAAGATTCCATGGTAGTCATTGGAATAGTCAAATTTTAGCTCCTTCTTGGTTAGGGTTAATTTTAATGGGGAGTCATTCTTGATTTGATCCAGTTGGATAGGATCCATAAATTCAGGGCCAATTCCATAGGCGACATAAGGAAACTCTACAGATTCAATATCGGGGTTCAATAAAGTAGCCGGAATATCATTGATTTTTTCAATATGTTTATCCTCAATTAGCTCATCATTAGCTTGTAGAGTAAATCCACACAAACCTATTGAGAAAAAGATAAATCGGAAAATGGGTTGAGAAAAAAGTCTTCTAGATCGAATGAGATTGATCAGCACTTAGATATTCCTTAGTAAGCGAGTTAGTAAATACTTCCTCCCACTAAAGAGAAGAAAGACTTAAAAGTCGCGATACTTCAGATCAACAGGGCGCTTAGCAACAGGCTTTCCTAGATCATGGTCAAGGTGCCATCGATCTACTTTGGGCTCATCCTTATCGATACGATAAAACTCTAGATCCTTATCCAATTTATCTAAACGGTAGGATAATTCTCTTTGAAGATTAATTGAGTCTTCTTTTTTTACATTCAACATATCTAAGGCCTTCTGCTTGGCCTGTCTAAGTGCCGTGATCTTCTCATCGAACTCACTGGCCATTTTAATCCTTTCTTGATCAAAAGACCAAACAAAATGATTTATGTCATTGAGTTGCTTAAAATAATCTCTTCTTCGTTTGAGTAAAATGATTCTAAAATTACTTGCATCAAGGACACGAGCGGCCAATTGCTCTGAGTCAAAAACCAGCATAGCACCACGTCGTAGATAACTGGTCTCACCCCAACAACGGGTAATATCTTTTACATAAAGCACAAAGAAGTTCTTCTCTACAGAGCGCACAAAACCCGTACAAAGATTAGTGCTATGACCGGCCAGACGAAAACGAACCGGATCACCACTGCGAAAGAATTTGATATTCTTTGTTTCAGAGGAGACTTTGATGATACTTGCTGTTTTATCGCGATCAGTTACCCGACCAGTGAACTCAGAATAGACAAACTCCGGATCAAAATAAGAGTCCTTAATTTGGTCCTCTAAAGTCGGACCCTGAAAAGGAAGTTCCTGCTTGGCCTTTTCAAAAGAGCGCTCACGTCGATCTAGCTTAATGTCTTCAAAGGATCTATCATCATTTTCGGCAGAGCTGAGACTACATAGAGCACTGCCTATCCATCCCAATAGAAAAAAAGATAACTTTAATTTTTGAAATCCTAAAAACTTCATACCTCTATTATGCCTAAAGATACCATGCATTACGAGATGGAAAACTTGTCACGATGATTTCTAAAGGATACTTTATTGATCAATCAATTTATTATGAACAAAGGACAAAGAAATGGAATTTTTTCTGGATACAGGAATCGTAGATGAAATCAAAGAGGCCATAGAATGGGGTCTTGTAGATGGTGTCACCACTAACCCTTCACTCATTGCTCAATCTGGAAGAACGCAAGAAGATGTGATCAAAGAAATCTGCCAATTGGTTGATGGTCCTATATCTGCTGAAGTTATCAGTACCGATAAAGCAGGAATGCTTAAAGAAGCTGAAGAGCTGGCAAAGATTCACGACAATATCGTAATCAAACTCCCTCTCACTATCGATGGGATTAGCGCTTGTAAAGTTCTCTCTAATCAAAATATTAAAACAAATGTAACTCTATGCTTTAGTGTTAATCAGGCGCTTTTAGCCGCTAAGAATGGTGCAACTTATATTTCTCCCTTTATCGGAAGACTAGATGATATCGGCCAAAGTGGAATGAACTTGATTGAAGAAATTAGAGCTGTCTACGACAACTATGGTTTCCCTACTCAAATCCTTGCGGCCAGTGTACGCCACGCCGATCACGTAAGAGAAGCTTCTCTGGTTGGAGCCGATGTTGCGACCATGCCTATTGGCTGTATGAAAGGTCTTTTTAAGCACCCTCTAACTGATATTGGTTTAGAGAAATTCCTAGCTGACCACGCAAAGACTCAAAAATAAGTCATTAACTGAGTCTTTTTGTTTGATAAGTACCCAAGAATACTACAGACAAAAAGACTCAAGTATAATCAATCTTGATCCGATCAGTCAGGTAAGAAGTAATTGAGCTTCTTCGGGCCAAATAAGGAAAAAGATTGTGAAAAACATTGCTAATCATACTCACATCTTTCGTGAAGTCAGATACCTTTGTAAGTTATCTGTCTTAGCGATATCTCTCACCTCATGCTTTACTCAGGAATCTACCCCCTCTTCTTCGGGAGGAAGTGCAATCTCTGATGATACCCCAGTAAAATGGAATTCAAGTTCACTCTCTGGTGGTATGAATGTAAAGGTTGCTCAAGAAATTCTTGATGATTTTGTGGGCGCTGATGATGATAGCAACGGACTTAATCCCGTTGAGCAAATGTTTGACCAATGGAATGATGCTACTAGCGCTCAGAATTTCTTTGATATTCCTGCTGCGGCGACATCCAATCTAAACTACTCCGATCTTACAGACTATCGTGATTCAGAAATGGGTATTTATAAATCTCACTCATGGTTTAGTAATGTTCAGTCTTCCGTATTGGCCGTTACTCAATATTATGGATATAGAAAAAACACAGGTACTTCGAGTGAATATATAGAAATGAGTCACGCCGATATTATTATGAATTATAAAGACTATAATTTTAATACAACGGCCTCAAGTACAGTGGCCTATGATTTTCATTCGGTTGTACTTCATGAACTCGGTCACTTCTTAGGTCTTGGGCATACGAGTTCTTACTCAGTTAATTCAGTCATGCTTCCCTCTCTTAGTATCTCTAGCAGTAAGCGTGAAGTCAGTGCCTATGATAAGGCGAGTATTGTAGAACTCTATGGTGGATCATCTGCACTTATAGCACAAAACTCAGCACTTTCAGTTTCTCGCTCAGCAGCGAGTGTGGCCACAACAAAAGTTCTTCCTGAATCAGCAAGACAAATATCTGATGATGGTGAAATTCATGGACTCATTGAATTAAGAGCGGATGGAAAATGTACTCACTTTATTAATGGTAAAGCAATAGATCAACATCAGGTTGCACTACATAAGCGGCTTAAATAGTCGCGCCGGAATAGTGAAGCTCTTCATAATTTTGATCTGACTTTCAGAAGCATGTCCATAGACATCAGCATCCCTACCTTCGCTATCAACAGCGCTCTCTTTGCCATTAATAAGATAGGACTTACCTATTCTCTGCTTCATATCTTCTCTAAGATTATCAGTTAAAGACTTTGAACCTTCACAGAAAATTCCCATTTCAGCATTATAGAAATCGGAGCGATTATCAATATTATAAGTTCCGACAAAAAAGTTCTCGTCATTATAGAGCTGAGTTTTCTCGTGCATTCCCCAGCGTCCATTTGCAACCTTCTCATTGTAGACAGGATAATAAGGATCATAACTTGATTCGTGAATATAAGGTAATAGACCTACTTCTTCCCAGTCATATATCTTGTCATAGAAATTAGCGGCCACATAGAAGGCATCTGTACTACCTAAGCTATTTGTATAAACTATTGGTGTTACATTCTTATCTCGAATCACATAACTAAGAGCATCCTGCCAATCATCATTGAGCATAAAATATGGACTGGCCATGATAAATTCATCACTCTCTTTTGTTTCATTACGTATGTGATCAAACATAACTTTTCTTAGTACTCGATAGTCTTTTTTATAATCTCTTTTAATTTGTTCTAAAAAATTAGCACCAGGACGATCTGATACGAATGTAAGCTTTGGGCAAACTTGTAGCGGATAATCATTAAGAATAGGTCTCGCAACTTTTTCAACCTTCTTTACCACTTGGGCCATGCTCGCGTGACTCTCGATCCACTCTTTGGCTTCATCTCTTTGCTTATCCAAGGCTTCTTGTCTATGGTCTAGATAACGATCACGATTACTTCTATCTCTAAAAAGACGATTACTACTTGGATTAGTTGTTAGAACTTCAGATTCTTTGACGATGGGGTCGTTCCAAAAGGCATCAAATGAGTCTTGCATGGCCTTAGCAACAGGTCCATGTACATAAATATCACGATCAAGAAAATTATAAACTTCATCAAGATCAAAATAGTCATCACCGATATTTCGACCACCAGTAATTCCCTCTTCTCCATCAATCACAAGGATTTTTCTATGCGTTCTAAATTGAGCACTCACAGGATCAAGGGCACGATGATAATGACGTAAGTCTATTCCATATTTGGCAACAGCTTGCGCATAGAATTCATCCATTTCTATAATGGTGATCGACTTATCAAGAATAATTCGAATATCGATACCTTCTTTCGCTCTTTTAATGAGTTCATGAAACATGAGAAGCCCAGTCGTATCTTTTTCCCAAATAAAGTATTCGATACTAATGCGCTTTTTTGCTTTTCTAATGAGATCAATTCGCTTTTGAAGCGAAGCTATTCCACTATGTAAAATTTGAACTTGGTTTTCTTTTGATTCGGAATCAGCAGAGTCAGAAACACTTACTTCATTTTGAAAATAAAAGGGATATTCATCATAGGTTTGTATATCACCTTGAGCAGCAAATAAATTGCTGGAAGTAATATATAGGAATGTTACTAGCATTTTGAGATCAAATTGCATTCTAAGATGTCCTAATGTTATGCGACTATTATTAAGTTATATTTATGCAATAGAGGCGCCAATCCCTTACTCATATTCATTATGTATTATTAACCTCTTAGCATTTATTTAATTTATTCTTCTGCACAATTGTCTATTTTTTAGTCAATAAAGGCCCTTTTACGGGCCTTTAATTTTTAAAGACCTAAAGTACCCTGGCAAGCGAAAGCTTTTTCTTTAACGATATTTAAAGCATAATTTCTTGCAGAACTCGCTGTGTAGTTTAGTCCACCTGAAGAATAGGCAAATTGATAACTTTTTGAAAAGTCAGACTCAAGTGAATAATCATTACAAAAAGAGTTAATATTTTTAAGGGCGAAGGATTTAGAGCTCGTAGTTGTATAGTCGAGACCTGTAGAGCTATAAGCAAACTCTTTGAGTCGCTTAAAAGACTTAATATATTGATCAGCTTCATCACAAGAATATTTATGAATCCAATCTTGCGCAAAACTTAAAGAGCTTGTAGAGGTATAATCAAGTCCTACTGAACTATAAGCAAATGCCTTCATCTTAACGATCATATTCTGTTGAGTCGTCATATCTTCATTGGCACATGCTATTTTCTGAGGAGTAGGCTCATCTCTATCATCATTACCTCTTAAGCGAGCAATGATTTTTCTTAATCTTTCATTTGAAATTTTCAAATTTTCTACAGATTTCTGTAATTTGAAGTGATTTTTTTCTAATTGAGAAATATATGTTTCGGCCTCGTAGAGTTCATCCTGACAAGCATTAAGCCCCTGGGAACCTCTTTGCGAACGTGATCGGCTTATTTCAATTTCACCATTCTCATTACCAATAATTATACGATCAATTATTGATTCGGCTTGAACGGGGGCTTGAGATAGAAGTAGCGTAAACAATAGCAGTTTGTTCTTCATAATATATTCCTTTTTTAGTTTCATTGAGATTACCAAAAAGGAATAGCTAGAGGTCCAGCATTCATAATATTTATAGACACTGTAAATAATTAATACATTATTTATGCCATTTTACTGAGTAAAGATCATGTCTTCTATCTTTGAGGTTTTGAACAGCTCCAGAGTTTCTGGCTTCAATCAAGTTATCCAATCTAAGGTCCGCCAGCGCCACTGTCTCCACATTGGGTGAAGTATCCGCAGCAATCCCATCTCTACTGAAAGAGAAGTCACAGGGGGTGAGAATACAGCTCTGGGCATATTGAATATCCATATTATGAACACGAGGAAGATTTCCTACTGATCCACTCATGGCCACATAGATTTGATTCTCAACAGCTCTTGCTTGGCAGCAGTAGCGTACACGACAGTATCCTTGGCGCTCACTTGTAAAGAAAGGAACAAATAGGATTTGTGCCCCTTGATTCACTAAGTGACGAGTGAGTTCAGGAAACTCACTATCATAACAAACAAGAACTCCGATAGGGCCACAATCGGTTTCAATGACGTTAACTTCATCTCCCCCCTCTATATTCCACCAGTAAACTTCATCAGGCGTGGGGTGAATTTTTTCTTGTTCATGAACCGTTCCATCACGCAGATAGACTCCGGCCACATTATGGACACGATTACCAATTTTCACCGGATGAGTTCCACCGATAATATTGATATTGTACTTAACGGCAAATTCTTTAAACATGGCCTTGATCTGCTCATAGTACTTGGTCATCATTTCAATGGCCTCGTGAGGAGCAAGCTCATCATTGTGAATGGAGAGCAATTGCATGCCTATATATTCAGGAAAGAGAACAAAGTCACTATGCCAATCACTGGTTGTATCCACAAAGTACTCAACCATCTGCTTGAATTCTTCAAATGATTTTATCCCTCGTTGTTGATACTGAACGGTTGCAATTCTTACGACATTCTTAAGGGGCGGCTTGCCTTTAACCAATTCTTCTTGGCGAAATTCAGGGTTCTCCCATACGAGTAAAACTCCGTAACCACCAGAGGCCTTATCTTCAGGAAGATAATTTTCCATCACTCTCTTTACTTCAAAACCATTTCTGAGTTGAAAGTTTAGAGTTGTATCGCGAAATTCACGATTGAGAACTTTTTGAACATAGATCATGGGATCTTTAACTGATTTCTTACGAGCAAATCCGGGAATACGTCCACAAAAAGCAATTCCCTTAAGCCTTAGGTATTTAGATAAATCTTTACGGGCATTATAGATTCGCTGGCCTAAACGAGTTCCGCGCGAGTCTGGATCAACACAGACTTCATAACCATAGAGAAACTCTCCATCATCTTGGTGGGTCGTCCCATACCCGCCCCCTGTGATGGTGTACCAATTATGGGGTTTCATAATTCGTTTCTCTTTTAAACGGATACTGGCCGAATAGGCCAAGAGGGCCTTGGTATCTTTATCTTCAACAACAAAGCAGCCCTCTGGAAAATTCATGATCTGACCTTGCAGAGTATCTGGCGAATAGGGAGGCATATCTTTGTATACTTTATTGGTAAGCTTTAATATTTCAGGAATATCCGAAGTATTCGCATTCCTTACTTCAATCTTAATATCTGACTTCATGGGCCTACCTTTCAAATATATTTATTATTAATCAATAAAATTAAATAGCTACCGATTATATTAAATCGTAACCTTTATTTATAGCAACCGTATAAATGAATACAACCCCAAACTGGAGATTATTCGATGAAAATGATGAAAAAAGTAATTTGTATAGGACTAATTCTTGGAACTGGCTTTGTAAGCGCAGCAGAAGATAAAGAGGCCAAGAAGAAAGAAAGATTAGAAATGGCCAAGAGTATGGCCTCATCTAATATTGATAAACGTATTCAAGCCCTTCAAGAAATGAAGAGCTGTATTTCAAGTGCTTCAGATAAAGATTCTTTGAAAGCATGTCGTGAACAAGCAAAGAGTAAGGCCGAGTCGATGAGAGCAGAGAATAAAGCAAAGAGAAAAGAGAGAATGGCCAATAGAAAGAAATAATAATTAAAAAAGTGGCCTTGAATAAAGGTCACTTTTCAATGAACATGTCCGTCACCTTCAGAGCTTGAGTCATGAACTTTCATTTCAATTCGTGTAATGACAGTTCCATCATCACTTTCAGTATAAGCATTGAAAGGATCATCTTTGAGACTCTCATAACTTGCTTTTTCAATGGAGAGCTCATGAGTGCCTTCTTCTCCAATATCATAAGTAATAAAGTCTCCATCACGATGAATCTTCTTATTACTTAAATCATAACTAGACTCAGCCGATTCAATCGCTCGTTGCATACTATTTTCACCAGGCTTATATTCAAAAGATATATGCTGAAGAAATGTATTATCTGGATCATCCCCCATATACTGAGCATGATAATAACGAGTACCTGGAAGTGATTTTCCGGTACGAATCATCTTCATCGTTCCTGTATATTCATTTGATTCAACCGACATTTCAGGTGCTAAATTCTCTTTTTTAAAGTATTCAATCAATTGATCAGGATCATCTTTATTTTCATATACGACGGCCAACTGTTCATTGAATTGATGAAGAGAAACTTCTTCTTTATTTTGAGGTTTGAATACAGTCTTATTGATTTCCCCACTAACTCCAGGGCTAATTTTTTCCATACTTGCTTGTTCGCTTTTAGATGGGATTGCCTTGTCACTTGATTTAACTTTCGAATCATTTAACTTAACGGGCAAGCTGGCCTTGGAATGTTCTTTCTTATGGGAGGGGTTATCTTTTTTCTTTGAAAGAAAAAAGGCCGTAGAACCTAAGATAACTACGACCGCTATAATTGCTTTTTTGTTCATGAATTAGAATACCTCATCTTGCCATTTATTTAAGTAAGGAGTTGGATCAAGTAAGTCATTTCTCCTACGATATTGACCTGAAGACTTTGAGAGACTTCCCGTCTTACTTCCTGAGTATAACTCAAAATGGAGCATGGGACGACAGCAATTTGAGTTAACTTTTCCCATGTATCCAATTTTTTGCCCCATATTTACATTTGAATTCTTTCTAACACCTGAAACACTCTTTCCCGTTATTTCCCCATAGCGAACCACAAATCCTCCGCTATGTCTTACTTCAAGGGCATAGGTTCCTTGATAAAAACGATAAAGATTAGATATCACTTTTCCTGGTGCAACCGATTTAATCGCTTCATTCTCATAACGATAAAGATCGCAAGCTGCATGGAGGCGTCCACCACTTCTTCCTGCTCTGAAACGTCTCATTCCAGAAGTAAAGCTATGCGTGGGCTTCTTTACCGTTGGGAAGTCGCAACAACGGCTATCATCAAGTCCTGTAATCTGAGTTTGAGCATTTCGAATAGGTTTACCTTCTTCAATAAATCGACAATCGGCCTCGGCCTTCACAAAAGATGAGGCCACGTAGCCAATTTTTTCATCTTCTTCTTCTCTATTTGGAAATTCGACTTTATAGAAAGTATATTCAGTTCCATTGATGGTTTTAACGACTGTTTCTTCATCCCATCCTTGAAAAACTTTAACTTTTTCGCCTAGTGATGCCTTAAAAAGAACTTCATCTAAAGACTGATCTCTTACATTCAAACTTCTCGTGCCAATACAAACCAGCTTCTCTAAAGAACTACTTACTGTATTTAGACTGTCTGGTCGTTGTTGTGGACGAGCAGAAGAAGCAAGATCAAGCTCTTCTTGAATTGACTTCTCTTCTTCTGTAGTAACAACCATTACATTTGATTGAATTTCACCTTCAACAAGTGCCTCTTCATTACCCACATCAGAAAGATATGTCATGGCCGTTGTTTTTTGAATAGCTGCAAATGATTGAAGAATAGAAGTCTCTTGAGCAGATATCGCCAGTAAAAATAAAGGCGATTCACTATTTTCTTTTTGATAAGCTCTAAATATAAGGTATTCACGCTCACTATCTTCATCACAATTCATTTTATAATACGAGCTATCTGCTGCAATTCTTAAGTATAGTTTTTGAGTGAGATCAACATTCTCAACAGAGTTTTTAAATATATCGATATCAAACTTGTCCTTTAAGTCTTTCTGAGCAAGGTCTAATTCGAGTACAAAATCTTCTAGAGGAAGAATAGATTCATGGTAAAGGTATCCCTGGTCTCCTCTTTCAGAAAACCAGCGATTTGTACGAACTGAAGTATCCGTATTAATTCCTACAACTTCTATTTTCTTGTAATCTCTTTTTTCTTTACCTGAAATTAACTTAACAAGGGATGAATTGATGAGATGGGATTGAAGTACGCCATTTGCATTACGAAGGTTCTCTGTCGGCTTATTACCGCGACCCACATAACGGCTAAGTCTGTAGTCATTTTTTCGGGTTCTTTCAATAGAGCAGCTCTCTTTGGCCATGATTCCCTCTTGATTATCCCATAGAAAGTGAGGAAGTGCGGACGCATGAGATATCGTCAAAAAAGTCGATAAAAGAGTTAAGGTCTTCGCATTCAAAAGTTTCATATTCAACCTGTGATTTAAGTTATCAATGGACAAATAGTATCAAGAAATAGTTCTGCTACGGGCAAATTTGTAATATTCTCGGGGGTGTCTAAATTTCGAACAGAAAAGACCATTTATTCTATAAATATCTAGAAATAGAGTAAAATTAAATAAACTTCTTTGAAATGCCGATATTGATTTTAAATATTATGAGTAGGTAAAAATGGAATTTATTGATTATTTCATCAGAGATTCATCTTTAAAAAAACAAATCGAAGATGAGGATGACCATCGTAAGCGCATACCTTTAATGGATCGCATGAGAAAGACGAGACTCACCATAAGTTTGAGCTTCATCTTTTCTTTGATTGTTTTATCAACTGCGCTGGCAAGTTATCTTGCCTCCTATCCTATTTTTGACTACAAGCTTTTCTTACTTTTGATCATTAGCCTCTATTTTTTCATACTCCCTTTTTTATATAAGTTGGTAGATAATGATAAATTTTTAAAAATACTTCTTTTAATCGGAGGATCTCTTGGCATCTTCGTACGATCCTTATCAACCCATGGAATTGAAAGCTCTCCCTTTTACTGGTTGTGCCTAATCCCTCTGTCTTCAGCTCTGATCTTTGAGAAAAGAGTTATTATTTGGTCATTAATCTTAAGTATCGTCTTAGCCTTGGTATTATTTATGGGAGATGATTTAGGGATCTTCTTTGGAAAACCCATTAATCATTTACAAAATCTCTTTGGTTTCTTAGGCCTCCTACTCGCCTCAACTTTGAGCGCAGTTGCATTTGATCGACAGGCCATACACTTTCAAGAATTAATGATTAATCAAGAAAAGGAAGTTCAAGACACTAAGAAATTAGCATCACTTGGTAATATGGCAGCAGGAATTGCCCATGAAATCAACAACCCTTTAATGATTATCTCCGGTAATTTACTTATTTTAGAAAGAGTCATTGATAAGTTGAATATCGATCAAGAAGAGCGCTATAAAACGATAAGACATTTAGAGAAGGCTTCAAATAATATATCCAGAATTAAAAATATCATTCATTCTCTTTTGGCCTACAGTCGAATGAAGTCAAAGGATAACTTCAAAAAATTTACAGTTAAAGACTTTGTTGAAAATTTAAAAAATGTAATTGATGAATCCGAACAAATCGACGACCTACAATGGCCCGATCTGAGTCAAGCCAGAGATACATTAAATGCCGACTTCACTCTCTTAACTCAGGTCATGACGAACTTAATTTATAATGCTTGGCATGCGACACGTAACTTAGCTCATCATGAGATAAAAGTAGAAGTTAGCCTTTCAAAGGGGGACATCTATTTTAAAGTGATAGATCAAGGAGTCATTGCAAGTTCTGAAATTATTGAAAATATGTTCAATCCCTTTTACACAACGAAACCGATTGGTGAAGGCACAGGCTTGGGTCTTAGTTTAAGTAAGGGGATAGTAGAAATGCATGGTGGAGATCTCTACTACGATGATCAACACCCAACAACGGCCTTTGTCGTAAAAATTCCAACTACGAGATAGAAGAAGTGTCGCTTTTCTTTAAGGCATCAACTAAGTCTTTTCGACGCTTTTTAATAGCATAGTCCATAGGAGACATTCCTTTATAGTCTTTTTTATGAGCATCAATACCTAAATTAAAAAGATACTGTGCTATTTCGCAATGACCAAAAAGTACAGCAAAGGTAAGATAAGACTTACCTTCAATAAAGAAAGTTAAACGAGCGCCAAGTTCGATACAAGCTCTTACCATCTTTATGTTGCCTGTTTTAATAGCATCATAAAGAGGCGTATAATTATACTCATCTCGTTCATTTATTTTTAATCCTTGATACTGCACTAAATAATCAACAAGGGACGTATTTCCAGAATAAGCAGCATAATGTAGACATGTTTTTCCACTACGGGCCTTTAGTCGAATATCAGCTCCTTCATCAATGAGCTTCTTTACACTTTCTATATCTCCTAGATAACAATAGATCATCACAGGAGTCTGACCTTTCTTATTTCGCTGATTGACCTGAAAACCATCAAGATCATCTCGCGTTTCTTCGTCATTATATAGACCTTTAAACGTAAGTACTTCTTGATTGGAAATAGAGTTTTGAGCCCCATGGCCTTTTACCATGGTATTTTTTTCTCCAATATCTCCTTCACTCTCCCCAGCAACGATAATAGCTTCTTCAGGCTCTGAATAATCTTCGCCTCCGACGATGACAGAGTCTTGTTCGTCTTCGAGAATAGCCCCCTTAACCTTAAAGTGATCATCCTTTAATTCAAAGTTATCACCCTTTACTAGTGTTTTTTCATCCTGAGCTTCACGAGCTCCAGAACCAATAACGTGATCTGATAAATCCTCTTTTTCAGAAAAATATTCATTCATCGTATCCAAAAGAGCACCTCTTTCAAGAGGTTTAGAAATGGTTCCTATGATATTTAAGTTCTCATTCCATAATAAATCAGAGCGAATTTCTTTTCCCGTTAAGATACAAGGAATCTCAGGATGTTCTCTTTTTAAAAACTCTATAATGAGACTAGAATCGACATCTACGCCTAACTTGTTATCAATGATAATGATATCAATATCGATAAGGTCTACAATTTTTATTCCTAATTGATTGCGAGGACTACTGAATACTTGATAATCTCCGTGCTCAAGTTCAGACTTCATGAGTGAAATAATATCGAGATCATCATCGATAATTAAAACCGTTTTATGATTCAAACCTAATATCTCTTGAGAAAAGTCATTTATCTTTAATGGCTTTTTAATCGTAGCGTAAACATTACTTCCCTTTAAACGTAACTTTTTAGCATAATCAACATTCATGTGAGCAGACATTATGGCAATAGGAAGGTTCTTATTCTCTCCAGCAACATCTTCTCTAATTAATTTGATCAATCGCTCAGAAGAAATACCTTCTCCCATTACAATATCGATAATACCTAACGTGAAGACCTCATTACCCAAATAAACGATAGCTCGTTCCACATTTGTACAAGTAATGACTTCGACAGAATATTTAGAAAAATCGTGTTTGATAAAATTTAAGATATCCTGGTCATCATCAACAACCAGGATTTTGTGAACACTGCTACCTTCCATTCTTTATGATCCTAGAGAACTCATCAATTTACTTAGGAACTACCTAAATATTAGAATCAATATTATCTCCCAAATTCATAATTGTATAAAGGGCATTATTTGTATTTTTGAAGTGTTTAGAATTTATCTCATTCATGACAAAGTCATCGATAAACGCTTTTCTATCTTGATAAGAAAACTCACTTTCTAATAATTTCTTTGTTAATAGCTTAGATGTGAGGATTATGGCCGTCATCTGGTCAAAAGATGCAGCACTCATTCCGTAGGGAAAACCTCTTCCATTGGGATGCTCTTCATGCTGATCAATTCCCTTAATCACCTCTCTCCCAATATTATGGGTATGATGGCGCTCTAGTAGGCTCACCATCATCTTAGGATGCTCCCTATAGGCCTCTGTCCATTTACTAGGATCGTCCAGATTCATATAATAGGATTCATAGTCTTCCATGGTTAACTGAAGATCACAGATTAAATTAACTTGAGCAAACTTCTCATAGAGATGAGGTGGCCAATTCAAAGCTTTCGCTAGGGCGATACTCATATAAGATCTGAAAATATGGAATACAAATTGCTCTTGGCAGTTTTTATTGTAGAGTTTATATAATGGACCCAATTGCCCTGATGCTCTTAGGAAGCTAATCGTCTGCTTTATGATAGGCTCACAAATCTTACATATTTCACTACTCATTCCCAGATAGTTTATACAGTTGCGTAATATTTTAAATATTTCCACTTCATTGAGAGTTTTATTTCTGTCTCCTAATTCTTGAAAGAAGAAGATCGTAAGTCCTGTCTTGGCCCTTTTAAGGAAGCGATCATAGTCAGAGCGGGCAAGTAGAATATTCTTAAGTCCTTTTTCTCTATATCCCTTGAGTTTTCCGGCAACATTACCTTCGACTTCAATGCGGACCTTCTTCTTAGGGCCTAGAGGAACAAAGAATCCTGTCGCTATTTTTGGGGAGTGTTCTATGGCGGTATCAATGGGAAATGAAAAGAAATCTTCACCTTCAATATTGATACTTTCGATTGATCTTGGAATCATAATTTAGTTTTACCCTCACTTTATTTCTATAAAGGAGTTTACCTCATTTTATAAATGAAGATAGTGGACCCCAGTATAATTTATTTAATTCCAAGTAGTTACCAAGACTAACTCATCGTAATCAATGAAGAAATCTATATATTTTAAGGCAAACAGACGTGCTATTTGGAGGGTAGTAATTCCGAAAAACCGGCAAAAATTGTTGCCTTATTTATAAATAAAAAAGGCTCCGTAAGGAGCCTTTCTAGAAATCAACATTAATTTTTCTTGATATTCGTGAATTATCTACAAGTACTTCTGTACTCATAAGAACGAGAGCTCTTATTATCAAGGCCTCTATAATTTGCAACTTGATCACCACCATTTGGTTTTTCCATTTTTAAATCAAGTGTCTTTTTGGTGTAGTTAATTCTGTAACGAACATTTTGATGTCCATAACGAACAATTGAAACATTATTACAAACATTACGACAAGTTACTCTTGGAGGTACCGGACGTACAGGTACTCGTGGATTTCTTACGTTTGGATTTCTCACTGGTGTATTAACTCTAGGAGCAGGAGCTTCTGTACATACACGACGACATTGTCTCTCCACAATATTGTAAGAACAACTCTCTACACCTGATTGGATTCCAGATGAAGTGTACTCTGTACTTAAACTTCCTTTGATATCATAATTTTGTCCTGTTTCTTCTGCCATATAATAGAAGCTTCCATCAGTCGTTGGAAGATCAATATGGTCAGGAACATCTACTTTTACTTCAAGCGTATCCTCACCTCTAAAAGTGAATTTTATTTTCTTACCAGAAGTCACTTCGAAAGAAGTATTATAACGACCGGCCTTTAATGTTTTTGTTTTTGAATTACCAAAGACAGTTGAATGCTTAAACTTCAGTTTTTCATTCGCACGAAAAGATCCATCATAGTCAACACAACTCGTAACCATCAATAAAGTCCCAATCAGGGGTAATAAGGTCTTCATAAACACTCCTCAATTTGTAATATTTTTAAAGTGCTCTATCTGTATCACGACCTAGGTCTAAGATGCTAAGGCCAAATAAGAATTACATACCTATTTTAGAGAAAATTACAATTTGTGAGAAATTAAGGACTTAAGAAGGTTTTATAGAGAAAAAAGGCGTCAAAATGACACCAATAACGTTTTAGTCTTTATTTGGTCTATCAAAAATTTTCTTAAAGGAGCTAAAACTTATGCTCTCAAAGCGTAATAGGCCATTTAAGAATGTCTCAGCAAACTGAACCATCTTTCCAAGACGCTCGACTTTAGATTTTGAAATACAGGCTTTTTCAAACTCTTCATCAGTAAAAGAAGCAACCGATCTAAAGTGTTTGTACACTTCCCCAATGATTCCTTTTTCACGCTGACGTAGAACTCCCGTAATCACGTGCAGAATATCAGAGTTAGCATCATAGCGACGTTTTTTACGACAATCATCAATGGCCACGATTACTTTATATTCGAGTAACTCAGATATCGTCTTACTCATCAAGGCCTTGGACACATCAAGCTTTTCGATTAACTGCCCAGCGTCCATCGGACACTTACTTAAGTATAGGTAACACCATACCTGCCCATGGATTTTTTTAAATCCCCAATAACGTATAAACTCTCCGACTTTGTCAGAGAGTTCATTTACTTCTTGGTTGAGTTGATCAATCAAGCCATTCTCCAAAAATTAAAAACCCTTAACGATTAAGAAGCAGAAAAGTATTGATCAATAGAATCAAAGCTATTTAAAACTTGAACCTTATCACTATTTTCAAACTCTACTCGTTGTAATTCATTCATTTTATGGATTAAAACAGCAAACTCAATATCTTGCAACTTTTCGTTAGGAAGATCCTTCATAAGATCAAAAAGTCTTGGAGTTGGACGAATACTTACGTAACGATCTGTGATCACAACTTTCTTAGAAGGCATATGATCAATGAATTCACTAATAACGTCTTTATCTACCATTGGTCCGATATAAATCGCTTCTTTTCCATTGAAGTAGCTTTTGATACAGCAAATGAGAGAATCAATCTCACCTTTCACTGTTCCTGAGCTACCAACTAGAATAGGAGCTCTATCTTCATCACTCTGCAGTTCAACGGTCACAGCACTTGAATTCTTCTTAAAGTCATCTACAACTTGAGAAAGGATTCCTCTTAAGTTTGATGCGAGTAGAGTATATATCGTACGCCCTAGTGTTCGCGTAGAAGGATTTACTTCATCTTGATCCACAACATATTCATAAAAAGGCACGACAAGTTTATTCACATAAGACTTGAGACGATAGGTATTAGACTCAAGCTCATTGGCCATAGATTCAAACTCATGGAAAATCACATCTTGAGCATTTAATTCAAATGCCTTCTTAAGTATAAAAAGTGATCCATGAAGCTTTTGAGCTTCATCAGGATAGAGTTCAGCTTCACTAAGTTGGCCGACTCTATTTTTCAGCTCATCATCACTAAGCTTAGCAATAGAGGAGATTTGTTCACCTGTCTTATTCAACGTTGTAATAAGTTTTAACTTATCTATATCTTCGTCTGAATAAAATCTTCTTCCGCTTGAGCTTCTGGAAGGATTCACTACGGAATACCTCTTCTCCCAAGCACGTAAAGTGTGAACTCCAATTCCTGTAATCATGCTGACATTTTTAATGGTATACATAGTTGCTCCTTAATATAATTTGAGAACGTTTAAATTCTTTTTTCGTTTAAATAAGTTAAGTTGGAATATGAATTTCTATGACAAAACTCATTGTTCACAACTTCTTGAACATCCTATGCTATTCTTACTTTAAGCACAAGTGGTCGTGAGAAAGTGATCTTTAATAAATTCACATTTAACCCCCATACACCACAAGTAATTTCAGTAGGTTAAATATTTTCTTATCATCTCAATAAGTAAAAACAATCATACTTTGCTTACAAACTAAGTAAGTTCACACAAATATGAACTAAATGTGTTAGAAAGTTCACACAAAATTAACATAGACGCAAAGCTTCAATGGTAATTTTTTTACCACCCCCTCTTGAAAATCGACTAAAATGATAGCTATTGAATAACTTCTATTGATAAAAATCGGCCATTATATCCAAGGAAGGAGGGCCTAAATGAAATCGATCACTTCTTTCATTTTATTCATTCTTTCGTTTCTTCTTATTTCCCTCACTCAAGCGGCCTCACAAGAGCTCATCCCCTATCTCCTTACTCCAAATAACTGTATAACCCTCGAAAATATTCACTACTACACTTGTTATAGTGCTAAAGACAGAATTCCTCATTGGAGCTTACATGAACTAAAGCGAGAGCAAGTCGCAGGACAAAGGGAGCGCACAAATGATTACAGAAGAGATAGTAGAGTTGCGATACCTGTGGAAGCCTCGGCCTATCGCTTAAGTGGATTTGATCGTGGCCATATGGTTCCAGCAGCTGACATGAGACTTGATCATGAATCTATGTCTGATACTTTCTTCATGACCAATATGACTCCTCAAAGGCCAGAATTTAATCGTGGTATCTGGCGCGTCTTGGAAAATAAAATACGAAAAGATTTTCTATCCACTGGGCAAGCCGGAGCTGTTTTCGTTTATACAGGTATTATAGAACAAGAAAACCTACCCACACTTGATTCAAATGTCGTTATCCCGGAACACTTATATAAGATTATATATAATCAAAAGTTGCATACGATTCGTTCTTATTTAATATCTAATCATCGCTATTCAAGTTCAGAGCTTGAGAGTTTTAGAGTCTCTGTGGATGAGATTGAATCAAAAAGTGGATTAGATTTTTTTAGCTTTCTTAATATAGTTCAAGAGAACGAGTTAGAACAAAGAATTTAGCCCTTTATGCTGCCCCAAAAGTAACCTATTCGAAAAGCAAATTCATAAGTCTCATAGCCGGCCTTATAGTATCTTGGGCCCATGAGAACAAAGAAGCGTTTAGAAAGAAAAGCATACCAAGTTAAATCAATTCTTCTAATCTCTCTGGTCTTCGTTGTCCTCAACCACTTATCATTATTCATGTGATAAATAGTTCCTCCAAATCCTCCAGATAAAGCAAATGCTCCAATTGGAGTATGAGTGGTCAGCTTAAGATTCCCGAGCATAATAAAGCGCTTAATATTTACATTCGGATAGAGTACAAATGCTTCCTCAGAATTATCGTAATAGAGAGCACCTGTTTTATAAGTTTGGTTATCGATATGAAGGGATGGAGTCAATTTAATATTTATATTCCACTTTCCATAGATCTTGGGATGTTGAACATTTCTAATCGAAAAGGATGGACTACGAACACGCTCATCTTCTTCATAACTTATATTATGAATTTTCGCTTCACTCGCACGGTATTTAATATTTACTGTTCCACTATTGAGAAGACTTGCAATCGCACAAGAATTGAGAGTAGAAAGCGTGAATAAGGGAAGTAGAGTGTAGATTAGCAGCCGCATCAGAGTAAATTATATCGTGAGAGTCCTAAACATGGCCAGCGTGGTAAAGTCTTTATGCTTATGGCTCAAAGTCAGCAATGGCCTTAAGAAAGCGCTTTCCAAACTTCTTTGCTTTCTTATCACCAATACCATAAATATCAAGGAGTTCTTCCATCTCTTGAGGTTTGGACTCGGCCATTTCCCTTAAGCTTTGGTCATGAAAAACTTTAAAGGCAGGAACTTTCTTTTTCTGACTTATCTCTCGGCGTAATTCTTTTAAGTGATTATATAATGTATTAGGCCCGCTCGGAACGATCGTTCCTATAGGGAGCCCCTTCTTAACAGAAGCCTTCTTCTTTGTACTCGACTTCGTTCTCTTCTTAGCTTTTACTTTCTTTTTAACCGGAGTTTTCTTAGTTTTAGATTTAATCTGCTTAGGATTAAAAGGAAAATAAAGGGTTTCATCTCCTTCTAAAAAGACAATGGCCCTATTTGTAATTTGTAATTGTCCGCCTTGAGTCCAATTCATTTTAACCAAACCCATTAACATCATCTGGCGTATTCCAAAGAGCACCGCTCTTTCAGTATGATCCATTAGGAAACCAAACTCTTCCCATGCAAACCACTGTTTTTCACGGGCTTCAAGAGTCACAATCCCCCGGGCTAAATCTATCCAGGTTGATTGAGCGAGATTTCCCCCGGCCTTATGATAGAGAATCAACATGGTTGTGATCCAGTCGCGGGCCTTAAAAAGAAGTGACTTATCCTTTGCGCAATTATCGCAATTACCACAGGCCTTGGGATAGACCTCATCAAAGGTTTGTAAAATGGCCTGGCGACGACAATATACACTCTCCCCGAGCGAGAGCATTTGCTCGAGAGATTCCCATTCGTATTCAAGCCTTCCTGCTGTTTTAGCATTCTTGCGCGCCATTTGTTTCATAATAATGGTGTCTCGAGCAGAATAAAAAAGTTGCACGCTAGATTTTAGGCCATCTCGACCGGCCCTTCCCGTTTCTTGATAATAGTTTTCTATATTTTTAGGAAGATCCATATGAACGACGTAGCGAACATTTGATTTATCAATTCCCATACCAAAAGCAATCGTGGCCACTATTATGTCTATATCACCACGAAGAAAGTCTTCCTGATTACTGCGCCTTTCTTTTAAGGGCATTCCAGCGTGATAAGCGGCCACTGACCAATCTTTATCTAATAAGAAGGCCGTTGTTTCTTCTACTTTTCGACGGCTAAGGCAATAGATAATGCCACATTGCCCTTGCTTGTCTTTTAAAAATTTATTTAACTGAGAAGTCCCCTGCCGCTCTCTTTTTTCCATCGAATAAAAAAGATTGGGACGATCAAAACTTCCCATAAAAACGCGGCACTTATCTAGAGCGAGCTCTTTTACAATATCGGCCCTTGTCGTTTTATCTGCAGTGGCCGTAAGACCCATACGAGGAACACTAGCAAAACGTTTGGCAATCAAACCTAGCTTACGATATTCAGGCCTAAAGTCATGCCCCCATTTAGAAACACAATGGGCCTCATCAATAGCAAAGAGAGAGAGCTCATCTTGAGCATATAACTTATCAAGCATTTCGAGCGTTGCGGAGTTCGTTAATCTTTCAGGTGCCATATAAAGAAACTTAACTTCACCTGCGGCAACTTCTTCTTCAATTAATCGCTTTTGTTTTAGGGTCAGAGTCGAATTATAAGAGTAAGCCTTTACCCCTAAATTTTGTAACGTATCAACTTGGTCCTGCATTAGTGATATAAGTGGTGAAATAATCACGGCCATTCCATCTCGCGCCAAGGCCGGTACCTGATAGCACAGAGATTTACCACCACCAGTAGGCATCAAAACAAGAGCATCTCCCCCATCGATGACATGAGTAACAATGGCTTCTTGAGGCCCTCGAAATTGTTCATGTCCAAAAGTTTTTAATAAGATTTCTCGCGCTCTATGAAGACCGCGCGCAACTTTCTGATCAGAGAGATCTGCAAAGAGTGGTGAATCGAATAAACTAGGAGATTGATCCAAAGAGTCCCTGCTTCCTTGTTGAGATTGTGGGTCCTATCTATGTTAAACGCATAAATACTGCTCGTCTAAGATTATTTATGAATAGATCCAACATGTTTAATACAACCTCTTTGATAATCTTTAACCAATTGATATATGATAAATGTATGGAAAATAAAGATAAAGACAAGATGATCAAGAAGACTAAAGATAGTTCTCCTACTGCTATTGACGTTGAATCCATCGATCTTGAGAGAATGAAAATATTGGTCTCTGACGCTCCTGGACAATCCGACTACGCTTTGGAGAGAGGAGGAACTTCCTTTGCTCCTACCCAAGAAGGCGCCATAAAGTCTCGTGCTTTTAAAGTGATGGATGAACAAATTTCCATGCAAATGGATAATATTATGGAGCAAATTCAAGTTCTCGCACGACAGGCAGAAGATCTTAAGAAGCGACGAATTTTTAGTGAACAAATATATGCATCTTCCATGAAATTTGAACCTCTTGTTGGTGATACCTATTTTCTTTATAACACTCCAAAAGGAAAAATATTAAGTATGCTTTCTCCAGATGATTTTGGAACAAAGAAAATAGAAGAGAATCAATATACCTTTTTGGCCAAGGCAAAACTTCTTGCCGATTGTACGTGGGAAATTCTTGAAGGAGAGCTCTAGAGACTTTCTTCTTCCTCAGGTGAAGTCACTAAGTGAAAGAGAATAAATTTAAATATATCCATGAGCTCAATCACCGATAAGGCCAACTTATCTTCATCCACTAAAATAATATTTCGATACTTGAAATGCTGTATATTGCTTAAGGCGTTTCCAAGCGTATGCTTAAGTAGGAGCATATGTGGATTTACAGTCATGAATGTTTGAACACTTAACTCATGGGCCTTATCTAACAACTCGGGCCTAACAAAGAACTTTCGTAGTAAATCTCTTTCCGTTAAAATCCCCACCATCTCTGTTTCAAACTGAGTCACCAAAAGAGCCCCTCGCCCCCTATGACCAAGCATAGTAATAGCATCCGCAACAGAAGAAGAAATATCAAGAACAAGAGGACGATTATAAATAAGCCTCTTTAGGTGTACTTTAAAAAATAACTCCATATGAGCAGCAATTTCATTAAAGCTAAAGTTATTAGGTAATATGGAATCATACTCATCCACAGTGACATGATTCCATTCTTTGATCACAAGATCTTTATTAATGTGCTTCTTGAATAGAGGTAGGATATAAAAAATGATTAATTTTAAATCTAGTGTAAAAATATAATCCCCGTTGTCATCAACAACTGGTAAATGGCGAAATTTTCTTAATGACATAAGCTTCATTGCAGACTTAATCGAGTCACTTGCCTTCACACACATAACAGGTGAACTCATTAAATCTCTTGCTGTCATCTCAAGAGGGTCCTTATCACTTCCCCTGCGCACTTGACTCTCTAGCTTACCTAAGGGAACTTTTCTCAATAAGTCCTGCTCTGTAATTATTCCGATAGGTGTTTTATTCTCTAATATAACCAGTGAATCACATTCAACTTGTTCAAGAGTCTTAAGGATAGATATATAGAGATCTTCTTCATTTGTAGTGAATCTCTGTACTTCATTCGCTTCAGTCAGCTCACTATCTTCCTGCACACAGAGGTACTCTAGTGGCCGATCAATTGCCTCATAAAATAAATCAAGAACGTTCTTAGTAGTCGACATTAATCTATTCTAAACCCAATTGAAACGACTTCCAAATGATATTAACCTATTGGCCTCACATCACCTTTCTAAAAGTGTCTAAACTTTCTACATAAGAACTTCTTTTTACACAAAATACCCTCCCACGCCCAATTTAGGTTATTTATAGCTAGTCAAATATAAGATTACTAACAAGGATATCTCTATGAAAAAGAAGTTCTTATTTGCGTTGACGCCCGTCCTACTCTTATCCCAAGTGATAAATGCAGGAATTATCGAGCCGCACGTTATTTGGGATAAGAAAGAATTGAAAACATGTTTCTTCTCAGAAAATGATCAACTCGCCTTAACCAGATTACAAACTAAACAAAATACAAAAGATTATTTCGACTTCTCTCCAAAAAGTCTTACCAAAAGAAAAAGAGAAAATGTTCGTAATATAATCCTCAATGAATACACTGAAGCAAGAACAGGAATTCACTTCACAGGCTTTAAAGACTGCTCTGAAGTAAGTGACCCCGATGTTATCGTAATGAGAGCTGCCGCAAAAATATTCCTACTCGATATGCCTGAATTTCGCGGTCGTGCAGTGATTGGTGAAGATGGATTTTTCCAAATAGAATCCGACAATGAGGGAAACTTTGTTCTCCAAAAAGATGGAACATATAACGAGGGATTTTTTAACAAATCCGGTAAAACTGCCTTTGTCGCCCTTCGTACGATGAATGCAGGAACAATTGTTCATGAGTTTGGACATGTGGCAGGGCTACGCCATGAACATATTCGTGCTGAAGCTGAGCAGGATCGTAACTGTCATAAGTCGAGGGTTAATTGGCCTACGGAAGAGAAGATTTATGATTCGGCTCAGATTGAAACGAATTATGATCATTTATCCATTATGAATTACTGTTACTTACAATCTTATAAAACAGACTTCTCAGACCGAATAGGAACGATTCTATCTGAAGGCGATACCCAAACCCTGCGTGCCTACTATTAACTGGCCTACTATGATGGGGTTAAAAATGGCCTCTCATTAGCTTAAATAGATCGTATCAAAACCTCACTTAGCGTGAGGTTTTTTTTTATCTATAAATCTTACTTTTTAGAAATTTGGTTTGTATTGAATGCATAGATATAAATATCAAGGTGGTTTTGGAGCTGAGAGAGACTCTTGGTTGTATTCCAGGTCCTGCGAAAGAGTCGGTTGATATTTGCCCTAAGCATAGCATATGTATGATTTATGACAAATAGAGGGTCATAACGAAGCTTCTTTAGCTCCCCCTGTCCTGCGATACAAGATCGCCCTCCCTTATAACGAATATGTTCGCCGGCAGGATAATAGGCCCGCACAATTTTTGGATATAGGCGATGTTCGTCAGACTCTAGTCTTGCGTGCTTTGAGATAAAACAATGAGTTTCAGAGAATAATTCGTTAAGTTTTTGGCGATGATTATTCTTTCTTATTCCATATTTTTTACGAGATATTTTAGCGAGAAGTCCAAAGGATCCAATTTGAGAGACTTTTGTTCCAAGGATCACTCTTGTTTTCTTATCAACAATGGTAGAAACGGACACAGGCTTTAATTTAGTGTGCTCAATTGTAATAAGGTCATCAAACTGTACTTCTGATGCCAAACTATATTTATATCGCATTCTTAGAAACTGTTGATTTTTAATGCGACTTTGACTGGCCAAAAATTCGAATTTCCTCTTTATCGTAGTTCTATGTACTTTCAATAAAATTGCGGCTCGTCTTTGACTTATACCAGAAGCAAATAATAGGAGAAGCGTATGATTTACTCTTCTTTTATTTTGATGAATTTCTGCTGAAAAGGAAGCATTTGAAAATTTCAAATGGCATTTCTTACACCTATATCGCTGTATCTTTCGAGCGTCACTCTTACGGTAATAAGAGCCATCTCGATTTACAGAGCTAGCTAATGAACAATGGGGGCATCTTTTAGAGGGGCTGCGAGCTTTCATATATTTAGTTAATACAAGTTAACTAGATGTTAAAAAACCGTAAACTACTGAATATAAAGGATTGAGAACTATGATTATTAGAAATAAATAAAAAGGGGATCAATATTTGATCCCCATTATTGTAGGCCAGTTAGAGGGAGATATATTGTCCACCGAGGTTTTCACTCACGATGCTCTTAACCTGTCCTCGACTATTCTTAACCGGAGTAGAACGATACCACGAGCCTAGAGCATCATAACCCTTCTTTTTAGCTTCCGTACCACTTTCTGCCCAAACACCTGCAGCACTTTTCCAATAGTGAGCTCCACGGTAAACTCTCTGACGATCGGCCTCAGTATTAGTAGACTGAAACCAAGGTGAGTTCTGTCCCGTGGCCACGACTGTTTGACAGCCCGTTACCTCAGAAAAAGTAGAAGCAAATTTTGCACCTACGTTACAAGCGTAGAATTGAGCAACACAAGCTGAACAGAATTGGATTTTTCCTTCTTCTATCTTTTCTGCGAGGTGCTCTTCTAAACTTCTTGTTCCGAAACGACCAAGAGATTTAGGAAGATTCTTACCAGTAGCATAGATACCGTTAATTCCTTTATCTCCACTTAATCCATTGCCTTCACCAGTACGACCTTCAGATACCCAGCCATGTGAAACAGAGGTAATCTTTGGGATACAACCATATTTTTCAGTATAGTCTTCAAGAGCATCAATGAATTGAGGGCCATTTTTCCAGTCTTCAAGCTTTCTATAGTCTTTCTTAGCAAGAACTGTATTGAAGGCTGCTTCGTCGTCATTACCTTTTTTGATAAGAGCAAGACCGATATTATTGTTTACGTATTGCTCAAGACCGAGACTATCTACTTCTGAATAGATTCCCATTTGGTCCATAAAGTCTTTTCTATATTCAACAGCAACTGAAGACTTTCCTACTTTCTTAGGAACACCTTCCCCATGAAAGCTTGAAAAAGAAGACTTCATAAATTTATTCATTACGAAACTAAAAAGAGAAGCTTCAGAGTTTGCGTTAAATCCAAGCACCAATGTCGCCATAATGGCCACGTGTGATTTTTTCATAGATCAGACCTTTGTTTTTGAGGTTAAAAACTTTGCCCCTCTTTATAAACGAGGTCTAAATAAAAATATAGGTGTTTGAAATGTTTTCCGATACACAGCTTCTAGCCCTGTAAAATACTCATAGCAACCTTGATTCCGTCCACTGCAGCCGATGTAATTCCGCCAGCATAGCCAGCTCCCTCTCCACACGGATAGAGACCAGAGATACTGCTTGAAATCAGCGTTTCACGATCTCTTATAATCGTTACAGGTGCAGAGGTGCGTGTCTCTGGGGCCAATAAGAGGGCCTTATCTGTAACAAAGCCTTTCATACGACGATCAAACATCTCTAGGGCATTATTTAAATGTTGAGAAACAAAAGAAGGAAGAACTTCTCTTAAGTCTTGTTCAAAGATGCCTGAAGGACATGATGTTTTAGGTAGATTTCCTGATAGAGAATTATCTAAAAAGTCTTTCAAGTTTTGAACAGGGACTTCTTTTCCCGATGCCTTCTCTTTTGAATAATTATAGGCCTTTTTTTCAATAGAGTTTTGAAAAGTCAGTCCCCCTAATACATCATCAACACTGAAATCATCTCCAGCTTTGACTGAAACCACCAAGGCAGAATTGGACCAACGTGAATTACGAGCATAGTTACTCATTCCGTTGACCACAATTCCAAAATCATCTGTACCACTTGAGAGAACATATCCTCCCGGACACATACAAAAGCTATAAGAACCTTTGTGTGTTTGGGGGTTTTCCCATGATAGTCGGTAGCGAGAAGCTCCGAGCTCAGGGCCTGCAAAGTCACCATATTGGATTTTATCGATCACTTCTCTGGGATGTTCAATTCGAACACCAACAGCAAAGTCTTTGGGTTTCATTTCAACATTAATGTCTTTTAGATGATGATAGATTTCACTGGCCGAATGTCCCGCGGCCAAAATGATATGATCAGAAAAGAACTGCTGTCCGTCTGAGAGTTCAATACCTATGGCCTTACTATCTTTAACGAGAATCTTCTCAACACGGGAATTATAATGAAAGGTATGCCCTTTCTCGGTGAGATTCCCAGTGATTTTACCAATCAATTGACGAATTTTATTGGAACCCAGATGAGGATTCGATATCCAAGCCGTTTCAGGAGGGGCCCCAAATTCCACAAATTTATCCATTACATATTGAACGTAAGGAGACTTCACTCTCGTTATAAGCTTACCATCAGAAAAAAGACCCGCACCACCTTCACCAAAGCAGACGTTATTATCGGGATCAAGTTCACCGCGACGCCAATACTTAGAAATATGCTTCATTCTTTCGTGAGCGCGAGTTCCCCTTTCAAAAATCATGGTTGGGATTCCATACTCCGCAAAGCGCAAAGCACAGAAAAGACCTGCAGGCCCCGCTCCAATGATAATGGGGGGAGCTTTTAGCGGTTCTCTCTTTTTGAATTCTTCTTTGGTTGAAGGAAACTCCTCTCCCTCATAGACCACTTCTAAAATATAATGAACCGTCGGCTCACGGCCTTGATTGGCCTTACGAGCGTCAAGACTTTCGCTACGAATACGATAGTCACGAACCTCAGGATGGTTTTTAGAAATATAGGATTCAACATCCTCTGTATAGGCAATACTAAATTGCAGTCTTTCACTCATGAAGATACAATAGTGTTCATCCCCCTTGAATGGCAATAAAGGAGATCATTTTTTCACTACGATCTTCTATAAATGAGTACTTTTTTCTGCAAAGAGTAGAAAAAATGAATGAGGAATTACCTATGAAGGCGCAAATAATCATAATTGGTGATGAAGTTTTAAATGGAAGTATCCAAGACCGAAATATTCAACCTCTACTTAAATGGCTCGATCAACTTGGTTTTGAATGCAATCAAGTCACGATCACCAGAGATCGCGAAGACCTCCTACTCGCTACAATGCAAATGGCCTGGGATCAAGCAGACCTCATCATCTCAACAGGAGGCCTAGGCCCCACTAAAGATGATATTACTAAACAAGTTCTAGGGAAATTATCGAATAGTTCGTTAAAAGAAAGTAAAAATGCACAAGTACTAGTTCAAGAACTCTATAAACGAAGAGGAAAACTTTGGCATCCTGATCTCAACCACTACAATATCATTCCTGAAAAAGTCAGTGTTTTTGATAATCCTCAAGGCTTTGCGCCAGGGCTCATGTATGCCGAAGAAGGGAAACTCTTCTTGGCCACCCCAGGTGTTCCAAGAGAACTCAATGCCATGATTGAATATACGTTACCCCATATTCTAGAAAAACATTTCCCCAATATTGATCGTAGGCAAAGAGTTGTCTCTATTCGCACTTATGGTGTCCCAGAAGAAGTCATCTTTCATGAACTATGTCCTCAATTATGGAATTCACTCGAAATTTTTGGCAAAGTAAGCTCTCTCCCGCAAATAATGGGAGTCGATATCCATATCAAACTCAATCTAAATAATGACTTTCAACAATCCAAAGAAGAAATCATTGAAAACGTTATTCCTGAACAATTAAAAGAATATATTTGGGGCTATGATAATAAATCTCTTGAGGAAGTCATTATAGAAAAAGCCAGAACGAAGAAGCTCAAAATAGGATTGGCCGAATCTTGCACAGGCGGTCTTGTCGCCAACCGATTAACCAATGTCTCAGGGGCGTCGAGTGTGTTTATGGGAAGTATGGTCACTTACTCCAACGAATCAAAAGTTGATTGTCTTGGAGTTGATTCGAAAACCATAGAAGAGTTTGGTGCCGTTAGTGAGGAAACGGCCTTACAAATGGCAACAGGAGTTCAGGAGAAATTAAATGTTGATATAGCACTTTCCTTAACAGGAATTGCTGGTCCCCTTGGAGGTAGCGAAGAGAAGCCGGTTGGCACTGTATGTATAGGAACTTCAACGAACACAGATAAATCATCAAAGAGATATAATTTCACAGGGGATAGAAATCTACTTAAAGAAAGATTTGCGCTTGCGGCCCTTATGAAAATATTAAAAATTATTGATACTTTTTAATTTTTGAAGTTGTCGCTTTAGTCAAAAAGTTATCTTCAGTAACTTCATTGGATACTTCAAAATCAAAGCTTGTGTTGATGAGGAGTGAATCCTCTTCACTGAAAGAAGTATTTGTACTTAGAAGGGCTTCTTCTTTTACATTTTGCATGGAATCCATCGTCATATGTTTGATTTCATCTTCAGTTAGACCTTGTAGTCTAAGTAAAGCATCAGTTGCTTGCTCTGATTCAATAAACTCTCTAACCTCTAACAACTTTATAAGAGATTCGATATCTTCTTTTTTGAAACTAAAATTATGAATACTATTTTGAATCTCAGGTCCCGCATTTTGGGCCATAACCAATGGGTTAATAGAGTATCCAAGAGTAATTGAGAGGCCAATAAAGAATGGTCGCATAAAATATATTCCTTAAATAAAATTCTAAAATGATCAAAATAAATGACCATACTTAAACTCAACATCGGTAAAGAAATTAGACATTTCTAGTAAAGTTAGACTTATTTAAAAAAAAGGTGATTCTTGCCTCTTTTTATAGGCTCTCTTTTCTAAACTACATTTCTCGAGGAAGTCCTATTGTCCTTAAATATTAAGGAGTTATAAATCCGTTGATAGTTTCCTCTTCACTAGCTGGTACAATTTACCTAATGAAAAACGAGTAATTTCCCTCGGTTAAAACTAAAGATGGATAAACCGATAAGTCACAGAGGCAACTTCAAGAATCTTATGCACAAGGATGGATTTGAACAAATGGAAGTGAAGACACTGCGTTTGCAACACATTAATAAAATACTCACGATCATAATTATGCTCGCGACAGTAATGGTATCTTGTGTCCCAGGTGGTTCAACATCTTCAAAGAGAGATTCATCCAATGCTTCTGTTAGCGAAGATGATGGAAATGAAGCAGATGATCCGAGCTACACAAACTCAGTCAATTTCTTTCAAAATGGAAGCACTTCTTCAACAACAACCATTTCATTGGCCAGTGACTTTAGTACCTCACTCTATTTAAGAGGAGAGCAAGTTCATAATTTTATAACGGCAAGTAATCAGGCCACCGTTCAGTGCCTCTATATACCATTCGCTCAAGACTCAATTCAAAAAATACTCGTATTAGCAGCGACACCTAAATTCTTTTTAAATTTTTCCTCAGGTTCACAAGTAAAAGAATATTACTATCTACTAAGTCCTTCACAGAGCTCTGATAACTCTTCTTTTTGCCAAACTGCTGGTGTTATTAGTTCTCTTGATAATGATTTTTCAAGTTACTCTCCTGTATTTCAATTAACTTCCGTATGTCCTAACTGTGCCCTTAACTCTGTACAAAGTAGTTCGGCAGAGTTGCATACCACTGGCGGTATTGAAGTCACGAGTATTGGACTGAGTAACCTAAAAGTTAAAATTAATAATCAAATATCAGAAGATGAACAAGAAACGATTACCTCGTGTACAACTTCAGATATCTGTATCAGTAAAGGTTTTGACTGTTGTTCAAGTGGTCAATGTGTAAATGATCAAGAAGTAAAAACAAATGTAGATCAAAGCTCTGAAGATTTTCTTCAGGCCTTAGCGGACATTCAAAATAATCCTAGTGCAATCTATAACTATGGTGAGTTTTTTCACTTATGTGGATCCAATGTTGTAGTCGATCCCACTCCAACGGCCAACCCTGATCCAGATGATGCTGCTCGCGAAAGACTACTCAACCTAAGAAGTCTCTACAATTGTACGACTCCTGTTGAAGGGGAAATGGCATACTGCCAGTCAAACTTTGAAGATATTCAATCTACTATCCTTAGTACAGGAAGTAATATATTTGAAACCGGTGCAGATGATCGAAACTTTAACACCTACTACTCTGGAACATCTTCACTCCCCTCACACTCTATACATGAAGTCACCTATGCTGGCGAAGTACTCTATGAAAATGGAGCCATTGTAAAAGGTATGACCATAGGGCCTGCAGGTAATGGCACAGGGAATGATAATCTAGATGACACCCAAATTATTAATGTTACCTATACTCCCTCAGATAGTGCCGATAACGATGACCTTAGCATAACTTATAAAATTGATGGCTCTTGTACTCAAATATCTACCTATTTGGCCAAATGTTATAAGGTCTACGAGCAAGGTGGAAATGAAGGTAAAGTCACTGATCACTTTCCAGCTTCCAATAGCTTTCTTCTTCCTTATTATTCTGACACCAATAAAACATTCTCTGTCGATGTAGATGGGGCCAATAAACTACAAGGTAGTGACTGGCAGCTCGTGCAAACCAACCCGGCCCAAATACAGTTTATTGGTGACGAGTTAGCGATTTTTGATACCCAAGTTGTAACGATTACTTTCTTTGTAAATCTTTTAAACTACCCCAATGTTTTCCTTAAAAAGAAAGAGGCCATTGCTGAGATTCAAGAAATTTGTGACTGTGGAACTACCGACTGTCGTTTAAAAGAAGTATATGAAGATGATGATGAAGATAATGGAGTTATCGATTATGCTTGTTACTACCCTGATACTTCAACAACGACTCCTCCTCTGCAACAAACGGTAATTCTAAGTGCAAAAACAGTTGCTCATCGCTTTTTTGATAAAGATGGAAACTATCAGACAGGGGAAGAAGTAGAAGACGATCCTGATCTTGAGCAAGAAGGAAACGAGTTTAAATATACCAATAACAATCTTCTCAAGCCTAATAACGTGGATCAATATGTAGGATTTAACGAAATTTATGGTTCAATGTCCTCGGCTGCAGGTTCCGCTGTTCCCTCACTTGAAGTACAAGTTGAAAAAGGAAAAACCTATGATCTCTTCGCAGATCAAGGGTCTTTTTCTACTTGTTACTATTGTGGAACTGATTACTACAGTTCTGTATCTCGTATGTTTCCTCAAAACTTCACAAGTAATGGTGGTGGATACACGCCAAGTTTTGGTGAAAATGACCCTCTCTCTACGTCTACATATAGAAAAGATGACCTACTCTTTGGACGTGCCTGCTTTGTTCCCGCGACAATGCTACCTTGGACTCATAAAGAAGGCTCAACCAGACAAAATCAAAGATTAGATCGATTGGCAGCACAGCACTTCATGTTTGCTAATGGCTACCAAAGAGATTGGTATGGCTTTGATTATGGCTCTCTCATTGGATCATTTGATGGTGTACTTTGGTTTTCGGTAGGAAATCAACGTAGAATTCAGGCCAAATCAAGTAAACTCTTCTTGGCCATTAATGGTTATTACGGGGATCTTACCGATGATACAACTTGGCGAGTGACGGTCCAGGATATATCAACAGTGACAAACTCGGGCTCTTTTATCACTAAGGACTATGACTCTGATGGTGCCGAGTGCCAACAGGCCCATGTATGTGAAGTAGATTCAGATTGTGCTTCTCGATTGGGTTGGGAGTATTCGTGTCAGACCATTACAAGCATGACAACACCTTGGCCGCGTTTTGATAGCAATGGTCTTGAGATACCAGGTGTCAGTGATATTAAAAATATAAGAAGTTTATTTGGAGCAACATCTGGAAGCTCAAAACGATGTGTCTATAGAGGACGTGGTGCTGCCTGCATGACAAACTTTAATGCAACGGATGGAGATAATACTTTCACAGGAACTTCCCTCCCAGGACTTCATTCTTGTTCGGCCAATAATTATTGCCAGCCCTTTATTGAAGGTACAACTGTAGGTCGATTTAATAATAAAATTGCACGCTTTGGGAAAAGTGTAAAAGTACAGAATGCGTCTACTGATATTGATGAAGATGACCTAGATGTTATAGGACTTGGGGCCAGAACTCTTGGTCGCCCCTTTGCATGGCGAGGAACAGATCCTATTCCATTATCAGCTCAATCAAATCTAAGCAGTAATAAAGTGAATGCTATGTGTATTCCAGGAAGAGATAGTAACGATGATACCTTATTCAATAATCACTCAAATCTTCCAACCAGCGACTCCTATGGAGATAAAATTAACGCCATTGGAATTACCCCTGATCTAGTCGCGGGTAACTCTGGATCTCGTCGAGACTATCTCTCTCGTTGCTCCATTATGGATACAGATGGTAATTATATTCAAAACGAACCCAGTTTTATGACTCAAAGTCTACAAAGTATAGATATTAGTAATTTGGCTGCCTCACAGGCCATATCAACAAACTCACTGGCCATATTTGAATCTCCTCTTCTTACGGATAATGAGATCATTAAAGATTTTGAAAATGAGTTTATAGAAGACCTCTACTTCCAAGAGAACCGCTGTTTACGTGCACCTGGATCGAGTTGTTTTTCAGCACTGGATTGTGCTCCAAACTCCCATATATCAGACATCATAAGTACTATAAATGAAGATGATGATACATTGATTGGAATTCTCAATCCCTATGAAGTTAAATTCTGGAAGGAAGAACTTGTTTGTTCTCAAGAGTATGCACCAACAGATGACGATTACGATGCAGGTAACAATCGATGTTGTCGAGAAACAGGTAAAGAAATCACGATTGGTACTCCTGTTGTAAACGCAAATGATAATACAGATAAGAATCTTGATTATAATCAAATTCCAGGAATGACGACTCCTCTTGATTCATCCACTCGAAATAGTCGCCTCGCTACAGTATGGGATTTAATCTATCAAGCAACTGAAGATGATACAGCGATTCTTTCTTACCCTCCTCTAAAAGTTAACAAAGATGATCAATGTAATCTTGGTGGATGTGGTCAACTAAACGCTTTAAAAAATCAATTCAATACAGTAAATGAAATGGCATCTCGAACATGTTGCTCTAAGAATTGGATTCGTAACTTTGATGATGAAGATAATGGTGGTGGTCATGAGTGGGGTCCAACCAAAACTCAGACTATACCTAAGGAATCCTTTCGTTGTTATAACTATACACAATGTACACCATCCTCTGGTAACTGTTCTGATGATGAATCCTATGGAGATTTCATAGGCTTTAACTGTGCACACACAGATAATCCACTAAGTAGTAAATGCCTAGCACGCTCCATCCCTTCTGGTGAAGCAGAGGTCATATTTGACTGGATTGCCACTTTTGAACTTACAGGTATCCCTCAGGTAGTTATTCCTGATGCCTCAAGTGTTGATGAAAATGTTTTCTGTGAAGTTGATCCTACAAATCAAACGATTGCAGGAGGAATAAATCTACCACCAGAGCTTATTACAGATGATGCAACAGAGCCTCGAGAGTATCAAGACTCTTCAGGTAACCGCTACCTAAGTAGTACAGACGAAGATAATTTCAATATGATTAATCCAGGATCTGATAATAATATTAGAAAGATCTTTAGTGAGGATAGCATCTCATGTTGTATCCCCGCAGGAACAGAAGTAGGAACTTCGGCTGATCCTGATGAATGCTGTACCGGCTATATTGGCAGTACTGGTTATTGTCAGCTCCCTGACTATAGTAACGTCTCCCTCTATCTCAATAGATACGTTTCTTCTGAAGCTCAAGATGAAAGCTTAAATGACTTTGATGCCAATACAGGTTACTTAAAAAGTAAGGTCGACGTTATTAGAATTGCTTGTACAAATAAATTATGTGAATCTAATAAAGTAGTAGAAGGTATCTCGTTAAGTGATTTAAGAACAAGAGGTCATGAGGATAATGAAGGACAACAACTTAAGCAAAGATTCCTTGATGGCGATGATAAGGCCAATAACTGGGAAAACTTAAGTGAAATCTACGACCGTGGAGCGCGCTGGAATACACACCTTTACTGTGGAGACCAAGCCGCCGAAACAGAACTTCCCAATACATTTGATTGCTCAGAATACTAAACTAAGTAGTAATATACGAGCCCAGCTATAATGACTCTATAAAAGGCGAAATAGGCCAATCCGATTCTTTTAATAAACTTAAGAAAATAGTGAATCGTCAGTAGTCCAACGACAAAAGAGACGATGATACCTATGCTTAAAGAGTACAAATCAAAGCTCACTTCTCCTTTAAAGATAAGGGGAAGCTTGTAAAAAAATCCAGCAAAAATAATAGGGATAGAAAGAAGAAAACTAAAACGAGTAGATTCTTCTCTTCCAAGCCCCATTTGTCTTGAAATCGTTAACGTACTCCCACTTCTACTCACTCCTGGAAAAATAGCAAAAGACTGAAATAACCCAATAAAAAAAGACTTCCTCCATTGAACTTTATTCATAAATAAGTCGTCACGATCCTTCTTAAAAGTATCACTTATAAACATGAAGACGCCAAACAAACTGAGTGTGATCACCATCGATAGTGGATTTCGCCCATATTCAAGTGCCCATGGCTTTAAGAGTAAAATAAAGAGAACACTTGTAACAGTTGCCACCATCATATTAAAGGCCAAAGCACAGTCCTCAGGGATATTCTTGGTCGCGACCCCTTTGGTTAGAAGCTTTAAGCTTTGAGCTATCAGTTTTTTGATATCTTGGAAAAAATAAACCACAACGGCCAAGGCCGTCCCAACATGCATAGATAAGTCAAAAACAACACCAGGGTCTTCTATGCCTAGGAAGTGCGGTAACAATGCCAAATGCCCACTAGAACTGACAGGAAGAAACTCTGTTACTCCCTGTATAATTCCATAAATTAATGACGATATCCCTTCCATGCTTTAGTGGCCTTCCTGTAAATATATTTCTAACTTCACTTGAGTTTAGAGTTTTGTTCTGTAAAAAAATCTCTTTGTTGTAATCTAAATCCATCCCAAAGAGTCTTCCAATTCTTAGTAAAGGTCGCTGAAAAGAAAGCCCCTCCTCCATCGAGAGAGAGAGAATTCTTATACTCTATAAAAGAAGAAAGACGGCCAAAGTTATCTCTTACCAACTCGATGAGATCAGCATCTGAATTCTTAATGGCCTTACGACAAATATCGAAATAATAACGATACAATAATTTCTCTAATATATTTTGATCTTCTTTACTTAGCTCGCGCTCAATAAGTAAATCGAGAATAACCAGAGCGCTGGACTTCGTTACTTCATTAAGAGCAATCTTGATTCTACTTTTAAAAATATTCTTATAATCAAAGAACCACTGGGCACGAGAAAGAACACTTTCGCGGAAATTCTTTGCCCCTAAGGCCCCAGATAAATCACTATCCCACCCTATTTCAAAAAGACCGGCATGTTCGGTTCCAATGGGGAGATAACTCTCTGTATAGCTCTTACCAAGAATTGATCCCTTTTCATGTTTTTGTCTAAAGCGTAAAAAGTTATGATTTCCTAATTCGATCAAGTCAACTTCGGCCTTCGAACCTTTTGGCAGAAGACCAAGAACAGCCTGGCGAACTTCGATAAACCCACGAAGAAAAGGTCCATAAGTTAAAGTATGTCCAACAAGTTTATCTGAACCTAATTCGAAGCTGGCCTTGAAGAAGACTTCGATTTCACGCTTAAGTTCTGGTGTGAAGAGATCATCGAATCTCTCTAGGCTTATCCCCTCTTTCTTAGCAAAGGCCCGAGGGTTTTGCTTCATCAACTCGATCGCCCCATTAAGATGAGGAAAGTGAACGGAAAAAAGTGGGTTACCTCTGCGACCAAGGGATAAAAGCTTTAATAAAGAAATTTGCTTTTTTAAACGCCAATGCCCAGAAGTCTTATTCTTAGCATCATATATAACCAGCGTGGGAGATATCTTCTTCTTCTTACGAGCACGAATACGATCGTAATCAGGAAGAGGCCATAGCTTTCCCTCCCCCATAGAAGTAAAACTCTTAAAATGAAAGAGCTCACTACTCACTTCTTTGAATTCAGAAAAGTCTGAAGTATTTCCTAGCTTATCAGCTTCTACTTTCATTTGAGTAACCGGATGACCTTCCAAGAATTCAAGGTTTGTCATTAACGGCGCAAAGAGAGTCAAAAGTATAAAAAAAGGAATAATGAATAGAGATCTTATCGAGAGAGTTTTTTTAGATACAAGCGAGTAACTTCCCACCACTCTCTCTTTAAGAGTCGGCTTCTTTAGAAAAATAGGAAGATCAAAGATAAAGAGCATTCCAATGACGATATCAAAAATGGCCCTGGATGCCCCACCTATGCGTTGCCACCACCATGGACCAGAGTTTCTTACTCCCGCGACCATTTCAAATAGACTGCGACCAAAGAAAAGTGTCGTAAAAAAGACAATCACCTGTGAAGTCACAAAGATCATCGGTAAATAAGAGAGCGCTTCACTAGGTAGTCCAAAAGCTTGAGCAATAGGATTAAAGAATTGAGAAAATGATGATTCGAGGGATTGAAAGGATTTAAAAGAGAGAAGATAATGAGAAACGAATGAACCTAGAGATAGGCTTCCAAGGAAAATAACAAACCGATCAAATGGTCCCGTTAATTTAAAACCTGAAATATTCCATGGTTTTTTCAATTATTCCCTCTTTCTAATTATAATTTAGATCTAGTGACTACTTTTAGTGGCAAATCACTAAAATAAACAAAAACCACCTAAAACATCGAAGTATCTGAAATTTCATCTTTAATTCTACGTAATTTGACTGTTTTGCCAAGGATTAGCTTAAAAACACCTAATATAACCGAGTATTCCAGTTTCTATATTAAAATAAGTTAACGAATACTTTGTTAATTTAAGTTTGTGATTGACCGATAAAGTACTGAAAGCAAGGACTTTTTCATTGCACAAGAGGTAGAAAATGAAGAACGGCCAAAAGCCAAATATCAATGAAAAATCAACTTCGAATAAGGGGAAACTTATATCGAAGTTCATCAGATTAAGTACAGTACATATCACGTGTTGGACGCTTCTCTATGTCCCCACCGCCTACGCTGTTGATGCTGATGCTGTTCTTAGCGGACTTGGCCAAGGTATTCAAATGGCCGGTCAGATTGTTCAAGGTATGCAACAACAACAAATGCAACAATTACAAAGTGCTCAAATGCAAGCACAGATGCGCTCTCTAGTCGTACAACCTGTTCCTTCTAAGTACTTTCCTCAGTGTCCTGTTATTCAAGGTGTAACAAACTTTCCAGAAGATGCGTGTACTATGCCGGCCGTTGGTGATGAAGCCGGAGTGAGTAGAATTCAACAATATAAGGCACTCGCCATTGAAAACGAATCAACATTTGAAGATATGCTCTCTGTTGGACAGAACTCTAGAACCCCCAAAGGGATTCAGTGTTTAGAAGATGCTCTTGGAACAACCACATCTACGATGCAAGATATGGTTAATAATTTACAGGCCAAAATCACCCAAGTAAAAGTGGCCAATCAAACTTTTAAGCAAAATATTACAAAAATTAAAGAAGGCATGGAATCCACAAGAGCAGAGCTTTATGGGAATCCAACTAATGAAATAGATAAGAATAAAAACTTAATTTCAGAGTTTTCAGCTTCATGTCAGCAATACTATGGGGCGGAAGGAAAACTCAAAACTGTAACGGGTGGATTTACAGGAATTAAGAATGAATCAGAAATTGGAAATGAAGAAGCTGGTAAATTCTTAAATAATAGAAATAGCTATATCTCAGAAGTTAAGTCTCAAGTGGCTGCTCTTAATAATGAAATTTCAAAAAATGGACTCTCCATTGCAGGTTCTCAAGAGTCTCTAACTTCAGCTCTACAGTCTGCTTTATTAGAAAGTGGATCCAGCACTCAGTTTGGATCAATTACCAATATTCTTTCTGCAAAAGTCAGTAATTTTAATCGTGAATTTAAGATCATCCAAGATGACCTAAGTGACGTGGGATTCAACCTAGCACTAGATGATTTTGATGGAGACTTCCAAGAAAAGTATACCGACTTTAGTAAAGGTGCCTATGAGTACTTTAAAAAAGAAGCTATTACTGCTTGTGTAAATGGATCGGCCAATACAATTGGACTAGGGTTATCAACAGATCAAATCCTAAGTGGTCTACGCTCTAAAGTAGAAGGTGGATCTTCAACGACTTTGGCCAATTATCGTCAAGGCCTTCAAAACATTCTTGATTCAGATGCTTTTATTGAGGATAAAATGGATGCCATTGCTAAGCTTGATGCTCGCTTTGGTGCAGGAAATATCTATATTCAGCTACAAGATGCCAACGTTCAAGGAGTGACGATGACTCCTTATGGCCTCTATCAAAGTCAAATTGATGCTTGTGAAGCTAGAATTAATCAAGACGACACGTTCTCGACAGATGCAGCACAAAGGGCCACTGAAAACTCAACCTATGCTGATAAGATTGCCAAAGCCGAAAAGGCGATAAAAAAAGCACTTAACCTTGAGCAAGACTTTCAAAATGAGTTAGGAACGGCCCTCTATAATAGAGTTGTAAATTGTGAAGGGATCGCACCTAAGACCGATCGTTGTGAATTTGGTGGAGCAGATGATCTAAGTCCCGCTTCTGGAAATTTCTGTGTAGCGAATGCGACAACTTGTGCTTCACAAATTAACTCTTGTTATAAAGAGGCCAATACCATTATTGAAAAGAAGCAAACTCAAATGAAGGCCCACGCAGCGAACTACAACTCTCTTGTAAGTGGAGTGATTGCTCAACAACAAGTTATACTTAATCAAGTTAAGGCCCAAGTGGTTGCTGATGCAGAATATATAAAGCAATTTATTCCTGGTGGAGCTTATGAGTTTCCAGCAGATCTCTTTGTAGAAATGCCAGAAGAAATGATGGTCGATGCTCTTGGAGTTTCCCTCAGAGGTGGAGCAGAGCTCACCTCTCTAGATGATTTAGAAACAAAATTAGGTTATCTCATTGGAATGCTCGAAGATCAACAAAAGACAGTTCTCGCTCAACTTGATAATTATATCCAAGATCAAAGAAGTAATATCCAAGATGAAGCAGCAAAATGGGCTTCTCTTAAAGATGAGTGTAAGACGGCTGAAGCTAATTATAATGCCGCTGCTAATGAAGCCAATGCTCAAATGGCAGAGACTTATAATGATGCACTAAACTTTTGTCAAAAGTACACGGCCATGGCGACCAATCCTGCAGCAGGCTGTGGAGATGCTGATGGTCTTTTTGAAGATGCTATGAATGTGAGTTCACAGTTCTTATCTAATGCAGGGGCGATTAAGTCTCAGGCCATTCAATATAAGAATTTCTGTAACTCTGCCAATAATGAAGGTACGAATAAATCAGACTCTTCAACAGATGATGACGATAAGCCAACTTCAGATGAAGTCTTATTTGACGATCTCTACTATGCTTGTAGTGACCGAAACAATACCGTTAAAAGTGATGACGACTTCTTATCTGATCTCGCAGCTGATACTTTAAGAAACCTACCTAGTGATATCTCCAGAGATGATGAAGATGCGATCAATGACTTCTTTAAAGATCCTTCTAAAGGTATTGAAGTGAGTAGAGATTTTAGAAGAAGTACTTATTTTAGAAATAACTTACAAGATATTGTCGATGGTCTAACAAATTTTGGAGACTACGCAAAACCGACTGTTCCCGGTGCTCCAAATCCAGATGCTGATGCAACGGCGAGTACGACGAGCGAAACGAATGTTTACGAAAGGCTATCTAGTGAAGATAAAGAAGATTTAGAAAATTGGGATGAACTAGGTTTTTGTAATCGCTACCTTGTTGAAAGCAGTATCAATACCGAAGTCAAATGTTCTGGAGAACCTAATAATTCGGATAAACTTGATGAGTGTAGAGATAAGTATAAAGATAAATCTTTTGTCTCAAAAGATGCAAACTCTAAAGCTGTTGCTCGTGCTATTGCCTCAGTCAATGAGTCAGTGACAACCAGTGACTCAGGTCGAATTGGTGAACAGATGAATGGTGTCCCCTGTATGGCCCAGCAAGGAAATAATGGAAGTAATGGTGGAAATATATTTAGTGGCTTAAGTGGAGCTGCCCAATCATTACTTGGAATTGGAAATAATGTCTTTGGACAATAAAGAATAACACTAAGGTTACAAAGGAATAAAACCTTATGAGGAAGGAATCGCATACATTGTGGAGGATTACAAAGTACCTACAACTGGTACTTGTAACGCCCCTACTCTTTTCTTGCTTAATCTCACAAAGTGGTTCGAGTTCGAAATCATCGGGTGGCTCTGTATCCAATACGACCTACACAGTTAACCCAAACTATGGACGCTACTTCTTTGATAACCCCATTATTAATTCAGGAAATGAAAGTCTATCCGTAAGAGATAGTCTATCTCTATATCTCGATTCTGATCAAAAATTTATTACCAATAATCAATTCCTCATTGGAAGTTGTACTTTTGGCAGCACCCAGATAACAAAATGCTTTGAAGTTCGCGAAGATGAATCATCTGGATACCTTTCAGCAACAGAAAATAGATGGGCCTTTAATCCTACTGAAATGCCTGAGGAATTCTTACAAGTTCAGGCCTATGGAAATATGCGTGATATGACTGAGAAGTTTCACGAGAGTCTTTCTTGGTCCTACGATATTGCTCAAGGCTATGGTTATGATTCGGCCATCCCCTATGAACTGAACACATCAGATGAAAATCCCTTTTGGTACCGATCAGGTCTACTCAAGGGATATGCTAATTGTGATGAAAAAAATAACGCCTACTATGATCCGGCCTCAAAATCCTTATGCCTCGGGGCCATTACGGATATCTCGCCTACTCTTTACATGGCGACAGACCCTACCATCACCTATCATGAACTTGGCCATGCTTATACGCATATAACAATCAATATGCGCCATAAGGCCCATGAAATGGATATCGATATCGACTCTAGTTTAGGACAAGTTTTCTACGATGAAGCGGGATCTATCGGAGAAGGATTATCTGATTTTTATAGTTTCTACATGACCGAGAGAACTCACTTTGCTGAATGGGGTCTTGGACGTTATATCGCTCAAAGTAGACCTATGTCTGAAGATGAAGATATTCACGCACCAGGAATAAATCTAAGTACGACAGGTAGACTCTCCTATCCTGATTACGTAAATTATGACCCTAACGAGCCAGCAGTTCCCTATGAAGATGTCCACTACGGAGGACAAATTGCTTCTCACTTTCTTCATGCTTTTTACACCAGCTTACTTGCTTCTGATTTAGTAGATACTGATTATGGTGTCTACTACGCTGATAAAGATGAAGATGGCACGACGGAAGAGTACTCTTATGCGGATGACCTTTATCATTGTGGCATGACCAAGAAGAATGCACTCAATATGACGATGCATCTTGTATTTGAATCTTTAGCAGAGCTTGGTGATCAAACAGCAACTGGTTTTGGTGCCCTAAGTAATAATGTAAATGACTATAAAGTTAATCTTGATCCTGAAAATGCTCTAGAGTGGATGGCCATGGTTAAGCCTATTAACTTCAGAAGTTTCTTTCAGGCTTTTTCAAAGTACTTTTTAAATACAGTAGGAAATAACTCTTTTGGTATGTGTAACGGGTCCGCCTATGATCGTGATGAGTATGAAAAGCTCCTCGATCGTTATGGACTGCTTCTTTTTAAAACTTATAATCAAGATGGAAATAATATGAATTCAGGTCATTCCGGAACTCATACCGCCGTCACCACAACAAATCGAGTTAATACCGTACTCATCGCGAAGAATATGCTTAAACTCGATGATCGATCCGATTCGGCCAGTGCCTTTGTTATTGATTCACAGGCCGATATTCACGCTGCTATGGAGGCCCTCATTCTCAGTGGACAGGTGGCAGAGATATCAGAACAGATCGATGATAATTTTGCCTATAACAATGGAAATGCTCAAATCTCCCCCGGTGAAGTGGTGGGAATTGCTCTGAATCTCTATAACAATTCCAACTCCACAATGGGTGGAATACAAGTTCTCGCTAATGACTGGGATCATTTTAAGGATTACAAACCTTGTAACAATTTAGGTGATAACTTCCCTCTCGATTCAGAAGGTGCAGCAACTCTTTTAACAGATGAAGGAGTTGAAGGTGGTTGTGATTACGTAACGAGATACAATGGTAAAAATCCAACGATGGAACCCAATGAAGACTTGGCGCCAGTCTGTTTTATTGAATATTCAGACAGTGATGCTACGAAATGGGTAAATCAAAATATTTATCGTCAAGAGATTGGGCTTGCGGCCAATAAATGTTTAGGCGGCGCTGATTCTCTCAATGATTGCTTTATTAGAGTTATAAAAGGCGGCGATCAGGCCTACTACTCAAAATTAGACCCAAAGAGCACATGGTCTGAAACCTTAGATAACGACAGTACAGGAACACCTACTTTTACTACAAGTAATGTTATTTTTATGGAGGTCAATGAATCCATACCACCAGGAACAACCTTCAACTGTCGAATGAGAGCACGCTTTACCAACTGTAGTGATTGTTATCATGATGAAAGTAACGGTAATGATGACTATCTAGACTACGAGTTCTCTGGTGCTAAACCGTTTAAAATCGTTAATTTTCAATTTACAGTTATTGATTAAAAAGAAATGAATATGAAAAAATACTTAAAAACCATTCACTTATCAACAACAGTCGTTTTTTTGGCGATCAGTATATTTACCTATATAAAATTTGACCAAAGCGATAAAACAACTCAATCAGAAGACACAAATAACTGGAAAACTTATAATAAAGTTTCTCAAGATAAAATAGAAAGCTATCCTACGACCCATAAAGAAAAAGATGAAATGAAAGTAGAGAGCACTAAGAAAAATGATCGAAAGACTGCTTCAAAGACATCCATGCCCACGCCTTCCTTAAAGCACAGAGCATGGAGAGGAATTGGTCCTCGTCCTCTTAGTTCAGAAGTTGATAATGAGTATAATCCCTTATGGAAGGAAGAGCTTGGAAAAAACCTACTTCGCTTTCTTAGACCAAAAACAAAGAGCATTGTCCGCAGAGAAGGAAGTGCTCTTATAAAACATAAAGGTAAGAACCTTTTGGTTGAACACGTTCTTGTGAAGTTGAAATCACCAGAAGGAAGACATTTTGGCTACAATGCCTACGTAGATAGCCAATCTGGTAAAGTGGTTAAAACGTGGAATCGCACCATTCATGAACAATACAGTCGCAGTGCCCTTCGCTTAAGCCCTACGAGATAAAAACCTCTTAAACTTTCCAATGCCGATAGAAGTCTAGAGATTCAGGATTGGCCACGGCCTGTTCGTTATTGATATCTCGACCTGCAAGAATATGGGTAACAGCTAATTCCATTTTCTTACCACTTCTCGTGTAAGGAATTTCCTTAGTGGTCGCAATATACTTAGGAACATGGCGAGGTGTGGTTTTGGAGCGAATTTCAAGACGTAACTCTTTTATTCGTTCTTCATCAAGAGTTTCGTCGTCTTTCATTTTGACAAAGAGAACGACACTGACATCACCTTCTTCTTGTATACCAACACATAGACTATCTTCAACCCAAGAAATGCCTTCAACTTGGCGATAAATTTCGGCCGTCCCAATACGCACCCCACCAGGATTTAAAGTAGCATCAGAGCGACCAAGAACTTTAATTCCCCCAGTCTCAGAGAATTGGATAAAGTCTCCGTGAGACCAGATATTTTCAAATTGATTGAAGTAGGCACTTTTAATTCGTTCTTGGGTCGTATCCCCTAGAAAGAAAAGGGGTCGAGAAGGAAAACTCTTCTTACAAACCAGCTCCCCTGGTTCATTGATTTTCTGAGACTTCCCTGCACCATCAAAGGAGTCAACGTCTAATCCAAGACTCTTGCATTGAATTTCGCTCGAATAAACAGGAAGATTAGGATTCCCCAGCATGAAGCAGCCTAAAATATCGGTACCACCAGAAATAGAGCTGACCATTACATCTTCTTTTAAATCACGATAAATATATTCGAATTGATCCCCCATAAGAGGTGCACCTGTAGAGAGTATTGTTTCTAAAGAAGAGAGGTTCTTTGCTTTATAACCTCCATCTTGAAGGACTCGTAAAAACTTTGGACTCGTGCCAAAGATATTAATATCTTCACGGTCAATGACTTCAAAATATTCCTCTAAGCTCGGATAGCTTGGAGATCCTTCATAGAGACAAACCCGTGCCCCAAAATAAAGGCTTGATACGAGCCAGTTCCACATCATCCATCCACATGTTGTAAAAAAGAAAATGGATTTATCTTGCGTGAGATTTGTATGAAGTCCTAACTCTTTGACATGTTCTAGTAAGGTTCCGCCATGACCGTGGACAATACACTTAGGCTTCCCCGTTGTGCCTGAGGAGTACATAATATAAAGAGGAGCATCAAAAGGAACGTGTTTAAACTCAACAACACTATCTTTACCAATGAAGTCCTGCCATAAAATGGCCTTAGGCATGCTAGTAAGATCAGGTTTCTCATTAAGAAAATCAACTATGACTACTTTTTCAATGAAGTCTAATTGATCCGTAATTTCCTTGATCTTTGGAAGAAGGTTATGACGTTTACCATTATATTCATAACCAGAGGCCGCCACTAAAACCTTGGGTCTACTTTGACCAAAACGATCAATTACGCCTTCCACACCAAAGTCAGCAGAAGTCGATGTAAAGATTCCCCCTAATGCCGTAGTTGCGAGCATACTTACAACCGTCTCAGGAAGATTGGGCATAAACGCAGCGAGAACATCACCTTCACTAATGATTTCTTTTAAAGGGCCCTGCAAGGCCGCAACATCTTGATAGAGATCTTTATAGGTGGTTTTTCTTTGTTGACCAGATTCGTGGATAAAATGAAGGGCGGGACTTTCTGATTCGTGATGACGTAACAGATTTTCAGCAAAGTTTAACTTTACATGAGGAAACCAAGCGTACTTAGAAAATCCATAATCTTCACAAACGGGAGACAACTTTCCAGTATAAGATATTGAGAAATATTCAAATAAAGAAGACCAAAACTCATCACTCGATTCAACACTGAACTTATGAAACTCATTATAGTTTTCAAAGTTTCGTTGATACTTATCTTCGATCCATTTTTGAAAGAGAGTCATTTGAGAATGTTCAAGACGTTTTTGGTCTGGTCGCCACAATGGTTTCATAGATTGTCCCTAATGAAATCTATATTAAGAGAGAGTAAGAAAACCCCACTCTCCTTACTCCCTTAATATTAAATAGTATGCTCTTATAATCTTTCGTTTAACTTCTGTTTTGATTCACTCTCTACTTTTTCATGAAGAGAATTACCATGGGCATCCATCGTTACCACGACAGGAAACTCATCGACGCTGAGTTCCCAAATGGCCTCAGGAGAACCGAATTTTTCTTTCAGATAGACATTATCTACAGAAAGAATTTTTTCGGCCAACACTTGGGCAGCTCCACCGATTGCATGAAAGTAAACACAGCCGTAATCTTGATTACCTTTTAAGGTCTTAGGGCCCATTCCACCTTTACCAATAACACCCACAATTCCATGATCGCGCATGACTTCCCACTGATAGGGCTCTTCACGAATAGATGTCGTCGGACCAGCAGCTCTCACTTCATAAGATCCATCTTCGTTTTCTAAAACAACAGGACCACAGTGATAAATTATTTCATTTTCAAGCTTAACAGGACTTGGGTTACCGTCGTGCAGGTATTTATGAATGGCATCACGACCAGTAAATAACTTGCCCGTGATAAGAACCATATCGCCTACTTTTAATTCTCTAACTTTTTCTTTTGAAAATGGATATTCTAAACGAATCATAATTTAATTCCTTTTATAACTATTCTAGTAAAGAGTTTTCTTAATGGAGTTATCTTCTTTCAAGATCACACCATGGCGACGATACGCCCAACACATATAAGAAATGGAGACAAAGTAAGAAGCAGGAAGACGATTGAGTACCCCAATCTTACAACCAAGTAATGTCGTCTTTCCACCAAATCCCATCGGTCCAATACCAAGTTCATTGGCCGTAGAGACGATATCTTTTTCGAGAGTGGCCAAATCTTCGATTTGACTCTCATCATCTAGGCGGCGCAGGAGTTGTTCTTTAGAGTTCACATACCCGGCACCTCTATCGCCTCCAATCGTTACACCAAGAACACCTGGTCCACATCCTTTACCCTGTGCTTTTTGAACAGCATCAAGAATGACTTTTCTCACTCCATCCAAATCTCGCCCAGCACCAAGTTCGGTATGAGGAAGTGCATATTGAGCACCAACATTTTCACAACCTCCACCTTTGAGAACAAGACGTATCTCAAGAGTATTCTTCTCATGCTCATGAAAGTGAATATCAGGATGACCAAGACCTACGTTCATGCACTTATTTTCTCCTGTCAGAGAGTCAACAGAGTTCTGTCTTAAATAACCTACTTCTGTCGCCTTTCTAACAGCATTATGGAGAACCTTGGTGAATTCACCTTGTCTAAAACCTACAGGGTGATTAACAAAGAAGAGAATCGTACCCGTATCCTGACAAAGGGGCTGAGACTTCTTCATGGCCAAATCAATATTGGCCTTAATAATATTCATGGCATACTCAGCAGAGGTATTGGCCTCTTCTCTAGCAAGAGCTTCAAGAATCACTTTTTGAACATCATTGGGAAGTTCAGCAGAAGTCATACGAATGAGTTCCAAAAGTGAAGCAAAGAGCTTCTTTTCATTGGCCTTGGCATCAAAGGCCATCGTCTTCGTTTTGGCCTTGGGAGCATCGGCTTTGACGATTCTCTTTTTGATGGGTTTTTTAGTGAGTTCTTGAGCAGTGGTTGCTGCTGTTTTCTTTGTTGCCTTCTTAGCTACTTTTTTCTTAGTCGCTTTCTTTGTTGCCTTCTTAGCTACTTTTTTCTTAGTCGCTTTCTTTGCCGTTTTTTTGGCTACTTTTTTCTTAGTTGCTTTCTTTGCTACTTTTTTCTTCGCGGCCTTCTTCGCTACTTTTTTCTTAGTCGCTTTCTTTGCTACTTTTTTCTTTGTCGCTTTCTTTGCCGTTTTTTTGGCTACTTTTTTCTTAGTCGCTTTCTTTGTTGCCTTCTTAGCTACTTTTTTCTTAACTGTTTTCTTAACTGTTTTCTTTCCAGTTTTCTTTGCTACTTTCTTAGCTGTTTTCTTTGCCATACGATCCTCATTTTATTATCAATACTAGACTCATTTATTAAAAAAATATGCCCAAATATTAACCAGACATTTCCGTTCCGGCCAGTATTAGGTATATTAACAAACAAGCTCAAAGACGAGTTTCTCTTTCCTTGAAAACCTCTAGCTAATAGGTATATGCTACTTCTATGATTTCACTTAGTGGGCTAAACCCAGAACAACGCAGTGCTGCCGAACATATTGATGGTCCCCTACTTATTTTAGCAGGAGCTGGCTCTGGTAAAACTCGTACCATTACTTATCGCATAGCCCATATGGTCTCAAACTTGGCGATACCAGGAAAAACGATTCTTGGAGTGAGCTTCACCAATAAAGCGGCCAAAGAAATGCGTGAACGAGTCATAGCGTTACTGGGAAAGACCAAGGCCCGTGGCGTCACCCTTACGACCTTTCATTCTCTAGGAGTCAAAATCCTTAAAAAAGAGATTGATAAACTAGGATATCACCTCAACTTCTCTATCTATGACACGAGTGATCAGTTAGGTATTATTCGTGAATCCCTTAAAGTCTATCAAACCGACAAGAAGTTTGATCATAAACGAATACTCTCTAAAATTGGATCTATGAAAAATAGAGGGATTTCAAGCGAAGACTTTATCAGCTCGAATCACTTCGATGAAGATGAGCCCTACGACTTGGCCTGCGAGTATGCTTATCGCTACTATCAAGACAAGTTGAAATTCTACAATGCTATCGATTTTGATGACATTCTCTTTTTGGTGGTTGAGTTATTTCAAAAGCATCCCGAAGTGGCCGCTAAGTACTCAGAGCAATTTAAATATATAATGATCGATGAATATCAAGATACCAATGGACTGCAAATAAAGCTGATCACTGGTCTTACCTCTACCCATGATAATCTCTGTGTGGTGGGTGATGATGATCAATCTATCTATGCCTTTCGTGGGGCAGATATCACTAATATACTAGAATTTGAAAGACAGTTTCCCAGTGCCAAGGTTATCAAACTAGAGCAGAACTATCGCTCAACCTCACCCATTCTTTCCTTGGCCAATCATATTATTAAAGAAAATAAAGAAAGAAGAGCGAAAACCTTATGGTCCACTAAAGAATCAACCCATAAGCCCCTACTATGAGAAATGGGGGATACGGATCATGAGTCACAAGTAGTAGTAGGTGATATT
>JBLWYP010000004.1:0-257665 GCA_048266825.1 Bacteriovoracaceae bacterium | reverse complement strand
TAAGGACTGAGAAGAATTTATCTTTTTTAATATGCTGCAAGCATGTCCTCATAAGTTTATGGATGATGAATGACTAAGGAATTAATTATCAAAAAAGAGCGCTTCTGTATAGCTTTAGTCCTTAAGTTACTGACGTTTAAAGCTAATATTATCAGTGACTTATGTTGATTATTGAATCTTGTTTAAGTAAAACTTTAAAGTGTTTGATACTCTTTCTTAAATAGAATAGATTCATTTTAATTAATTTTATTTTTGGTTCATGTCCGGCACTCATGCTCGATATACACTGAGGTCCTCGATGAACTTATCCAAGCAAACACTTTTAGAGCTTCTTGGCCCAAAAGATTCTACATTCTATAAATTAAAAGAAGGCGAAGTTGGTTATCTGAATTCACAGCAGATGGCCTATCTCTATACCCATTGTGCACTGCTTGTGACTGTCATGGATTTCTTGAAAGAGCAATTATGGTTGAGTAAGAAAAGTGATCGCTCTTTAAAAATAGAGACGTCATATATCGATTTTATTTCACCTCTTTTTCAAAGTGAACTTCTGCCCCTTACTTTTTTAAAAGAGTATTTAATTGAAAGTGCTGAAGAAGGAATGAAGGAGCTCATTAATCATTCTAAAGAAATAGAAGAACGTGTCATTGACTTAATTAAGTCACGCTCAAATGAAGAAAAAAAAGTATTTTTGATAACCTCTTTGAAACAAATGAGCACCTATTTTATTACTGAAGAAGAGAATCAATTAGGACGTGATCAAGATTTAGGCCATAGCGGACTAAGGCTCTATCGTACTTTTGATAAGATTGATGAACTTTTTGATCTCAATTATCAAATGGACCGGGAGATGGTTGTGGACCATCATACTCCAGAGCGTTTGTATCAAAGGGCTGGGATTGGTGTTCAATCAGGATATTCAACCATTTTATTGGCCCTTCACAATAGCAATGTTAGAGAAGGGGCTCGCATTATAGACTTAGGCTCAGGTTACGGTAGAGTCGGACTTGTGTATGCCTTATTAAGACCTGATATTGAATTTATTGGCTATGAATATGTTCCTCATCGTGTGGATATTTCTAATAAAGCAAGTTATGAGCTTGGACTTCAAGAGCGACTCAAATTTATTACGCAAGATCTATCGATTGCGAGTTTTATCATCCCTGAAGCGGATGTTTATTATCTCTATGATCCTTTCACGGAAGAGACTTATCATTTTGTTCTCAAACAAATTATAGAAATAAGTAAAAAGAAAGAGATAACGGTAGTGACCAAGGGAAATGCAAATCATTGGCTAAGTAAAATAGCTAAAGACAATGGATGGCCACAGGGACTGGTGATCGATTACGGAAATTTATGTATCTTTAAAAATCATTAAAGCTTTGTGAAACTTGTGAAAATTATTTTTTTTTGAATGTCTTTCCAATGGATTATGTTGTTTAGAATTCATCTTGATTTGACATAGACCTTGGCCACAAGCTACCACAGGGCGTTCACATTTTTCTTATGGAGATGCTATGCGTAACCTAATCATTTTAGGAGCTTTATTTCTTCTTTCAAAAGTAGCGCTTTCGGCTCCTGCTGTTCAAATCGAGGACTTCTTTGGTCGACTCGGTGAACTTGATCGACTCTATGAAAATGTAACTTTCAAAGATGCTTTTATTTGTGGCGAGAAAGCCACTTTTCAAGCAGCCAAGGACCTATGTGAAGTAACTTGCCAGCCCAGTGGACCTTTTACGATGTGTCAGAGTGAATGCCTCGATCCAGTGATTGCTTCTGAAATGGTAACGGTTGAAGTTATGAACTGCAAAGAAGATAGCGTAACTCTTTTTAGTTCTGATGGTGATATTCGTATTGTTACAAAAGATGATTTTATAACTTATAAGAAAAATCCAGTTCGCGAACTTCTTCAGCAGCTACCGGGATGGATGGAAGGTGCTTATAAAGTAACGTTCAATTCTTCTTATCAAGGTGAGCATACTCTTGGTTGGAATGCTGAGAATGAGAGAACCGTTCCTGCTCTTTTTTTTAGAGTGACGATTGATTCAGTAATTCAAGGCTCTAGTGATTTTAAAGAGGCCATTGTCACCGTTATTCCTGATCCCTCTTTGCCTTGGTTTGTTCATGCTGCTCGTGTGCGCTTACAAGATGATGGAACCATGTGGAGATTACAAGATGTTCAGTAAATCACTTCTTATTCTTTTAACTCTTCTGAGTTTTTCAAATATTTCTTGGGCAGGAGAAGAGAGCGGATGGATTAGCTCCGGTGGTGAGAGTTTCTATGATGGTAAAAATCCTTGGTTCCTAAAAGGAGATGAGGTTACTTATTGTCTTGAGATGGATGAAAGTGCTTTTCCTTTTTCTTATAATGAAGCTCGTACTTATATAGAAGAGTCTTTTCAGTACTGGCAAGTCGAGTTTCCAAAGAGTGGAAGTATGACTCTGGGACCTTATCGTCGCTCTTACAAATTAGGAGAAAACTCACTTAAGTTTTCAGGCACTAAAAAGTGTATTGGACACGAAAATCTACAATTCATTCTAGGGCGTAATAAACTCAACGATGAACAGTTAAATTATTTAGAAGAAAATGGGCATAATTATATAGGTGTGGCCGTAAGAACAAATTACGATAGAAAGAATTTGCAAGGAAAGGGTTTTATATATGTTTCTTCTCATGAAGATCTAACCTCTCAGGCTATGTCACCAGATCTTTATAAGACACCGTGGAATCATTCTCGTTTGCTTGTTCTGACACTTATTCATGAAATAGGACACGTCTTTGGTATTCCCCATATGGGAAGTTCCATAATGTCGGAAGCTTTTTTAGATATCATTACATCCAAATATTATTATCGTGACTTTGTAAGAGCAAATATTGAATCTTTCATAGCTCCTCCTGCTGTTCTTGATGACTGTGTTATTCTTTCTCCCGATATGTATCGTTTTTTTGAATTAGACTTTAGAGTCGTCAATTGTATTGTGGCCAAGAAGATTAGTGAGTCTCAATTTGATCTCTTTGTTAATCTCAACGGTTCAAAAGAAGAAAGAATTGCAAGTCTTGTGAGCCTTGAAAGTGATGCTTATGGAATTGAATCGCGACCAATTGGATATCTACGTCTTACTTCTGAACAAACTCGTTTTACGAGTAGTGCTATCAATAACCGCTCTCTTGTCGGAGGGCCTTTGATTGAGCGCTATAAAATGCAAGGGAAAATCATTCTTCATCGCAGCTTAACGAGTCGACCCGTCTATATGACGATTTCACCAGAAGCGATAACCATCACGTCATTATTAAATGATAAGTTTGTAACGATTTACTCTTATGATTCGCCCTATTCTTATATCTTAGGACAATCTTTGGATCTCACTATATGAAAATGACTCATCAAATTCTTTTTCTATGCCTTCTACTAAGCTCTTTTACAGTTTTTGCTGAGCCTCTTAGTTATTATGAAGCTTTCTTTGATCGAGAAAATGATATTACTCACGATCCAGAATTTCCTCAAACAGAACTCCTCACGGCCAAGAGTGATATCTACCAAGTCGAGATGACTAGTGAAACAACAGGCGTGGCCCTTATTCTAAGTTTTAGTCTAACGGCCAATGGTCAATATTCATTTTGGCTACTGAAAGTGGATCATCGCTGGCGAAATAATAGTCGCTCCATTCGTTTTGGAAAATGTTCTGCCTATAATGGAAAGTGGGAATATAAAGACGGCAAACTCTTTTTAGGTAATGATTTAATTCTTGAGGCTGCCTATCTCTACGGTACTAATATGATGCTTGCCACTTTTGTTGATGCAAAGAGGCCACAAGGAACAGAGAATCTTGAAGTTTTTATTAACGATGGCTCTATAGATACCATCGGCGTAGGACCTTCTGCTGATAATGGTGGATTTGATTGTCGTGGCTTTAGTATTCCTTTTTGGCTACCCATTCCTCAACAGCGCCCTTGGTAATCAGCATGAAATGGATATACTTAATTTTTGTATTCTTTAATTTTATATTCAATTCAAATGCCTTAGAGATCGCGATTAGTTTTGATGATGCTCCCCGTAGACTCACTGGACACTTTACTTATAAGCAGCGTGCCGAAGCTTTAGTAAAAGGGCTAAAAAAAGCAAAAGTAAAAGAGGCCATACTATATTGTAATAGCAAGCATATAAATGAAGAGACTCAAGGTATCCTCAAATATTATAGTGAGCAAGGCCTACTCATTGGTAATCATACTCATTCCCATCCTAGTTTTAATGAAAAGACTTTTGAACAATACAAAGAGGACTTCCTAAGCGCTGATAGAATTTTATCGAAGTATCCTACCTTTACTCCTTATTTTAGGTTTCCCTATTTACGGGAAGGAAATGAAAGAGATAAGCGAGATAAAATGCGTAAACTCTTAAAAGAAAAGAACTATATAAATGCCTATATTACTGTCGACTTCTTTGACTGGTACTTGGAAGATTTATTTCGAAAATCTCTAGAAAAAAAAGAAAAAGTGAATTTAGAGAAGTTAAAAAAACTCTATATCTCATTAGCAAAAGAATCTTTGGCCCATTATGATGGACTGGCCATAAAGTATCTTGGTCGATCGCCAAAACATATTCTCTTACTCCATGAGACAGATATTGCGGCCCTCTTTATTGCTGACTTAGTGTTGGCCATGAAGTCTTGGGGCTGGAATATTATCACTTCTCAAGAAGCCTATAGTGATGAACTCGCAAAATATCTCATTGATAAGCCTTTGAAGCATAACCCAGGACGAGTGGGGGAAGTTGCCCTTAATAAAGGGCATCCAGCATCTGATGTTTGGTCTTCCAATAACTCTATGGAATATGTAAAAAAGCGCTACAACACTGAAGTCTTAGATCAAGCTGACCAGGCTAAGTAATAGAGCACTGCTGTACAACTTAATGCTATAAACCACACGATTGAGCGAAGAGTGGCATAATCAAATATATAAAGAATCCCGTAGATAAATCTTGAAATGATAAAGATGATAGCGATTTGGTCGATGAGCTCAGATTTTACACCTGTATAAATGGCCAAGGCTATAGCTACGGCAAAGGGAGCAAAGGCCTCCCATGAATTATCATGAGCGCACTTAGCTCGATAACTCTTACCTTTAAGTTTAGATAAGTAATCTCGGGGATGATTATTATCGTTGAGTTGAAATCCACCAATAGTTTTAGCAATCCCTATAAAGAAAATAGGTAATAGGCTTGCGATAAATACACTAAGAATTGCAATGTTGATAATATACTCCTTATTTGGGATTAATATTCGTTCTTACCAATCAAGTTCTTCATTATTCCACGAATAGAACTTACCTGTATCGTTAATCGTTTTTGATTCAATAACGGATAAGATATTGGCGGCAGTTTCAATAGGCTCGTGTAATATATAGTTTGTTCTTGCTATAAATGGATCTGATAATAAGGTCTTTGTCGTTCCTGGATGAATCGCCAAGACGATACAATTCATTTTTTTTCTCGTAAATTCAATAGATATTGTCTTGATCAACATATTAAGTGCTGCTTTTGAAGCTCTGTAGCTATACCAACCACCCATTCTATTATCACTTATACTTCCGACTTTTGCGGATAAGGAAATGAATGCACTTTGAGAGCTTTTGTTAATAAGTCTTTCAAAATACTTTGCGATAAGAGGAGTGACGATACAATTGACCTTCATGATTTTCATAAAGCTATCTTCTTCAAAAGTACGCAATGATTTTTCAGGCTGTATTTCATTTTGATGGAGCAGACCGACGCAATTGATGATGAGATCAAAAGAGAATCCGCTATCTAAACATTCTTTTGAGGTAAGCTTTATATGACTCTCATTTGTTGGATCAATGTTTTTGATAATGAGACGATTGGGATAGTGCTGTTGGTTTTTTAGTAGATCATATGCCTTGTCTTCACTTCTGTAAGTCGCAATAACTATTAGTGTAGGATGATGAGATAGCAAATATTCAACCATGGCCAGTCCTATGCCATGACCTGCACCAAATATAATTGAATAGCGACAATCACTTAATGAGAAAGACATACTGGATTCCTATTTATTGAGTATATAGATAAAAAGTGCAATTGTTCTCGTTGACCATAATAGGGTTCGCGGCCAATTTGTTCTTACTAAGGTGAATATCGATGTGTCTGAGCGCTTTAGTTCTAGTTTCTTATGAGCAGGGACACTTAGTAAAAAAGTAGATACCCATGTGAGAATAAGTAGCGATAAATTGGTTAGTGAGGCCAGACCTTTGATATTTATCACTAACCAGATCGCTGTTAGTAACTCCGTTATCATTAAGGGCATCACGATATAACTGATCGAACTCATATGAAACTTTTGGAAGTCTTTAAAACTTAATTCGTTAATCATGAAAAAAGTAGGATAGTGAACAATTTGAATAACCCAAATCACTCCACACATAATGAGACACGTAGAAAAATGTAAAAGTAACGCAAAATCCATAAATAATACTGACATAAAAGAAGTCATTTAATAATGCCTCTTTCTTATACAAGAGGGTTATCTATCGAATATTTTGACTGTGCTCCTATGTAATTATGTACATTTAGATATAATTATTTGACTTGCGGCAAAAATAAAGAGAAGGTGGCGCATCATCTGAATACATATATATTACTGTCTTGTTAACACTGGTATTTGGATTAAGTGTTAACGAGAAAAAAGACAAGGATATATATGTCGACTTTTAGCAAGTTTGATTTGCTTCCCACTATATTAGAATCACTAAAATCAAAAGGTTATGAAACGCCTACTCCTATTCAAGACCAGTCTATAGGTCACCTCTTAAAGGGTGGCGATATGTTAGGGATTGCTCAAACCGGTACCGGTAAAACAGCGGCCTTTTCACTACCCATTATTCATAATCTCGCCTCCAATAAAGTTAAAGTTCGCCCAGCTCGTATGCGCTGTTTGATTATGACTCCAACTAGAGAGTTGGCATCACAAATTGAAGAAAATATTAAAGAATACTCTAAGGGATTACCGCTTAGAAGTTGCGTGATTTTTGGTGGAGTAGGCCCTCGTACTCAGATTAATAATTTGGCAAAAGGTCAAGATATTGTCATTGCCACGCCCGGGCGTTTATTGGATCACATGAATGAAGGTCGAGTTATTTTTGATCAATTGGAAGTTTTTATTTTAGATGAAGCTGACAGAATGCTTGATATGGGATTCATTCGCGATATTAATAAAATTATTGAGAGATTACCTAAGAAAAGACAGACTCTTCTTTTTTCTGCAACGATGCCCAATGATATTGCAGCCCTTTCAAAGAAGCTTCTCGTTGATCCCAAGCGTGTTGAAGTTACTCCCGAATCAACAACCGTTGAGAAAATAGATCAAAAAATAAATCTAGTAGAAAAAGGAAATAAACCTCTTCTACTGATTGATATATTACAAGATAAAGACATTAAAAATATGATTGTCTTTACTCGTACAAAGCATGGTGCCAATCGTGTGGTTAAGCATCTTGATCGTGTTGGTATTGCCAGTGCGGCGATTCATGGGAATAAGTCTCAAGGAGCAAGGGAAAAAGCTCTCGGAGGTTTTAAAAAAGGATCCGTTCGTGTTCTTGTGGCCACTGATATTGCAGCCCGTGGTATTGATGTTCCTGGTATTTCTCATGTCGTTAATTATGACCTACCTGATGATCCTAAGAATTATGTACATAGAATTGGAAGAACGGCACGTGCTGGAAAGCAAGGAACTGCGATTTCCTTTTGTGACCCTAGTGAGATGAGTCTTTATCGCCAAATTGAAAAGATGATTAAGTCCAAGATACCTGTTGATGTAGACCATGCTTTTCATGGTGTCGCTGCTGAAAATAAGGCAAGCGCTCCAAGAAGAGGTACTCCCAAAGGAAGAGGTGGACCAAGTGGACAAGGACGCCGTCCAAGTACTCCCGGAAATAAAAAGAAGAAAGCTCCACAAAGAAGAACACGTAGACCTAGCACTAATTCCGACAGTAAAGGTACAGATAAGAAATGAGTTTTAATTCATTAAATATAGATAAGAGATTAAAAAGTAATTTGAAAGATCTTGAATTCTTTCAAATGACCCCTGTTCAGGAAATGAGTCTTCCTTCCATTCTTGAAGGTAAGGATGTCATTGCTCAAGCAGAAACGGGAAGTGGTAAGACTGTTGCATTTGGGCTGGGGATTATTAATGGTGTGGCCGTTAAAAATACTCGTCCTCAAGCACTTATTCTTTGTCCTACACGTGAACTCGCCGAGCAAGTGGCCACAGAACTGAGAACGCTTAGTCGCGCCATTCCTAATATTAAAATACTAACCATCACTGGTGGACAGTCTGAGTATCATCAAGAACGTTCATTGGCCCATGGGGCCCATATCATTGTGGGAACTACGGGACGCGTTCGTAAATTATTAAAAAACTTTATTATAGAGCTCGATCATCTCAAGTATTACGTACTAGATGAAGCGGATCGAATGCTGGATATGGGCTTTAGTGAAGATATTCAGGCCATTACAGACTTTATCCCTAAGGAGAGGCAGACGCTTCTTTTTTCTGCAACGTTTCCTGAAAATATTGAACTTTTAAGTCGCAAGATTCAACGTAAGAATGTTGAGATGATTAAAGTTGAGAGCCGTGAAAGTACTCAAATGATTACGGAAGAATTTTATAGCGTTCCTTCGCATCAGGAGAAACTCGATATTCTTCTTAAGGTTCTAGGGAAGTTAAAACCTGAGCGCTTTATCGTTTTTTGTAAAACAAAGGCCATCTCCGATAGTATGGCCAAAGAGTTGAAGAAGAAATCAATATCTGTAGCCTCTATTCATGGGGATCTTGAGCAAAGAGAACGTACGGCAACACTTACGCGCTTTTCCAATAAGAGCTTATCAGGGTTGATTGCAACTGACGTTGCGGCCAGAGGCCTTGATATTAAAGGACTAGATCTTGTTGTTAACCTTGATCTTCCTCCTGACCCTGAAGTCTATGTTCACCGGATTGGACGAACGGGTAGAGCAGGTGCTCAAGGCAATGCCGTGAGCTTCCTTTGTCCTAAAGAAGATGAATATTTTGAAAGAATTTGTGAATATCAGAATAAGAATTATGATCTTGTTGATTCACAGAACCTTGAAGAACAAGAAGCCTTTGATCTTAGACCATCCATGAAAACTCTTTTTATCAGTGGTGGAAAAAGAGATAAACTTCGTCCTGGCGACATTGTTGGCGCGATTGTTGGTGAGGCCAAAGTTGATGTGAAAGTGATTGGCGATATAAGTGTGATGAATTTGAATACTTATGTGGCCATTAAGAGTGAAGACTTTGATCACGTTCTACGTGCTCTTAATCGTGGTAAAATTAAAAATAGAAGATTTAAAATTGGTGTTGTCTTATAAGAGACCTTTTAAAATAGGCCTAAGTTATGTTTGAAGAAGTATATTCCGAGATTTTAGAAAAAGTTAATTTTACAGCAACAGATAAGTTTGAAGACTTAGTACGTAAGTCAATAACTAAGGCCATGATCATTGGGGATGAAAACCCTAATGTGACTTCTGTTTCTTTTAAGTTTGGTCAGCTCCTTGAAGGAATTACTTATTTTGCCCATAGTAAGGGAAAAGAGAATGCTCTAAAGCTTGGAAGTGATACAATCCTGATCATCACCAATGCTCTTCAATATGAACTGGATGATACAGAAGCCTTTCTTCTTTTTCATCTTCGTAATCTAGGTAAATTTCGTAAAAAAGAATCTGAACTTCTTAGTGAACTCAAAAAGCTTTGGGTGCAATATCCTGATTATGAAATGGAAGATCGAGAATTTTCAAGAGCATTGAAATCTTTAATGCGTGATAAGTTCATTCAGTACCGTAAAGGTAAAATTCACTTGAATCCTGCATTTGTTATTCGCTATAGAAGCTAACTGTTCTTTATCGATTTTCTAACCAGTTCAGTGATCTCAAAAGCGCCGGTTTCCAAAAACTCATGCTATGACCAGTACCGTCCTTAGATATAGTCGCTTCTAGATCTGGATTGTCATGTGCTCTATCTAAAATAGAACTCCATACTTCAGGTGAAGCCGGAAAGCTTTTTTGATCAAGACCAAAGTCTTTGAAATCTACCTCAATATATGTTCTTAATGGAAATACAGCAGTGTTAGATAGAATTTTACTACCAAATGAAAACTGATCTAATAGGCTCAAACCTTTTTGAAGAAAGATGTCTCGATCATTTTCTGGGACTTCCGTTTCAATGGATCTAAATACCGGAGATAGGGCGATTGAATTCTTATAAACTTCAGGAAACTTCGAACCTGTCATGAGAGAGCCATGAGCTCCCATACTTATTCCTAAGATACTTAAATTCTCTAAGTTAAATGAGTGATTTTGGTAGAGAAACTGAGGAAGTTCATGACCTAGAAATATTTGCCAGTTTCGGCTTTCATTTCCCATCCAGTAGTCATTACCAATACTTTTACTATCCTCTTGAACAACAATATCTTGAGGAGCAATAAAGACAAATTTATTTGAATGAGTTTTAAAAATATTGTTGAGATCAGCGTGCTCTAACATGGAGCCTGCACCTCCCATCTGTCTTGCATATCCTCTCCCATGAAGGAAAACGATAGGAGTCGACTGGGAATGATCTTGGTTTTTTGAGGTAAATATGAAAACAGGAACTTCTATACCTACTTCTTTTGAATCAACACTATAATCACAGCGATTATAGAATTCAAAAGATGTACACTGAGCCTGAGTATTTACACTCAGGCAAAGAACGCTAAATAGGAATAGAATTGCTTTCATATTATATCCTCTAATCTCTTTCTTAGTAACAATGAAGAGAAACAACTTCTTTGTTGCTTTCAGCGGCCGTTGTTGTTAGGTAGCAATATTCAGCTTTTGTTTTAAAGTAAGCTTTTCCACCCATAGCAGCACCGTCATAAGTGATAAGAGAGAGTTGTACCATTGTTTCTAACTCAAGCTCGGCTTCTTCTTTTTCACTCATTTTTGTATCATTACATTCTAGTTCTGATTTTTCTGATTCAAAGAGGCATAGAGAATCATTCACTTTGTAGTAAGACTTACCCATGGCATGTCCATCATAGCTAAGAATATTTACCTTCTCGAGCTTATCAAACATCTTAAGGGCCTTGTCTCCACTGAGGTCAAAACGTGAAGCGGCCTGTGTTTGGGCTAAAGTTATAAATAGAATAGAAAAAATTAATTTTAGTTTCATGTAATCCTCCGATATTTAATGTCATCATACTTTCTTTGTGTGCGTTACATGAGTGGAGTTGTAGTAAATATGAGGGTGTTCAAAGAATAGACAGATAAAGACGTTTGAGCGACGTCTAAGTTATTGAAATCATTGCGTCGGTTTCCCCGAGTAATTAACGATGTATAATGAATCATGATCATTTTAATAATTGTTGGAACAGTCTTTAGTGCTTTCGCATTAATGCTTGGATATATTCGTCTCTACTATGTTGGGCATGCTCAGCAGCTTTCTGGTCGTGTGGTGGCCATTGAGAAAAGAGTCTCTAAGACTAATTACTCCGGCCGCAGAAGGGTCACGGTTGTTTATAGTCCTATTGTGGAATATGCCTTTAAAGGCGAAAATTACTGGTTTAGATCCTTTGGGGCGAGTAATGCCTTGGCCAAGTTTAAAATAGGTCAAAAAGTTAGCGTACTTAGTCTTAAAGACGGACCTGAATATGTAATGCTTAAAGAGGGAATTACTAAAATAATGGCCTTCATCTTTGGTATTATAGGACTGACCTTAGTCGTTATAGGCTTTAGTAAGTTAGGCGAAGTTTCATTTGATAAGCCATTTGATATCTTTTTTAATCTCTTTCCTCTTTTGTTTATTATACCAACCTTTATTACGATTGGTTTTAAAATGAGAGCTTACTCAAAGAAACACCCTGAACTTGTAGGAAAGATGATGCTTAAGTCTGCTACCTTAGAGACGAAGGAAAGTCTTAAAGATAGGGACGTCTACTTCACTCAATCTGAAGTGGATAAGCAAGTGAGTAAGAATGCCGATGTGGGAGTACTCATTTCCATGGTGTTCTTCTTTGGTGCTTTTATGGGAGCTCAATATTGCTGGAATAAGTTAGGCTCAGGTGTAAAAGAACAACTTATAAGCATGGTAGAAGATTTTAGCCGCTATGATGAGCTTTTAGGACTTATTAATAAGTCCAACCCTATGGTTATAGGCTTTCTTTTCTTGTCAGTCATGGCACTCTTTGGTCTTTACGGACTTATTTTTTCTCTAAAACAAAGAGGTCGCTAGCTAAGAGCTAGCTTTCTTTGAGTAGCTATGAGCTTCCGCTATATTTTCACTATGGCTTCTAATTTTTCTTAAACCTACAATAATATCTGAGAATGTAATGGCCGATAGTGGTGGATAGTCGCCATTACTTACTCTTTTGAGGTGACGATCGCGAATGTCATTGGCTTCCGTTCTTAACTGACCTGATCTTCTTGAAATAACACTCATGTCATTTGTCTCATCTTTTACAAATTGTGTTGTGACATCTTCAAAGTATGTCTTAACTTCACCAAAGAATCTTGTGAAATCTTCAAGGGCTCCATTATAGAGGACGTCTTCAAGTTTATTTCTTTCAGAGTAGGTAGCAAGGGATTCTAGGTAGTCAGCTACTGATTCAAGCTCATCTGCAATTCGCGTTAGAGATTGGGCAAATACACTTTGATCAGAGTTCAGTGGCATTTCCTGTACTCTAATGAGAAAGACAGTGATTTCTTTTTGAATATTATCTGTAATTTGCTCATAGTCTTTTATTTTTGCGATTTTGACTTTTCTATCTGATGAACTAATTTTTCCGATATATATTTCTTCTACTAAGCGATACATGCGATCAACAATATCTTTCATCTTATCTGTTTCGGCTTTAGCTTGAACGAGTGCTGTCGCGGGAATGACGGCCTTGGGATCACCAAGCATGACAAGGTGATGTTGCTCTTTTGTTCCACGATCAGGAGTCATCCTCGTCACTAATGAAGCTAGGGTATTGAGGAAGGGAAGAAAAATAAGGGCAGAGGCCACATTGAATATAGTGTGTCCTGTCGCAATATGTACGGCAATATGGCCGAATTCTCCATTTGCATTTACATCAGCAGGATTGCCTGGAACGATCCAATCAATAAGCTCTACGTAGTAAGGGAAGACTGCAAAAATAACGGCGACTCCTAATAAATTGAAGACCGCGTGAGCTCTTGAGGCCCTGATCGCATTTACATTACCACCAACAGAGGCCAAGAGTGCTGTAATTGTTGTTCCGATATTTTCACCAAGAACTAGGGCCGCGGCCGTATGGAAAGGGATCACTCCTGTTGTAGCAAGGGCCATGGTAATACCAAGCATGGCCGAAGAGGATTGTATAACGATAGTGAGTAAGCATCCCACGAAAATACTCGCAATATAAGCACCATAGTGTTGCCCACTGAAGTATGAGATAGCATCGAGGAATTCAGGCATAGAGCGAAGAGGCTTAAAAGCACTACTCATAATATCAAGTCCGAAGAAGACCATACCAATACCAAAGAGCACTTTTCCAATTTGGCGCCAGTTGTTTCTCTTGGCGAAGAGCATGGGGAAGATTCCAAGTCCTATAAGGAGGAGACCATATTTTCCAACTTTAATAGAAATAATCCAACCTGTGATGGTCGTTCCAATATTGGCACCAAAGATGATACCTATCGCTTGTGTCAGCTGCATTAAACCGGCATTCACAAAACCTACCACCATAACTGTTGTTACAGATGAACTTTGAACGAGTGTCGTTACAAGTATACCAATGAGGAGTGCATAGACTCTATTCTTCGTTAGCGTATTGATGACATTCTTTATGACATCTCCCGCTACTGATTGGAGGGCTTCAGACATGGACTTCATTCCATAGAAGAAGATTCCAAGGCCACCAAGAACAGAATAAATAATTTTAAAAACTTCCATAGAAAGGCTCTTTTGTAATGAGTACGTTTATAGGTTTTTTTATATAAAGTTAAAATACCTTTTCTCTACTCTACAAACTAGGTCAGTAGTAATATTTCCTGATCAAAGTAAGGAGTGAAAAACTTTTGGTCACTTCAAAATCACTCTTTTTTTTCTCTTTGAAAAGCCCTTAATATCAGATAATTAGCTCGATATTAAGAAGAAAGAGAGAGGAATCTAAATAGAGATTTTGTTTGTTAGGATTGTGTTTGATTGGACGATTCTCTTTCCTAATATTAGTGATTTATGGAATTACTTTATTGGGATTGTGTTAGGGATAGTGATTGGTAAAGAAAAAGATTTTATCTAAAAAAATCAGACAAAACGTAATATTTTGTCTGATTTATCACTTAATGAACTTTATTGATTGTATTCTGTAGCGCTAAGAATGTCGCAGGCCTTCCAATTCTGAGAATCTTTTGCAAGTTCTTGAATGAGTTGATCAAATTGTGCTTCGGCATGATGACCAAATAAGGGGTCGTTAAGAAGTTTTGCCGTTTCACGCCACTGAGGAGCTTGAATGAGTCTTGATCTCATCGCGGCCATCATAAGATCAGACCAAGTAGGTGCAGAGAAGGTGAAGTCGAGAGAAAGTGCTTCTGTAGTGGCATGGGTCTTGTGCCAAACACCTCTTGGAAGAAATAAGAGCGAGCCTGGCTTGAGTTCTATTTCTATGGCGTCTTCTTCAGGGAATTCTGTTGGAAACTGTTCATGAGTGTACGAGGCGAGTTCCGCTTCAGGCTCATGACCTATAGTATAGCGCTCAAGAGGATTACTTACCGTTTTATTGGGTGCAATCCACCATTTCTTAGTCCCTGAAATTTGAAAAATAAAATTAATATTTTGATCAAAGTGGGCGGCTGTTCCTGCATCTGAGGGAATGAGGTATATGAGGCTTCGAGCATAGGTGAGAAGAGAGAGCCCAAGATCGCTTCTCAGTTGCTCTAGGTATTCATTGAATTGCGGAATAAAACGATTCGGATCGTCAAAGAAGAGCCCGCTTTTTTCATTTTGAAAGAGTTCATAGGCTTCTTGTGCACTTAAGGGGGCTGAGTTGATTTCATCAGCAGTGCCCTTAAGATATGCATTTACTTCAGCCGGCCAGCCTTTAATAAGAGAATCGACACTTGAAAGATATTTTAGTTTTTTGAACTCTTGAACAAAAGGATGATCATGAAGAACAACAGGCTCATCGTTTAAGAAGAATTCTAAGAATTCGTTACGTCCAAGTTCAGGAAAAAGATTATTTAAACTAAAGTCTATCATTAATCTTCTTCTTGAAGATTATCGTAAACGGTTGTTACATCATCATCTTCTTCGAGAAGTCCGATTAATTTTTCTATTTGTATTAATGACTCTTCATCCGCTTCTTTTGTCGTAAGGGGAATTCTTTCAAGGCTAGCTTCATCAGGAGTGATATTAAGCTCTTGAAGTTTTTCTTGAATCGTTCCAAATGTTTCCATTGGACCTTTGATTTCATAGAGTCCATCTTCAAGTTCAACTTCTTCGGCTCCCGCATCAATAAGCTCTAGAGTAAAATCATCTTCATCAATCCCTTCTGCAGGAACCATGAATACTGCTTTTCTCTCAAAGATAAATTCAAGAGATCCATTAACCCCTAGAGAGCCGTAACATTTTCGAAAGTAACTTCTAACATTTCCTGCAGTACGAGTGATATTATTTGTTGAAGCTTCTACAAATATGGCCACTCCCCCTGGAGCATAGCCTTCGTAGGTGACATCTTCGTAACCCACACCATCAGTACCTTGACCTTTTTTAATGGCCCGATCGATATTATCTTTTGGAACATTGAATTTCTTGCATCTCTCAACGGCAACCTTAAGCAGAAAGTTAGTATCGAGATCAGAGCTTCCACCTTTGGAGGCTTTGAAAACATCTTTGAGGGCACGTGCATAGACTTGAGCTTTGGCCTTATCGGTTGCACCTTTCTTGGCCGCAATTTTTGCAGATTTTCTTCCCATTATATAAACCTTTATTTTGTTGAAGTATGAGATTGATTTTCTTCATTTTGAATTCATTAGTAAATGCAAAGTTTAGAAAAATAAGGGGAATCTTATCTAATTTGGGAGTGTAAGTGTATGTAAATATATGGGCCCAATATTTTCTATGTGTAAATAATCCCTATAATGACAAATATGTCATGGTGCGTGATAGAAGTTTTTTTTATTTAATATTTAGCGGGGGATTTACCATGTTCAAAACATTAGCACTTTCATTTGTTCTATCAAGTTCAGTAAATGCATTTGTAGGATTTAACCTGCCTCATCTCGATTTTAACATGGCCGAAAACGCAATTATTAATAGCGAGGCTATTCAAAGCGCATGCGAAGATTTGAATCAAGAAGTTGTAGATGTCGAGAAAATTGCGAAGAAAACATACCGAGTTACTTTTGAAGGTGGTTGTGACATCACGGCAAAGTTTGGTAAGTGGTCAAAAGTCTCGATTGTAGAAGACTCATTCTTTTGTAACTAATCATAAATTAGTGCTAACGATTACCTTTTGTTAGCACTAGTTTTTTGAATTGATCTTCATAAACTGATCTTAGGTTTTCCCAATCATATCGTTTAATAAATTCTTTCAAATTATCTTGATTATAGTTACGAAAACTTTTTATTTTTTCTTTGAGTTGATCTCTTTGATCATAGAATACTTGAGGGTTAAACTCACGTGCGAAGGTATCAGGGTAGGAGAGTCTATTGGGAAGGAATACTTGGCACTCACAATAAATAGATTCAGCAACGCTTATTCCAAAGAATTCTTGATGAGAAGTCACAGGACAAAGATCGGCTTTCCATAACCATTGAAGATAAGCCGTATAGGACTCAACATGACCCCAGTGCACCAGATGGGAGCTTAATCGAGACTTGATATCATCAAAAACGGGGGGATATTTCTGATTACGTTCTCCTAGAACAGCTAACTGAAAATCAAATCCTTCTTCAGATAATTCTATAAGCATGGAAAAGAATTCATCAGGGTTTTTGTCATGCTCCCAGCGATGATTCCAAAGGATTAGAGGAGACGATGACTTTCTATCCCTTACTTTATTTTCTTCAAAAATAGAGAAGTCTATACCAAGAGGAAGTATAGATGCTTTTTGCGTAAGTGTTTTATGGTGCTGGAATTGATTAAAATCTGGCATCGCCCGTAGCATTTTTTCTACACCGCTAAAAAAAGTGTCATAGTTATATTGGGAATTAAAGTAGATATGATCGGCATTAATAGCACTGGAAAAGTTAAGAAATGAATAATGAACATCGTGATGAGAAGCTTGACCCTTATTGGGGTAAGCAAATTGATTTTCATGAAAATATAGCGCTGTAGGTATTCTTGTTTGGGTCAAAGATTTAAATTGAGCCAGATCTAAGAAATCAGAAGCGAGTATGAGATCAAAGCTTTCCTTCGTATAGAGAAATCTTTCCGCAAAGCTTATCGCCGCTCCATGCATCCTCCATTTCCAAAAGCGATCAGGTAGAGACCATATTTCGACTTCAAAGGAGAGTTTCTCTTTGAGTTGATCGGCCCACTTCTGATGAGCTCCGCCATAAAAGGGTTCTAGTAATAATATTTTCATTGAGGAGAGTAGTATCGATGGAGTAAATCGAAGATTTGCTTATTTTCATCCCTTAGTTGTTGAGGAGAGAGGAAGTATTCTTCTGATTTTTGGGCGAAATTATTATTAAAGTGAAGGAGTTGATCTTTGCCTAGCTCAATTTCAAATTGGCGTCTATGAAGATCGAGCCATTGCTGAAATGTTCGAGTCGATTCAATTCCATCAAGCTGGGGATAGAAATTTGTTTTCTTGCGAAATATAGGAAGACAGGCTTTTATCGCCTCCTGAGCACGTTGTGTTTGCGATATATTCTTATTCCATTTCTTCTCGTGTATAAAAATAACGCAGAACTCATATAACTTCTGCAGTTCGGGTTCAGTAAGTGTAACCAGAAGCTCAGATAATCCCTTTGCTGAGTCTTGAATGAATGGAATTTGATCTTTTTCTTTTTTAAGAAGTCGAGCACGGTCAATTTCGACCTTATAGTGCTTATATAAGAAAAAAGCGATGAGTAGGGCAAATAAAATAAGAAAAGGTAGAAGAAACATATTTTAAGTATCGCAAAAATAATTGTAGAATCAAAGCGTTTAACATTTAACATGTTTGGAGTCCTTGATGCGCCTGGCCGCTGCAGCAATAACTCTGTGCTTTCTTGCGCCTACCTATGGGCAACAACAAGAAGCGCAGACTAATCAACAATTAAGCGATACGACTAAGAAATGGGGAATTGAAATATTCGATTCCACTGATTCAAGAATCAAGCTCAGGCTTGGGTCTCGACTTCAGTCTGTTACGGAAAGTAAAAATATCACCAGTACAAATCCTTCTGAAGATATATCGATCCAAGATATGTATTTAAGGCGAGTTCGATTTCAGTTTGAATCGATATTCATGAATGATTGGCGTTTTTACATGGATGTTCGAAATGACAATTCCAATAAGAAAGACAAGGGCGACGGCAGTTTCATTGTCGGAGATGCTTTCATACAAAGAAAAAATATCTTTGGTATCGAAGGACTTTATACTCGTTTTTTCCGTTCTAAAGTAGAGCTATCTCGAACTCAAACGATTGGTTCAGCAAAATTAATTCATGTCGATCGAGCCTATGTCTCTGATGAGGCGGCTGCTTATGTGAGTGATGGAAGACGAGCGGCAAACTTTCAGCTCAACGGAACCTTTGACTATTGGCACTTCCAAGTCGTTGCAGGTGATGGAGTTCAAAGTAAGAATGTTCACGATGCTAAAGGAAATGATCTCTCTGATGGTGAAATTAGAAAGCAAAACTTTATGGTCGGGACTCACGTTAGTGCCTATCCTCTTGCTGGTTGGGACGATAAGAAGCCAACAGAAACATATTTTGGCACTGGAAAACATTTATCTTTTGGGGGAGGAATCTTTCATACAGGTTCTATCCAATATAGTAATGCCGCTCAAACTCAAGTCAGTAGCATTAGCCGTACTTTAGTGAATGCAGAATTCTCTTTTCATTATAAGAGAATATCCTTTCAATCAGAATATTTTAGATTTAATGGAGTCGTTGAAGACTTCAATTCGAATCAGAAAAATGTAGGTTCTAGTTCAGGACAATATGCCCAAGCTGAATACTACCTTTCTACTGAGTATAATGTAGCTCCTTTTATTCGATATGAGAGTTGGGATCGCTTTAAGCAAAAAGAAGGTTATGATTTGAACTCTTTATTAGTAGGACTTAACTGGTACTACTTAGAGAATCGAATACGCTTTGGCCTTTCTTGGCAAAAAGATAAGTACGGCACTCAAATTCGTGAATCGTTAGATACTGGTGCAAAGATTTCAGAAGAAGAGAAGTTACGAATAACCACAATGTGGCATTTTTAATTAGAATTGTGCAGCGAGAAAGAAGCTTGTGATTGTAAAAGGCAGCCCCTCGTGAGAGGCTAGCTTTTTCAAGCAAGGAGCACTTTTGAAAGCAATTATTCTTTTTCTCGTATTTTTTATTTCATGTAGTCACGTCCCCCAAAAATCATCTGAAGAAGTTAAATTCTATAGTCTTTTAGAAAGGCATTGGGGTGAAACGATGAAAGAGCACCCGGAGTTTGCCACTTGGACCAACTATCAAGACGGTCTCTATAATGGAAAGTGGGGAGATTCTTCTTTAGAAGGTATTAAAAAGTCCAAACAGGAAATGCGTAGAAAGCTTAAAGAAACAAAAGAGATTGATCGTGCAGACCTAAGTGATAAAGCTCAACTTGATTATGACCTCTATCTTGAGGGATTAGAGCATAGGGTTGCAGGACAAATATTTCCTGGCGAGCTCACTCCGATTGATCAGTTAGGAGGCTTTCAGTTACGTATCCCACAGCTTCTTTCTCGTATGCCTTCAAGAACAAAGAAAGACTATGACAATATTCTCGAGCGCTTTGAGAAAGTTCCTGAGGTGATCAAAAATCAAATGACTCTATTAAAGAAAGGGCTTGAGGAAAATATCACACCTCCTCGAGTAACTTTAAAAGGAGTTGGGCAACAATTTGATTCTGTACTCGTTGAAGATATGAAAAAGAATCCCATGACGAAAGCATTTCTTAAGTTTCCTAAATCATTTAGTGCACAAGAGAAGAAGAGTTACCGTCAAAAGGCCAAAAAGTTTTTAAAGGTCGCTATTAAGCATTTTGCAAAGGCTAAGAAGTTTATCGTTGAAGAATATATTCCTCATTGTCGTGAAACGATTGCCATTAGTGACCTTCCTAATGGCACTAAATGGTATGAGTATGAAGTTAAAGGTCATATCTCAACAGATCAAAGTGCACAGGAGATTCATGAACTCGGACTGAGTGAAGTAAAAAGAATTAAAGAGGAGATGAATGGAGTCATCAAAAAGTTAAAGTATAGAGGGAACTTCAAGAGTTTTTTGAATTATCTAAGAACAGATAAGAAATTCTTTTTTACTAAGAAAGAAGATCTTCTTATGACGTATCGAGATATTGCGAAAAGAGCCGATTTCAAGCTTTACGATGTATTTAAAAAACTACCGAGTACTCCCTATGGAGTAGAGCCTACACCGAGTTATATGGAAAGATCGGCACCGACGGCCTACTACTATGGAGGTTCAAGTTCGGCAGGACGACCTGGTACATTCTTTGCAAATACTTATGATCTCAAGTCACGTCCCAAGTGGGAGATGGTGGCCCTTACTTTACATGAAGCTGTGCCTGGCCACCATTTACAGATAGCTCTTAATGAAGAGCTTGGTGATATTCCTGAATTTAGAAAGCATGTTGATTATACGGCCTTTATCGAAGGTTGGGGTTTATATGCGGAAAGTTTAGGTGAAGAGATGGGGATGTATGAAGATCTCTATGATAAATTTGGACAACTAAGTTATGAAATGTGGCGGGCCATAAGACTTGTCGTTGATACAGGAATGCATATTAAAGGATGGTCTCGCGATCAAGCGATCAATTACTTTAAAGACCATGCTCCTAAAGCTCAGCACGATATTGAAGTTGAGATCGATCGCTATATCATTTGGCCTGGACAAGCGTTGTCTTACAAAATAGGCGAGCTCAAATTCAAAGAACTACGAAAACGTGCTGCTAAAAAGCTTGGGGATAAATTTGATTTAAGGGAATACCATAATGAAGCTTTAAAGAATGGAGCTCTTCCGCTACGTATTCTTGAAGCCAATATTGATAATTGGATTAAAAATAAACTGTAAGAGATTGTATAATAATAATTACGTCATTGCTGGCTTCTATTGGTGCCCAGCTTTGACATATTAAATCAGAAGTCCATAATTGAGAAATATTAACAAGAGAGGGGACTTATGAGAAATAATGACTACAAATCTTTTTATGCTAACTTTGATCTAAAGGATGAATTAGCAACCTTTCAAGGGGATTTCTCTCAAGGCATTAATGCTGCTGTTGAATGTTGTGATCGCCATGCTCATACAGATAAAATTGCTCTACGCTGGGAAGGGGTTGAAGGGCAATATGAAGAAATTAGTTTTAAAAAGCTTAAAGTCGAATCAGCGAAAGTTGCAGAGTTCTTGAGCTCACAAGGTGTTAAGCCTGGTGACTTTGTTTCGGGACTTCTTCCTCGCACTCCTGAACTTCTCTATACGATTATTGGTACTTGGAAGGCCGGTGCCGTTTATCAACCTTTATTTACTGCATTCGGACCAAAGGCCATTGAGCAAAGGCTTAATACTTCTCAATCAAAAGTCATTATTACGGATGAAGTAAATCGTTCTAAGCTTAATGAAATTGAGTTTCCCATAAAGAAAGTTATCTATAATCGAGATGAAAAATTTATTATAGATAAGAGTGACTTTGACTATCGAGAAGCGATATCAAGCTTAAGCGGTGATTTTGAACCGATAATGCGTAAAGGCGATGACCTGATGATGATGTTATCTACATCGGGAACAACTGGATTACCAAAAGGTGTTCCAGTTCCTATAAAAGCTCTCGTATCCTTTAAGTTATATATGGATTTAGCAGTGGATCTTCAAGCAGAAGATAAGTTTTGGAACTTAGCTGATCCAGGCTGGGCCTATGGACTCTACTATAGTGTAACTGGTCCCCTCATAAACGGTAACGCTCTATTCTTTTATGAAGGAGGCTTCAGCGCTGAAGATACATATAGGGTTATAAAAAGACATGGAATTACAAATCTCGCCGGCTCTCCAACAGCTTTTAGGCTCTTAATTGGAGCTGGAGATGATAAAGCTCAAGATATTAAAGGTCAGTTGCGCAGAGTGAGTAGTGCTGGGGAAGCGCTAAATCCTGAGGTGATTCGCTGGTTTAAAGTTGAGCTTGAAACTGTTATCTGTGATCACTACGGACAAACAGAGTTAGGGATGGTCATTAATAATCATCATTCGTTAGAGCAGATAAAAAAGGCCGGCAGTATGGGATTTCCAATGCCTGGTTATACAACTCTGATCGTTGATGAAGATAGTAATGAAGTAGAGGCCAATACTCCTGGAGAACTGGCCATTGATATTTCAAAGTCTGAAGTACTTTGGTTTACTGGTTATTATCAAAAAGAAACCAAAGCAATTCGTAATGGCTACTATCACACAGGAGATACAGCAGAAGTAAATGAAGAAGGACTCTTCACTTACGTAGGAAGAAGTGATGATGTTATCACTTCTTCAGGCTATCGCATTGGACCTTTTGATGTGGAGAGTGCACTTGTCGAACATGAGGCCATCTTAGAGGCGGCCGTTGTAGGTAAGCCTGATCCAGAAAGAACTGAAATAGTTAAGGCCTTTGTTGTTCTTAATGATAAGTTTTCAAAGGTTGAAGATAAGGAAAAACTCAAAGAAGAGATTGCCTTTTTTATTAAGAAAGGCCTTGCTGCTCATGCTTATCCTAAAGAGATTGATTTTGTAGAGGAATTACCTAAAACACCTAGCGGTAAAATTCAGAGATATCTTTTAAAGAATCGAGCCTAATGAAATATACCACCAGGATAGAAGCGAAAACCTACTGTAGCACTCACTGAGTGATAGTTTTCATTAGAGGCCGCTTCTATCTCTGAGTATAAATCGATGGAATTTAAAATAAAGACTTGATAGCCGAAGGTTGCGTAGACTCCATGAATGGTTTTATCATAGGCATAGAACTCGGGGTCTATACTCGATCCGTCAGCAAGAGTTGTTTTTCTTGAAAGATCTATATATTCATAGCCTAGGGAAAAAGAAATATTTTTCATAAAGACTCTAATTCCAAGAGCGAGTCTAGTGACTTCGAATTCTGAGTTAATAATATCAGGCTCTGTTGTTGAAGGTCCTTCATTGTAAGCAAAGCTTGAATACTTCAACTCTGCTGCATAGAGCGGATGCAGTCTTTTTCCTAAAGTAAAAGAAGGCATAGTTGATTTGAGTTGATTCCATACTTTATTGTTAGAAACCACATATTGTGAAGAGTAACTTGCCCCAAAGTAGGTAAAGCTTTCTGCACTAAAGCTAGAAAGAGAAAAGAAAATAGCGAGAATAGAGATTATTTTTTTCATGGCGAAAACCCCATCATTAGAGTTTCATCTTCATCTCCTAATTCTTCATCATCATAAATCATAAAGCAGGGGGTATCACAACGAATGAGAGTTCCTGCTGGAACATTACCACCATTACTGAATTGAGCTGCATAGGGTGCATTGGGATCTGTATTTCCAGGTGGTGTGAGTGCGATAGGCCCCACTTCTGGATTACCAGGAATTGTATAATAGTAATTCCCTGAAATAGGAGCAATAATACCGATATAGTCAGCATCAGCAGGTATTCCGTAATCTGTGGCCAACATGGAGACAGGTAAACTAGGGCTTGCATTGGTACCATCTTGATCAGCTATTTGAAGCATAGAGACAGGCTTATCGGAAAGAACTCTTGTTGCATAGTCTATGAGATTTGATTTAAGAGTTCTACCTACATCAAAGACTTCATTTATATCGAGATCTACTTCTGAGAAGTTACTTCCGGCTTGATGACGATGGGCCGTGACGGAAGTATTATTTTCAATAGAAGTGATGAACCAAGAGAATCCTACTAGATCAGTGGCCGCAGGAGTAAGTACTCTTGCATCTTTATCATAAGTTGCTCCTGAAGTGGAGGAGGACACATAATAGGCATTAATATCGTAATCACTTACAATTTGGAAGGATCTTCCATCGATTATACTAGGTGTAAATTCAATGACTTGATTTTTAGGAACAGTAGCATAGGCTATTGTATCAAGGTCGCCATCTCCATCTGTATCTTGTTTAATTTGGACAAAGCTATCGGCCACTAAACTTGTGACATATATTTTAGAATAGTTTCCATAACGATATTGATAAGAAGTAAAAACTTTTCCAGAGTAAGCTTCTGTTGCCCAAGGAGCAGTACCAAAGCCTTGAGAGACTACATAGGTTGCTCCAGTGGATTCAATAATGTCTCCAGCATCTACCTTATCTAATGTATCAAGAGGATCTTCAATATAGATAACATCACCTTTTGAAAGAGGACCAAAAGTAATAGGGTTACTCGGATCAGCTTTCTTAGTCCAAGTGATTAAGTTATCATCTTCAAGAGATATGAGTTTTGATGGGGCATCGACCCCAATCATCGCAAGCTTGGGCTGGCTGGCCAGACCAGTATTGGATAAAGTATAGGAAAGGCCAGTTGATTGGCAGCTTCCCACATTACCGGCCCTATCAATTACTTTTATAAAGAACTCGTTGAAACCCTGGTCGCTTCCATCTAAGGCCAAAGATGCTCCAATACTAAAGCTTGCTTGCTGTACGGTTGAAGAACCTATTTCGGTAGTAGCACATGTATTATCTTTGTAGATATAGACTTGTGATCCGTTTTCGCTCGAGTCGATTGTTCCTGAGAAGAAGGGGGTTGCATCGGAACTGGTCTCTCCATGAGACGGAGAGCTCATCGTTATTGTTGCTACGTCTAAAGGATCAGTTAAGTCTTCTTGATAAACAAGAGGGCCCAAGCAAGTTGCTCCACTTTGACTAGGAACTGTAAAATAATAGTAATAAGAACCTTCACTAGGAGTGAGGAAATTAATAATATGAGATGTTGCTGCACTTGTTTCTGAAGTTAGTAGAGCCCCTGAACAAGAGGAATCAGTATAGACAAATATATCATCTGAAGCGGCAATATTAGATATTCTAATGTCTACACTTCCATTGTTTCCGTGACCGTTTTCAGGATTACTAAAACTCAAGCTAGGCAGTGTAACTGAAGTATCTTTAATGATTGATTGTGTAATAAGCGAAGAAGTGTTTCCATTGGAATCCGAAATGGTAGCCTGAGCACTATAGGTATTATCTACGAGAAAACTTAAATCAATAGGAGAAGAGGTGAATGACGTTCCTAAACAAGTTGTAGAAAAAGGAATACCCTCTAGATTTCCATGAATAACGGATCCATTTTCTGAGCATGTCCCCTGAATTATATAGTTACCCTCGTTGGATTGATTGATTTGATTGGGGGAAATGACAAGGGTTGGGGCATTGGTATCTTTTAACACGGCCACGACAGCAGTATCTGTGCTTACTAGATAGTTGGCCGTGATTGTGTTGTAGCCTTCGCTCAGTGATGACAGTAGTAGAGTGCTTGTGAACGATGAGGAGATACAGTCAACTTGCTGCTGCTCAATTGTATTTAATTTAATCGATATTTTTCCTATCTCTGCACAAGAGCCCGTAATATCAAACGTTGCTGAACTTTGTGAGTTGAAGAGTTGATTCGCAAGAGGAGAGGAGAGTTGAATAATATAATTGGGAATATCGGTGTAGATGTCATTGATACTTCTCAATTCTGGATCATCAGCTTTTCCACCACCACAACTGGTGAGTAGACTGGCACATGTGAATAGAAGTAAAAATCTCTTTAGCACTTCGAATAACATCCTGTTTATCAAATACCTATACACCTCTCTTTTCGGTGATTAGCGCCTTATTGATTAAATTCGTAGTGGATTTAGAGCGAAGAGGAAAATTTAACTTATGAATAGAAATTATTTGTTTTTAACCTATAGGTGCCTGTAATTACGTGGGTATGTGCTTGAATGTAAAATTGATTTAGTATTAAAAATTTAGTTTTCTAGATAAGTACCTGATGGAAATTATTTCATAGGTTTTCTTGGCCCAATATCATGATCATTTCTTTGTGCTATAAACCAAAGAAGAGAGGGTCAAAATGTTTAAAATTTTATCGTTATTATACTGTTCATTATTTATGAGTACCGCCTATGCTGACATTTTTGGCAGCGACGATCGTGTTGAAATATCTCAAGCTGGGTCTAAAAGAATTTTAGGAAAGTCCGTGGCCGTTGGGGTGATTAATTCTATTTGGGAAGAAGTTAACCCCTCTTATTCTGAACTATGGGCCGATGATTTAAGTGATTTCATGTGTAAAGATGAGAGGTTTTCTCGTCAAAAAAATATACCCTATGCTTGTACGGGCTTTCTTGTTGGCGATGACCTCTTGGTTACTGCCGGACATTGCAGTGTCAATCATAGTGAAATAAGAAATGAAACGCAAAACTATTGTGATGCATACACTTGGCTTTTTGACTTCACTGCCCAAACCAATGTGAAAAGAATTGCGAAGAGAAATATTTATAATTGTAAGGAAATCATCTATGCCATAGAGCTAGAAGTTGATGGTTATTCACACGACTTCGCCCTTATTCGCCTTGATAGAAAAGTTACTGGGCGCAAGCCTTTAAAAATAGCTGCTTCAAAAGTATCAATGAATGATGACGTGACTATGATTGGTCATCCTATGGGGATGCCCATGAAATATACATCTAATGCTTCTGTCTTTGATGATAGCGTGGGGCGATCGTTTCATACTAATCTGGATGCCTTTGCCGGCAATAGCGGAAGTCCCGTTTTTAATAAAAATGATGAAGTTGTTGGAGTTCTCATTGCAGGGAATCCGGCCATATCAACATATCGTGATGATGAAAAGAGATGTGATCGCTTTAATCATTGTGATGAGAATGGAAAGAACTGTACTTCACTTCCTTTTAGCGATGAAGACGGTTTTCCTCATGTGTATTCAGAAGTTCAATCAATTGAGTTCTATAAGAAGCTAATTGAAGCAAGTAAGCTTAACTAATTATCTTCCAGACCTTTGATCCATTGAACTTTTGTATAATCAAACTTAACTTCTATGCTAGGTTTAATGATTCTAAAATAGGGGGATCGATCAAAATCACTAGGTACATAGGAAGAGACATGTCTTTTGGCATATTTCTTTCTTCCTTCAATAACTTTTACGACCGGAAAAATAGGATAACCAATATCGTGATAGGCTTGTGCAATTATGGATGAACATATCACTTTTGTAGGATCATCTGAGCCTAGAGAGAGAAAGGGTGAACCTTTAAGCTTTTTAAAGGGATGAATAGGAAAGAGGTACTTTAAAAGGTTGATAATATTTTTTATATCATAAGAAAGACCCTGCTTATCGACTAAAGACTTGATGATTTTCTCTAGATCCTCTGGATTCAAATTCACTGGTCGACAAATTCTCGTATGAAAACCTTTGTAAGTTTCAACTGGAATACGAATGACACCCTCTTTTAAATCAGCCTCAATTAATTCATTATTTCCGATATACAAAGCAGCATGAGACCAGTTGGAATGAGTTAATAATTTGATGGCGGCACTAAATCTTTGTTGTCCTTCTACTAAGAGCACATCACCTGGCTCTAGTGTATCTTTAAGAAGTTCAATAGAGTGAGTCGGAGGAGAAATCCTATGAAGGGCTGGTTGTTCAAGAAAGTTAATTAATCGATCGATTAAAAACTTTTTGACTGTAAGAAACATACGCCAGGTCCTCCTAAAAGAATCATTATCCCATATATATTAATTTTTCCCTAATATTCATTGAGAGGCAAAGAAAAAGCACGAATGAACCACTAAATAAAAAGATTAGAAAAGGAGGATATTCATTCCAATGAGGAAGGAAACAAAGGAGATCCAAAGATAGACACTTGGCCATTTCTTAATCCATATGCATTCAAAAAGGGAGCTAAAAAGGGCTGCGGTAATAGAAATACCTGCCAAACTTCCTAGGTGAGCATATTGAACAGCGGTTAAATATAGGGCCAAAGAGAGGAAGGTTCCAAGAAATGATCCGGATAGTACGGATACTTTTTCTTTCAAGTTAAGATTTAGAAAAGGGTTGATAAGTTTCTTTCTCTTTTTATGAAAGGAGAAGAGAAAGAAGAAAACAACAGCACCAAGGGTGCGATAGAGGTTGGAGCTCATCGGTGTAATTTCTGGATGATGATCAAAAATAGAGCGAGTGATAATGACCCCTGCTGTATCTAGAGTCATTCCAGCTAATGCCATGAGAATACCAGGAATGGCCCAGTGCTTGTCTCGACGAAAGCTTTCAAGAGAGAAGATAAAGACGCAGAGGATGAAAAAGAAGATCGCCCAAAATCTTTCGGCATCAAGTCCTTGGTTAAAGAATAGATGTCCAGCTGTTCCGGCCAGAAGAGGCTGGAAGGAAAAGAGCATTAGGGTACGACCAGGTCCTAGGTCTTTAAAGGCCTGAAGTAAGCAAAGATCGCCAATGGCCAGACCTATAATTCCGGATAGAAATAAATATGTAGTAGGAGCGGCTCCTGGCCAAGAGATACCTTCAGTGAGAAGCATCCAAATTATAAAGAGGATTAAAGCAAAAGCGGCCTTAAACCAATTCATCCAATAGGTGCCAAGCTTAATTGTAAAATGGGTGAAGAATTGACTTCCAGCTGCAAAGCAAAAGTTTGCACCTAAGGCCAAGGCCAAAACATTATATTCCATAGGCTTTATTACCTGAGTAATTGGCAAAAAGAAATCATTCTGTTTCCTTAAGAATATGAAGAGCGTCATTTGCACACTCAACAGATAAATTTTCTATGGTTTTATTAAAAGCCTGTAAGAATTGAAGAAGTTGAGGGGAGTTAATCTCTTTTAATTTTGATGATACTTGTAAAATATGATCACCACACTTTATGGGTTGAGTGAAAGCGTAGAGAAGTCCAATTTTAACTTTTACTTTTCGTATAAATGTAGTGTCCTTTGATTCTATCTCCATGGCTCCGAGCAGTTCTGATTTCTGCTTTGTCTTTACCTTTTTTGGTTCTGGATTATTAATATTCCATAAGGAAATAGAAATAACCTGAGAAGTCTTAATATCATTTATATCTATAAGCACTTTGTGATCGAGCTTTAAGGTTTGATTGACCTTTATGATCTTAGGATCAAAATTAAGATGAACATAGAGATTTTCATTAATATTGAAAGAGAACTTACTCGTAGAAGTCTGATCAGTAGTCTTATTGTTGGTACTAAAAAAGCGTTTGTTTGTATAAAAAGAAAGGAAAAGAGACAGAATAATGAGTGAAATAGGAATAAGGGTCTTTATAGAAAACCGCGTAATACGTTTGCTAGAAAAATAGAATTGAGTATATTGTAACGTTAAGAAGAAACTCAAAATGAAATAGACGATGTTGCAGCCGGTATGAAAGAGATTTTCTTTAAAACTTAAACCCGAATGTAAGTGTAACTGCTCGACAATATGATATTCAGGAAATAAAGCAAAGGCATCTGAATTGAGAGCGATCTTTGAAGCAATATTACCCATTATAAAGAAGATCATAATGAAAGGGGCAATCACACTTATCTCTTTTTCATTTTCAAGAAATAGGCCAAGAAAGCAACCTGTAAGAATGGTAAACCCACCATAAGTTAGAATAGAAATGACAATAAAAGGATTGAAAATATAGTGAATTTTATCATTGATACTTAAAGTTAAAATATTGAAAATGAAAACAAGAGACATGGAAAAAAGATATTTGCCTATTATGAACTCTGCGTTGGTTAGAGGAGAGATAAGGAGACCGGATAGCGTATTATTTCTTTTTTCTTCGATAATGAGTTGAGAGGTTGAAAGAATTCCTATGAAAGCCGCTGTAAAAGTCATAGCGAAGGACATACCGATTGATTTATCAATTTTAGAAAATAGGAAAATAAAGAAAATGGGCATTAACATAATGACTAATAGCTTTGAGTTGCCTTTTGCCCAAGCTATATCTTTTAAAAAGACGGCCTTTATGCGATTTAAATTAATCATTGCTCTATACCGGTTACTTGAATAAATATTTCTTCAAGCTTTGGTTCATGTGTATGAATCGAGACTATATCGTGAGTGAGTCTTAATTCTGAGAGAGACTTTAAGAAGTCCTGTTCTAATGAGTACTTAAGAATTGACTCCTGCTGCAGCTCTCTTTGAATAACTTTAACAGTTACTTCTTGACTCTTAAATTTATTCTTAAGCTCTTCTGGGGTCCCACGCGCCACGAGTTCACCTTTATGGATAAAGATAAGATTATCGCAGAGCCTTTCAACATCATTCATTAAGTGAGTCGTCAGAAGAATCGTTGTACCTTGTTCTTTAAGTTCTTCAAGGATCGTATAGATTGTTTCGGCTGAACTTGGATCTAGACCACTTGTGGGTTCATCTAAGAGTAAGAGCTTGGGAGAGTGAATAATGGCCCTAGCAATCAGAACTCGTTGTTTTAATCCTTTCGATAAATCTTTGACCTTTGTGTTAGTTTTATCTTTAAGACCTAGTCGCTCAATAATCTCTTGTGTTGTGGAATGAGGAAGTTCAAAGATATTTTTGAAGACATCAATATTTTGCTTAACGCTTAGGTCTTCATAAATAGATAAACTTTCAGGGACTAATCCTATTAAATGATGAACTTCTTTAGTGTTAATTTGAGGTGAAAGTCCAAAAACTTGAACACTTCCAGATGTCGGAGCAATTTGTCCTGTAATGATTTTAATAGTCGTTGATTTTCCCGCGCCATTTGTGCCTAAGAGGCCAAGGCATTTTCCGGGTTCTATAGAAAAGTCGATACCTTTGAGTGCTTCAAAGTGACCATAGGTCTTATGTAAGTTTTCAATGACTAGTGCTTTCATTAAAGTAGATAACCAGATGAAAGCAAGACTGTCTATTATAATCGCCAGAAGAAGTTTGTTAGATCTTCTGGCGATTATTGTTAATTAGTAATTATGCCAGCGTGCTTGGAGATCACCTCGAGTACCATAGAAGGTATTTACGTCCATATCATAGCGAGTCCCTGGGACATTGTAGAGACAGCTTCCTGTGGAGTTACAATTGATTTCACTTGAAAATTGCCACATGAAATAATTATTCCAAATACCAAAGGGGAAGTCTGTTACTCTAGACTTGAAACGAGCGTACCACAGTTTCGCCTGTTGAAAGAGTGGGTGAGCAGCCACGGTTTGATTGAGTTTGATCGTCGTTGAATGATTGGCATAAACCACAGGTATACGTCCTGTTTTGTCATAAACGTATTCCATGAAAACAATGGCCTCATTGATAGTCATGAAAGTTCCATTACTCGTATCTTCCAAGTCTAGAATCATGAGGGTATCTTTTTCATTGTTAATGAGATCAAGAAATAGATTGGCTTGAGCAATGGTATTGCCTTTGTAGCCAAGGTGGTAGGCTCCCCACAGATATCCTCTGCTAAGCGCTTCATTCTTTCTTGAAACATACTTTGTATCCACTCTTTGTCCAATACTGGAGCGATGGATAACGGCAGCAACATTGGGATCAGAATCCATTTGATCCCAGTCAATAGAGTTACCTTGGTAAGCATCTATAATAATCGTATTTTCACTCTTATTCCAAGGGCTAGAGAATGACTCGGTTATTGTCTCTGTCGGCTCTTGAGCATATTCTTCGTTATTGCCATCATCGGTATCAGAATCCCCTGTGTCTTCTGTTGTGTCGTCATCTGTTTCATCTGAGTTGTCTTCAGTACTATCTTCGCCTTCATTGACTTCTTCAGTTTCACCATCTTCTTCATTGGTCTCACAAGTCGTACTTGATTCGACACTACTGCAATCTGCCCCTTCTTCCTCTGGTACACATGAGAATGTCATCGTTAGGATAAAGCATAAAGGCAGCCATATATTATAGAGTTTTTTTGTACTCATTATTCCTCCTAGGAATTCATAATGTTTTTACCTGTAGATATATTTTCTCATTGGTTAGGATTTAATGAGCGGTGGAAAAAATAGGAACAATCAATGAAAGAGGCATGAATAAAGGAGGGAGGCGCACTGATGGTGTAAGCTACTGTTTTTAAAAGTCTGTCTAAAAATTGCTTAGGTTGATTTAATGTGCGTGATATAGGGGCTTTTGGCGTTTTTTATTGATGGGTTGCATTCTATTTAAAATTATGATTTTTAGGAAAATGAATGGATAAGTATATTTATGGACAATAGGAGAAGGGCGAGAGCAAAGAAGGCCTCTATTATGTATTCACATCGAAAATAGATGTTTTTAATATGAGGTATTGTTATTCCATATGAAACTATCGAGAAGTAGAGAAAGGTAATGAAGGTAAGTGATATCGCGACGATTGCTTTGGTTAGAGAACTTACACTTTTTTCAAAGAATTGAGAAAATAAACTGATAAAGAAAAGACCCACTTTAGGATTGAATAAGTTCGTAATAAAACCCATTTTAATGGCCTTGAACGAACTCATTATTTCCTTTTTATTCGTTTTAATTTCTTTGATCTTGGCTTTTTGAAAGGCCGCGATGAGGGAGAGAGTTCCTATATAGGCCAAGTAAAGTCCTCCTAATATTTGAAGAACTTGATACAGGGTCTTATTATGAGTGAGAAGCAAACCTAGTCCGGCCAAGGAATAGGTGAGATGAATGGTAAGTCCAAGTGCTATTCCCAGTGCCGTATAAATTCCTGTTTTTCTTGAATAAGTAAGTGAGTTCTTGGTTACTAAAACAAAATCTGGTCCAGGAGACATCACGGCCAAGAGGTGAAGTCCTAATATACTAAAAACTAATGGCAAATTGATATCAAGGTTCATATAGGATACTTTATAAATGATTAATGCTTTAACTTCTAGCAAAGGAAATGATGTGTCAAATGATCTAAGCTTATTTGAAGGAACATCGCGATGTTTTATTCGTCAGATAAAAGAATGGGGAGAAATCTTAATCGGCTATGAGGGAAGCAATAAGTATGAACTCTTAAATGAGTCTGGTGATACGATTGGTCACATTGCCGAACAAAGTTCAGGTTTATTTAAACTATTGGTTCGCTCTCTCTTTAAGTCACATCGACCTCTTGATGTTCGTATTTTTGATAAAAAAGGAGCCGAAGTTATCGTTATGGATCGTCCTTTTTACTTCTTTTTTTCAACGATGAAGGTCTATGATCGCAACTCTCGATTATTAGGGACTATCGATCAGAAGTTTGCCATTTTTCGTAAACGTTATGAGCTCAAAGACCATAATGGTAAGAGCTTTGCTAAAATTAATTCTGGTTTCTTTAGCTTCTTTACTTTTGATATTGAGAGCTTGAGAACAGGACAATCATTGGGCCATATACGTAAACGTTGGGGTGGGTTAATCAAAGAAATTTTCACGGATAGCGATACCTTTGGAGTGGATATTTCAAATGAATTATCCCAAGAGCAAAAAGCGATTGTTTTGGCCACGGCGATATCCGTTGATTTTGACTACTTTGAAGATAATAATTCACGAAGTTCTCTAATGGATATGATGGATTAAGGATGAAAAAACGATTATTTATTATTTTCTATATATTGACCCTTACTTCTCTTTCTATTCATTCAGCTGATCTAAAGCTGGATCTAAGTGATGATATCTATAAGAATGAACAAGTTGAGTTCATAGCTCATTCTAATTATGTCGCTATAAATTTAAATTATGCTCCTGTAGAAAGTCTTTTGAATCAATTAAAGGAAGAATTAAAGCTGAAACTTCTCTCTCGAGGTGAAGCCCATATTACGTTGATTACTCCCATTGAATTCAATAAGGCCCTAGCTCAAAAGTTAAAAATATCTGAACTCAATGAATTGGCCAAAGAAATGGATATTCAAGATTCTTCCTTTGAGGTGATCTGTTTAGGTCGAGGAGAGAAAGTCATACGCGATGAGAAAGAGAGCAATTTCTTTGTTGTGACTAAATCAGATAAGTTTCTTGAATATAGAAAAAAGGTAGAAGAGCTTTTTATAAAAAAAGGGGGGAAAGAAGGCTTGTTTCTTCCTGATCACTTTTATCCTCATATTACAGTAGGGTTCACAAAGAGGGACTTACATGAAAATGATGGAGTCATAAAAGATGCCAAGTCTTGCTATGCGAGTCTAAATATGGTCCTATAGATATTATTTTATCTTGTTTCTTGAAAGGAAAATTTTAAATGAAAAAAATGCTCCAACTTCTTGGTTTTCTTATTACTGTAACTTTCTATAGTACTTGTTCTTCACAGCCTACCTCACCAACCTGGATGATTTATTCTAATCACTTAGCGGAAGAGTTTACTCGAGATTATGCAAGTATTTATCCTGAATTGGGCTCTAGTCTAGGATATCGTGAATTTGATAAAAAAGGTCAAAACCCCAGTTTGCAAACGGAGCGTCGTTATAAAGAACTCGTATTAAAATGGGTGGATAAACTTAATAAAGAAATCAAGCATACAGAAGATAAAAACCTTATTGTTGATCTCAAGATACTTTTGAAAAATACAAATCAAGATCTCGCTTCTATTGAAGCCCAAGAGAAATTAGGGATTATCCCTGTCTATCATGCCAGTCAATCTATTTATGGCTCTCTCTTCCAACTTATAAATGATCAATCTTCTGATCAAAGAAAAGAAGATGCTGTTGAGAGATTTAAGTATTATATGTCACAGGGGAAAGATAAGAAAAATCTAGTTGCGGCCTATCGCTCAGAGATAGAAAGGCATCAGATAAAATATAAGAAGAAAATTTACCCTTTTAGAGGAGAGGTCGAGAAGTATCTAAGTGATTCTCCTTTCTTTGTTAAGGGGGTAGGAGAACTTCTTGCAAATTCTGGTCGTGATGATTGGAAGCAGGAATATCAAGATTTCAAGGCCGAGATTGATTTATATGATGGCTTTATTAGAAACTCGATTTTACCTAAAGCACGTAAGAGTCCAAGACTTCCTCTTGAGATTTATAAGTTATCGCTTAAATCGATAGGGGTTGATTCCAATCCCAATAAAATGATTAAATTAGGAAAGAAGGAGTTTAATAAACTCTATAAAAAGTATGAGCGTTTAGCGGCTGTAATTGCCAAGAAGAATAACCTACAAAGTAGTGATCCTGCTTATGTTGTAAACTTTTTGAAAACAAATCAAGTGACAAAGCTAGAGGAAGTAGAAAAACTCTATCACCAATCTGCTGAGCGTTTACATAAAATAATAGCCGATAATGACCTCGTCACTCTTCCTAAAACTGCATTGAAAATTAGAATGGCTTCGGATGCTGAAAGTAAGGCAAGTCCAGTTCCTCATTTAAATCCTCCGCCGCTTATTAATAATTCAGGTATTCTTCCTGAGTTTGTTGTTCCAACTTCTTCTACAGGACAAGTACCTTTTAATGACTTTAGTTATGAAAGTGCAGCTACTATTTTAACGGCCCATGAAGGACGTCCTGGTCATGACCTTCAGTTTACTCGTATGATTGAGAATCCGCCTTCAATCATTCGTGCTCGCTACGCCATGAACTCTGTAAACGTCGAAGGTTGGGCGCTCTATGCAGAAGACCTGGTCTATCCTTTTTTAAGTGATGAAGAGAAGTTTGCAGGGATTCAGATGAGACTTTGGCGTCAAGCGAGGTACTTTCTCGATCCTATGGTTCAACTTGGAAAAGGAAGCATGAAAGATGTTTTAAATGTTTTCAATAAGAAGCTTGGTGTTTCTCAGACTATGGCCACGTTAGAGTTTCAACGATATGCCTTCAGAAGTCCTGGGCAAGCGACATCTTATTTCCATGGTTATCTCAATATACTAGAGATAAAAGATCAGTTGTCTAAAGAGTATGGAGTTATGAAAACAAAGTGCTTCAACGATACTCTATTATCCTTTGGTCTTCTTCCTCATAAAGATATTTTGCTCTTTAAAGAAGATTTCCAAAAGTGTGTGAACTAAATTTTAGACTTAGATCGAAGTGAGAAGATTAACTTGGTTATGATGATTTCACTTTCTTCTGACATTGCCATTTAAGTCTTAGGCTATAATGAATCCATACTTCAGATAATTGAAGTAAGTTATGGAGGATAAAATGAAAAAAAGTTTATTCGCATTGGTGTTGCTATCTTTCACTGTAGGCTCTTTCGCTTGTGGTGGAGATAAGAGTAAATCTAGTAAGAAAGGAAAGTCTTCACAATCTGAAGAGCGATCCGTAATGCTAGGGCAAAAGCTCATTTAATTATTTCTACTTAACTTAGAGGGGTCATTGGCCCCTCTTTTATCATTATAATGCCCAATTTTTCTTTCATTTTACTGATTCAACTATATTTTCATAAATCTCTAAATGGCTGTTTTTACAACATATTTCCATCCTTTTCCTCCTATATAAGTTATTGATTAATAATGTAAACAAATAACTTTCGTGGACGATAAGGAATGTATGAAAAAACGACCTCTATCTTATGTACCTTTATTTATTCTATCCCTCCTTTGCTCGTGTTCTGAAAGTAGCTCTTCAGGCGCTCGAACAAGTTTAGGAATACGTACTCCGCAGGTCTCTTCTATAGAAGCGATTACTCCGGCAGTAAGTGCAACGACTCCTTATGTGAACTCTGGACTATGGGGACTAACAACTCCTGTTTCTCTTTCTGAGATTGATTGTTTTGGAATCGCTGTGAGCTATCCTGAAGATACGGGAAACTCCTGTCATCTTCTAAGTGGAGGAGCTATTGATATTGATGAAATGTTTGGCAGTGTAGCAAGCGGGGAATTGCTTCAGGCCGATATCTCTTCGGGGTTAAATCGTAATATTCAAGTCATTGGCTTTGCAACATCGGATGGAAGTTGTCCAAAAGATATAAGAAGTCTTTCTAAAGAACAAATGGCCAACTCTTCTGCTCCAGTTGTACTTGGTGAAAAATTGGCGGATGTTGAAGGCGAGACAATGGAAGTTGAGATCGTGATTTCCATGACCAATCCTATTGCTGTAAATGATTGCTCCGGTGAAAATTATGCATGGGAAGAAGGAAGTCCAAAGAGTAATAACTTCTCTATTGAAAATGGTTATCTTACTGTATCAGGGTCTAATTTAGGCTCTGTTAGAAGCGCGACACTTAGAGATAGTAGTGGATTTGAGACAGAACTATCTGTTGAATCAAGAAATAATAATGGAGTAGCTTTAAAAGCTTTAAGTGCACTTAATCTCGCGATGCATACTGTGTATGACTTATTGATCTCCAATGCCTATGGACAAGAAGTATTTAATATTTCAGTTGGTGGCAGCTCAGGTTATAAAGTTAAAACAATCACATCTAATTATTCAATTTTAGCGGAAGATAATCAATCGCTCATTCTTGTTAATAATAAAAGTGTCTTGAGTCTTCCAAGTGCTACAAGTGTTGGCGCAGGGTTTAATTTAGTCATTAAAAATATTGGTTCAGAGGATCAAGATATAACCATGATTGAAGCTCAAACGGGTGAGTATATTGATAAAGATAATAGTGCAATGATACTGGCCAGTACTTTAGCTACAATTAATTTAACTTCTGATGGTGCGAATTGGTGGATGCTTTCTAGTAATGGAGAACTTAAATACGTAAAAGAGTTTGGTTCTTGCTCTCTTAGTGATTGCTATTCAAATACTGCTGCAATTGATAAGGGGTGGGCGAAGATAACGGAAACCGGAGATATCATGAAATATGGATATGACATGGATTCTGGTTATTCTGACTATTGGGGAACAATTAAAAATAATGGCTATAGTGATTCATTTGGCAAAATAATGATAAAGCCTACTAATAATAGTAGTACGTATCTTCTTACCACAAATGCATGGGTTGCACATAATTATGATGAATATATTATGGGAGTCGTTGGTGGTGAACACTACGGGAAAATGCCTCAGAATAATATGGTGTCACTTTCGGGAAGTTTTTATGATCAGGATTCGTCAACGAATTTGTATGAGCATGACGGTTCTTCTGATATCCCAGGCTATTTAAATAGTATCGATCTATCAAATGTTAGTAATTATACTTATGATAGACTATGTGCTTATTATAATGGGCGAATGATATCCCAATCAGATACGGGAATTGCTGCTACAGGTGACGGCCTAACTTATTGGACGGCCGATGCAAGTTCTACTGGTGTAAATTACTATCAAACTTGGGATGGAGACTCGGGGCTTTTTTCCGGAACCGGAGTACCAGGCACCAATAGTAATTACATTATGTGTGTATGGCCTGATATAGTGGCATCCTTCGGATTAGAGTAATCAAATTAATTCATTTTTCTTATCACAATATTGATTCCGTAGATGATGAAGAGAATAAAGATAAGGGCGAGAGCTGAATTTTGCCATTTATTATTTCTGAGCGCCTTATCTTGGATTCCTTTGTGATTAATGTAGATGAGACTGATCGCACAGAAGGGAATAAATAGCGCACCCACTACGGCATAGAGCATTTGAATGGCCTGAAACTTAATACTAAGGGTTGTAAGGGATGCGATACTGAGAAAGGCCAGATGAAACCGATAAGGTTTCGTTCTCTTAATATCCGCGGGTTTTTCTTTGCCATGAAAAGTTAAATCAGCAAAGAGATAGGGGACTGACTGCCACACTCCAAGCAAAGAAGAGAAGACACCACAGAAAAATCCTACACGAAATAAGTAAGCCGCCCAAGAGCCGATCTCATTTTCAAATAGTTTGGCCACCTGATTGATAAAGACATCTCCCGTTGAAGCAATGCTTTGAAGCTTCGTGCCAATGATCATCATCGACAAGCTAAAAATTCCTGTTAGTGCATAGGAGACCCCAAGATCGATTTTTGTCGTTTTTAAATCTTCCACTCCTTTTCGGTTATTTTCTTGAATCCAGTATCCATAGCAAAGAATGGTAAGAGTGCCACCGACACCACCTATAACACTAAGAAACCAAGGAGAGTTATAAGGGATATTTTGAAAATGAAGTAAACCTTCAAAGAGTTCCATTGGCCCTTCTAAGAGCATGAATGACGTTATGATAACCGAAATAAACATGAGTCCTATAAGGAACATCATAATATTTTCAAATAGCTTAAATCTTGCAGACCATACAAGTGAAAAGGCCAGTAAGGAAAAGACAAAAGATAACTGAGTCTTACTGAGAAGGTCTGGTGCCAGATTTAAGAAAGAATTAGAGCTTGCATTAATTAATGCGCCACCGACACTATAAGACCAGATAAAGAGATAGATAAGAAATGGCCATTTAAACCAGTTTCCAAGGTATTTAATCTGACCATGAATAAGATGTTCTTTATTGTCTAATTGATAACGAGCAATGGCATCGGTAAGTACATACTTTAGAAGAGCACCAATAAGAGGTAGCCACAAAAGAGCCCCGATATGATGACCTGCGAGAGTGGCGGTTATAAGATCTCCTGCACCCACACCGGTCGCTGCAACAAGAAGGCCTGGAAGAATTATCTTAATCACTTTTTTCATGCCTATCCTTTATTGATATTTTTTTTCAGTCTTATGGGCAAGGAGTTCATCGGATCTTCTGGCCAGTGGTGTTTTGGGTAACGAGACTTTAGGTCATTTCGAACAAGACTCCAAGAGCCTTGCCAAAAACTTGGTAGATCTTGAATGATTTGCGCCACTCGATTGGCCGGAGAGAGTAACTTGATAAGAAGGGGAAGTCGACCTTCAAAGAGAGAGGGGTGCTCTTTAATACTATAGAGGTCTTGAATTCTTGCTTGAATAAATGGAGTCTCTTCTTCGTAATGAATGGTGAATTCATGACCGTTTTCTAGCTTAATAGAGTCGGGTGTCAGTTGGTGAAAGAGATATAAGTCTTGAGGGGCCATTTGACTTTCTATTAATGCAGAAAGTCCTTTTTCTTTTAAGAAGAGAAAGTGAGTCTCTTCATTTTCAATAATGGATTCTAAAAAGAGTTCAAACATATCATCAATGAAGAGGGCAAAAGGATGATCTTCTTTATAGCGTGAAATGAGGTTAACCTTTTGGTGATAAATATCAAGAGCCTCGCTTGAATCAAAAGGCCAGGGCCAATTTTCTTTCATTATACTAACGAGTACTTCTCCTTTTGGTGAAGAGAAATCCTCATCTTGAGTTAATAGAGTTAGGTTTGCATATTTTAATTCACTTTGTATTTTTAAAGTCGCTTTCTTCTCATTGAAGATACTTGTTTTTTGAGTGGAAATTAAAGGCGCAAGAAAAGGATAGTTCGTTACACTTTGAATTATACTACGATTGATTTTAGAGGCGCAATTGATCTGAGTTCCTATGGCGGCATTTGCTTTAGGATTCTCTAGGGCATTAAGAACAATGAGATATTCTGGAGGATTTGGGTTCAAAGAAGAATGGCGTGATATGATTCCACCTCGTCCCATACAGAAATTATAGTTTGTTCTAGGAGAGGCCTTCTTTCCTTTGCCTAATTTAACTTTCTTCATAGCCACTCGATCAAGATAGCCTTGTAGTAGGGGGAGAGTTAGCTGATCGGGTTGAGTTTTCTTTTCTTCTAAAGATGAATCTACATTGTAGCGGCGACAAAGAGACTGATAGAGTTCAAGTACTCTTGGAGCTTTTTTTTGATCAAGGAAGTATGTCGAGTAGTCTGATAGTGAGTTATTCTTCAAAAAATGTGACTTGATAAGATTACACTGAAGAGTTAAATCACAAGTGTCATGATCATCTTTTGAAAATTCAGCTTTATTATTAAGAACCATGCCTTCAGAGAGAATGGATACGGCCAAGATAAGATCTTTATTGTGATTAAGGTCTTGATCCCAAAGCATCGCCCCAAGACGCGGATGCAAAGGATTATCTGCCATGAAATGACCTTTTAAAGTGAGATTTTCATTTTCTATCGCACCCAGAAGTTCTAATAGATCAAGGGATCGCTGTAAGTTCTTTTCTTCTGGTGCTTCAAACCAATGAAGAGATTCAAGAGAAATTCCTAGTTGTAACAAATCTAATAGATAATGGGAGAGTTCAACTCGCTTTACCTCTGCTGGCGTAAAAGCTGGGCGTTGAATAAAATCAGCTTCACTATAAAGTCTATAAACCACTCCTTCAGACATTCGACCTGCGCGTCCGGCCCTTTGGGTTGCACTGGCCTTGGAAACTTTTTCTAACAGAAGCAGAGGCATTCCACTCCACGGAGCAAAGCTTGCTCGTTTTTCAACTCCAAGGTCAATGACCCCTGTTACATTAGGGATGGTGAGTGAAGTTTCTGCGATATTAGTGGAGAGGATAATTTTCTTATGTTCCAAATCAAAGACTTTATCTTGATCCTTCTTAGGAAGACTTGAGTAGAGCTGAACCACACTATAGTCAGCTAGGTCTTGTTTTTGTAAGTCATTATAGAGAGACTTGATAGATCCAACGCCGGGGAGAAAAACTAAGATATTATGAGTACAATCTCTAGAGCTTACCATATTGGTTATGGCCTCTACAGGTAAGAGTTGATCATGATATTCGATACTAAGGGGATAGGTTCTTCCTGAAGCATTTATAATAACGGGGTTTTCTAGATATTCTTCAAGCTTTTCAGTGTCTAAGGTTGCGGACATTACAATAAGCTTTAAATCGGGCCTTGTTGTTTTTTGTAAGTTTCTAATGAGGGCCAAGGCGATATCAGTATGAATACTTCGTTCATGAAATTCATCAAGGATAATAATATCAAATTCACTTAAGTTAGGATCTTCTTTTAGATAGCTTAAGAATAACCCTTCTGTAATGAAGAGTAGTTCTGTTTCAAGTGACTTTTTTTTATCAAATCTTATATGATGGCCCACTCTTTGACCTAGAGGAGAATCTAGTGTTTGAGCACATCTCTTCGCCGATAGCTTTGCTGCAAGCCTTCTGGGTTCAAGCACAAGTACTTTTCCTAGTTTTTGAGCAACTAGAAAAGGAGGGAGTCTTGTGGTTTTTCCTGCACCTGTCTCTGCCTTTAGTAAAAGACAATGAGAGTTTTCCAGTTTGGATTTAATCTCAATAAGAATGGCATCAATGGGATAGTTTTCAGGTTGCAATTTCATAGGCTTAGTATAGTTAGAGAAAGCAAATACTGTAAAGAATACCTGAAGAGTAACCTCTAAATAATCTCTATGTTATAGATAGAGACACATCGGGGGATTTATGAAGACTTTCTTTTTGAGCATCTCAATGCTCATCACACTTAATTCGTATGCACTTAATTATGGACTATTTAAATTAGAAGTAGATCCAGGCTACTTTGATAAAGAAGAAGTTACTTTCTTATTAAATAGTAATGGAGATGTAGAGCTCTTAGAAAATGAGAACTATTACACGGTTAAAGTAGAGAGCTTCTTTAACGAGATCACTCTTGAGATTGAATCAGGTGGCGATGAAGATTATATTAGAGCTATTTATACCTTAAAAGATAATCAAATTATTCAAAGCTGTTCAGCTTTATTTGATGGACCAGGTGAGTCTCTTTCTTATTTTGGAGAAGGTAGTGTTAATTTACTACGTTGGAATAAGAAAACAAAAGCCTTCGAAGCTCCACTAAGTAAACCTGTTGCGCAAAAGTCATGTCGAGCAAAACTAATTGAGGGTTATGAAGACTTTTCTTCTTATTAAGACAAGTCTAGTACTCTTCTTTTCTTTTACTTGTGTACTGATCAATTAAAGTCAGTTGGCGCTGATAATCTTTATCCATTAAGATGGAACTCATAAAGAAGTCTGCGCTAGCTTGATTACAGGCCATGGGAATATTGTAGAGAGTGGCCAATCTGAGCAGTGCTTTTACATCGGGATCATGCCCAAGAGACTCTAGAGGATCCCAAAAGAATATAAGCATCGTTACACGATCTTCTGCGATAGCCGTCCCAATTTGGAAGTCACCTCCTAGAGGTCCACTCAGAAATGATTTAATCTCAAGACCTAACTTCTTTGAAAGGAGAGACCCTGTTGTGCCTGTGGCGACGAGCTCATGTTGAGCAAGAATATCTTTATGGGCTTCACTCCAATTAAGCATATCTTTTTTTCGACTATCATGGGCAACAAGGGCAATTGTCTTACGAGCGTTAAGTTTCTTTTGCATAACTAGGTTCCTATAATTTTTTGGGCAGCAACATAGGCCGTACTAAATGCTCCTTGCAGTAAGTATCCACCAGTTGGAGCATCAAAGTCGAGCATTTCCCCTATAATATAATGATGAGGGTATTTTTTTAACTGTAAATTACGATCTACTTCTTCCCATGATACACCCCCAGAAGTTGAGATGGCCTCATCTATAGGTCTTATTGAGTCAACGCAAATAGGAAGGGCCTTTATGTTCTTGGCTAAAATTAAATCATCTTCGTATTGATCGGCATTCAATACTTCTTTAAGAAGTATATTGACTTGTTTTGAAAATTTGAAGGCCTTATTTAAGTAAGCTGATTTAGAGACTTTCTTCTTTCTTAGCTGAAGCTGCTTATATACTTTTTCTTCATTCCAGTGCGGGCATAGGTCGAGCAAGACAGTTGCTTGTTTATTCTTTTTAATTTCTTCTCTTATAGTTCGCGATAGTGCATAGACAGAGGTTCCTTCTATCCCATAGGGTGTGAGCATCATCTCTCCCAATACTTTTTGCGAATCAATAGAGAGAGCTATGTTCTTTAGGGGATAGCGATCAATTTTTTCTTTAAAATAAGAACTCCATTCCTTTTCAAAACCACAATTCATAGGTTCAAAAGGAAGACAAGTAATGTGATGTTCTTTAAAAATCTCAGTCCAACTTCCATCTGAGCCCGTTTTCTTCCAAGAAGCTCCGCCTAGGGCAAAGACAAAAATATCAGATGAAATTTCGAGTATTTTTTCATCGGCAGTTTGAATGTGAGCTTTCAGATTTTTAAAGTCGATATCCATGAGCTTATGCTTTAAGTGGATCTCGAAAAGCGGGGACTTCTTTAGGTAGTCTAGCCAGATAAAAAGAATTTCTGCGGATTTCATGGAAACAGGAAAGACTCGTCCGCTTGATCCCACAAAAGTTTCTACCCCAAGTTCGTGACACCAGTCTCTTAAATCTTGAGGGGAGAACTGACTAAGGTAGTCTTCAAATAATAAATGACTTTTTCCGTAGCGCTTAGAGAAAGCTTCAATATTCTCTGAGTGAGTCAGATTGAGTCCACCATGTCCGGCCACAAGAAATTTCTTGCCCACGCCACCTTGGTGGTCATATAAGCTGACTTTCAATCCTTTTTTCACCAATTGATAGGCGCAAAAGAGACCAGCAGGACCAGCTCCAAATATGGTGATATGTTTATCGTTATGTTTCACATTTTGATTTTAACAAATAGCGATTATATTGCCCAGAAACTTAGATAATGATAGAAAGTCATATGGAATTATTTTTAGAAGTTATATTAGTGGGATTAGTGCTAAGTGCAGATTCTTTTTCCGCTGCTTTGGCAATGGGATTTAGACCCCACACAAATCGAGATGTTTTGCGCTTTGCTCTCAGTTCCGGGCTTGCAGAGGGATTCGTTGCTTTTATTGGGGCGATACTTGGTTCAAGAATTATTGCGCAATTTGATTCCATTGATCATTGGGTTTCTTTTACTCTTATTATGATGGTGGCCTTTCATATGATCTGGGAAGCAATCACTGAAATTCGTACAAAGAAAAAGGATGAATCTGAACAGAAAATTGAGTTTCATAGTTTCTATAAGATATTGATCGTATCTTTTGCTACTAGTCTCGACGCTTTTGCTGTGGGTGTTTCTTTGGGAACAACCAGTAAGCCCCTGCTTCCTTTTATAGGCTCTATTGGGACTTGGGCCTTTGTTTCAACGGTTGTGGGAATGGCATTGGCCAAAAAAGTATCGCAACGCTTTGGGGCTTACTTTTCTTTTGTCGGAGCCGCTGTACTCATTATTTTAGCCTTTAAGTTGTTAGAATAATTACAGTCCCTTGACAATTTTAGAAGCGATATCACTTTATAATAAATATCTATACTTGTGAGGTGTCTCGTGAATTTTAACAAAAATCAGTTTTTCGCTATCTTTGGAGCCTTCTTTCTAGGTGGGGTTGTTACCTTCTATACGATGGAGTTCTTTCAAAAGGATAAGAGTGTCGCTTCTACAAACCTTACTCCTCAAAAAGTCTTCGCTCAAAATACGGATAGAGTGACTAACACACAATCTTCACGAAGAGATGCTCAGTCACAAATGGATCTCATTCGACAACAAATGCGAAAACAAATGGATCAGATGATGAATTCTCCTTTTGGAAGTTCTCCCTTTGATCAAGATTTAGGAGGAGGATTTGATAGTGGGGTTCAGATTACTTCAGAAGAAGATGGGCAATATAAGTATATTAAAATTTCTGGAGAAGGTGTTGATACAGATACTCTAGATATACAAATAAAGAGAGGGATGATTTCTATTTCCGGACAAGTTGAAAAGGTTAGTGGAGACGGGCAAGGAAGTCGATCTTCTTATATCTCTAAATTTTCTCAGAGCTTTAATACTCCTGATGGAGTCGATGAAGAGGACGTTAAGATGGATACAAAAGAAGATAGTGTGATTTTAAAATTTAAAAAAATAGAGATATAAAATATATTCCCCTCTTGGCCAGGCTAAGAGGGGAGAGAAAACTATTTGTTACACATGATAAAAACACGTCCATTACTGTAAACGCATCTTTTTTCTTCTTTGTAAATTACGACTTGAGAAAGAGTCATCACGATTCTTTCATTAACTAAAGTACTGGCTGGACAACCGGCAAAAGATGTTACGTCAGATACTTCGCTAATCTCTCCAGTATAAGTAACTTCTTCTTCATTCATAACAGGAAAGCTTAAGCAGTTATCAAGTGCGAAAGTTTGAGTGGCGATGAGTGTCACTAAGCAAGCTAGAAACTTTTTCATAATATTCTCCCTTTTATCGTTTGGACTATCTCGATAGATTTTGTGTGAAGACGATAGTCCAAGTAATACTAAGTGACAATTTAACAAATACTATCAACCTTTAATCGGTGGGTTAGCAAATAATGACGCAATAGCAATCGTGAAAGGAAATAGGATAAAAAGATAGAGAATGAAATTGACTCCCTCTAAGCTATCTCCTCCTAGGCTTAACATATACGGTCCAAGTGAGCTGCCCAGAACAATCCACGCCATACTGACTCCTGCAATGGAGCCTAAGTGAGTTCTTCCAAAAAGTTTTGGCCACGCTGATCCTGAGAGTTGAGCAAAGAGTCCTCCGGAAATTCCAAACCCAAGTGCGGTGAGAACCATGCCCCAAGTATATTGATAGAAGCTCATTCCAAATAGAGCGAGACAAAGGCCAAGCTGCATTGTTGCAAGTAAATACTTTAAAGGAATACGATCGGATAGAAAGCCACCAATAAGGTCCGCAATAGTGGAACAGATCGCGATATAGAGGAAGATACTATAGGCCTTTTCTGAACTCATTCCATTAAGTTTTCCAATAAAACTCATATGAAAAGTGACGGCCGTGACGAAAGTGGCCTGTCCTACCATTGCAAAATTATATACCCAAAAGGTAAATGTTTTCTTGGCCTCATTGGCCGTGAAGTCATGACTGCTAAGATTGATGGCCTCTTCACTTTGATCTTCACCATCACGTGATTCATTGAGAAAACCACCATCAATTTTCAAACCACAGCTTTCGGGAGATTTTCTAAAGAATAAATAGGCAATGATTCCCACAGCAAAGCAGCACATAGCAAGTATGTGAAGAGAGGTCTGCCAGTCGGTGGCCTGAATGAGTTGAGTGAGGGTTAAGGGGGCGAGTCCAAAACCAAAGGCGACAAAGAGACCACTGATTCCTAGCATGGTTCCTCTTTTCTTTTCAAACCATTGGCCCATCATCGTGCGTGAACACATGGTGAGTTGACCTTGTCCAAAATGGCGAACACCAAGAAAACCAAAGAGCACAATGATAAAAGAAAGTGTCGACTGAGGCAGTCCAGTGAGGTTAGTAAAAAAAAGAGTTAAGCTCGGAGTGAAAGAAATATAAATGAGGGCAAGGCCTAGTGAGCTTGTCGCTAGAACGGCCATAAAGCGAGGGCCTAGACGATCTAGGACTCTTCCCGCGTAGGGCAGTAAAAAACTAGAAGAGATAGTTCCCAGTAGATAGGCAAAACTAAGCTGGGCCCTGCTTAGGGAAAGATTCTTAATAAGATATTCTGTGTAAACGCTGACACCCATGGTTTGACCAGGGATACTCATAATGACACCGAGGGTACCTACGGCAAGTACAATAAAGCCATAGTAGAGGCCTTTTCGTTGAAAATATTGGGGTAGGAGCGTGGGATTGCGAAACATAGGGAACCTTTGAACTTTGTAAGTCCTTCGTTATGGAATGCCTATAATAGGCGACTTTTGAATCTTTGTTGAGTGATAAATGGATTCATAGTTGAGTCCTAAAAAAATTATCGTTTTCGTGCAAAGGGGAGACATTTCTCGTTTGATGTTCTACATTGGAGACATCGAAAATCAATAAATTAAGGTTTGAAAATGATTAGTACAGAGAATATTAGTCTCAGTTTTGGTGGCAGAAAGTTATTTGATGATGTGAATATTAAGTTTGTTCCCGGAAATTGCTATGGATTGATTGGTGCCAATGGTGCTGGGAAATCAACCTTTGTAAAGATCCTCTCAGGTGATATTGAGGCCCAAACCGGTACTGTTAATATGTTACCCGGGCAAAGATTATCAGTACTTAAGCAGGATCACTTTGCTTTTGATGAGTACCCTGTGTTGCAAACCGTGATTATGGGTAATGAAACCCTTTATAAAGTAATGAATGAAAAAGATGCCATTTACGCAAAAGAAGACTTTAGTGATGAGGACGGAATACGTGCTTCAGAGTTAGAAGCGGAATTTGCTGAAATGAATGGCTGGGAAGCCGAGTCAGATGCCGGAATCATGCTCGCAGGTCTTGGTATTGGGACTCGATACCATGATAAATTAATGAAAGACCTTTCTGGATCGGAGAAAGTTAAGGTTCTCTTGGCCCAAGCTCTTTTTGGTCAACCTGATGTTATTTTACTCGATGAGCCTACCAACCACCTTGATATTAAGGCGGTACGTTGGTTAGAAGAGTTTTTATTTAATTTTAAAAATACGGTTGTCGTAGTTTCCCACGATAGACACTTTCTCAATAAAGTTTGTACTCATATTGCTGACCTCGATTTTAAAAAGATCACGGTATACGCCGGTAACTATGACTTTTGGAAAACTTCAAGTGAGTTGGCCCAAAGACTACGCTCTGATGACAATAAGAAAGCAGAGCAAAAAGCCGCTGAACTGAAGGCCTTTATCCAGAGATTCTCGGCCAACGCTTCTAAATCTAAGCAAGCGACCGGAAGACAAAAGCAATTAGATAAATTGCAATTAGGTGATCTTCCGATCAGTAGTCGTAAATATCCATTCGTGGACTTTAAGCCTACAAGAGAAGCTGGAAAAGAAATGCTTCGTGTGGATGGCATTACGAAAACCGTTGATGGAGTGAAGATTCTTGATAACGTAAGCTTTCATATTGATAAAGGAGACAAGGCCGTCTTTTTAAGTGATAGTTCACTTCCTGTGACGACTCTATTTAATATCTTGGCCGGTGAAGTAGAGCCGGATTCTGGAACTTATGAGTGGGGAGTGACCACGACTCAATCTTATTTTCCTTCTGATAATTCTAAGTATTTTGATACAGACGACAGTCTTGTTAATTGGTTACGTGAATACTCGGACGATAAAGATGAAACTTTCATTCGTGGCTTTCTAGGGAAAATGCTTTTTTCTGGTGAAGAAGCCAAGAAGAAAGCAAGAGTTCTGTCTGGAGGAGAGAAAGTTCGTTGTATGCTCTCAAAAATGATGCTCTCTGGGGCTAATGTTCTCATTATCGATGGACCGACAGATCACTTGGATCTTGAAAGTATCGTTGCTGTGAATGAGGGGCTCACTCGATTTAAAGGAACAGTTCTCTTTACGACTCACGATCATGAATTCATTCAAACCGTAGCGGATCGTGTGATTACGCTCAACGGTGGAGTGAGCTATGATAAGAAGATTTCTTATGATGAGTACCTTGAAGAGACGATAAATAACTAAAATCACGACCTAGCCCCTCTATCCGGAGGGGTTTTATTTTTAAATAATTTTCAATTTCCTTAGTTGTTGCTAGTTTAGAGTCCAAACTTAATTAAGGACTATCACAATGAAATGGTTTAACTACCTCTTTCTTGCGCTTTTAATGGCGTGCGCAACCAATCCAAGCTTTAAGCAAGCTGAAAATCCTCGTGCCCTTTCCCAGTCTGAAGCTGCGATGAGAGCAAAGGCCATCTCTGATGTTTTCTATAAAATGGAAATATCTTTTGAAAAAGAATCAGAATCTTATTCAGGTAAGCAGACGATTAACTTTCAACTAGGAAATGTCTATCCACTACGTCTGGACTTCATTGATGGAACTGTCGATTCATTGCACGTAAATGGAGTGCAAGTAGAAGAAGTTGAATATAATAAATCTTGGATCACGATTCCAGTAAGTTATTTAAAAATGGGTGGAAATCACGTTACCGTGAACTTTAAGCATGAGTTCTCTAATCGTGGAGCAGGTCTTCATCGCTTTAAAGATCCTACTGATGGGCGAGTTTATACTTATACTGACTTTGAGCCCTTTGATGCCAATAAATTTGCTCCCTTCTTTGATCAGCCTGACTTAAAGGCGAGATACCAATTAATGGTACGTGCTCCTAAAGAGTGGAGCGTGATCTCTTCAACCTATGCAGATTCAGTATTGAAGAAGGGAAGTCATAAGGTATGGAGTTTCCCACGTAGTGAAATTTTTAGTACGTATATTTTCTCTCTTCACGCTGGACCCTATAAAGTTTGGACTGATGTCTATGTAGATGAAGAAAAGGGGCAACGAATTCCTCTGGATATTTATGTTCGTCAATCTATGGTGAAATACTTTGAGCCTGAAGTTGCTGAATGGTTTGAAGTGACTAAGCAAGGATTTGAATTTTTTCAAGAATTCTTTGGAACCGACTATCCTTATTCAAAATATGCTCAGCTCTTAGTTCCTGAATTTAATTCTGGGGCCATGGAGAATGTCGCGGCCGTAACATTTAATGAAAGGGCCATTCATAGAACAACACCCACTTATGCACAAAGAAGAGGACGCTCTAATACGATACTGCACGAAATGGCCCACATGTGGTTTGGTAATCTTGTTACCATGAAGTGGTGGGACAACCTATGGCTCAATGAAAGTTTCGCTACATTCATGGCCTTTCTTGCACTTGAAAAAAATACGGAATTTAAAGATAGTTTCGAATACTTTTATTCTCGCACGAAGAGTTGGGCCTATTGGAATGATGATCTCGTGATTACTCACCCTATTTTAGGAGAAGTAAATAACACAGATGAGGCCATGCTTAATTTTGATGGAATCACTTATGGTAAAGGAGCGAGTGTATTAAAGCAGCTCTACTACTACTTAGGAGAAGAGAACTTTAAGAAAGGTTTAAAACTCTATTTTACCCGTCATGCTGGACGCAATACTGTACTTTCGGATTTCTTTAATGCCTTTGAAGAGGTTTCAAGTATTGATCTTGATTCATGGGTAGATGAGTGGCTCAAAACGGCTGGAACCAATACGGCCCTTGCTGAATATTCTTGTAAAGATGGAAAAGTCGAGAGCTTTGAAGTTCATCAAAGTTATAAAGATGGTTATCCCCACCTCAGAACCCATAAGGCGCAGATTGCTTTAATTTCTAAAGATGGAAATAAACTTAGAATTACGAAGAAGTTAAAGAGCGAGTACTCTGGAGAAAAAACGCAAATTTCAGAACTCATTGGTGCTGAATGTCCAGAAGTGGCCTTTTTAAACTATGAAGACTTTGATTTTGTTCATATCCAATTTAGTAAGAAAGACCTTAAGTCCATTAAAGAGAACTTATCTTCTATTGAAGATAATATGGTTCGTTTAATGGCCTATAGTTCTTTAATTGATATGATGAATAATGCAAAACTTTCGATTAGAGACTTTGCTGATATCGTTCTTTCTCACTTAGAGAAGGAGTCAAACTACAATGTAACAGTTAAAGGTATTGATGGCCTTCGAACTGTAATGAGATATCTAGAGCATAAAGAAATTGAAGATGAGGAACTCATTTCTAGAATTGAGGATTTTACTTGGAAGCAAATCCGTGAAAATAAAAATCTTGAGATTAGAAGAAGTTACTTTAATGCCTATATGAGATTTGCTCACTCTAAAGAAGCTCTAAAGAATATTGAAAATATATTGATAGGAAAGGTTAAGTTAAAAGGATTACCTCTTGGAATTGATGAAAAGTGGATGATGTTGAATCTTCTCTCTTCTAACGGCAATCCTAAAGTCGATCAATATTTAACTATGCTTAAGAAAGAAGATAAGTCAGATAGAGCTAAAAAGAATATGATGGCCATTAATGCTAGTCGAGCAGAACTGAGTGTTAAAAATAAGTGGTATAAGAATATCCTTGATAAAGATGCTCCATACTCTCTAACGGATATGAGAAGTGTTATGTCTTCTATCTTTCCTAGTAATCAAAGAGATTTAAAGAAAAAGGTGACGGCAACATTTTATCAAGACTTAAAAGAACATATGCTGACTCGTCAAATGCGCATGCAACAAATGTTTGTGGGAAGCTTTGTTCCTGCTTTTTGTGATGAAAGCTCTTCTAAAGAGTTGGATCGTTTTGTTAAGGCCAATGGTGATCTTCCCGTTGGAGTTATGAAGAGTCTAAAAATTACTCTTCAGGAAAATCAACGTTGTAATAACGTCATTTACTAATTATCTAATAAAAAGAGTTCCTTGTGTTCTTTGTTTAAGTACAAAGTTCACAAGGGGCCTTTCACTTTCCGCATTCAAAAGAGCAACTTGCTCGCTTTGTTCCAATACTGATTGAATCATTCTTGCTTTTACAATCATCCCACCTGCAATAGATCCATCATCAATCATCTTATTAACGGATTCTCTATTGATAGAGGGGATCACTTCTTTATTTTCATCAAGAAGACCACGTTCCCCCGTTAAAAAAATGAGAGTCGCATTTAAGGAACTAGCAACTTTTGCAGCGGCTACATCAGCATTAACATTGAATTTCGATGAGTCAGTTGAAGATATTCCCACTGGAGAGAGAATCACAACAGCGTGCTTTAAGAGATCGACTAAAAGCTCATGGTTAACAAGATCCACTTGACCGACTTTTCCAAGCTTTGGATCTAGAGTCGAGCATTGTAATAATTTGGCCGATGTCCCAGAAATACCAGTGGTAGGAATATCGTGAGCAAGAAATTGATTCACCAGTTGCGGATTAATTTGATGAGAGAGAACTTCTTCGACAATGGATACTTCACTCTCTTTCGTGACTCTTTGACCCTCAATAAACTGGGGTTGAATATTTCGATCTTCAAAGGCCTTATTTATATAGGGTCCCGCTCCATGAACAATGATGATCTCATGACCTTCTTTATGAAGTAAGGCCACTTCATTAATCCATTGAGAGTCTTGATACTTATCTAGGAAGGCTCCGCCAATTTTAAGAACAATTTTCATTTTAATTATACTCAGTATTGATATCGATATATTTTTTAGAAAGATCACAGCCCCAGGCCACGGCTTCTACAGCACCTGAGTGAAAGTTAATTTCTATTTTGACCGTGTCTTCAGTAAAGCGAGTTTTCATTTTGTAATAGTCAAGTGGGATGGGTTGTCCCGCCTCTACAATAGGAACCCCCTGAATGCTGAGATCTAGTTTTTCCATCATAGTCTCTGGAACTTCAAACTGACCAAGACGAGAATAAATACGCCCCCAGTTAGGATCTTCCCCATGAATCGCTGTTTTGATAAGAGGAGAGTTGGTAATTCCTCTGGCGGCGACACGGGCCGATTCAAGGTCATTATGTCCTTTGATCTGAACTTCTATAAGCTTAGTGGCCCCTTCACCATCAGCTGCTATGGCCCGGGCCATGAAAATGGATATTTCTTCAAAAGCCGCTAAAAAGAGAGCTTCGTCCTCTGGATTATTAAGAGTTAATTCACTTGCTCCGTTCGCGGCCAAGAAGAAAGAATCATTAGTAGAAGTCTCTCCATCAACGCTTATCATATTAAAGCTTTTATCAGCTACATTCTTTACGTATTCTTGGGCCTTATCTGTCGTTAGAGTGACGTCTGTAAAAACATAACCTAGCATCGTGGCCATGTTGGGATGAATCATCCCTGAGCCCTTACATACTCCAGTAAGGCGAATAGACCCTTCTGATAATTCAATATCCTTATAGACACTTTTAGGAATTAAATCGGTTGTCATAATGGCAAGGGCAAATGAATTGGCCGATTTTGATTGTCTATCTTGAAGCTCTGAAATACCTCGTTTGAGTTTTTTCATATCAAGGGGCACACCAATGACACCCGTTGAAGAAATGACAACTTGATGAGCTTCACAACCAAAGGTATGGGCCGTGTGATTGACTAAATCAAGGTTATCTTCGATACCTTTATTTCCTGTCGCACTATTGGCCTGTCCTGAATTGGTGAGGATGTGCCTTATGTTCGCGGCCGGTAAAATGGATTCACAATATTTTACGGGTGCGGCTTTTCCATTATTCTTAGTAAAAACTCCGGCAACGACCATATCTCTTTCAGAAGAAATAATTCCAATATCGGGACGATATTTTCTCACTCCACAATTCACACTATTAGAAGTAAATCCCAAGGGGAGTTTTGTTTTTTTCATGATTTGAGAAGGTTCCATAGTAAGTCCTTATACTGGAAAGCCTGTTGCCAGTGGTTGATTAATCATTTGATTAAAATTTTCAAGGGCCTGACCTGCAGCACCTTTCATGAGGTTATCAATCATACTAAAGACGGTAAGATTCTTGCCTTCAATATGAAGTGTGATTTGGGTTTGATTAGTGTGAAGGATATTTCGAAGGGCCAGCTTATGATCTTCTTTGCCTTCTGTGCCCAGTGAGTAGACGGTGACAAAAGGGTAGTCCGCATAGATTTTAGCATAGGCCTGCATGACGGTGTTCATATCGACTTCTGATTTTAATTCAGTATAGAGAGTAGATAGAATACCACGCTTTATGGGAATTAAAGTGGTCGTAAAGCGGGGGGAGATGTCTTTGTCCGCAAAGACTTTAGCGTAGCGGATAATTTCGGGAAGATGCTGATGCTTTCCTATTTTATAGGGAGCGACACTATCTACGAGTTCACTAAGGTTGGTGATATCTTTTGGCGATCTTCCAGCACCGGTTGTTCCTGATTTAGAATCAATAATAATACTGTCTTCTCTAATCAGATCTTCTTTTAATAGGGGAAGAAGTGCCATGAGTATGCTCGAAACGTAGCAGCCGGGATTGGAAACAAGCGAGCTTTCTACTTTTTGATGGGGAACGAGTCCGTAGTTCTTTGAAGAACAAAAGAATTCGTTGTGATGTTCAATATTGTAGAACTTTTGGGCCTCTTCTTGATTAAGGCGATGAGCTCCACTTAGGTCAATGACCTTTGCTCCTCTTTCTAAAAGCATAGGAGTGAGAAGGGCCGCATCCGTTGCACTACAGGCGAGAAAAATAAATTGATCTTTATAAGATTGATTATCTTGCGAGAAATTTTGACGGGAAATATAAGTTAGGGAGACAGAGGACCTTCTTGCTTCAAGAAGGTCATGCTCAAGTTTCCAATGGGAATCATTGGTAACTAACTGCAGAGATGAAATATGGGGATGATTCAATAAGAGGCGACAGGTTTCAAGGCCTGTATAACCCCTAGCTCCAAAGACCGTAACAGCGATCTTTTCGTGAATTTCTCTTTCCATATTTCATCCTTGTAACATCAGTAGTCTTTTAAAAGTTCGGCCACGGCCTTCATTGATTTTTCAATATTTTCTTTAGTGATCGTAAGTGCTGGAACAAAGCGAAGGGTATTACCACCAGCAACACCAATAACCACACCCTTATCAAGAAGTTTGATCGCAAATTCACGGGCCACGATAGAATCATCTATAACGAGACCACGCATTAAGCCACGTCCGCGAACTTCTACGGCCTTATCAAGATTAGCGACCATATCATTTAATAGCTTCTCATAGAGGTCTGCTTTTTCTTGAACTTCATTCAGAAATGATTCTTGATTAACGACTTCAAAAATATGACGGGCCACACGACAAACAAGGTAATTCCCACCAAAAGTTGTTCCGTGCATTCCAGGCTTAAATACATTTTCAAATTTTGTTGCAACTTGAATCGCTCCGATAGGAAAGCCTCCACCAAGACCTTTGGCCATAGTGACGACATCGGGAGTTACATTGTAGTGCTCATAATGAAAGAGCTTACCGGTACGACCTATTCCACTTTGAATTTCATCCACAGCAAATACGGCGTCATACTTTGTCGATAATTCACGCGCTTTTTCAACGAAAGCTTGATCAGCAACGCTTAGTCCACCTTCGCCTTGTAGGGTTTCAATGATAATTCCACAGACGTCTTCATCAAAAGCTTTCTCTAAAGCATCCACATCATTCAGAGGAACATTGATGACACCTTCGAGCATATCACCAAAGCCTTTTTGAACTTTCTCTTGTCCTGTAAGGGCCATAGAGCCAAATGAGCGCCCGTGAAAACTATTAACGAGTGAAATTACTTTTTGCTTAGTTGGTTTTATGGAGTAACCATAGGCGCGCATAAGTTTGAAGGCCGCCTCATTAGCTTCTGTTCCTGTTGAACAGTAGAGAAGACGTGAAGGAAAAGTAGCCTCAACAATAGTTTGAGAAAGAAGAGACTGCTCTTTATTAAAGAAGAGATTAGATGTGTGTTGAATGGCCATCACTTGGTCAAACGCCAATTGGGCCAATTCTTTATTACCATGTCCTAAGGACATCACGGCAATACCACTTAAATTATCAATATAAGTTTTTCCGTTCTCATCAAATAAAAGATCATTTTCACCTTTTACAAATTCAACGGGGAAAGGATTGTAGTTCTGATAGCGATACTTGTGATCGAGTTCTTTAATGGTTTCAAAACTAATGTCAGTCATGCAGGTCTCTCTTTTTGTAGGTTCTGTAATTTTGCGAAGCTACATACTACATAATTTCAAACCAAGTGTTAAACGGCCATGGGCCTATTTTAGGATTTGGTTAATAATTGATTGAATTTTGAATAGATAGAAACTTGCGCAGCGCCAGATGAGGCTATTGATTACATTTTTTACAAAGACCCGTTAGCTCTAAGGTGTGACCTTTTACGGTGAAGCCTACTTTTGCAGCCATTTTTTTGAGCTGCTCATCAATACTACAGTCAGTGAGGCAAAGAACCGCTTCACACTTGGTACAAACGATATGGTGATGGTGGTGATGATCTTTTTTTGGGGCAAGCTCATAGAGCTTGATATCTTTAGATGAAGGGACCGTTTGGATAAGGCCCGCTTCTTCTAGTTTTGTGATATTTCTGTAAATAGAAGATTCATCCCAGTTGCTGAAGACCTTCTTCTTTTTAAAATCAAAAATAGATAAGGGTTTTTTACTTGTAAGGTATTGAGCAAAGATCTGTTCTCGGGCCTGGGTTATACGCAGTCCATGGGCCTTGAGAATTGCTTTAATTTCATCCTGTGAGGGACGTGACATAATAAAATCCTTCAATATCGTGCAATTAAACTTTCTACGCTATACAGCAGAAAAAGGGAATTAAAAAAGAACTTCTCGGTGCGTCAAAATGGTCTTTATAGAATTTGTTGAAATATTTACCGCTTCACCGAACAGGAATGGTTAAGTTTAGATTGGCCGCGCTTTCAAGGGTTTACAACTCCCGTTCAAAACCTTAATAACTCCCCATTAATAAATTAATAGGTAAGGAAAAACTCATGTCTAACCATCGATCGATGCTCCCTTTCGTTATATTACTTTCTGCTCTATTTAGTGCTCCAGCTCATTCACAAGATGAAAGCACTGAAGATCAAAAAGTTGAGAAAATCTCTGTAACAGGCTCATTCATTAAGAAAATTGATGTTCAAGGAATTGCTCCTTTAGAATCAATTAGTAATGAAGAGTTCACTAAAAGAGGAGCCGTTGAAATCGGTGACGTGTTTAGAGAAACTCCGGCCTTTGAATCTGTTTATAGCGATGGAGGTCATGTTCGTTTTCGTGGTCAGCACGCTGGTAACGTTCTTATCCTTTTAAATGGTTTAAGAATGCCCAAGCTTGACGGTGGATATTATACATCAATTAGAGATCTTCCTACTGCGGCCATCGGACAAGTTGAAATGCTTAAAGATTCAGGTTCAGCAACTTATGGTTCAGATGCCATGAGTGGGGTGATCAACTTTAAAACGAAAACGGATTATGATGGAGCAGAAATTCAGACCGGATTTAGTCGTGCTGAAATGACTTCTCAAGGTTTTCAACAAAACTATTCGGCAACTTATGGAAAGAACTTCTCTCGCGGTAATATAATGGGTGTGGTTCAGTTTGAAAAAACTAAGGCCGTAACGGAATTCGAACTTGGCTCTTACACAAACCGTACCGATGATTACAGTAATTCTAAAGTTTCAAGTGCTGATCTTGATAATGACCGTAACCTAGATGTAGGTGGAACTTGTATTGATGGTTCTGCTGGTCCTTGTGAAACAAATCCACTTTTCTATCAACAACATCGTCCAGACAATCATGACATAAGTACTCTTCTAACTGGTTCATATGAATTTGATAACTTTAATGTTTCTTTTCTTGGACTCTATAATCGCAATGAAACAACTTCACTTTCTAATCCTCAAAGTGTGAGATGGATTGATGGAACGAATAGTTCAATTTCTGGAAGTGATTTACAAACAACTCGTTATAATTCTTATCTTAATGGAAATGGTAACCTCGAAGTAGATGGTTCATTTGAACAAGAACTAGGTGACTATGTTACAGAGAAGATAAGAGAGACGTACTCTTTTCAAGGGCGTGCTGGAGGGTACTTCGGTTCAAGTGATTGGGGCTGGGAAGTTCAATCGGGGATTTCAATCGCTGACTCAGAAGCTACCGTTGTTAGTGGTGAGGCCAATCAAAATATCTTAAAAGATCTTGTTGAAAGTGGTGACTTTTTGCTCGATGCACCTACTGGGCAAAGATCTAATGTAGACTCTGCTAAAATTAATCCTACTTATAGAAATAATAGTTTTCTTTTTCAAACTCGTGCCATGGTTACGGGAGATGTTTATAATTTAGGAGATCTTTACTCTGGTGGTGGTTATGTGAGCATGGCCGCAGGGGTAGAAATTCAAAAAGAAGACTTTGAATTTGATAATGATGCATCTCTTTCTAATGGTGCAGCTCTTGCTCAGACTTCTGCTAACTTTGAAGGGTCAAGAGATATAAAGTCGATCTTCGCCGAGTTCAGTATTAGTCCGCTTGAGTCTTTAGAAGTCTCTTTGGCTTCTCGTTTTGATGAGTATTCTGATATGGGTGGAACATTTAATCCAAAGCTAGGACTATCTTATCGTCCAGCTGACTTCATTCTTTTTCGCTCTTCTGTAGGAACTGGCTTTAGAGCTCCTGGTATCACTGATGTTTACTCAAGAGAGACGACGGGGATACAAGGATTCACAGATGGAACGAACGGACAATATGGATTCTACAACGTAACAGAATTCAATGATACCGACCTTGATCCTGAAGAAGCCCTTACTTATAACTTTGGTACAGTCATTCAACCTTTCAAAAATGTTACTTTTCTTATTGATCAGTGGAACTATGAAGGTGAGAACGTTATTACAAGTATTGATGCCGATGACTTTACCGATATTGAAAATAGATCTGGAACAGAGGCCCTTGATGACCTTGGTGTCGTGATTAATCGTGATGGAAGTGGAAATATTACTTCTATGCGTATTCCCAATGTTGTTAACGTAGGAAAGAGAACGCTTAGAGGTCTTGATACTCAGCTTGATATTAAATTCAATCTCTTTGCTGATTATGAGCTTAAGTTTGGATCAAACCTTATGTATATCTTCGAAAGAACGGATGAAGGTATTATGTATACAGAAAAACGTGAGTCTCAAAAAACATGGAAGAATAGAACTTACTTATCCATGTATAATCAAACTCACTTTGCTCGTCTTTCATTACTTACTGTTTCTCGTGATCGTCAGGGACAATTTTCAAGAAATGAAATCGAAATCCCAAGCTATCATGAACTTGATTTTAGTTATTCTTATACTTGGAAATGGGGTGGGAAGCTTAACTTTACTGTTAAGAACTTAATGAACTCAAGAGCCCAGCCTAATAAGAATTACGACCCTATTCGTTATGGGTACCTAAGTCAGGCACAGTCGTCTTTTTCTCCACTTAGAAGAAGATACTATGTTGGATACACTCATACATTCTAATCTGAATAAATAAATTTAAGTGATTCAAATACCTCCTCTTTGGAGGTATTTTTTTATCTATTCTTATGTTGTTCTTAGTGTATTCAGGTGGTTAGTCTATGTGTTTCTTGTTTTTAAATAATTCACTTCGCTTTTACCTAACTGTGTCGTTTGTTTAGACCAGTCGGTCGTTTTCTAAGCTATAACCAAATAAAACATGATTTAAAACCACCAACCAAAGTATAGGTATGAAGTTTAGAGAAGAAATTAAAGGCCTCAAAAGGGTCGTTGTGAAAGTGGGAAGTAATGTCATTACCAAAAAAAATGGAAAGACAGACAACCGAAAGCTTCGCGCAATTGTTGAAGATATTTGCGAGCTGACGGAAGCGGGAATCGAAGTGATTCTGGTCAGTTCTGGTGCCGTAAGTATTGGTAAGCACTTTCTAAAGAAACATCTACCAAAGAAAGGTCGAATTGATTTACAACAATCAGCGAGCTCTATTGGTCAGCCAAAACTACTTAATATTTACTCAAGGTTATTTGAAGAGAATCAGCATATTTGTTCACAGATATTACTTACTCATGATGACTTTAGAAATAGAAAACGCTTTCTCCATGTAAAGCAGACAGTAGACGTTCTTCTTATGAATAAAGTCGTTCCTATATTAAATGAGAATGATTCTATTTCTTATTCTGAAAACTCCGTTGGAGATAATGATCACTTGGCCGCTCAGGCCGCGCAGATGACCAATGCTGATCTCCTACTTGTTATTACGAGTGCTCAAGGACTTTTTGATCGTGACCCAAGTGAAAATGGGGCTCAACTGATCGATACTGTTTCCTACGGTGACAATATTGAGCACGTTGATATGACAACGAAGACTAATGTCGGCCGTGGTGGAATGGAATCAAAAGTCTATGCCGTTAATAAAGTAACTCAACTGGGAATCAGTGCCATTATTGCATCTAAAGATAATGAACGCATTATTCTTGATCCTCTTACGCAGAAAACAGGAACATTTTTTGAGACGAAGGCCAACTACGATCCAGAGTTAAGAAAGTCCTGGCTCCTTTCTATGAAGAAACATAAGTGTGCGATTGAGGTTGATCGAGGGGCTTTTGAAGCTCTTCTTGATGGTAAATCTCTCTTCCCTAAGGGGATTGTCACTACAGAAGGAAGCTTCTTTAAAGGCGATAGTGTAGATATTTGTTATTCAGGTGAAGCTTTTGCTTCTGGAATAACAGAATACGATTCAACAGAAATAGAATTAATTAAACGTAAACATAGTGACGACATAGAAGATATTCTAGGGCACAAGGCCAAGAATGAAGTCGTCCACACTATCAACCTGGTTGTTAGTGAGGAGGTAGATCATGACAAAATCAGTGAAACAACTGGCGTCTAGCGCCAAGGAAGCATCTAAACATATTGTATCTTTAAGTGCGAGTAAGAGAAAAGATGTTCTCGAGCAAATGGCAAAAAAGCTGTGGGATAATAGAGACGCTATTGTTGAAGCCAACAAAAAAGATCTCGATTACGCACAAGAGGTAGGTCTTAATTCTTCGATGAAGGATAGACTAACTCTAGATGAAGATAGAATAAAAGGAATGGTCGACGGTGTATTGGCCATCGCTGAACAAAAAGAAGTCGTAAATACTTTTTACAATGAATTTGTAAATGAAGCAGGACTTACGATTAAGAGACAGAGAATCCCCTTGGGCGTCATTCTTATGATTTTTGAAAGTCGTCCTAATGTTGTTGTGGACTGTGCGGCCCTGGCCATTAAGTCATCCAACGCAATTGTTTTAAAAGGTGGAAAAGAAGCTAAGTATTCTAATGAAATTCTAGGCCAACTTATTCAAGATGTTATTGCTGACTTTATCCCAAGAGAAACCGTTCAAGTTCTGGCATCAGATGATCGAAGTGTGGTGAATGAACTTCTTTCAATGGAAGAGTTTATTGATGTTGTTATTCCTCGAGGAGGACATCGTCTTATTGAATACGTGAGTGAACACGCTAAAATGCCTGTAATTGCTCACTTTAAAGGTATATGTCATATGTATATCGATGAAAAAGCAGATGCCGCTAAAGCTATCGACTTGGTCGTGAATGCTAAAACTCATCGAACAGGTGTGTGTAATGCGATTGAAACCTTACTGGTTCATCGTTCACTAAAAGATACCTTGTTGCCGAAAATCGTTAATGCTCTCTTAGATAAAGGAACAGAAATTCGATTAGATGAGAGTATGACGCTTGAAAATACAAAAGCTGCTACTGAAGAGGACTGGTCAACTGAATACCTGGACAATATCCTTTCTATTAAGTTAGTGGATAATGTTGACGGAGCTATTTCTCATATCGGAGAATTTGGGAGTAACCATTCTGAGTGTGTCGTTTCAGCCGATGATGAGGTTTGTAATAAGTTCTTATCTGCCGTTGATGCCAGTTGTGTTATGGTCAATGCATCGACTCGCTTTAATGATGGTGGTCAACTTGGACTAGGTGCTGAACTTGGAATTTCGACAACTAAAATTCATGCCTATGGACCTATGGGTGCGGAACAAATGACAACTTCTCGCTATGTTGTTGTTGGCGATGGGCATATTAGAAAATAAAACTGTCGTGATTATAAAAAATAAAAAGAAATGAGGAACTTATGATTGGAGTAATTGGTTGTGGAAATATGGCAAGTGCCATCGTCACCGGGATGAGTGAGAAATTTCCCGATGAGAAATTTGTAACCTATACTCCAAGCTTTACTAGGGCGGAGGAGTTGGCCAAAGCTGTAAAGGGCAAGGCCGTTAAGTCTTTGGATGAACTCTCTGAATGTGACTACCTTCTCATCGGTTGTAAACCTCAGCAGTTCTCTGATCTATCCAATGATCTCAAGAAGTCTCTTTCTAATCTAGAGTCTAAATATATTATTTCGATGATGGCCGCGGTTTCAATGGATTCAATCCAAAATAAACTGGGCACAAAGAATATAACAAGAGTTATGCCCAATACGCCTATTCGCCATGGAGAAGGTATTAGTTTACTTCTTCATTCTCAGGATGCTGTAGATAATGGAGCTGACAAAGTTAAGCATGTGAGTGAGCTTTTTGATGCTTGCTCAAAAGTTTTCACCATGGATGATGAAGATCAGTTTGATAAAGTGACAACTGTCTCCGGCTCAGGTCCAGCTTATATCTTTTACTTAGCTGAAATTATGGCACAGACCTTAGGCTCTTGGGGAATGAACCAAACTGATAGTACCGACCTTGCTGTGCAGCTTATGAAGGGATCAGTGAAGTTAATGGAAAATAGAGGGGATACCTCTCTTTCTAGCTTAGTTGATCAAGTGACTTCTAAAAAGGGGGTCACAATTGAAGCTGTTGAAGTCTTTAGAAATGAAGGTTTACCTGAACTTGTGAATAAGGCCTTGGGCGCTGCCTATCAGCGATCTACTGAGATGACGAAAGAGTTTAGCTAATTCGACGGGATTGGCCTTTGTCTCATCTGATTCGTTGACTTATATCTTATCTCAATATACCCTCGGGGGGTATGAATAAGTTGAGATATCACATTCAAGGTATGAGCTGTGCAAGTTGTGCGGGTAGTATTGAAAGAGAAGTTTCTAGTATCAAAGGAGTAGAGTCGGCGCGTGTGAACTACGCTATGGAGACTGGGGCCTTTGAGACTACTGATGAATCAGTCATCAAAGATATTCAAAATAAAATTAAGGAACTAGGCTTCACTTATTCTGAAGAAAAGGTGCAAGTCGAAAAATCACAAGACTTTTCAAAGTTTGTCATAGGGCTAGTTCTATCTCTACTCATTTTTATTCTCGCCATGGGGCCTGCAAAAGGATGGCCCTCTCAAAGAATAAATTGGCTATTGCAATTAGGGTTCGCGACTCCTGTTTGGATTTGGATCGGATTTAAATTTCAAAAAAGTTTTCTGACTTTTCTTTATTCGGCGAGATCGAATATGAATACGCTTATAGGAATAGGGACGACGAGTGCCTATCTTTATAGCTTCTTTGTAACAGTATTTAATGAATGGTCTATATCACTAGGACTAACTCAAAGTGTTTACTTTGAGGCCGTAGGTTTTATTGTAACCTTTGTTTATCTGGGTAATTACTTTGAAGAAAAGGCCAAAAAGAAAACGAAACAAGCATTAAACTCCCTCTTTCAGCTCTCTTCCAAAACGGCACGAATCCGTAGTGAAGGCGCTGTTAAAGAAATAAAGATCCAAGAGGTGAAGCTCGGGGATATTCTCATTGTAAAGCCAGGAGAGAAGATACCGGTTGATGGGAAAATTACGAAGGGTAGCTCAAGTATCGATGAGTCTATGCTGACTGGAGAGTCTTCTCCTGTAGATAAAGAAATAAATGACAAAGTCTTCTCAGGAACGATTAACGGAAATAGTGTGCTTGAATATAAAGCACAAAAAATCGGTCCAGATACTTTCTTGTCTCAAATTATCAAATATGTAGAAGAAGCCCAAAACTCAAAACCTGAAATTCAACTTTATGCGGATCGTGTGAGTTCTGTTTTTACCCCCATTGTTCTGATAATCGCTTTTATTACATTCTTTGCTTGGTTCTTTTGGGGGCCATCTCCGGTTTGGGGTAATTCAATTTCTAATTTTATTGCTGTTCTTGTTATTGCTTGTCCGTGTGCTCTTGGTCTGGCTACTCCAACAGCAGTTGTCGTTGCAACCGGAAAAGCTTCTCTCAATGGTATTCTCATTAGTGGAGGGGCCGTCTTAGAGAAGGCCGTTGATGTCGATACAATTATTTTTGATAAGACGGGAACCCTAACGGTAGGAAAACCTAGCGTAATAGACTTTAAGTTTCTAAAAAATAAACGCGAAGAGATATTAAAGCATACGCTCTCTTTAGAGCAATATTCTGAGCATATTCTTTCTAAGGCATTAATGACCTTTGCAGCTCAAGAAGATACTAGAGCAGAGGAACCTGATTCTTTTAATATTATAAAAGGTAGAGGACTAGAAGGAGAGGTTGCTGGAAAGGATATTTTAATTGGTAATAGAGAGTTATTTAAAGAAAAAGGAATTGAATTAAATGAGGAACTTATCTCTCATGAGCTAGGATCTGAGATTTATATGGCCCAAGATGCGCAACATTATGGAACGTATATTGTTGGAGATCAGATCAAACCAGAGGTTAAACATGTTCTCAATCGTCTCAAGTCAAAAGGTATCAGAACGATACTAATGACTGGAGATAATGAAAGAATTGCTCAACATGTTTGCCAAGAATTAGATATTTCCGAATTCTATTCACACTGTCTTCCCCTGGATAAATCTAATAAAGTTACAGAACTTCAAAGTGCTGGGGCTAAAGTGGCCATGATAGGTGACGGTGTTAATGATGCTCCTGCACTGGCCAAAGCAAACCTGAGTGTTGCCATGGGAACGGGGACTGATGTGGCAATAAATGCTTCAGACGTTACTCTCGTAAAAGGTGACTTAAAGAAATTTCTCTCTTTTATAGACTTAAGTGAATTGACGATGAGAGTAATAAAGCAAAATTTATTTCTATCTCTAGTATATAATTCTTTATTGATTCCTGTTGCCGGTGGTATCCTTTTCTTATTTAACGGACCAATGTTACCACCTGTTTTAGCGAGTATCGCAATGGGACTTAGTAGCATTTCTGTGGTAACCAATAGTTTACGAATTAAATCTAATCTTATTGATTGAGGTATATATGAAAAATAAATATTTAGTTATTATGATCTCCCTTTTAAGTCTTTCCTTTTGTCTTGAAGCAAGAACACTATTAAAAGGTAGCGATAAAGAGTCGGTTGAGAAAATATTAACAGTTAATGAATCCCTACATGCCCATTTCTTTGAGTACGATCCCAAACTTGTACAAGAAGATGCAAAACGTTTAGCAAATGAAATTGATAAGGTAAGTAATAAAGAAATAAAAGAAATTTTAAAAGATACAAGTTCAGAGTTGAAGAAAATTAGCTCTACAGCTGAACGAGAGAAAAATGATACTCTTTATCATAAGGCCAATCTTGGATTGATTAAACTTATTGAAACTTACGATATTGGTAAGAAGTATAATTCTTATTCATGCCCCATGGTAAAGAAAAAATGGGTGCAAAATAGTAAGGATAAATTAAGAGTACACAATCCTTATGCTCCTGAAATGCCCCATTGTGGTCAAAGAGACTCGGACTACTAGGCATGGATGCTGTTTATTCCAAAGACTACACCATTGATACCTTTACTTCTAATTCTCACAAGCGTCTTGGCCTACTAGGGCTCGTTGGCATACTTCAAGATATTGCCACTTTTCATGCCCTAGATGCAGGCTTCGGTCATGAAGATATGATGACCCGTGGAGTATTTTGGGTCTTAATTAGAAAGAGTATCAAAATGAAAAAGTGGCCCGACTTATTCTCCACTATAACGGTGAAGACTTGGTCACGTTTACCTGACTCATTTTACGCTTATAGAGATTTTGAAATATACAGTGAAGGAGAACTCATAGGTAGTGCAACAACAACATGGGTTACTCTTGAAATAGAAAAGAGAAAGCCAATTGAAATACCTTTGAAGGATCTTCCTATTACTCCAAGAATGGAGTCATGTTTAGATTATACAGCGCAAAGAGTTGAGTTTTCCGACGACTTGAGTCTAGTTAATGAATTCCATACCAAAAACTCCGATCTTGACTTAAATGGTCATGTTAATAATACAAAATATACTCAATGGATTCTCGACTCTATTGATTACTCATTACACAGCAGTGAACAGATTAGTGAATACCATATTAATTTCCTTAGTGAGATTAAGCTTGGAGATAAAGTGAATGTTTTTAGAGATGAGTCTAATAGTGACTCCTCCTCAGTGGTTACATTCCTAGGTAAAGTACCTGAAAATAAAAAACCGAGTATGATAGTCAGATGTAAATATTTTTCTAGAAATATTTAAGCTATATTACATATTTATAGTTTCTTATCCGAATAGAACTTATGAGTTTTATTAAGAAATTACGTTCAGTTTTAATTGGAAAAGAGTCTGGTTTATGGCTTTCTTTTTTTCTTATTGCTATGGGCGCTCTATTTTCTTTTTATTATGGCAGTAAATTAGAAACAACGACTCATTATACAATCAATGATCAATCTACGATATTAAGAACACTAAATGATATTGAGAAAATGGATATCTTAATCAAGCACCATTTCTATCTAAAAAAGAAATCTATCGAAAAAAAGAATCTCCAAGAAATAAAGAACTTAAAAACAGAAGTAGATCTTTTAATGAATAATCTAGCTTCTAAACATTACTTTCCGAGGTTTAAACTTCTTAATAAGAAGTGGAAAGATAAAATCACTCCTCTTATTGAAGTGCTTATTGTTCTTGATAGTGAGAGCGTTGACTTGAAGAACTTAGAGTCTTTCTTAAGGAGTTTTAGAGATTTATCTGATGAAATCCTCATGAATAATCGTGAGATTAAGAGTATCGAAATAGAGAAGCTAAAATATCTAAGAGTGTTTACCATATTGATTATTATTATCGCTTTTCTCATAATTCTAAGGAAATTAGCGATCTTTAGGGTAGAGCTAGATCAAGTTAATAAGTATTCGAACGATATTTTAAATAATAAGGCCATTAAAGCTATTCCTCTTAAAGATAAAAAGATTCATGAACTTAAAAGTAATATTGATATCCAAAGAGAGAATTATCAAGTCCTACAAGAGCAAAATTTAGATTTTATTGATCTGATTCAAGAAGTCTTCATTATCTGTAAACCTGATTTTACAATTACTTACTGTTCTAAAGAAATTAAAAAGTTACTAGGAAGAGAGTCCTTTGAATTAGAAAATAAAAAGCTTGACCGAATATTTGAATCAATGGGCTTCTTTGAAGAACTTGAAATGAAGTATTATAAAAATGGAAAGAAACTATTTAATATACCTCTGAAGTGTACTAATGAGGAGGGGAAGTTATTTGATGTGATTGGAACCTTTGTAGATTATTACGATAAGATTCAAAAGAAAGATGTTATTTTAATTGTTCTCAAAGATGGCTCATCTGCCCGTCAAATAGAATATCTGACAGAGAAGTCTAAGAAGCTTTTTCACAATAGTAAGATGGCTTCATTAGGGGAGATGTCGGGAAGTATTGCTCATGAAATTAATAATCCATTGATGATTATAAAAGGTTCCGTTAGACGCCTAGATAAATTAATTCTACGTGAGGGTCATTTCCACGATGAGGTAGATAAGCTTCTTGATCGCTTAAATCGAATGTCGGATAGGATAAGCTCGATTATGTATGTTATGCAAAGCTTTGGTGATCGTCATGGGACAACAGAGAAAGAATTCGTTTATGTAAAAGATCTGATTATATCAACGGTTGAACTTTGTTCTGAGAAATTAAAAGGTAGAGGAATAGATATCGACTATTCTTTGGCTGAACCCAATATTCAAGCTCGCGTAAGCCAAACTGATATTAGCCAGGCCCTTCTGAGTATCATCGACAATGCATGTGATGGAATAGAGTTAAATGGAATCAAAGAAGGTTTAATTTCATTTAAGGTTTTCTACGAAGAGAAGCGCTTATTCATCCTTGTGCGTAATAATGGTGCACCTATTGAAAACTCAAATTTTAAAAAAATATTTGATCCCTTTTTCTCAAATAAAGAAAAGGGAATTGGTATGGGCCTTTCAATTGCCCACACCCTTTGTCAAAGAAATGAAGTCGATTTGAGACTAGATTGTCTCTTTCCTGTGACGTTTAGGCTCGAGTTCTTAGGCGCCGTTAAAATCTCCTCTTAAGAGATATCTTTTCTAATGTGGCCGTGTCTTTTGTAAAAAAACTTTGCAACCGATCTCCATCACTCTAAAATAACCCCATGAATAAATTGATTACTTGTTTTCTGATATTGTCTTGTTCTATTACGACTATTTATGCTGAAAGTAGCGAGCTTGAAACTTTGAAAGATCGTATTAGAAAGCTAGAAGAGTCATTTCTACTGCAAGAACATCAAGTAGGACAAGTATCTACTTTTGAAGCCAAGTCTATGAGTGTTGGTGGCTATTTCAATTTAACGGGTACGAACTGGCATCTCCCTCATAGTCGGGATCAGTATAGCTTTGATGAAGTAGAGTTTGGACTGATGATTAATAGTCAAATTAACTCTTCATTATCTTTTTTTTCACATATTGAATTTGAGCAAGAAAGGCAGATCGAAAATATTCATGCACCGTATAGATCTTATGTAGATGCGCAAGAACAAGTCGAGCCAGAAATTATCTCTATGACTTATCAACGTAATAACGAGATGTCCCTCAGTTTTGGTGCTCTTATCACTCCATTTGGAGTGAGTAACCGGGAGCACTTCGACTTTCTAAGATGGCAAAATGAGAAACCTTTGGCCCTAAGAGAAACGAATGGAGACTTTCTGTTTTTTGACGATCACATCATGGGAGTCTCCCTTAATCAGACCTATCAAATCGCAAGTGGATTTTTTGAAAGTTCACTTTACGCCGGTTCAATCAAGGTTGGTGCAGGTCGAATCGCTACAGGTTTTCGTGCAGGATATCGTTCAGAAGAAGGTGATTTGAAAATAGGGACAAGCTTTCAAACAGGGCAAAAAAAATTACAAGATAGATACTATTCTTACGGCCTTGATATAAAAGCAAAAATAGATCGATTTGAATTTCGAAGTGAACTATTTCTTTCTGATTTAAAATCTGGACTATATTCTCAAGATTCAAACCCTCTATCCTTTTATTTTGAACCTTGGTTTCATTTAGTTCAAAATAGGCATATTCTCTATGCTCGATTTGACTATCTTCACGATACAGTCGGTCTTAATAAAATTGATCATGACCGAGACAACTCTACAGATACAATTGTCGATCCTGTAGAGCTTTATGAAGTAACCCTTGGTTATAATTTTTTACCATGGGCTAATTGGCGTCTATCCCTTGGAATAACTCAAACATCTTATGTTGGTAAGAATAGTCATGTTTCAGGCGAAGAGCGAGACTATACAAGTATAGAGTGGGGGACAGTATTAAGTTTCTAATGCATTCTATACACATTACTTTATTGATTTTACTCAGTTCGGCCAATGCTGAAAATGAAAAGATTAATTTAAAAAGTAAAATAATCAGTGAAGATCAGATCATAAATGAAAGTTCTAAAGTCAGTAAGTATGATGATTGGATTGTTGTGGTTCATTCTTCAAATCCGAGACGTCGAATTAGTTCAGCCGAGTTAAGACGATTTCTTTTGAAAGATAAAATATTTTGGGCAAATAATATAAGAGTTGTTCCTCTTATGCTTGAAACTTCTCATGAACGATTCAATGACTTATCCTTACTTTTCTTTAAATTTAGTAAAAACCAGTATCCAAGATATTGGATTGAGCAAAAATTTACAAAAGGTCAAATAAAGCCAAAAGAGAGCGATAGTAAAACGATCATTCAGTTGATAGGAATCTTAAAAGGTGGCATTGCTGTCATTCCTAAGAGTGATTGGAATAAGTTAGAGCGATTATCTGTTAAATCTTTGGATATTGTTAATAATGATTCGTAAATGGCCCGTCATTCCTGCTTTCGCTCTGGGTTGTATTTTTTGCTTCCTAGGCCATCAATATCTAAGCATAAGCTCCGTTACCTCTTCTGCACTGATAGGTTTACTGGGAAGTTTTGTTACCAGTAAGAATAAAGCGGAAATCAATTTATGTCCTGCTGCTATTTATAGCGGCTCTTTTGCGGGAATGTGCTCAAGTGAGATCATTTCAAATCATCTCGAATTATTCATAGTATCTTTTTTAGGAGGGGGGCTCTATCTCGCATTAGATGGCCTTTTTAAGGGGATCGGTGGAAAACTGGGAACTGTAGCCTTTTGCAGTGTTGCTATTTTCTTCATCCTTCAAAAGGGAGTGATATAGTGGAGGATGTTTTAAGTTTTATTATTATTCTTGCTGGGGCTAGATTAACTTTTATACTGGCACAATATCAAAAAATAGGGCCTATTCGAGCTTCGTGCCTATTAACACTTCTATTTGTAAGCTTAGTAAAGCTTATTCCTATTCAATGGCCTGAGGCTTCTAGTATTCTCTTTTTCGGAGGCAGCTTTATCGGTATGTCAGGAATAAATAGGCTATCGAAATATACTCTAGCTCTTTCTTGCTTGATATTTTATTTCTACTTTTTCAACCTTGCTCCACAACTTCAAGGTATGGGCGGAGCTTTAGGACTTGGAGCTTTTTTAAGTGTTATTCCCTTGGCCTTGGTCAACTTTGCTTTTCGCTATTTACGAAAAGAAGCTACTCAATAGATTTGAGATTATATTCTCGAAGATTTCCTTGGATTTCGACTTCAAAACTATCTCCAGCACTAAGTCCTATCACTTCAGCACCAATAGGTGAGAAGGCACTAATGATAAGTATAACCTTATCTCCATCTTTGATCATAGTTCCACCTGAAGTAGAGCTAATAAAATAAGTTCGAGTCATATTATTGTGTTCAATTTCAACAAGGCTTCCAACACTGACTGTATCATTGGGAAGGGATAGATCAATCTCATCAAGTAATTTAATATCATTTTCAAGTTCATCTACTCTAACTTTTTGCGCTCCTGCTAGATAGCCTGCTTCAATAGAACGTGTATCGTACTTGCCTTCAGATTTCAATTCCTGACTTGTTGCATGACCTCGCGATGTTTCAAAGGCATGTTTAGCCTTTTCAAATTCGGTTTGAAGTTGGTCTTTCAAGAATTCAAGTACGGCCTTTTTGTTCATTAATTACTCATTTGTTAAATAGGATTCACATTATCAAGATGGTTAATTCAGTATATACTTCTTGAAGTAAAGTCATCATTATAGTGCAGTTTAAGAAAAGATCATAGGAAATGGGAATAGAATGAATAGGAATTTAATTTTTCTAATAAGTTGTTATTTTTCGATAAGTTTAAGCCAGTCATTTGCCATTACAGAGGACCAAAAGGTTCTGATGGATGTCATTATTCAAGACGAAGGTAAAGAGAAGTTTTCTTTGCATCAGGCGAATTATGCGTTGGTCGGAGAGAATGATTTAAAGCTGCAATTTAGTTTCAAGTATAGAGTTTTGGAAAATTATCCTCTCTTTGTTGATTTCACTGAAAAGCTTTTTTGGGATATTTACAAAGAATCAAAACCTTTTCGTGATATCAACTATCATCCTGGAATGTTTTACAGATTTGTGATCAAAGACAAAAGACTGAAGTCTATAGACTTGGGATATCTACACAATTCTAATGGAAAGAGTGAGCAAGAGAGCCGCTCTGTAGATCAGATTTATATGAGAAACTCTTTCTTCTTTGGTTCTGAGTTTCTTGATCTCGTGACGTCTTTAGAGTTGCATTATAATTTTAATTTGGATGACACCAATACTGGTATTACTGAGTATATGGGCTATTACACCTTGAAATTACTTTTTCAAAACTTTATGGGCTCTGAGCAATGGCGCCTTGGTGTAACGGCTTCGGGTGGAAAGCGGCTTATTGATTTTGATAATGGATTTATATCTACAAATCTTATCTACGACTTTCCAGGAGATTCTTTTAACCCTGAGATTTTTGCCCAGTTTTACTATGGTCGTATGGAGAATCTACTGGATTATGAGCGTAGAAAGAAAGAGATACGTCTAGGCTTCCTTCTCTACTATTAGTCTGTTATAGCTTTCTCAGGGAATCCAATTCTGCCGGCTATAGGAAATTTTATGGCCGGCGGCCAAAAATCCAATCCAAAGTTGAGTCCTATGACATTAAACTCTATACCTTCTTCAACTCCGAGAGTAAGACCCAACATTCCATAAAGAGAAAATTGAGCTCCTGTATTAGATGGCGAAGTCGTAAGCTTTACCGGGGATTCAAAGAAGTCTTTACCGATGGCATGAGGAGGGAGTGAAACCTTCAGTTCTGGTATATTACGGATGAGATACGATATATATGTATTTGAGTTTGGACCAGGATAGACCACATATCGATCTTGCATGGGGTAGTTTTTAATAAGGAGCTTCACTTTTTTAATTATAGTCGCTGCTTTATCTCCGCGAGCTTCAAAAAGTAGTGTTGGAGGTGAGTCAAACCAATGGCGATCAGGAATATCTTTACGAGTTGTAATCGTTGATTTTTGATGACGAAGATTCCAGGCTGTCACTTGGGAGACGGTATAATGCTCTTCGTTTTTCTTTTTCCAGCTAATCCATGGATGTACTCCAAAGTAGCCACGCCAAGAAAAGGCCCGCGCGTAGAAGATTTGGACAATATCCTCTTTTAATGTCCATGCATCGGGAGATATATGGGCGCTTTTACGAGAAGCATCTCGATAACTTTTGGAACTACATGAAAGAAGGAAAAGGGATAAAATTAAGTATTTCATAGTCCTGTATTTTACCCTATACTGTGCGCCGCTCTAAAGGGAAAAGGTTAGATAGACTATGAAAATCGAAGAATGCATCAATAATCTCTATGATAAGTACAAGAATGATCTCTCTGGGAGAGTTTCAAACTCTTTTCCGGCCCTTGGAATGGTTGATCCGGACTTATTTTCTATAAGTGTCGTGACCACAGACGGTACTTTAATCAATGTTGGAGATCGACAAAGTTTATTTTCCATTCAATCAATCTCTAAACCATTTTCTTATGCTCTTGCCCTAGAGCAACACGGCAATCTCTTTGTGGAGGAGAAAGTAGGGATGGAGCCTACGGGAGAAGATTACGATACCATCATCAAGCTTGATGACTTAAATCGTCCTTTTAATCCCATGGTAAACTCAGGTGCAATCGTGACGACAGGATTGATTAGTGGAACGAAAGGAAAGTCTAAGCAAGATGAGCTCTTGGACTATTTCTGCGCTTTTGCTGGAAGAGAATTGGCCATAGATGATGCTGTTTATAACTCAGAAAAAGATAACGGTCACAAGAACTGGGCCATTGCTCACTTACTTCGCCACTTTAATTTGATGACTAAAGATTTCAAGTCAGACCTAGATCTCTATTTTAATCAATGCTCTATTTTAGTAAATTCTGATGATCTGGCCTTCATGGGAGCAACTCTTGCTAATGGGGGAATTCACCCAAAGACCGGGCAAAGATGTATTGAGCGCAGTAATTTACGCCATGTTCTGAGTATCCTCCTCACTTGTGGAATGTATAACTATTCAGGGGAATGGGTATTTGACGTAGGTGTCCCGGCCAAAAGTGGAATCTCTGGGGGGATTTTGATGATTATCCCCGGAATGATGGCCATTTCTATTTATAGCCCAAGGTTAGATAAGCGTGGTAATAGTGTTCGAGGAATTAAAGTCTGCGAAGAACTCTCAAATATATTTAAACTGCATATTCTCGACTCTTTTGGACCAAAAGATATTAAAGAGCTATTATAATTCGATCAACTTGACTCCAAAAGGAACACTTCATGCTCAACGTTAGTAATATTTCTAAAATTCAAGGTGGAGAGGTTCTTTACTCAAAAGTTAATTTTCAAATTTATCCTGGCGAGAAGGTTGGCCTTGTTGGTCCTAATGGGACAGGGAAGACCACTCTTTTTAGAATGATTATTGGTGAAGATAAGAATTATGAAGGACAAATTAGTTTTTCAGATAAATTGCGAATGGCCTATTTCTCTCAGAATGTAGGAGAGATGAAGGGAATGACCGCGCTAGAAGTAGTTCTCAGTGGCGATGAGAAGGTCAAAGTTCTCCAAGAAAAGCTTAGTGAGTATGAAGTAAAGCTTTGCGACCCTGATCTTGATCCAGATGAAATGAATGATGTATTGATGAAGATGGGAGATGTCCAAACTGAGTTTGAGAAACGTGGTGGATACGATCTTGAAAGTCGAGCGGAAGAAGTCCTTACGGGACTTGGTATCCATCCTGATGAGCATCGAAAAAATATAGAAGAGTTTAGTGGTGGTTGGAAAATGAGAATCGCGTTGGCTCGTGTTCTTGTTATTAAGCCAGACCTTATCATTATGGATGAGCCTACTAACTACCTTGATATGGAAACGATACTGTGGCTAGAAGAATGGTTGCAAAACTATGAAGGTGCGGTTTTCATGACGACTCACGATCGTCATTTTATGAATAATGTTTGTAAGAAAACAGTCGAAGTTGCTCATAAACAGGTCACTGTTTATTCTGGTGATTATGACTTCTATGAAAAAGAAAGAGATATAAGACGAGATCAATTGATTTCTGAATCTAAGAAGCAGGCCGACAGTATTGCTAAAGATGAGGAATTCATCGCTAAGTTTAAGGCCCGCGCTTCTCATGCCGCTCAAGTGCAATCAAGAATAAAAAAACTAGAAAAAATTGATAGAGTATATGTTCCTCCTGAGGAAGAATCGATTTCTTTTACTTTTTCTAATCCACCCCGCGGTGGAGATGATGTAGTCGTCGTTAAGGACTTAAAGAAAGTATGGCAAAAGCCTGATGGATCAGAGCTTCTTGTATTTGAAGGTCTGAATATGATGGTAAAGCGCCAAGAATGTTTGGCCGTCGTAGGAGTTAATGGTGCCGGTAAATCTACGCTTCTCAAAACAATTTGTGGGGAAACGGATGCCACAGAAGGAAGCGTAACCATAGGGCCTTCTATAAAAGTGGGTTACTTTAGTCAATTTTCATTTGATGTACTAAGACCTGAAAGTAGCGTTATTGAGGAAGTACAAGGCTCACTTCCTCAGGCCAGTGAAGGATTTCTTCGCAACCTATTAGCGGCCTTTCTCTTTCGTGGAGATGATGTAAAAAAGAAAGTTCGCCATCTCTCTGGTGGAGAAAAGAGTCGTCTTATTTTGGCCGTACTCTTAAGTCAAAATAATAACCTATTGGTACTTGATGAGCCGACAAACCATTTGGATATGCAGTCTCGTGAAGTACTTCTGAATGCTTTAAAGACCTATGAAGGCACAATTCTTTTTGTAAGCCACGATAGGCATTTTCTTAAAGAGCTTACTCGTAAAGTCATTGAAGTAGATAAGTCAAAAGTGACGCTCTACCCTGGTAACTATGATTACTATCTCGATAAGAAATCTTGCGAAGCGTAAGTAACCTAAACAGAAGCTCTACAACCTCATAAAATCAGGTGCTTATTCTTTTCCATAATGTTTCAACACTCCTTACTTAGTATGGTTATAAGTTAACCAAGTTATTTTTGGGCGAGGTTGACCATTAACTCCTAACGTTGGACTAAAAAATGGAAGCAAAGAATAAGTTATCCCATCAGTTATTGATGACTATACCCGTTGCCATGTCTTTTCTTTCTCAGACGATAAAGGACTGTGCATTAGAAGGACTTGGCGTTACACAATTTAGAATCCTCTCTAATATTGATAATGGAATTAACCGGGTTAAAGACATCGCTGAAATTAACGGAGTCAGTCAGCCCGCTATCTCTAAGATGGTCGAACTTATGGTTAATAAAGATCTTCTTCATAGAAAAAAAGATGGCGAAGACCGCAGAAGTTCTGTGTTAGCATTGACTCTAAAAGGACGTGAAATTTATCGCGGTGTGGAAATGAAAGCCGCTGATAAAGTATTAGAAAGACTGTCCAAAATAGATGAAAATGAAGTCGCTGAGATAGAACAGGCCCTTACTAAAATTGAAGCTCTTGTTTATCCTAAAGTATAGCGACAAAGAATAAAAAAATAATAAATATAAAGAAGAGGTAAATGAGAAATTTAATTGCTTACTTTGTGAATAGACCCGTGGTGGTCAATGCAATAATGTTTGGTCTTTTGGTTACAGCGATCGTGTCTTGGGGGAAAATTGGCAAAGAGGAAATGCCAGACTTTACCCTAAACTTCGTGAGAATAAATGTGCCATATCCTGGAGCAACTGCTCAAGACGTAGAGCTCTTTATCACTAAGCCCATTGAAGAAGAGCTCAAAGGTATTTCTGATATAGATGACATTACTACGACTTCTTCCTATGGTAGTAGCTCTATTTCAATATTCTTTGAAGCTAGCGTTGAGAATCTGACCGAAAAAACTCAAGATGTTAAAGATGCTGTTGATTCTGTGAGTCTTCCTGATGATGCAGAAGAGCCCGTCTTTTATCGCTTCCGTTCTAAAGAAAAAGCGATCATAGATGTTGGAATTTATCTTGAAGGAAAAGAAATCTTATCTGTTGAAGATAGATTTAAGCTTCAAGAGTATGCACTGGCATTCATGAATAAAATTATTTCAGAAAAGAAGATAAGTGGTACTGAAAATTCTGGCTATCTTGCTCCTGAATTACAGGTAAAAGTTAGTCCCGAAAAACTTGTTCAAAATGAAATCTCCATGGGACAAGTGAGAACAGCAATCACTTCTCAACATATTCGTAATCCCATCGGGAATATGAAAGATCGATTAGAATCTGAAGTTACGCTGATTTCAGAACTTGATGATATCGCTCCAATTAAAGACGTCACGGTAAGTGCGGGATTTCAAGGTCAACAGTTGAAGCTCTCTCAAATCGCTGATGTATCCTATGGCTTTGAAGATACAACTTCTGTTTTAAAAATCCAAGGCCATGAAGGAATAAAAGTAAGCATAAAAAAAAGTTCCAGCTCTGATATTCTCAGCGCAACGGATTCAGTAGTTACCTTTATAGAAAAATTTAAAAGAGATAATGACCTCAAAGATTTGCGCTTTGTCTTAATTGATGACGAGTCCTACGATGTACGGAATCGTCTCGAACTTATTGGTAGTAATGGTCTCGTCGGTTTTATTCTAATCTTAATTATTCTCTTTATCTTTCTAGATTTTAAATCAGGTATTTGGGTTGCCATGGGGATTCCTTTTTCTTTAGGCTTTACACTCATTATATCAATGTTAATGGGATATACGGTTAACAATATGACCTTGGCTGCAATTATTATTGTTCTAGGGATCGTTGTCGATGATGCGATTATTATTGCAGAGAATATTTCTCGTGAAATGAAGTCTAATAATGGTAAAACTGGAATACAAGCCGTTCTCGATGTTATAGGTCCTGTTACAGCGAGTATGCTTACAACGTGTGCTGCTTTTATTCCGCTTCTCTTTTTTAGCGGACGTTTTAGTTTATTTGTGAAGTATATTCCTCCTGTCATTTTTCTTATGCTCGTGGCCTCTATGATTGAGTCTTTCTTTTTGTTGCCATCGCATATGATTCACAAAATGAAGATCGAAACTTATTTTGAATCGAGAGGATGGGGGAAAGGTCTTGCTAAATTTAGAGATCATTTTATTCATGTTATTGAGGATCGTTATGCCAATATTCTTAATAAAATTTTAAATATTAGATTTCCTATCCTCATGCTTTTTATCTGCTTACTGGGTGCCTCTTTTTATATCTATAAAAATAATATGAGATATGTGATGTTTCCAAGGGAAGAGACACGTGACTTTTCAATTAAAGTTGTTGGTGAGAAGAATATGAAACGCTTTGAAACGGCAACTAAAGTACGATCTATTGAAGATATATTCCTTAATGATAAAAGGGGAATTGTTACGGCCGTGTACACGCAAATAGGAATGAATCGTAGGGGAGGAGCTGTAAAAGAGAATGAAGCCTCCATTAGAGTTGAAATCGTCCCTGCTACTGAAAGAGAAGAGTCTATTAATGAACTCTTAGATGATTGGGAATCTAGAGCTAAAAAAGTTGAAGGATTTGAACAAGTTCGTTTTATGAAGAGTCGTTTCGGGTCTGATAGTGGTAGTTCTTTAGCGATTCAAGTACAGGAAAATAACGATGAACGCAGGAAACAAGTTGTAAATGAACTTGTTGAGTCTCTAGAAAATGATGGAAGGATAACTGATATTGAAATTGAGCGTCCTGTGCAAAAAAATGAATTTCGCCTCACTATTAATAAAGCGGAAGCAAGTCGACTGAATGTAAGTTACGCTCAACTCGCTACAACTCTTAGGGCCTATATAGAAGGTAATGTCCTCTATACTCTCAATAATGGAGAGGAAGAAGTTGATGTACGTCTGACAAGTCATTCTATTAATAAAGATAATATCGACAAAATATTAGACCTTACCGTGGGTAATGAAGATGGCTATCTTGTACCTATTCGTCAGCTTGTTGAAGTAACTCAAGGTGCAAAAGACGCTAATATACAAAGAATTAATTTTAGAAGAACGACAGTTATATATGGAGCGATAAAAAGAGATATTAAGATCACTCCCTTAGAAATAGCGGAAGAAGTGGAAAATAAGTATTTTCCTGCTCTGTTAAAAGGACGGCCAACAACAAGCCTCGATTTTGTTGGAGAAGTTGAAGATTCTAGAGAGTCTCAATCGGACTTTTCTGTATCGGTCTTAATGGTGGTAGGCCTTATTTATCTTCTTTTAATCTTTCTTTATGACAGTTTAGTTACACCTCTACTTATCGCAACCATCATACCTTTTGGTGTGGTTGGATCGATACTAGCTTTTTATTTTCACGGCATGGAGCAATACGGATTCTTCTCTGTAGTGGGAACTTTAGGAATGATTGGAGTCGTTATTAATGACTCTATCGTCCTCATTGATAAGCTCAATGAAACGATAACGAGTAAGGATAATTTACTCTATAAAATAGCGAAAGTTTCCTCTACGCGCTTAAGAGCAATTTTTATCACAACATTTACCACTGTCGCCGGTCTCTTTCCTACAGCGTATGGAATCGGGGGCTATGATTCTATGCTGGCCGAAATGATGTTGGCCATGTGTTGGGGACTACTCTTTGGTATGTTTATCACTCTAGTTCTTGTACCCTGTATTTATAGTATATATGCTCAATTTAAACTAAAAGGAGACCGCTCATGAAGCCCTCTCTCATCTCTATATTATTAACATTCTCCCTTTGTGATCTCAGCTTGGCCAAAGAACTTAACATGCCTGACTTCATTAATTTGTTACAAAAGCATGACCCTGAGTACAACTCTATTTTTGCCGATGAAAAAGGGGCCAACTACATTGTTGAAAGAGGATTACCTAACTCCCAACTTCTCTTGAGTCTCGAACAAGAAAATGGCTATACCTCTAGCCAGGGAAATACATCCGATTTTACAACTAATCTAAGTAAAGAATTTGTAAAGACAGGAACCTCCGTTTCGGCTTCTTATACTAAATCAAAACAAATTGGTACTAACGTGAACCTTACTCGATTACGAGTGGAACAATCTCTTTTAAATAATTCATTTGGACGCGATATTCGTCTTCAAGAATCTGCGCTAGAGGAAGAAAAAGATTATACCTTATTACAAGTGCAAGAAAATTATGAAGATTATCTAGAGGAGAGTATCTCTGTCTATTTGGACTTTAAGCAATCCCATCAAAGTTTAAAACTCTCTGAAAGAATTTATACCGAAGCTAAGAAGTTAGAAAAAAATATTAAAAAACGCTACAGTTCACGAGTTGCTACGAATACAGATATGGCCCGTGGAGAATTACTCGTACTTGAGAGACAAGAAGATTTTCTGGATCAAAAGCGAAGCTTCACAGAAATGAAGAAGTCGATCCAAACTCTGATTGGGAATTCTTTGGCCGATATTCTTCCTGCTCAAAATAAGAATATGATTAGCTTACTTGAAAAACTCGTCGGAGATACAAAGGCCGTAGAGGGAGATAAAACTAGGCTCTTTATCATTGCGCAAAAAACAGAGTCAGTACGTGAGAAAGAGTACAATCTGGCCAAAAGAGTCAATAATCCTAACCTTAACTTAGTGGCCGGTTTCAATCGAGATGAGTCTGAACGCTATAATACAACTGCCAATAGAAACGAAGCTGTGATCGGTGTAAAACTTGAGATCCCTCTCTTTGATGATCAACAAAAAGCAAATGCCGCTTATTTAGGTGTTGAAAAATATAAAGCGGAAATGATTAAAAGAAAGTCTCTCATTACTTTTAGAAATGAAGTGAATGACCTAAGAGATAAAATAGAGACGCTTAAAATGAGAGTGGGAATTGGAAGAAAGAAAATAAAAGTAGCGAAGACAATTCTTGATCAGGAAGAGCGTCGTTATAAAATTGGACGAATAGACCTTGAGACTTTAATTGATACTGTAAATGACTTTGCGACCACTCGAATAGAGCTTAATGCTAATGAAGTGGCCTACGCTAAGACGATGATTAAGTGGTTGAGTTTAAATGATCAGCTCATCTCAGTTTCTTTATAAGACGAGGGTAGAATAATCCTATAAAGTTTGCCCTACTCTTGTCGTAGCGTTACTGATCTTATATTTTCGCAAAACTATGAGAAATATTCGTGTAATACTCACTTTTATCCTGTCTTGGTTTTGCCTAAGTGCTTTTAGCACTAGCTTTTCCCTCGGTGATATTGGACTAGGGCCTAAGATTCAAAAATATGAAGGCCATAGTTTCTATTGTGAAGATGTTTATCAACTAAGATTTATTCATAGTAATGAAACTCGAAATACTTACCCCATCACTTGCGAAAAGGCCCTGCCAAGCGCTATATGGGGCTTTTACTGTATTAAGCCATACCTCTACAAAGATATTGAAACGAATGAAGAGTACTCAAGTTATCCGATAAGATGTGAGACGGCCTTGGCCAGTGTACATAAGAGATTTTATTGTTCTGACGTATACGAACTCTTTTCATTGGACAAACGAGTAAAAATATCGTCTTATCCCACTAATTGTTCGCAAGCTTTAAAGACAGTGGCTAGAGGTTTCTTCTGTATTGGTGTCTATAAGCTGTTCTCATTGGAGAGCGAAGAGATACACAATACCTATCCGGTTCAATGTCAGGGTCTTTAAATTTCGGTTTTTATTTAGTTTTACACCTCAAAAGTATGTAAATTTAACCTAACTTCCCAAGTTATTCCCAATTCGGTCCGAAAAAAGCCTAGTATCAGGCTTTGATAGGAATATTTAATAATCGTACCTCCATGAATGACATTATGGGATCGCGATTGACTTCATGGGAGTTCCAGTGGCATTTAAAGACTTTAATTTAAACGACAAACTACAACAGGGTATTGATAAGCTTGGCTTTGAAAACCCAACCGAAATCCAAGCAGAAGCAATCCCTCTTTTACTCAATCATGATGGGGATTTTGTTGGTCAGGCCCAAACCGGGACTGGTAAAACTCTTGCTTTTCTTCTTCCACTACTCGAAAACCTAGATGTTACTTCTCGTAATGTTCAGGCCATTATCATCGCACCAACTCGTGAGCTTGCTCATCAGGTTTTTACTGAACTAGAAAATGTTTCAAAATTTGCTAACGTTAGAGCAATGACTGTTTACGGTGGTGTTCCTTATGACCGTCAGATTTCTGCTCTTAAAAAGCAGTCTGTACAAGTTGTTGTCGGAACTCCTGGACGTGTGATTGACCTTATTGATCGTGGTGTTCTTAAGCTTCAAGATTGTAAGAACCTTATCCTTGATGAAGCAGATGAAATGCTTAACATGGGATTTTTAGAAGATGTTCAAAAGATCATTACACAGCTTCCAGAGCAACGTCAGATTTGGATGTTTTCTGCAACGATGCCTAGAGCGATTTCTGATCTTGTAAAAAGAGAATTCAAAAACCCTGAATTCTTAAAAGTTAAAAAACAAAACCTAACGAATGATAATATTGATCAGTTTTATTGCATGATGAATCGTCGTGATTTCCAAAAAGGATTACGAGTGATTATTGAGGCCAATAAAGATGCTTACGGTATTATCTTCTGTGAAACAAGAAATGAATCAAGAACGGTAGCTGATCACTTAGTTGATTGTGGTCTATCGGCCCTTGCTCTTCACGGTGAACTTAGCCAAGCCCAACGTGACTTTGCGATGAAGCGTTTCAAAGAAAAGAAAGTAAGATTTCTAGTATGTACGGATATTGCAGCTCGTGGAATTGACGTAAGTCATGTTAGTCACGTTTTTAATATGGGATTTCCTCGTCAAGCAGAGTCTTATGTCCACCGTATCGGACGTACAGGTCGTGCCGGTGAGCATGGAACAGCGATTTCTTTTGTTGCTCCTAATGCACGATTTGAAATTAAGAAAGTGGAAAGAACTACAAACCAAACTCTTAAAGAATATACACTACCAACTCTTAACGATATTAAGAAAATTAAAGTTGAGGGTGATATTGAACGTATGGAGAAGCTAAAAGAAGCTGTAACCAATCTTGAAAATCAATTTAATGTTGATGATAGTTATGGAATTTTTGAAAGCTTCTTTGAAGGACTTACTAAAGAAGAAATTCTTAAAGTTCTTTTTAGTTCACGCTTTAATCGTGAATTCCGTCAAATTGAAGAAGGTCTAAATATTGCACCTGCTTCAGCTCGTTCTGATCGTGGAGGAAGCCGCTCAGGTGGTGGTGGTTCTCGTCGTGGTGGACGTGGAGGAAGATCTTCAGGTGGTGATAGAAGCCGCAGTGGTGGAAGCGGAGGATCAAGAAGAGGTTCTCGTAACGACAGAGGCGCAGATCGTTCACGTTCTTCAAGTGACGAAGGTGGATCAGGTTCACGTCGCTCAAGAAGAAGTAGTACAGGGCCAAGTCGTAGTCGACGCAGTACAAACTCTTAATTTATTCAAAAAAACAATGATTCAAATCAACTATTTAGTGTCTAGGTAATAATAGCTTATTCCTATGGCACTATTGGTTGAAAATCTTGTTCCCCCAGCTCCTTATATGATACAAATAAATTGTGTTAAACCTTAGAAACTAGGAGCTAGTTATGACACTTAATATTGGAATTAATGAAGCAAAGAGAGTTGGTATTTCTGATGGACTTTCTCGTCTATTAGCAGAATCTTATACTCTTTATCTAAAGACACATAAGTATCACTGGAATGTTACAGGGCCTATGTTTCAAACACTTCACCTTATGTTTGAGCAACACTATACAGATCTTGCTCTTGCGGTTGATGAAATTGCAGAACGTATTCGTGTTATGGGAGTTAAGGCTCCAGGTTCTTACCAAGAATTCAGTGAACTAAGTTCTGTTAAAGAAGATGCAACTCAAGATGTAGATGCTCAAGTGATGATCAAAAATCTTTTGGCCGATCATGAGCAAGTGGTAAGAACGGCAAAAGATCTTCTTCCTCTTCTTGAAGGGGCAAACGATGAAGGTACAAACAGTCTTCTTGGTGCAAGAATTGAGTATCATGAAAAAACAGCTTGGATGTTAAAGAGCCAATTAGGTTAATTTAAAATTTATAGGAAGAGAGAATGTCTACAATTACTCAGCTTGAATATGTACTTGCCGTAGATCGAGAACGTCACTTCGGTCGAGCTGCAGAGTCTTGTCATGTAAGCCAGCCCTCTCTTTCTTCCCAAGTTCAAAAACTTGAAGAGCTTCTTGGAGTGATTATTTTTGATCGCTCCAAAAAGCCTATTCTCGTTACTGAAGCGGGCAAGGAGATTATTGCTCAGGCTAAAATCATTGTGCGTGAGCACTCCAAGCTTGAATCTATTGCCGATGGAACAGGTCATGAGCCTAGAGGAGAGTTTCACCTTGCTGTGATTCCAACTCTTGCTCCCTATCTTATTCCGCTCTTTGTTGCAGAGTTTTCTAAGCAATACCCAAAGGTATATTTGAAAATCAGTGAATATAAAACTGATGATATTATTAAAATGCTCATTAATGATGAGATTGATGCTGGTATTTTAGTTACTCCTCTAGGGGATGAGCGAATTATTGAGCGCCATCTCTTCTACGAACCTTTCTACGCCTATGCTTCTGAAGATCATGCCCTACTAAAGAAGAAAGCTCTTAGTGAGGGCGATATGCTTACAAGTGATCTATGGCTTCTTGAGGAAGGACATTGTTTTCGCGATCAGGTTTTGAAGATTTGTTCTTTGGAGCATAAGAATAGGGTATTACAAAATGTTGAATTTTCGAGTGGAAATCTTGAAACTTTAAAACAGCTAGTAAAGAACTCTAAAGGCTACACTCTCTTACCTGAGTTGGCCGTTCTTGAGTTAGATGAAAAAGATGTACTTGGGCACGTCAGAAAATTTAAAAAGCCTGCTCCTACAAGAGAAGTGAGTCTTGTTCATAGTCGCTCTTTTCTAAAGGAAAGTGTGATTACCTCAATGGAGAAGACCATTATTGATTCGCTGCCCAAGGGGATTAAATCACTAAAACGAAAAGATATTGAAGTGATAGGCTTAAGCTAAGCTTTCTTAAGATTAGACTTAATCAAGTCGATGAGAATTTGATCCTCAATAGGTAATTGAATAATATCTGATATTCGTTCCCTTATCGTTTCGTTAAGCTCTAATTTTACCTCAGTGCTAAGAAGATAAATTTTTGTGCTCTGAGGGACCTTCTTTATAAAATATTCTATAGATTCTAAAAGGTTTTCAGTCTTTATGGATGTATTGATCAGTGCCATTTGATAATTTCTTGTGGCCAATAGCCGATGGGCCACTTTTGTTGATAAGGCACTCTCAACCAGTCCTCCATAATTTGTAATAGATCTTGTAATCGTATTTCTGCTCTCATCTTCAGCATCAATGAGTAGAACATCTCCTACATAGCTATCATTCGATTCTTGATCAGCTACAGTATATATTCGATCTGAGGAATGTTTTCGCATAGGAATAGAGACACTAAAGGTTGAGCCGATATCTATTTCAGAAGTGACTCTTAGGGTTCCACCCATCGCTTGAACAAAGCGTCTGGAAATGGATAAACCAAGTCCTGTCCCACCATGTAGGCGTGTCGTTGAGGAGTCGGCTTGTTTGAAGGGATCAAAAATAAGTTCTAGTTTATCTTTAGGTATGCCAATACCAGTATCATGAATATTGGCCATAAAAGTAGATGTATATTCATCATACTTCGTCGTCATTTTGATAGAGCCTTCAGTGGTGAATTTTAGAGCATTACCGAGTAAATTATTAAAGACTTGCTTTAGTCGATGCTCATCGCCATTAAGAAGGAGAGGTAACTTGTGCTTTTCCCACTCGAATTCAATATTTTTTTTATCGGCCAAAATTTTAAAAGATTGAGTAATATTGGAAAGAAAGACCTCGGGGGAAAAATCTCTTTTTTCTAAAATGACTTCCCCCATATCAAGCTTTGTTAAGTCTAAAATATCATCAACAATATGAAGTAAGTTCGTACCTGAATTTTCAATAATTTTAATAAGATCTTTTTGTTCTTCTTCTAAGGAGGAGTCTTGGAGTAGATCCGTTACACCAAGGATACCGTTAAGCGGAGTTCGCAATTCATGACCCATATTGGCCAAAAACATAGACTTGTACTTACCCTCTTCTTTAAGTTTATATACCATGGAGGAGAGTTCACCCTCACGTTTAACAATACTGTCTCTCATGGGTATTAAAATAAGTTTTAATATGAAGGCAAGATTAAGAAAGGAAAGTAGGTAAATAACAACTTCAATATAAACCAATATTTTGTTAAGGGTATTCGCTTCATTTTCAAATAGCTGTACGGCCTGATCAAGGTCTTGAAAAAATGGAGTCTTCACAAATTCAGAATATGAACTTAGCTCTTGCTCTGTAGGAATAGAATTCAGAAATAATTTAGATTGCTCTAGGAAGTAATGACTTTTTTGATTCAATCCATTTTCTTGATTATAGAATTCAAGTATACGGTGAGGGATACTTGGGTGATCAGAATCTTTAAGGTTTGATGAAAGAATGAGATGCCTCTTATTAAAGAGGGCCATTCTTTCTAAGGCGTCCTTTTTAATAGATACTTTTTCTTTATCGGCTTTTGCATATTGGTACTGATGGACATAGAGAGTAATCTCTTTAGAGAGCATCCTTTGTTTACCTGAAATATTTACGAGATAGGCTAAGTCTTTGTTTAAGTTAATCGCCAAAAGTAGGGATGCAAAGCTCAATGTATCTAGAATAGCGATAACGATAAGGGCAATTAAATATTTTTTAGTAATGAGTTTCTTTAGTTCAGACATATCTCTTCATTCAATTTTAAGTTAGTTCACTATTATATTCTAGAGTCGTTAAGAAGTTAGAATTATAAAAAAAACTTATTGAAACCACCAGTGTTTTAAATATTTTATTACTGTTCTATTTATCAATATACGAGTTTAAAATCTCGGCCATTAATGATCGTTTGGTGTTTTGATTTGCTGCGCATTTTTGTCTTCTCGTGGACTCGTAACTCGATATTCCTTGAGTTAAAGCTAATCTTTTTTTAAGCTAATTTCATCTTTAATCAATGAGTTTGAATAGTTTAAACATTCAATTATTTAGGAGTGAATTATGAGTCAAAAAGTAGCAGTCGTATTAGCGGGATGTGGTTATCTTGATGGTGCTGAAATTCGTGAATCTATACTCAGTTTACTTGCTCTAGATAAGGCCGGGGCGGAAGTACAAGTATTTGCTCCTGATATTGAACAGCATCATGTTGTAGACCATAACTCAAATAAGGAATGCGCACAAAAGAGGAATGTTTTAGTGGAGGCGGGACGAATTGCTCGTGGCGAGGTGAAGGCATTGGCTGAACTAAAGACCGAAGACTTTGATGCTCTGATTATTCCTGGAGGTTTTGGTGTCGCTAAGAACTTATCCACATTGGCATTTAAAGGGGCACAAGCTGAGCTCAATCCTGATTTTGAGAAGGTGATTCATTCCTTTTATGAAGCGAGGAAACCTATTGGGGCCCTTTGTATTTCACCTGCCGTAATCTGTCTGGCCTTGGGTGCGAAAGGAATTGAAGTTACGATAGGAGAGGATGAGGAAATGGCCCAAGTGATCACATCCCTTGGTGCAAAACATGTCAAATGTAGCGTGGAGGAGATTCATATGGATGAGGTGAATCGAATTGTTTCTACACCTGCCTATATGTTCGCAGATGCCTCGATTGGCGCAGTATCCATAGGTATTGAGAAATGTGTTGCTAAGGTGTTAGAAATACTTAATTAAATTAACAAAAAAAACTGATTTTAAACAAGTTTTCTCGAGTGTTTCTAAGTTATAATTAGAATAATAAGTCTTCACAGAGGGTGATGTTATGACAAAGAAAGTAAAGAGAGCAAAGACTGTTATTTTTATGGGGCCTAGTGAGGTTCATAATCAAACATTTGATCACTTATTAAAAGATGGTTTTTATAATGATACCTCGACTTTTGTTTTGGTTCATATTTTAAATGATAAGTCTCGAGCACAATTACCTCCGAGTGTTGATGCTAAAAAAGATAATGAAATAGAAAGCTATATTCAGGCTCAGTTTGAAAAATTTGAACAACAGTTCGTTGATGAGGCCATTGTTCCCAAAATAGAAAAAGTGATTCTCTTAAATAGTGATACAAAGCTTCAGGCGGTTAATTTTTTAAAAGAGTCAGGTGCTGACTCATGTGTAGTCGCAACTGGTACTGACGAAGGTTTAACGGGGATGTTTCACGATAGTATGGCCTATTACCTCGTAGCTCAGGCTCCCTGTGACGTGCTAGTCATTAGACCATAAAGTTTTGTTAATTGAGGAAGTGGTGCAATCCAATAGCACCACAAACTCCTACGTTTAGAGAGTTCTTTCGGCCATTTAGTGGTATTTTTACCACATGATCAACGAGAGAAAGAGTTCCTGTTGAGACACCATATCTTTCATTTCCTAAGAGAAGAGAGCAAGGGTATTTTGGACTAACTTCGTTTAAAAGTTCTGACTCTTGGGCCGTCTCAAAGGCGTAGAGTGTATGACCATTAGTTCTTAGATGCTGAAGGCACTCATGAGTATTTTCCCAATACTTCCAGTCTATCCAATCATCCGTTCCTAGTGCCGATTTAGCCGTTTTTGAGTTTTCGGGAGTTGCGGTATAGCCACAGATATGAATCTTAGTAACACCTAGGGCCTCACTGGTTCTAATCAGTGAGCCCACGTTGAATGAACTCCTTAAGTTGTCCAATATGAGGTGAACTTCTCGTGTACTTTTAGATTTCACCTCTAAGCTGTCTTGCGTGCTTATGAGGAATTGATCGTCTCTTAAATTCATTTGATTTTCACGTTCAAGAAGCATCAGAGATTTTTGAAGATTCTCCATTTGATCAAAGGGGGAGAGGTCTTTCATTTTATCTTTGAGTTGCAGCACATCGTCTTGAATGTGGTCATCAAGGGCATCTAGGTAGAGATGAAGGGAGCGTATAGAGGTTGATCTTTTTTGAGGACTTTCCCAGCACTGTTCTATCTGAGTAGCAATTCTCCACAGGGTATCAACGACCTGTTTCTTGCTAAAAGAGAGAAAAGCTTTGGGAGGGATATTAAATGCCATGAGTCTTAGTAGCAAAAGATTATAGATTTTGCTATAGTGACGAGTTTGTAAGCGAATAAAATAATCAAAAGTTACAAGGATTGCTACAGTGAGTCAGACTCCTCAGAAATATCTTATTACCTCGGCCCTTCCCTACGCCAATGGACCTATTCACTTTGGTCACTTGGCCGGAGCTTATTTGTCAGCAGATGTTTATAATCGACATCAAAAAATGAAAGGAAACGAGACTTTATTTATCTGCGGAAGTGATGAGCACGGTGTGGCCATTATGCTTAATGCTAAGAAGGCCGGTGAAGATTACCAAAGCTATGTAGATAAATGGCATAAAGAGCATGGGGAAGTCCTCAGTCGCTATGGGGTTGAATTTGATTTCTTCGGCCAAACTTCAGCTAAGTATCATGAAGAAGAAGTGGTGCAGTGGTTTCATGAACTCAATGATAAAGGCCTTATTGGCACTAAAGATGGACAGCAACTCTTTTGTAATGATTGCGAAAATCATCTTCCCGATCGTTTTGTTGAAGGAGGCTGCTATGTCTGTGGATATGAGCATGCCCGTGGAGACGAATGTCCTAATTGTGGAGAACTGATTGACTCGGTTCGACTCAAAGAGCCCGTTTGTAAAATATGCGAATCACAAAATATAAAAGAAGTTACGGTAACTCAGTACTACTTATTACTATCGAAGTTTCATAAGGAATTTCGTGAGTGGTTTGATTCTAAGAAAGGCGACTGGAGAAAAACCGTTTGGCCCTATGTAGATAGTTTAACAAAAGAAGGGCTCCATGATCGCGCGATCACAAGAGATCTTGATTGGGGAATTGATGTTCCTTTGCCTGGGACTGAAGGAAAGAAACTCTACGTTTGGTTTGATGCTCCCATTGGCTATGTCTCAAATACAAAAGAAGCACTAAAGAAAAAAGGCTCCAGTGATGATTACCGTAAAGACTGGTGGCAAAATAAAGATGTCGAAATCGTAAACTTTATTGGAAAAGATAATATCATCTTTCATACGATTATCTTTCCTGGAATGAGTCTTGCTTCTGGTTTGGCCAATGCTTGCGATGATGTGCCGGCCAATCAATTCTTAAATCTAGAAGGAAAACAATTTTCTAAATCAACAGGTCACTATGTTGATTCATTGGGAGCAATGAATGAATTTGGGCAAAATGCCCTTCGTTATTACTTACTCTCTATTCTTCCAGAGTCTACAGACTCAAGTTTTAGCTGGGAGCAATTTCAAGCAAAAGTGAATAATGAACTGGCCAATAATATTGGAAACTTTCTCAATCGTTGTTTGAAGTTTACTCAAAAGCATTGGGCCGATGGAATGCCTGCTTCTTTCTATGAAGGATTTGTGGGAAGTGATGAAGCGGAATCTATTTCTAAAGATATTCAACAAATTAGTGAATACCTAGATGCGAAACAATTAAAGAAGGCGATGGAACAAGTGATGGCCTTAGGTCAAAAGGCCAATAACTTCTTCTCTGATCGCGCGCCATGGGCCTTGATTAAAGAAGATAAAGAAGCTGCAGGAAAAGTTCTCGCACACTCGGCTCTATACGCCCTATGTCTTGGTGTGGCCCTTAGACCATTTCTTCCTGAATTGTCGGCCAGCATATTAGAGCACTTTGACAAAAGGCTAACTCCCGATTCAGAGCAAAGTATCTATCGAGGAGAGCTTGATGTTTTAAATTCAATGTTTGCGAGTGGGCATACTTTAGAAAATGAAGTCGTTGCTCTTGTGCCAAAGATTGATGATGAACAAATTAAAGCTAGACTAGAAGAGCTCGCGTCACTTTAATACAGAATTGAGGTCACCACCTTGTTTCTTTTTTGCTACAAGTTGGTTGGCCTTCACGTACTCGATGAATTCAAAGTATTCCTGATCGACATAGGGAGTATGTCCTGTGTGACCATAGTGAATAGCAAGGTGTTGAATAAGGTCTTGAGTCGCTTCTGAGGTTGTTTTATCCTGACCTGTTAGAGGTAGACCATCACGAAGGCAATCTGAGATAAAAGTTTTTTCTGTTGGATCATTTTTCAAATAATCTTTTTCATCTAAGCATTCAGCGTTTACTAATTGTTCATAAACTTTTATCGACTTCTCTTCTCCATAACTATTTACAGCTGAAAATGTTCCTTTATTAATTGGAGCGCCATTGAAATGAATATGACTTAAGTCTCTACCATACTCTATAAATGTCTTTTGTACCTTTCGGATACGTTTGCGAAGCTTGGGAGTTAGATGACTTGTTACCATGAATGAGGGAGGAAGCTTCGCCGCTAACTTGGCTATGGCCGCTTCCGTGGCAACACTTTCTTCTTCTATTTCTGGATAATAGAAGGCCATACTCAAAATATCTTCAAAAGCTTCATACTGAAAATTCATTTCTCTATTATAAATCTTTAAAAGATCTTTAAATCGATCTTCATATCCAACAACATGCCACTCCTTTAGTTCTTTAAAATATTCTTTTTGAGATAAAGGAGAGAAGTAGTATTGAATGACTTCTGAATCGAGTGCATCTTCAGAGGTCATCACGATGACACTAAACCCTCTAAAGTAGGTGAGGTTTAGGGTCGCTTGAACAAGTGAGTTCGAAAGGTATTCTATTTGCGACATTCCTCGTGGGGGATAGTAAATAATGGCACTGGTTGAATCAGGAGGGATCGCATAGGAAAGGGTGGCCTTATACTTTTGCGAATCATCTCCATGATAGAAGCGCGGTTTAAAGGCAAGCCCTGGGATTTCCTCATCATTAACATCTTCTTTTCCATAAGGAGCTTCACTATAGGTAAGAAGATTTCCACCAGTTAGAGATTTTATTCTTCCTTCGCTTAAGCGAAACCAATGAAAAGAAGAAGTTGAGCTAGACCCGTCGACTTGATTATAAATAGGTTCTAGGTCTTGATTTAAAACGAAATACTTTTTACGACCCTCCATATTTCCTTGAGGGATTGTATTTACTCCTCTACCTGCACCGGGCCGATAGTATAATTTGGCATCTTCTTTCTTTGGTCGTGGTGTATAGGAAGCAAGAGTGTGATTATCACCATTAGAATATAGAGTAAGGGGTGCCTTTGAATTGAAATTAATTCTATTAATAACTTTTCCAGTGTGATCAAGGGAGACACTAAAATAACTAAGTCCTTTCTTACTGCTAGATAGAGGGATTTCATATATGGTTACATTATCCCCGATTTTTATTTGCTTAACATATTGCCCATGCACGCCAATATTACCATTAGGGTAACTCTTGATTCCTGTGACTACTGAAGAGTTAATTTCATGATAAATGACTTTATCCCATTGTTTGAATCCATCTTTTTTAAAGGCAAAGACTACTGACCTTGAAGGTGTATTTATTGGTTTTGAATAACTTTTAATAAAACCATTTTTTTTATAAATACCAAAACTTTTTGAAAAACTTAGAGAAGCGGCCAGCAAACTGTCTTTATAGGTGACTCCTTGATTGAATGCAGCTGGCTCTATAGAGCGACTCCACTGAGTATAAAAAGATGGCTTGAGTGATATAAGGATATCTTTTTCTAAGTTTTCAATACTATGCAATTTAAAAGCATACTTTTCATTCAGGTAAGTAACTTGAGGGGAGGTTGATACAGCATGGAGATAAACTTCACCACCTGTTCCAAAAATGACTTTAGGAGAGTATTCATTTTTATTTCCACTGATCTGAATATCTTTTAATAAACTACCATCACTATTTTTTAAAAAGAGAAAGAGTGCATCCCTTTGCTTTGGAGTCCAACTCTTCCCATTGGGACCAGTTAATTTTTCATTAAAAGAAAATGTGAGGGCAATATTACCTTGGGGAGAGAGTGTGAGCTGAGAGAAAGTAAGCGCATTTTCGACTTCGGTTTTAAGTTTATCTGACCATACAAGCCTTTGCTGAACATCAAACTTAGAGAGAATATACTCAATGGACTCCGTCGATTTTGATATCGACTCACTATAGTTTTGATGGGCATCATTTGAATAGTTCACTTTAGAGCGATTGCTTTTCACAAGAGTGAAGACATTTCCATCTGAGTCACGCGTGGCCGAAAGTAACTTAATATTGTCACCACTAAATTTATAAGACTGTATTCGCTCTTGAGTATAGATAAAATCTTCTAAAACAGTCGCCTTTAGCAAAGAGCTTGAGAGCAGAAGAATAAATAGAGTTATGAGCTTAGAATGATTCATTAGTATAAGTTTAATCGACGAGATCAGTGAGACCTAGGATTAATAATCATTCAATTTAATTTCAGTAGTTTAGGACCTTATTTCTAAGGGGGAGACTAGTTCTAATTTTAGACACTCCAAGGTGAAGAGCTTCTTAGAGCTCTTCACTTAAGGACTGGGATGTTGGTGGCTCAACTGAGTCTTCTAGAGCTTCAGTTTGAGGTACGATGATAGATTGTCCAATATTCAGTTGATCCGATAATTTTTGATCTTTTTGATAACGGCGTAAGAGCCAGAAGGGAAGTTCAAGTTTTTTGAGAATACCAGAAATAGTATCTCCTTTTTTTACTTTATATTCTTCTGTCCCCGTAACTTTGAAACTATTGAAAAAGTCTTCTTGAATGGAGAGGTGATATTCATTTCTACTCTGTTTAAAATTAATTAAGTTTTTCTGCGAAAGTTGAATCTTTAGTTTTTGACCTAAGTGAATTGATCGACCAAATGAGAGACGATTTAAATTACGAATTTTCTGTGTTCTTAGATTTGCCCATTCTGCAATGTGGCCTAAAGTCTCATCAGTTTCGATGGTAATTTGATAAATGCCCTTTGATTTTTTTACGGTATCAAGCTGGTGACCCTCTAAAGAAGAGAGGTCTTTTGGAAGGTCTGGTCCATAGGAAGGAGTAACAACCGCTTTTTTAGCCGCAATGGCCGTATCGGCAACACTGTTCGCCGATGGTTTTTGTGCTGTAATAGAAGGTCCATCTTTTGGTTGAGTAATTTTTTCTTTGGGGGCAATTTTTGTTTCTAGCTTTGCAACAACCTTGGAAACTTTGGTATTCTTGCCTGGTATTTTTAATTTCATTCCGGCATAGATTCGTGAGGGATTATTAATTTGGTTAAAGGCAATCAGATCATTAAGAGTAACGTTATACGCTCTAGAAATATCGTATAAGTTTTCTCCTCGAGAAATAATATGTAGTCGATCTAAATTAAAATTTTCTCGAGTACTTTCAAGTTTATTAATCCTTGCTTGAAGTTGCTTTACCGTGGCTGGTTTCATCCTAGGGATATGTAAATTAAAATCTTTGGGAAGAAAGAGGGGCGACTTAAGGGCCGAACTTCTGATGGAAGGGTTATATTTTCCAATAGACCTGATTGATATCTTTAGTTCTTTAGCTATTTGAGCAACCGTATAGGCCTTATTAAGATTAAGCACTGAGTATTTGAAAACCTTGGGCATGGTAAATTCTTTAAAATATTTCCCAGGGTCTCTTGAAATAAGTACTGTGGCCATAAAAGTGGCATAGAAGTTCTTAGAGGCAAATCCAAATCTTCTTCCTCCATATTCGTCGATTATACGATGGATATCTTTGGTACCTAACTTGGAGACGGCACGCTGAATACTTCGAGCTCCATGGTTATAGGCCGTTAAGGCCAAAGGCCATGACTTAAGGATTCCATAGTTATCTCTTAAGAGTCGAGCGGCAGCTTTGGTGGCCTTAATAACATCTCTTCTCTCATCTACAACATAATTGACTTTCAATTTATAGATTCTTGCCGTTGAGCGCATGAATTGCCAAATACCTGCAGCTCCAACTTTAGAGTAAGCATTATAGTTAAAGGAAGACTCTACGTGAGGAAGATAGACGAGTTCATCTGGCAGGCCAAGCTTCTTGAAAATAGATTTAATATAATCAAGATATTCATAGGAGCGAATGAGGCCTTTGTAGTAGCGATCTCTTAGTCCATATTGAAAACGTAGATTCCGTGCAAGCTGCTTTATTTCGGAAATCTTCTTACCTGAAACTTTCTCATATACTTCCTGTTCTTTAGAGGTCAGGTTGGTTCCACCTTTTTTAGCGATAGATCTTAGCAGGCTCTTCATATTCCTACGTTCTTTCTTGAGAAAGCGTATTCGGCTTCTGCGAGAGGAAGGGAGGTCGACTTTCTTATAAATAATACTAAGATCCTCACTGTCGTGAAGGAAGGCCTCTTTTGATGTTATCTCGGTATATACTTTTTTCCAGAACTCAACTCGATGAACCAGACTACCTTTTATAGGAAAGTCTTGGGCCAGTTCCGTTTTCTGATAGGTATCCTTAAAGGAGCTTTGAGCTAAAAGGGGGGATGAGATTAGAGAAAAGAGAATGATGAAGAATATAGATAGTAGGTTAGATTTCATAATTGTAGGGGAGTACCTTTATAGATTAGATTAAGTGAATTCAATTTATTATACTGAAATGATTAATTAATTCCAGTAATGGTACTCTTCTTTTCAAATGCTTTGAGAACTCGGGATGTCGATGACACGTCTAAGTGAAATTGTAGAATTAACTAAAAATTATAGGCACAGTATCGTCTGCTTTTACGACCTTTTCTGTGATCATGGAAAGGTGGGACAGGCCCTCTTAGGTAAGGATAAGCAGGTCTATTTTAATGATAAGCGAGTTCATTTAATTGAATCATTAAAAGAGGTCAATAGGCCTCAAGGGGAGAATTGCCACTATCTAATAAAAGATGCTCAAGACATTACCTTTCAGGAAAACTCCTTCATTATCGCTGCAGGTGTTGGTGGGCTATTAATGATTGAATGTTTTGAGAAATGGCAAAGGCTTCATGCAAAGGAGCTATTTGATTCCCTCACTTTTTTGACTTGCCCAACCTACTACGACAGCGAGTTAAGAGAGTACTTAAAGAATAAGAACTACTTTGTTGGAGAAGAAAAGCTATGTTTGGATAGAGGAAGGATTTACGATATGCAGGTAATATCGAGTAGGCCAATAGGTCCGAAAGTATCTCTAATTCCAAGCCAAGAAAATTTGCCAAATTATCTAAAATTTAGAGAGAGGAAACTCAAGAATTTAAAAGATAAAGTGGATAAAAATAATCAAGACCTATTTCTCATTGAAGAATTGGAAAAATAAACTTTTTTGTGATTTCATAAACTTACGAGAGCATTTTCCTATAGTAATTATGTTGACACGTGTCTAAATAGTTTTTTATTAAAAAAAAGCTTTTCTGCTGATTCGTTTCGGTATAGGCTAGTTTCAATGATTAACCCTCGGTAGGAATTTACCCGCTGAGACACAAGGAATTTTTATGCAGACAGGTACAGTTAAATTTTACGATGAAACAAAAGGTTTTGGCTTTATTACTCCTGATGATGGTGGAAAAGATATTTTCGTACACGCCACAGGACTTGCAGGATCTCCAATTGCAGACGGTGATAAAGTAGAATACGATATGGGTGACGGACAAAAAGGTCCTTGCGCGATCAACGTTCAAAGAAAATAATTTATAATTAAATTATATATAAAGAAAAGGCCTGCAATTGCAGGCCTTTTTTATTGTCAATTTTGTAGTTTTTCTTTTACTTGAGAGAGATTTCGATCTTCTTAAGACGACCTTCACCAATACTCTTCGTTTGAAATTGTTCTGTTTCACTAATGTGTTGGTGAACTGTTCTACGATCTCTTGGATCAAGGGCCTTCATCATTACGGGCTCTTTATTCTCTAAGATTTGAGCCGTTACTTTCTCAACCATCTTAATCACTTCTTTTTCTCTCTTTGCATTCTCTTCTTCTCTTGATTGACGAGAGCGAGAGTTTGGACGAGATCTATCATTTGAATTTCGAGAGTTTTTATTCTTACTATTACGATCAGAGCTAGCACCACGCTTAGACTTAACGGTGATATTCCATTTTAGTTTTGGTGGAATCGTAATTTTGTTGGCCAAGTAGAGACGTAGAACTTGTTCTAGGCCTTCAAGCATTTGACCACGGTTACGCATAAGAAGTCCTTCATCAGGGCCATTGAAGCTAATTTCAATGGTATCACCCTTGAGGCCTACTTTCGCCATTACATTGACATGAGAAAGAGTAAGGATCTCGATAAGGAAAGGAAGAATAAGCTTCTTATAATGCGTATCAAGAGTAAATCTGAATGTGTCTCGTGATGGACCAAAGAAGAAGAAGCGCTTGCGCCCTTTCTTAACAACTTCTCTCTTAAGAAGACTTTCGTCATTGATCATAAAGTAACCAAGGGCCATACGATTGGCATCCTCTGGGCTATCTGTTGTGATCACGAAGCTTCTACGATCACCTTTCTTGTCTTCACTAGGCACAAAGCGCTTAAGTGGAGTTGGGTGAGCACGTTCTTTTGGAGCTTCAAACTCTTGCTTAACTCTAGGCTCTCTAGTTTCCTTAGAGTCTCTAGCGCCTTTGCGGGAGTCTGATCTGTCATTTTTGTTACGACCTTTTGATCGGTCTTGGTTTCTTTCAGTTGGTAGCATAGTCTTTCCGTCGATATAGGGTTTCGGTGGAAGCTCCGCTTTAACATCTTCATCTGTAATGTCGATCTTCTCGATCTTCGTTTCAAGAAATTCATAAATGTCATCTAGGTTTTCACAGTCTTCATGGGCACAGAAACTAATGGCGCGCCCTTTTGCACCTGCTCTTCCGGTACGACCAATACGATGTACGTAGTTTGCCGCTTCTTGAGGGAGGTCGTAGTTGATGACAAGGTTAACGTCTTTAATGTCGAGACCACGAGCGGCCACGTCAGTACAAACTAAGATAGTTACTTCTTTATTTCTGAACTCTTCCATAAGGCGAGTTCTTTTATTTTGCGGAAGCTTCCCTGAGATAGGTTTAGCTTTAAAATCCATAAGTCTAAGCCATTCGGCTACCATGTGAGTCTGTAGTTGAGTATTACAGAAAACGATGGCGTAAACATCTTCATGTTGGCGAAGTGTATTTACAAGAAGAGGCATTTTCTCTTTCTGTGTTACCATCGCCAGCTTATGATCGATATGATCAACCACAAGAGAGTCTTCGTTAAGTTTGAGCTCTAGTGGGTGAGATTTAAATTTATAAGCCGTTTTCAAAACTTCCATATTAGAAGTCGCACTCACCATAATGAGTTGGCGGTTGTCATTTACTTTACTAAGAATGAATTCAATATCTTTTTGAAAGCCCATGTCAAAGAGACGATCGGCTTCATCAAAGACAACACCTCTAACTTGATCAAGCTTAACAGACTTTTGTTTAACAAGATCGACAAGGCGACCAGGTGTGGCCACAAGAATACGTGTGCCTTTCTTGAGATCAGCTTTTTGCTTATCAATAGATTCTCCACCAATAAGACAGGCGGCATTGATACCAAGAACTTTACCAAGTTGGTTAAACACTTTATGAGTTTGTTGAGCAAGCTCTCTAGTAGGACTTAAGATAATGTATTGAACCAGTTTTTCTTCTGCTGGAACACCATCTTCCTCCCTGAGGATTTGTTCAATGATTGGAATAGCAAAAGAGCCTGTCTTTCCACTGCCGGTTTCGGCTTGAGCGAAAATATCTTTTCCATCAAGAATTGGAGTAATAGTAAGTTCTTGTATCGGCGAGGCCATGGCAAAGCCAATGGTGTCGAGAGAAGAAAGGAGTGCGTCATTAAGATTGAGATCTTTAAAAGATGTAGTAGTTTCCATAGGCACATATATATACCTTTATAAATGTAAAAGGCATAGAGGTTTAGTCAATTTAATGGCATCCAATCGTATTTAAAGGATAATTAAGCTACGCAACAGAGCATATATCTTCTAAAATAGTTGTAATTCAAATTTGAGGAGACTGTAGTGAGAAGAGAGTTTATTTTTATATCCCTAGTGTTGGTTATTCTTTATGCGGGAGGTTATTTCTTCTTGCCCGATATTTATCATGCTGCGCATACAACCGTGGGTGTTATTGGAGGAGCGATCCTTCTATTGGGAATGTCTGACTTGCTTCAATCAAGACATGCCATCCTCAGAAATTTTCCAGTGCTTGGACATTTTCGCTATATCCTTGAGAGAGTTCGTCCTGAAATTCAGCAATACTTTATTGAAGGAAATACGGACGGCAGGCCCTTTAGTCGAGAAGAGCGATCCTTAGTTTATCAAAGAGCAAAAGGTGAATTAGATACAGTTCCGTTTGGGACTCAGCAAGATGTGTATAAAGTTGGCTATCAGTGGGTGAAGCATTCTATTGTGGCCAAGCATGTTGATATGTCGAGCATGAGAGTGATGATAGGAGGGGAGGATTGTAAGCAACCTTACTCTTCAAGCATTCTCAATATATCTGCGATGAGTTTTGGATCCCTTTCTTCTCGAGCGATTGAAGCCCTTAACGGTGGAGCAAAGGATGGAAACTTTGCTCATAACACTGGAGAAGGTTCTATAAGTCGCTATCATCTAAAACATGGTGGAGATCTTATTTGGCAAATTGGAACAGGCTACTTTGGTTGTCGTAATCATGATGGAAGCTTTAATCCCGAGATGTTCAAGGATAATGCTCATCGACCTGAAGTAAAAATGATTGAAATTAAAATTTCTCAAGGGGCGAAGCCTGGGCATGGTGGAATTTTACCGGCCGGGAAGATTACAAAAGAAATCTCTGAGATTAGAGGTGTGCCCATGGGGCAAGATGTAATTTCTCCCCCAAGCCATTCTGAATTTAATACGCCCATAGGACTACTCGATTTTGTAAAACGTCTAAGAGATCTCTCTGGTGGTAAGCCCGTTGGATTTAAACTTTGTATTGGAAAGCGCCGCGAGTTCATTGCGATTTGTAAGGCCATGGTTAAAACGGGTATTTATCCTGATTACATTTCTGTTGATGGAGGTGAAGGGGGAACAGGTGCTGCTCCTCTTGAGTTCTCCAATCATATAGGAAGTCCTGGAATGGAATCCCTTATCTTTGTTCACAACTGCTTAGTTGGCTTTGGAATTCGAAAGAAAATGAAAGTTCTTAGTTCTGGAAAAATTGCTTCAAGTTTTGATATGATGAAGCGTTTGGCCGTTGGTGCTGATGCTTGTTATGCGGCTCGCTCAATGATGCTAGCACTAGGCTGTATTCAGGCCTTGAGATGTAATAGTAATCATTGTCCTGCGGGAGTGGCGACGAATAATCCAAGCCTTGAAGCTGGACTTGTGGTTCCTCATAAAAGAGGAAGAGTCGCAAATTTTCATCGTGAAACTCTTCGCCATTTTGCGGAAATGTTGGGTGCTATGGGAGTAGAACATCCTGATGATTTACGTCCTTGGAATCTCATGGTGAGAACTGGGGCTAATGAGATTAAGAACTTTTCTCAAATTTTTGAATTTGTCGGTGATGGGGATTTCTTAGCAGATAGAATTCCAAAAGATCTAAGCTGGCCGTTTGAAATGGCCGATGCTGAGAGCTTTGATAATTTGAAAAAAGAATTCGTATAAAACTAAGTCGGAAGATTTTTTTTCATTCTGCTGGTTAAATCATCAACAACTTGTCTTTGATAAGCTCTATCTTCGAAATTAATTAATTTTTTATATTCGGAGATAGAGATTTTCTCATAACTAATTTTAATCGTTTTAAAGAGTCTAAAGAAAGGCTCACCAGGTTTTTGGACATGATGAAGCCCACCAGAAGTTGCAAGAACTAGGTAGCCTTCATGAGCTTCTTTTAAAATATCGGCTATCCCTGATTTTATCGTCATGGGTTTACCGTGTTTATCCATTCCATTTTCACGCATCATGCGTCCCTCGGGAGCAATGACGACGAGTGAGTTTTCTCTAATTTTTTGTTTAAAGTATTTCCATGTCTCATCTCGCTTTCTTGATATGGGAATCGCCTGAGGAAAGAAGGATTTATATACTTTTCCCACTATAGGGCGCTTCATCGTTATATCGGCAGCGGGTACAACAACACGTTTAAGATTTTCCTTAAAGAAGCGGTTGGGAATACTGGCAAAGAGGAGGGGCTCAAATAGACTTGTGTGATTGAGGAAAGCGAAAACATTAATATCATTGGTCCAAAACTCATCTTTATTTGAGTCTACGTAAATGACTTCGACTTTATAGAAGATTTGAACAAATAACTTGATCGATAAAGAGATGATCAATGAAAAGTAGTAGGTCATCACGTACTTCCTTTTTGTGAATATTATTTGTTTAAGAACGGTATCTTTCTCAATAATATCACAAATTTGGCGTTCTAAATGTAAGCGTCATTTATTTGTGACACTTTTCTTAAAGATCAGAGGCCTCTTGTTTTAGAGGTAAATGGCCCTAAGAGCATAATATTAGCTAATTCTATCGAAAAGTATGAGTTATTCATAATATTTCTCAAATTGAACGTATCATAACCGAAAAGAGAAATAACTTTATTATGTAAATATAAGGGAAGAGGATGGGCCAGTTCAAAATGACTTTAGTCATTTTTATTACATTCAACTTACTTGCAGCAGGATCTGTCTGGGCAGACGAGACTCAAAAAAAGGCAATTAAGCTCTATACATCCCTTACTGGGACGACACCATCACGTAGTGAAATAACTATCATTAAACAGGCAATCGAAAACGGTCAATTGAATCAAGTGGCCCTCGATATTGTAGAGTCTCAAAATGGCTTTAATAATTATGGCGCTTTTTACAATGTAACCGTTCGTGATTTTGCCACACCTTGGTCTACGGAAGACGGGAGTCCATTTTCAAAGCTCAATGACATGACGGCCACCGTGATTGGATACACGCGGGATGAGAAACCATTCAATGAAATTTTATGGCGAGATACTGTATATAAGTTAAATGGATTAACCTTCAAAGGTGGGCAACTTTATTACTTTACGGGAAATAATTATCCGGCCAATACTTCAGCAAGCACTGTCTGTGTGAACGTACACAATAGTGATCCAGGCTCAACTAAAATGAGAGTATGGTTTGTTGATCCTAATAATCCAAATTCAGCTCCTACTGATGTGGCCAATACTAGATGTCAGCTAACTGATTATAGTTCTAGCGAGCTTGATAATGCCTATTCTGAAGATTACCTCTATGTGCCGAAGATTGATCAACTTATAAGTACAACTCGTATTAAAGAATCAAATAGTCACTATGAAGATATCGAATTAAATGGAATTGATCTCTCTGATACTGAAATTTTTAAAGAGACTACTCAGCTTGTTAAGCTTCATCAGGAGCAAGCTGCTGTTGCAGGACTTCTTTCTACAAGAGCATTTGGTAAGGCCTATTATTCTGATGGGACTAATCGTGCGGCATTTGCTTTTTCGATGAAGTACTTCTTTTGTAAAGAAATGGAAGAGCTTAACGATACTTCTATTCCAGATTATAGAAATAGAAGAGATGTGGATCGCTCTCCTGGTGGAATCTCTAGTACTTATAAGAATAGATGTGTGGGTTGTCACGCCGGAATGGATGCTATGTCTGGAGCCTTTGCGTACTATGATTACAACGGTGCTGTTCAATATGAAGAAGGTAATGTTGTCGAAAAAATGAATCACAATGTTATTTTTCCTGATGGGTATGTGACCAGTGATGACTCTTGGATTAATTTATGGACTGAAGGGCAGAACTCTTCTCTTGGATGGGGAGGAAGTACTACTGGGCATGGGGCAAAAGACTTCGGCCAAATGCTTGCCTCCACTGAAGCGTTCTCCGAATGTATGGGTAAACAGGTTTATAAAAAAGTATGTTTTCGTGATGCCGTTACTGCTGAAGATGAGCAAGTTATAAAGAGTAACGTTTCTTATTTTAAATCACAAAATTATAATATGAAAAAACTATTTATTAAAACAGCGATTAGCTGTTTAGAGGATTGAATCAGGTGAGATTATCTCCAATTCTAATATTGATAGTTATATTGATGCCGCTTAATAGCTGTATCATTAATCAGACTCTTAAAGATGTTGAGGTGGTTGATGATAATGGTGGCGGAAGCAGTAATAACGGACATAACACAGATTCCGAAGAATCAGGATCTCAAGAATTTGTTGCAGATACATCTGTAAAAATCAAAAACTTTAATCAACTCAATATGACTTTTTCAAAACTTACGGGTGTTCATCGTGGAGAAGAGGTTATTTCTGAAACGATGACGAGTATTTTGAATCAATTACCAGCTAACAATAAGATGTCATCTTTTAATGCTTTTCAACAAATCTCTATTATTAGATTGGCCTTTGAATATTGTAATCTCTATGTGGAAGACAATAGCGATTTTTCTACTTTCTTAGGAACATCGCCAAGTGATGAGCAAATTGCCGATAGATTGATATATAACTTCTTACCTCCCGAGATGGAGAATAATCCTGAGCAGTATAATGTACTTAAAGATGAACTTGTTTCTACTTTAAAAAATGAAGCTCCCTCTGACGATGTTTCCGTCTTTATAGAGAATAGCCCCACAACACTTAAGCTCACTAAAATGGCCTGTACACTGGTCCTCTCTAGCTCATTTTTAACTTTGATTTAGGATTTATAATGAATCAAAAAAAAGAAAAAGCCTTACTTTATGCAGACCACGCCAAACCTAAAACTAGGCGAGAATTTCTCTCGAGTGGTCTCATTGCTGCAACGGGATGCTTCTTTGCTCCAAACCTAAAAAGTTTGATGAACCTTAAACCATCTGAACTTCTGGCAGCTGAATACTTAATTCATGACAAGATGAATATTGATATCCCTTTTCTTTGTTTTGATGCCGCTGGTGGAATGAACCTTGCCGGTGGAAATGTAATTGTTGGTTTTGGCGCAGGAGAAGATCAAGAAGACTTTGGTTCAACTTCCGCTTTATCTGATTATATTAAAATGGGTCTTCCTCCAACAATGCATCCTAGCATTACAGGAATGATTGATGAAACATATGGGATTAAGTTGCATTCCACTTCTGGTTTATTAGAGGGACTAAATTCTATCCTCGCTCCTGTGCTTGAAGGAGAAACAGATTTGAGACAATCTGTTGATGGACTCTTTGTTTGCGCGATCACTGGTGATGATACAAATGGTAACCCTTTAAATACCGCCTATATGGCGAGAAAAGCAGGTTCGAGTGGATCTCTTGTACAATTAATAGGGTCTTCAAATACCGATTCAGGTGGAAACTCTGTGGCCCCTGAAGACCAAATTGATCTTCTCTATAGACCTACTCCTATTTCACGTTTTAGTTCTGGTGAGTCTCTTATTTCCATTGGAGATGCCATGATGGGAAATAACTTTCTCAATGCAGGAGAGGCCAATTTTGGAGCAGCAAGATTGAAGGCCTTTATGGATCGCGTGAAGAAAATTGGTCTTAGTCGTTATGGGCAAGATAATTTAATTAAAAAAGAGCTTGAAGCAAAGAGTAAATTGAATGAAGCCTTATCGGGAGCGAACTCTGTATTTGATCAATTTTCTCCTAACGATCTCAACCCAAGTAAGAATGAATCTGATCGTACTATTTTAGAAAGTATATTTGGTACCGGACAAGATGAAACATATTCAATTGGTGGTGCAGAAGAGAAAGTGGCCTCTATTATTAATCTAGTAACCAAGAGAGTTGCTGGAACTGGTGTTATTAGTGTAGGTGGTTACGACTATCATGATGGAACTTCCGGAACAGGTAACACAAAAGACTATATGCTTGGAAGATATATGGGACAGGCCATAAAGATGGCAGCAGCAAGAGGACAAAATCTCTTTATCCATGTTTATACAGATGGTGGAGTGGTTGGTGATGTTGGTGGTGCTATTGATGATTCTGTTGCTGGTAAAGGGAGAGTTAAGTGGAGATCGGATTCGGGAACAAGATCAGGTGCTCTTATGCTCGCTTATCGTCATGGTTTTACTCGAGTTGACGGTAATGAAACCTCAAATATGTTACTTGCAGGAAAGAAAAGACAAATTGGAAATTATATAAAAGCTGGTGGTGCTGATCCAGAGGCCACGTCAGTGAGTAACAATGTTGCTCAGCTTTGGAAATCTATTGTTTTAAATTATCTAAGTTGTATTACAAATACGAGTGATCAAGATGAAGCCTATGCTTTGATTGAAAGTGTTTTTGAAGATAAGTATGGTGATCTCCCCCCTGATTGGAAAGAGCTTATAAGATTTAAGCCTTTTGCGGCCTAATTATTTGAGACTGATGTGGAAGCTATGAAGTTAGAGAGATTTGTGAAATTTACCTTTATTTTATTATTCTTATCTTTAAGTTCTTCTTGTGTTGTTAATAATGATACTTCATCTGATTTAGAATTTGATGACCTGGACTCTGGACCTGTTGTGATTCAAGGTGGTGGGTCGTTTAAGGCCTTTAAAGAAACGGTATATCCCATCGTTCGCAGTAACACGTGTGTTAAATGTCATGGGGCATCCCAGTCGCCGAAGTTTGCGCTCGAAGATGCTGAGCAAGCTTGGTATAATTTAACAACTTCAAATAAAGTGGATCTATCAGATCCTGCTAGCTCAAGAATCGTTCTAAAACTTGCCGAGCAATCACACAACTGTTGGAGTGATTGCGAAGAAAACTCTAATGAAATGCTCAATGCTGTTAAGGAATGGGCCAGTTTAGTTGGAGACGTAGAGCAAGATATCGGAAAGTTTACAACGCAAAAGCTTCCTTACCCTGATAGTTCACATATTGCGCAAACAGAATACGGAAGAGTCATATTGCAAGCTGAACAAGAAAGTAGTGAAGTTCTCTTTGGACGATATGAAATTTTTAGTGACTCAGAGGCCTTAGGTCAAAAGTATATGACGGGACCAAAGGCCAGTGAAAATCCATTAACCGATGCAGATCGTAGTATCCAGATTTCTAATACTGGGTGTGTTGTACCAAGTGATGAAGATATAGCAAAAGATAAGAATGGTGCCGTTCGTATTATGGAAGAAAGAACATTTATTCCAAGTGGAACTCGTACCATATCTTCAACTAACGCTAGCGATGGCGACCTTATTGTTAAGGATGGTTATACCCCTTATGGTTATGAATTAATGCATTATTATGTAAGACCAGATAAGAGAATTGAATTTGCGAAGAAATTATTAAGTAAAGATGTTGAATTAACTTCAGTTGGTGAGTTTCTCATTAATGACGGCGTCATCAATAGGGAAGGGGCGTACGTTGCTGGAAATATTCCAACGACAGTGGACGGCGAACCTGTAAGCGGTTCTTTGGGAGAAGTTCTTCCTCATTTTATTAATTTTGATGAGATGTATAGCAGTTATGATAATTTAAGAGGTCCTAATGATCTTTTTACAACAGATGATGGATCTCAGAAAAAGCTATACGAGTTGTTTAAAGAGGGAGCTTACGAACCAACGAATTCAACTATTTTAAACGTCCTGCATAGAGATGATAAGAGTGATTATAAGAAACAAGTTCTCTATCCTTTATTAAAAAGAAATGTATATGATTGGTTGAATACTTCTAATCGTGAAAGATATGCCTATTCTCGAATCTCAAGTTTAGTGACGGAGTCATTCTTTGTTACTGATCATATTGTGATCGCCCTAGATTGTTATAATTGGTATGAAGGGCATGAAACCGAATTAAGAAACCCTAATGCAGCTGTGGGGAGTCGAGATTATGGGATTTATAAAAATTGTGATCCCAACTATACGCAGGGTGGAAATCCTTATCCTGGACGCGTTGATTTTATAACATGGGAAGTTCTTGATTCAAATAATTTTGAAAGTAAAGTGAAACTTACTCAAAGTAACGCTCTTGATAAATTAACTTTGAATAGTGCGCAGACAGCGATCGTTAGTGCATCAGCTTCAGATATCGCTAGTGGTAACTGGTTTCATCGAATGGATCTTTATTACTTACCTTATATTAGCTCGGTAAATAAAGTGAATCCTAATTCTATTTTACATCTTTATAAAACATCAACGAGTAGTAGTACTTTTGTTGAAAATGAACAATTTAATCCCGATACAAACTTTGATGAGAGGTCTTCTTCGGAAGTTAGTGGAAATGATAATTTGGGAGGAGTTAGGTACGCTCTGCCTTCACGAAGCTTTAGATATGAATTAAATCTCTCTGGTCTTTTCAATGGATCTACTGAAGAAATTGATAGCAGTGTTAATCTACAGAATTTTAAAGATACATTATATGATGTAGTCACAACGAATAGATGTTTTGATTGTCATAATTCAGGTAACCAAGTTCGCTTTGCCCAAGAAAACCCTGTGTTGGCCCTGAAGGTGATTGAAGATAATGGATTAGTGAATTTTAAAGACCCCTTAGATTCATTTAGAGGAAGAGATGGTGGCTTCTTACATCAGTGTGATAACTCTAGAGGTGAGGATCGCTACGATTGTTCAAAAGATGCGGAGTTAAAAGAATCTTTTATTAATGCCATTAATAGCTGGAATAATCTCAATAAAAGTTCTCTTACAGAAGAAACAGGTATTTATTCTTTAACGACTAAGGAAAGAACACCAGGTAGAGCAAGGTATAAGTTTCAAGTGAACTCTGCTGGATTTTATAATGTCTGGTTTCGTATTAAAAGCGATACTGGAGGAAATAACAAATCAATTAACTATAGAATTGTTGATGAAAATGGCTACGTTAAAACAAGTTATAGAAATTCAAATGGAACGGCCCAGGCCAATGCTTCTTTTTGTGAAGAGTTTTCAGTGAATAATACGACATGGAAGTGGAATACATTTGGGCGAACAGGTGAACTCGAGATTCTCGATAGTCGAGGTGAGAGGTTACTCGATGATGATCAAAATCCACTTACACTACCGAGTAATCGAAAATACTGGAACTTAAGTACAGGAATCTACTTTTTAGAAGTATTTGAAGAAGATGTAGGTGTTCAACTGGATCTGGTTGCTTTAAATAAAGTGGATGACTTTACGCAAGAGGGAAGACTGAACTTTCAACCTGATCTAAGAACAGGGGATGAAAGATATATCTCGAATTATGATCGTAATCTTTTGAAATATGATCTCTCTCATCTTCTCGATTTAGAGCGTGGAGAGAGTGCGTTCTTTGAAATTGAAGTTCGACGTGATTATAATAATCAAAATTATATTTTTAGAGCACCTCGCTTTACTTTAAATAGTTCAGATTCAAGAAGAAAACTCTATGTGAAAAGTATTCGTGGTCTGATCAATGGTAAACACGCCTTTACAGATGCAACGTATTCGATTGTTGATTATATCTTAGGTAAGGGAAGAGTGGTTACCTATGCTCCTTTGGTAACTCTAGTACCCGATCCAAATGACTACCTCTACGATAAATTCTCATTTGCCTTTGAAGAATTGAAAATAGAGACGAGCAGACCTTATTCTGAATTAAATCCTGCTGGTGAAACGGCGACGATTAGCGATGCAAGAGGTTGTATGGAATTAGACCTCTTTGTTAATACTGTGAAGCCAATACTTAAGAACGTTACTGTTGCTCTTACGGGAAGTTATAATTCATTTATTTCAGGATTTCCTGGTACTCCTGGTCAGCAAAGAACAAGTATTGAGGGTTATAAGTGTATGACTTGTCATAATGAAAACCATCCTTACTTTAAAATGACGACATTTGATTTTAACGATGACCTTCTTTGTAGCCAGGCCCTATCAAGAGTCGATTTTGATAATTTCTACCAATCAACAATTGTTAGAGGGATAAACGGATCTAATAACCATCCCGCTTTTTACTTTTTAGAAGAATTTGAAATGAATAGTTCTGAGTCACAATGGGAAAATCATGACCTTAGTGACGATTACCTAAGTGCCTTTACTAAGTCTGCAACAAGTGATTATAAAACAAAATATATTAGAGGACCTGTCTCTATTTATGAACCCAGTGACTTTGGACTAAATGATTCCATGTCATTTAACTCTCTTAGTGCTGCCAATCAGGAAAAGGCCAAGTTAATTGGCTCCTTTAAGAAAATACAATTCCAGATGCTACCTACTGATGAATCTGAAATTGGTGGTTATCGAGAGGGAGATCACGCTCTACTATTAGGAACGATTCGATCAGAGCGTGATATTGTTGATCCGAGCTATATACCTGATTTAGAAAGTAGTGAGGATGCTTACAGACTCTATCCCTTAAGACTTGATCGTGAAAATGGATCAGCAGGTCGAGCTATGTATTATCATCCATCATCGTCTCAATACAATAGTAATCCTAGTGCTTTTTCAATAGATCGTAACAATAATGGAACAACGAGCTTTGATGGAGTTGTTCCGCTCTATCAAAAGAGTGCTGATAATGTGAGAACGTTAACTCTTGACTGGCGTGGTGACCTAAGTGGAATTAATAGTAAGTCAGAATTTATTAATGAAGTAGAACGTGTAAGAACGAAATACAGAGAAGCCATTATTAATTGGATTCGCGCTGAAGATGAAGCCTATAAAGCAAGTAATTAAAGTCTTTTCTACCAAAAGCGCTCGGTAAAAAGTAGACCAGAAGCTAGGTCTACTTTTACAGGGAGAACCGTTCTAATATCGAGAGCTTTCATATGGCCTAGTACAAGGGCAATGTTAGTCGCTTCCGTTTCTTTGTAGTCACCTTGAAATTGTTGATCATGATAAAGAACACTCTTATCTAGTGCACTTTCTATTTGAAATAATGAGTAAGGTGTATTTGGATAAAGAGAGAGCTGATCTTTAATAGAATGATAATGAACTCCTCCTATTCCTATGACTTCCTTTCCTTGAGTAATGGCCTTCTTTATAGATTTGGGAACATTTTCTTTTGCGTAATCAAGACTGTGGTAGAGCGCTTTTTGACCCAGGTAGGGACCTAAGGGATTAGGGCTTCCTCTTTCTTTTCCTTTCCATTTAAGTACTTCATTCTTCAGGCTTACCGAAGCGAGTTTTCCTTTGTAGAAGTCGTATCCTCCCAGACTATAGGAAGTCATTTGCATACTGCCTCCGCCAATATCCCACACTAAGATATCAGAAGCTTTCTTTCCCGTGACGACTTGTGCTCCTTTAAAACCTAAAAGAGCTTCATCTTCTTGAGAGATAAGATGAATGGTTACACCTATTGTTTGAGAGAGATGATCAATAAACTCTTTGCCATTAATGGCCTGTCTAAAGACTTCGGTTGCTACTGCCCGAATATGGTCTCTCTTAATTTCAAGTGAATCGAGATAAGGCTTTAGTTTAGTAGCGGCCTGCTGATAAATATCTTCTTTTAGAATGCCGTTATTATAGCTGAGGTGTTCTTTAAATTTAAAAGGAAATTGAGCTTTCTTAATAATGGAGATGATCTTATTTTCACAGAGATCGACCTTGGCCAAAGTGAACTTTGTTGAACCTGAGCCTATATCAAGAGCACCTCTTTGAGCAAAGCATCTGAACTTGGGCTTGATCTCATTCACTTCGATCTTTTGAATTTTATCAATGGAGCTGCAACTGAGAAGAGTAAGGGCCGGTATAAATAGAGTGAAGGATAGAATTATTCTGAAAAGTCTTAATTGAATATTAAACACGTTATTCCTTATAATGATTAAATAGCTTTCTTAGTATTCTCGTATTTTATCTTTTTCTTTTCAAGGGCCATTAAAGCTTCATAGCGTTCTAGTTTAGGCAAAGAGCTAATGACTGGAGAGGTAACTCTTCTTATGAGGGTTAATTCATCCCAACTTAAAGTTTCAAGATAATAATCGATAATTTCAACTCTCTCCTTTGTGGAAAGACTAAGGAGTGAATGTTCACTTGGACGATAGCAAAAGGTAATAAAAGGATGAATGCCTTTATCTAGACAGAAATGAATGGCCTCGGCCACTTCGGTCCAATTGTCTTTTTGAATGAGAAAATTCAAATTCATATTAAGGGAAGTGAGGCCTCTATTTATTCTATCTCGATCATAGGCAACAAGATCATCAATGGTATTTAAAACCGTTTGTAAGTTACCTGGAGTGCGAATTTTATGATAAACCTCTGGGTTTAGACTATCCACTGACAGAATTAGATTCTTAATTTTGATCTTATCTAAGTATTGAAGACGTTGGTGATTTAATTTCCAATGAGCATTTGTTGTAATGGACCAGAGGCATTCAGGATTGAGTGCGGATAGCTCATCAATTAATTTAAAAGTATCTTGTTGGAGCATAGGCTCACCTGAGAGCAGGTCAACTTCCTCCAAATAGGGAAATAAGTCAATTCGAGCGGGCTCCCAGAAGTTTTCTTCTGTATACAGACCATTGGGGAGTTGCCATACGTCACACATTTGGCATTTTAAATTACACATTCCATTGAGATTGGCCGTCAGTCTCTTCGGGCGCAGAACTTCTTCTTGATAGAACTCTCGTTTAATAGGGGATAGTTTAGAAAGTTCAGGACAAAGATTACAGCGAGTGTTCTTTATATTGCTTGAGCATATCTGTGGTTTTCCCTCTAAGAATTCTTTGCGCCATTTTTTTACAGCGTCACCATTCCAGATTTCTTGCCAGCTATTGTTTTGAAGATTGCCGAGTCTATGATCTGTGCCTTTATGACGGCAAAATCCAACAGATCCATCTGGTTCAAGAATAATATTTAAAAAAGGCATAGAACAAAATTTTGATTCTTCGAAACCAAGATTTTCAATCTTACTAAGAGTATCTTGGAGCTCTGAACGTCTTTTTTTTAAAAGAGGATGATCCAAGATTTCTTTTTTCATAGAAGGGGATTCAATTACTTTTGGAGCTGCGCCTTTAGCGCATCAATTTCACCGGCCTGTTGGTCGACTTTTTCTGAAAGCTCTTTTACAGCTTCAATAAGAAGCGGAGCGAGAGAAGCGTAGTTAACATACTTCATGCCCTTATCATCTTCTTTGACGGCCAGAGGAAGAATATTTTCTAGCTGTTGGGCCATTAGACCTCTTTGACGACCTTGCGGAAAATCATTTTGAGGAAATTCATCAGTCTTATAATTATATTCATAGGCTTGAAGATTTTTAATCTCTTCTAGACCACCGTTTAAAGGCTCTATATTCTCTTTAAAACGTACATCAGATCCTGCAAATACATCGAGATAGACACTATCGTTGAGAACTTCGTTTTCAATTTCTTCAAGATTAAAGTCTTTTATGCCACCAAAGTTATAAGGTTTCTTAGAATTGTTATTTTTGTTATCTGATGAATTGGCCATCTTAAATATCCTTGGTGACTTCAATATTTACTTGAGTTTAAGCATTCAATATACACTGATAATTATACCTTTAATTCATTAAATGAAAAATAGCGAACTTTTTATCCGTGTAAGTACTTGAAATTGCGTGAGGAGAAGAGGGAGACTGGACTTAACTCTATGATAATTGACCAGTTTTGTGGCCTCCATAGTGCAAGGCCTTATAAAGGGCCAAGGCCTTGGTCATATTCTCACCATCAAAGAGGATTTCCTGCTCATGAAGAACAATAGCCCTATTACAAACTTCTTGTAAGAGATCGGCATTGTGAGAGATGAAAATGACGGCCCCAGAATGTTTGATTACATCATGCATTCGTGATTGCATTTTGACTTGAAAGAATTCATCGGCACCATCATAGACCTCATCTAGAATAAGAAGTTCTGTTGGATAGGCCGTCACAACAGATAAGAAGAGTCTTGCTTGCATTCCTCTAGAGTAGGTATAAAAAGGGGCCTCTAGAAATTTACCAAGTTCTGAAAAGTTAAGGGCCTCTTCCATACGCTCGGCCAATTCTTTCTTACTTAAGAGAGGGTAGATGAGCTCTCCCAGAAGATAAGCATTCTCTCTTCCGGTTAGAGAGAAGTGTATGGCACTGGCCGTACTAAAGACGGCCTGAATATCGCCAATTCTATCAATTGTTCCTTGTTGAGGAACAATCATACCTGCAATACAGCGGCATAGACTCGTTTTTCCTGAACCATTCTCTCCAATGAGAGCAAGTTTATCGCCTTTTTTCAAAGAGAAGGATATGTCTTTGAGGACGCTATGAATTTCTTTTTTACCCATAATTGAATGAACGGGATGATTAAGAAGATTAACAAAGACATCTCTAATGGTGTGTCCTTTTTGAAGGTCCAAATCAAAGGAGAGATGAAGATTCTTAACTTCTAAAATAGAATCACTAGATATAGTAGTAGAGGTCATTCTTTCTCCTAGTCCAGTAGATATAAGATATAAAAACGATCCCCATCGTTACACCAAAAGCTTTCAAGCAAGCGAGCCAGAAGACCGCTGGGTTGTAGCCGTAGACTGCACTTCGAAAGGCTTCTATTAAGTAGTAGAGGGGATTTAAGTCGACGATCCATCTGAAATTCTTCGGAACATATTCGACGGGATAGAAAATGGGGGTGATGAAATACATAATATTAAGACCAAAAGAGAGTACAAACTTTGTATCTCTATAGAATACATTCATAAGCGATGCTAGCGAGGATAGAGCTGCAATCGCCAAGAAAAGAATGAGAATGGGAATGGGCAAGAGATAGAAGGCGGAAGAAGTATCATTCGTTAAGAAAATCACGGGCAAGAGAATCAAAAAGAAAGCAATTAAGAAATTAACAAAGTTATCAAGTACCTGACAGAGAATGAGTAAGAAGGGATTTATTCTAAATCCTCGCAATAAGTTATGAGAGTTGAAAAGATAGGGAATGCTCATCTCTAGGGTATTGGTGATAAATATCCAAGGAAGTAGTCCGCCTAGAAGAAAGAGGGAATAATCCGGAAGTGTGATTTTAAGTATTTTTCTAAATACTATACTTTGAACGGAATAGAGAATGATAGGATTGAGGATAACCCAGATGAATCCAGCAACCGTTTTTCTATAGCGGGCCTTCATGTTTGCAAATGTTAATGATATTAATTGTCTAAAAAATATTTTCATCCATTAGCCTAGTATGCAATTTTTAAGATCTCAATGAAGCCCACATCACTTTTAACTTTAAGAACAAGCCGAGTTTCTTTGATGTGACGACTCCGAGAATTTGATCCCATTTTATCGGATAATCATTGGAGTTGGGAAACTTTAATGAACGAGTTACATATTGATCATCTTTGTGATTAATTTTAACGAGAAAGTGGGCATTAAGTTTTGCCGCTTGTTCGAATAAAATAATATCAAATAGTTCTAGATCATTGATGACGACTGGAGCTAGCGTCACTGTTTCTCCTACTTTGATGAGAGGCTCCATAGAGTCAGTGACGACTTTAAGTTTATGGTGACCATTTTTGTCAAGTAATCTTTTTAACGCCAGAAAATCAAACGATTGATTCACTTGCCGATTATTAGTGGCGTTTTCCATCTGAGCTTTCCTTGTTTACACTATTCCCAAAGGATTTAAGTGCTGATAATCGTTTGACTATATATATAGGATATCATGATATTATAGAGTGAAGTGAATTCATCAAAAACGAAAAACTAATACACTATATAAAAGAGTAAGTTTATGACCATTCTTGTTATTCAAAAGAAAGGACAGTCCAGTTGGAAGAGTTGCCAAGGTATAACGAGCAATTTGGCCACTGCCTACCAAGCGATGGGAAGAACAACTAATAAGAATGTTGAATTGATGGAAGTGGAACAAGACTTAACTCAGTTTGATGGTCTCACGCTTGCCCAAGAAATTATAAAAAAGAAGCCCGAAGGGATAGCCTTTATAGATCATTATCCTCACCCTGCAGCTTTAATAAAAGCGTTAAAAAGTATTTATGAAAAAAGAAAGGAAGAGGCGCCCTTGCTCGTTTTTCATATCTTTGGTGATTTTGTTCTGAATTGTTTACAGTGGAAATCTGTCGAAGAGGAACTCAAGTTTTTTAAAGTTCAATTTATTTGTGCCTCTCATAAGCAGGCTGAGCTCTTAGATTCCTTTCTCTTAATGGATGAAGATAAGTGCAAAGTCATACCTTTTCCGATTTCCGATATCGAATATTTCTATTCAGATGAAATAAGAGATCGTGCAAGAAAGAAATATAAATGGAATAATGAATTTATTTTTCTCTATACGGGTCGATTGAGTTATCAAAAAAATATAACGACTCTTTTACGAGCATTTTCCACATTTTCTAAAAATTTTGATTCAAAGGCAAAACTCATTTTGGCGGGACCCATGGATGATCTTGCGATACCTTATTTAGGAAAAGAGGCCTTGCCTGGAACTTTCTATTTTCATTGGGAAGAATCAATTCGCGAATATGGGCTAGATGATAAGGTGAACTATTTAGGAAACCTATCAAAAGAAGAACTCTTTGAGCTTTATAATGGCAGTGATTGTTATATTTCCCTTAGTTCTCATAATGATGAAGACTACGGTATGTCTCCTGCTGAAGCTCTATGCACAGGTTTACCTTGTATTTTATCGCAATGGGGTGGATTTATTTCTTTCGCTCAATATTTTCCGGCCATTGTAAATCTTGTCGAAGTCGAGAATCTAGGAGATCGAAACTTACCGCAAATTCAGGCTTCCTTTAAAGCGATGGCCTCTCAGTTTATTCAAGGATCGCAGCAAGAGTGTAGAGAAACCACGGCCATTGGGGTGCATGACGTATTAGGGATTCACGCCATTGGAAAGAAGCTTGAAAAAACTTTCTCATCTTTAAATAGAAGAAATTTTAAGGGTTTCAATGTCCTTTTTTATAAATTATCTGCACAATTTGAAAATACACCTCAGTCTCCATTTAGAGCCGCAGGTGGTGGATATTCCCACTTCTACAACGAAGTCTATGGGAATTACTCGAAGCGAAGTTAAATGACTATGATAAAAAGTAATCTAAATTCAATACTTCAGTGTTATGGGCATAATGCTAATGAAGAAACGGCGAGTTTTAATAAGCGCGTTTCTTGGAATAATGAAGATACTCTAGATGAAAAGTATCTTGAATTCCTTGCTCCTCATTCGAATCGTTACTTTAGTCGTCTTAGGCCGCTCTTCTCTTTTGAAATTAAGTCCCTTACATCTTTGAATGCCTTTTCTCATATCCTCCTACGTGATGGTGTTGTCCACTTAATGCGTTTTTTTCAACGCTTTCCACGACCTGCCGGACTAATGACAAAGATTATGATTGAAGAGAGTCTTTATGCTTTGGTTCCAAGTGCATGGAAAGAATATATTCTCTTTTATGGATTAAGAAATATATCAACGCATGAGAATGTGAAAAAAAATCTCTTCGTACAGATGAGCTTTGCTAAATATCAAAACGATATCGACTCCATTACTGAGTTAAAGAGAGATTTGGCAAAGGTGGAAGGAAAGGTCTTTGCTCAAATAGGTCTCAATGTTCTTCGAGGAGAAGATTATCTCGATTACGAGCGCTCTTATGCCTTTGAACAGGCCCATGAGGTTTTTAAAGATTGTGATGTCTCATTTGTTAATTTTAAAGAGGCCACTGGGCTTCTTGAAGATATCAAAGATACGTGCGCATTCTTAATCTATAATCCTTTTCAATACTGGTTTAGTGATTCCTTTTATGATCATCATTTTTCCAATCTTGGTTTAATTCCTTTTCAAAATAAGCAAAGAGGCAGCGGCTTGTATATTGCTCTAGGTCCTCATCATGGAATGGAGATTAATCCTTATCATGTTAAAGATGAGCAAAGTGGTAAATTAAATCGAAAGCTTCAAAAAGACCTTGTTGATAGATTAGGCTATCCTGAGGGGGCCTACTTTAAAAATGAGCCCTTAGTTGATCGCAATGTTGAAGATTATTTTAAAGTTAAATACACAAGTCATAATTTTGAAAAGTTAGCGTTTAGTATCGCAAAAGAAATCCGTAAGATAAGGCTAAATATCAAATGAAGCGCGCTATTCAAAAGCTAATGATTCTTATCGCCCCTGTACTTCCTTTTTTTGTAAAGCATGCCCTCTACTTACTTCCTATTCTTAAATTAAAAACGATACTCTTTCCTTTAGGGATATCTGTTTGGGCGCGAAATAGTGTCTATTTTAAAGATGAGGTTTTCGGTATCTCTGACCTTGATATTACAATGTATAGTCGTAATGAAGTCAGTCTATTTAAAAAGAAGATAGTTTATAAAATCTTAAAAATAATGAAGTTCTTCTTTCCCTTTATGGGCGAAGTTATCATTTATGAAGGTCATCATTTAAAGGATTTTATCTCATATGCATCCATTTTTGAGTTAAAGCGTGATCCGATACTACTGAAAAAAGCTAATGTTAAAAGTGAGGATATAGAATCTCTAGAGAAGGCCTTTATTCTTAATTGGATGCTCAATGATTATCATCGTATGGATGAATCTATTTTGCATAGACGTAATAAAATAGATCGTTTTTTAAATATATTGAATAAAACTCCTAAAACCTATATTTCTGCTGAAGATGTTTTAATGGACCAGCTAAAAGGCTTTCCTTTATCTGTTGAACATAGACTTGAATGGTTTGAGGCCATTCAGCGTTTTTTAAGGGCCTTTAAAGTAAGACTAATTCCTGTAAATGATTGGTTAAGTGAAAACTCAAAGTACGAAGAAATTATCGCTCTATGTTTTCCTCAAATTTGGATGGGAGCCGCCATTCACAAGGGAAGTTTTGAGGATATATTATATCTTCTACAGAAGAGGGATGGAGAGGAAAAGAGAATCTTTCTAGAACAAATTTCATGGGAATTATGGGGACTTTATAGTAATCATTCTCAATTGAAGCCTAGTGCGGAATTAACCCTCCATTTAGATCATCTTAAGCAATGTGTAGAAATAGTCACTAGAGATGAAGAAGATAAGTTCGCTCAAAAATTGATAGAAGGAGTGAGTAAGCTGCAAGAACTCTTTCATGGGTTGAGTTATGAGTAAGTACTATCTAGGAATAGGTAAGACCACCCATAATTCAAGTGCAACGGTTTTAGAGGTTAAAGAAGATGGAACTTATGAATGGATGAGTTTTATTAATGAAAGGTTAGAGCGCAAGAAATACTCTGGTCATTGGCCTATACAATCTTTGCTATCTATACAGAAATACTACGATATTGAGAAATGTCGAATTAGTGAAAACCGCGATATTACCACTCCTTTATTTCAAGAAGAGTTATTAAATAGTCACTCACCCTTTTATGAATTATTGAAAATGAGGGGACTAGAGTCTTGTACAAGTAAGATGAATAAAGACATATTATATGTTGCTCATCATCCGGCCCATGCCTACGCGCTATTGGCCACTCTTCCTTTTCAAAAGAGCTATCTCTTAGTGATGGATGGGGGAGGCAGTGGGATTGAGGATTATGCACTTGATCCCTTTCATAAAGCGCTTAAAGAGAAGGATAGACCAACAGGTGCCATAGAACATACATCCTTCTATTTCTGGGATGGGACTCAATTAATTTTACTAGATCGACGTTGGCTAACTTATGAGTCTTCAAGCCGTAAAGATTTAAAATTCTCTGATGGAATGGGTTCGCTCTATGAAAAGGCTTCTCAGCTTATTTTTAACGATCCACTCGCTTCTGGTAAGGTCATGGGGTTATCCGGACATGGAAGCTGTGAATCCTTAAAAGGGATTGAAACGTATCGTAAGTTTCAAGAAGAGTGGTTATGGGATAAGCGCTTTGTTGGGAAGTCAAAGAAAGAGTGGCAAGAAAGTAGAGACCTTCCTTATTGGAAGAATCTAGCCTCTGAAGTCCAAATGCACTTTGAAGAAAATCTCTTTAATTACTTAGAAGAAATGATGAGCCTTTATAAAGATAAGTATGGAGATCATCCCTTGGCCATGGGAGGAGGTTGTGCTCTTAACTGTAGTGCCAATTATAAGCTTTTTAAGAAAAATATATTTCCTGAAATTTATGTATCTCCCTTTCCTGGAGATGAATCTATTTCTCTAGGCACGGCCTTTGCTCATGCCTTTAACGAAGACGAAATAAAATGGAAACCACGTCCTTGGGAAGATCAATTTTCTCACTTTTCTCCTACCACAGGAGAGCTGGATAAAGTCATAGAGAAAATGAAGCTCGAATACGAAGTTGAGTATAGGGAAGACGAAAGTGAATTGTTGGCCTTAACGGCAGATATCTTAAAAGAAGGTCATGTTGTGGGATGGTTTCAAGGTCCCAGTGAGTGTGGGCCTCGCGCACTAGGGCATCGAAGTTTACTTGCTCGTGCAGATAGAAGAGGTCTCAAAAAGTATCTCAATGAAGAAATCAAATTTAGAGAAGATTTTCGTCCTTATGGAGCAAGTGTTCAGTGGGAAGAGTCTCATAAGTATTTTGAAGTACCTACTGGCTTTCAAAATCCTTTCATGTCCTTTGCTACACCGATTAGAGGCGAGTATCGAGAATTGCTTAAAGAGGTTACTCATATCGATGATACCTGTCGTATGCAAACTGTAATGAAAGAACAAAACCCACGTTATTATAAGCTCTTAGGGGGATGTCGTGATGCTTTTGGTCTTGGGGTTCTGTTAAATACAAGTCTTAATATAATGGGAGAGCCGATCCTAGAGAGTTATGAAGATGCCTATCATTTCTTTAACCAAACTAAAGTGAAATATTTAGTTTTAGAAAACTACTTAATTAAAAAATGAAAAATATAATACTCCTTTATTCAGAAGAAAATTTTGTATGGACTTCCATGCAAGAGATCATTCCTCATATAAGAGATATATGGACGAGTTACTGTGAACAAGGTGATCATCAATTAAAGGTGATTAATGTGGATCAGTGTCGCCCCTCTGATTACTTGAAAGAATTGATGACCTCTGAACTTATTGTGATTTCCTGTTTCAATGCTTCTATTGCCGGCTGGATGAACATCATTCGCCACAAACTCTTAATCAATACTCGCTGGGCCTTCTACTTACATAATCAGGCTACCATAGGATTGTGGCCATTATATGAATTAGAAGTGGCACAGTTATTTAAAGATTCAGATATTTTTATTGGAACCTGTAAGGGAGATCTCTTAAGCATGAATCTTTGCTTTAAAAATGCAAGGACTGAACTCTTACCCTTTTCGAGTACGGGGATAGATTTTCTTCCTAAAGAATGCTCGATGAAAAAAGCGCAAGATATTATCTTTGTTGGAAGATTGAGTCGTCAAAAGAATTTAGAATCATTAATCGAAAGTATGAGTACATTAATTCAGATCAATCCTAATCATAAATTGCATATCTACGGAAAAGAAGACTTCTTAGGTTGGCCGAATATGGGGCTAAAGAAAGAAGAGAGTTATTTAAAAGAACTCTCTGAACTTGTTGCGAAGAAAAATCTTGAAAAGCATATTGTTTTTCATGGATTTGTACCACGTGATGAAATTAAAGAAACTTGGCGTGATCGTGCATTTGTTTTTTGTTCCCCTTCTCTTCATAGTGATGAGAACTTTGGTATGGCCGCCCTAATGGCGTTGGAAATGGGGGGACGAATTGTATTGAGTGATTGGGGAGGACATCAAAACTACATGACTCATCTAAAAGGAGTCTGTTTTGGTATTGCTGTTTACTTGGATAAATATCGAGGTCTTCATACTAAAGTATCCGAGTTGAGCGAGGTTTTATTAAAAGCTTTGAATCAAGATGGATTAATCGAAAATAAGACGCACTTCTTTTCCTATGAGGAGGCGGTTACAAACTTAAGTAGGTTAGAAGAGCCAAAGGGCGAAGGTCATCACTTAAGACCCAGTGACTTTGGTCTGAACCTATTGGCCCAGAGAAGAAAGTATAAGACTGAGGGAGAGTCTCAGAAAGTATTTGCTAGTGAAAGCGACCCGCTCGCCATAGAATTATTCTACTGTTATGGCGCAAGAGAGGAGAAATAGATGTACTGGATTGATGAAGATGAAAGAAAACAGGTCTCTCAAGTTATTTCTAGTAAGAATTATTTCCGTTATCAAGGTCCTGGAGTAGAGACGAAGACCTCTGCTTGTGAAAAGCAGTGGTGTGAATTTCTAAATAATGACTTCTCTTTACTTGTTACGAGTGGAACGAATGCTCTTGTTGTGGGGATGGCCTCTTTAGGGATTGGGCCTGGAGATGAAGTTATTATTCCTGCTTATACATTTGTGGCCACGGCCAGTGCTGTGATGCAAGTTGGTGCCATTCCTGTAATAGCTAATATTGATGAGTCTTTGACACTTGACCCTAACGATTTGAAACGATGCTTGAGTGATAGAACAAAGGCCATTATAGCTGTTCATATGGATGGGCTTATTTGTGATCTTGGGGCCATTCAAGAATTTTGTGATCACCATAATCTCTTTATGATTGAAGATGCTGCTCAAGCGTGTGGAGGCGAGTATCAAGGTCAAAGAGTGGGAACTCTTGGTGACATGGGAGCCTTTAGTTTCAACATGGATAAGGTTATCTCCTGTGGTGAAGGAGGTCTTTTAACACTCAAAAAAGATAAGTATGAAGGGCAAAAGAAAAGGGCCTTTATTAGTCACGATACAGCGGCTCAGTATGGGCAAACCATGAAAGAAGAACTCAAAGGGGTAGGTCCTTTTTTCGGTATTTCTTCAAGGCTCAATGAAATCAACGCGGCCATGCTTAGTGAACAACTCAATAAGCTACCTATCATTCTAGAAAAACTTCGTGAGCGTAAGAAAATGTGGAAGGAGGCCTTTGATAGTGAGGGGATCGATTATCTTAAAGGACATGATGATAAAGGAGATGTCGCAACTTGCATTCATATCAAGTGTAGTGATCCAATGGCAGCGGCGATGCTTACGAAGAAGCTTATTGCTCAGGGTGTAAAAGCACTACCTCCCCATTTTAAACCTGCTCACGCGTGTTGGCAGTGGATGGAGGCCATGAATAAGAAAGATTACTATGTTCCCGGACTTAATCCTTATCGTTTAACAGATAAGGAATATAGTTATGAAAAAGCACAATTTCTACCAACCGTTATGATATTGGGGCAGTGCTTGAAGATTGTTCTTAACTTGGATATTTCTCTAGATGAAGAGCAACAACTTATTGATAAAGTGGTCGCTATTATTAAGAATTAATTAACTCTCTACCTTCAAGATCATTGATAAAGGCCGTGATATCGCCGATGAGTTGATCATCTTCAACATCGTATTGCGTCTTAATGGTTGCAAAAATTTCTTTTAAACTTTGATTCTTATTTAGGCCTTTCCAAACATCTGCAGCAACTCCATCCACTTTATAGAATGTACTTGATTCATCCATACGCATGATAACGACTGTTCCATCGTCATTATTTCTAGCAACGAGGTCATCTTTCAGGCTAATATTTCTATCTAAAATGGACATTTCAATAAGCTCCTGACTCTTGTAGAGCCTGTGATATAATTGAGGTTAATTTTAGTATATACTCATGTAATTTAGGTAATCAAGTGATGATTAGTTAAAATAAGGGACTCTTATCAATAATAAGAAGGATTTAACTCCCATTTTTAAAAAGTACGATTCTCTTTGTGAAGAGTTGGCCTCTAGTTCTAGTGAGAACGAAGTGACGGATTCACGGCGAAGGAGTGTATCTAAGCTGCTTGATTCTATTTCTCCTGGACTGTGTCTTGCAAAGTGGACTCAAGTAACGCTTGATCTCGTTCACGGCACGACCCACAGCTGTCATCATCCCAAGCGACACCTTATCGATATTGATTTAATTCAAGAAAAACCTAATGCACTTCATAATACGACTTATAAGAAAAAAGTAAGAGGGGAGATGCTGGCAGGGCTTAGGCCCAGTGAGTGTGAATACTGCTGGAATATTGAAGATACTCCGGGTAATCATTACTCTGATCGAGTGATCAAATCAAGCGATCCGTGGTCGCTACCTCATTTCAAAGAAGTTCTTAAAAGTGCAGATCATGGAGATTATAATCCTCAATATCTTGAAGTCATGTTTGATAAGGCCTGTAATTTCGCTTGTAGTTATTGTTTGGCCGATATCAGCAGCTCCGTGCAAAAAGAGATGAATCAACATGGTAGCTATCCCTTATTCTTTCATCAGCATCGAGAAAATGATCCTGAGTGGCAACGTGATTTATCTAAGTATAAAGAAAATCCTTTTGTAACTGCTTTTTGGAAGTGGTTACCCGATATATGGAGTGGGCTTCATACTTTAAGAATAACGGGTGGTGAGCCTCTTTTGAGTAAACATACCTTTAAGCTCCTCGATTATATTATTGCTCATCCCCAAAAGAACCTGACCTTTGCTATTAATTCAAATCTTGGAATCGATGATGAGCGACTCAGCCGATATTTTAAGTTAATTAAGCAAATTAATGATCAAGGTCACTTAAAAAGTAACGAACTCTATGTGAGTGTCGATACCATCGGTGCTCAAGCCGAGTATATTCGACAAGGGCTTGATTATAATAAATTTATGAAGAACTTACTCCATGTCTTAGAACTTAAGGCATGTCAGCGAGTCATACTTATGGTGACCTTTAATATATTATCGGTGCCACGTTTTAAAGAGTTCTTAGTAGAGATTAAAGAGTTAAAAGAACGCTTTCCAGAGTTGATCTTAGATCTCAGCTATCTAAGAGACCCTGAATACTTAAGGGCCAATCTTTTAGAAGATTCTTGGAGAGAAACCATGAAAGAGTGTCTGATTTATATGAAAGAAAATGACGAGTTCTTCTCTAGTCATGAAATTAATAAAGTCGATAGAATTTATCAATGGATGAAAACACCCATGGATTTGCAACAACAGCAGTGGGCCAACAAGATGAAGGCCGACTTCTATGTTTTTGTAAATGAATACGATCGGCGCTACCAAAAAGTTTTCTTAAATGTATTTCCAGAACTGCGCGAATTCTATATCAGCTGTAAGAAGGAGAAGTTTTTAGCTTCGTTTGAGTAACGTTATCCACTTCATTCGGTATTTGATAGGAACTTTGATATTGGTGACTTTTCCCAGTAGGTGGGAAGCAGGAAAGCTTTTTGTATTGCCAACTTTTACAAATTTTAAAATGATTTGATTCTCATCGTTTAATTCACAAAAGAGTCCAAAATGAATTCTATCTTCATCCCAAATCGCTAAGATATCGCCATATTTATGAGGCGAATCTGCTTTTTCAATGATTAATTTATCCTGAAACTTAAGAATAGGATACATATGATCATGAACGGTTAAACAGGTTATTGGACCTACAAGTCCAAGATATTTCTTAATCGTTACAAATTCAAATTTGTCGAAATATATTTTAATCAGATTTTCTTGGGCGTCTTGCATAGATCAATGATAGTCCAAAATCAGTTGGATATAAATGATTTTGTCTGTGGTAGAATAATAGTTAATGAGCAGTATGAAAGACAGAAAATTAAGCTATTCACCAAAAGAGCTGCAAGAGCTATTTAAAGGCCATAATCTGCCTTCACAGTTTTGTATTGTTCCCTTTTCTAACCTTATTCTTAATCCAAGTGGGGATATCGGTGTATGTCGTCAAAAGGGGACAGAGCATGTGGTGGGAAATATTCTTAAAGAATCGTTAACTGATATATGGAATAACGAATATCTTCAGAAATGGCGTAATGAATTCCTCACGGGAAATATTGAGATTTGTAAAAAAGAAGTGGCAACGGATGCGTGTCATCTCTCTGCCGATAATTATGTCTTCTTTCCTGAGATTGATTTAATGGCCTTGCAATCCAATATGCCCATTAAATTAACGGCCAACTTTAACGGTAAGTGTAATCTAAAGTGCACCATGTGTGATGTTTGGATGATGGAAAATGGACTCTATGATCGTATTGGATTTTGGGATCATTCAGAAACACAATTCTTCCCTTTTATTAGAGAGATTGAACTTCTTAGTGGTGAGCCTTTTATTCAAAAAGATACGTATCGATTAATAGATATGATTGCCCGAGTTAACCCTGAGGTTTTGTGGTCCATTACTACAAATGGATTTTGGAAATTTAATAAAAAAATTCAAAGTGATTTAGATAAGATTAAAATAAAGAATATTATTTTTTCGATTGATAGCTTAAACGATGATCTCTATTCCCAAATTCGTCTGGGTGGAAAACTCTCTCAAGTTCTTAAGACGGTTGATGATTTACGCTCTTATGAAGGCCAGCGTCTTGAGCACGGAAAAACAGGACTGGGTCTGACTCTTCATTTCTTAGTGATGAAAAATAACTGGAAAGAGCTACCCGATATTGTTGATTACACCCAAGAAAAAGGAATGAGACTTACGGTAAATAATTGCTATGACCCTAAAGATCTTTCTCTATGGGATTATGAACCCAGTAAAGAATTAGATATAGGCCTAGAAATTATTGAATCATGTAGTCCTCATCAATTAAATCGAGTTGTACGCTGTCTTTTGGGAATTGCTCATGATTTACCAAAGCTTGAAAAAGCAACACTACTTCAAACCTTATCGGAAAAGATTAGCAAGAATGATCATCCGTAAATTCCGTTAAAATTTCGGTTTTTCCTCTGATCAAAGAAGGGGAGTCTTCGTATATAATCGGGATTCCATTGAAGGAATAGCTCTTTCCTAGAAGCTCAACATTCCAATAGAGCAGGTTTCCTTCATTATGGTAATTTGTATTGAGGGTTGGTCTTGATTCTTGAGTTATGTAGAGCTGCGAAGAGCTGAGTGTCGTAATCCAAGTTGTAATTTGTTGCTTCTCAAATTTAAATTTGAAGGAGAGACCTTCTCTATAAGCACAGAATACTCTTCCCTTGAGTTTCTCTTCAATATATAGGCCATCATTTTTAAGAGTACTAAGATCATCATAGTAGTTGCTGGTTGTGATTAAGCCTATAGCAGAGCGCTCTAGGGAGTTGATCGTTTGGATCGTCTTTCTGATGTGGATGAATTGAAGAGTCGCTAAGAATAATAAGACAAAAATAATAATCGAGGCTTTCGATCTGATATTGTCTTCTACTTTATTTTGGTCTTTCATAAATTCTATTATAACCTTGAAAAGAGATTCGTTAAGCTTATATGATAAATATAACACTTTTTTGAGGTTTATTTGCACAGACTATTCATTTGGGTCATCCCTTTAGTTCTCATCATTTTATTTAACTTTATTCTTACTCATCACCTTGAGCAAGAGGCCCAGAGTTTAAGTGACTCGTTAAATAAGCAAAGAGTTAATATCCATGATCTTAAAAATAGAGTGATAAAAGAAAAATTTTCTCAAGATGATATTTCTGCATATATAGTAAAATCTGATATCACAGAACTTAATGATAATCTCTTTTGCAGTTTCAAACGCAAAGATAACCTAGTTATAAGTTTTCTTAATGGACGCTATATCGTCGCAGAAGCTGAGGGAGCAATTCCCTTTCATTACTCAGACTTTAATTTTTGGATCATTGAAAAAGGGGAGGTGATTTTAAATAAGAATAAAATTCATCTTCGTAAAGACAATTACTCTCATGTGGAAAAGATCCTCTTCTTTATCAAAAGAGATGATGAAAGAGTTCTCTATTCTTATGGAGAAGCGCTTATGCCTTTTCGCCATTGTACAGAAATCCAAAAGCATCTCTTTGGCACTTTAAAAGAAAAAGGCCTTTATAAAAAAGGCCTCGTTCTTAATAAGAAAGTTAATTGATATTCTATGGCCCTACTGTTGTACAGATAGGTTGGCCGTAGGCTATTCCCACCATGACTTGCTGCCACGGACACATAAATTTTCCAAAGCGAGTGTAGCAACCAGCACCATCGACACATGTTCTTGATTTTGCCTGAAGTCTATCACCGTAAATCCAACCGGCACCTGTTGCAGCACCTGTTATTCCGTTATAGTTGGTAAAAATCTTTCTACCACGAACAAAATCATCTCCCATAATATATTCACCACGAACGATTCCGTCTTCGGTAACAATATTTCCGCCAGCTCTAATATTTCCACCAGCGCTTAGATTTTGTCGTACTGTTGCAAACTCTGCATGTATTTGTCCGGAGAGATAAATATTAGAGCATACTTCTCGATCAGCAGCACTAAGCCCATAATCGGAGCAATTAACAGGGTAGCAAGAACAAACTCCTGACTCCCAAATACAATTCGTATCATTTTTAGAACTTCTATGAAGTCGCATTTTTCCACAAGTCCACTCTGACAGAGCATCCTTGGGATGATGTTGAGCATATTGGCTGATATTATTTAAAATCGTTTGAATATCATCATCATCATAAACTCCACTACCATAAATCATTGTCTTAACCCATTGTTTGGTAGTGAGTTCTTCTCCAACCGTAGTGTTGGGGATTCTCATTCCTGGGATAGTGGTATCTTGATTCTTAACCCTTATAGGCCGATAGGAGTCACCTAAGTTTCCATCACCAATAATCGTTACAGCATCACTACTGGCATCGCCCGTTCCATCAAAGAGATCGATTCGACCGCTATTTCTTACGGTTGCTGTATTGGTTCCACCACCATTTCCATTATAGAAATCCACTCGACCATTTTGGCTGACTCTAAAGGCCAAGGCAGTACCTTCTAAGATTCTAAAAGGCTCAGAGTTAGAGTGGTTAAATTCTATTTTACCATTAGAGTCGATAACTTCATTGATTTTAACTTCTGAGGCTTCAGATACAGAGTTTGAGGTAAAGTGCACAACTTCTGTATTTGATTCTTGAGTCACCTTGAGGAGGTAGTTACCCCCTTCCATATTAAGTGGACCCATATTTACTTTACCTTGAAAGAGGGCCTCTTCGACACTGACGAGTCGTTGGTTAACTTGAGCATCTTGTCCGACGATTAGATTTTTTTCAATCCCAGCATTACCTGTAGAAGCTGGATCAGCAACGGTAGGAACTAAGTCATCAGCTGTTCCAGGACCAACACCACTTGTATCACCGATAGAGAGGTTACCATCAATCTGGTTATGTCGTGTAACGAGAAGATCTCCTTCCTCGGGAGGGACATCAACTAATTCTCCGCCAATACGAAGACCCCCTTGAATAAGTGAGTTTCCATTGATTCCATCGGCTTTGAAGGCCGTGAGGGCCCATTGATTGGCCGTAGGCTCAATAGGGGATGTTCTAATTTTTATATTGGTACATCTCCCTGTCGCTGGGTCTAGGTATCCATCAAAGAGGGAGCAGTAAGTATCTGACATAATTTCACTATAAGCGTAACAACCGACAATATTATTAGCGGCATTTACCCTTACATTAACTTTATAATAACGAGGAACTTTATAACTACCATATAAAGAGCGCTTTGCTTTTTCAGCTCTTGCAGCATCATCAGCCAGGGCTTCATAACTGGCAGGGTTACCACGTCTAAAGTCAACGTGAAGAACTACGGTTCCGTATGAATCAGTGGTTCCAGGTATATTGGAAAAGCTGGCAGCATCATAACTTCCAGCGAGATCATTAAACTTATTATCCACTCCTGCCTTTAGAAAACCTGCATATTCAATGGCCTTTACATAGACAGTATTTGAACCTGAACCATAGATACCAGAAGTTCCATCATAGGCCGTTACAACACTATTCCATCTTGCGGGATTATTTCCAACTTCTGGATTATTACCTCTATAGATTGCGTTAGTAGGAAGGGCCGTCCAGTTTGCTCCAGTCACGGCATTGGGATTAGCTCCACCAGTAATACCAAATGTTCTTTCACAGGCGGTAGTATCGAGTAGGGCGTCCATAATTTGTGAATCAAGTGTGATTAAGTTTACTTGTTGGCTAAGACGCTTTTCAGTCTTTGCTGAATTTTGCATCAACTGACTGACGCCAAGGGAAAGAACTCCTAGCATTCCTGCGGCCACCATGATTTCAGCTAGAGAGAAACCTTGATTTTGATGGTCTAGAAAGGCATTAATGAATTTGGGAAAGGAAACCCTCTTCTTTGAATGATTACTACTCACGTCCTGATCCTTATTAAACATATACCTATTAGCTCCTTATATAATACGGTAGGAACGTAAAATGACGAAATGTATCATTTATTAGGAATTAAGTGCCTAAATTTAGATGGATTTGGAACTTTATAACTTTATTTTAGCCAAGTATTTTAGGCAAATAATCGTTTTCAAGCTATTTGAGAAAGTCCTGATCAATGAGCTCTTTCTTTCCTAAATATTCAGGATTATGGGGATAGAGCTTTAGCAGTTCTTCGATGAGGCTTTTACTCATTTCATAGTTATTCGTAGAGTAGTAAATATGAAAGAGAGCTTCTAGATGATCCTTGAGAACAAGCTTCTTTGATTCAGAAATATTTTCAATGATCTCCGCCGCTTTCTTTGCTTGTATTCCTTGAAAAATGGCCTGATTTGCATAATCAAGGGCCCGATCATAATGATTTAGGAATAAGTAGATCTCTGCAATAGGAATAAGCTGATTTTCAGTTGGAGTGATGATGCGTGAATGAATAAGATTCAGTACTCTATTGGCCGACTTCTCCGTGGGATTTCTAAAGAAGAGATCAATAAGGGAGGAAAAGGCGGAAAGGTTTTGAGGGTCGTGTGCTAGGACTTTTTGATAGTGATGAGCAGCTTTTCGATAGTTACCTTCGTCTAAATAAAGAGAGGCCAAAGAGAGTGATATAGAACTTGAGAGCTCTCCAAAAGGCATGGATCCTTCAAGAAACTTTTTTTGATTATTCCATTTTCCAATCTGAAGGACAGATAAAAGAAAAAAGATCGTGATGAGAAACAATGAGATATTGAAACGACTAAAGAGCTTTGAAACTTTGAGATATAACTGAAGCTCTCCTAAAGCATAAACAATGATCAGGGCGAACGGAAAAAGACCTAGGTAGAGATATCTATCAGCAACAGTACTGATTTGATTGAAGTCATGATTAATAATACCTAGGTTAGGTAAGAGAAAGATTATGTAGATAGTTAGGAGAATACCAAAGACTTTGAAGCTTTTCTTGAGATAAAGAGCAATGGTTGTAAGTAGGCAAAGTAATCCCATAAAAAAGAAATTATTTGTAATCTGTGCATCTTTTAAATAATTCAAAGTAAGAGCATTTATTTGATAATCAAAATGTAGTTGAAAGGGAAGTATGGAGTTTTTTAAATAATGGCCAAGAGTAGAGAAGATAAGTTGGAAATAGATTTTATAATTAATAATTCCGAACCCACTACTTAGGACATTCTTCTTATGGATTATGAAAGTGAGAAGGAGAAAAATAAAAACAGTGAAGGTTGTAATTACAAAGTTTCTCTCCTTAAACATCTTCTTGATAGAGTTAAGGGATCCCTTTTTTAGATAAGAAAAAAATGGCAGCGCCAGAATCATTGCAATCATTGTCGGATAAGTGAATACCACTAAGAATAGGAAAATATAACTCATGAGTAAGTAATTTAAATTTTCTTTAATATTCTCTTCATACTTTAAAAAGAAATAGAGGCTTGAAAGAGCAAAAGTTCCGCCAAGTAGTGTTCGCAGTGCAGATATCCAAACAACAGATTCTACTTGGATAGGATGCAATAAAAATAAAAGGGCTACTATAAAGGCGTAGGTTTTCTTTTCATGAGCCGATCTTTCATATTTGCTAGAAGCCATTAGTGACAGAGAGATCTTCCATATCAATAGAGCATTAAAACTGTGTAAGAGGATATTCGTGATACGAAATACAAATGTTTGATCCTTTCCAAATATAGAGATAATAAATTGCCAGATGAGAAAAGGAATCGGAGTCAGACTATCTTTAATAAAAAAGAGAGGGCCTCTAAGCATATGGGGGTTTTTAAAAATATGAGTAGCATCATCAAAAACAAAAGGAGAGTAGGAGAGAGCACGAGCAAAAGTTAGGAGAGTGACAAAGAAGAAAAAGGTATAAGGATGAGACCATAGATTAACTATGCTCTTTAAACCTTTATTTTCCTTAAACAAGTTCATTGTTATTTTTTAACCTTAAGCATTTGCAGTTTTTGATCCACTGACTTGAATACTCGTGTTTCTGCGAGATCAAGGTAGCGTCCATTGAGAAAGAAGTAGGGCACTTTATTTTCGGGTAGGAAAGCAAGTGCACTCTTGGCCCGTAGAAGATCAAGAAATAGAGGGTTTTGGCGCTGATCATTTTCAGCACAAGACAAGATCGATTGCCTATCTTCTTGCTTGTAACCAAGGATCTTCATGATCTTTTGAGCAAAGCTTAAGGCCCTCTCGATATCTTTAGGAGATGCATTTACAAGATCTTTACCATAATCAAGGGAGGTTGTGTGGTATTTCCAAAAGGCGTCTAATCCAAGCTCTTCTTTCACACAAATGGCTATTAAATTTAAGTTTTGAGCAAGGTCCCATAGACCCACAGAATAGGGGATAAAAGAAATCTTTAGATTCTTTAGGGAGTATTTTTTTACAAGCAGACCAATATCTTCTTTTATAAGAGAAGAGTTTACGTCGTTATAACTTCCGACCCAGACTAAGTGGTGAGGAGCTTTTTCATTTCCAAAGGATTGAGTAACTTTTGTTTGGAACCATTGTTCAGGAACTTGAGGAAAAGAAGGGAGGCTCAGTTTTTCTTTATAATAGATTTCACTCAGGTGTGAGCTATAGAGTTCTGCCATTTTTTGAGAAACTATTTTTACTGTGAGATCTGTCTTCACTTGTTCAGGATCATGGTTTTTAGGAAAGAAGTGCTTATTGGTCTGATAGATTTCTTCTATCTTCCTTTTATCTGTGCCCGTTGATATAAGAGGGTCTATTTTAGGAAGGTTTCTTGTATCAATATTCTTTCCTTTATTATCCATCTTAGCAATATGATAGCGTATGATATAATCCTTTAGGATTTGGTTAATTTTCATATGGGCGATCATTTGTTCATTTCTAATTTTCTTTTGCGTTTCTTCAGGAAGATCTACAAATTTAAAATTCTTATCATTATAAATAATCATCTCTTGTTCATTGAAATCATTTCCGAGGGATTCAATCTTCGCTGTACTAGATAAGAAAATATTTTCTTGGGAGTATTCTTTTTTCGGGGCGAAGGCCAGGTAGGAAAAATAACCAATGGCCACACAAGCAAATACGATAAAGCCAATGACGCTTTTTTTATTCATAATCCATTCCTAAAGTAAGTTAACTCTCTTATTTTACACCATGCGCATATGCGGAGTAAGTTTAGGAAAAAAGCACCATTTATCAGATATTTAGCTACAATTAAAAAGTTGTTGATAGTTTTTCTCAACGATTAATTTCAGCTCTTCCAATGTAAGTTGGAAGGGGGCGTATTTTAGATATTCTTGATAGAGGGACTCGACGTTCGCTCCAGAGTCGTCACTTTCAAAAAAGATTCGCTCGAGTGGTATATCGGCTACAAATTTATGAATACGAGAATTAGGCCTGAGAAAGTTTTTTCCCAGTGAGAAGTAAATACGTCGGTCTTTTAGGATTTGTTCAAATTCATTATGTGAACTATTGAAGTCGTGAAGAATAAATGATTTTGAAGCCAATGAATTATTCTTTGGGCTGATTCGAGGAAGAATATCATTCCAGGCTCGAACGCAATGGATGAAGCAAACTTTAAATGGAGATAATCTAAAGAACTCGATTTGTTTTTCAAAGAATTCAATTTGTTTGGAGTACTGTGCACCTTGATGACGGTCCAGTCCACATTCTCCAAAGGCAATGACTTTGGGCCAACTCGCAGCAGAGATTAAAAGTTTTTGGGCCTGCTCCCAGTTATCAAAATTGAGATACCACGGATGAAGCCCAATACTAAAGAATTGATCTGGTAAAATTGAGTGGGGTGGGTTTTCCAATTCATACAAAGAAGTAATAGAGACATGACCAGGTGATGCATGGTGGGTGTGAATATCAATGAAGGATGAGGCTTCTTTCATTTTATTTGGTTAAGGCCATTTTCTTTATGAGTTGAATCGCTTGCGCAGCCGCAGCAAAGCCAAAGCCTGCAGTGGCAAAGCTTACGGTTCCCATTCCCTCGGCACAATCAAGTTTGGCCTGGGACTTATCTTCAAGAGCATCTTTAAAGCATACCTCTCCGTCCTTTGCCTGATAAACAGCACGTTCTAGACTATATACACAGCAGATATCAAGCTTTCCTGTTCGTGGAAAATCATACTCGCGTCTTAATTTCTTTTTGAGTTGCTTGAGTAAGTAGTCTTGAGCAGAGTCGGCGAGATCACCCGAGCGAATAAGAGTAGGGTCTTGCTTTCCTCCAGCACCTCCAATGGTGACGAGAGATTTAGAATGTTCGCGACAGTAAAGAGCAAGCTGTGCTTTATTTTGAATGGAATCAATAGCATCAATAATAATATGAGTATCTTTTGGAATGACACGATCAAGATTATCTTTGGTAATAAAATCAACGACGGGATTTACTTTTAAATAGGGGTTAATTTTTAATAGTCGTTGGGCCATAACTTCGACTTTCATTTGGCCCACGGTTTCGACTAGAGTGTGAAGCTGACGATTTGTATTGGTGATACAGATATCATCAAGATCAATGAGAGTGATTTCTCCAATCCCTGTTCTTGCTAAGGCCTCTGCGGTCCAAGAGCCTACGCCCCCGATTCCAATAACCGTAATGTGAACTGCGGGAAGTAATTGATAGAGACTTTGCCCATAGAGGCGGCCAATTCCGGCGAAGCGATTATGGAAGTCAACGCTTTGTTCTTTACTAAGTTTAGGAGCTGTTATTTTCATAAATTCTTAATACACTACTTTGGGACATTTGACACCCCAAGCCTTAGATTTTGTCCAAAATTAGACAGTCCCTCTTTTTTGTTGATACCATAGTATTAGACTATAGCAATAGTATAACGCAATGGACTGCAAACCCCAACAAAGGACTGTCATATCGAAACTTCGACTGCCGCTCTCACAAGTCAGCATGAATATTTTGAACCGACCGAAGAACTCGAGTTCTTTGAAAAACGTACATTTAATCCCAATGACATTGTCGTGTCTCCAAAATTTGGAATAGGGAAAATGATAGGTGTTGAGCACATGCCTGGTCTTGATAGAAGTTTTTTTACTATTGAGAGTATGCATCAGAAAATGAAGAATATGATTCCAACTGATTCTGATATCCTCATTAGAAAAGTGGCCACCAAAGGTTCATTCAATCGCTCTTTAGATACCATTCAAAAGAAAGATGTAAAGAATGAATACGAAAGTAGAAAAGATAGAATTGCGAATTACCAAGATCGTGTTCGCTCTAATCAGGTTACTCTAGGGAATATCTTGGCCGTTATTAAAGAAATTCAACTCCTTAAAGACAACGGGGCCGTAGAGCGTCAGCTTATGAATGAGCTGCTTGAAACTGTTTCTCGTGAGTATGCGTTTGTATTTGAATGCGAAGTCGAAGAAGCAAAGAAAGCGATTAGAAAGAAGATCTTACACTAAAAAATATAAATCCTAAGCATAATGAAGGGAGCTCTTTAGCTCCCTTTTTGCCATCCTATACCTAAGTTTAGAATCTTATGAAGAAGTTTGTGATAGTCCCATTGATCTTGATGGTATGAGCTTTCAGCAAATTCATCATCCATGGCGATATTAGGATTTGGATTCGCCTCAATGACGTAGACATTTTCATCTTTGTCCATGCGAACATCAATTCGAGCGTAGCCATTTAACTCAAGAGCTTTGTAAGTTTTCTTGGCAATATTTTTAATTTTTGCTTCTAGCTCTTGTGAGATTTCGGCTTTTCCACTATCGATTCCTTTTCGGGAGCGGTATTTATCATTCCATTTTGCACTTCGCGAATAGAATTCCTTTTCTGGATGATCGGCCTTCTTATAGAAGACTTCCCACACGGGAAGAAGTTCGAGTCTATAGTTTCCAAGTACTCCTACATAGAATTCTCGACCTGCAATAAACTCTTCAACGATAGCATCGACACCGATTTTGTCGTTTATATATTTAATTCTTTCATAGAGTTTCTCTTCTGAGTGGACAACGCTTGCCTTACTTAAGGCCAAGGAAGCGTCTTCATCGAGACACTTCACGATTAGAGGGAATTGGAGTCCTTTTGGGATTTTTCTTTTTTTATTCTTACGAAAGACAGCAAACTTTGGCGTTTTAATTCTATGGTACATGAGAATTTTTTTGGCCAAGGCCTTATCTCTGGCCAAGATGAGGCCACGAGGATTATTTCCTGTGTAAGGTATTTTTAATAATTCTAGATAGGAGACAACATGAGAGTCAAAGATGGTTTCTCCGTCAAACTCTTCAAGAAGGTTGTAGACAATATGGGGTTTAAATTCATCGATGGCCGATCTGATTTTTAACAGATCAGAGTAAACCCCTAGGGGTTCAACTATATGACCCATTTCTTGAAGATGGTAGAGTATGTCATATTCCGTGGTCCAAGACGTCTCTAATCGATCTTTGTCTTTTAGACTTTCAAATATGATCTTATCTGATTCATCACGTTTTTTGATGGGGGGGACTAACTCCGAGTGCATGAGGACAAGAATACGGAGTTTTTTCAAATAGTGACCTTGGGTTAGAGTTTAATCTTAAAAGAATAAATTTATATTAGAATATACTCTTAAGGTAGTGACGTCTAGCGCAGCTACATGATGATATGAGAGGAGCGTTCTTTAAAGAAGCGGTCTGTATTATCCATGATGAGATGAATGAGTTGATCTTTCTTTTGAGCTTGAAGATCTTTATCTGCAAGGGGCTGAGGATAGCGAAGTTGTTCTTCGCGACAGGTCTTTTGAATTTCTACGACTATTTTTCTGACTTTATATAATTGAATATCTGTTTCTTTGGCCACTTCTTCTACAATTTGATTCTTGTGATTGTGGATGAATTTCCACGCCGGCATGGTGCCATGAGCGGAGAATAGTTTTTTTAGATCTCGTTTGAACATTGGGGTTTTATTAAGCCCATATTTAATACGTTTTTTTCTATAGTATTCTCTTAGAGTGAGTTGATTAGAGGCATAAGATTCAGCTTCTTCTTTTTTTAGGTTTTGAGGCATTTTACCTTTTAAGTTATTCATCATCTCATCGATGAGTTCTAACTTTGCTAGCGCTGGCCAATGACGGTACTTGGTTCTCCAGCCAGAGCGAGGAGTAAGCCATATAGCAAAGGTTTCTGCCCAGTCTTCGTCGGGATGAGCTTGAGCATAGTGACCATTGAGGTGACGTACAAATTCTTTAGACCTGGGATTAGGTAAATAGGAATCAGGATAGGGGATAGAGGTTAGGCCAAAGATACTTTGACGTAATTTATTCTTTCTTAAGTGAAAAGCATTATCTAGTGCATGACCGGTTTCATGTCTTAAGAGTTGCATACACCATTTGGGATTGGCCCCTTCTGCTTCACCGATCATCTCGATTTCTAAATCTATAAGTCTGGGATGAAGAATAAAAAAAGGGACAGCAAAGCCAGCTATTCCATCTGGAGAGAACCAGTCATCAGAAATCCAAATATGAGGTTTGAATTTGATGCCTTTGAGGCGAAGTTCACGATAGAGTTTTGTGATATTTTTCTTTACCCAGTGGCGCTCTAGGCTCAGAGGTAGATCACAGATCTTAGTATCTAAGAGTCGCTCTCTTTGAATATAGTGCAGAGAATGCATGGTTAAATGAGGGCGAGAGCGTATAAGTCTGGGCATAGCTTAATTTACCAATACTTAGAGAATTTCCCAAGTAAGAAAGGCCATACTCAGCAAAAAGGATAGGGTGTTTAAGAAGTAGACGATGAAGAGGGCGTATTTAATAATGAAGTATATGAAAAACTTACGATTTATCGCTATATTCCTACTCATGTTAGGCTCATCTCTATCTCAGGCTCAAAGTACAAGGAAGAAGGCCCTCGCTCTCACCACATCTGGTGGAGTCAGTTTAGGTTCTTATCAATCTGGTCTTCTTTATTTTGCCAATCAGATTGTAAAGTACACTAATGACCATGAGTTAAAACTAGTCACTGGAGCCAGTGCTGGAGGAATTAATTCTCTTCTCACCATTTTAGATAGTTGCTCCTTAGAAAATAAAGGTCCTCAAGAAAGTATATTTTGGAAAAGTTGGATTCCACTAAGTATTGAAACGCTCTATATACCTGAGAAAGTGGGCGAATATAATCTACTATCACGGGATCAAGTGGAGAGTATTCTTGATCTTATGCAAGAGCAGTGGCTTGGAGGTCTTAAGGCGGAATGTGAAATCGTTCTGAGCGTATCGGTTACAAGAGCAAATAAGTATGACCTTCCTATTGTGGAGCGCTTAACGGTGCCCCGTTTGGCCGAGTCATTTATTGTTAAAGTTAAAGGGAGAGGAAAGGGAATAGCTCCGAGCGTGGTTAATTATCCTTTTCCTAATGAGAAGCGTATTCGCTTATTACTGCCCTTTAAGTATGGTCACGCCACAGAAGGGGAAGATAATTTTAATATTATGAGAAAACTCTTGAGCGCAACTTCAGCTTTTCCTCTGGCGTTTTCACCTGTCCCTATCTCTTACTGTATCAAGAAGCCTCTTGAAAATGATCTGAGTTGCGATGAAAAAGATACGCGCACCGATGACTTCTTAGATGGTGGTGTATTTGATAACGGGCCGATTCGAATGGCCTTTAACCTCGCCGCTAATGGACTTGAAGCTAAGCCTAATAACTGGAATTGGCGTAAATCTCAAAAAGAAAAAGTAGAGCTGCCTAAGGATCTTCAATTTGCTTTTATTGATACCAATATTAAAGAATTTCCCACACTAAGAGATGAATATTCTACTGAAGTCGATGGTGTGATAGAACTGCTTTATCGCTTCTTTAATCAGTTTATTTCTTCTGCACGTACGAAAGAATTGGCTTCTCTCTTGGAAGAATATCCCAGCTATGCTTCTATTTTAAGTACGACTCGAAATTACTTACCTTTGGCCAGTGAACCTTTAATGGCCTTTCTCGGATTCTTTGAAGAGTCTTTTCGTCGATTTGATTTCTATGTCGGAATGTATGATATCTATCGCCATATGCGCACCCTTGATAATTTAGGGATTGTTAAAAAATTTATAAAAGAGCAGAAACTCACGAAACAATGGGCGCCACTATTGTGTATTATGTCTAAGTTTGAAGAAGATGAAAGAGACAATGGGCATTGTGAAAAAGTAGAAGATGAAAACTTTCTTATTTTATTAGAGGTTTCATTTGATCGCTTGGCCCAGTATTGTACTTTAAAAGATAATGAGAAGTATGAAAGCTGTAAGGGATTAAATCGTAAACCTGTTGCGGGGATTGAGTATCATAATGACTTTCAATATTTTATGGAACTTTTAGAATATCGAAAGCTCAAGTTTCATGACTTGGATAAGGCAAGAAAAGATCCCGGGTATGCGACGGTTCAAATACAAAATATCCTAAGTGAGATGAATGCTAAGCTCGCCTCCAAGCAGCCCAATGGGCAAGGGTTCGCTTTAAATACTGTCTTTAAACCGGCCTTAAATTACATCAAGTATACTCCTTCACCCTCAAGGGCCTATATCTCTCTAGGTTCTGGCCTTGAGCTTGGCTTCTCTCGCTCCTTCGCAGCGGGTAATGGATTGGGGAGTCGTTTTCGTTTACACGGAGCCCTTCTCCAACAAGGAACAGATACCGTCTTTGGAGAATCAAAACCTATCACTTCTCTTACTCCTATGCTTGGATTGGAATATGAGTCGGCTTATTTAAGTGATGAGTTTACTCAGTATCAATTTGGTATGCGTGGGGGTTATCTCTTTAGTACGGGAGATGATTTTGGAGGAAGCTCGTGTGATCCTAATCGAAGTGAGTCACGATCTTTTGGTTGTTCTCAATGGGTTTTAGGGCCTACGGCATCTATGACGATTCTAGAACGGCTTAAGTTTCATGTCTTTGGACAGGTTTATCCTTGGAAGCGGGCCGGTTCGCGTCGCTTCCAGTTGATGATCTTCTTTGGTTATCAATTTTTAGATTTTTTCTAAGTAAAAGATTTAATAGATTTAGTAATCGTACTTTCCGCCTCTTTCAATGGCATCTTTATAGGCACTATGTTCTTGAAGTCTTTGAACATACTTGTCTATATGGGGATACTTATCAAGATTGAAGCGTCCAGATCTTGCGGCCTCTAGTGGAAAGCTCATCATGATATCCACAGCATTTAATTCATCACCTAGAAGGTAGGAAGACTTAGAGAGAGTCGTTTCGATGTAGTCAAAGGCATTGGCCAAGGTGTGACCAAGATAGGCCTTATCAATTCCTGTGAAGATTAAGCTGGCAACTGGCTTGATAAAGAAAGGAACTTTTTCTTTAGTCTTTGCAAACATAAACTTCATGACCAGTGGCCACATGAGTGAGCCCTCAGCAAAGTGCATCCAAAAGAGGTGATCTTTATAAGACTTGTCTTCTTGAGAAGGATGAAACTTATACTCAACATCATATTTACTCAAGAGGTACTCAAAGATGGCGCCACTCTCAGGAAGAATTTCGCCTTCTACTTCTAGAATCGGGGATTTCCCAAGAGGAGAAACTTTAAGTAACTCCTTAGGCGCAAGGCCCGTCTTAGAATCTCTTTCATAGCGCTTAATGGTGTAATCAAGCTTAAGAACTTCAAGCAGCCATAGGACTCTTTGAGAACGAGAGTTTTCTAAATGATGAATCGTAATCATATTCTTTTCCTTTCTAGTTCGTAGGCTTTTTGGCGACCATGGTAAGGATAGTCGCCAGAGCTGAGAGTTCATGAGTTTCGTCATAGACTTCAACATTCCACTTCACAATTCCGCGAGGAACTTCATCTTCACGATCCTCTTGAATAATTTTTTCCTTACACGTAAGTTTCACATAAATCGTGGCCCCCACATACATGGGTTTTGTGAAGCGCAGCTCATCTAAACCATAGTTGGCAAGAACAGGGCCTTTGGCCGGATGAACAAAGAGACCTGCCGCGGCGGAAATAATAAAGTAGCCATGGGCCACACGTTTTTCAAAGAGAGTGTTTTCAAAACTTGTATCATCTGTGTGCGCGTAGAAGTGATCCCACGAAACATTGGCGAAGTTAACCACATCAGCTTCAGTAATCGTTCTTCTGTGGGTGGTAAGTGTTTGACCAATGAAGAGGTCTTCAAAGTGATAGCGAAAGGGGTGATGCTCACTTTCCGTTTTCTTGGCCCCTGGTTGATAGACGTGAGTAATATCGGTGATCACACTAGGGTGACCCTGAATCGCCGTTCTTTGCATGTAGTGAAAGACACCGCGAATTCCACCCATTTCTTCTCCACCTCCGGCGCGACCAGGACCTCCGTGAACCAGTTGAGGAAGAGGGGAGCCGTGACCGGTGGCCTCTTTGGCACATTCTCGATCTAGAAAATAGAGTCTTCCATGATGAGAAGCAATTTCACTGGTGACTTCAGAGATAAATTTGGAATCATAACTGACTACTGATCCTACAAGTGAGCCTTCTCCGAGATTGGCGAGTTGAGCCGCTTCTTGAGTGGTCTTATAAGGAAGAAGAGTTGATACGGGACCAAACGCTTCTATGTTATGAACGGCATGATTATTGAGTGGGTCTTTAGAAAGTAAAAGGGCCGGAGAAATGAAGGCTCCTTTTTCAAGGCTTCCGCCTTTGATTTCAAAGTCAGTATTTTGATAGAGAAGCTCATTCGTTTTTTTGAGTTCTTCAATTTTACTTTGCACTTCTTCAAGTTGTTCTCTAGAGGCCAAAGAGCCCATGCGAACGCCTTCTTCTCTTGGATCACCGATGACAACTTTTTCAAGACGAGCTTGAATGCCTTTACTGACTTCTTCCACAAGACTCTCAGGAATAATGGCGCGTCTAATGGCCGTACACTTTTGACCTGTTTTTACCGTCATCTCTTTAGCGACCTCTTTTACGAAGAGGTCAAATTCAGGTGTTCCTGGTGTGGCATCAGGTCCTAGAATAGAGCAGTTTAAGCTATCTGCTTCCATGTTAAAGGGAATAGAGTATTCAAGAACATTCTTGTGGGACTTGAGCATTTTTCCGGTGGTTGCTGAGCCTGTGAATGTAATGACATCTTGAGAATTCGTAAAATCAAGAATCTCACGAGCACTTCCACAAACAAGCTGTAGAGCACCGGGAGGAAGAATGTTGGAAGCGATGATTTCTTTTACAACGGCTTCGGTAAGATAAGAAGTTACAGTTGCGGGTTTTACTACACAAGGAACACCGGCGACTAGGTTGACGGCGATCTTTTCAAGCATTCCCCACACGGGAAAATTAAAAGCGTTAATATGAACGGCCACGCCTTTTTTAGGAGTGTAGATGTGATGGCCAATAAAGCTTCCTTCTTTAGAAAGGATTTCGGCCTTACCATCAGCAAAGATATAATCATCAGGCATCTCCCGTCGACCTTTGGAACTCATAGCAAAGAGGTTTCCAATTCCCCCTTCAATATCAATCCAAGAGTCTATTTTTGTAGCGCCTGTTTGGTAGCTGATTTTATAGAATTGTTCTTTCTTTTCCAAAAGGAGAAACGCCAATGCTTTTAGGGCACGCGCTCTTTCGTGAAAAGTCATTTTGCGAAGATTGCTTCCCCCTGTAGTTCGGGCGTAATTTAATATTTCTTCGAAGTTTAGCCCTTGCGTGGAGGCCGAAGCGATGAATTCACCATTCACAGAATTAAAGAGTTCTTTTTGAACCTCGCGACCTTCAGTCCATTCACCGAGACAGTAATTCATCAACTTCATAACTTTCACCTTATTACATTTGAGTTAAATATTTTTGATGGGCCACTATAGGACAGAAGCCACATGCCTTCAAATATCTATAAGGAAAAGAACGGACGTCCTAGGGTTGTTTTTCTAAAATACTCAGATAAAAAGGGCCATGACCATGCTTGTCAGGAGTGATCCATGTACCCCAATCGCTTTTTTCACCTAGAGAATAGGGGTTATCGATTACTTTGACCTGTGCGCCATACTTTTTAACAAGCTTGGCCACCACATCATCATTTTCTAAAGGCGATATCGAGCAAGTGGAATAAACGAGACGTCCTCCGGGGCGAAGCACAATCCAGGCCGAAGCAAGCATAGTCCATTGAAGGGTAGAGAGGCGTTTCGTGCGATTTATTTTCCACTCTTCTAGATGCTTTGGGGATTCAAGAACATGCTTCTCGGAAGAGCATGGGGCGTCTAAGAGGATCTTATCATAGCACTCTTGCTCGTGTAGGCACCAACTACTGGCATCGTGCCCAGTGACGCGAATATTTTGTTCGTAAACTTCAGGCGAGAGATACTTACTTAAAACTTGTTTCAGCCGTCCTCGACGATTGGGTGACTTATCATTGGCCGTTAAGAGACCATTTCCTTGAAGGGCGTAGGCGAGGATTAAGGATTTTCCTCCCGGTGCCGCGCAAAGATCAAGAACCTCATCTCCGGGTTGAATATCTAAGGCCATGGGTGCAAGGGCAGAAGCACCATCTAAAAAGTAGGCCTTACCATCTCCTGGATCCTCACTTCTTTCTTTGAGTTCAAATAAATGAGGTAAATCAAAGAAGGATTGCAAGTGATCTGTATTTAAATCTTTATATGGATTCTTTAAAAGTACATAAGACTTTTCTTCTAAAAGGGATTCTTTTAAAGAGGGCCAGCGTTCTCCAAAGACTTCACTGTAGAAGTCATTGAAACGTTCTGCCCCTGTTGTTTTTGATTTCTTTTTCCGGGCCATGGGCTTAGCCATCCTCTCTTCTGGTACTCACTGGACTTGAATAAGGATTATAGCGCTTCATGAATTCTCTAAGAACCGCCTGTTCTAGATTACCTTTCTTAGTCGCAGGAGAAGGGATACGAATAATCATTTCTACTTCAGAAGAGTTAGGAAAACGAAAAGTAATTCTGGGTTCAGCACTAGGAACTTCAATTTCTTCTTTTACCCGTATCTGATCCATATTTCTTTGGGTCTTATCGATAAATTCACCACAAACAAGATCCGCTGATTCTTTCATACACTTCTCAGCGTACTGAAGATCTTCATCTCTTTTAAAGGCGACTTTGAAAACGTGAAGAACATACTTATGCATAAAAGATTCGTTAATCACTTGTTTACTTAAAAAGAGCGCATTAGGGATCGTGATCGAGCGTCCCGTAAATTGATGGGTGTAATTTTGAGGACCGATTTCCATTATCTTTGTCACAAAGAGATTGGCATCAATGACATCACCTCGTATTCCATCTATTTCAATACGATCGCCAATCTTAAAGAGTCCATTTAGGGAGCGAAGAAGGCCTCCGTGGATACAGAGAATGGATTCTTTTCCTGAAATAATTAAGGCCGCTGAAACGGCGACAACAGAGACGGCAAAGGTTTGAATTTCTGTGGCCCAAATGGATAGAAATCCAAAGAGCAGAATCATGGTGGACCAGTTTCGAATACTAACGTACCACTTTCTTTTTTCTTCCATACGCCAATTCGATTTTCTAATCGTGCGGTGAAAAATATTTCGAGCACTCCAAACAATAAAAAGGAGAAGCAAAGTGTTTACGATATGTAAGAACTGTTCTTGACCTATAAAGGCCACTTCAAGTCCAATGTCTTTTATCATTTTATCTATGGTTTTCATGGTATTTCATCACTGTTTTATGAAAGTTTAAATAATAGAGAAAGAGCATTCCCATCCCTAGCGCGTTGAAGATATGCCACAACATATGAAATTGAAAGAAGTGATTTTGCGGGTCACAACCAATACGATTTATGTCGAGAATTTGAAAGGTCACGGCCAAGGTATAGAATATAAGGGTATAGAAAAATAGTTTAAACTTTGGTCTATATTTTCTTACGAGCTTTATCTTTGTAACCAGAACAACTAGAGCTACTGCGATAACAGAAAACTGCACGGGAAGATGAAGGGCCCTTAGAGCAAAGAAGACGATAGAAAAGGGAATGAAGGAGATTAGATAATTTCTAATCAGTCCTTTGGACTTGAGAATCTTCAGTTGTTCCAGATGATAGAACATGAGCAAGGCCCCAAAGGCATACATACCTAAGAAGTCTAAAAATTGAGTGAAGAAATTATTTGAGAGATGATAGATAAAAGAAAACAGTCCTACAGAGAAAGTATTCCACCCATAGACTTTTAGAGCTGGAGACATTTGAGACACTTTGTCTTTATATCGAAAAGCAATGATCAGCCCTACAATCATAAAGGCAAGGTTAGACCAAGTGTTGGCCGGCTCACTTATAAAGGAGCATATTGTCTCTTCACAATATTTGATATCAGGAGCACCATATTGATTGGCCATCTCATGCCAGAAGCATCCCTGTGGGTGAGGATTCACTATTGCTGTGTTCATTGATTAATCCTGATTAGACTTTTTAAAGATAAGAGTGAAGTTATTGGCCGGCATATCTATTTTTTTTACTAAGTCTATATGAAGTTTCTTGAGAAGTTCTACAATACTTTCAAAGTCACGAATCCCCATTTGTGGATTTTGATCTTTAAGATTGAGATCAAATTGAGCATTGCTGGCACTTGTGAAGTCTCCTGAAAACTTAAAGGGACCATAGATAAAGAGTAGACCTGATGCACTGAGAAGTTCTGGGATTTTCTTGAGTAAGTTTTGAGCTTCATTCCAAGACATAATATGTAACGTGTTGGCGGTATAAATATAATCATATTTATCGCAAGAAAGGTTGTGCCTAACTTCTTGATCCGTTACTTGAAAGCTAAAGGGTCCTTCTAGATTATCTGGACATCCTAGGCTCTCCATTCTTTGAATATAATGAGGATGATATTGTCTTTGGTCGGCCGCCATATAATTGATCTTTTCAAGAGAGCCTGAAAAATGATGGGCATGTTGACCTGTACCGTGGCCAATCTCTAAGAATGATCCAGAGTTTTGACCAATATATTCTTTAAGAATATTTAAGATGGGTTCTTTATTTCTTTCACTAGCTGGAGAGTGAGCAAGGTTTATTTCTGGACTTGTCATAGTAGATCCTCGAATTAATTATTTTCTTGGTTAAGTAGGGGAATCTGAACCTCTATTCCATAGGGGTGTTTTTCTTTTTCAGAGTTATAAAGAATGATCTCATTGACTTGAAAGCTGACTTCTTGCTTCATTTTTCCATTATCAGATAATTTGGAACAATTCTTAGGAGAGCGAAGTCTTGCCACTGTAATATGAGGCACAAAGGGTTTGGCGTCATAGGAAATTTCCATCTCATCTAGACGGGCCCTTAATTGATTGGCCATTTTCTCAATGCTTTCACTTCCTTTTTCCAAACCCATCCATAGAATCTTTGCCTGTTCGAAAGTTGGAAAGGCTCCAAAGTGACGTACACTGGCCTTGAAACTTTCTCCCCATTGATAGACTTTTAGTAATTCTATCAGCGCATCTCGTTGCCCGTCTTCGAGATGGCCAATAAAAGCTAAGGTAATATGCCAGTTATTTTGAGGGACAATCTTCTCATCTTTGTAGCGACTTAATCCCGGCCAGCTTTGAATTTTTAGTTTCTTCCTTACTTGAGCAGGAAGCGGTATGCCGATAAAATAACGCCCCATTCGGGTCCCTTCGTCGATATTTGTAGAGAAATCAGATGTATTGATATTATATCACAAACTCTATAAGCGAAAAGCTTGCTTTGAAGAGTTGAGCAATGTTATAAAACGAGCACGTTATTAATAACGAGTAGTGACCAAATAAAAGGAGATGTCATGGAAGTTGTAAAAGAAACAAAAGAGTTTACAGTACTTAAGAAGAGAAACGGACGTTACGGCGTTAAGAATGCTGCTGGAAAGTGGATTAACTCTGAAGAAAAAGTAAAAGTTCTTCTTGCTGAAGGTCTTATTAAAGTAGCTGAGCCTAAGAAAGAAGAAGCTCCAGTTGAAGAAGCTGCTGCTGACGAAGCTCCTGCTGAATAAGTTTAAACAACAGATATAGCTTTAAGGCCCCTATTATTAGGGGCTTTTTTTTATTTGATTTATGCGCATGGTGTCTATGTCAGTGCGAGGTTCAAAACGATGGTGAAAGTGTGGAATCAGGCTTAATACTGTCAACTCTATGTGAATTCGATTTTGATAACCTTGAATATTTAAGCAGCGGTATTATCTTGGATATATGAAGAGTTGGGGAGTTGGCCCTAACTCAAAAATACCAGGTGGTACTGTGGCTTACGCTCTTCCAAATGTCATATTGATAAGTTTTGTTTTCTCATTAGGACTCGCTCTTATCGCACACACAATTTTCTCACAAACCAACTCCCGCCTTTTATCTCTCCCCATCCGGGCGCGCAGTACCACAAATCTAGATTATAATAGTCGGTCTTATCCTTTACCTGCACACCAAAAGGCCGATTTATTTTTCCAAAGAGAAGCTATAAATCAAAGTCTGAATCCTTTGAATAGAGGTCAGGATAAGCTTAGGAAAAACTTTATTATTTAAACTCCCAGCGTGGTTAACAACTCCCATGGCCACGTATTTTCTAACTCCCTTTTTTGGCCCCATGAATACTCCACTTGGGGAAATGGCGAAACAAATAGTTTTCTCATTTCCCCAAGGGGGCCTTTTCTTTGTAAACGGCGCTCCTTAATTAAACCTATCCAATTCTTCGGTGGACAAATAAATCCTCTTATTTCAGCTAAGGGAATAATTCGATAAGGGTACTTTGTTTCAATAGTATCCACTTGTATTCCAAACTGTGAATCTTTCAAGTCTGCAAGCCAAAGACCTTGTTCATCTTCCACAAGAATTTGATAATGTTCTCTATCTTTTAATAATTTCCAAAGCATCCAGAATTGAGACTGTGTGGTAAATGTTATCTTTAAAGGAGAGGGGATTGTGTTTATCTCTTTTTCAAGGGCTGACTTTTCTTTTATAAAAGCTGCTGTCGGGGACCATTGATAGAGAATAAGGTCATCATGGTGGCGCTTTGATTTTAAGGGGACTTTCTTTATGATTTTTAGAAACGGATGGGCTTTTTCAAGAAAAGAGAGAAGGTCTCCATGAGATTCAATGGCAAGTAAGTAGCAACTCTTATGGGTGAATTTCTTTTCTAAGAAACTGATGATGCTAATAAGCACATCATTGACAGGTAGATAGATAAAATAACTATCACAAGTTGGAGCAGGTTTTACAGATAGATCACTATTAATAAAACCTTGAGAGAAGGGGAGTGATTTTTTTTGGTGGGCCATCAGTCCTGCTAGATGGCGCTCTTTAACATACTCTATAGAGTAGCTCTTAAAAGGAGACTTTAGATAATCAAAGAGTAGTTTTGCTCGACCTATTCCTGCTCCAAGATCACAGAAAGATTTAACCTCTAACTCACAAAGAATCTCTCGCATTTTAAGTAAATCTTGGTAGTCAGTGTAGAGTGCCTCAGAAGAAGTGAGTCCATCCGTATAAAAGATTTTGGGATCATAATTCTGACTATCTTCAGGAGCGAGAGCATGGTCCTCGATTCCTAACATTTCATCGATTTCCTGATTGGATTTTAAATGGATTTTTGAATGCGCCATAGGCACGTTAGAAAGTTACGCCCACACCGAATCCATAGCGTGTAATCGATACGGCACGGTCAACTTGTTCGAGTTGGTGATGCTTGATGAGTAAGTGATACCAGGTATTACTTGAGAGCTTTTGATTCATATAGAGCATGTATTTTAGACCTGTAAAATCAGTATTAGACGATATAACAGGGGAAGCACTGATTTTAATGGCCGTGGGAAGAATAATTTTTTTAAAAAAAGATAGCCCTGCGGTTGCGTAGATAATCTTCTCTCTATTCGTATCAATGATATCGCTTGAACCTTCAATAATTTCATCAAGATTGAGAGTCGTAAATTCTTCATAGTCGACACCACCATAAATACTATAACCGCTATCGAGCATCTTATATTCAAGATATAAATTTCCACCGACTTCATCTTTTATAGTGAGTTCCGATTGATCAATTTCACTATTCTCAATGGTTGAAGCATTTAATTTTGATAAATAAACAGAAGAGGCTATGGCAAGAGTAGGGCTAAAGCGTATATGGCTTCCCACTCCTATAGTTAAAGGAGAGTTTTGTTGATTTTCAAGAGTTGAACTATTGATCTCTTCAACAAAATTACCTTGAGAAACAGTGACATGGGCAAAGAAAGTATATTTTCTAGCCGAGAGTTCAGTGTAATCTAAATTATTTTCTTCAACCAAAGTATTTTCGGGGACAAAAATAGAAGCCAATCTTCTTTGAGGCTCTCTATCATTGATAGGAAGAGGGGGAATATATTCATAACTTAGATAAGGGTCTGCAGGAGATTCCGTGTAGACATATTCACCTTCAAGATTCGTAAATGTTTTAACGTGACGATTCCAGCGCTTAAGCATCTCTACATAGTCAGCAAGATTTAGATAATAGAGGTCTTCTTTTTCTTCTTTTAAAGCTGTGGCCAGTTCAACGATAGATACTTCATCTTCTACATAGCTTATGGAGTACCCTTCTGATCTAAGTTTTTTGACAATACTCGAGCTGTCCTCAGCTTGTACTGAAGTAATGAGGTAGGAAATTGTGAATAGGGTAAATAGCATAAGTTGCTTCATCAATTCCATAATAACAGTTGAGAAGACAGTCGTGACACAGGGGAATATTTGCCTTGAGAGTGGAGGGGAATATTTTCTCATTATTTCAATAACTTAAAACTTTCAAAAGGGGAATATCTTACCGACTCCCATAATATTTACTGGAAAAAGAACAATTGAGTCCAGTTTCGACGATAAAAGAGGGAGGTAAATAATTTAAAAGGATACATGAACAATATTTTACGCTCTCTTCTATTGATCACAATGAGTCTTTTAGTAAGCTCATGTCTTCTCCCTAATGAGAAGGGAAAAGTCTCGTTGAATTTGAGCTCTTCAGATCAAGCGGCCAGAGATGCAGGAAAGGAAAGTGATTCTTCCCTAACAGTTTCCAATGTAGAGTTAATCAATGATCAAATTATCGTTACAGGTTCTGACTTATCCACAGTCACTAAAGTTAAGGTCTCTCAGTCAGGCACTGAATCTATCCTTTCTATTATTTCTCAAACAGCTTCACAGTTAATTTTAAGTTCTTCCTCCAAAGTTGGGCTGGCCTTAAATACTCTAATGTCTTTAACGCTTGAAAATGCCTATGGGGCAAGTGTGGTTGAAGTGACTTTTAATCTTCCTGACTCTTCTGTTTCCACAGATAAAATTGGAGACGAACAAGTCACAACTGCAAAAATTGAAGATGGCGCAATTACGGCCGTAAAACTTAATCAAATGAGTGCTTCTGTAGGCCAACTCCTACGTTGGAACGGTACTTCTTGGGCCGCAACTGATTTAGATGCTCTTACTTATGCAGGAACTTGGGATGCTTCTGTGGGAGGTAATCCAAACCCCGCCGCCGTGGGAGGAGAGTATTATATTGTCTCCGCAGATGGTACGGCCGATCCAGGGGATGGTGACTCTAGAACTTGGACTCAAGGAGACTGGATTGTCTTCAATAATAATACTTCGGCATGGGATCAAATTACTAATAGCTCAGATGTGACAAGTTTTGAAGGTCGCACGGGTGGTGTTACTGCGCAAGCAGGAGACTACACTTGGGCCATGATCAATAAGACGACTTCTAGTATTGGTGATATTGCTGATGTGGATCTTTCTACTCCCGCGACAACAGGTAAGGTTCTCAAATTTGATGGAACCAGTTGGGTTGCCGATGATGATCTCTCCGGAGGAGGAGCGGGTTCTGTTTCTTCTTCAGAAATCGCTGATGGATCTATTGTGGATGCTGATGTGTCAGGAAGTGCGGCGATTGCTTGGACTAAAATTAATAAGACTGGAGCGGCCGCCAGTGATGTAGGTCTTGGCAATGTCGATAATATTCAACAAATGCCTCTATCTTATTTAGATACAACGGCCACTTTAGGTAGTGATGACGCCAAGATTGCTTCTCAAAATGCAGTGAAAACTTATGTCGATAATGCGGTAACAGGAATGGGATCAGTCACTTCGATTACCGGAGGGGCCGGACTTACTGACGGACCTTATACAACGACAGGAACCATTGATGTTCAAGTTGATGGAACTTCTCTAGAGATAGCCTCTGATGCTCTTCGAGTGAAGGCCTTAGGAATAGGAACGGCTCATCTTGCGGCGAATGCTGTAACGACTGCAAAAATCACGGATGGAAATATAACGAATGCAAAGATAGATAGTGTTGCGGATACCAAAATAACTACGGCCTGTTCTGATGGAGAAATTCTTTCGGCCTCTAGTGGTACCTTTGTTTGTTCTGCTACTTCAAGTGCGGGAAACTGGACGCTTACAGCAGATCCCTATCTTTATTATAATGGCGGTAACATCGGAGTTGGAACAGCAACACCAGATGTCAAATTACATGTCAGTAATGGTGCTTCTGGTGGGACTCCTACCACTACAATAGACGAGTTAAGAATTGAAGATGATGATGTTGCAGGAATTGATATTTACACACCAGATATAAGTTCTGGAAGAATTAATTTTGGTTCTCCAAGTAATAATAGAAATGCTGCTATCTGGGGGATGAATAATAGCAGTGATCCGACAATGTCCTTTAGAACGGAAAATATTGAAAGAATGAGAATCAATAGCACTGGATTTGTTGGTATTGGAACGACGTCTCCAGCAAGTAACCTCGAAGTAAAAGGGGGGGCATCTCAAGCGCTAACGGGGACTGTTGATATTGTAAGCGGTACCGATACTCTTACAGGTACAGGAACTTCTTTTGATACTGAGCTAAATGTAGGTGATGCAATAAAAGTTGGAAATGAAGTCTTTACTGTTTCAGCGATTTCAGATGCAACAAACTTAACCCTAGACTCTAATCATAGTGCAGGAGCAACAGGTGTCACGGCCACAAGTGACTCGACACTTATGAATATAATAAATAGTGATGATAGGGATATATTCACTGTTCACGCAAGTGGAAGACTCGGTGTTAATGAGCCATCACCTATAGCTGATCTTCATATAAAACATGCAAAGGGCGATGGTAAAACAGCAACTATAGCTTTACAAGGGTCTGATGCGAATACTCCTTGGCAGGTAGGCACTGGTAATGATCTTGGGAAAATTGAGTTTTATGGTAATGATTCTCAAACAACTGATGAAGAAGAAATTAGCGCCATGATTATGTCAGAGAGTGAGAGTACTGTGAGCGGTGCAACGACAGTTACGGGTAATATTAGCTTCCATACCAAAACTCTTGGGGACACCTCATTGAGTGAAAAGATGAGAATAACAGCGTCTGGTAATATTGGAATTGGAGAAACAAACCCATCAACTGAGCTAGAAGTCAGTGGAACTGTAACGGCTACATCTTTTTCGGGAGATGGATCCAATTTAACTGGAATAACTGCATCAAACACTGCGGCCAGTGCAGGAACTGTAGGTGCACCGTCAATGAGTTTTAGTACGGATTCTAATACAGGTTTCTATTCTAATGGAGCTGATCAAATTGGAATATCAAGTAACGGTGTGAATACCTTTAATTTTACAACTACGGCTTTGACTTCACCGACAACAGGTGGAGCATCTCTAACTAGCGCCAATGGATCTGCTGCGGCACCCACCTTTAGTTTTGCTGGAGATGAAGATACAGGTTGGTATAGAGCAGCTGATAATGAACTTGCAGCTTCCACAGCTGGTAGTGAGCGCATTCGAATAGATAGTTCAGGAAATGTTGGAATAGCGACGAATAACCCTAGCTATAAATTAGATATCAACAATTATATTGGCTTTGATGTTTGGAATCAGGCGAATAATTCGGATATTGATTCTTTAGTTGGATCCGGTCGTCTCGCGTCAAATTTTGGGGGAATTATATACGCTAAGGAAAGTGGTCATTTACTAATAGGATTAAAAGATAATGATGGGAAAGACTCTTTTTCTATCGTTTCAGGCGGTGGTGATTGGGATACAGATACTACCTACGATACTACGGTTTTAGCTGCTCAGGCTAATGGTTTCGTAGGAATTGGAACATCATCCCCAACCGAGAAACTTGAAGTTAATGGAACGACTAAGACCGATTACCTTATTTTAGATAAGACAGCTAATTCAGAAGCAAACTTTCTCGAATTTAATATTGGAGCAACAGATCAATATTATTTAAGAGGAATTAATGCGGCCAATGCCCTAACTTTAGGTACGGCCAGTAATGGTTCTAGTGAAATTATTCGATTTGAAGCTGGTGGTGATATAGGAATTGGAACGACAAATCCGAATGCCAGATTACATATTTTTAGCTCCTCAGGTCGAAGTTTTATCTCTGAAACGAGTAATGATTATGTAGCTGAATTTAAATCAACTGACCCCAATGCTTATATAGTTTTTGAAGACTCCACGAGTACTAATGATGGAAACTCTATTGGAGTTACTGGTGACGATATGAGAATTCGAACAGCAAGTACTGAGCGCATGAGAATAGATAGTACAGGTAATGTTGGTATTGGCACGACAAGTCCAACAAGAAAGCTACATGTTAGATCTGATGGTGCCTATCAGTTCCGTTTAGAAAATGGCGCAACAGGTGGGGGTTTTTGGAATATCGCTCAATCAGATAATACATTTGGAACGAGTGGCGGAAAATTACTTTTTATTCCTGATACGGAGACTTCAACCAGTGCTGCGGTAACCTTTGAAAATTCCGGTAATGTTGGATTGGGTACGACTTCTCCCAGTGAGAAGCTGGATATTAGTGCAGGAAATATCATGATTGATAACAACTATGCACTTGCATCTAGTTTTACCGCAGACGGAGAGAGTTCATTTTACCCTTATAGAACAGGAATACAGTCTCAAGCAGGACTAGGGTCCCAAGTCGATCAAGATGGAGGGATGCAAATCAAAGCTGATGCTCTCATAACATTTGCTGAAACCGATGCAGATAAAGTTGTGGGCTTCATGAATATGAATGATGAGGAGTTTATATGGGGAGGAAATGTTGGAGTTGGAACATCTTCACCAAGTCAAAAACTTCATATCGTTGGTAATTTAAGAGTAGAAGGATCTACTGACTGTATTTTAGGTAATGGTTCAGGGGCTACTTCATGTACTTCAGATCGTAGGCTTAAAGATCAAATCAAACCAATTACCCATGCTCTTGAGAAAATTAAGTCTGTGAAAGGAGTTGATTTTGTGTGGAACAATTTAGCGCGCTCTCCAGGTCGTCATGATATCGGAGTGATCGCTCAGGACATTCAAAAGGCCTTTCCAACTGCTGTAATTGAAAATGATGAGGGCTATTTAAGTGTAGATTATGCCGTCCTTGTTGCGCCTCTTATTGAGTCAGTTAAAGAGCTCGATGAAAACATGAGAATGTTTAAAACCATGCATAATGGTATTCTTGTTGATCATTCTAGAAAGATTGCCAATCTTGAGAGTTTGAATAGAGAGCTTAAAGAAGGCTATTTAGAAATTAAATCTGAAAATAAATTAATTAAAGAACAACTTCAAGAAATGAAGGCATTCTTATGTATGAAGAATAATAATACAAACTTTTGTAAGCGATAGGGACAGAATGAAAATTCTTTTTTTCTTGTTATCTTTTTTGATTATTTCTAATACTCATGCTGAGCCGAATCCCGTTCTTTGTTGGATATTTAAAATGCAAGGATGTCCTGGCGTGGAAGTAAAGCAAGGGCGTGCTCGCAATATGAGTAATTCTGGACTCGGAGGAATTGGATCTACTGGTGCTGGAACAGATCGGGTTGAGACACGAACCATTATAAAAGTTCCCAAATATAGAATACGACGAATTTTGAGATTCTTTGGTTTAGGAGGAACTCGTATAAATGTTTCTTACAACCCTAATGTTCAAGTGAATTGTTACGAAGAAGGACAAGGGAGACCAGAAATAATGAACCCTCTTTTACAAGAAGCCGACTTAGAAGAATGCTTGGATGCCTTTTCTCGTGATCTTGAAGAGAGACCCCATGGAATTAATCTTGCTGTGATTCAGTGTCAGCATTTATTCTGCCAAGATAAATTTATAGAAGAATTTGATTCTTTTCTCGAGGCCAATCCTGATTACAAAATAGATAATGCTAAGCAATTTCTATCTTGTGAATCAGGAACCTATGATATTTAAATAAATTAGTATTGCCATGGAAAATCAGAATAGTTCTGATCCCTCTTTTCAAGAAAGGCATCGCGCCCTTCGCGTGCTTCTTCGGTTCCATAGGCCAAGCGAGTGGCTTCACCAGCAAAGAGTTGCTGACCAACCATTCCATCATCAGTCATATTGAATCCATACTTAAGCATACGCATGGCCGTAGGACTTTTGGAATTAATTAAGCCGGCCCATTCAAGAGCCACTTTTTCGAGGTCTTTGTGAGGAACGACTTTATTAACCATACCCATCTCAAAAGCTTCCTGAGCGCTATAGTTAAGTCCGAGAAAGAAAATCTCTCGAGCACGTTTTTGACCACACATCTTGGCCAGATAAGCACTTCCGTAACCTGAATCAAAGCTCGCTACATCGGGATCAGTTTGCTTGAAAACGGCATGTTCTTTTGATGCTAGAGTCATATCGCAAATTACGTGAAGAGAATGCCCTCCACCTACGGCCCAACCTGGAACCACTGCGATAACGACTTTAGGCATAAAACGAATCAGTCTTTGCACTTCTAGAATATGAAGTCTTCCCATTCGCGCCTTATCAATTTTATTTTGGGCCTTAGTTTTATCAGGCGTATTATTGTCATCATCACCTTCATACTTATAGCCATCTTTTCCGCGAATACGTTGATCGCCTCCACTACAAAAGGCCCAGCCACCATCTTTTTGCGAAGGACCATTTCCTGTAAGAAGAACACAGCCTACATCCGCAGAAATTCTTGCGTGCTCAAGAGCTTGATAGAGTTCATCTACTGTATGGGGACGAAAAGCATTTCTGACTTCAGGGCGATTAATAGCAATCCTCACGGTTCCTTGCTCTAGGGCGCGGTGATAGGTGATATCAGTGAAGTCAAAACCTTCGACTTCTTTCCATGCACTTTCATCAAAAATAGGAGAGATTGTATTGGCCATTATAGATCCTTTAAAAAAGATTATTCTGAGTTAGTTTTTCTTTAATATTACGATTTATTCTTTTGTAACTTTCTTTGGTGTCTGATTCGTAGAACCACCATACCAAACCCATCGCCACATTGAAATTATGGTCTTGTTTCATAAGAGGGGAATTGTAGTTTGCCGAACCTTTGTAGTGGGAATAACTCACGCCTAGAAAGGTCATGACATTCTTATAAAGCTGAGTGCTAAAGCCTTGAGAAAGAGTGGTACTTAGATAACCGCTTTTGGCCTTATAGGCCATTCTGTCAGACGTTACATATTGCTGGTCCACTTGATAGAAGACTTTATGAAATTTCTGCGAGGCCACAACGGAGCTAAGTCCTGTGAAGGTGAAAATCTTCTTGGCCACAAAGTTTTCTGTAATAAAATAAATCAGAGGATTGAAAACGAGTCCTCTTTCTTTAATGCTCCAAAAATCTAGGGTGAGCGCCGTTCTTAGTGGAATATTGAGTCCCAACTTAAAACTAGACTTTCCTCTTTGTTCCCAAAGCGTGGCCAAAAGACCAGGTCCCAATTCTCCCATAGTTTTCAAATCAGGCATTCCTTGGCGGGCTTCATTTTCATCGGAATTGGCCGGAAGGCTACCACCGATACTTAAATTAATTTCAAAGGTATCATTTTTAAAGAAACGCCCACGCATACCACCTTCTTCATCCGCGCGCACAATATCGCCGCGATAAAAGAAGGAGGGAAAGGGCAGAGCAAAGAAGTTATATTGATTGGCACCAGGATAGGCAGGAACTCGTGCGCCAACAAAAGCAATTCCACCTTCCCATAGTGGACGAGAACCTTGCGTTACACTCTTTGTAACTTGGGCCTGTAAGGGGATTATGCTCGCTAATAGAAAAAGACAAGTTAAGCCTAGAGGCAGCGCCCTTGGCACAGAGAATCTTGAGGATCTTCTACTTCTTCTTGCTGGATGACGGAGTCGATGAGATCGAGATTGGTCACCACGAGAGCGCAGACGAGTCCAAAAACCGTGAGCGCGAGTGCTCCCCATGTGAATATATTCATTCCAAAAATTTCCATAAGCTAAAGATGGCAAGACTTTGAAAAAGCGCAAGGGAAGAATATTAAGAAGATGCTGAATCATAACGTCTAAGACCAATTTTCCATAAGTTAGAAAGAATAAAAAGACCAATAATAAGGGCCCCGACTAAGTAGAGTAGGGCCTTGTATTGCGAGTGGTCAATGAGAAAATGCACGGGGGCCGAACCAATTAAGAGAATAGGAATGACAAAGGTGAGTACTTTTCGCGTTAGGGATTGATAAACAAAATTAGGCCAACGAGCGAGTTGTTGAAATTGCATGCGCAAAAAATTTATTCCGAGGCCATCGGTGACCCAAAACATACTTGTACTCAAAATAAATTCTAAAACAACAAGAAGCGCAAGGGAGAGAATCAACAGTAGCGGAAGCATCATCCAAGAAATGAGATCAAGATTTAATTTCATTCCATAGTAGATGAGGTGACCAATGAAAAGTGGAGAGATCACGAGGCTTGATGCGCGAAAGTGACGAAAGAAGACACTGAAAATAGTATTCATGGGTCTAAGTATTATGTAATCAAGATTTCCCGTTTTTAAGTGCGCGGAAAATTCCCAAAAGCTTTGGGAGAAAATCATCATATGAAGATTATCAATCATAAGCATGAAGGTAATAAAAAAGAGAAGCTGATCTTTTTGCCAAGGGCCGATCATGGCCACGTGATCATAGATAAAGCGCACGGACATAATCGTACTAAAGAAGAAGAAGATATCCATGATGATGAGAAGAATGAAGCTGGTGCGAAAGCTGGTTTCTACGGCCACTGAGGTGGAGACGAATTTCTTATAAACTTCCCAATATTTTCTCATCTACATCCCCGCCGCGGTGTAGAGTTTTATCCCTTTCTTCCACACAAGATGATTAAGATAAGTGAGAACTAGGGTCCAGGCAGCGATGATCGCAATGCCAAGACCTAGTTCCATGGGAGAAGTTATCTTGCCCATGAAAATCTGGATGGGGTAATAAGAAAGATAGGGAAAGGGAGTGTAGTTTAGGATTTTAACCATCGCTTCTGGGTAGAGATCAAGAGGAATGATCGCTCCTGAAAGGAAGGTTGAAATGATGCCAAGGCTTACTCTAAGGATCCATGTTTCTTCTAGCCAAAAAGAAAAGAGGCCCGTGAGGTATTGAATGGCAAACCAAAAGCAGCTGATAAAGAGAGTATAGAGTGCTCCAAAGATAAAGAGCGAAGTCGAAGGGATTTGAATAATATCAAAAGCACAAAAGGCCATGAGCGTGAGTGCCGTAATAAACATTTGAATGATTTGAAAAGAGATCCAGCTGGCCGTGTGGAATTCCCAAAAATTAAACGGATAGATAAGATAGCTGGAAATGCGACCCATGCGTATATCTTCGGCCAAATTCCAAGCGCCATGACCTTGGGCCACAAGACCTACTACAAAGGCCCAGAAATGATATTGAATCATTTCAGAGAAATTAAAACCTTTGATCACCATCTGAGGATCATCACTATAGATAGCATTCCACAGGTTATACTTAACAAAGAGAAAGACGATGGCCGGGCCTATGATTTGCAAAAGAAAATTAAGGCGATAGGCCGTGTGTTTGACCCAGCTAATCTTGATGGTGATCCACCACTTTTCTAGATTCACTTGAGCGCTAGTCATGCACTTGTGCCTTAGCAAGAGTGGCATCACTGGTTTTTTTGAGAAGCTCAGGATTATTCATAAGCTCCTTCATCACGCGCTCAATGGGAAGCTTTTCTGTATTAAAGTCATCAACAGGGAAGTCTCGAATAATTTGCGCGCTGATATCACGAAGCTTAGTCTCTTCCACTCTTATTTCTAATTGAGTGAAGTCCTCACTCCATTTGGTGTGAAGTTGCGAGAGAAAAGAGTCTTTTGGATCAACGGGACTTGAAAAAGTGAAGTTGACACTCTTTTCAAGGCCTAAGATATGTTCAAAATCATCAATGGGTCCATCGTAAGACTTCTTGCCATCAAAGATAAGAACGAGTCGATCACAAAGGGCCTGAACATCTTGCATATAATGAGAAGTAATGATGATGCAGCATTGGTTTTCGGCATGATATTGTTTGATAAAGTTTCGAATATTTTCTTGGGCCACAAGATCAAGGCCAATAGTAGGTTCATCAAGAAAGATCACATCGGGATTATGAAGAAGGGAGGCCATGAGTTCAAGCTTCATGCGCTCTCCTAGAGAGAGCTTTCTCACATGAATATGTAAGAGACTCTCTACTCCAAGCAGACTTGCCATTTTTTCAATACGAGCATTGAATTGATCATCAGGGATTTCATAGTATTTTTGAAGGAGTAGAAAACTGTCCATAGCAGGAATATCCCACCAAAGCTGAGACTTTTGTCCCATGACCAGGGCCATTTTCTTACGCAAAGATTTATCACGCTCCCATGGATTGAAGCCAAGAATTTTGAGTTCTCCGTGACTGGGAACGATAATCCCTGTGAACATTTTCATGAGGGTTGTTTTGCCGGCACCATTGGGTCTAAGGAGACCCACAATCTCTCCCGCATTTACCGTAAAGGTAAAATCTTTCACGGCATCTTTATATATGGGATTTCTCTTAAAAAATGAGGTAAAAGATCCCATAACTCCCGGAAGCTTTTTAAAACTTACGAATTGTTTTCCTAGATTTGTCGTTTGAATAAGTGGTGTCGCCATGCGAGGCAGTTTGCCTTAAAAAGAGGCCGCTTGTCTAGCGATGACGAGGGAGAATAAGTAATGCTTGGGAGCTATTAAGTTGGATCATTTACCTAATAAAATTATATTTAAAGGCACAAGAGGCGAGAAAGACCCTGAAGTACTCGTGGACTTTATCGCTCAAAATGAGAAGGTTTCCAAAAATCTTTCTAAGGCCCTGATAAAAGAGGCCATGTCTCAAGGTTCCTGTTGGGTGCGCAAAGGAAACTCTAAACTCCTTAAGCGTATTCGTAGAGCAAAGACTCCATTATGGGTGTCAGACTCAGTTGAATTCTATTTTGATCGCGAGCTCTTTATCAAGCAGCGTGAAGAATTAGAAGTAAAGCCCGTCATGGTCTCTCAACATAAGAAAGACTGGTCGGTTTGGAATAAGCCAGCAGGTTGGTTGGCCCAAGGTACAAAGTACGGAGATTCCTTGTCGCTTCTTAGATTTGTAGAGAAGTATCGCAATGGAAAGGAAGTTTTCCTTGTTCATCGCTTAGATAAGGAAACTCAAGGACTTATGCTTATTGCTCATAATGCTAAGGCCAACCAAGGTCTAGGAAAGCTATGGGCGACTCAAAAAGTAGGGAAGGTCTATTGGGCCGAAGTTTTGGGTGAGTTAGAAAACGAAGAGGGTCAGATCGATACACCTATTGAAGGTAAAGAATCTTTGACCTTCTTTAAAGTCCTTGAGAGACGCTCTGAGACCACTCTGGTTGAAGTCGAGATAAAGACTGGGCGAAAGCATCAGATTCGTAAGCACTTTCTAGAAATCGGTCATCCTGTCATGGGAGACCCTCGTTATGGGCGTGGGAATAAGAATAAAGATGGTATGAAGCTCATGGCATGCAGCTTGCGTTTTCGCTGGGGAGGCTCTCCTGTTGAAGTGAGCCTAACTGATTGCCCTTTCTAATTTATATTTATAAATATAAACAAAAAATCACCTAAGTCCCCATCATATTCGTATTAGAATATACCGATGAGTAGTAAAAGCTCAAAGGATATTTATTTAATGAAAAGAAGACAATTTTTGGGGACATCACTTAAGGGGATGAGCGGGATTCTTGCTCTTTCTAAAGCTCCGTATGTATTTTCAAAAACGAAAACAACCCTTCGAGTGATGGGAACTCATGTCACCTTACAGGAAGAAATTCGTAAGATGGCCATGAAAGATCTAGGAATTGATATCGTCTTTGAGGCCAAGGGAAGTGCTGCCGTTTTACAAAAAGCAGCTGCGAGCCCAAGCTCATTTGATCTCTATGAGCAGTGGTCTAATAGCATTAATATCTTGTGGCAAGCAGATGCCATTGCTCCCATTGAAATAGATAGAATTAAAAACTGGAAAGAAATTAATCCTCTTTCTAAGACAGGACAAATTGTTCCTGAAGCAAAAATCGGTTTAGGAGATGCTCCTCATAAACTGCTCTATGTACAAGCTGATGGATCTATTGGAGCAAAAGAAAATTCAAAAGTTTCTTTTCTTCCGTATGTTCATAACGTCGACTCATTTGGGTATAACACGGAATTTATTCCTCAGGGAAAAGCTTATGAGACGGAAAGTTGGTCATGGCTACTCGATGAAAAATATAAAGGAAAAGTGTCGTTAATCAACGCACCGACTATTGGTCTTTTTGATGCCGCTCTTGCCGCCCAAGGTAAGGGACTCATGAAATTTAAAGACATGGGAAATATGAGTATTGCTGAACTTGATCAATTATTTAAAATTCTCACAGACTATAAGAGGCAAGGTCACTTCGCAGGATTTTGGACCTCTGTTCCTCAATCGACAGACTTTATGACTCAAAAGAGAGTCTGGATTGAAAGTATGTTCTCGCCTGGAGTATCAGCTGCTAGAGGTCAGGGAACTCCTGTTGTATATGCTGCTCCCAAAGAAGGCTATAGAGCGTGGCACGGAGTAATGTGTTTATCTTCTCATACAAAGGGTAAGGTCAAGGATGCAGCTTACGAATATATGAATTGGTGGTTATCAGGCCATCCTGGGGCATTCATCGCAAGGCAAGGATACTATATTTCTAATCCTGAACGGTCACGTCCACTCATGTCTAAAGAAGAGTGGGATTATTGGTATGAAGGTAAAGCGGCCCAAGTTGATTTAAAAGGAACGGATGGCAAAGTCTCTGTAAAAGCAGGGGAAGTGAGAAATGGGGGATCGTATATTAAGCGTTTTAGTAATATAGCGATCTGGAATACGGTGATGGATAACTACGACTATAGTTTAGATAAGTGGTATGAGTTTTTAAATTCATAAGGAAATATGAAAAGAAGTTTAAGATATCTTAATTCAATTTCAATCGGAGCCAAAATATTTTTAGGCTTCTTCTTAATATTTGTAACCTTTGTTTTACAATATGCTTACTTTATTGATTCTTTCCATAAAGTCGAAGAACAATTTGTCACCCAAAGAAAATTGTCCGCAAATGCAACGACGATTATGTCTATTAATAAGGATGTCTCAGACATTCAAAGGCTTTCCCTCTCTTATAGTATAACGGGCAGTAGCTCGATTATGGACAACTTGAGGGATCGATATGATCAAATCTTAAAAAGTATAGAACAAGTTAAAAACTCCGTTGTTGATGAGGATAAACGTCTCATTGTTCATTCCATGGAGTCTGTGGTTAAGCGCTATGGTGAACATTTAGAAGAAATGAAAGTTCGCTACAAGTATAGAAATAAATTAGTTAATCAAGAGCTTCCTCGAATTTTTAATGAGGGAGTCATGGCCCTTCGTGATTTACAAGAAAAGTACGAGCCTATGAAAGACTTTGAAGCAACATGGATGAAAGTTAATATGCTCTCTATCCAGTATTTTCAAAAAAGGAAATATACCTATAAGAAAGAAGTGTTAGCGACGCTTAATAATCTTTATCTTTGGAAAGCTAAAACAAATAATGAAGAAAAGGATTATCTCGTTTTTAGAAAGATTGCTAGAGACTACTCGGATACTTTTAAACAAGGTGTTCAGGCCAGTCGTACCTACCTCTCTCTTGTTAATGTAGTTATGGCCGGAGAATCTATAGAGTTTACAACTCTTTCGAATAAACTCAGAGAACAGACCTTGAGTTCATTGGAGCTTCTTTCCAATGAAAATACAAAAGAGATAGGGGAAACTAAAAGAAATGCTCAGATTACGATATTAGTCACCGGACCTATTCTTATCCTCATAATTATTTTTTATATCGTTAACATCTCTTTAGCGATTAAAGCTATATCAAATGTATTCAATCATTTCACGAAAGGGAATATGGAATCTGATATACCAGGTTTAAAGCGTAAAGATGAAATTGGTGTTTTGGCAAAAGCGGCTGACAAATTTAAAAAATTGAACAAAGAGTATCAATTAGAAAAACAAAAAGCTGAGAAGTTATCCCAAATTAAGTCTGAGTTCTTGGCCAATATGAGCCATGAAATTCGAACACCCATGAACGGTATTCTTGGAATGGTAGAGCTTTTAAAAGAAACAAAAATTGATAGTCATCAATATGAAATGCTTCAGACCATAAGTTCTTGTGGAGAAGGTCTTGCTGTCATTTTGAATGATGTTCTCGATCTTTCTAAGCTTGAAGCAGGTAAGATGACTTTCGAAGCAGTTCCTTTCGATCTCAAGCAATCTATCAAAGAAGTTGAGTCTCTGTTTAAAAAGATGGCCAATGAAAAGAATCTTGATTTTTCTTGTCATTATGTCAGTGATATTGAAAGTAAATATTTCTCTGGTGACCCCACTCGATTAAAGCAAGTTCTTATAAATCTTGTAAGTAATGCTTTAAAGTTTACTTCCACAGGATTTGTTCATTTAAATGTCACTTCTCGGGAATTGGGGGAAGGATATGCTGAAATTAATGTTTCGATTAAAGATAGTGGTGTAGGAATGCCGCAAGAGAAGATCACAAAAGTTTTTGATAATTTTTCTCAAGCCGATTCAAGTATTACTAGAGAATATGGTGGGACTGGACTAGGATTATCGATCAGTAAAACGATTGTGGAAATGATGGGTGGAAAGATATCAGTGGTAAGTGTCGTGGATAAAGGCACGACCTTTAATTTCAACGTGAATATGAAAAAGGTGAAAGACGAAAAGCCCGAAACCTTGAATATAGTAGAATTTAATCCAAATGAGACTATAACATCAACAAGAGGAAGAGTTCTCTTAGTCGAAGATAACGAAATAAATATCAAAGTGGCCAAAGCAAAACTTGCAAAAGCAGGGCTTGATATTGAAGTTGCTCTTAATGGGGAAGAAGCGGTAGAGGCCTGCTCTAAGTCTCGCTACGATATTATCTTTATGGATATGCAAATGCCGGTTATGGATGGATTAAGCGCTACAAAAATTATTAAAAACTGTATTTTAAATGCTAACACTCCCATCGTTGCTATGACGGCCAATGTAATGAGTGAAGATCGAGAAAAGTGCTTCAAGGCCGGAATGAATTATTTTGTGCCTAAGCCTATTAATAAGATAGAACTCTACGCCGTCCTGGATGAAGTTCTTGATAAAGCAGGCTAATTCTCACCCAACATTTTCAAATATCTGATTTAGAGACCCTGAATACTTCCCAAAGTCTGGGGATTTGGATAAATTAGATACTCAATATAAAAGATATCTTGCGGAGTGTTGAATGCCCTATAATTTTACGGAAATCGATAAGAAATGGCAGAAGTTTTGGTCGGAAAATGGAACCTTTAAGGCCAGTAATGATTCATCTAAGCCAAAGTACTATGTACTCGATATGTTTCCCTATCCTTCAGGAGCGGGACTGCACGTGGGACATCCGCTAGGATATATCGCCTCTGATATTTATACTCGTTACAAAAGAAATAAAGGCTTTAATGTTCTACACCCTATGGGCTATGACGCCTTTGGATTACCCGCCGAGCAATATGCTATTCAAACGGGCCAACATCCTGCCGTAACCACAAACGATAATATGAAACGCTATCGTGAGCAATTAGATAGACTTGGATTTAGTTTTGACTGGGATCGCGAAGTGCTCACTTGTGATGGGAAATACTACAAGTGGACCCAATGGGCCTTCACTGAAATGTTTGAGCATTACTATGACGTAAAAGAAGATAAGGCCTGTAAGATTTCGGCCTTAGTTTCTCATCTGGAAGCGCAAGGTACGCGTGATCTTCATGCTCATGGAAGTGAGCAGCTTTGCTTCACTGAAAAAGAATGGAATTCCTTTGATGAAGCCAAGAAAGATCAAGTTCTGCAAAATTATAGAATCGCTTATCTAGATGATGTTCCCGTAAATTGGTGTCCTGCTCTTGGGACAGTACTCGCTAATGATGAAGTTAAAGATGGTCTAAGTGAGCGTGGGGGACATCCCGTTGAGCAAAAGACCATGCGACAATGGTGCTTAAGAGTTTCTGCCTATGCACAACGTCTTCTTGATGGAATGGAAACTCTTGATTGGTCAGACTCAATTAAAGAAGTACAAAAAAACTGGATCGGTCGCTCTGAAGGTGCTGAAGTTCGCTTTGACGTTAAAGATCACGACTTTGGTTTTGATATTTTTACCACTCGCCCGGATACTATGTTTGGAGTGACCTTCATGGTTCTTGCGCCGGAGAGTGACTATGTAAACAAAGTAACAACGAAGGCCCAGGAAGCGGCCGTTAATGAATACTTGGAAGCTTGTAAGAAGAAGACGCAAAAAGAGCGTCAAATGGATGTAAAGACAGTCACAGGAGTTTTTACTGGAGCTTACTGTATTCATCCTTTTTCAGGAAAAGAAATACCGGTTTGGATTGCTGACTATGTTCTTGGGGGCTATGGAACGGGGGCGATTATGGCCGTGCCTGCTCATGATAGTCGTGACCATGCTTTTGCTAAAGAATTTAATCTTCCTATTATTCCTGTCGTTCAGGGAGAGGGAACAGATAAAGTTCAAGATGAATCTTATGATGCTAAATCTGGTAAGATGATTAATTCAGACTTCCTAGACGGAAAGAAAGTTAAAGACGCGATTAAGACCATGATCTTTAAAGTGGATGAAATGGGGCTTGGATCTAAGCAGATTAATTATCGTTTGCGTGATGCTATTTTTTCTCGCCAACGTTATTGGGGTGAACCCTTTCCTGTTTATTACAAAGACGGGCGCCCTCAAATGCTTGAGCTAGATGAGCTTCCCCTGGAACTTCCTGAGGTGGATAAATATCTTCCTACGGAAACAGGCGAACCACCACTCGGACGAGCGAAAAACTGGAAGACTAAAGAAGAATATCCTTTTGAACTCTCTACGATGCCAGGCTTTGCGGGTTCGAGTGCTTACTACCTTCGTTATATGGATCCTCATAATGAAGAGGCCCTTGTCTCTAAAGAGGCCAATGAGTATTGGCGTAGTGTTGATCTCTATGTCGGGGGAACGGAGCACGCCACAGGACATCTCATTTATTCGCGTTTTTGGAATAAGTTTCTCTTTGATTTAGGATATGTATGCGAAGCAGAACCCTTTAAGAAACTTCTTAATCAGGGAATGATTCAAGGGCGTTCTAATTTCGTCTATCGATTAAAAGAAGATAAGAATAAGTATGTATCTCTTGGATTAAAAGATAAGTATGAAACCCAAGAGTTACATGTAGATGTAAATATTGTGAGTAATGACTCTCTTGATATGAATGCCTTCAGAGCATGGCGTCCTGAATATAAAGATGCTGAATTTATTTGTGAAAGCAAAGATGGGCAAGATGTCTATATTTGCGGCAACAGCGTTGAGAAAATGAGTAAATCAAAATTCAATGTCGTAAGTCCAGACATCATTGCCGATAAATATGGAGCCGATACACTTCGTTGCTATGAAATGTTCCTTGGTCCTGTTGAGCAATCAAAGCCCTGGAATACGAATGGTATTGAAGGAGTTTATCGCTTCTTGGTCAAAATTTGGAATCTCTATCATAGCGCAGATGAATTTAGCGTTAGTGAGGAGAAAGCAAGCCCTGAAGAATTGAAAGTTCTTCACACGCTTATGAAGAAAGCAACTTCTGATATTGAGTCTTTCTCGTTTAATACAACGGTTTCGGCGCTTATGATTGCAACGAATGAGCTAACAAAATTAAAGTGTAATAAACGTGAAATTCTCGACTCACTGGCGATTATCTTATCTCCTTATGCCCCTCATACGGCCGAAGAGCTATGGAGCCTGCTTGGTCATAAAGAGTCGATTACTTATGCTCAGTGGCCAGAGTTTAACGAAGCCTTTTTGGTAGAGAGTAATTTTAAATACCCTGTCTCTTTTAATGGCAAAATGCGCTTTCTCTTAGAGCTTCCTATGGACTATACAAAAGAAGAGATCGAAGAGGCCGTGATGGCCCATGACGATTCTCAGAAATGGATAGAGGGCAAGACAATCAAGAAAGTGATTATTGTTCCTAAGAAGATCGTCAATATTGTTGTGGCTTAATTACTGGGCCATTACTCGAGTTGCCGTTGCTGGATAACTGCTTGCAGGAGTCCGAGTTAGTTTTTGACCTGAGATAATTTCAGAATAAGTACGACTAACATTAGCTCCAACTCTGCTTTCGGCCGTAACTGTATCTTGTGCGATGGGAAGGGCCGTGTCACCTTTAGGGCATTTTTTTACTCTAATGCTTGGGCGGTCTATATCTTGAGCACACTTTGACTGATAATCTCTAATGGCAATATTACATACATTCTTACGTTCATGATATTGTTTTACATGACCAGCACAATTAAATTGAGGATCATTAAAAGCATGTAGGGGGAGGGTGATACCTGGACAGCTTAGGGTTACTTCTTGAACTGTAGAATTATTATTTCTACATATCCCTTCAGTTGCATGCCCATCCCATGAATATGAACAACTACTTCGATATATTGTGGGTGTATTTTCTAGTGCACACTGGGTAAAGGATTCGCAGCTCGACATATCACTTACAGTCTGAGGACACTCCCTTCTGATATTCTTACAAATAACAGACTGAGTACAAATATTACGAAGATCTTGGCAGAGAACTTTAGCGGCATCATATCTTTCTTCACAAGACACCGTAATAGCACGAGTCTGAAAAACAAAAGTCATTAGAAAGAAAAAAAGATTAACTTTAAGCACTAGAACTCCCTTAAGTGATTTATCTAGTTAACTATTCTATCGTCTGATTAGGAGCTGAATTAAAGGAAATTGAGGTATTAAGGCCTATTTTCTTTATTATAATTTAAACTCTACGTTATTACGGTATGTTGAGGTCTCAATAATTACTATTACGAGGGTTTGGCCTAAGCATTAAAATATGCCTAAGATATAGGGCGGCATAAATAAATTGAACTTAAATAGTGGCAGATATCGACGAATTGATTAGAGGATTAAGTATGAGTGAGCAACAGTTCAGCGAAGAAGAAATTACAAAGCTTGAAAAAGAGATGAAAAATAAAGTCCTTGAACATTTCTCTGATCAAAAAGATATCTTAGACTACTTAGAATTCACGCTCAATAATTTTAGTTATCGTTATTTAGAAAGTGAAAGCACGGGAAAATTAAAAGTTAACTGGATAATAAATGAAGGAAGTTCTTCAGGAAAACTAGAGGTTGTGGCCTATGAAGGCCAACTGTCCGAGTCTTTAAAAACAAAGAATAAAGAGACTCGAAAAGGAATTATTGAATTAGCTAAGAATTCTAAGAAGTCCGACAATCCTAAAGTGATGTATCGACTAGGTATTTCTTGGGATGATTTAGAAGAAGGGGATATTAATTTATTGGCCTATGCGGCTGTTAATTGGGATTTTCCAAATTATAAAGACGATGAAGGATTGTTCAACTACGCACAGAAGAAGTTTCATTATGATGATCCCTATTCCATGAGAAACCACTTTCCAAGAGAACTCGAAGAGGTTTGTGAAATCCTTTGATGAAATAGAATAAATACTAAGCGTTGAGATCGAGTTTAAATTTGAAGTTTTTTAGCTCTTCATCATTTTTTTGGACATGATCTAGACTGATCAATAAGTTTTCCAAATCAATGCCATAGAAAGGATGAGTATGGTTTTGGCCCAAAGGGGTAAAGAGCTCTATAGCACGATCTATATGGCCATGTGCGGGTATCTTGTGTCCTAAATTAAGTTTTACTCCCGCAGCAGCAACTTTAATAAATCCTTTCAAAAGATCAGCAAGTTCGCCTTTTCTACCAGCGTGATTCCATAGCTCTTCCCACCAGACGTGGGATTCCCAATAGTAGCCTGTATTAAAAAGATCAAAGGCGTAGAGGTAATCTTCATTTATATGGTAGGTCGCTTCTTCAAGGGGCATGCAATGGAGTTCTTCTCCATACATATGACCACCTTCTTTTTCCGGGTGAAGATTCTTTCCAGGAATAAAAGCGTAGGGAGGAAGTGTCCTTTGGGGAATGTAGCGAGTATTTTTCATTAAGTTCTTTTAGGAGTCCTGTTCGAACTGATCGTTTATTTCTCTGATTATATCTCTAATAGAAAGGGGCTTCATTAGGACTTTTGTAGCACCCAACTCCTTCATATGCTCATCCTCTGCGGGGTCAGAAAAGCCCGTGAGAACAAAAATAGGGACGTCTTTATTATACTTACGATATTGTTCTATGATTTCTAACCCAGACATTTTGGGCATATTTTTATCAGTAATAACGAGATGGATAATGTTATGGTTTTTCGCAAAGTATTCTACCGACTCTGCTGGCTTAGAAAAAATGGCCACATTAAAACCAGATCGCTCTAGGCCTTGCTTGGTCATTTTTAAAGTCGTAGTTTCATCATCAATAACAAGAATATTTTTCATCTGTTCCATAATATATCTTCACTGTTCGAGGGCCGTTTATCAGATAACGCCCTGAGTATATGATTCGACTATCGTTATTTAGAGATTACCGTGCTCTTTCTCTTTTGGCAAAGAGGATAAAATAGCTTAAATTCAGTCTAAGAACTATATAAGAAAAAATTAGAGATAGGTAAATATTTAGGAAGAGGAAGGCGTAATATGCTTGATATTAAATTTATTAGAGAAAATGCTGACGCAGTGAAAAAGGCTGTTGAACTAAAGAATATGAAGATATCTGTAGATGATATCTTAAAGCTAGATGGCGAGCTTCTCGAAGTGAAAAGAAAGCAACAAGAACTTCAAGAAAAGAGAAATTCACACTCCAAGAAAATCCCAAAAGCTTCTGCAGAAGATAGACCAGCTTTGATTGAAGAGGGAAGAACAATAGGTGCTGAGCTCGATGCTTTAAAGCCGGCCGTATCAAAATTAGAAGATGATCTAAGAGATCTTCTTCTTCGTGTTCCGAATATCCCGGCAGCAGATGCACCAGTAGGAAAAGATGAAAATGATAATGTTGAGGTTCAAACGGGTGGAGAATTACCTAAGTTTGATTTTGAGCCAAGAGATCACGTAGATATTTTAGAGCTTAATAAATGGGCTGAATTTGAAACGATCGCAAAAGTTTGTGGAAGCCGTTCTTACTCTCTAAGAAATGAAATGGTTCTACTTGAAATGGCCACTCATCGATATGCTCTTGATAAGCTTATGGCCAAAGGGTTTACTCTTGTTTCTGCACCGGCCATGGCCCGTGAACATGCTCTTGTGGGAACTGGTCACTTCCCTGATGGAAAAGACCAAGTCTACTATCTTCCGGAAGATGATCTCTACCTCTCTGGAACGGCTGAAGTTCAGCTGAATTCTCTTCATGCTGGAGACATTATAAAAGAAGATCAACTTCCTATTTTATATGCCGGATTTAGTCCTTGCTTTAGAAGAGAAGCGGGAAGCTATGGACGTGACGTTCGAGGGCTTATTCGTGTTCACCAATTCATGAAGGTTGAACAATATGTCATTTGTAAAAATGATCCTGAAGAAAGTGAAAAGTGGCATAAAGCACTTCTTGATACTTCTTTAGAAATCGTAAAAGAACTTGAGCTTCCTTATCGTGTTGTGGAATGTTGCACAGGAGATATGGGAACCGGAAAAGTAAAAATGTTTGATGTTGAATGTTGGGTTCCTAGTGAAGAGAAATATAGAGAGACCCACTCTTGTTCTGCACTTCATTCATGGCAATCTAGAAGAACAAATACTCGATATAGAGATAGCGAAGGAAAAGTGGACTTTGTTCACACGCTTAATAATACGGCCGTCGCTACACCTCGCTTACTCGTTAGCATGTTAGAAAATCATCAACAAGAAGATGGTAGTGTGCGACTTCCAGAGGTTCTAAGACCTTATATGGGCGGTAAAGAGTTCATCAAAGGGAACTAAGGCCTTACCTGAGTACAATTCTACACAATAGGTGGGGCAAGATTTTCTTGTCCCTTTCTTTGTCGGTCAATAGATAGTCATCCGTGGCCATTTTACCGATAAAGAAGTGATGCTAAAGTTTAAATATAAAAATTCATTGCCCCTCAACTCGCGCTTTATAATAGCGCTCATTGTTTTTATCTGTCTTAATCTTGGCGGGCTACACTACGAAAGTATCTTTAAAGCTAATTCAACTTCTCATGTCGAAGCTGTAGGGCTTCTCGAAGAATTAAAAACTTCTATCTATAAGCAAAGACATCTTATTTCCTATCTACAAATTCAATATACCTTAAAGGGAAATAATATTGATGATAGCTTTCTTGAGCTTGTTAAAGAAAATAACTCTACAATGCATCAATTAGTAAAAGAAGTTCAAAGCTTAAATACCTCGGGAGAGTTTGGAATATCCTCTATTCGTGAGATCTACTTTGATAGTTCTTGGCGAGTGGATGAAGGCTTTAAGCATTTCCAACTGCTCATTGATTCTTATTTGGATATTGTAAAAGATCTTAGTCGATCAAAAATTAAAGAAAGAGATCGTATATATCTCTCTATTGAAAAGCATGGAGAAAACTTACTGAATTCTCTGATTCCAATTCAGCAAGAGTTAATGAAGACAAGGTCACAGTATTTCAGGTTCATTACGATTAATGATTATATTTTCAGAATATCGATTTTTCTAATGGCCTTGGTCGTTTATGTCTACTTATATAGACCTTGGAAAGCACAAATTGAGCACTTCACACAGGAAAGTGAGCGCCTCAAAGGTGTTCTTTTGGAATCTGAGCGTAAAGGAGATATCTACTCCTGGGAGCTTAATTATTATACAAAAGAAATAAAACACTCAAAGCAATTAGCAACGATATTTAACCTTGCTGAAGATAGTGAGTTTGCTTATTTATATGATGAACTCAGCTCTTTTGATTCTATAGGCAGAGAGAACTTCTTAGAGGCCATTGAAAATTGTATTCATAAAAATGAAGTCTTGGAAACAATCGTTCGTATAACCACTAAAAATCAACGAACCTACTGGTTAGAATACTCTGCTCGTCGTATGGAAAAAGGAAGTGAAACTTGGATAGTAGGAACGGTTCAAAATGTTACAACACAAAAAGTTGCTGAAAATAGATTTGATTCCCTTTTTCATGAGATAGATCTTCCCCTCATTGTATTTGGCGAGGGGCAGGTGAGAGATCTCAATAGTGCAGCTAAGAAGTTTTTTGGAGTCACTGATGATGAAGGCTATAAACTTCTTCATCCCGCAGTTATGTTTCCTCTTTACCAAGAGGATGGACGATCTTCTCTTGAGAAATTATCCCAAGCAATTGGACAAATGGGAGAGGGGAAAACAATTATTGAGAATTGGTCTTTTCATACCGTTGACTATGGAACTTTAACGGCCAAAACTACAATGCTAAATATGGCCTACAAAGATTCAAATCTCCATATCATGATTATATCTGAAAATAGAGAAGCGTATGATTTGGAGCGAAGGTTGATTAATGCTCACCGTAGAGCGCAATATTCAAAGAGAAGTAAAACTGAATATATTGCTAAAAATGGAATTATTCTGGAAGGAATGATTGATTCAATTGAAAAAGTTTTAGCGAGATTAAATAAAGAAGAAGAATACTCTGAAGCAGAAAGAGTCATAGATATAAGTATCGTAGAAAGTATTAAGGCAAAATTGACAAAAAACTGGTCGGATTCATTTTCACAACCCATCGAAGAGGGGTATGGACTGATTATTTTTGATTTCAACGAGATGATGACGGCTCTGGAGAGTCGCTGGCATAGAATGAGTAAAAGAAGAAAGAAAATCATAATCAATAGGCATTTTGAGAATAATTATTTTTGGGGTGATATTTTAAAGATCAAGGCTTTATTAATTGGAGTCATTGATAATGCTATGATGAAATCTGAACATAGTGATATTGAAGTGGATATCTACCACGATACAACAAATAATTCTAAAGAATTGATAAAGGTAGATGTCTCTTGTCTCGATCCCAAATGGCCAGGAAGTGAATGGATTGATTTAAGTGATGAAGATGCTCCTCTTTTTATGGATGAAGTTATTTCACCTAGAAAGTTATACTCTCTTATAGAATATTTAGATGGAGATCTTGAATTACACAAGAGTTCTAAGAATCTTATCCATGATGGCAAAATTAGTTTCGCCTTTTCTGTTAAAAGTGTTCATGGTAAATTATTCAAAGGTGATAACGAAGTCTACTTTATGATGAATCGTAAAGAATACTTTGTTCCCTATAAAGAAAGTGCTTTAAGTTCAACAGAGATTTGGACTCACTTTGGAGGGGACTGGGACCTTATTGAGTCAGCCATCGAAGATCTCATTGAGTATTATCCACAGGCTATCTCTGATATTCAGTTTGGTCTCATTCAAAAAGATGGTGAAGTTATTTATAATGCTGCAAGTGAACTCTATGGAGTGTTAACTCACTTTCCTTTCTTTTCGTCCATTGACCGAGTTGTGCTCATTCAGAAATATGGAGAATATTTGAAATTTCAAGAAGTAGAGAAAGAACTTAGTATACTCATAAAAGAATTATTAGTTTTTTCAAATGTTTTAGAAGAGTTCCTTCCTAAAACTAAATCAAAAGATAATGTTGCTTAAAGATTAAAGCGAGGAAGTTCGACTTGGAGAAATTGTTCAAGATTGAATTTTAAGATTTGAGCATACTCAACATGGTCAATAATATCACCTTTAGAAATCATTTCGCTCAATGTTCCAAACGTCATCGTTTTAACTCCATGAACAGAGATTTTCATAGATTCAATAGAGTTAAAGCGCATACTTTCAAGAAAGATCTTCTCATATTGAGATTGGATGAGTTCATTTTGGTGTTGTGAAATTCTACGAAGACCTTGTGACTTCTTTGAAATATGCAGCATAAGGCAGTAAAACTGAGCGACTTCTTTATTAAAGAGGGCCCACTTGAAAGCTGAAACGGTTACTGCTGATATATTCTCTTCAAAACTAACTTCTTGATCATAGCTTTGGCGATAAAAGTATTCTAGTAATCTAGTCAGATAGAAGTAAATATCTTCAAGCACAAGATCCATACTTTCGTAGTGATAGAGAAGAAGTGGCTTGGAGAGATTACATTCACGCGATAGGCTCGTTACACTTAATCCCTGAAGTCCTTTCTTTGAGATTACTTTGAGTGCTCCTTCAAGGATGAGATATTTCTTGGGGCCAAGCTTCTTGGAGCCATTCATATCTCCTAGGGCCGTCCAATCAATTTTGTAGTTAATGCGCATGGTTACTTTTCCAATCTCTTAAGTATAGAGCTTACGCCATTGCTGTGATGATGATATTATATACTGAAATGATTAAGGTTTTCCAGTTATGGAAATAGAATAAATACTTCGGTTTTGATGAAATAATTCAAGGGTATGATAATCCTTGGTGGTTAAGTTTTATTTAAATTAAGAGGAGACGAATATGTCCAAAATGGATAAGAAGCAGCGTAAAGAAAAGAAAAGAGAAGAGAAGGCCAAAAGGATTAAGATGAAGCATATTGATGAATCTTCTGGCATAACTGAAAATGAAAAGAAGTTTGGCAAAGTTCAACTCTATATATTTCTATGCATCGCTGTAGCAGGTGCTCTTTTTATCATACTTAATGTTTAGTAGAGGTTAACGATCGTGACAATTATTCCTGGACAACGTTTTATGAGTGAGACTGAACCTGAATTAGGTTTAGGGCTAATCTCTGAAATCAATGACAAGCAATTAACAGTACTTTTTCAAGCATCAGATACTCGTCGAACTTACGGGATTCGAACAGCTCCATTGAAAAGAGTGGTATTTGAAGTGGGAGATAAGATTAAAACTCGAGAAGGTCTTGAGTTTACTATTAATGAAGTACTAGAACATGAAGGACTTGTTCTCTATGCTGGGGATAATTTAAAAGTTTTAGAAGTTGAGCTTGATGATAATCTGGCCTTCAATAATCCTGAAGAAAAACTATATAATGGAAAAATTGATAACGATGCTTTTTTTCAGTTGCGCCTAAAGACTTTAGAGCATCAAAAAAATTGGGAAACTTCAGAAGTTAAAGGTCTTCTTGGTGGGCGAGTCGCTCCGATGCCTCATCAAATGTATGTGGCCAGTGAAGTACTAAAACGTCAGTCGCCAAGAGTCCTATTGGCCGATGAAGTGGGGCTTGGGAAGACAATTGAAGCGGGCTTAATTATTCATAAGCTTGTGACAACATCTAGGGCCGAAAGGGTGCTCATCGTTGTTCCGGACTCTTTAGTTTATCAATGGTTCTTTGAAATGCATCGAAAGTTTCAATTAGGTTTTAGGGCCATTAATCAAGAAACTCCTCCAGAAGCAGGAACGAATCCCTTCTTGGATCAACAAAGAGTCATTGTATCTCTTGGTCTCTTAAAAGGTTCAGAGCTTGCGCGAGAACTCTTAGAAGAAGCGCAATTTGATATACTTGTTGTTGATGAAGTTCACCAATATAAAAAGAATCATAGTAGTGATGATAATGGATTTGAATACAGTATGTTGGAACAACTCTGTGAGAGAATTCCATCAGTTCTACTCTTGACGGCAACTCCTGAACAACTCGGTATGGAGGGACACTTTGATCGTCTTCAACTCCTTGATCCTGATCGTTATAGTAACTTTGATAATTTTAAAGAAGAAGTTGCTGGATATCAAAAAGTCGCCTTTGCTGCCCGCGAAGTCATGGGCGGAAAAATTTCAAAAGAATCTCGAGTACATCTTATTGATTGGATTGGAGCCGAGCTAGTAGAACGTTGGGAAAAGAGTGAGTATTCTAAAGAAAATGCTCAGAGAATTATAAAAGAACTTATCGATCGCCATGGGACGGGGAGAGTCTTTTTTAGAAATACTCGTTCGGCCATGCGAAAAGAATATGACTTCTTTCCCAAGAGAATGGTTAAGCCAGTGGCATTAAAGAGTCATAGTGCAAGTGAGATCTCTTACGATGACATGACCAGCCTTGGAATAGGATTTAAAGAAAAATCAGATTGGCTTTCTCAATATTTAGAAGGCAATGATGAAAAAGTTCTCCTTATTTGTCATAGTAAGAAAATGATTGTCGCTTTAGAGCGTATTTTAAAAGAAAAGAATGCAGGATTAAATACCGCCCTTTTCCATTCCGGTCTAAGTCTTATGGCCCGCGATCGCCAGGCCGCTTATTTTGCCGACCCTAAAGGAGCACAGATTCTGTTGTGTACGGAAATTGGCTCCGAAGGGCGTAACTTTGAATTTGCTCATAATCTTGTTCTCTTTGATCTTCCCAAGAAGCCAGATCTTTTAGAGCAGAGAATTGGTCGTCTTGATCGAATCGGGCAAAAGTCAGATATCTCTATTCACATTCCTTATGTTCAAGATTCTTGGGAAGAGACCCTCTATCAAATTTATGATCGTGGTCTTAATAGTTTTAGAAAGTTTTCTAGTGTGGGAACTCCCGTTTTTGTTCATTTTAGTGAGCAAATTCACGACTCCCTCGTAAGTGCAAAGCCCAATGAAGAACTCATCAAAGAAATTGAAAAGTATCGCGAACAATTAGAAAAAGAAGTGGAAGAGAGTCGTGATCTTTTGATTGAAATGAATTCATTTGATCCCATTGTAGGTAATGATATTGTTCGCAGTGTAAAAGGTAATGATGCCAGTGAGTCTCTAGGTACTTACATGGATGAAGTCTTCGAGTGTTTTGGCGTGGATAATGAAGACCTTCATGAGTTTGCTCAATTTATTAAGCCTAATGACAATATGTTCATTCCTCACTTTCCGTATTTAGAAGCAGAGGGACAGACGATTACTTATGATCGCCGCGAAGCCTTAGAAAGAGAAGATTATCAGTTTTTAAACTGGGATCATGCTATGGTTCGCGAAGTGATGAATCTAATCCTTAGTGAAAGCTATGGGAATATGACTGTGGCAACCAGAAAGAATGCCAAATCGAAGAAGTCATTCGTCGAAGCTTATTACGTTTTGGACTGTCCGGCTCCTGACTTTTTGGATATGAAGCGCTTTTTTCCACCAACCTTAATTAGAGTTTTAATTGATAAGGACGGAGAAGACTTTTCTGATAAATGGTCTAAAGATATCCTCGATGAAAAATGTATGGAAGCCGATAGGGAAGTCCTTGAGCGTGCGAGAAAAATCCCAAAAGACCTTTTTAAATCCCTTATTAAATTGTCTGAACAAAAAGCTTCTGAGAAATCGAAGCCTTATTTGAATGAATACCATGGTGAAATTGAAAGCTATATGGATCATGAAGTTTCACGTTTAGAGCAGTTAAGTAAAGTGAATCCTGCTATTGCGCCCGATGAAGTCGATTTACTGCGGGCCATGAAAAAGCTAATGCTTGAGAGTATGAAAAACTCTCAATTAAGACTTGAAGGGATACGACTAATTCTTTAGAAACCTTTCTAGGTCTGCCTCGTTGAAGCACTCCATAATACGAGTGCCAAAGCGCTTTTTTAGTTCTGTCTGTGAACCATGAAGCATCAGTTGTCCAAGAGCATGCTTACACTTGTTAGGAGTGTACTCAAGCTCAGACTCTTTGATTTGACAGTGCTCTTTATAGAGTCGTGAAGGTTTAGGTAGACCGCGATAGTACATCATGGCCAGACCATCACAATCAGAGATCATCTCTTTTTCTTTTTCAGACTGACAGGCCGATAGAGGTATCAAACTTAGTACAATGAGAAGTTTAATTAATCTTGTAATAGACCCTCCTCTTTGAGTACCGATTCAAAACGTTTGATAAGTTCTAAATTAAAGATTCCGATATTATCTATTTGAAAGGCCTTATAGGCTTGCGCAGGAGTTTCTCCTTTTGAGATAACTCTTTTATCATAGGCATTTGTTAAATTTAGACATTCTTGCAAAGGAGATAATTTAGTTAATTTATAAGGGCCACTTCCCTGAAGATTTTCCTCATGATTTTGAATTAGAGATTCGACCTGTGGACTAAGAAATGTTTTAGCACTTAGAAGCTGCGTGGATAATTTAGTATGTTTATAGTATTCATACTTACTTTCATTATCGAGTTGGTCGAAGTCTTGCGCAAATAAGTTCACTATATCTGGAGGTGTTTGAGTGAGTCCAATATCGTGAATTAAGGCGGCCGTGGCCAAATCATCAATATCGGAATCAGGGAGTCGAATGTATTCGGCAAGTTTGGTCGCAAGGCCACAGACATTAATACAATGATTAATAATCAGATCAGCTTCCTTTGATTTCTTACCAAATAGTCTCTTTAAGGCGCTAGGGTTATCTTTAATTAAGTGCCTTAATCCTTTTGCTGCTTTTTGAGTGATGGAATAACTCTTCTCATTGGGCTCTTGCTGCATCTGCGTAATCGCTGTTGAAGCAACTCCCTCTATGAGATTTACTTTTTCTTCAATATCTGAATTCTCACTGGATAAGGCCATCTCGATTGTCTGGTTGAGATAGGCCGTGACATTATCCATTTGGCCCTTTGGAATATAAAAATCTGCAATTTCCTGATTCACGAGCTTGATGAGTTTTTCTTCATCAATACTATCTCCTTGAGAAGTGTAGCAGAGGTATTGATCTTTAAATAAGATATAGAGATCAAAGGTCAATTGAGCATTGGCCTTAACGGTAGTAATTTTAAGAGGAATAAACTCCATGGATTTATGACTCCAAGCTTTTCACTTTAGACTTACTATTATAGCGTAAGTCACAATTTAATTCTTAATTTTCCTTATTAGGAAAAAAGCTACTTGTACTCAAGGAGTTTATTTTGGCCAAGGTTTCCTATTTTTTTGACTTTCTTTCACCTTATTCATTTTTATCGTGGAAGTGGTTTTATAGAGAATATAGTAAAGATCTGTCTAAATTGGCGCACTTCAATTTGTATCCTGTTACATTGGCCAATATTATTCATTCGTGGGAGACCAAAGGACCTGCTGAGATTGCACCTAAAAGGGAATTTCTCATGAGAGATTGTCTGCGCTATTGCCTCAAAGAGAATATTGAGTTTAATCCTCCCGTGCTTCCTTTTAATTCTCTCTATGCTCTGAGACTTGCTTTGAAAGAGTGCAGTGGAGACAAGCAAATGGAAGTCATTAATCTCTTCTTTTGTGCGGCGTGGGAAAAAGGATTAGATATTGGATCAGATGAAGTTGTAAGAGAACTCTTAGCGAGTGCTGGATTTCCTGTTGATGAGTGGATGGAGCTTGTGGGTGATCGCGTTATACGCGCCCAACTAAAAAAGAATACAAAAATGGCGATAAATGCAGGAGTTTTTGGACTACCTACCTTTATTGTGAGAGAAAGGGAAGACGATGAGATTGATGAGCTTTTTTGGGGGAACGACTCCACAGGCCATCTACTTGAGTATTTAGAAGAGAAAGATCCCTTCTCTAAAAACTCAACACATCCAAAAAGCGAAGAATATATTGATAAGTTAAGGTTATTTCAGAGTCGTTATCAGTCTCTTTAGGCCAAAAATTAAACGAAGGAAAAATTATGCAAGTAGCAGAAAAGACAGTCGTAGGAATTCACTACAAACTTACTAACGATGATGGACAGGTTCTTGATTCATCTGAAAACAAAGCACCACTCGTTTTCATCCACGGAATTGGTATGCTTATTCCTGGTCTAGAGAAAGCTCTTGTAGGGAAATCTAAAGGTGACCAATTGAATGTTTCAATTGCACCAGAAGAAGGTTACGGAGTAAAAGATCCTGCTCTTACTCAAAAAGTGCCAAAGGCCCAGTTTGAAGAATCTGAAAAGATTGAAATTGGAACTCAATTTCAAGTTGATACTGAGCAAGGTGCTATTATTGTAACCGTTACTGAAGTTGGTGATGAGGAAGTTACTGTTGATGGTAACCATCCTTTGGCCGGTATGACTCTTCATTTTGACGTAACTGTTGATGAAGTTCGTGAAGCTACAGAAGAAGAAATCGCTCATGGACATGTTCATGGAGAAGGTGGTCACGATCACTAAGATTTGATCTTAAATTCATTTAAATCAAGATGATGCCCAGGTGGATAATACTCTAAGTATTTGAAATTTGGGCTTTGTCATTTCTAAATGCCTCTCTAAACCCTGTAAAATTCATCTTCGCACTTTTTATTGATTTCAATATATGGCATCTTGAAGCACTATTTTACAGTTTCGAGGTATTTTATGAAAAAATTAAGTCTGTTCTTAGTGGGAGCGCTTTATTCAATTTCAAGCCTAAGTGTGGCCAGTGAGATTATCCCTGCTGAACAATCTATTCAAAAGCCGATAGTATTAAAAACTATGGAAGATAGAACAAACTTTATAAATAGTCTGTGGCAGGCCAATCAAACTCCTGATGGTTTAAGTGAATTAGACATTAAGAGAATTAAAAGTATAAAACTTAATCAATTTCCTCATGCCTCGAGTATTAAGCTTGCCCTACTTAAATCTCAGTTAGATATGGAAATCTCAAGTGAAGAAGTGAATTATTTAAATAACCCTGCAGCTTGGAGTGAGGAGAGTCTTCAAGTTTATAGTGAATTAAGTAAAGATTTTGATAATGCTCACTTTAATTTAGAACTAACCAAGCAATCTAGTAACGAAGATTACAATAAGGCCCTGAGAACTAATGATACTTGGTCTAAGAGTGAGATACAGGAGCTGCTTGATTTTCAACCTAAGTGGCGCTTTGGTAATAATGATTATCGTAAAGTGACTAGGCTATATGTATTTTGTCGTCAAAGTAGAGAGTATCCATGCCTAATGGTGATGAAAGATCAAGAAGGTAATCTCATGAGAGATGAAAATGGAGAAGTTTGGAACCAAAGAAAATTGGCGTTATCGGGAAGAGGACTAACCTATGACCAAACCAATGGAAATACTCCTCAAGGAATCTTCACGATTGATTCAGTAATGCCTACTGCTGATAAGAAGTTTGTGTACGGAAAATTTAGAAGAATTATATTAGATTTCGTAGAGAAGTCTCGAAATGAAAAAGATCTTCTCCATTATATTCCAGATGAGCTGCAGGCCCTAAACTGGTGGAAAGAGTCAGTTGTGGCCCGTGATAATGGTCGTAATCTCTTTCGTATTCACGGCGTAGGAAGAAAGAACCTTTTTAGAAGTACAACTTATTATCCTTTTATTCCTACTTCTGGTTGTATTGCCTCCATAGAAGGGAAATACAATGGAGTAACTTATAGCGATCAAAGAGAACTTCTCGATCAATTTATGGTCTCTATGGGATTGAATCCCGTTTATGAAAATGAGACGGCCATCAAAGGAATGCTCTATGTTGTTAATATCGATGATGAGCAAAGAGCAGTTGAATTAGAAGATATCCTTTAATAGTTTCCATACCCTCCATAAGGGTCGACATTGAGTTGCTGGCACAGAGAGATTTGTTCTCTAATATCCACAAGTCTTTCGGCCCAATATCGATCTGAGGTAAAGTGGGGAAAAGCTGCAGGAAAAGAAGGATCGGCCCATCTCTTTCCAATCCAAGCATCAAAGTGAATCGTTCGGAGTCCTCTTAAGGGCTCTATTAATTTGAGTTGCTGATGAGGGAAATCATTCCATAACTCATAGGCTTCTATGAAAATATCTCGCTCTTTCTTAGCGTAATCATCTCGTCCCGGAATAAGTGTCCAAAGATCCTGAACAATAGGGCCTCTGACGAAATCATCAAAATCAATAAAGAAGAAGCCATGATCTTCGTTAAAGAGAACATTACCTTTATGGCAATCACCATGAATTCTTTGAATCGCTATTTTCTTGAAAAGGGGATTAATGGTTTCAATAAACTGTTTAACGAGAGTTTCATAGGATTCACGATAGTTATCGGGGATATGCTTATCTTCAAGAACACTTTGTAAATTTTGAACGCCGTAATTGGTGACATTAAGTTCAACTCGATGTTCTCCGGAGCGCTTTTGTCCAATGAGGTGAAGGCGTCCTAGTAGGCGGCCGAGTTGGCGCAGCTGATCTTCGCTGAATTCATCAGGGTTTCTTCCCCCGCGTTTAGGGAAGACGCAGTAGTAGAGTTCTCCATCTTGTGTTTCAAAGAGGCTTTCACCATCAAAAGTGAGAGGAGCAATGGCGGGGAGTTCAGCTTCGACAAGATCAAAGAGAAATTGATGTTCCTCTTTGATTTGTTCTTTTGACCATCTTCCTGGTCGATAAAACTTTGCAATAACAAAGTTTTCACTGACGTGCTGGGCCTTAGGATTATCGATTTCTATTTCATAGACTCTATTTTCAAGAGAGTTTAGAGGAAGACATCGGCCTGTTGTTCGAAGGCCTAGATCATCAATATATTTTAGGATGGATACGGGGTCGAGTTGATAGAAGAACTGTGTTTTTCCACTACCCCAAGCATCAATTCCTTTCTTCTCATTTTCTTGCGTCATATAGTTTTTAACCTTCAAATAATAAATTTTCCTAACTATAGCGCAAGAGGTGAGTATTAGTAATAAACTCTTTTACTCGGCTATGAAGTGATTTTAATAGGATAGGAATTCAGTGGAGTAAATTATCCGGCTTTTACCAAACCGTGGAGGTGCTATAATATTCAAATGACAAGAATAAAGAAAAATCATAGTGATGCTTGGAAATGGGAAGAAGAATTCGAACCTTCTAAGAATACTTATTCCAAGATAAAGAAAATTAATGGGAAACACCCTCTTCAAAAAGAGACGATTGATTCCTTTGTGGCCTATCGTGCTCGAAAGCGCCACGGCGGAAAGGTTGTCGTTTTTAACTACGAGCTGGCCCGTGAGATAGGACTCATTTCTAAGAGTCATCCCAATCACATGACCCCGGATTTAGAAAAAGAGCTACTCGATACCTTTGCTCTTGTTATCATCAACGAATACGATCAGATTAACGACATTAAGTTTAAGAAAGAAGATATAAAGCCCAATCATTATATGGCCACGCGCTACCTACAGCTTCAACATCCTAATAAGCAAGGTAAGACTTCTGGGGATGGAAGAAGTATTTGGAATGGAGTACATCGCCATAAAGGAAAAACTTGGGATATTTCGAGTTGTGGTACAGGGGCGACTTGCTTATCTCCTGCTACTCATATTCAAAAGAAGTTTTTCCAAACAGGGGATCCTAGTATTTCTTATGGCTGCGGTTATGCCGAAGTCGATGAAGGAATAGCCTCATTATTCTTCTCTGAAATTTTAAATAAAAATAAAGTGAAGACAGAACGAGTGCTAGGAATACTACAATTTAAAGATGGTTACGCTATTACGATTCGAGTTCATGATAACTTATTACGCCCTAGCCATTTATTTAATCACTTAAAGCAAAGTAACCATGAGGCCCTTAAGGCCATGGTTAATTACTATATTAAACGACAAGAAGATAATGGAGTATGGCCAGATCTCCCTAAGTCGGAAAAAGGGCGTTGGGACTATTTCCTTAAGAAACAAGTCGATGTCTTTGCACGTACGGCCGCTAAGTTTGAAGATGAGTATATCTTTTGCTGGCTCGATTGGGATGGAGACAATATCTTGATGGATGGAGGAGTCATTGATTATGGCTCGGTCAGACAATTTGGACTCTTTCATAGTGAATACCGCTTTGATGACTCTGATCGTTTTTCAACTTCTATTATTGAACAAAAGCAAAAGGCCAAGTATACGGCCCAAACCTTTTGCCAACTTATCGACTATCTTAAAACCGGTGAAAAAAAGCCAATTAAAGAATTTGTAAAAGATCAAAGTTCTCTTGATTTTGAAGAAACCTTTTGGCGCTGTAAATATAAGAATCTACTCTATAAAATAGGGATTCCAAAAGAAGTGTCTAAAGAAATCTTGGAGAAAGATCCAGAGCTAGTAGCTGAATTTCAAAAGGTATTCTTTTATTTTGAAAAAGCTAAATCTGTTCGTGGACCCAAGAAGGTTAATGATGGAATTACTTGGGATGCCATCTACTGTATGCGAGACATATTAAGAGAAATTCCACAGATTTATCTTAGTCGTGAGGATCAATTAGAGCGAAGTGAGTTTATGGAGATTATTAAATCTACCTATGCCACGAATAAGGATATTGAACTCACAAGTTATAAGAAAAAGAAAATAGATGAATTCCAAAAAATGTATAATGATATTGTTTTAATGGCCGCTTCCATTGAGAAGACGACGGTAAATCGCATGTTACTTAAAATTAGTATGCGTTCCTCCATTATTAACAAGTATGATCGAGTAACAGGGGATTCTATCTCCACGATAACTCAAATTTTAATGGATAAAATAAAATCGATGAAGCCAGATAAAGTTTATGATCTTCTTTATAATTTTTCAGAATATCAAAATCTTAATCCTGATGGAGATAGAGTGGATAAATCTGCTCGCCCACAAGGATCTCAACTCATGAGAGGGTTTTTAAAGGTTGTGAGAGAATATCGAGAGGGGCTGTGAAGTTAGTTTTTTATAGTGGTGGTGACGAAGAAGAGAATGAAATTGTAGATCAGGCCTGTCTTGATCTTATCGATAATCCGAACCCAACTTTTGTTTTCATTCCAAGTTCTAGTTATGATGGCGAATCTGAGTTTCATGACTTCGTAGAAGTTTGGCAAAACTTTGGAATTACCCGTTTTATCTACTTTCCCATTGATATTCCTCAAGATGGCGTTTTAATGAAAGAGGTTTTTAATAGTGACCTCATTCACCTCGGTGGGGGGAATACTTATTACTTTCTTAAATATCTACGTCAATATGGCTATCTTGAATTCTTAAGAGAGTTTGCTCTTATGGGTAAAGTTATTTCTGGATTGAGTGCGGGCGCCATTATGATGACTCCTTCTATCAAGACAGCAGGCTATCCATCCTTTGATCGAGATGAAAATGAAGAGGCGCTCAGAAATCTTAAGGCCCTAGGATTAGTTCGTTTTGAATTCTTTCCTCATTATAAAAACTCTCTTCGATATGATCGAGAACTTCTCGCCCAGTCAAGAAACCTAAAGCATCCTTTATTCGCTCTTCCTGACGGGAGTGGTATCATTAGAAACTCTGAGCAGCTGACCTTTATTGGTAAGGCATGGGCCTTCAAGAGTGGAAAGAAAATGTTACTGAATTCAGACTTTAGTTTTTAGTGAATTTTGAAGGGCGAGCTCTTTACTGATTTCATCGAGCTGATCTTTTTCGCCGTCTATAAAGTCGAAGATGGCCTTTCTAAATTGGGGATGTTCTATATAGTGCGAGCTTGTCGTTAATACAGGTGTAAAACCACGCAATCTCTTATGTTCACCTTGGGCTCCTGCTTCAAAAACACGAAGACCTTTTTCAATGGCCAATTCAATCCCTTGATAAATACATAATTCAAAATGAAGAAATTCAATATCTTTTTGACAGCCCCAGTAGCGTCCATAAAGAGTGGTATCAGAAAATAGAAATAATGAGGACGCGACGGGGTGGTGATGGAGATCAAGGGCCATACATAGGACTATATTTTGAGCTTGGGAGTGAAAGAGACTTTTAAAGAAGTCATAGTTGAGATAACCCATACTCGCTTTTTTTTCAATGGTGTCGCTATAGCATTGATAGAAGAAATCGATATCTTCTTGGGTGACTTGCGTGCCTGGTATTCTTTTAATCGTTAATGAAGATTCTTTAATAACTCTTCGTTCTCTCTTAATTGTTTTTCGTCTATTCTTCTTTAAAGTTGCAAGATAACTTTCAAAATCATCTACTTGTGGATTAATCCAGTGATACTGTAAGGATGATCTCGTTTTGAATTCTTTTTCTTCTAATATTTTATTTTCACTATTCTGAGTGAATAGAAAATGAACTCCAGATAGAGAGTACTGCTTGGTGAAGGCCATAAGGTGAGGTAATAAATCGTTCTTAATTAATTCACCATCACCAAAGAATTTGGGCGCAGATACCGGTGAGTAAGGAATCGCCACTGTCAGCTTGGGATAATAAGGGATTTGATAATTCTCGTAAGCATGGGCCCACTGCCAATCAAAAATATATTCTCCATAACTATGAGTTTTAACAAATCCAATGACGAGTGCCCTTAGTTTTTGATCTTTAGTCAAAGTAAAGTATACAGGATTCCATCCGGTATCTTTACCAATGCAATTTGATTTTTCTAAAGATGAAAAAAAATGGGGATCACAAAAAGGATTATTCTCAACATTCCAAGCTCGCCATTGATTAATTTCTTCAGCGCTAAATTGAGAGAGCTTATCTCTGATTTGAATATTTTTTTGCTCATTCATTTATATACAGTAGCACGGAGTAAGGCTAAGACTCAATTTCATGGGGGCGTGTCCAAATAAAAATGAGTATGGCCATACCTGAACAGGCCACGATTGATTTGATCCATAGAGGAACAGGAACAAAGAAAAGAGAGTAGGAAAAGAGGGGAATAATCATAACCGTCGCTAACCACTTGGCCTTTAAGCGAATGACTCCGTAGCTTTCCCAGTCTCTAATAAGAGGACCTAGGCTTCGTTGATTAACAAGCCACTGATGAAGTTTTTCTGAACTTTTCGAAAAGAAGAAAGCGGCCAATAGAGCAAAGGGAGTCGTAGGCAATATCGGTAAGAAAATTCCAATAAAGCCAAGAATAAGAGAGGTAAGGCCTAGAATTAAAAATATGACCTTCTTCGTTCCCGTGAGCATTTAACTTCCTGTCTTTTTTTGAACTTTGATCAAAAATCTTCTTGGAGCAGGATGACCCTCAACAGTCTTAGTGGGATCATGGGGATCAAGTGAGTCATTAAGGCTTTGGAAAGGTGGCGGACACCATGGAGTTTTTCTTTGTTCATCATCAGTTAAGAGTGTGTCGGCCACAATTTCTACATTGATGAGACGTGCTTTCTTGGCCCAGTTGATGAAACAACTCATGGTCGGAACAAACCATACATTACCCATTCGAGCATACCGATCTTCTGGAAATAAGGCATAGGATTCTTCGCCCGGTATACCGATTGTTTCTAAGAAGGCAATTCCACCTGGAACTAGAGACTCTCGTATATCGATCAGTTGTTGAATAGGATGGCGATGGTGATAAACAATCCCCATATGGAAAATGACATCAAACATTTTCTTAAAAAGAGGAAGATGCTCAACTCCAAAGAGTTCAAATTTAATATTATCTAAATGGGCATAGTTTTGAATGAGGTCGAATTGAGCTTGCATGGGAAGAACGGGATCAATTCCTAAGGCCAAGCGAGGATTATAATGGGCCATTCGATATAAGAAATATCCATTATTACATCCCACATCGAGAATTGTTTTTCCTTTTAGATCAGGAAGAAATGGGACGATTCGCTCCCACTTCATATCCGATCTCCACTCAGCATCAATATCTAAATCAAAGAGTTTGAAAGGACCCTTCTTCCATGGAATCAACTGGGAAGCAATCTCTTTGAGTTTTTCCTGGTCAGCATTGGAGTTTGGTTGACCACTTACTGTTATCCAAGACTCTTTACAGTCGACTTGTTCAACTTGATAGTCTGGATAAGATTCAACGCTCCAGCGTGATGAGCTTTCTCTATCCCACCAGCTCTCTCTCTCTTTTTTTAGAGCTTCAAGAGCAGGCCAGTCGATATTTTTTTGATATGGTTTTAAGTATTCCAGCATAGTCATTTACTTATTTCTTAATTTCTTTTTTCATTCCAAGGTAGCTGGCAAAGTTATACCATCTAAAGAGCATTTCTGAATAATCAAATCCAGCATCGCCTAACATTTCAAGCTGCTCTTTTGGAGTTACAGGGACGAGGACATTTTCTAGTGCCTCTCGTTTTTGGCTTATTTCCAATTCACTGTATCCATTTCGTCGTTTGAAGTCGTAGTAGAGGTCAGTGATAATTTCTTGCATAGGTGCTTTTGGAGATTGAATTTTTTCACTCAAAAGAATGATTCCACCAGGGAGCATAGAATCATAAATATTTTTGAGTAGCTGTGTTCGCTCTGAGTGCTTAAGGAATTGAAGGGTATAGTTGAGGATAACAACTTCTGCCCCTTCAAAATCATATTCCGTCATATCTAGGTGCAGGAAGTCTACATTTCTTACATTTGCACACTTACTTTGGGCCCTCTCGAGCATAGGTGCCGAGGTGTCAATTCCCACAAAATGAGGAACTTTATCTGATTTCGTTTTGAGTATTGTCTCTAGAATGGAGATTGTAGTTCCCGTTGAGCACCCTAGATCAACAATTTTTCCGCGAAATTTAAATTGGCGCACAACAAGGTCGCTAATTAATTGATGAATTTCTTGATAAAAGGGGATGGATCGCTGCACCATGTCGTCAAAGACAGATGCTACTCCCTCATTGAATTCAAACGGGGCTATAGTCTCAAGTTTATCAGAGAATACTTTGTCTTTCATAGGTTTTCCTACTAAATAAGCATCAAGGGTCAAGGTGTATCCCATTGGATATATACTAAAATATATATGAGGTCCAAAAAAATCATGCAGCGTGTATATTTGTATAATTTCTGTTTAAATCTTTATAGTTGAGAAATTAAGCGTTTTGAGGTTGAATAGATGTGATTTGTTTAGCTTATTTTATTGAAAAAAATCTATCTTAATTAGAAGGGGTCTCATTTGGAGCAGTCTGGGAAAATTTCACAATACCGCGCTTTGGTGGATACATCATCGGTTGTGGCCCATGACCTTTGTGCTCAATTGCATGTTCTTCAATTTTGCTTGGAAGAGTTAGGTGAACATATTTCTGTAGAGGGAAAAGAGTATCTCGATCGCATGGAGGTCTCAACCAGCTATATTGCAAATCTTGTAAATTCATTTCGTAAGCAGTTGAAAATTACATTAAGCGATGATGAGCCTGAAAATATTGATAAGATATTGTCCGCAGCTCTAGAGCTTGTGAAGAATCACTTCTTTGTTGTCATTGAAAGACTTGAACTTTCTTTTAACGGTGACTTTTCAAGCTTCGTTCTCAAGCATAATGCTAGGCAAGTAATGCTTATGCTCTTCTCTATTTATGCGACCTTTATTGAAGTATTTAAGGAAGAGGAGTTGGCCGAACACGATAAGATGGGAATGTCCTTCTCTGTTAAACCTGAGAATTCGCGTTTTGTTAAATTGATACTGGAAGTAGAAAATACAAAAGTTGGAAATAATAAATTCGAAGAAATTTTAAGTCTGTCTGCTCCTGAAAAAGGTAAGATTCGCAAATTCGTAGGCTTAAATTTGATTAAAGAATATAGAAAAGAAAACCCCGATTGGTTTTCTTTCACAGGTAAGAAAGGTAGAGCTGTTGTAGAGCTTTGTGTTCCGCTACAAGTGTAAATAAGCTGAGACAATTGATTATGATGAATACGGATGTACCTAAGATTTGGATTTTAGAAGATGATAAAGGCTGTCAATTTGTCTACGATCAAATTTTAAAAAATGACTTTGAGATGACTTATTTTGAAAATATAAGAAGATTTCAAACGAATTTTGAAAAACACTGCGAACAACGAAGTGACGAGACTCCTGTTCTGATCATTGCTGATCTCATGCTTAATGATGGTAACTTCTTAAGCTTCTTATCTAATGAATTTCATGGAAAGTTGGGGGGAAGTAATATTCCTTTCATTATTGTTTCCTCTGATGATGATATTGAATCTTTGCGTCTTTGTTTTAAAGAAGGTGCAAATGATTATATGACTAAGCCTTTTAAGAAGAATGAGCTACTCGTAAAAGTAGAGACAATTCTTAGAGGAAGAAAGAGTATTGGGAGAAGTGTTCGACCTCAAATATCCATTGATGGCACTACCATCACGGGACTGACGACTAAGCAGCAAAAACTATTATCTCTTTTTATCCATGAAAATCCTGAGCGCTTGGTTGATCGCAATCTCATTTTAGATAAGGTTTGGGGCAATACCGCCGTTCATCCCAAGACGATTGATGTGCATCTTTATAACCTCAGACGTAAACTTCATCCCTTTGGCTATATGATCAAATCTCTAGGAAGCGGTAAATGGATTCTTATGGCCGATCGCATCCAGTCGTAATTCCCTCATGTTTAATACTTTTTGACGTTTTCACTCAATAAACGTGGGCTTGCGCCATGACTAATCAGAAAATATTCGCTAAAATTGGCTAAAATTTATAAAGATCAGTTTTCTATCATTTTTTAAACCGAGGTGCGTTATTATGAGCAATGACAGTAAAGTTAAAAAGACTCTCGAAGTAGGCGGAAAGACCTATGATATCTGGAGTCTAAAAGCGGCTAAGGCCGAAGGACTAGGAGATATTGATAAGCTTCCTAAGTCTCTTAAAGTTCTTCTTGAAAACCTTCTTCGCCATGAAAATGGATCAACTGTTGTTTGGGACGACGCTGTTGCAATGAATGAGTGGCTAAAGTCTAAGAAGTCGACTCGTGAGATTGCTTATCATCCAGCTCGTGTTGTTATGCAAGACTTTACAGGTGTTCCTGCTGTTGTTGACCTCGCGGCCATGCGTGAAGCGATGAAAGCTTTAGGCGATGACCCTAAGAAAATTAATCCTCTTTCTCCAGTTGATCTCGTTATTGATCACTCGGTAATGGTTGAGCACTTTGGATCAAAAGAAGCTTTTGAAAAGAACGTAGAGATTGAATACGAAAGAAATATGGAAAGATATAAGTTCCTTAAATGGGGACAGCAAGCTTTTAAAAACTTTCGCGTGGTTCCTCCAGGGACAGGTATTATTCACCAAGTGAATCTTGAGTACCTTGCTGATGTTGTTTGGACTAAATCTGAAGGTGGAAATACTCAGGCTTATCCTGACACTTGTGTAGGGACTGACTCGCACACAACAATGATCAACGGACTATCCGTTCTTGGTTGGGGTGTTGGTGGTATTGAAGCGGAAGCCGCGATGCTTGGACAACCTGTAACTATGGTTATTCCTGAAGTAGTAGGTTTCCGTCTTGATGGAAAACTTAAAGAAGGTATTACAGCAACTGACCTTGTTCTTAACGTTGTGGAAAAACTTCGTGCTCACGGTGTTGTTGGTAAATTCGTAGAATTCTACGGTCCAGGAATGGATGTTCTCTCTCTTGCAGACCGTGCAACGATTGCGAATATGGCCCCTGAATATGGTGCTACATGTGGATTCTTCCCAGTAGATGAAAAAACAATCGAATACATGAAATTCACTGGTCGTGACGAGCAAACAGTTGCTCTTACGGAAGCCTATGCTAAAGAGCAAGGACTTTGGGGAACTGAAGTTGAGCCAGAATTTACTTCTGTTGTAGAACTCGACATGTCTAGTGTTGAGCCCTGTATCTCTGGACCAAAACGTCCTCAGGATAAGATTCAATTACGTGAGTCTGTTGGGGCATTTGAAAAAGCAGCTCAAGAAACATTTAAGTATGATGCTGACTTTGCTAGTAAAGAATACGATGTAGAAGGCGAGAGCTATAAAATGAAAAATGGTAACGTTGTTGTTGCAGCCATTACTTCATGTACAAATACTTCAAACCCTTCTGTTTTAATTGCTGCTGGACTTGTTGCTAAGAAAGCGAATGCTCTTGGTATGAAATCACAACCATGGGTTAAGACTTCTCTTGCTCCAGGATCAAAAGTAGTAACTGACTATCTTGTCGAGTCTGGATTACAAGAGCACCTTGATGCTCTAGGGTTCAATCTTGTAGGTTATGGTTGTACAACTTGTATCGGAAATACAGGTCCTCTTCCGGCTCCGATTTCAAAAGCTATTAATGAAAATGATATCATCGCGACTTCAGTACTTTCTGGTAACAGAAACTTTGAAGGGCGTATTTCTCCAGATGTTAAGGCCAACTACCTTGCTTCTCCACCACTTGTTGTTGCTTACGCTCTTGCGGGGAACATGATGGTTGATGTTGCTAACGGTGTTCTTGGTCAAGATAAAGATGGTAATGATGTTTATCTGAAAGACCTTTGGCCTTCAAATGAAGAAGTTAATGAAATGGTTCTTAAGCATATCTCTAGAGAGATGTACATGAAGCGTTACGCTAATGTTTTCGAAGGTGATGATCATTGGAAGAAAGTAGATGCGCCAACTGGGGACATGTATGACTGGGATGCCAAGTCTACTTATATTCAAAATCCTCCTTTCTTTGATCATATGAAAGATGGAATTGTGACTGGTTTTGAAGTGAAGAAAGCAAGAATTCTTGCCCTTCTTGGTGACTCTGTAACCACAGACCATATTTCTCCTGCGGGATCAATTTCAAAAGGTTCACCTGCAGCCGAGTACCTTACTTCAAATGGAGTAGAGAGAAAGGATTGGAACTCTTATGGATCACGTCGTGGTAACCACGAAGTAATGATGAGAGGAACATTTGCTAACATTAGAATCCGTAACGAAATGGTTCCTGGTGTGGAAGGTGGATACACGAAACATATTCCTTCTGGTGATCAAATGGCCATTTGGGATGCTGCTGAAAGATATAAAGGCGATAAGCGTGAGCTGGTTGTTATCGGTGGTAAAGAATACGGTACAGGTTCTTCTCGTGACTGGGCTGCAAAGGGAACTTTCCTTCAAGGTGTAAAAGCTGTTGTAGTTGAGTCTTTTGAGCGTATCCACAGATCAAACCTTATTGGTATGGGTGTTCTTCCTCTTCAATTTAAAGATGGTGAGTCGCGCGAGACTTATAAGCTAACTGGTGAAGAAGAGATTTCAATTGTTGCTAAAGACGGGAAGCTTGCTCCTCGTCAAGAATTTGAGATGACTATCGACTATGCTGATGGTTCTTCAAAGACAGCGACTCTTGTTTCAAGATTGGATACAGAAGATGAACTTAGCTATTTTACAAATGGCGGTATTCTTCAGTACACAATTAGAAAATTACAATAAGCAATTAAATGAAGGCCCTCTCTTTGCAGAGGGCCTTTCTTTTCTAGGAACAAAATGAAAATAATTATCCTTACTCTACTGTTTATAACGACTCATTTTACTTCTATGAGTTTTGCTCAAAATAGTGAAAAGTCAAAGACTGCGACTTATCAGATAGTGGGTAAATTTGTAAAACCGAGTAAGGACTTAAAGCTCCCTTATAATTACTACTTTGTTTATAGTAATTCTAAAGGACAGAAAATGGCCTTTCCTCTTATTAATAAATCTTCCCTTGATATGAAGACGATTGATCGAGAGCAGATCTATCATATTAATGTTCAAGACTCTGAGAAGATGGTTGATTTAGGGGAGAGTAAGAAGAAAGTAAAAGTACTCTTAATGGTAGAAGGAAAAGTTTTTAATATGAAAGATCTTTCCTATACCGCTAAAAATGCACCAAAGGGATATAACACGGAACCAGTTCCAGAAATACCTAATGGAAAAACACCTCATCATCCTATGTTTCGTATAAATGATAATGTTGCTAATGCCGCGATCTTTACGGCCGGAGCGATTCTATTAGGTTCTATGTTATTGGCAAAGTAACTCTGATCTATTTTTGATTCTTTGTAGGATTAGATATTCTTCTTTCATTTATGGCCTCGGGAGAAATTCCGTGGCTGACAATAAAACCTTTTTCATTAAGATATTCACTGACGGATAACCATTCGCCATTTTTATCATCATCACTGCGGATAGTGTTATTCCAGCTACAGATTGTAACTTTTTCTTCTTTGGCCTTTTTTTCAATCCAGTTCTTGGCAAATATCAGCACGACAAAGTTAATGGTAAGGAAGCTTGTGCTTATAGCTGGAAAGGCTGACCAGGAATAATTTTTGATTAAGGGGATGGCCAGAATTGAGGTTCCTAGTAGTTGAAAATAGAAGAATTTAAAACTATAGAAGAAAGCTTTTATCTTTAAATAGTCATGACCTTTATTTAGTTGAGTGATCGAAGTGATAATAAGAATTAAAGAAGTTAGAAATAAAGTCGGTCCAGAGAATCCGATAGCAGAGTGAGATGAACTATGAGTTAGGGGGGCAACGCTTTGAAATATATTTCCCCAGAGACCAATAATCGGGATAAAAGTCGCAACGAAATAGCAATAGCAGGTTAAGCACTTGGCGATAAAGCGATTATTTTCAGATATTAAATTATGAAAGGATAATAGAACGAAGAAAGTAATAGTAATGGATGAACTTGGGACGAAGTAGGGATGAGTCATGAAAGGATCACCGATCACAAGTTGAACCACAGAAGGGATTTGAAAGAGTATTAAAATAATTGAGATAAGAATTCTTATTTCACTAATTTTATTAAAACTAAATAATAATAGTAAGAAAGAAATGGAAGTCCATATCGTTAAGACTGGGTTCACTCCATCATTTAAAAATAGCATAGGCGTATTAGTTGCTAATATGAGAGCATTAAGAAATACGGTAAAGAAAATAGCAGCGCCTAAAACTGTCGAGAGAATTTCTTTGGTTGAGATATTCGTATCCATTACATAATCTTAAACGTGAAAGGTGAAGTTTTATAGATATATGTGTAAATAAAAAAAAACGCTCACTTAATGCCAGCGTTAACTGCTTGTTTTTTTTAGATAGTTAATAATGAGGGCGGAAAAATTAACCCTTTAAGCTGTATTTACGTAATAAGTAAGGAGTAACTTATGTCTTATATTTATCATATGATGGACAATGACCAATGGAGAATAGCGCAAGAAAAAGGCTTCTATGCTCCTGAGAGTTTAAAAGTTGAAGGCTTTATTCACTTTTCGAAAATAGATCAGATTCTACGTGTGGCCAATTCTTTTTATAAAGGTATGAGTGAGCTTATTATTCTTAAAGTAGACTGTGACAAGCTAGAAGCGCAGATTAAAATAGAGCCTCCTTTAGAGGATCCAGAAGGTTCTGAGTTATTTCCTCATTTATATGGAAGACTAAATTTAGATGCTGTCCAAGAGGTCATAGACTTTCCTTGTGGTGAAGACGGAATGTTTGAACTTCCTAAAAAGATAGGGGATTAGAAATGTCTTACTCTAAAATATCTTTTAAATCAGTGATAAGGATTATGAATTGGTGGCCTCCTTATTTTGGTGCAGGCATTAGAGTAAAACTTCTTGATGAAGCCAATCTCAAGATTAAAGTTTCTATGCCCCTTCGAAAGCTTAATAGTAATTATGTCGGAGTTCACTTCGGGGGTAGTCTCTATTCCATGGTTGACCCTTTTTATATGCTTATTCTCATGCGTAAGCTAGGTCGTGATTATATTGTCTGGGATAAGTCCGCTACCATTGATTTTAAGAAACCTGGTAAAGATCGGGTCAGCTGTATTTTTGAAATAACACAAGAGCAATTACAAGATGTCATTGAGAAAGTGGACGAGCTTGGAAAGTATGAGCCTATTTTTGAAGCACTTATTTATGGAGAATCTGGTGAATTGGTGTCAAGGGTTGAGAAGAAACTTTGGGTAAGAAAGAAATAAGGTCCAGATGAGTTCATCCGGACCTTCATTTTAGAGATTACTTTTTTGGTAGTTTTGGTGCCTTTAAATTGGGAATACCTTTATTTAAATTCGGTCTAAGCGGAGGATTCTTCTTTGTGAGTTTTGCAACTTCAGCTAGGGCACGTTCCAACTGCTGATCTATACCTTTAGACCAGTCAGAAGGTGTATTTTCTACTTCGATATCTGGGTCTGTTCCATAGTTTTCTACTTGATAGCCTACATCTTTAAACCAAAAACTAAATTCAGGCTGACTTGTCATGGTTCCATCATTAAGTCCATGGCGTGGCCATATTCCAACAACTCCACCCCAAGTTCTCTTTCCAATAAGAGGTCCTATATTCATAAGTTTGAAACTATGAGAGAAAATATCTCCATCACTTCCAGCATGCTCATTAGTTATCGCCACAATCGGGCCATTTATTGCATAGGCAGGGTAGGGTTCAATATCCATATAGCGTGTTTTATCAAAACCAATAACTTTTTGAGCGAGTATTTTTAAGATGTGCTGACTAACGTGACCTCCGCCATTGTAGCGAACATCAACGATAAGTCCTTCTTTGGTACACTCACTTAGAAAGTTTCGATAGAATTCACTAAAGCCATGAACTCCCATGTCAGGGATGTGTACGTAGCCAACCTTTCCCTTACTCTTCTTATGGACAAATTCTTTATTCTTATTTACCCAGTCACGATAGCGAGCAAGATGGTGAGAGCTTCTAGCAATGATCTCAACGGACTCTTCTTCTTTTTGCGCTTTTCGTTTGATTATAATTTGCACTCGTTGTCCGTTTCTACCCATTAGTGCAAGATTGAGGTCATTTGGATGGGTAAAGTAGCGGCCATCTATCCCTAATATTTGATCACCTTCTTTTAAATCAATATCAGCCTGACGTAAGGGAGAGCATGCCTCTGGTATCCAAGAGTCACCCTTAGGAAGTTCTTTAATGATGAAGTTAAGATCTTTAGGGTTCCATTTTAATCCCGCTCCAAGATCACCATTAGAGTGATTCTTAGGTCTTCTATGATAGTCTCCACCCATTTCATAACAGTGACTTGTTCCAAGTTCACCTTGCATTTCCCACATAAGATCACTCAATTCTTTTCTCGTATGGACTTTATCAAGTAGGGGAAGATAGCGTAAATAAACTTCTTCCCAGTCAATTTTATTCATGCTCTCATTCCAGAAATGTTCGCGCTGAAGTATCCAAGCTTCTTGATACATTTGTTTCCATTCTTTCTTGGGATCAATAAAGAGGCGAATATTGGCGAGATCAATATGACCATCTTTCTTATTATATTCCTCTCCATCTGAGGGTTTTGCATCAGCTGAGCTTAGTCGCAGTCCTTCATCTGTTTCCATTAAGATATACTTTCTGTTGAGTGAGAGCTCAAACCCTTCACAACTTTTTTGATAAGCTTCTAATTTCTTCTCTTTCAAGCAGAAGGTATAAAGGGTGGAGTGAGCTGGTGAAGAGCGAAAAGGATTCTGACCTTTTATCGCCTCTTTCAATATGAATATTTTATCTTCGATACAAGCAATATCACTGTATCCGCCTAAGGGAATAGGTAGAGCGGTTATTCGATGTTCAATTCCTTGCCAGTCGATTTCGGTGGGAGTGATGTCGTCCTTGGACCCATTTTGTTTTTTGGATGCTTCCTTGGTTGTTTTGTTTGCAGTTTTCTTGGCCGTCTTCTTCGTTATTTTTTTCTTTGCGGTTTTCTTGGCCGTCTTCTTCGTTATTTTTTTCTTTGCGCTCACTTTTTTAGAGTTTTTCTTTTCTATTTGATCTTCTTTTTTTTCTTCATCTTTTTCTTCAATGTCTTCTTCAGCTTCGTCATAATCAAAATTTTCATATTGCTCTAGTGGAGACGGAAGGTCATTCTGTAGGGCCAAACAGTAAACTCTTGAAGCAAAAGGGAAGCTGAGTTCGAAGTGTGTCTCTGAGTAATTGGGATGAAATTCTCTCATGCCGATGAAGTAGAGATATTCTCCATTGGGATCAAAGCAAGGGGAGCTGTCTTGAAGCACACTCGGTATTAATGTTTGTGCTTTCTTTGACTTTAAATTGTATATCTTAATCTCATGAGTTGTTCTATTCACAGGCTCAGAGTAAGCCAAAAGGTTTCCACATGGAGACCAAGACATGGAGCTATAATACTGAAAACTATTAGACGCTATTTTTTGAATTTTCTTTGAGCTAATCGTGAGAAGAAATAGTTCATTACGATTATTACTAATGGCCACGATATCCTTAAGAGGATGAACACTTATTGAACTTATTTTACCCCATGAGTGTTTTGGTAAAATAGAAAGACCTTTGTAATCATATTGTCTTTTCTTTGCATCGTAAGAGAAGAACTTAATGGTTTCTTCATTCTCTTCATTGAGCTCAACGGCCATGACTCCATTAGATTCTTTTGTTTTGATGAATGTAGGGCGCTTGTAACGTTTCTCGGGATTACCAAGGTGAACCGGTGCAGATGTCCAAGGGGCACGAATAAAAAGTTGACCTCTAGCTATGACTCCAATTTTTGAACCATTGGTATGAAGAGTATATTCTTGTAAGAAGTCTTCTGCACTCTCAATTCTTGAAGATGCTTGATTAAACGATGACGGAATATTTATTTTGAGAGGCCCTACGCTAGAAGTGGACAAGTCTAGCTTAAATAAGTCGGCACCAGCTTGATAAATAATAAAACCATCGTTAAAGCTAAAACTGCGAACATAGAAATCATGGCTATCGCTATGACGCAAAACATTCGCTCCTAAGTGATTACAGGAGTATATATTTCCAATTCCTTCATGATCTGAAATAAAGAAAATACGTGGATTCTTTCCTAGACTGGAATCATGAATCCATAGGGGATTGGCCAAATTGGACTTAAGAGATTTTAGAATTTGTTTAAATTGACCTTTTCCTTGTTCAAGCCAAAGGGTTCCTGCTGTTCCTCCTCGATAGCGCTTCCAACGAGCAGGATCTCCTGTGTTACGGCCTAAGACTCTTTTATTTTTTAAGCTGCATAGAGTTGATGCATGTCCCAGATTGAGATCTTTTATTTCTAGCGTTTCTACATTTAAAGTATAGAGAAAAGTAACTCTTGGGCTAAAGGTATATGAGTTACTTGAAAAGATAATAGTCTTTTCATTTTCCCAACCACATAAGTTTTGGATGCCTTTGAAAGTTAGTCGTCTGGGAACGCCACCAACAGCGTCCATTACATAAATATCTCTTTGGCCAGAATCTGTTGCGATATAAGCTAGAGTCTCACCAGATGGAGAGAGTTCAGGAGAGGCAGCAGTACCTTTTGAATTCGTTAATCTGCTGGCCTGACCTCCAGAGAGGGAGGCGCGCCATAGGTCATCATCACAAGTGAAAATGACAGTGTCATTCTTAATATTGAATGTAGGGGATTGTAGATATCCTTGAGAATATTGATTATCTGGCATGTAAAATCATCCTTTATAATATGAAGTTAGATAGCGTTTCGTTTAATTGAGTATTTTATTGTAAAAGGACATAGTGATTAGGCAATGGAAAAACTTCTGACACTTTTATACAGAGTGCCAATATCTCGTGGCAAACTAATCTCAACTTCTCACCCTAATACTGTAAAACTCTAGTCAACTTTTCGGAAAAAGTCCCCCTTGAATATTTATTTTTGCTAGAATAAGTGACAATTATCTCTTCACAGAGTGAATAGGTGCGATATTGCACTGAATGATTTTTGGTTGTCTAGATAAGACAAGTATAGGGGGGATATTTCACCCTTTTAAACAAGGGCCTAGGGCCTTATGATAAAAGGATGATTCCCCATTAACCGTTATGGGTATGTTTTGCGATATACGCAGAATTTTGGAGTATAAATGAGACGAGTTTTATCTTTAAGTGCAGCAATTCTATTACTTTTATCTTTTTCTAATGTTTATTCAAAGGTAGGCGAGGGCAATGTTGATTCCACTGAGAAGTTAGTTGGAAATCTTATTCAAAGTCATTTATCTCGTTATCATTATACTGGTAAGACTTTGGACGACTCTCTTTCAAAGAGTGCATTCAGTGAATATATAAAGAAACTCGATTATGGAAAGCAGTTCCTACTTCAAAGTGATGTCGATAAATTAGAGAAGTTTAAGTTTAAAATGGATAACGAACTCGTTACAGGTAAACATGAACTACTCAAGCTTTCTATGGATCTCCATCAAAAAAGAATTAAAGAACTTGATGATTATAGAGTTAAAGTTTTCAAAAAAGAGTTCACTTTTAAAAATAAAGAATATCTAGAGCTTGATCCTGAAAAAAGATCTTTTTTCACAAAAGATAAAGATCTTAAGGATTACTGGAGAAGAGTTTATAAGCAATCAGTACTCTCTCAGTATATTTCTTTGATGGAAGCTCAAGACGAATTAAAAAAAGAATTAGCTGATAAAGGTAAAAAGAAAGACGATAAGGTGGCCAAGGTCGAAAAGAAGAAAAAGGCCAAGAAGGGTGAAGAGAAGAAAATCCTTAGTGATGCAGAAATGAGAAAGAAGGCCCATACGAAAGTAAATGAGAAATATGAAAAAGTATTTGCTCGTATGATGAAAGATGAAAGAGCCGATTACCTAGAAAAGTTTTTTAACTCCGTAACAAGTGTATTTGATCCCCATACGGTTTATTTTCCACCAAAGAGAAAAGAAGACTTTGATATCGATATTTCAGGGCAACTCGAAGGGATCGGAGCTGTTCTTCAAGAAGATGGAGCCTATATTAAAGTTATTCGTATTGTTCCTGGTGGAGCTGCATGGAGACAAAAAGGTCTTGAGGTTGATGACTTAATTTTAAGTGCAGGCGAAGGCGACGATGAGCCGGCCGACCTTGTTAATATGCGAGTGGATGATGCCGTTCGCCATATTCGAGGTAAGAAAGGAACAATCGTTAAACTCACTGTAAAGAAAGTTGATGGCTCAAGAAAAGTAATCCCGATCGAAAGAGATGTTGTTCAAATTGAAGCCAGTTATGCTAAGGCAAGTGTTCTTAAGCACAAGGATTTAAATATTAGAGTTGGTTATATTCACGTTCCCAAATTCTATCGTGACTTTAGAGATAGTACTCGTAGTTGTACGGCCGATGTTCTGATGGAACTCAAGAGATTAAAGAAACTCAATATACAAGGAGTCATTCTAGATCTAAGAAATAATGGTGGGGGAGCTCTTAAAGATGCTGAAGAGATGTCAGGTCTCTTTATTAAGGAAGGCCCTATTGTTCAAATTAAAGGTCAGGGTGAAATTGATGTACTAACAGATAACAACACCAGCATCACTTATGATGGACCTCTTGTTGTTATGGTAAACCGTTTTAGTGCTTCAGCTTCAGAAATTCTTGCGGGGGCCATGCAGGATTATAAGAGAGCGGTAATTGTTGGTGGAGAGCATACTCACGGTAAAGGAACTGTGCAGGCGATCTTAGACTTTAATTCTCGTCCATTGATGAATTTTTTAAATAAAGATCTTGGTGGTTTAAAGATTACCGTTCAAAAATTCTATCGAATAACAGGAGCTTCTACTCAATTTAAAGGAGTAACTCCAGATATTATTCTTCCCGATCCAATGGGTTATGCGGAAAATCGTGAACAAGATTTAGATTATGCTATTCCATGGGATCAAGTTAATCCTCAAGATTATAAAATTTGGGATAAATTTACTTTCAAGATGCCACTCCTTGCTCAAAGAAGTAATAAGCGTGTTTCTAAAAGTGAGCGTTTTAAGAAGATTAAAGACTCTTTAGAATATCTAACTAAGAAGAAAGATGAAACAAAAGTGAGCCTTAACTTACAACAAGTTCTTAAAGAAGATGAAGAGAATAAGAAAATAACAGATCGGTTGAAAGAAAAAGAAGCGTCAAAAGGTCTAGAAGTTCTTAATTTTGAAAAGAGTTTAATGGCCCATGAAAAAATCAATCCAGGTGAAGAAGAGCGTTGGAAAGAAGACTTTGAGCAAAGAAAAGAAGACTGGGTTAAAACTCTTGTTGAAGATCCTATGATTGAAGAGACAATGTTCATTATGGATGATATGATTCGCCAGACTCAAGGTAAGAAATTAAGTATGGTTAAATAAGTAGGAGAGAGATGTGCTTGATAATAGTGAACTAGAATCAGTCATGGAAAAACTTGAAAACTTAGAAGATGAAGTATTGGCCGTTTCTCTTTTAAAAGAATTTAATGACGCATCATCAGAATATGGAAAGCTCATCATCAATCAAAGTGAAGAGCTTTCTCATGAGCAGTGGAAAGATGAGTGCGATAAAGCAAAAATTAGATTAGATGATATTTTGGAAAAGATAAACAATATCTAATCTATTTAAGCCATTTCTAGGAAGGAAATATGGGCGAGCAAAAGAAAGATAAAGACTGGGACTTTAAAGTTCCAGAGGATGGAAGAGAGAGAGTTCGTAATAAAGTGAAATCTCGAAATCCGGATAGTAAGAATAATCAAACGCTTGATCCTAGAACTGGTCAAAAAGATACGATTAAAAAAGCCCGTCAAAAACTAGAAACTCCCAATCAGAAATTATCAATAGGGGACACGCAAGGGATGCGAAAGAAGCGCTCTTCTCGTTCTCAATTGGCCCAGCAATATGAATATGAAGATAAGATCGAAAGGCTACAACGGACACCTGCAATGGGCAGAGTTATAGCTGGTGGAATTGATATTGTTTATATTGGTACCATTATCTTTGCTTCTCAATTTCTAATACCCATAGCGAAGAAAGAATATATGAACTATTTAGTTGAAAATAGTATTAATCAAATGCTTCCACCTAATACTCTTCACCAATATATATGGATGGCGATAGCTCTATCTTGCTTTCTCGTTCTTTATTTCCTACCAACGATGTTAATTGGAAAGTCGATGGGAAAGGCGATGAAGGGTTATCGTATAGGTGATGTTGTGGACTCTACGTCTATAAGCCGATCTAAAATATTTATTCGTGAATTTATCCTACGTCCTCTATCTGCGTTGAGTGTTTTGGGAGTAGTGATGATGTTCTTTAATAAGAAGAAACAAACCTTGCATGATCTGATTTTAAAGACGTCTGTTTTTTCTAATTAATCAAAGTCTAGGCTTTGGATGAAGTCAGATTGACTTGAGACTGTATCCAAGGCCGTTTTCTTACTTATAATGCCATTTTCAAATAACCACATCACATGTTGATCAAAAGACTGAGATCCATTTCCTCCAGGTCCAAAACCTTCTTCAATGACTTCTCTGATACGCTCTAGCGGAACATCGCCTTCAATCGCTTCTTTAATTCCAGGGGTCGTGACCATTATTTCTTGAGCAATGACGACTCCCGATTGATCGGTTCTTTTAAGCATTCTTTGTGACACACAAGCATGAAGATTTACAGAGAGTCTCTCTCTTACATCTTTTTGTTCTTCAGGGGGGAACATGGATATGATTCTCCCTATAGTGGATATAGTATCAGTCGTGTGAACAGTCGAGAAGACCGTATGACCTGTCTCGGCAGCCTTGAGGGCAATTTGTATTGTTTCAGGATCTCTCATCTCTCCAATAAGAATGACATCAGGGTCTTGTCTCAGTGCTGAGCGTAGAGCGCTGGGGAAGTCAATGGTATCAAGTCCAACTTCTCTTTGAGAAATACGGGCTTTTTTCTGAGAGTGTAAATATTCAATAGGATCTTCAATCGTAACAATATGGCACGGCCTCTTTTCATTGATTGAATTAATCATAGCGGCCAAGGTTGTCGATTTTCCTGAACCTGTTGGCCCTGCGACAAGAATAAGCCCACGCCTTTGATCTGCAATCTTTCCTAAGATACTTGGCAGACCAAGTTCTTTTAGGGAAGGAATGTCATCTTTAATCAATCTAAAGATGATTCCAATCTTCTTATCATATCGATATAGATTGAATCGAATACGGCATAAGTTTGGGATAGCAAAACCACCATCAAATTCTTTTACGGAGGCGACTTGGGTTCTTAGCTTCTCTGTGGGGAGGATCAGTTTTGCGATGTCGGCGACATCTTCTTTGTCAAAAGGCTTTGTTTGAATCTCTACAAGGTCACCAAATATTCTAAAGCATGGGCGCTCACCTGATCGAATGTGGATATCACTGGCCTTATTTTCAACAGCAACTTTTAAAAGGCTTACTAAATTTTGTTTTGAAAAACCCATGAGATTCACCCTGACCAGAGGTCAAAAAATATATACTATTTTCTATTTTACCAAAGGCCTTGCGAGATACAAGCAAAAGCTCAGCTCAAGGTTGGCTTTGTTTAATATGCAGCGAGTTAAGTGTTTTTAATATCCTTACCTTAAAAGTGAATTATAAGGTATATTGGTCCCATGGCCAAAATTCTTATCATTCGTTTTTCAAGTTTCGGAGATATAGTTCAGACTCGCTCTGTCTTACGACCTCTTCTTAAAGCTACTCATATCAAGCAAATCGATTGGCTTGTCCGTAAAGATTTAGAAGGAGCACTCGAAGGAGAAAGCTCGATTTCTAAGCTTATTCGCTTTGATCGTAAAGAGGGGATGATGGGACTAATCGCTCTAGGCATGCTTTTAAGAAAAGAGAAGTACGACTATATTTACGATGCCCATAATAATATTCGATCTTTTGTTATTCGAAATGTTTTGGCCCTCTTTATGATGACTCCAGTAATCATTCGCTCAAAGGAGAGATGGAAGAGACTCCTTCTCTTTAAGTTTAGAATTAATAAATTTCCAAAACCTTATCGCGCCATGAATAGCTACTGGGCACCTCTTCAAAAGTTCTTCAATATTGATAAAAGCGTCACTCCCATTGATTGGCCAATTTCCCTAGATGAGAAAATGAAAAATCATGTAAGAGGAAAAATAATACTCGTCCCTTCTGCGGCGTGGAAGATGAAACGTTGGCCTGAACGACATTGGAAGAAGCTCATAGAGCTTCTTCCAGAATACCATTTTACTGTTCTTGGTGGACCAGATGACAAGTTTTGTGAAGAGTTTGAAAAAGTTGATCCCATACGAGTTACCAATTTAGCAGGTAAACTTTCTTTAAAAGAGAGTTGTACCATCGCCGGACAATGTGACTTTATTATCACGGGAGATACTGGTCTTCAGCAAGTTGCAGATCTTTCAGGTCGTAGAGGCCTAAGTCTTATGGGTCCCACTGCATTTGGTTTTGTAACTATGGGTACAATAAAAACTCTTGGTGTAGATTTATCCTGTAGACCTTGTTCAAAAGATGGAAGAGGGAAATGTACTCAAGATGTGTATCAGAAGTGTATGGTAGAGATCACTCCAGAGCACGTGGCCGCTGAAGTGAGAAGTCTCTACCCAATCATTTAAGAATTTACGAGTTGCTTTCTCATACTCCATAGAAGATGGCTAATATGCGCTCTTCGAGACTCACCCGTTACCACCATAAGAAGTTTTGTCATCTTAAGATTTTCTGGATCAGAATAGAGAAGGATAAGCATCTCTTGAATAAAGTTAGTTGAAAGAGTGATGTAATTATCAGTTCCTACTCCTAGCTGTACTCCTTTCTTTTCCCACCATGAAAATGGGTGGTCTTTGATATCGGGAAAAGAATTGGTGAGCTTAATATTTGAAGTGGGAAGCGCTACCAAGCTAACATTCTTATCGAGCATGCGATTAAGAATATCATGCTGATAATGTTCAATCTCTCTGGCCGTATGAAACTTTGTTTTAGTAAAGTTTATGACTTCCTTATCATCGAGAGGAATACCAGCAATCAATTTATCTCTTACTTCAGGAACAAGCCATTCCATATCCATAAGTTCACGATATTCTTTACTCGTAGGTCTTAGAGGGATGGACTGCTTATTCAGTTCTAATACTCTTTGATAAAGACGGTGAAAGTAGTAGTTGGGATTAATTCCCAGACTTAAACCATGCTCAAGTGTATCGAGATGCCAGATATTCATAGCATTATCTACAGACTGCACACCTTTTCTCAATGTCTTCCATGTTTCACCATGGTGAGAGCGAATGCGAAATCCGTGACCCTGGAGCCGACGAAGCCCTGCCTTCATTTCGATAAAGTGCTTTTTACGATAAAGCTCTTTCTCATCTCCTACGGTATCAATCTCTACAAGATGTTTCTTTAGAAATGGAAATTTCTTAATAATATCTAAGAGGGTATTCACTTGATGAAGGAAGTGTTCTTGTTTAGAGGGGAAGTTTTCCTTGTCATAGAATTCGGCTTCTTTTCGAAAACTAGGAGACAGAGCAAAGTTAAAATCTTCGTGCTCTGCTTGAAACTTCATGAAACCTTCGTAGAGACCAAAGATAACATCTTCTTCTGTTACATTCTCTGTTCCTGGGATTTGTTCAGACTTCTTTGTCGTCATTCGATTAAGGGTAAACTTCAAGCGAATGAGACCAACGTTATACTTATGATAAAGCTCTTCGGCCATATGATAGGCAGCTTCTTCGTGGGCCTTACGGTCTACGAGAATAAGCTTTGGTAAATAGAGAATCTTCAGATAAGTCATAAAGTGCTCACCTTCTTGGAGGCGAATGAGTTTATCTACATCTTCAACAGATTCAATTGGCCATGAGTCATCCCCATAGACTTCGGTGATTTTTTCTTTGTAAATTTCTTGATCAGGACCTTCAATAAGTTTCTTTAAACGCGGATAAATAAACTCTGCAGAGAGTGAACCTGTAAGGTGAATATGTTCTTCTCTGTATTTCAAAGGGAAGTTTTGAAAGAATTCAAAAAACGCATCACTGAAAGGATGTTTTAATAGGGTATAGATATCAACTTCATCTTCATGGAAGCCTCGAAGCAGTCTTTTAAATTCACTAAGTTGCTTACAAATGATGACGTTATCTTTAAGTTTTGGGGAAAAAGCAAGAAGCTCTAAAGTGTCATAGAGGTTAATACCATTGGTCTCACTAATTATTTTGGTTATCTCGCGTGAGAGGTCTGATATAAGTCGTTGATTTTGTGGCATAGTTGGCCCTTTGTCTGAAAAGATTTATCCTATCAGTATATCATATGCCACCTGTATTTGCGTAAAGTTTTCGGTAGCAATCTTGTCAAACTCAGCTGGTATACCTTTTCCTCGTAGTCGGTCGGGATGTTTGAGTTTCGCTAGAGTCTTATACTGCTTTTTTATTTGGGCTTGTCCACTTCCTGGGGGAAGCCCTAGGATTTTTAAGGCGCCTTTTTTATCTTTCTTGTCCTTTAATGAAGGTAGAGGCTCAAGTATTTTGAAGAATTCCACGATATCCTTCAATTCTTTTGTAATAACGGATAAATTCAGTCCCTCTCTAGTAACGAGGGCCTTAATGATAAACGTATCTTGTTCAGAGGGGAGACTGACTTGAGGGGATTTCAGAACTTTACTAAGATCATCAGATCTTTCTTCTGCTTTTAATTTCTTGGCATAGAGAAAGAGGGCTTTCTTTAAGTTTTGCCTTGATAGCGTCCAAGCTCGCCCTTTCTTTTCTTGAAATTCTTGAGAAAAATATAAGGATTTTAAATAGAGATAGACTTCAATTTTTAAAGTGCTTTGTGCAATCCCAAGAACTTTTTGATTTTTACCAATAAGTACTTCTCTTTTGATTAACTCTCGATAGGCCTTGGTCACTTGAGAAGCTTCCACGCGATGATTGAGCTTACTGGAGAGGTCTTTAGATATCTGAGTAAGAACTTTACTTTCTCCCCACTGAAAAGAGTCTAAGGCACTTAAGAGGAGTTTTAATTCTTCTGCTCTCTTTTTTTGAGCCTCTGTCTTACTTTTTAAAGAAGAAAGTTGATTAAATTCTTCGTGAAGTTTTTGATTATAAAGCGGAGTATCTCCTTGCGCCGATGAAGACTGCGCCATAGGATCGATTCTTACATCACCCCTTAAATAGGCTTTTTTCTGCTCTATTAAATGATCAAAGTTAATGTCAGAGTTTTTCTTCTTCTTGGATCCAAAGAAGAAAGATTGAATCGAATCAGCTAAAAAGGGAGCTAATAGTTTTGCTCCGATATAGACCACTATGGATAGAGAAATGACTTTAATGAGCAATTCTGTTTTTATAGAGATACCTTTTTTTATGTTATGCTGTTATTCGATTATTTGATTATACCTCAAAGTCGGACTCGTGAAAATTAAGGAAGACTATGTCTAAATGGACGATTGAAAAAATAAAATTACCCCTAAATGTCGACTGGAAAATCAGTCGTGGACAAACCAATATAAAAGAAAACCTTGTGATTACCTTTACCGAGGGAAAGCTTCAAGGCCAAGGAGAGGTTTCCTTTCTCACTGGTGCAGGGCCAGGACCTAACGAGATTGAAGAATATTTCAATGAATTTATTTCTGTTGTTCCCAAAGAGGTCAATGGACTTGAAGACTTTATTCAGATTCTTGAAGAAGGGGATTTTCCTGCCAATTTGAAGTGCGCTCTAGAGACGGCCTATGTGGGTTTCCTAGGAGAGCTTATGCAAGAGAGTCCACAGCGAGTACTTGGAATTCGTGATGTAAGTAATATCGAAACCAGTATGACGATTCCCCATATGGCGACTTCAGATGTGGGTGAGCATATTAGAACTCACAATCTTTCTCGCTTTTGCGCTCTTAAGATTAAAATCACGAGTGCGAATGATGTTTCATTCCTACAAGAAGTGGCCAAGCATTACAAAGGACCTCTACGAATAGATGGGAATGAGTGCTTTTCCAATGCACAGGAATGCCTCACATTTCTTCATAAGTTAGAAGGATTAAATATTCAATTTATCGAACAGCCTATAACTCATTTGAATTTTAATGAGTCGATTAAATTGCGTCAGGAGTCTCCCTATATGATCTTTGCTGATGAGTCTGTGCAAGATGGTAGGATCATTGATGATTTTCAATTGGGCTTTCATGGGATTAATGTCAAATTATCAAAAGCCGGTGGTTACTATAAAGCGCAAAGACAGTTAAAAGAAGCGCGCGAACTAGGTCTTAAAACCATGCTAGGCTGTATGGTCGAGTCAAGTTTAGGGATTTCTTGTGCCATGAATATTGCTCATGGGGTAGATTATTTTGATCTTGATGGTTTTCTTCTTTTAAAAGAAGATCCTAAGAAATTAGTCTATGAGGAAATGGGGAAGCTCTATTTTTCTCATCAACAATGAAAGTAAATTAAAAGAAAAATCTCAATTCAAAATCAAAGCGAGAGTAGCTTGGAGAGTTAAGTCCTCCAATCATTTTTTGTGCCGTAATATTAGCAGCAAAGGGAAGAAAGAAGTCTCCTGATTTATATAGCGGAACCGTTGAAAAGTGAGTTCCCACTCTTACAAATTGTTCCCGCCTTTCAGTTTCATCAGCGTGGATGGTATTGGCCATTGTATATTCAGATGTATATTGAGACTGAGGTCGATAACTATCTAAGTAGGCGGCACTAATTCCAAAAGATCTTGAGAACTGGTAGTTAACTGATCCTTCGTAGTTGAGCATATTTCCTAGCTTCTCTTCAAAGAGCGCATCTTCAGCACTATAAGGAAAGTCTTCTGACTCTGGTAGGCGTAAGCGTCTGTTATGAGCAAATTGGTAGGTATATCTAAGATACGAATTAAAGCTAAGAGATGTATTGGGAAGTGAAACTCCACCACCAAACTCAACAAAGAGATCTGTTTGACCATCGCCAAAGGCGAAGTCTTGAAGCATATCAGGGTCGTCTTCTCTTCCTGTTGGAAGGACAACGCCTCCACTTAAAGCAAGACCAGAATAATCCCAGTCCGTTAGTCGATAGATAAGCCCAACTTCGAAATCCCCTGGACCTTGGGCCTGCCAGTTTCCAAGAGGTTGATAGTTGTAACCATTAACAACTGCAGACTGAACAGTTTCTCCAGTAATATTGATGTCACTAAATTGATTGGCAATATTTTGAATGAGATCGGCCTGTGAGCTGTTACCGGCCTTATCTAATTTATTGGCGACCTGTGAGAGATTATTTTGTCCAGTTTGCTTCATCTGCAGATCAACTCGTGCATCGTAGAAGGGGAATGCTCCGTATGCCGTCAGTCGATTGGTAATACCAACGGCCACTCCGGCACCTTTTACACTCACATCTGCAACACCTTGTGCCTCAAACTGGCCAAGAGAGAACTCATCATAGGCTTCTTTATTAATAGATTTGATCTGTTCAAAAGTAGATTTAGCGAAAGTATTATAATCTTCAAGGGTTTGAGCATTGAGATCGATTTTAAAGAAATAAGGCTCATTCTTTCCGGCCCGATTATAGGCCGATTTGATTTCACCAGTTTTTACCTGTCTCATGACGATCATACGAACCCCTTTTGGGAGGGTATCGTAATACGCAGCGCCCACGTAACCACTTGATAACATTGAAGTTATTGTGATCCCCAGGATCTTACCTAAATGGAGGAGGCTCTTTGTTTTTGTCATGAACCCATTATAGATAAATTTTATGCAGGGCGCCTTACATATCCATTATTTTGCAATCTTTTTAGGTACTGTCAAAGCGTTGGTCACTGACGTTTATGACATCCATTGGGTAGATCTTTCACGATGGATTGAGAAAAATGGCCCAATAATGTATGTTGCGACGTGTTGAAGTAGTTTTAATTAAAAATAAGGTCACAAAAGTGAATTTATCTAACCGATATTCAAAAATTCTTGGGTTATTGCTGATAATGATATTATCTGCATGTGGAACAAAAGAGTCCATTGAGCCAGCCTATGAAGCGGTTAGTATTGATTCTCAACTGGAAACAAAACCTCTTGAAGTAAGTTTGAGCATTGATGACTTAGAGATTGAGGAATTTGGAACAGACTTTTCTTCGATCGCTGAATTAGGTCCTGTATTTCAAGAGCTGGCCGGACATTTGGCCAATATCGCAATTGAAGAAAATGGCCAAGGGGTCGATATAGACCCCATTATCTACTACGCTAACGAATTAGATCAAATTGAAGACTGGTCGTACTTTGGAAAAATGGGCATTAAGAAGATTAGACTTAACATTCAAGAATCAGAAGACTTAGAGCTGGCAAACCTTGATTTTATTGAAGATATTAAAGTTTATATAGATTTTAAAGAGCCTGTACAAGGACAGCTCGTCAGAGAAGAAGGGCAGGGCATGCTAGTGGCCAGCTATAGTCATGAGGAAAATACTGCTTCTCTTGGATGTAATGGAAAATGTATTGATCTTGTTATTGAAGATATCGAGTGGATTGAGATTCTTAAGAAAGAGCGTGTATTTACGATTTATCCTGAATTAAAAGTAAATAAGGTACCCAAAGTGAAGATGAGTGTTGGTGGTGAAGTTGGGGTATTTGTTGGTCTTAAGTTAGGAATCTAGTCAACCCCCGTCAAATTTATCGTCGAATTGTTGTCTTGGTTGTTATCCTCAATGATTTCGATACAATGTAAGGAAGAATCACCAGGAAGGAGCTTCTCTTATGTCATTGCGGATCAAACACGCCCTCGTATTATCATCTCTCTTATTAAGTTCATGTGCATCTATCCGCCCTTTGGGACAGACATCTGAAAATGAAGAATCTCGTGAAAAACTAGCTTCAGAATTAGAAAATATTGTTGAAATAAAAGAGATGGAAGAGTCTCTTGAAAAGGTTGAAGTTTCTAAAAGTTCTTCTGTTGAAGAAATTGAAGAAGCGGAAAGTAAGATTGTTGAAGCTTTTGAATCTGTTGAAGAGAAAGAAGAGGATGTATCTGTTGCTCAAGAAGCGCAAGAAGAAGGTCCCGCTTTTACTCTCGATTACAAAAAGAAACATTTCAAATTTTGGGTAAACTATTTTGAAAATAGAGAAAATGCCCGATTTCTAAGACATATCAAAAATGGAGAACGATTTAAAACTGTCGTTCAGAAAGTTTTTGAAGAAGAGGGACTTCCAAAAGATCTCTTCTACGTAGGTTTAATCGAATCAGGGTATAACACTCATATTCGCAGTCATGCTTCTGCTGTTGGTCCTTGGCAATTTATCAAGGGAACGGCAACAAGATATGGACTTAGAGTTGATGCTTCATTAGATGAAAGAAGAAATATTCATAAGTCTTCTTACGCTGCAGCTAGCTACTTCAAAGATCTTTATAATATTTTTGGAAGTTGGGAACTGGCCCTATGTGCGTACAATGCTGGTGAGTATCGTATTATCAATGCTATTCGAAGAGGTAATACAAGAGACTACAAAGAATTAGTTAGAAAGAAATTACTTCCTAAAGAGACTATTTTCTATATTCCTAAAGTGGCAGCGGCCAAGTATCTCATTGAAACCAAGAATATGGGAAAGAGAGGTCATAGTGAATCTTCTTTCTATGATAGTGCTGTACCTATTGAAATGGATAAGAGTTTCTCTCTTTCTAAATTCGCAAAACGTATAGGTGTTAGCTACTCAACAATGAAGAAGCTCAATCCTGATGCCAAGAAAGATTGGGTTGGATCAGTGAGAAGAAGAAATTCTTTTGTGTACGTCCCTGCAAAGTATAAAGTGATAGCAGAGGCCAAAGCTTCATCGTTAAAGAGTAGAAAAGTTGCAACAGGGAAAGTTCGTTATCACAAAGTAAGAAGAGGGGACAACCTATCTCATATTGCTTCTCGTTATGGAACTTCTATCAATAATATTAAAGATCTCAATGGACTTCGTAGAAATAGAATTTATATCGGTCAAAAACTAAAAGTTACAGGTTCTAGATCTGTGAGTTCTGTTAAAAGATCTACTTCTAAGAAGTCACGCCCAGCTTATCATCGAGTAAGAAGAGGAGAGAACTTATCTCTTATCGCCAGAAAATATAGTATGTCGATTAGTTCTTTAAAGAGATTGAATCAGATGCGCTCTTCAAAGATTCTCATTGGACAAAAGCTAAAAGTGAAGGCCGATTCTAAGATGTATACGGTTAAGAAAGGCGATAATCTCTACCGCATTGCTCGCAAATATGGGCTTAGCGTAAAAAGAATTGTTCAGGTAAATTCTCTTCATAGTAAGACAATTCATCCGAACCAGAGAATTATTCTTCCTATCTAATTAAACAAATAACTTTGAAACTTGATCAAGTATAAGGGAAGGAATAGAATTTCCTTATGAAAATAGGTTTCGACGCAAAGAGGGCCTTTCATAATTTTCGTGGACTAGGTAATTATTCGCGAACATTAATGGAAAGCCTTTTTAAATATTATCCTGATAATGAGTATTTCCTTTATACACCTCAGTATAAAGACCTACGTTCTCAGGACTGGGCCAAGAGAAATTCAAAGGCCCAGATTGTAACTCCTCAGTTCTCAAGTGGTAAAATGATGGGCACTGCTTGGCGCTCTCTTTTTCTAAACTCAATTCTAGAAAAAAATGATCTCGATATTTATCATGGGCTCTCGCATGAGCTTCCTCCTGGAATTGGAAAATCTAAAGTAAAGTCAGTCGTTACGATTCATGATTTGATTTTTATGAGATATCCTGAATATTTCCCGAAGATTGACCGATGGGTATATAAGAAGAAGTTTTCATCTGCGATTGAAATGGCGGATAAAGTAATTGCTATATGCGAGCAAACAAAAACGGACCTTATAGAATTACTCAATTGTCCCGAAGATAAAATATCTGTTGTTCACCAAAGCTGTAATCCCGCTTACTATTATCAAAAAGAGGCTTCTGAGATTGAAGCCGTTCGTAATAAGTTTGATATATCTGAGTTCTACATTCTCTATGTGGGTGCCTTAGAACAAAGAAAGAATGCGATTTCTCTTGTGAAGGCCTTTTCTCGTATTAAAGACCACATTCCTCATGAATTGATTCTTGTAGGAAGAGGAAAAGAATATAAGAAAGAGATAGAAAAAGAAATCATCAATCAAGGGCTTCAAGGACGAGTTAAAATCCTCAGTGATGTAGGTGATGATGATATGCCTGCGATGTATCAAGGTGCAGGACTCTTTGTCTTTCCTTCTTTCTTTGAAGGCTGGGGTGTACCAATCGTTGAGGCGCTCTTTAGTGAGACACCAGTGATTACTTCTAAAGGCTCCTGTTTTCCAGAATCAGCCGGAGAGTATTCTCAGTTTATTGATCCTCATTCCATTGAAGACTTGGCCGATAAGATAGAAAAGGTTCTCTTTGACGATGAACTGCAAAAAGAAATGACCAGTCGTGGAAGAATGCATGCAGAGAAATTTCATTGGAAAAATACGAGTGATACTTTAATAAATTTATATAATGAAATAATATAGCCACTTTTCTATTTGAATGGAAAAGTGACTATAGATAATTATTTTGGACTATTGGTAATAAGAGAAAGATTATTCAGAGAATTTTTCTTAAGTTGATCTAAGACTTTAACAACTTTTTCATACTTCACATCTTTATCAATTCTAAGCTCGATAGGAATGTCTTTCGTTGTCACAAGACCGAGCTTTGCTCCTAATTCATCTTCCTCAAGGGCCTTGCCGTTATAGGCCATTTTGTCATCAGAAACTTCAATCGTAATGACTTTATCTGCAGTTCCCTGAGCTTGTTCATCACTGACTTCAGGTAAGTTGAGTAGAAGGGCCACTTCACTTTTCTTAAATACAGTTGAAACCATAAAGAAAATAAGTAATAAGAACACCACATCAATAAGTGGTGTTATATCGGGCATTGGGGTATCGCGAGTTCTTTTTTTACTCATTGAGAATTCCTCAGATTTTAAAGGATTTTAGAAAGTACTTCTTTTTCCAGCTTCGCCTCTAGTGAGTCGAGCATTCCCATTAAGTAGTTGTGACCAACAAAGTGAGGAATAGCAACGATCATACCACCAACAGTAGTAATCAAGGCCATAGAGATTCCTTTGGCAAAGAAGCTTGGATCATTAAGTCCTTGTGCGGCCATCACTTGAAAGGCAAGAAGAACACCAATAACGGTTCCCAGTAGTCCAAGAAGAGGGGAGATTCCCGCGATGATTCTAACCGTGTTAAGTCCTCTTTCAATTTGAGAAATATAGACAGCGATTTCTTGCTTGGCCAGTTCGATCATCGTTTGAGAGTCTTTGGATTGATGGGCTCCCTTTAATCGGCCTCCCATTTCTGAAGCAAGATTCTCGGTATTATTTTTTTCTTTGGTGAAGAGCCAAAATTTTGTAATCATCATAGCAAAACCAATTATATTTAAGAAAACCAAAATATACATGATGGTTCCACCCTGCTGAATGTATTCGTATAATTTCATAACAATCCTAATTAAAGAGTTTGATGTACCCTACTATTGTGAATGGTGCAGGAGATTTTGTCCACTGGACAGAAATGGATAGAGCTTAAAGTTCTTTGAAATTTTGAATAAGTTTTTGAGTCAGCTGTTCTTCAAAAGTAGAACGGTCAACTTTTTCACCCTTTAGAGTTTCTAGATTGGTCATAGTGTTGGTTGTAAAACCACAAGGATTAATGCCACTAAACGCCAAGGGATCAAAGTCTAGATTGAAGGCCAGCCCATGAAAAGTTACCCATCGCTTTACTGCAATTCCAATGGAGGCAATCTTTTTTAAACCTAAGTCGGTCTCTACCCAAACTCCAGTGTAGTCAGGTTTTCCTCTTTCTTCATTCCCACGTGACGTAAGTCCATAGAGGGAGAGGACTTCTATCATAGAAGTTTCCATTGCTTCTAAAAAGCCTGAAATATTCTGGCCATGATTTTTTAAATTAAGAATAGGGTAGATGACGATTTGTCCAGGACCATGATAGGTGGCCTTTCCTCCGCGCTCAATTTCTTCGACTTGACCTTGCCAACCCAAGAGGTCTTCTTTTGAAGACTTCTTTCCGAGTGTAACAACGGGAGGGTGTGAGCAAATGATGAGCGCCTCTGATTCAAGGCCTTCATATACTTTGGCCACTTCTTCTAATTGGATGGAGTAGGCTTTCTTATAATCGATTTCTTGTAGATTAATGATTCTCATGGATAAAGAAAATTAAATGCTTGGAAAACTTGGTCTTTGGCCTTTTTGATTTTCCAATTCTCTATTCTTTTCGATGACACCTTTCATAAAGAATTCACCGGCACGATAAGAACTTCTAACAAGGGGTCCTGATGCACAATAGAGAAACCCCATATCATCGGCGACATCTTTCCAGTATTTGAATCTCTCTGGAGTGGCATAATCATGAATAGGAAGGTACTTCTTATGTCTATTGGTAGGTGCAAGGTATTGACCGAATGTCACAACATCACAACCTACATCGCGTAGATCTTTAAGGGTTTGCATAACGTCTTCATCTTTTTCACCAAGACCCATCATGATAGAAGTCTTCGTATATTGTGAAGCTTTGATTTTCTTGGCCAACTCAAGTGTCTTAAGTGATTTTCTGTATTGACTACGACGGTCCCGTACTCTTGGAGTGAGGGCCTCAACTGTTTCCACATTATGAGCAAAGACATCTGGTTTTGCGGCAATAATTCTTTCTATGAATTCAGGAACAGCATTGAAATCAGGAGTAAGGACTTCAACAATCATTTCAGGACTATTCTTTTTAATTGTTTCAATGGTTTCAGCAAAATGATTGGCCCCAAGATCAGGAAGATCATCACGATCAACCGAAGTAAGAACCACATAATCAAGCTTCATTTGAGAAATGGCCTGACCCACTTTTCTGGGCTCATCTGAATCAAGGATGCCTTTTGGGTTTCCTGTTTTGACGGCACAGAATTTACAAGCACGTGTACAGGTATCACCCATAAGCATAAAGGTTGCCGTACCTCCACTCCAACATTCTTCAATATTAGGACAGATGGCCTCTTGGCAGACGGTAACCAAATTTAGTTCCCCTAGCATATCTTTAATTTCGTGATAGCCTTTGGAAACAGGGGCCCTAACTTTTAGCCAGTCGGGACGCTTTAGAGGAGCTGTGGGTTTGTTTGTATCAGTCATGTGATCTCATCTTAACATTTCTTAATATCGATTGGGGAATTCATCCCTAATTCATCATGAAAGGCATTAATTGTCTATGTTTGAGCATGGAGTTAGTGAATACACGCTGAAGCTTTTCGAAAGAAATCGATGATTTTTGTTACTTCGGCACTCGGGTGTTTGAATTTCTCTTCAGGAATCATAACTCTTAAACTAAAGGCCACTTTCTCACTACAGCGCTGAAAGTGTCCGAATTCCTTATAGTTTCCTTGTGAAACAGCAAAACTAAACTCGTAGCGAAACAACTTTTCTTTGTTGTCGAAGCTAACTATTGGATTTTGCGTAATAGTTCCTTGAGATTTTTTTACCCAAGCACTTTTAGACTTAATAAATTCAATCTTAAAGTCCGAAAAGTCTTTAGAATCGAGGTCAAACTTGGTTTCAGAGAGATTAGCAATAACTCTCGGTGAGGGAGCATTGGCGTCCATAAAATTGAGAGGGTCATGGGGCTTTTTACGAGGCTTTTGAACCGCCCACTCCGGTGAGAATGGTAGATTGAGAATTATGTTATTCCAGCTAAAGCGATTTATATTATCTTTTTCACCATCTTTGGCCATGGCAAAGAAGGGGATAAGTAAAACTAGAATGGCGACCTTCATAAGATTTTTCATAGTGACTATTGTAACGGCCAACTCTTTATTTTCTAATCAAATTGTTGCTCAAGAGACTGGAAAAACTCATCGACGCTATATTAATCAAGATGAGCAATTTAATATCGGTGACTCTTTCTATCGAAATAATGATTACTTTAAGTGTCAGGCTAAGCAGCAGTGTCCAAAAATAGATGATCCTAATATTGAGCCTAAACGTTATGCCTATTTTCTTGGACGTAAAGAAGATGGCTTCATCATTCCAGTTTTTCTTCAATGTTATCGAACTGGTAATGCCACTATGTCTACAGCAGAAGATTTAGTTCCACTTCTTAATGAAGATGTTTTAGAGAATGGAGACTGCCTTGAAAAAGAAGAGTTAGAAGGTGCCGTTCCCAATGCTTTTGTAGAAGATACCTTAAAGGCCGTCAGAAGCTATGAAGGAAAATGCCCTAAAGAAAAGAAAGGCTTTCTTGATGAACTCTATAATTCCTTTGAGAAAGATCTTAAAAATGCCTTCAATATATTTAGCTTAGGTAGCCAAGAGAAAGTAGAGGCGGGTTGTCTAACAAATTTCATCTCCAGTGCTGTAGAGTCACTCTATCAAACAGTTAAGATGTTTGTGTGGGATCTTCCTAAAGGAGCTTTTAATGTAGGAAAGGCCGGATGGAATTACTTCTTTGGTGAAGAAGAAGAGCGCTCAACCGCCATGCTATATTCAAGTGTTATGTCTGAAGATATGGCCAGTGCATTATCAGACTGGGATATTCCTAAATTCTATGGGTTACTTCGTAAAAACTTTTTTGACTTCTTCAAAGGGGTTAAAGAATTTTATACTGAGATCATTGGTTGTTCTGAGTGGTCAGGTTTACCTTATTCGTCTCAATGCCTCAAAAAAATGGATTGGACTTGTCCCTCGTGGGAAAATGGAATTAACCTCGCGTGCGGAGCCATTAGTCAGCTTGGGACAGGTTATTTACTCGGTGGCTTATTGGGGACAGCAAAGAGCTTAACTAAAATGTCGAGTCTTAAAAGAAAGATGGCCACGAATCCGGAAGATTTCGGGATTGTAGGTCGAGCTTTAGAAGAGCTAAAGTCTAAGAAATTTATCAGTGAGAATCTTGAGCGAGTGAGTGATGGAACAAGAAGGGCCACCTTCAGGGCCCGTCGTAGTACAAGACCTTTAAGAAATTTTGTCAGTAGCCAAAGAGATGAAATTAAATTTGTCCTAGGAATAGGGGAGAGTTTTAAAAACCTAGTTAAGGCAACACCCGTTACGATGCCGTACCATCACTATTTTCAAAAGGGTCAAACCCGTGGCTGGCAAATGGTAAATGAATTGCAGATGAAGAATGTTAAATCTCAGTCTTTAAAATTAGGTCGAGCAAGGGCGTTACGACTTGATAATATTCAGGCTAAATTTGATGATGTATTTGAAGATATAAAAAGTCTACAAGGCAAGAAATTTGATGCTGTTCTCTTTGGAGAGGTGGAAGCTGAGCTTATGTTAACGATGAAAAGAGAGTTAACGAAATCTGGAATGCAAGTTGATATTCTAAGAGAAGGTGGATTACGGATTACTAAAAATGGAGAGTCTTTTCATTATAATCCTCGCTTTGAAGAAAAGTTAAAAAATATGCCTGAAGGGCTTAGTGATGATGGGATAAGAGAAATTTTCACCAATGGAGATTTAGTTTTAGGCAATCATCGCTCTATCTCTCTTCCTCAAAATATACCACCATTTTGGAATGAGTTTGTTGAAAGTGCTCAGACTTCTCGTGGTATTTTTACGTTAAAATCTGATGGTACTGATGGTTTTGTCTATCTCGGACATTTCTCCGCTCAAACAGGTAATGTTCCTCAAGTTGAAGACTGTAGTGCTAAATTAAATAATGTCGAAGTGCTTCGCTCTCAAGATATAACGAATATTAATGTCGACGGAAATGTAGAGCCCACGCCCGAAGAGACTTCCAATGCGATGAGCTTAACGCAAGAAAGTAGTCCTTAAATTAGCTTAACTATTTGATGATAAATACTTTGGACTTACTTGTACTTCCTCTTACAAGATCAATGTGACTCTTGGGGACTTTTAGAAATTTAGCGAGTAACTCAATGATCTTCTTATTTGCTTTTCCATCGACAGGAACTTCATTACAGCGAACTATAAAAGAGCCATCTTCAAGTTCTTCTACTGCCTCTTTTTTAGATTTTAATTTGACTTGGACCTGAATTTTCTTGGCCATTAAAGATTGAATTCCTTCGCGTTCTCAGGGGCATGTTCAACGCTTAATAAGGTACATCCATAGCGAGGATCATCGTCCATCTGGGCCATACTGGTGAAGCGAACACCTTTAGCAATAACTTTCTGCTCTTCGGGAAAGGCTTCCCATTTGGCCAATATACGGCTTTCCTTGGTAACGATTTTACAATATTCAGGACTTTGTTCAGAAACAAAGAGGCAAGAACACATTTCTTTGGCCAGTCCTGCGGAAGGAGCTTCTGTGTATTTACAGGAGTTAAGAATCGTCGTGATAAAAAATAGAGTGATAATTTTTTTCATTACTTTTGATCCTTGTGATTTTCTTTTAGAGAATTTAAGAGAAGGCCGTAGAGTTTATCTCTCTTAAGTTTCTTCTTTGGTTTTCGTCCGTCACTACCTAGTCTAACTATAATGATTCCTTGTTCTGGTAGGACTCCCATCGTTTGACCACGAAAGCCCATGGCTTGAAAGAGAGTGTCGGGAGCACTGGGGTAGGGACGATTCTTATTCATAGGAAGTTTTTTATTAAGCCACCAATAAGCACCATAAGACTCTACATTGAGTCGCATTTCGCCTCTTTCTTTTTTCTTTTTGAGAAGGGCAGGGGCAACCGTTTGGGTTGCAAACTTAACCCAGCCTTCAGGTAAAATTCTCTTACCTTCCCAAATTCCATCTTCTAACATTAAGAGACCAATTTTTGCATACTCTTTAGCAACTCCCCAACCTGTTGATCCTCCAAGAAATGTTCCCGCTTGATCCCTTTCAAAAACAATATTAGACATTCCAAGAGGTTTAAAAAGAAGTTCCCAAGGGAGTTCATCATAAATAGAAGAGTTGTTAATTGCTTTTTTTAACATACCCATCGCAAGCATGGGCTGATGAGTACCATAGTTGAATTGCTCGTCTGGAGCATGTTTCATTTTTAGTGAGGCCACATAGTTTGCAACGTCTTTATAAGCTTTTTGAGAATAGTAAACAAAGATAGAGTCACTAAGGGCAATGTTAATGGGATGTTCTTCATAGAATTTAAAGCCTGCACTCATATTGAGGATATGACGAAGGGTGACGTCACGGGCCTTATCCCTTTTCATGACAGGGTAATAGTCAGAGGCCTTGGCCTCTAGGTCTATATATCCTCGATGAATGGCGGCTCCCATTATAGTACTCGTCATACTCTTGGTAAGGGACCAGAACATATGTTTACGAGTTGGGTGATAACCACGATCGTAACCTTCGTAAACGAGATATCCATCTTTGATCACAATGAAGGAATCACTCTTGTGTTCACCGGTATCTTCCCAAACGTAGTCGATAACTTTTTGAAATTTTGAACGATCAAAGCCGGCCTCTTCTAAGCTTTTTACTTTCCACTCTTTAGTGGGCCAATAATCTACTTTCGCCAATGTTGTTGCGCTGAAGCAAAGCAAGAAAGTTAAAAGTACATAAGTCTTTGATTTAACGTTATTCATAGCTATCCCTTTTTATAATTTGATACGTTATGAAAGGTATAGAGAACGGTCAAGTATTGTTGGTTAGGTGTCAGGATTTATTGGAATAGTATTGGGAAGAGAGTATAGTGCTCTATAACTTATTTAAGGATTCTTCATGTCTATAACGTTTAAGTCATTTATATTACTCGTGACACTCTTCATTTGTTCTTGTTCGACTCCTCCTAATTATAAAAAGGAGCATCAAGAGTTCATGTCTTTGGCCAATCGTGCCAAATCAGAGATGAATAAGACGGCCTATAAGAATTGGCTCAATCAAAGGTTACTTGAAAAGCAATCTCATTTGCAGGCGATAGCGGGCTGGCAAAATAGAGAAGAGAAGATATATGGTCAACATGAAATGATGGACTCTGCAACTTCAAGTACAGATGCAGGTCCTAATGTACATGACTTCAAAGCACGAAACTCTGCCCAACAAATGCATCGCTATACAGAACAGAAGAAATTTATTGAACGACAAATTTTCTATCTCAATAGTCAGCTATCTTCCCTTGAGGGAGATAACTAGGCAAAACCTGCCGCGCTAGCGATTTTATCGTATTCCCTTATCCATTTGATCGGTTACTCCCGAAACGAAACTGAATAGTCTCAACTCTTAAAAGAGAGTTGAGCAAATTATTTCGAGGAGGAGTACTGGGGTTTTCAGTTCGTACCAACACGGTGGCCATTAATTCAAAGGCCAAGTTGGATCGTAATTTACAGGATCTTGAAAGGCAAAACAGAAGTTTGGCCACGGGAGATCGTATAAATGAAGCCGCCATTGATCCCTCTGGACTCATTATTTCGGAAGGAATGCGCTCACGTATTCGCTCCATGGGCCAAGCACAAAGAAATGCCAATGATACTATTTCCTTGGTTCAAGTTGCAGAAGGGGGACTTGCTGAAATTCAAAATATGGCCATACGCTTAAGAGAGCTTGCCATTCAATCGGCCAACGATACTTTGGGTGATGAAGACCGAGGTCGCTCTAATATAGAGTTCCAACAGCTCAAAAGAGAAGTGAAAAGAATTATAAAAACCAATGAATTTAATGGACGAAAACTTTTAGATGGCTCGGCCGGGAAGTTTGAATTCCAAGTCGGAATTCACGATAATGAAGGCGTAGATCAAGTTCATTACGATATGAGTAATTTATTGCGTTCAGCGGATCAGGTGAGTCTTTCCAATGGGTCCATTATCAATAAAGGTCAAAGTATGGCCATGCTTCCTAAGATTGATAAAATGCTAACCGAGGTGAGCGGTGCTAGGGCATTTCTAGGTGGGGTTCAAAATAGAGTTCAATCCACAGTCGCAAACCTGCAAACTTCACGAATCAATACGTCTGCTGCCAACTCAAGAATTAGAGATACTGATGTTGCTGATGCAACGGCCAAAAGAGCTGTTTCTCAAATAAAAACAGAGGCTTCCACAAGCTTTCTTGGTCATGCCAACAGTCTTCCTGGGAAGGTCGCGAATTTAATTGAATAAATACTTTAAGCGAGCATTGTCATAATGAGTCATTAGAGTTAATTTACGCAATAGCACAAAATATTCCGGAATACCGATTAGATCAAGTCTCCGTAATAATTGTTTTGTTCGGAGATTACTTGAGTTCAATTTTACCCCTAAATCCATCTGAAAAATTAAAAAGTTTAGTCAGAAATCAGAATACCTTCCAAGGTGAAACAGGGGTTCATCCGCGTATTCATGCCCGTAATTTAGATAAGCAAATTGGTTACAGAATTAATAAGATTGAAGCTAAGCTGCTTCAGAAATATAGATCTTATTGCGAGCCTAGTAATGATGGGGGAACTCAGCATTATGAAGGTACTCAAACTTGGATCGGTCTTGCTCCCCATGTCTTACAGACGCCCTACAATCATATTTATGATGCCTTAATTTCTTTATCTCAATATCCCATTGAAAAGATTGTTGATATTGGCTGTGGTTATGGTCGCGTAGGGCTTGTTATGAATTCTCTTTTTCCGAATGCAGAGTTTATAGGATACGAAGTTTTAAAACTTAGAGCGAGAGAAGCGAATCGAGTATATGAAAAACTTGAACTTAATAATTGCGAAGTTCTGTTAGAAAATGTATTAGATGACGCATTCTTACTTCCTAAAGCACAGATATATTTTATCTATGACTTTAGTGAGATGGAAGATCTCTGTGTAATCTTAGATGAATTGATGTCCAGAGCTAAAGACTATCAATTTTTCTTAATTACTGTAGGAGATAGAGTTGATTATTTGATTGAAAGAAAATATAAACCTTTTTGGAAAACAAATGGGTTTATTAAACAAGGGGCTTTAAAAATTTATAGCTCTATTAATAACATTAGTGTTCACGACGGTGACTCTAACAAAGGATAAAAGAATGGCCACAGGTACAGTAAAGTTTTTTAATGAAGAAAAAGGTTTTGGATTTATTACTCCAGATGATGGTGGACAAGACCTTTTTGTACACGTTACAGGAATTGTAAGCGGAACTTTAAGAGACGAAGAAAAAGTTAATTACGAAGTAGGCGAAGGAAGAAAAGGTCCTTGTGCTGTAAACGTATCAGCTCAATAATCTAGTAGTGAGAAGGAATCTTAACGGTAAACGTGGTTCCTTCTCCCTCTTTTGATTCGACCGATATTTTTCCATTATGAATTTGTACAATATGTTTAACGATCGCCAGCCCTAGACCCGTTCCACCCATCTCTCTCGAACGCGAATAATCAACACGATAGAATCTTTCAAATAGTCTGGCATGATGTTCTTTAGGAATACCTATCCCTGAATCTCTGACTGTAACAACGTCCCACTTCTTCTTATGATCCTTATCTTCTACTTGAGTCCAGTGAATATAAATATGGCCTCCAGATAAAGTATATTTGTGAGCATTTTCAATAAGGTTAGTCAGTAGCTGCTCAAAGAATTGAGGATTGGCCCATACCTTTTCTATATCGTAGCTTGTTTGGACAACGACTTTCTTATCTAGGTAGGACTGCTTTACATTAGTGACAACGGACTCAGTAATTTCTTGAGAATAAATAGTTTCTTTAGAGACCTTAAGTTTTGATTCAATGACTGATAATTGCAAAATATCATTGAAGAGATTCGTCAGGCGATCAGCATTGCTCTCTAGTTTGTCAAAGAAGGGACGAACAGTATCCATTTGTTCGGCAGGAGTATCTCGAATGATTTGAGCGAAACCTTTTATTGCAGTGAGGGGGGTTCTTATTTCATGGCTAACGTTAGCGACGAAGTCTTCTCTCATTTGCTCTGCAAGTTTACGTTCCGTCACATCATGGAAAACACCAACGGCACCAAAAACTTCACCTTTTTGATCAATTAAAGGATTCACTTTGATGTCAAAGAATGAGTTTCTTTTTCCACCTTTAATGGCGAGCTCCATATTTCTTTTTTTCACGCCGGCCCCTTGGAGGAGGCAGTCATTAAATTGGGTTTGAAGTTCAAGGTCTCGAGTGATTTCCCATATCTTAAAGTGAGAGATTTCTTTTTTCTTTATTTCTTTGGCCAAGAAGTTCTTTTTAAAGTGATGGTTGGCAAAGAGGATTTCTTCATCAAGTCCGATGGCCAAAATTGAATCCGTAATGGACTCCATCACTGTGGCCATTTTTTCATTCTCATTATAAAGCTGTTCAATATAACGCTCGAGTCCCTCTTGGGCGCGGTCGAGAGTCTTTTCAACAATCGTCCATTCATCACTAGGATCAAATAGGTAGCTTGAGGAGTCGTCCTTAGTCACCCTTTTCATTTGATCTACTTTTTTTAAGATCGAGCGAAGAGGAAAAGATACCTGAAGGGATCCCCATAGAGAAAATAAAGAAGTTAAAATAAGAAGCGGAAAGAGAAAGACTATAATACTGCGATCAAGCTCCTTCATGGCCTTATCTAATTTATTAAGGGGGACGGTTTGACGAATAATATAACGGGTCTTTAATCCGTTGACGAGGCTGTCTATACTAACCGCACCATAGATAAGATTAGAATTGGCCACTTTATCAAAACGAATCTGACTACCGAATCCGATTCTTAAAGCATCCTGTATCTCCGGAAAATCGAGAAGGTCCTTCATTTGTCTAGGATCAACAAAGTTATCACAGAGTACATTTCCTTGAGAGTTAATTAATGTATAGCGAGTGGTCCAGTTAAGCTTTAAGGACTTACACCATCTTATAGGAGAAATATTCTGGGTTTGAATCGATTCACGAATTAAGCTTAGAGATTCTCTTAATTGTTCTTGGGCCTGAGTGGTAATATAGGTTTTTAGGTAATAGCGGGCCATCCAGGCGGTTGCAATAATGACAAGAGAAGTTACGATAATTTGCATCATCGCAAGTTTTCTAAAGAAACGCCATGGAAGTGAATCCATTATAGAAGAAAAGCTCGATGGGAGCTCCTGTCCTTTTACTTTTGAAGTGGGGAGGGGGAGTTTGTCTTTAAGACTCTGCGGCCACGCGATAACCGATCCCTCTTATTGTCTCAATGAGTTTTGAATAATCTTTTAGTTTCTTTCTAAGGCCAAAGATATGCGTATCAATGGTTCTATCTGTTACATGGACAGGACCATCTTGGATAAAGTCTACTAATTGATTTCTTGTAAGAACTTTTCCTGGTTGCTTTAAAAAGGCTACGAGGAGTTTGTACTCAGATAGAGTTAAATCGAGTTCTCTTTCTTCAATCCACGCCTTACATTGATTCGTATCCACTCTAAGAGCGTTAACTTTGTAGATCCCAAGATCTTTTTCTTGATCAGCTTTTTGAAGTGTTTCTGTTCTTCTGAGTAGGGCCCTTACTCTGGCCAATAAAATATTGGTATCAAAGGGCTTGGTTACATAGTCGTCTGCTCCAGCATCAAGACCATCTACAATATCTTCAGGCCTCGTCATTGCTGTAAGCATAAGGATGGGAAGCTCTTTTGTTTTTTTAAACATGCGAAGGAATTTACAGATCTCTGAACCAGAAGTTCCTGGGAGCATACGATCAAGAATAAAGAGGTCTATTTCTTCGTTTAAGCTTTGAATATGCTCTAAGGCTTCAGAGCCATCAGCAATAACTCTTACGTCATGGCCTTTATTTCTTAGCTGAACACTAAGGATATCTGAGATATCTTTTTCATCTTCAACAACTAAAATCTTTGCACCCATAATTCTTTACCTTGATATGGCCTTCGTCCCCTTGAACACCTTAGTGATTGGTGCTTGGAGAGTTAGCTAAACTGTAAACTTATGCTGAAATTGATATCATATCTGTTACAAGATGAGACCCTTTTAGCGCTTATCACAGCTTATTTTATGCAATCCTAACAAAGCTATAACTTAGTTTGGATGATATCTCAATATTTGACCGTGCTGCATGGAGTCTTTGATTACGCTGCACTGCTAACGAAATAATATGCAATAGCCCCTATAATTGGGGGAAATTTAATTAAACGAGGGTGTTTATGATTTTAAATCGTATTAAGTTATTTATTTTATTAGTTTTAGTTATGGGCTGCTCGGGTCCACAGTTTAAATATAGAACGGTTCCTCTTGCACCGGGGGAAGCATTTGAAAGTCATGTATTCGAGGGGAAGGAGTATGCGATATCGGCGCAGGGTCGTTACTCTACTGAGGCCGGTGTAAAAATGTATGAGCTTGGAGGAAATGCTATTGATGCCGCTGCTGCTGTGAGCTTTTGTATTTCTGTAGAAAGACCTCAGTCCACAGGAATTGGTGGAGGAGGCTTCCTTCTTTATAAGTCTCCAGAAATGAAGAAACCCCTTTCATTTGATTTCCGTGAAAAGGCTCCCTTTCTTGCAAACTCTAAAATGTATCTTGATAAAAAAGGGGAAGTGATAAAAGGCAAATCCCTGAATGGCATTTTTGCTGGTGGAGTTCCTGGACTTGTTGCTGGAATTTTTGAAATACATAAGAAGTATGGAAAGCTTCCCTTGAGCACAGTTATGCAACCGGCGATTGACTTGGCCTCTAAAGGTTTTGAAGTTTATCCGGGCTTGGCCATGGCCCTTAGAATAAGAGAGCAAACTCTAAAAAAGTATCCCGCTACAGTTAAAATTTTCTTTGATCAAAAGACAGGTCATGTTCTTCAAGAGGGTGACCTCCTTGTCCAAAAAGATCTCGCAAAGACACTGAGAACAATTGCCAAAAAAGGAAGAGATGGTTTTTATAAAGGTTGGGTTGCCGACGCCATCGTTGCTGAAGAGAGAAGAAGGGGAGGCTTAATTCGTTATAATGATTTAAATCGTTATAATATGGTGGAGCGTGAACCTATTGTGGGAAGCTATAAAGGTCACGAGATTTATTCAATGGGACCTCCTAGTTCAGGTGGAATTCACGTTATTCAAATACTCAATATTTTAGAACCTCTTAATCTTGATCATTATGGAATTCAAGATGCGAGAACCATTCACTATACAGCATCGGCCATGCAACAAGCCTTTGCAGATCGTGCTCGCTATCTCGGCGATATGGATTATGTCAAAGTTCCTTTGAGGGAACTTACTTCTAAAGAATACGCAAAGATTATTAGAGAGAAGATTCCTTCTGATCGTGCCCTTACTAAAGATGAAGTGTTGCCTGGTAAGTTTGATGGATACGAATCAACTGAGACGACTCACTTTTCTATTATGGATAAAGACGGAGCAATGATTTCTTCTACTCAAACGGTTAATGGCTTCATGGGGTCTGGACTTGTTATACCTGGTACAGGAATGCTTTTAAATAATGAGATGGATGATTTCGCTACAAAGGTGGGGGCAAAGAACCTCTTCGGCGCCGTTGGGGGAGAGAATAATTTAGTCGAGTCTGAAAAAAGACCGCTCTCAAGTATGTCACCAACCTTAGTTCTTAAAAATGGTGAACCCCTTCTTGCTGTGGGAACACCATCAGGGACTCGAATTCTAACCTGTGTGGCCCAAACCATTTTAAATTATATTGAACATAACGAACCTCTATTGAATGCCGTTTCTGCTGTTCGCTATCACCAACAATGGTATCCTGATGAGTTAAGAGTTGGAACAGTTGGTCTTCTTAAAGATGAAGAAGATAAGTTAAGAGAGATGGGATACAAAATTAATCATCGTAATCTAGGTTGTCGCATCCAGGCCATTGCCTTGGAAAAAGGGCAATTTATAGGTGTCTCTGACCCTCGTGGACAGGGTCTTGCCGCAGGAAAATAAGATTAATGATTTTAGGTATATAATAGTCCTATGGTAAAGAAGCCTCCATTTCCCGGTAAGATTTGTCGCAAGCCGTTTGAATATCTAGAAATAGGAACTCCCCACGAGGGGAGCGTTCCTTGTTATTCTTGCTGCCCAACCATTCTACCTAATGTTACTGGGGATATGTCCAAGGACTCCTTAGATGAGGTATGGAACTCTGAAGAGTATAAGAAGATTAGGGCTTCTATACTTGATGGAAGCTATAAGTATTGTAAGACAAGTCTTTGTCCAGAGATTCAAAGTGAAAATTTACTAGATATTGGAGTTATAGAAGACAAGAGCATATTAGACGCCTACTTTAATGGTGAACTTTCTCTTAAAAGTAAGCCTAAAGAGATTAACCTCTCTTATGATCAAACCTGTAATCTTGCTTGTCCCACATGCCGTACTGACTTCATTACTAAGCCTACCGATAAGCAACGTGTACTCATGGAGAAGATTACAAAAGATCTTCTTGATCGAGATTTGTCGGATACAAAACTTATCGCATGCTCCTCGGGAGATCCTTTTGTCGGTGAATATTTTCGAAAACTTCTCTTTGAGTTAGAGGGACATAAGCATCCAGGAATGACGATACAAATTATGACCAATGGAGTTCTCTTTAATCAACAAGCTTGGCAGAAGATGCATAAAATTCATTCTAATCTCTGCATGGTTTGTATCTCAATTGATGCGGCCACTGAATCAACTTATCAGATAACCAGAAGAGGAGGGAATTGGAAACTCCTCATGGATAATCTCAACTTTATTTCTGGTCTGCGAAGTCGAGGGGAGATTCCATTTCTAAGAATTGATTTTGTTGTTCAAGATCATAACTTCTTAGAGATTCCGGCCTTTGTTGAACTAGGAGAAAAGCTTGGTGTTGATCAGGTCTTCTTTCAAAAGGTTGCCAACTGGGGAACCTTTAGCGATGAAGAATATAGAAAACGTTGTATCTATGATGAATCTCATCCACGCTTTAATGAATTTCATAAAATTATAACTTCAGATATTTTGAAAAAAGAAATAGTAAATCCTGGTAACTTTGGTCACTGGATAGGACCTGTACATCAAGAGCATCGTTTTAATCTGAAAAATGCCATTATTCATACTTTGCGTAAGAGGTATAGGATTTGGAAGGCAAGAGAAAATTAGGAATTAAAAAAGCCCACTTTGAAGTGGGCTTTTTTATTAATTTAATGTCGTCGTTACGTATAGTCTAAAGATTTTATCTTTTGTCCGACGGATAGTGCATTGACCATCATTCTTTCTATTGATGAGAAAATCATAATAATCAGGAAGAGTATCAGCAACTTCTAAAATGCTTTTTCCTTCGTGATCACCAAAGTCGATAAAGACTTGATCTTCTTCAATAATTCCCGTTATCGGACTTACTTCTTGTGGTTGGGCCATGATTTCCCTCCTTAGAATATACATTGGCAGTATTTTAAAATGACTTGCGAATTTTAATGAAGGTTAAGATCTTTCCCTAATCGTAACCCTGTGAAAATTGTTACAATCTCGAGACGATTTGAAAAGAAAAAATAAACTTTATATTTAAAAAAGTGACTGTTAGAAATTGTCGGATTTTATTTTGTGGAGATATTCTATCTATCGATAAAGAAATTCTTAAAATAGCTAACAACTAGACGGAACTCTTGAGGGTATTGGTCGGCAATAAGTATTTTTACAAGATCAAGAGCTTCAAATATCTTTGTTGGCTTTCTAAAAGGCCTGCCGGTTATCATGGCCGATATGATATCCATAACGGTAACAAGCATAGTTTCAAAGCCTGCGATTAGTTCTCCATCCTTTTGTTTTTCCTTTAAGTTCAGCTGTAGCTTATTAGATAGGAGGCTGAAGGTATGGTGGTGCTCTATGATACTGAGGTGATTGGGAGACAGTGGTAGTCGTCCTTTGAGTATTTGTACTGAGTTTGTAGCATGGGCACTAAGGACTTCTTTTTCCTTATCGCTTAAATTGTCTTGATCATATTTTTCAGCAGGAATCGCTGACATCCCGATATCTTTGAAGTAGGAAGTAATAAATAGATTTTCAATCTCCTGATCACTATAGAGTTGAGAGTACTTCATGAGTCCAACAAGGAATATAGAAGCGATAAGAGGTTGTGAGAGAACGAAGTGATGTTTTTGTTTAATAAATTCTCGCTGTAAAGGAACGAGAAGATCAATTTTATTAATTAAAAAATAGGCAAGATTCTTAGCGCATTGATGCTGAAGCTTAAGAATCGCATCATCAGTTGGGTTTTGATAGAGATAACCCATGTTAATGGTAAGCAGATTCATTTGCGCCTTTCCCTTTTCTAAAGGATTACCTAAGGAAAGAGAGCGCGTGACTTGCAAAAGATTCTTTTGAACTGTTTCTACAATTAGATGGCGATCGTCATGATTTACAAAGAGATAGATTTGACCTTTAGAGATCAGTTCACGTAATAGATTCTTATTGGTGAATACACCTCTTCTAAGTGCGCGATAAAAAAGTCCATCTCTGAGACCATAAATATCACACGGAGCAGTTGATAGAAATAGAAGCTCTCGAATACTGATAGGGATAACCTGGTAGGTTAGTCGGTTATGCATGAGCGATGGTGATACTTCTTTGGTAATGGCCATGGTGATAGTTTATGCAAATATTGGATTTTATTCTATTTATTTGTGAAGCGGAAGAATTTAACAAGTTGTCATGTGTATAAAAAAGAGACACTTTCTTTCGAGGTATCAGTAACTTAGGGGACATAATATTGGCCTAAGAATTGTATATAAATGCATATGTATAATTGTGCCCAGTGGAAATTTTTATTCTTGGTGATGCTATTCTTTAATTATTTAGGGAATGGGATCTCTTTGGCCAAATCGACTGCGGACAATAAGCAAGAGATGAGAGCGTTGGCACTTCTTTCAAAAGCAGAAGATCAATTAGAGTGGAGAAAGAATATCCAAAATCTATATCAAGAGATGAAGGATTTCTCCGAGGCAGAGGGGGGAGAGATCTCAGCTCGTCACTTGGTAAAACTTCGTTCTTCTATTTCTTTATTTACTCAAAAAATAGTCCCTTCACTAAAAGAGTATAATGATTCAAAAATTGATTTTTTAAATCCTGATAATATTATTTTATTTGAAAAAAGTAAGAGCTCTTCGATTGATTATAAGTTTTCGAGACTTTCAAGGGTTACGGATCTTAGATCAAGTCGAGTACGTGGAAAGAAATATAGAACAATCGTAACGAAAGCGGTTATCAATACTCGCGACAAGTTAGGAAAAAAACTTATCAGTGATCTATTGTTTCAAGTTACTTCAAGGCTTGTAGCCCTAGAGAATATATCTCTAGGTTTAATTCCTTTTATTGATCAAAGAGAAATGCGTTTTTCAATCCTTCATGACCTTAAAGATGAAGACTCAGTAGATGTGGAAACGCAATGGCATAATTATATAAATGATCTCTATAAGAATGATACTCTGAGTGATTATGTTGAAGTACTTACTACGAATAAAGAAACCATTTTAAAAGCTAGTGAATCAAATAAGTTCCTCTATTACTTATTAGAAAATAATAAAGTCACTGAACATATAAAAGAAGAAACTTCGAAATTTTCTTTTTTTAAAGACATGTTTAACAATATGAGATTTATGGCCAAAAGACGCTGGGATACTTATCAAAAGATGGGTGTATACACCCTTTATCAAGCTTCTAAGCTATTTGGAAATACAGTTGGTATGATCCAGTCTCGTCATGGACTTATGTACGATCTCAGTATAGAAGAAGAGCAGGCGATTGCTGCTCAAATGCGTCCCTTAGATGTTCTATTTGAAAAAACTCCTTTTAGATTAACGGATAGATTTATACCAGGATACTTTGGGCATAATGCGATTTGGAGTGGTACAGAGATTGAGTTGAAGAAACTAGGTGTTTGGGACTATCTCCCTTCCTTATATATGAAAGCTGTAGAGGATTATGATTACACCGGGAATTCATTTCAAAGTGATATTCGTAATGGTTCCCGTATCATCGAGGCCCTAAGACCAGGAGTACAAATTAATAGCCTCAGGCATTTCTTAGATATTGATGACTATGCTGTGATAAGGGCTCGTGATTGTGATGAGTGGAATAAAGATGAGCCTTTTTGTTTGAGTCCTAAGCTTAAGAAAGAGTATCTTATCAAGGCCTTTAGTCAAATTGGTAAAGATTATGACTTTGCTTTTGATGTAAATACAGAAGAAAAAATAGTGTGTTCAGAACTTCTTTATCGAACTTATTTAGATATCGACTTTGATACTTCATTAACAGTGGGGAGCTATAATATTAGCCCAGACCAGGTCGCTCTTCAGGGGGATGAGGAAGGAGATATTTTTACTCCGGTTATTCTGTATCATAAAGGTGTCAAGGTTATAGAAGATATGCAGAAAGTTTACTATAACTTATTGCATGCTAACTAAAATAGCCTCTTAAAAACCCAAAGTGGACCAATCAATAGAAATTGAAGGTCTTCCAGGAAACTTGGCTTTTGTCCTTCTATTTTATGGCCAATAAACTGACCTATCCAAGCTAAAATGAAAATAATTAAGCAGCTGTAGAATAGAAAACCTGTTTTTTCTAAAAGGGTAATGAGATAAAACTGTAAGGTTACATTAATGAGCATAAATAAAGCCACTTTTATGCTGAGTGAAATATAGAAAATCAGACCACTTAAGGCAAAAAGGGTCGCCCAGTTTAAATAAGGTATCGTTTCAAAAAAGTGGGGAGTAGGAATCGCCCAAAGTATTCCTAGTAAGCTAAACATAATAAGAGGTACACAGAAGTGATGAATCTTTTTATTGGTAGGGTTTTGGTGATCTTTGGAGTATTCAGTGAGCCACTGATCTAGAGATTTCATAAAAACGTCCCCGTATAAATAGTCTGTATTTTAATTTATTTTAACGTGATGGGCTTGGTTTATGCAAACTATAGTTATTGGGGTTATTCGATATCTTTAGCAGGGGCCAGAACTTCATCAATTAGTTTTTCAAGATTGTCGAAGTGAGGTTTGTTAATAAAACCACGTGCTCCAAACTTCAAAGATTCAATCATTAACGTCTCATTACCGTGTCCGGTAAAGAAAATAAAAGGTGTGTCGATTCCTGATGAGCGTGCTTTTTTTATAACACCTATTCCATCTAGACGTGGCATATTTAAATCACAAATAACCAAATCAAACTGTTGTGATTTAAGCTTTTCGATACCCTCTATTCCATCAACGGCCGTTTCAACTTGAAAGCCTTTCTTGGATAACAACATACTCACTAGCTTTAAGAGCTGTTGTTCATCATCGATAATTAGAATCGGCTTACTCATTAATACCTCTATATTAAATAGGTGATATTCGTATTATAGTTTGTCCATGAATGGGCATCAACTGCTTATCTCGTTTTTAATGAAGATAAAAAAATGTCTAGTTCATTTATTTAGCCTTGATCTCATTCACTTCATCTATTGATGAAAGGTTCTTATTTTGGACTCTTGGTACCCGTATAATAAATTGAGTATTTGGATTTTCGTGATTGATAGAGAAGTTTCCTTTATGACGTTTGATAATGGCCGTGGATAAACTAAGTCCAAGTCCCGTCCCTTTTCCAACTTCTTTCGTAGTAAAGAAAGGATTAAATATTTTATCCGCGATTGTTTTTGATATTCCCGTTCCTGAGTCTGTTACGATGATAGAAACTTCGTTATCTGCACAATGATTAATTACTTGTAATTCAATCCACATTTCTGTTGTACCTTCAGATTGAATCGCATCAAAAGAATTATTTAAGAGATTAAGAATGACTTGGCTTATTTGTATTTTAAGAAGTTCTAAAGGAAGATCTTTAAAATCATCTAGCCCACTCACACGTAAATCAATACCACGGCCTCGAAACTTTTCACGACATAGTGCTAAAACATCTTCTATGAGATCGGGGAGCAGAACCATTTCAAAATCATCTTTATTAGGGTCTCTAGATATATTACGAAGACCTTGAATGATTTTACTGATTCGTTTTACAGTGCTGTTTACATCGACAATGATACTTTTTATAAATTCTTTATCTAAATTATCTTGTTTTAAAACTTGTTGAATAACAGCTGTACTTGCTGAAATAATGGCCAGAGGGTTATTGATTTCGTGTGCTATACCTGATGCCATTTCTCCTAATGCAGAAAATTGAGATTGTGTGAAAAGTTGTTGCTGCTGAAGCTTTATTATCTCTTCATTTTTTTTACGTTCAGAAATATCAAATCCAAAAAGGAGAATATTACCGTCTTCCGCTAGTGGGGCTAGATTCATATCCATCCATAATTCTACTCCCTGAAAGGATATTTTTATCTCATCTCTCCAAGTGAAGCCTTTTGATATATGATCTAATATTCTTTCATAGTAGTCGTGATTATATTGTCCCCATACAAAATCAAAGATTTTCAAACCATCAGGAAGAGCTTTTAACTTACAATTGGATAAAAAAAGATGATTAGCATCTTGAATTTTTCCACAGGGGCTAATGACAAGAGTATAGGCCATTTGCTCCATTGCGAGTTTATATAGATCTGAGGATTTAGTTGTCATAGTTATATTGTAAGGGCTTGTTTGATTAATCAAAAAATAAGTTGTTATTCAATTACGGTATCTTGGAGAAAAAAATGAGGATTATTAACGGATTACATCCTGTTTAATTTATAAATTTTTCTAAAAATAAATAACTTTAGTTAAATCATATAAATATATTTCACAGCCATTTTTAATTTTTTTAATAGAATGCCTTAGAAAGTAGTCATTTTTAACTAATCTGCTCTCAATAAAACTTTAATTAAAAAATCGCTCAATTGACCAATATTACGATGATTAGAGCTTAAATGTGATTAATCCTTTATAAATTCATAGAGTCATATAGAGTCTTACTTGTACGGATAATTCAGTTGCACTCTTTTTACTTTGAGTTTGGTCACAATAAAAGTAAGGAATGAATTTATGAGCCACCTAAAGCATAAAGCTAAAGAAAGATTAGATAACTATCTCTTTAGCACTAAGCTTAATGAACTTTGTTATTTCTCAGAAAATAAAGTTGTTGGCTTTCATTGGGCTAATGATAAATTGGCATCGGATTATTTTCGTAATCTATATGGAAATTTTGATAAGAAATTTGTCAACCGTGTCCAGAGTTTAAAGGCAGAACTTGAGCAACTCAAAGATACTAATATATGGTTAATGAGTAAGAGGGGACAGCTTAAAGTTTCTTTATATCATTTATATGAAAGTTACCTTGATCCTCGTTTAAAACAACAATGGTTTGATATAGAAGATATTTTGGTTTCAACTCATCATGAGGCAGGGCCATATTGTAGTGTTAAATCAATGCGTTGGTTTGATAAAGATACATACTCCAAATTTGTATATATTAAGATGCTCGATAGCTGGATACCTCAACGTAGTTTTAGATTGAACTTCAATATTCCTATCGAAATGCGTGCTGATGGCTCTCCCTTTGGTGCTGTTCAGGGACAGATTAGCCAAATGAATGACTCTGGAATATTAATTAATTTCTCTAATGGGGGACCTATTAAAGAATGGTCTCAGCGTGAAATATTTTTTATAAAGAAGCCTCTATCCATCATTGAAGATAATGGTATAAATGATAGTTTTAAAGCTTCGGAGTGGGTAAATGCTCTAGAGAATTTTACTATGAATGGAGAGGTACTTGCTCAAAAAGTGAGTGAAACTTTGAAGAAGCAAGGTGAGAATAATCACTTTGTTTATATAGGCTTTGATGAACTCACGATGCTTTCACTTAAAAACCATGAAGCAAGCGTGAATCATCTTAAGTCGCTCTTTACTGAAACCAAGAATTCGATCCACGATCACATTAAGGCAGCCTAGATAGATTAGAGGTTTTCTTCTATCTCACTTATGCTGATCGTTTCTCCCAGCTTAACGAGAGTTCCATCTGTTTTTTGGATAAAGTAGGCTGGGACTCCAACGTGTCCATTCTTCTTGAGATAGTCTCCTATAATAGGGTCGTATTTGGTCCAGTCTGCAAGAAGAAGTTTTACTCCTTTCTTTGTTATAAGGTCTTTGAATGAAGAAGTATCTATGACGAGCTTTTCATTAACTTTACAGGTAAAGCACCATTTTGCCGTAAAATCCATAAAGATAGGAACACCACTCTTTTTGTATTCCAGCATTTTCTTTTCTGACCACTTCTCCCATTTTAGATTCCCATGAATATTCTTTTCATTGAGAAGTCCTTCGCCCGAATTCGTAGTACTTTGATTCGTAAGCATAGAGGAGAAGAATAGGTTACCAAGAAGTAATATAGGCAAAATAAAATAGATAATCTTCCAAATAGTCTTTTTTCCAATATTCTTTTGAAAATAAAAGGCAAAGAATAAAAAGATGAGACCACTTAATAGGAATAGGAAGGGGACATTTCCTGACGTTAATGCCAAGAATACATCTGTAAGCCACAGGGCCGTAAGTATTAAGGTCAGACCAAGGAACTTCTTCACATGCTCCATCCACATCCCTGGACGAGGAAGAAACTTTACAGTAGCAGGAAAGATTCCCGTGAGAATAAAAGGAAAAGCAAGACCGATACCAATAGCCTGAAAAATAAGAATAATCGTAACGGGAGAAGAGGAAAAAGCAAAAGTGAGGGCCGTTCCTAGAAAGGGAGCGCTACATGGAGTAGATAGAATGGTAGCAAGAACCCCACCTATAAAGTCACCGACAAAACCTTTTTTGACTTCGACATTTCCAAGAGACTTTCCACCTGGAGTTCTAAACTCATAGAGTCCAAATAGGTTTAATGCAAAAACAAAGAGAAAGATAATCATGATACTTACAAAGACGGGACTTTGAAGCTGGAATCCCCAACCAACATTCTCTCCAGTTGCTTTTAACGCTAGAATGGCTACGGCCAATAGAAGAAAAGTTGCTAATACTCCAAGAGTGTAGAATATATTGTGTTTGAGGATATTTGATTTAGATTCATTCGAATGAGAAACAAGACCAAAGAGCTTTAAAGAAATAACAGGAAGTACGCATGGCATAATGTTGAGAATGAGACCCCCAATAAAGGCAAAGAAGAGTATGCCTATTAAGGAAGATGACTCGGCAGGGAGCTGTTGTTGTGTCGTTTCACTTACTTTTATAGGAGTCTCTTGTGCAGGAGACTGAATTCCAGTCTTTGGGTCTATATAAGACATTGTACTCATAAGCGATTCAATAGTCGCTCCTGGCATAATATCAAAAGAGTTAAATTCTTTTTCAATAATACTAAACGTCTCTGTTTGTGGATTTTGAAAGAGAAAGGTCATTTTTATTGGTTCTTGAAAAGAGCCATCTTGTGGAAACGGTATTTCAGGCTCAGAGTATTCACCATCCCAGCCAATATTCATTTTGGCAAAATAGGTACCTGCTTTATTTTGGTAGAGTTTCTCTCTTCTAATATCAAGGAAGTCTACTCTTAATGGAGTTAGTAGGCCTAGGGGATGAAAGAGAGGCTTTGATCCTTGATTGGTGAAGTTATAAAAAAGATCTAACTGTAAATCTTCTTTACCCTTTTTCATAATAAGATCTAGTGAATCTGGCCATGCTTGTTTCTTGGGTAAATCCTGGAATCTTTTGAGAATCTCTTCATTAGATAAAGGGAAGTCGTTGGCCTGTGAGTTTACAACTTGTCCTTGAGGGTCAAGTGTTGCGCTAAATTCAACTTTGCCGGGAATACAAACATGCTTACATACAAGCCACGTCGATTTGATTTTAAGCTCTTTTGTATTATTGCCCTCAATCGTAAAGTAACGAGAATATTCTCCAGAATATCCATAGGCTAAGATGTCCCCTTCTTCTATGTAGCGAGTAGGGACAGGCCATTCAAATTCATTAATTTTAAGACCTTCATTTTCAATTTCAATCTTTGTAGGAAGTCCTGCATCTCCTGGGTTCTTCCAGTAAGTATGCCAATGAGGAGCATTTTTATAACTAAGAGAGTAGATAACTTTTCCATCTTTAATAAATGAATGGAAGGTAGTCTCCACTGGCCGATCAGGTATTTCTTTATCTGCATAAGAATTAAAGGCAAGGATTGCCACAAGAAAGAAGCTTAATCTCTTTAAAATACTCATCAATATATATCCTTAAGGTCGTTTTATTTAGTCATATTATAGTTGATATAGACTTAATTTCTCCAGAACTCTTTTCATAAATGAGCAGAAATAAAATATTTGCCCAAGACGTCTCATCATTAATAAGTAAACTTACTGTATTGGAAATATAGCTTAAATTAGGTAGTCTTTTGTCATGGAAATGCCAATTTTACCTCAGAGAATCATTTGTTTAACGGAAGAGTCTGCCGAGCTCCTCTATTTATTAGGTGAACAAGATCGCATTGTCGGAGTATCGGCCTTTGCTGTTCGCCCTGTTGGAATAAAGAAGCGTCATCCTGTCGTATCCGTTTTCACCCATGCTCAGCAAGATAAGATAAAAGGCCTAAAGCCAGATTTAATTATTGGATATTCAGATATTCAAAAAGATATCGCTCGTGACCTCATTGAAAAGGGACACAATGTTTGGGTAACCAATCATCGCTCTCTACAAGAGGTGATGAACTACTGCTTTAGCCTCTCTAGTCTTGTTGGTGCGCAAGAGTCATTTCTAAAGATATTTAAAAAATGGCAAGACAAGATATTTATAGCGCAAGAGTTTGCCAAAAAGCTTAAACAGACCAAAGGACAATTAAGTGTCTATATTGAAGAGTGGGACGAGCCTCGTATTTCTGGTATTGAGTATTTTTCAGAACTGGTTGAACTTTGTGGCTTAGTGGATATCAATCGACATTTACGCACAGGATTTCTTGCGAAAGAAAGATTTCCTGACGAAGAGTATATTATCAAAAAAAGTCCTGATCTTATCTTTGGTTGTTGGTGCGGTAAAAAAGTGGATATCAAATTCATTAAAGAGCGGAAGAATTGGCAAGAGGTGAGTGCTATTGAAAATGATAAGGTGTTCGAGCTTCCTCCTGAGATTTTTTTACAGCCAGGAGCCGCCTTATTTGAAGAGGGAATTGATTATTTGATTAATTTACTCAAGCAAGAGATTCTAAAGTAAAATCAAATAATTACGTTATTTTTCTTCATCACTTCTCCTCTTTAAGGGCCAAAATAAAGGCCAAAACCCTAAATTTCTCCTCAAGAAAATTAAACTTTCCAAAACTTTAGTCGATAAGTTGATTGAAGACGTGTGTTTTATCGACTTTAAAATTTGGAAAACTATATGAAAATTTTAAATTCTAGTCATCTATTTTTACTCTCTCTATCCTTGGGTGTTGTCTCTTTGAGCTCTTGTGAGCCCATTGAGCGCTTTGAAGCAAAAGCTGAAAAGATCAATCATTACGAAAGAGTTTCGCTACATCTCTCAAAAGAAAATAGAGAGCTGAAGTCTGAGATGAGTAGACTTCAAGATCAGATTCAAGGACTCAAGTCCGAAAAGAATTTTCTCCAAATCAAATTAGATAAGTATGAAGGAGATAGACCTTCTTTGGCATCAGTTAGAAATGGTAGCGCTCGCTCTATTGCTAGTGTTGGCCCCAAGCTAACGATGCCACCTTCAAAAGATATGGTTAAATTTGATATTTATAAATGGACTCCTTCACAAGTATTGGCCATGGCCGAAAAAGAGTTTGAGGCCAAAAACTATGAAAAATCAGCACAGTTCTTTACGACCTTTGCTAATCAGTTCCCAGGTCACGAACGAATTAATGATGCCTTCCTATTTCAAGCAGGTGTTGCCGCTTATGAGTCTGGGAAGCATAAAGACTGGGTATTAGCTCATTTAGAAAAACTGGTTGAGACTTATCCAACTTCAAAGTACTACCGTGGTGCAAAACTGTGGATGGCACTGACTTATCTTGATGAAGGTAAGGATGCCGAATTCTTTAATACAGTTGAAGAATTTAGAAAGAAGTATCGAAATACACAAGAGTGGAAAGTTCTTAGCCCTCACTATGAAAAAATCGTCCATAAGTTTAAGAGGAATTAAGATATGACTCGTATTATCCTTTTTGTTGCCATTGTTCTTTTTAATGTCGCAAGCTTTGCTTCGTCTCAGAAGCTTATTATTGTTATCAGTGAAATAAAAGGTAATGCATTTTATTCACTTGGTGGATCGACAAAAGTTTTAAAAGAAGGAATGCATCTTCCGGCCAAAACAGAGATCTTCTCTGAAGTCGGTTCTCAGGTGGCCTTTAATGATTACTATGATCACGTTTTCCATCTTTCTGGTGGAGCCCATTTGATTGTTCATCCCAACCTTGTTGAACTTAAAGAAGGTTATATGTGGGTGAAGTCACTCTCTTATGACCCCATGAAAGGTCCATTAAAAGTAACGACAGCAAACTCTCTTATTGAACATAGTGTTGGGGAGGGGATTTTAAGCTTTGATACTTATTCGGGAAAAACACAAGTTCTCTCTATTAAAGGGGACTTTGAATTAAAAAATATTCGTCAAGAGTACCAATGGATGCAAGTATCCCAAGGTCAATTTTCATTTATACAAGATGAATATAATGAGGGAGCTCCACGAAACTCTACTCCAATCGGTCACGCCAGTTTTAAGAAAATAACCTCACTCTTTAATGGAGTAGAGGCATTTGATAAAGATGCGAGTAAGCGATCGCAGCAAAACTTTGCTCCCACTCAGGTGGCCAAGGTTCCTACAACAAGTTCATCCTCGCGAGGTATTGCCTCTGTGGAAAGTAGCGATCCTTTTGAGCGTGCACTCAGAGAGAAACAAGGCCTTTCTCCTTCAGGTAAAACAACATTTATTAAATTGAGAGATCCTGAAAAAGAAAAGGCGCATGAGAAGAATTTATTGAATTACTATCATGATAAAGTCTCAGAACTCGGCAAGCCTAAACCAAAGGCCAAGTGGACGCCAAGTTATTCTGGAAAGAGTGGAGTGAAGGTTAAAATTTTTGGAAGAGGGCAGACTCATGCTCCAGCAAGTAGTAGGATGCCAGCATCGGTAAAACCTGCTGAACCTAATAAAGTTACTAAAACCTATAAGAAGAAATACAGAACTCCGGCGAGTATTGGAAGCATGGTGCCTACTGTCAAGAACAGTGCCTTTGAAAGTGAGCTTGTTGACCAATACAAAAACCAGATGCGACACGACCAAGAAGTGAATCAATTAATCGATCAATTGAAGTCTATAGATATGGACTACAAGAAAGATTATTAAAAGTCGTATTTCTTTGTATTCGTTCTCGTCAATTACCATAAAGAAATCTATAATAGATCAAGTTCCACATTAAACTTGGAGTCATCCATGTCCAGTAAATCTAAACCAATAGAAATTGAATCTTATCTCACTTATGACGATGTCTTGCTCACGCCAGGATATTCGGAGAACCTTCCCAGTGAAACTGAGTTAAATACTCGGTTTACTCGTAATATTGCTTTGCGAATACCGATCGTCTCGGCAGCAATGGATACCGTTACAGAAAGCGAAACGGCAATTACCATGGCCCAAAATGGTGGGATTGGTGTTATTCATAAGAATATGGATGCACAAAAGCAGGCCAGTGAAGTTCTTAAAGTTAAGAAATTTGAATCGGGTATGATTCTTGATCCCATTACTGTTGGTCCTGAGGAATCTCTTCATAAAGTTCGAGAAATTATTTATCAATATAAAATTACAGGAATGCCTGTTGTCGATAATAATCAAGTCTTAGTTGGAATCTTAACAGGTCGAGACATGAGGTTTGAGACAAACTTTAATCAAAAAGTTTCAGCCATTATGACTCCTCTTGAGCGCCTAATTACGGCCCAAGAAGGAATCAATATTGATGAGGCCAAAGAAACCCTTCATAAGAATCGTATTGAAAAACTCCCTGTTGTTGATAAAGATGGCAAGCTCAAGGGACTTATAACAATTAAAGATATTTTAAAAGGAATCGACTTTCCAGATTCCAATAAAGATTCTCTGGGAAGACTGAGAGTTGCCGCAGCAATTGGTGTTGGTGAAAAAGAAGAACATAGAGCGCGATGTCTCGCTGAAGCCGGTGTCGACGCCATCATTATTGATACGGCCCATGGTCATTCTCTCGGTGTTATTAATATGGTTAAGAAACTTAAGTCTGAACTTAAGGATGTTGATATTGTGGCAGGTAATGTGGCCACGGCGCAGGCCTGTGAAGACTTAATTAAGGCCGGAGTAGACGGAATTAAAGTGGGAATCGGACCAGGCTCAATTTGTACGACAAGAGTTGTTGCAGGAATTGGTGTTCCTCAGCTTTCTGCTGTTATGGAATGTGCTCGAGTTTGTAGAGGAGCTGGTGTTCCTTTTATTGCTGATGGTGGAATTAAATATTCTGGTGATGTCGTGAAGGCCCTAGCTGCTGGAGCGAGTACGGTAATGATTGGTTCTCTCTTTGCGGGAACTGACGAAACTCCTGGTGAGCGAATTCTCTATCAAGGTCGTTCTTATAAAGTATATCGTGGAATGGGCTCACTAGGAGCTATGGTTCTTGGATCAAAAGATCGCTATGGCCAAGGTGCGGTTGATGATCTTGGTAAACTTGTTCCAGAAGGAATTGAAGGTCAAGTTCCTTATAGAGGCTCACTTGCTTCTAATATTTATCAACTGGTTGGTGGACTTCGCGCCGGGATGGGATATGTTGGAGCAAAGACTCTTGAAGATCTTGTTGAAAAAGCAAAGTTTATAAAAATAACTTCAGCTTCTTTAAGAGAAAGTCATCCCCATGATATTATCATTACTAAAGAAGCACCTAATTACTCTAAAAGTTAAGTAAAGGCATTTATATGAGAACAGATGAACACCAGAGACAAATTTGGATTGTCGACTTTGGATCGCAATATACTCAATTAATTACACGTAAGACACGTGAACTTGGACACAGCTCTGCTATTATTACTCTTGATGAAGTGCGAGAGAAGTTTGAAGCAGGTGAAAAACCAGAATGTATGGTTTTAAGTGGTGGTCCAGATTCTCTTTCAACTGATAAGACGGACTATGGATTCCTTTTTGATAAAGGTATTCCTCTACTGGGTATATGCTACGGTCTTCAAGTTATGGCCGATTACTTTGGTGGAAAGGTTTCACCTGGAACTCAAGCTGAATATGGACATGCTGAAATTTATTTGAAAAATGATTTCTCCATATCGAATGCTCCAGATCACTTTCATGTGTGGATGAGTCACTTTGATCACGTTGAAAAAATTCCGGAAGGGTTTTCTCTTATTATGGAAAGTCATAATGGAATGGTTGCCGGAATTCGAGATAAAGATCGTAAAATGATGGGACTTCAATTTCACCCAGAGGTGGAGCATTCAAACTACGGTAAAGAAATTTTAAAATATTTTTATAATGACGTGGCCAAGCTTAAAGAAGATTGGGGCAAAGGAGCCATGTTAGAAGAGGCCACAGACCTGGTAAAAGAAGTCGGAGACAAAAAAGTTCTTTGTGCTTTTAGTGGAGGGGTCGATTCTCTCGTTGCTGCGACCATTGCCCATGAAGTGATTGGAGATAATCTTTATTGCTTCTTCGTTGATCACGGGCTGCTGCGTCCTCAAGATCATGGCCATATTAAAACTCTACAAGAGCAAACTCCCTTAAATATTGAAGTTATCGATGCTCGCGATATTTTTCTAAGCAAGCTTAAAGGTGTTTCTGATCCAGAAGAAAAGAGAAAGATTATTGGCCATACTTTTATTGAAGTGTTTGAAGAAAAAGTTCATCAATTTGAGAATGAAAAAAATATTAAATTCGAGTACCTCCTTCAGGGTACCTTATATCCTGACGTGATTGAAAGTACTTCTCCACACAAAAAAGGGGGGAAGTCGGTGACGATTAAATCTCACCATAATGTGGGAGGACTTCCTGAACGAATGAAGTTAGAACTACTCGAGCCTCTTCGCTATCTCTTTAAAGATGAGGGAAGAAAGATTGGAGAAGAGATAGGCCTTAAGCATGAGTGGGTTTATCGCCATCCTTTTCCTGGTCCTGGGATTGGAATTCGTGTTCTAGGTGAAGTCTTTGATGATTCAATTCGTAAAGTAGGAGAGAGTGATCAAATTCTCTTTGAAGAACTTCATGCTTTTAAAATTTATGAATCCATTGCTCAGGCCTTTACCGTACTTCTTCCTGTGAAAACAGTGGGAGTTAAAGGTGATGGACGTGCTTATGAAGAAGTCATCTGCCTACGACTCGTATCGACAACGGATTATATGACGGCAACTTGGTCTGATCTTCCTCGTGAATTTCTCTCTCGAGTTTCTAGTCGAATTACAAATGAAGTTAAAGGTGTGACTCGCGTAGTTTACGATATAACTTCGAAGCCTCCTGGCACTATTGAGTGGGAGTAGTGTCCTAAGCCTTCATTGTATTATTGTTAAGTAGAAGTAAGTTTACTGTCATTTACATCTTGTTAATATTCACTTTTAAAGTTGAGACATATAAAAGTTCTCAACTTTAAAAATGGAGCGAATAATGAAATGGATGCTTTTAAGTTTACTCTCTGTCTCATCTTGGGCCGAATCAGTTATTTCTCTAAATATGCAATTTCCTAATACGGCAGTTAAATCAATTGTTAGTGCTGAATTTATAGAGTTCGACCTCATTCGCTTAGATATGCCCGTAGCGCAAAGTAATGATTTGCACTTTGAATTAATTTGCTCATTCAATCCTTTCTATGACTACGATAGAAGCTATATTTTTTTAACACACTCTACAATTTATCGTGCACAAAAATTTGAATTGAAAGATCAAGATTGCCTAGAGCTTTTTAACTTCATGAAAAAACGTTTCGAGTATATAAGTGAAGAAAGTCCAATTGAGATTGAATTAGATTATAAATTGAATAAGGTGAAAAGTGTTCGTTGGAAAACGATTATATATGCACCTGAAAATGATCTTGATCTAAGTTAAACGAACCTATTTCTTTGATATGAGCTTCGTTACTTTTTTAAGAAGCTCGTGACACTGTTCTTCATCTAATCCATGAAGCTTATGGCCCGGGCTTAACTTTGTGCCATTATCACCCTTATCTTTAAGGTGGGCGATGCGATTATTAAGATTATTTCTTAATGATCGTAATTTCTTGGGAGTATATTCTTCTAGATCTTCAAATTTTTTCATTTATTCCATCATCTTTTTAAAAGGTAGGGCAAATTAGCAAAAAAGCCTGAAGCACGCAATAACCTTATTTTGTTCGTGGTCCAGGCCTTTAGATATTCTTAATTTGTGAGCTCATATTAGTTCTTTATTTATAAAAAGGGAGATCAGTGAAAAAATTACGTCATGAAAGGGATGTACTATCAAGAGGTTAAAGAGCTCTGTCAGAAGAGTTTAGATTTTTTACTCTCTACTTAGATTAGATACTGCCAAAAACAGCTTCGAGCCGAATATCAAGTCCAATCACTCGTTTCCAGCTTTGAGTTTCAGGCCATGTGAGATAGGGATTAGTAGAAAGAAATATCCAGTTGGAATACACCGCCTGCCTATAGCTTGCCCCCAAGGAATATTGATAAATATAATAAGTCGGCTTATTGCGACCAAATGCTAATAAGTAAAATTGTATCGCCTTTTTTTGATTAATAGGTAAGTAGAAGTTTGGGCCATGAGTGGTGAAGATTTCATCTTGATCATCTCTCCAGCTAAGTGAATTAACCATCCTTAAGAGTCCCCAAGTTTTTAACTTATAATCAAGATCGTTAGTCATGGTATAACCAAGGCCGTCTTTGAGAAACCAGCTTAGCTCTTGGGTGGGGTTAAATTCAAAACCGCTAAAGGTGAATGTTCTTCTTAATCTCGCATCAAGATAGGGATTTGGAGGGAGGTCGACCCTTACCCCCGCGGAAAGTCCATAATTCCATTTATGCTGAGTTTCAGCTGGTAAATTGACCTTGGCCTTGTCTCTAGATTTCGCCTCATTTTCTTCATTCTCTTTACTCTCTTTAGGAGTCAGCTTTTTGGTCTCATCATTTTTCTTTTCAATTTTAAATTTAAAGAGCTTTTCGAGTTGAGGAAGCTTGAGAGTAAAGCGCAGATCTATACGAGAGCGGTCATTTTCATACTCTCTCATATTGTGATCGAGATAAACTCTAACTCTAGAACCATTGGCCTCTTCATCTCCACGGCGAGTACCAAAGAAAGAATCAATTCTATTGGTAAAGAGAAGGATTGTGTCACTAACGGACTTGTGGGTATCATCTACTATATTATTGTTTTTCTTCTCAGGATTCTCCTGGGCCAGTGCAGTTCCTATGAATAGATAAATCAGCAGTATAAATTTCATGATGAACTTTATTATAAGACCTCGAATTACCTTTTTACAGGTAAATGTCTCTCTAGTTGACGCATTGAAGATAAATGGATAGATCTAGGGCATGAAAAATCTTGGAACTCTAGTATTTTGTTTGGCCTTCTTGGCCGGTTGTTCAACTGCGACTGTAAAGGAGCTACGTTTAAGTAATGGCAATACGGGCTATGATCTTAAATGTTTGGGTAATCAACATAAGTGTGAAGAAAGAGCCCGTATTCTTTGTGATGGTAAGTACCGAGTTCATAACTTGTTTGAAGAAGATCCTCTCGCATATTCTATAGAGAAAGGTCTAACGATGAGACTTGAGTGCCTCGAAGAAACGGCGCAAGTTTTCAAAGAGTGTTCTCAGCCCGGTGTTACTTGCCGTCTATAATCGATTAATAATTCTAGAATAGTTTGAGTTGATCAACTGTTGGTGGAGTAAGCTTAGAGAGCTTTCCTTTGGAGCTGTTCTTTGTTTTATGCTCTAAAATCTCTGTTTTAACATATGAATCTTCAAAAGTTTGAATCACAAAGAATGACATCTCTGGATAGACTTTCTTAAGTTCTTTCATTTCTGCTGTAATTAACTCGACATTCTTAGGGTCATCGTCTGACATACCAAAGCGGTGATGAGGATTATTACCATAATGCTCAATGGCCTTTTCAACACTATTACGTATGGCCTCACGTTTGAGATCGGCAACGGATAGCTTTAACTCAGGGTCTTTAAGTTCACTGCGACGAATTTCAGGATTCGTAACAGGATAAATACTGAGGTAGTTGGGCACATGGGGGAGGTGACCATTTCTTACGATCAAATCAATTCCATCTTTAATCGTCTCTTTTTGATGGCCTCTGGCCGTGATCACAGAAATAGGTCTGTTGTTATAAGTGGCATGATAGAAGCAATTCCATGAAGGTGCTTTCCATGAATAATCCGCTTGTTGTAAGGCCTTTTCAATATCACTGAGAAAGGTCTGTTTTCTGCGAACAATTTTATCGATGAAAGAATGCTTCTGATCTCTGAAGTAGCGAAATGTTCCGATTTCATCATCATAGTCGATGATATAGTCTTTGAATGGACCTTCTTTGCCAATCGTATGGTGATAGCTGGCCCATTCACCTGAACTCATCGTTCGTTCTGCGCCAGTTTTCTTATTGAATATAACAATAGGTGTGGTTAGGTAGGCGACATTATCGTCAAAATCAAAGAAATAGAAACTGCGACCACCAAGGTGGTGATTTCTATCATTTTGATGGGGGCGTTGAAAAGAAAGCTCCATCTGTGCCTGGTTAAGAGGCACCTTCTTTCTCTTTAGCCTAATTTTGACCATGATTCATTCTCCGCAAACTAACCATTAACGTCATCATAGTGGGTTTTAAACTATAATCAAGCAGTGTGTAAAGATAACTTAGATAAGATTCAGTTAGAATTTTCAAATATAAAAAAGGCCGCTCTTTTGAGAGGCCTTAATTTCTAAGATATTGGTTTTATTCAATACTATTTAATATCACCGGCCTTAGGGAGGTTACACTTTAGCTCATTGGTTTCAATACAATTTCTAGTGTACTTGACTGCATCACTTGAGAACATACCTAATTCATTATCGGCATAGCGATTTATAGACTTAGCAGAAGTCACAATTGTTTCAGAGTCACATACTTTATCAACATTACTTAAAGCATAGCGTGAGGCATCGGAAGAAAACATTCCCATGTAATCATCGGCTACTCTCTCTATGGCAATAGCATTTTGAGAGTATTGATCAACAACTTCACAAGGATATTTCTTCATCCACTCTTGAGCAAATTTATCGGCATCACTTGAAAACATTCCAAATTGATTATCTGCAATTCTAGAGATGGCCCTTGCGACACTTGATTTTTGATTAAAGTCTAAGTTATTTGTTGTTTCTTGCTCACAAGAAATATATTTCTCTACTGGTCTTGGTTGTGTCGGACGAGTTGGTCTTGGGTTTGCTCTACCTCTGAGAATATTCTTTGAAGAGGTTAGAGCCGCTGTAAGAGCGTCTAGGTCTTCGTCTGTAAGAGTCATTATTCTTGAAGCTGAGAGTACGGAAACTTGGAGTGCAAGTTCTTTGATTTCATTTATCTTTGTTTCTCTTGCGAATTCTCTTCTTCTATTAAGGACATCATCACGATCAACTCGAACCACTTGGGCCATTGCTGTCGTCGTGAGAAGTGCGCAAGCACCGAAGAGTGTAATTTTTTTTAAATTCATAATTCCTCCACAATTTAAATATCTTGTGAGGAATTTATAGCATTTAGAGATATTTATAGATGAATCTTGTAGAGCTTTCAAAGGGCGTATAGAAATTCTACAGTTTTCTACATTCCCGGTCGTGTGAGAACCTTTCGAATTTCTTCAGGGTATGAAGACGTATCGAATTTCTCACCTTTATTCTTACTGAGTACCGTTCGGTTATAAAGGCATAGGGAGCGAATAGAGTTTGGATAAGTATTATTAGATGCACACTGCTGATAAAAATCTTGTGCATCCCTTTGTATCTCATCACTGGTAGGGTGTTGAAGAAGTAAGCTCTTATATTCACCTAAGGCTTTACCCGCTTTTATCAAAGAAGAGGAAGGAGAGTGAGCGGATTTCTTAGCGTCCTTTCTCAATACTTCTTTTAAGGGAATGCTATCAAGGACATTGTTTTTTAATTCAAAATAATCTCGTTGTAGTCCTTTCTTACTAGAGAGTTCTGTTTTATTTAAAGAGGGATACAGAGGATTATTTGGGACAATAGGAGATGGAGTGGCTTCAAGCTTCGCTTCTTTGGGCTTTGCTGCAGTCTCTTTCTGAGCCTTTACTGAGGTTGCGTTATTGACCTGATCATTTGGGAGCTTCTTCTCTTGTGAGGGGTCGATTCCGCTCGGAACGATTTCTGGCTTCGAAGTCGTGGCAGGACCAAACTTATAGAAGACAACACTACTAAAAAATATAAAAACAATGACGAAGAGGTTTCTTTTCATGGATCTATTTTATACTCATAATCTCTTCGTATACAAGCTAACTCTACTGATCATCTAAATCTAATATAAAAAGCTCTTCTGGCCCAGACTCCCAGTAGGTATGATTCAGAAGCTCTGTGTTTTGTAATATCTTTATTTTTTGCTCTAAACCAAAAATGACTTTTTCATAGAGTGCAATTCTATCATTCAAGTTCTGAGAGTTTCGAACGGCAAAATAGCGTTTTTCATAATAGTGATCGAGTTCATTCTGCAGATCATTAATCTGATTCTTTTTCTCTAGCGTCATTGCATTATCATTTATAATTCTTTGTTTAAAATCAAAGTACATAAGCTTCAAAACTTCGGAATCAATCTCAGAGCAATCTCGACACTCTTTCGTTAGTTCAAGAAGAACGGATGCAGAAACTCCATAGGCTCCATTATAGGATTGATCACATACTTTAAGGCCTGAATAATCAGAACTCTCAGGACATTGGGTATGAGGAAAACCTAGCTCTTTATCATGACCATCAGAATGGCGAGCTTCATGAATGAGAAAGGCAATCATTGATATATGATCAGCTTCACCAAGACCTGTTTCACTGATATTAAATTCTTGGGAAAAGAATTGGGATGAGACAGAGACAAGTCCTACTCGAGGAGAGGTAACAGAAAGATTTTCGAGATCAGAAAAGTGTGAACTCAAGTCTACGCTTAATAATTTATTCTTCTTTTTTCCTTGTACATAGAGCTCGGCTCCAACGTTACTCATAAGGGCCATTGATATCTGGGCTTCTTGAATAAAGTCTAATTTTTTCGAGTCTACATCAAAGGGGTAAGGGTAAGAAAAATCCTCTGTGGAAAAGGTCGTCTTGAGGTTTTCCGTATTGGGAATAATATAGTTGATTCGCTTTTCAAACCACTCCGTTGGTTGATCACTTTCAAGTAGAAATAATACATCTTCGGTATGAACAACTGCAGTTTGATTAAAAAAGTAGTCCATGGAGAATTGGATTTTCAACTTTTCTTGATCATCAAATTGTTGAGATATCTGCTGGGCACAAGAAGAACTACTCCAAAAATAACTTGGAAAAGTGAGCAGTATGAATAGAAGAGCTCTCATGGCAGTGATGTGCATAACTATCCAAGATTACAGAGTTTTGAGGCTGATCTCAATGGTCTATGAATTACTTTCACAGCCCCTACGATATCGTCTAATTTCTAGCCAGTTATTTTGGTGTCATTAAGCACCTCTGTGTATTTTATTCAAAATGAAGGTTATTTATAGAGATCTTTGCTACAAAGGCCTGCACTTAGAAATTAGGTAAACTAGTTAATTAATGAGGAGATTATAAGATGAAAAAGTTAATGATTTTAATCGCGACCATGCTTACGATTACTTCGGCTTTTGCTCAAAGATGGAACCGACCTGTTATTGTAAGACCAACTCCCGTATATCCTGCCAGCTGTTCTTATAATCTTGAATCACGTGGATTCTTTGCTAATGAGTGGAACTTTGTTGAAAACTTCACTCGTCCTAGTTGCCCATCAGCACTAGATGCTTGTGAGTATGCAAAGTATATTCGTCCTAATTCAAACAACTTCAGATGTACTTATACAAACGTAATTCCTTCTCCCGTACCAACTCCGGTTCCTGATGTGAGAAGCTGTGAATATAGAATTCAGACTCGTCGTGGTTTTGAGCCTGATCGTTTTACTGCTCGTGGTTTCAATGCTTGTGAGCAAGCGGAATCTCAATGTCTTCGTATTCTTAGAATTAAAAGAGATCGTGGAGAAGTAGGAAGAGACGCACAGTGTGTGAGCACTTCATCTCCAAGACCAACTCCTCCAAGAATGGTAACGGCACAATGTACAGTTGAGCAGTACTTTTCTTCAAATTCAGGTGGTCGTCCTACAGGTAATCGCTTTAATGGAACAGGGCGTGGTCAAAATTATTCTTCAGCCCGTGCTGCGGCGTGTTCTCAAGCTCTACAGAGTTGTAGCAACGTAAGCTCTGGAAGATTCTACTGTGTAGAGCTAAACTAAACAATTTTTTATAAGTAAATAAGAGAAGGCCAGTCATTATAACGATTATGACTGGCCTTTTTTCATTTTGCGAATAGTCAAAAGGTAGGCAATAAACCTTAAATTTGGTTAAATAGGAAGTACACACAACCAATGAATTGAGCCCAATTCACACCAAATTTATAGGGACGCCGATGAGTACCGAAGCTTCAGAAAATTCAGAGATTGATACACAAGAAAAAAGTCTTTGTGAGACTCATCCTGATAGTTTTGTTCATCTTCATCTTCATACACAATATTCACTTTTAGACGGAGCAATCCGTTTAAAAGATCTTATCCCTCAAGCTGAAGAGTTAGGAGTTCCGGCCATCGCCCAAACCGATCATGGAAATATGTTTGGTGCGATTGACTTTTATACAAGATGCAAGAAGGCCGGCATTAAGCCGATACTAGGTTCAGAAGTTTATTTTACACCTGGAAGTCGCTTTGATCGTAAGGCCGCCAAAAGGGCCAAGTCGGTGAGCTCTCAAGATGCTGAAGAGTCCAGTCGCCAAATTCACCACTTAATTCTACTGGCAAAAAATAATACAGGTTATAAAAACCTTTGTAAGTTACTAAGCCAAGCCTACCTCGAAGGATTCTACTATAAGCCAAGAACTGACCTTGAGTTACTGCGAGAATATAGTGAAGGATTGGTTTGTACGACAGCATGCCTTAAAGGTGAAGTCGGTTACAACTTCTTCACGGGTCAAGATGAAAAGGCCAATCGCGCGATCAGTAAGCTTCATGATATTTTTGGTGATGACTTCTATCTGGAGATTCAAGAAAACGGAATTGCTGAACAAAGAATTGTTAACGAAAAAGTTATTGCTTACGCTAAAGAAAATAATATGCAATTGGTGGCGACGAATGACTGCCACTACATGACTCCTGAAGATGCGCAAGCTCAGGAAGTTCTTCTGTGTGTTCAAACAGGAAAGACTTATGCGGATGAAAACCGTATGAGAATGACGTCACAAGAATTCTTTTATAAATCTCCTGCTCAAATGAGAGAGGCCTTTTCATATATTCCAGAGGCCTGTGACAATACTTTAAAAATTGCGGATAAATGTAATGTTGAACTTTCTTGGGAAGATGAACAAGGAAATCAAATCTATCATCTTCCGGACTTTCCGATTGATACCGGTGAGACGGATAACGAGTACTTTGAAAGGATGGCCCGAGAAGGTTTAGAAAACCGTTTTGCAGGTCCTCACTTTACGAAACTGATTGAAGAACCTAATTGGGAATCAGAGTTAAAGCCAAAGTACTATGAGCGACTTGATTACGAAGTGAATATGATTCAGCAGATGGGATTTCCTGGATACTTTCTCATCGTATCTGACTTCATTAAATGGTCCAAAGATAATGGAATTCCTGTAGGTCCTGGACGAGGCTCTGGTGCCGGATCGATCGTGGCCTACTCCATGGAAATTACCAATATTAATCCGCTTCCATACGATCTTCTCTTTGAGCGATTCATTAACCCCGAACGTATTTCCATGCCTGACTTTGATGTTGATTTTTGTCAGTATGGTCGGCCCAAGGTTATTGAATATGTGACTCAAAAATACGGTCAAGATAAAGTGGGCCAGATTATTACTTTTGGTAAGCTACAGGCCAAAGCTGTGGTGAAAGATGTGTCTCGTGTATTTGGACTCTCTTTTGCCGAAGCGAATATGTTATCCAAGCTGATTCCAGATGAAATTGGAATTACTTTGGATAAAGCTTTGGAGATGGAACCCAAGCTTACGGAATTGATCGAGTCAGATAAGAAGATCAGACAAATCTTTACCATTTCAAAACGTCTCGAAGGTCTATATCGTCACGCAGGTATTCATGCTGCGGGAGTTGTTATTACGAATGAGCCCCTTGTTGAATACTGTCCTCTTTTTAAAGGGGCCAAGGGCGAGAAGGTTATTCAATTTGATAAGGACTTCAGTGAGCTTATCGGTCTGGTTAAGTTTGACTTTCTTGGGCTTAAAACTCTAACGGTTATTGATCAGGCCGTTAAATTTGTTCAGCGTGATCATGTGGCCGACTTTGATATCGAGAGTATCGATATGGAAGATAAGAATGTATATGACTTTGTTTCCCGTGGGGAGACGATCGGAGTTTTCCAACTTGAATCATCGGGGATGATTGATCTTTGTAAGAGATTGAGTCCTGATAATATTGAAGATATTACGGCCGTAAACGACCTCTATCGTCCGGGTGCATTGAATTCGGGAATGGTAGATGACTTCATTGATATTAAGCACGGCCGAAAGGATATGAAATTTCCATTTCCTATTCTTGAGCCGGTTCTCAAAGATACCTATGGAATTATCGTCTACCAAGAACAGGTGATGAAGATTGCTCAAGAGCTGGCAGGCTATTCTCTTGGACAAGCGGATATTCTGCGAAAGGCGATGGGAAAGAAGAAGATTAGCCTCATTGAAGAACACCGTGAGATCTTCTTGGCCGGAGCAAAAGAGCGTGGCTATGATCAAAAAATAGCAGGTGAACTCTATCAGCTAATGGCCAACTTTGCGGAATACGGATTTAACAAATCTCACGCCGTGGCCTATGCTTTTATTGCTTATCAAACAGCGTTTCTTAAGCATTACTACCCAGCTTGTTTCTTTGCGGCCCTACTTTCAACAGAACTTTCTAATGCCGATAAAGTAACCATCTATATCAACGACGCTAAGAACTACGATATTGAAGTTCTTCCTCCTGATGTGAATGAGTCCCTTTGGCTCTTTAATGTTGTAGAAGGGAATATTCGTTTTGGTATGGGAGCGGTTAAGAACGTCGGTGAAAATGCCGTTTACTCTCTTGTCAAAGAAAGAGAAGAGAATGGTCCTTTCAAAGGATTTATCGACTTTTGTGAAAGAGTCGATTTAAAAATGGTGAATAAGAGAATGATTGATTCTCTTATTAAAGTAGGAGCTTTTGATTCATGCGAGAAAATGAATCGCAAGACCCTTTTTGAAAGTCTTGAATTGATCGTCGCTTATGCGGCCAAGAAACAAGAGCAAAAGCTACTTGGACAAGTGTCTCTCTTTGACGTGGAAGAAACGGATGATGAGATGACCAAGTCACGACTTGATATCCAAGAAGTCGCAGAATATGACGATCGCGAAAAACTGGGCTTTGAACAATCGCTCATGGGGATTTTTGTCTCAGGTCACCCCCTAGATCGTTATCGTGATATTATGAATCAGCTCTCTTCGATGGAGATTAATCAAGTAAATGATATGCTAGGGGATAGCAAAAGAGAGATGACCCTTTCTGGAATGATCAACGGTATGAGACCGATTATTACCAAGAAAGGTGATCGTATGTGTTTTGCTAATCTTGAAGACCTCTCAGGAAAAATTGAATGTATTGTTTTCCCTAAGGTATTTGCAGAATTTGAAGAACTTATTTCTAGTGATGAGCCGCTTATTATTTCGGGTCATGTCAATTTATCAGAAGACCCTAGAAAGTTCTTTCCCACAAAATTTCAAAAACTAAAAGATGAGGCCGAAGAGCGAGTGAGTGGAGTGAGGATTAATCTAAATATAGATGATTTTCCTGCTCATAAACTTGAGAAATTTAAACAAGTTCTCTTAAGTTACCGAGGTTCAGTTCCTGCCCATGTTATATTTGAAGGTAAGGATGGGCGCGCAAGGATGCCTCTTGGAGATGAGTATTTAGTTAACCCAACTCCGCAAATGGCCGCTAAAATAAATGAGGTCTTTAACTGCAATACGGTAAAGTTTGTTGTAGATGGTAGACTAGAAGACGTAGAACAAAGCACACATTGATATATTAAATTAAAAGCGAGGAAGCCGTGAAAGGAATCACAAATACTCTTATCGTCCTATTTTCAATACTGATCTCTTTTGGAGTAAATGCCCAAGTGAGCTCTGTAGATGGAGATGGACGTTTTTACTCTAGAGATGATGATTCTCTATCTTTTATTAAGCAACAACTTCTTACCAATGCCTTTAGAGATATTTTCACTAAAGAGATGAAGGTGATGGGTCTTGATAGTGATAAGTTCTGGAGAAACTACGAAGAAAAATTTCAAGAGTACTTCGATAAAGTAAAGACTGGCTTAATGACCAAGCATGAAGTCACAGAAGAAACTGCTGCGAATAATAAAGACTATCAGAAAGCTTTGCGCCATGAACGTCTACGTCTTAAGTCACGTTATGGAAGAATAAGTCGTGCAATCATTCAACATTCTGTAAAGAAGATGTCTCGCTCACCTCAGGTGCCCAATAGTCGCTATATTAGAATTAAGGCCAAGGTTAATCGTAGAGAACTTCATAAAGTCTATCTAACCTTTACGAGTGATCAAACAGATAAGCATTATAGTACTATCTATGCTTTGAGTGAGTTCAACCTTGCTGACACTTCGTGGTCTGAAATAGGAATTGAAGTTGAAAGTGATTTTACCGATGTTTTAAAAAATAACTGGAAAGATCAAATTGGAAAAGTTCTCAATGCTAAGGTCGATAGAGTGGTCTTTGTGGATTCTGCACAGGCCAATGAGATTAAAAAGTTTTCAGGTCTGAGCTTAGAAGCATTAAAGCAAGTTCAACAAGAAAGAGCTGAGCAGTCAATGAAAGCAGAAGAAACTTCGCAAGAGAGTACGAGCGAAACAACAAGCTCTATAGCTGCTTCTAATGATTATGCTTCGGCGCTTTGGCTAAAAATTAATTTTAAAATTAAGAAAATTAGAGAGAATGAAGATGCCCTAAGAAGAACATTTGAAGTCTCGGGAGACCTCTTTCTTCAAGATTTAAGTTCACAGAAAGTTGTCTATTTTTCTGACTTTGACGAAATTCAAAAAAGTTATAGCTACGAAGAGCCAAAGCTTATGAGTAATGGACTGGCCAACACTGTTTATCAAATTCCACTAACACCTTTTAAATCTTTTCCTCGCTCTATTGAGTCGGCTAAGACGATGTTAAAGCGAGTTACGCTTGAGATTTCCGAATATAAGAATATGGCGGACCTTGTAAGCTTGACTAAATTTCTCAGCGATAAAGGGGTGACCAAGCAATTTAGTCCTATGATTAAAAGTTTTGGACCAAACAATGCTAAAATAGAGCTAGAATATTCTGGTGATGATCAGGATATGGTGTCCATGTTGAAATCTCTCTCAGGAATGATGATTGATCAAGACAGTAAGGTCTTTTTTCCAAGCGCAGATAACCCTTTTCAAGTCATCGTAAAAAGGGAATCAAGAGAAGAAGCCAATCCATCTGGGGCAACTTCTGAGGTAAAGAGTAAGCGCAATGAAAGAAGATCATAAATTATAAAGGTTGGAGAAACCCTTAATGATAAACCAATTTCGTTCTAGTTTTATATTTCTTCTCTCTATACTTATGTCCTGCTCAGGTCCAGTGATTGACCGCAAGTCTTCTGGACAAAGAGAGCGCTCCACTGAGCGTCAGTACTTTAATGGTGTGAAAAAGAAAGTGGCGCTTTTAACCTTCTTTAATGAATCTCCTTATGGAGGAGACGATCTGGGAATTACGGCGACTGCTGAGCTGAGAAAAGAACTTTCTCGCACAGGAGAGTTTATCATTGATCCCATGGCCAATAAAATCTTTGGATCATCTAAAGAGATTTATGCTGGTGGGGGAGTTAAATTAGTACAATTGGCCCGTAAAGCGAAAATATCAGGATTAAACTTTGTGATCTTTGGCCGCATTAAGGATGCTCGTATTCGAGAGAAGACTGATGAGATAGGTCTTGTTCGTGAAACAAAGTCCTATACAGAGGCCAAAGTTGAAATTCGTTTATTTGACGTCAATAGTAATAAAGAAATTTATACTGATGAAATAAGAGGCTTTGCCGATGATTCATCTTTTAGACTCTTTAATAGTGATCGAGAGTCTAAATTAACTTATCGCCGAGAACTTCTTCGCTATGCTGTTCAGGTGGCCACGAGAAAATCAATTCCTAGAATTTTAGAAGTATCAACGAAGCTTGATTGGGTAGGACGAGTTGCACGAATCATTGGTAATAAGATCTATATCAATGCTGGTCGTTCATCTGGGATTCAAATTTCTGATATCTTGAAAGTTGTGACGGAAGGACAGGAAGTCTTTGATCCCGAAACAGGTGCTCTGATTGGAGTTTCTAAAGGTGAAGTCAAAGGTACAGTCGAAATTATTGATTATTTTGGTCCAGATGGGGCCATCGCTATTCTTCATTCTGGTGGTTCAGTTGTCGAAGGAGACTTTGTTCAACTATACTAGAGCAAACTTTTTCAAGCGGTATTACATTGAATTACTACAATCTATTTAAGAATCTTGCTTTTAAGCTTGACCCTGAACTTGCCCATAATCAAAGTTTATCTCTACTGTCGACCTTTCCCAATTCTACGGCTTCAATATTTAGAACTTGTCGCAAGGTTGAAGACTTCGATCTCGAAAAATATGATCTATCCGTCACCTTAAAAGACGAAAACTTCTGGACCTTTCCTGTTGGTCTCGCGGCTGGACTCGATAAGAATGCCGAGGCAATAGATTTCTTTACACAGATTCCTTTTGGTGCAGTTGAAGTGGGGACAGTTACTCCGAAGCCACAAATTGGTAATCCAAAGCCTAGAATGTTTAGATTAAAAGAAGAAGAAAGTCTGCTCAACCGCATGGGTTTTAATAATCAAGGAATGGAAGAAATCTATCTTAATGTCGTTAAGGCAAAGAGAAATGGTAAAGTCATCGGCGTCAATCTTGGAAAGAACAAAACAACCGCACAGGATAAGGCCTTTGAAGATTATCAAATCCTTTTCAAGAAATTCAAAGATATCGCGAGTTATATTGTTATCAATGTAAGCTCTCCCAATACTCCAGGGTTGAGAGATCTTCAAAATATTGATTCTTTAAAAGAAATTTTTGAAGGATTAAAAGACCTTCGAGAAATAGATTCACCTCCTTTATATCTAAAAATAGCACCGGATCTGGCTTTTGAGGATATTCCTGGAATTGTACAACTTGCTCATGATTATAAGCTTGCTGGAATTTTGGCCACCAATACAACGATCATGCCCGATATCGGTCAGGGGGGAGTCTCTGGAAAGTTACTCTCTGAACGTGGTCAAAAAATGCGTGAACACGTTCTAGAAGTCATCGGTTCTGGAACTCATTTGGAAATGATCGGAATTGGTGGGATATCATCCTTTGATGACGTATTTAATTTTTGGAAAAAAGGGGGGAAAGTATGCCAAATCTATACCTCTTTTATCTATCAGGGACCACAGATCCTCTTTGATATGGAAGCTCAGATGATTCGCCTTTTGAAGAAGAATCAAATGACTCGATTAACAGAGATTTTTGATAATATCGAAAAGGTAGTCTATTGATATGAAAGGGAAGTTTCTCCTATTTGCGAATCTTCCTTGGGTACTTTTATCCGTTCTTAATTACTTTTTTTTTCACTCTGAGCAACATCAATTGATTTCAATCTTGATGTGGTATTACCAATGGATATTCATCGGAATCTTAATGTTTCCTATGGTATCGACTCTACTTCCAAAGCTTCCTGATAGAGGCTACGCGCTTTCTAAAATAATCTCCATTACCATTCTCTTTTATTTGAATTGGATTCTTACAAATATGGGCATTCTCAGCTTCTCTGGCCCTTCTCTCTCCTTTTGCTTAATTGTTATGTTGGCGCTATCTCACATTATTCCTAATAAAGAAGCTGATCTGTTTAAATTATTAAATGATAAGTTTCGCTATGTTTGGAAGACGGAGCTTATTTATCTTGTTGTGTTTTCACTCCTTCTTGTCATTCAAAGTAGGCACCCCGATATTTTCTGGGGAGAGAAGCCCATGGATTATACGCTTTTGAATTTCAATTTAAGAAATACTGAACTTCCTCTCCAAGATCCTTGGTTCGCCGGGGAGACAATGCATTATTATTATTTGGGATATTATATTTTTGCAGGCATGGCCAAAATGACAGGCGTTGGGGGAGAGTTAGGTTATGCTCTTTCTATTGTTACTTGTGGCGCTCTTTTTTGTGTCACTCTTTTCGG
>JBLWYP010000003.1:0-257983 GCA_048266825.1 Bacteriovoracaceae bacterium | reverse complement strand
TGGTATGATTATGGTTCTTTATTAGAAGCCGTTGAAATCCAAAAAGTTACCATTGGTTTAGTGTTACAAATTATTGTCGTGGTATCGATATTTAATGTCCTCTCTTTTATCACTTTCCTAGATGATCGTAGATCGCAACAAATCTTTCTCTTTCAGGCACTGGGAATGGGTCCGAGTGATATAAGGAAAACATGGTATGGAGTGATTACTTTATTGTGGATTTTTAGCTGTGCTTTTTCTCAAGTTTTTGTTGAAATTTTTGACTTGGCCTTGGCCAATCTTTCTTTTCTTAAACTACCGGGAAGCGTCTATAATTTAGAAAGAATAAAGCTCTCGATAAGCACTTCTGACTATGTTCTCGTATTCATCTCCACTCTATTTTGGATGCTCATTATTCTATCCTTTGCTTTATATCGTATGTCTCGTAAATCTATTTTGAGTGGTTTACGAGAGGAGTTTGCCTGAAATGACGAATGTACCTTTTATTCAAATTAAAGATGTTTCAAAAACATATGGAGAGCAGCATGCTCTTGATCATCTCTCACTGTCTATGGAGTTAGGAGAGCAGTACGCAATTGTTGGTAGTTCTGGCTCAGGAAAATCAACGCTCTTATATATGATGGGGGGGCTTGAGCGACCCGATACAGGTAAGGTTGTTATTGATGGAAACAACCTCGCATCTCTAGGAGATGGACCTCTTGCAAAGTTTAGAAATAAAAGTGTGGGGTTTATTTTTCAATTTCACTTCTTATTGCCAAGTATAACCAACATGAAAAACATATTGCTTCCTTGTGAGATTGGGGGAGGAGATATGGCTCGCGTTAAGAAAATGACCCAGGAATTGGCGGAATACTTAGATGTTGCACATTGCCTAAAGAAATTTCCTTACCAGCTTTCTGGCGGAGAGCAGCAAAGAATAAATATTATTCGAGCTCTATCCATGAGGCCGCAATTGTTATTGTGCGATGAGCCTACAGGGAACTTAGATTCTGAAAATAGCTCAAAAGTGACTGAATTATTAAAGAAACTTGCCAAAGAATTCGGTGCAACATTAATTGTCGTAACCCATGATCGGGCCATTGCAAATTCCTTTAACAATAAATTTGTTATGAAAGATGGAAGACTACTTTCTTAATGATTTTATTTGATCACTTCTCTGCATAAAAGTTGACCCAAATAGTTGTAATCTCCCTAAATTATTGATAATTTTCATATCTATGTATTTCAGCGACTGGCCGGGTTTTAAGCGGCTTGTATATAAGATCTCCTGATTCAAATTAGGCAGGAGATAAATCCATTTTGAGAGAAAATGTAGTGATGAACTTTAGCCTTTCCCTAAGATATATTACCCTTTCTATACTTCTACCCTTTTGCATAATGAGCATGAACTCAAGTTATGCTTTGGAAGATCTTGGTCCTCATAAAAATCTTTTTAAAGTTGAGGAGATTAAAATCGAAGGACTTAAGAAAGTTGAAAAAGAAGCGATCCTAGAAAAATTAGGCAGTCAAAAGGGAATGATAATTGATAATTATCTTCTTAAAAAAGATATCCAAAAAATTTACGGCCTTAAATATTTTGAATCTGTTGAGGCCCATCAAGAAATCGTTCGAGGAAAACAAACTCTTATTTTCAAAGTTAGAGAAAAGCCTATTGTCGCGAATATCATTTTCAAAGGTAACGATGAAATTGATGCCGATGATCTTAAGGGAAGTTTAAAGACCAAAGAGTATGCCATCCTAGATGTGAATACGATTCAAAACGATACTCAGGCCATTGTTAAACAATACGAAGAGAAGGGCTTCTACTTGGCGAAGGTTAAGTATGAAGTAGAAAGAATAAGTGATGAGAACGTAAATCTCGTTTTTAATATTAAAGAGTTTGATAAAGTTCTCGTAAAGAAAGTTCTCTTCTTAGGAAATAAGGCCTTTCAAGATGATGAGTTAAAAGGAATCATGGAGACACGAGAGGAAGGTTTATTTTCCTTTATGTCTGGAAGTGGGAACTTTAAAGAATTTAACTTTCAAACAGATATCGAACGAATAAAGTACTTCTACAAAACAAAAGGTTATCTACAAGTTAATGTAGGTACTCCTGAAATCACTGTTTCTGAAGATAAGAAATGGGTTTTCATTACAATGAAAATTAATGAAGGACCGCAGTTTTCTATTAATAAAATTAACTTCCAAGGAGAGGTTCTCTTTCCAGAAGAAAGACTCTTGGATGAAATTCAGCTAAAGCAAGAGTCGATTTACTCAGAAGAATTATTGAGACTCGATATTCAAAAGTTAACGGAGATGTATCAAGATAAGGGATATGCCTTCGCCAACGTTTTAAGAACCTTGCAACTGGTTCCTGGTGAAAATAAGGTCGATGTCGAGTTCTCATTTGAGAAAGGTAAGATCGCTTACTTTGGTAAAATCCTTGTTAAGGGGAATACGAAAACTCGCGATAAAGTTGTTCGTCGTGAACTCTTCATTCACGAAGGGATGAAGTTCTCTGGTTCACGTTTAAGAATGTCTAAAGAAGCCGTTAATCGTCTAGGTTTCTTTGAGCCTAACTCCGTTTTATTCAACACTGTTTCTCCTCAAGGAAAAGATGATATTCTCGATGTTGAAATTCAAGTTAAAGAGAGAAACACAGGACAAATTAGTTTAGGTGCTGGTTACTCTACTGCATCTAAGGGATTTCTTCAGGCTTCTATTTCTCAGAATAACTTTAGAGGCTTAGGGCAAAACCTATCGTTCTCATTAACGTTATCAGGTGTTCAAAATACATTTAACGTAGGTTTCACTGAACCCTACCTCTTTGATACCAAATGGACAGCCGGTGGTGACATCTTTAGAACCACCAATAGAAACTCTAATTACTTTACCTATAAGAGAGAAGGTTTCAATTTAAGGGTAGGGTATCCTATTCTTAATTTCACTCGCTTCTTTGTGACGTATAAGTATGAAAATACAGAAATTAGTGAGACTCAAGATCCAACTATTAATACCGCCGTTGAAAATGGGGAAGCCTCTACTATTCGTTTCTCGATTATTCGAGATCTACGTAACAATGCTTTTGAACCAAGTGAAGGTTACTACCTTTCTGCAGCGACAGAGTATACAGGGATTGGATTTAAGAAAGAGTGGTTTAAGAACGAACTTGATGCAAGGTGGTACAAGGGTGTTATTGGAGACCTCGTCTTAAGAACAAGACTTTACGCGAGTAAAATTGAAAGAGTAGATGGAAACCCTGTTCCACGATCTGAAAAGTTCTTCTTGGGTGGATCTCGTAACTTACGGGGTTATGATATTGAATATATCGGGCCAAAAGAACTCGTGACGCTTAATAATGGTCAAAGTGTATTGATTAATCAGCGTGGTCTTTTCTCTACTTTTGCGACAGTTGAATTTGAACATCCTTTGGCCCGAGAAGCCGGACTAAAATGGGTGGTCTTTGCTGATGCAGGGCATGCTGGTGGAACAAACGATTTTAAACTTTACAAAGATTATGGCTTTGGTTTTAGATGGTTCTCACCAATTGGGGTTCTTCGATTTGAATTCGGATATCCAATTGGAGATGATTCTCAAGGTAGCCAATTCCATTTTGATATAGGACAATTATTCTAAATTTTAAAACACTCTGGAGTGATAAAGATGAAAAAACTATTATGTATTATAGCTTTAATGACACTTTCTTTTGGAGCCGCTGCGGCCAAAATTGCAAAGGTTGATGTACAAAAAGTTCTTCTTTCTGTGAAAGATGGTCAAAAGGTACGTGGTACTTTAAAGAAGCAATTCGATGAAAAACAAGAAATCATCAAAAAAGAAGAAGATAAGATTAAGAAGCTTCAAGAAGATTATCAAAAACAAAGTGCTGTTATTGATCAAAAATCAAAAATGAAGAAAGAAAAAGAAATTCAAGGAAGAATCATGGCACTTCAGCAGAAGACTATGACTTTTCAAAAAGAAATTCAGAATCAAGAAAATGAATTAAAGAAGCCCATTTTAGAGAAAGTTCGTAAAGTCATTGAGAAAGTATCTAAAGGTGGAACTTACGATATGGTATTTGAAGTAACAACTTCTCCAATCTACATTAAAGAAGTAGATGATATCACTGATAAGGTTGTAAAGGCCTATGACAAAATGTAGTCCCCTTAAGCTTGGTATCTTCCAGGTTTAGAAGGACTAAATAATAAGGGAACTTTTTAGTTCCCTTTTGTTTTTTGAAGGACATAACAATGAATATTTCTGAGCTCTCTTTGTATGATAAAAGCTTTGATCTTGTTAAAAGCCCAGACAATAAAGAATTTCAAATTGAGGGCATATGTGATCGCTACGGGTTTGCAAGTCATCACCTTTATTTCTGTGGGGCTAAAAGCTTTTGGACATCTCTCTTAGAAGCATCTAAAGCTGATAAAGTAGAGGGTCTTTTTGTTATTTTTCAAAAAGACTTTTTAGAGAAAGTTCAAGATGAGCTCGAAGAAGTTCTCTCTAAAGCTGCCGGATGGGCAGTGGTGGATAGCGTGGCCTTATCTATGTCTTATTTATCTAAGCCCTTCTATGACTTAGACCAAGAAAGAATGAATGATGAAATAGATGCTCGAAAGCTTGGTACTGTAAGAATCGATCCTACAGCTAAAATAGCGCAGAATGTATTTATTGGCTCCGACGTTGTAATAGGTGCTGATGTTGTGATTCATTCTGGAGTTAGCATTTTATCTCACTCTAGTATTGATGAAGGTACAGTGATCTATCCCAATGTAACGATCATGCCCAAAACAAAAATTGGTCGTTCTTGTCGAATACATGCGGGAACCGTTATAGGTTCCGATGGTTTTGGTTATAATTTCGATGCTGGAGTTCATAAGAAAGTATGGCATATGGGAGGAGTTGTGATCTCGGACCATGTCGAAATTGGTAGTAACTCCTGTATTGATCAGGGAACTTTCAGTCCTACACTTATAGGAGAGGGTTCAAAGTTAGATAATCATGTTCAAGTTGGACACAATGTTCACCTTGGGCGAGGAGTGGTTCTTTGTGGTCAAGTGGCCATTGCGGGATCAACAGTTATTGAAGACTTCTGTGTTTTTGGAGGCCAATCTGGTGTCGCACCTGATGTCAAAATCGGTAAAGGTTCTCAGATTGCAGGTGGTGCTGGAGTGACTGGTTCTTTGGATGCTGGAGCTGTCGTCGGTGGGCACCCTGCACGACCGATTAAAGAATGGTTGCGTGGTAATGCTATGTTAAGAAAATTGAGTTTAAAAAAATAATTTTGTGCTTAGGCATATTTTGAGGGGCATATATATGGAATTTGGAATAGAAGTAGTAAAAAGTTTCCTTCCTCATAGAGATCCTTTTCTCTTTGTTGATGAAGTTAAAGAAATCATTTTACCAGAAAGTGTACTTGGTAAAGATATTGTAGATATTAAAGATATTGTAGGTGCACAGGTTATTGGTAAATATACAACAAAGAAAGATCATGCGATTTTTGCCGGTCATTTTCCGGGGAATCCTATTCTTCCAGGTGTTGTTCAAATTGAAATGATGGCCCAAGTTTCATCTTTTGCTCTAATGAAGGCCGTACCCAATTGGAAAGATTTAAAAATGGATGTGATGCTCTTGAGTGTTGCAACCTCAAAGTTTAGAAAACCTATATTTCCAGAAATGGAGCTAGATATTCGCTCTAAATGTACTAAGATACGTGGTCCATTCATGACAAATGACTGTGTTATTTATCATAATGGAGAAGTGATGAGTGAGGCTTCTGTTATGGCCTCCGTTAAATTTGTAAATTAAGGATTGTTTTATGAGTGCTCAAATTCACGAGTTGGCCTTAGTCTCACCTGAGGCAGAAATTGCAGAAGGTGTTGTTATTGGACCCTTCACGATTATTGGCCCTAATGTAAAAATAGGAAAGAATACTTCAATCGAATCCCATGTAAAGATAGATGGGTACACGACAATTGGTGAAGATAATAAAATTTCATCTTATTGTGCCATTGGTGCCCCTCCACAAGATTCATCTTATAAAAATGAACCGACTGAAACGATTATTGGTAATGGAAATATCATTCGTGAGTACGTGAGTATTCACCGTGGTACATTGAAAGATAAAGCGAAAACCAGTGTCGGGGACAATAACTTACTCATGTCATATGTTCACTTAGGTCATGATGTTATTTTTGGAAGTAACTGTATTATTGCCAATAGTACGAACTTTGCTGGACACGTAAGAGTGGGTGATAAAGTTATTATTGGTGGAGGATGTAATATTTCTCAATTTGTGAGTCTGGGTCTTGGTAGTTACCTAGGTGGTGCTTCGGCGATCGATCGTGATATTCCAACTTTTTGTACGGCCTATGGTAACCGAGTTCGATTAAAAGGAATCAATATCATTGGCATGAGAAGAGGTGGTCATTCTAAGCAAGTGATCTCGGAAGTCGTTGATTTCTATCGTGTAATGGAAGCCAATCCATTGAGTCCAAGGGCCTTTGTTAATCACAAAGAACTCATTGAAGAGTACGCAGGGAATCCCGTTATTGAGCAGATGGTAAGTGAAATTAATGACTCTGAAGTAGGTATCGCACCCTTTATGTCTTAAGCCTATTAAAAGGATTTATCATGATAAAAGTAATTGTATTTGGATATGGTCACTTAGGACGTTGGCATGTTGATAAAGTACTCGCCTTAAAAGAAGAAGGTCTGTCAGAATTAGTTGCCATTGTAGATCCTTCACCAGCGACGGCTTCAAAGCTTAAAGAAAAAGAAATTGATATTCCTGTATTTGAAAACTATGAACAATGTGACCTGGATTTTGATGCGGCTATTGTAGTGACACCCACTTCATATCACTATGAACTCTGTAAGAAATTACTTGAGAATAAGAAGCATGTCTTTTGCGAAAAGCCAATGACATCAAGTTATGAAGAGGCGATTGAAATAAAACAATTAGTCCAAGAAAATGGTCTCAAGTTTCAAGTTGGTCATAGTGAGCGGTTTCATGAAGTCTGGAATACCGTTAAAGAAAAGAAAGACTACTTTAAAGGTACTCCAATATTAAGACTTGAAAGACAAGCTCCTTTCAAAGGACGCGCTACTGATGTTGATGTTGTTCAAGACCTGATGATTCATGACATTGACCTTATGATGTATATTCTTGGGGATAAGCCTATCTCAGTAGAAGCATTTGGTAAGAAACAAAGAACGGATAAGTGGGACTTTGTACGAGCTATTTTTAATTTTAACTCTGGTGCTGTTGCCACAATCTCTGTAGGTCGTAATCACACTTGTGAGATACGAAACTTTGAAGTCGTTAATGAGTATGGCTGTCTGCAGGTTGATCTATTTAGAAAAGAATTAATTGAAGCAAGGTCTAGTGCTGATGCTGAGGATGAGTTTGTCGTACGTACTGAATATCCAGGTAGAGATCATTTATTAGAAGAGCAGCGCTTGTTTTACAAGGCCATAAAAAATAACACTCAAACTGTTGTAAATGAAGATGATGGAGTAAATGCTGTCTATGTTGTTGAGCAGGTACTTAATTCCTTGGAATTAGAAAAAGCGATCTCATGGTAGAAGAAAGTTGTCTTATCATTGCAGGGGAAAAGTCTGGGGAAGAGCATGCAATGAGCTTCTTACCTGAACTTATGTCTAAAGAACCTGATATGAAGTTCTTTGGTGTTGGTGGAGAGGAGATGTCTCAGCTTGGGGTAGAGCTTCTCTATCACCTAAGAGATTTTTCCTCATGGGGCTTTAGCGAGGTTATAGGTAAAGTTCCGTTTTATTTTAGAGCATTGAATGAAATGGTTGAAGAAGTAAAAAAGCGTAACTGTAAATATGCAATCTTAATCGACTTTCAAGACTTTAATTTGAGATTAGCGAAGAAGTTAAAAAAAGAAGGCGTTAGAGTATTTTATTACGTTGCTCCTCAAGCTTGGGCTTGGAAAGCATGGCGGGCCCGTGCTCTAGAAGAAAATGTAGATACACTCTTTACTATTATTCCATTTGAAAAAGAATGGTTTCAAAGTCGAGGAGTGAACCGAGTTCGCTCTGTTCCTCACCCTCTATGGTTTCATCATAAAGAGAAGATCAATCACGATGAACTCGGACTTAGTCATAAATCTTTCGATGTAATATCCAAGAGAAAGATAAGGCTTCTTCTTCTCCCAGGTTCTCGAAATGCAGAAGTTTCTAAGTTACTCCCTATATTTAATGAATATCTGTATCAAACACGGCGTGAATTTGAAGTGGCCTTAGTTCAATCACCTAATGTTTTAGAGGATCACTACGCTCCTTATCTTCATCATGTTGATAAAGTTTATAAACATGATGAAATTACTGATGCCCTTCGCTGGGCAGACCTTTCTCTTGCTGCAAGTGGAACGGTTACCTTAACCTGTGCCTTATTTGAAGTCCCCACCATTGTTTGTTATGTGTCTTCATTATTAAATGAATATATTTTCTATACTTTTCTTTCCTATGATGGACCAATCTCTTTGGCGAATATTGTTCATCAAGAAAAGATATTTCCTGAACTCATCCAGAATGAGTGCTCGGCCTTCGCTATAAATAAGGAATTAGAAAAGTGGATATCTGATGAAGAGAAATATATTCAAACAAAAGAAAAATTGGCCCAGACACTTGATCTGATCGGTGGTGATTCTGAAAATGTGGGTAATATTATCTTTGAACTGATGAAAGATAATCCGCGTAATAATGGAAAGATTGATGAGTTGGAATAACCCTATACTTAAAACTTTAATGATTCTACTGACCCCATTATCTTTTCTATGGGATGGAATATATCGCTTACGAAGATTTCTCTACACCTATAACTTTATTAAGGTGGAGAGTTTTCAGGTTCCTATTATTTCTGTAGGTAATCTAACTTTCGGAGGTACGGGAAAGACACCTTTTACTATTTGGTTGAGCGAATACATTAATCAAAGAAATAAGAAAGTCATGATTCTTTCTCGTGGTTACAAAGGTAATCTTGAAAATAGTAGTGGTATTCTTCGTTCTGGAAAGAAGCTTGGTTTTAATCCTTTTGAATACGGGGATGAAGCACTTTTACTCGTTAGGCGTTTGAAAAATGCTGTTGTGGTTGTTGGTAAGAAGCGTAGAGAAAATTTAGAATATTACTTTGATAAAGAAAATCCTGATGTTGTTGTTCTTGATGATGGACATCAGCATCTGAAGCTTAAGCGTGATTTAAATATTGTACTATTTGATGCTCTAATGCCACTTGATCGTTATAAAGTAGCTCCACGAGGCTATATGAGAGAAGGATTTTCTGCTCTTAAGGATGCGGATATCGTTGTTATCGGTAGGGCCAATCAAGCGGATCGTGAAAAAGTATTAAGTCTTCAAGAAATGATTAAGAGTTATGCTCCTCCTCATATCAACTTTGCTTTAATGGACTACACTCCTTCGGGTTTCTTTAATTCATCTTATGAGCAAATGCTTGCATTAGAAGAGATACAAGGACGAAAAGTTTTTTGTTTGGCCGGTATTGCTTCACCAGAATCTTTCTTTAATTTAGTCGAGTCCTTAGGTGCCGATGTTATTGAAAATATTGTCTATCCAGATCATCACTTCTTTAAAGTTGAAGAAATTAATCAAATTCTCGAAAGAGCAGTGGCCGAAGACGCCTATGTGATTACCACTGAGAAGGATATCGTAAAGATACGTAGAATCATTGATGATCCAAGACTTCTTTATTTAGAGATACAGGTCGAGTTTGTCGCTGGTGAAGAAGATACACTGAAGACAATTGATCAAGTAATTTCGGTATGAATGGACAGGGTTGAAGCTCACCCTCTTTAGGGTAAAATATCAAAGTGATTCTAATTAATAAAAGACCAATTTTCCAATATTTAGTTCCCTCTATAGTGACGATGTCATTATTGCTTAGTTCTTGTGCAACTAAGAAAGACACTGAGTTTCTTGAAGTCGAGTCTCGACAAGTTGAAAAATCACTAGGAATTGATGATAAGAAATTTGATAAATTCCAAATCAAAAATGAATCGGGTGGAAGTAAAAAAGAAATAACAAAGAAAGCTCCTGATAATCACAGCGAAAATAAACCAATAAGTACTCAAGAGGTTGAGACTAAGTCTAAAATCAAAGAAGCGATTAAAACTGAAGTTGTAAAAGACGATGTATTGAGCGTCGAGAAATTAGATTCCGATAAGATAGAAGAAGGACAGTTCAAACAAGATGAATCGATTGATCCCTATCCGATAGAGTTTAAAAAATACGATGAAGTCTCTAAAAAAGTTTGGCCAAAGTCTAAGCCAATTGTAGAGATAGGGGAAAAGTTTGTTTTTAAAGTTTCTTATCTTGGGATAACAGCTGGGCATATTCAAATGGAAACAAAAGCTCCTGTTGAGATCGGGGGGCAAGGTGCTTACCATTTTACCGCCAAGCTTAGATCAGCTCGCTATTATAGCTATATATACACCTTAGACGATTCTCTCGATTCCTATGTAAATCAAGATAGTTTCATTCCTATGAAGTATGTGCTCTCTCAGCGGGAGAGCTCTCAAACCGTTGATGATCTACAATTATTCGATCAAGAAGAATTAAAAACTTATCATTGGTACAAAAGAGTGAAGCACGGAAAACTAAAAGAAGTTGAGCTTACCAAGCATATACCTTTTTATTTTCAAGACTCTTTTTCAGCGCTTCACTTTGTACGCTCCCTACCTTTAGTTAAAGGAGACAGATATGAGTATCCTATCGTTACCCGTGGAAAGATTTGGATTTTAAAAATTAAAGTTGAAGAAACTGAAAAGATTGAAATTATGGATCGTGATGTATCGGCCATTAGAATAAGTGCTGAAACTCACTTTCCTGGCGTGTTAGAGAAGAAAGGGGATATTCTCTTTTGGTTCTCTGCTGATGATAAAAAGAAACTATTAAAGTTTGAAGCCCAGGTTAAAATAGGTGCTGCTGCAGGAGAGCTCGTTGAATACAAAGCTGGAAAGCCCCTCAAATAAATTACCTTTCACAGGATTAAATTTCTTTTATATGGGTCTATCTAAAAGATGGGGCACCGAAGAAAGAATGATCATTAAGGACTGTAAACTCGCCTTAAAAGGCGGAGCGAAGGTCTATCTTTATACATATAAGAATACGAGACTTAGAAACAAAGCTCGAGAAATAGGCGTAGAGTGTATTTATCATAAAGGTAAATTTGCTTCCAAAATTTTTGAATGGCATAAAATTGGAAAGTTAAGCCGCTTAATCGATGAACTTAATATTAATATAGTTCATTGTTACGATATAAAAGTTCTGTGGCCGCTTTGTTTTTATCTTCGTCGAAAGAGGCTCACTCCTCTTGTTTTCACCATGAGCTCTGAATTAAAGAAATACTATAAAGACTTTTGGTATCGACCTCTTTCTTCTCGAATAGATCAGGTCGTTCTTCCTATGCCTGACATGGTGGAAAATGTATGGGGACATCTTGGACTACCACCCCGCAAAATTAACTTCGTGGGAATGGGAGTGAAGACAAGTGTAGGCGAGACACAGAGACCTCCTTTTCGTTTTACAGAAGAGAGATGGTATATCGGTACCAACTTAAACGGCATTGAGACTAATACATCTTTTCTTGAAACGCTCTTTCATTCTTTTCGAGTAATGATTGAAAGAAAGTTAGAAGGGAAGAATTACACATTTGCCCTTTGTAACGAAAAGAGTTGGGCCGATACAAAACTAACGGATGAATTGAGGCGACAAGTAAAAGACTGGGGCCTTGAAGAGCACGTAGCATTTGTTGGACCATGTGATGTTGCCGAGCAGCAAAAGTGGGTGGATCTTTGGTTAGGTCTGCGCCGCAGAGAAGACCTCGAAGACTATGCCGTGCAATCCTTGTTGTCTGGAACACCTATTCTTGTTCCAAGAAGCTCTACTTCCATGGAGTTATTAAGTACCCACGGTCAAGTCGGAGAGACGTATAAGCTTGGTGACTCACGAGAAATTAGAGAGAAATGTGAAACAATCCTAAGTAATTTAGCTACTTACAAGGTGAACCTTCATAAGGCGAATCAATCACTTGGAGAGTCCTATGGAAGCACTAGCTATGACGAAATTATGACGAAGTCTTATCAGAAACTACTCGGCCGTAGAAGAAGACTTCAGCGCCTGAGGATACGAAAGAGGAATTTCTTTTCATTGCGAAATAAGTCTTAACAAGAGCTCTCGTTTAGGCTACACTGCGCCCCACTATAATTTAATAAGTAAGGATTTCAAAAACACGATTTTTGTCGTGTCATCTAAGAATTTTATACTTATAGAAGATTAAAGTTATAAATTTCATATGCCTACAGTAGTAGGGTGTGATCCCCAAGCTTCGGTTTGGGATTAATGAAACCGAGTTTTCTTCCAAAGGAAGAGGCTCAAAAAGAGGTATTGTATGTCAACTGAGGACATCAAACAAAAATGGATGCAGGATTTTGAAGTAGTTTTCGGCGAAGACGTTGAAACTGTTGAAGCGACAAAATTCTCAGAACTTCTGGAGTCAGAAGTTTCAAAAGATTTCACCGAAGGTGAAGTTTACGAAGGTAAAGTAGTTAATATTGGACCCGACTACACAATGGTCGACATTGGTTATAAGCAAGAAGGTCTTGTTTCTACCAGAGAATTCCAAAACTACGACGGAACTCTTAAGATTGAAGAAGGTCAAACTATCGAAGTTTACCTCGACAAGCTTGAGTCTGCTATGGGTAACCTTGTTCTTTCTAAAGATAAGGCCGAAATTCTTAAAGCATGGGATAAAATCTCTGAAGCTTGTGAATCAGGTACTCCTCTTGAAGGTACTGTTGTTGCTAAGGTTAAGGGTGGTCTATCGGTTGATATCGGTGTTAAGGCATTCTTACCAGGATCACAAATTGATCTACGTCCTACTCGTTACCTTGATAAGTACATTGGTAAGAGAATGGAATTCAAAGTTATCAAGTTTAACAAAAAACGCGGTAACATCGTTCTTTCAAGAAGAGCTATTCTTCAAGAAGAGCGTAATAAGATGAGAGGAGAAATCCTTGAGCAAATGCAAGAAGGCATGATCGTTAAAGGTGTTGTTAAAAACATCACTGATTACGGTGCATTCATCGACCTTGGTGGTATTGATGGTCTTCTTCACATCACTGATATGTCTTGGGGACGTGTTAAGCACCCAAGTAACCTTCTTAATATGGGTGATGAAATCGAAGTTAAAATTCTTAAGTTCGATAAAGAAAAAGAAAGAGTATCTCTTGGTCTTAAGCAAGTTCAGCCTAACCCTTGGGAAGATGCTCAATCTAAGTATGTTGCTGGTAAGCAAGTTTCTGGTGAAATCGTATCTGTTAAAGATTACGGTATCTTCATTGAGCTTGATGATGGGATCGAAGGTCTTATTCACGTATCAGAAATGTCTTGGACTAACAAAATTAAGAACCCTGCTAAGCACTTCACAGTTGGTGAAAAAGTTGATGCTCAAGTTCTTGATGTTGATGTTGAAAATAAGAGAATCTCTCTTGGTATCAAGCAACTTCAAGAGAATCCTTGGGACGATCTCGCCGCTAAGTACCCTGTAGGGAAGAAAGTATCTGGGAAAGTTAAGTCTGTTGTAGACTTTGGTGTTTTCCTTGATCTTGGTGAAGAAGTTGATGCTCTTATTCACGTTTCTGATCTGTCTTGGACTAAGAAGAACGTAAATGTTGCTGAGCAATTTGCTGAAGGACAAGAAATCGAAGCTTCTGTTTTATCTGTTGATAAAGAGAACCAGAAATTCTGTCTTGGTATTAAGCAACTTGAGGAAGATCCTTGGAAGAAGATTGAAGAAAGACTTCCTGTTGGAACTGTGATTGAAGCTGAAGTAGTACGTGTTACTGACTTTGGAGCTTTCGTAGAACTAGAAACAGGAATTGAAGGTCTTATTCATATTTCTGAGCTTTCTGAAGATAGAGTTGAAAAACCAGAAGAAGTTGTTCAAAAGGGACAAGCTGTAAAAGCTATGGTTATCTCAATTGACAAAGACGCTAAGAAAATTGCACTTTCAATGAAGTCTGCTGTAAACGCTGAAGCTAGCGGTTACGGAAAAGATGACATCGTTAAGTCTGCAACTCTTGCTGACAAGCTTGCTGGTTTCAAAGTTGACGAGTAGGTCGCTACTAAAATTCAGTTAAAGTATGGAAGGCCCGGTCAAATGACCGGGCCTTTTTTTTTGCTAAGTATCTAAATTTACTTAATTCAAATGTAAACTTGTTTTTCCTGGCAACACTGTGTTGCCAAGTGCGTGGCCATAATGGTTTAGTTACCTATAATTTTTATTAATAAATTAAACTAGGGTTTTAAGGATTCAAATGGAGTTAAGGTCATCTCGACAATGGGTCATGAGAGAGATAGATAAGAGGATTGAGAGAAATCCTTCTTATTCTCTGCGCTCTTTTTCAAGAAACGTGGGACTAAGTCCTTCATACCTCTCAAGAGTGATCGCTGATAAAAGAAGATTAAGTTTTCGCTCAGCCCTTATTATAGCAGAATCCTTGGACTTAGCCCAAAAAGATAAGCTTGAGCTTCTTGAGTTGGTTAAGCAAGAGCAAGTGCAGTCAGGGAAGTCTAATCAAGATACTGGCTTTTTGGGGCCTGAGATAACTGAGCAGCAAAGTTATCAACTTTCTATTGATTCATTTTCTGTGATCTCTAATTGGTATCATTTCGGAATCACTCAGCTGATGAATCTTGACGATTATAAGAGTGATTTTAATTGGATGGCGTCGATGTTAGGTATTTCTGCCTTTGAAGTCAGCCAGGCCATCGAACGGTTAAAGAGATTAGGTCTCGTAGCTGTTGACGAGAGTGGTCATTATTATCGAACGAAAAGTTCTATAAAGAGTTCTGATGATGTTCTATCTCAAGGTCTCCAACAATTTCATAAGGAAATACTTTCTAAGGCCATAAGTAGTCTAGAAGATGTACCTGTGAGAAAGAGAGACATTAGCTCTATGACTATTGCTATAAATGAAGAGCAATTACCAAAAGCAAAAGAAGAAATTAGAGAGTTTCAAAATAAAATGGTTAAAATTCTACAAAAAGGTAAGAAGACTCAGGTGTTTAATCTAGGTGTAACTTTAATACCTTTATCTAAATCAAATGGAGATGGATTATGAAACAAATGTTATTAGGATGGGCATTTTTTCTCTTATTTTTGCCGACTCAGGCTCGAGTCATTACAGATGGAGGAGACCATGCAGGTAATGGAGGGTTTACTGATGTTAAAGGAAAGAAACTCTTAAAAATAGCAACAACTGATCTGATTAAGTATGTTGATGATTCAACTTATGATCTTTTTATTATTCATCCCGAGTATAGAGATATTTTGTTAGATGTTTTAGTTTATGAAAATCTACAGTTAAAGCAAAACGATACAAGACTGAGAAATGGGCGAAGGCTCATGATGGATTATGAATTAAGCCCCAGTGCTATTGTTGTACTGTACGATTTCTTCCTATCATTTGCTGCTACAAATGATGATCATATGCAATCTGCAGCGAAGGAAGTAAAGCTTCGCCTACTTCATGAAGCCTCTCACATTTGGGGCTATAATGAAGAAGAGGCAAGATTTTTTTCAAGAGACTTCCTAAGCTTTATAGATACTCCTGTGTATGAAACTAGGCCAACTGGTTTTGATTTTTCAAACTCTTGCCTTTGTCAAAATAAGAAAGAAGTACCTTCCACTCTAAGTAAAAACTCTTGTAAAGACATTTGTTTTAATGCCACTGAAAAAGAATTATCTTTATTTGCATTAGCCGATTTACCTGTTGATGATGATTCTGTTATCCAAAATCTTCATGAGTGGTGTTTCGATGAGATTCCTGGGGGGGCAACAGGACCTGATTGTAATATTGAGCTAAAAGTAAATAATCATAAAGTAGAAAGTCTAAATCCTCGCTTTATTGATAATAACTTTATTCAATTTCCGTTGAGTAATTATGGGGTAAAGCCTAGTGATAAGATCGAGTGGTCAATTGTCTCTTTGTCTTTGAATAGTGATTCACGATCATTAACTCAATCATTTGAAATCTTATTTGATGATTCAAGTTTTGATAAACCTAAATTAACGAAAGTTAAGCAGTATAGTTGTTTTGAATATGGTGATGTAGATTTTGGTGAAAATTCATTAGTTAAATTATTTTATTACTATCCAGAGACTACGTATCCCGAAGCTATACCCTTTGACTTTCGAGATGATGTGTTTTGTCACGATCAACAAACATATGGAAGGGCCGACTCTGTTCTCTATCCAAGGCTTGAGTTGAGAGACGTCTTTTCTGTTTGGTCACTATCTGATCCTTTGATGAGAGATCGTGACCTTGATGGGCAACTCGATATTAATAATTTAATTGGAGATAGGACAAATACAACTATAGATTTATTTAAGTTTATGATTTTTAAAAGTATTCCACATGGTAGTCCTAAAAAGTTAGGAATTTATATGTCTTCCTTTGTAAATGAGGAAGGTCTTAGTTATTGTCCAAAGTTTAAAACAGATTCTCGATATCAAAAAGAAAATGTAGCTGGAGCTAGTCAGATTCTAGATGTAATTAAAAAGATTGTTCAAGTAGACACGGAGCCTATTTTTTTAGCTGAACCGCAGGACGTTTATCCTAGAGATGGTTGGATCAATGTATCGCTCTCACAAGTCAGTGGAGCGTTATTTACTGTTGATCGAGGGCAAATAACTTTAGTAAATGATAAAAATCGTCATCATAAAGCACTCTTTTTTTATTGGCCTATTGATCAAGATTCTCCTTTGATTAAGAAGAGCTATCAGACACTTTATAGAATTAAACAGAATACATATATTGATACAACAGATAAGAGTTATGGCTGTATTCCTGTTTCAGGTGATGTGATTCAAGATCCAGTTTTTGATGACATGTTTGATGTGGGTGAGCGATGTTCATCTGATTATCAATGTTCTTCTTTGTGTTGCAACGGGGGAGGTTTCTGTTCTGCTCACGATCCTGAGGGCAGTGGTGTAACGTGTAGTAAATCCCCAGGTCTAAGTTGTGTTTCAGATGAGTTTTGCCAGAAAGAAAATATTACTCAGTGTTTTATTGTTAATATTGGAGTGAATTCTAGAGGAGCTAAAACTTGTTCCTTGAGATGTTATTCTCTTCCCATGCTTGGATCTTGTGAAAGCTTTAGTTGTGTTCCACCAGAAGCTCCTCCTGTTCCTGATTTCGATCCTAGTAATCCTGACTGCTCATCAGCAATAGATCCTCCAACAAGATTTTAAAGAGCTTTTTTTAGGTTAGTGTTCTCCTTGCTGTAGGCATTAGTAAGGAGAATTCTTTAGTTTTAAATAGATTGAATAAGCCTCTAAGTTATTTAAATAATTAAGTTAATTCTTTTCTCCCTATACTTTTTTCAAAGAACTACGATTTAATTCAAAAATGTATATAATGCAGCGCATACTTAAATCCAAGGATCACCCATGGTTTCTAAAATTATTGTAGCGCTCGGCGTTTTATCTGTTTCTCAAGTCACATTAGCTGGCCCATTTTGGGATCAATTAGTGAGTAGTAGCGGTTATAAAGCAGCTGACCATGCTTTTTGCTATACCAATAGTGATGGAGAGCTTGATGGAGCCAATGTCCATAAGAAGAGTTACTTGGCCTCTACAACGAAGCTTGTAACCACTTACGTGGCAGTTAAGAAGCTAGGTTCAGCCTTTAAGCTCACAACAAAGCTCTACTATAATAAAGAGACTAAGGAACTTCATATTGCTGGTGGGAAAGATCCTGTTTACAGTAAAAGAAAGCTCTTCTATTTAGTAAATCAATTAAATAATGCTGGAATTACGGAAGTTGATTCCATTACTTTTGATGAAGACTTCACCGCTTGGGCACACTCTGAAAATAGTGGTGTAGCTCAACAGAACCCTCAAAAGCAATCAAATTCAAATGTAGCTAAAACACTTAAGGCCTATCTTCACACACCTGAGTGGCAATTGAATAAGACGGCCTATACTAACTTTATAGGGAATAGTTCTCGTGAATGGTTGGATTTCCTACGAATGGAGAGGAATCCTGAGAACTTAAATTTAAAAGTGGGTAGTGTCTCTTTCAATAATGCAGCTCCTTTTGATATTTCTGCGCAAGGGGTTCGTTCATTCAATGTTCTATCACCTAGGATTGAAGAGTATTTAAAATACACAAATATTCTTTCGCACAATTACTTTGCTGATGAATTCTTCAGAACAGTAGGAAAGGATGATTACCAACGAATCCTTAAAGAATTTATGGATGAGTATTTTCCTGATTACAAAAATACGCGAGTTGGATTCAAAGAAGATGAGCCCAGTATGGCAATCTACAATGGCTCTGGATATCCGATCTACAATCCACGTAGAGACAATTATGCGACATGTGGGATTATTGTAAGAATGATCGAGGCCATGGATAAAGAACTGATCGATACTGGGGAAGAAATTCAAAAGATCGTGGCCGTTACAGGAGTTGATGCAGGAACGATTAAGAGTCGTCTACGTGGAGAGCAATTTGCGAATAAGGCCGTGGTTAAAACAGGTACAACGAATCCTGTTAGTGCGCTTGCTGGAATGATGAGTACTAAAACGGGAAGACGCTATTTTGGTATTTTCAATCATCGTTGGGCAGGACTTAGTTCTAGTCCTTTACGAGCTTTTCAAAATAGAGTGGCCCGTAAGTTAATGGATGATTTTGGTGGTGGAGAAGCTTTTGATTATACGCCTAAGAAAATGTATCCAGCTTCTGACCTAATGATTGAAGAATAATGAAGAGAATATTTTTAACGATCCTATTAATTGGAAGTGTTGTGTATCTTGCTAAAAACCAGCAAGATACTCAGGACAGGTCAGAGTCTATCGTTGAATCAAGTAAGAGTGTTTCTGAAGTAAATGGTCTAATCAAGTCTAAGAAGACTACAGAGAAAATTGAAGTTTCAGCGGCGACAATTAAGAATATTGAAGAATCCTCAAGGCCACAAACCGAAATTCTTTTTGAAAGTATCTCTACCGGTGAAATTGAAAAAGTATCTTATTTAATCGATAAGGGAGTTGATCTCGAGACAAGAGATGAATATGGTAATACGGCCTTATTAAAGTCTTTTGATGAGGGAAAGCTTGAGATCGCGAAGCTTCTTCTAGAAAAAGGTGCAGATCCTCTAGTCAAGAATCGTGAGGGACTTTCCGTTGCGACAGCAGCTGCCCTTCAGTTTGAAAGTGAACTCTTTAAAGAAATGGTTGAAAAGGGAGCAGCAGCAAACCCTCCCATTCTAGGAAAGATGAACTTGTTAATGAACTTGGCCATGGAAGGGCATAGTGAAATGGTTTCTTTTATTTCAAATAAAGAGCCTGGAGAGATCAATAATCAAGATGAATTTGGTAATACCGCCCTACACTATGCTGTTCAAGGTGGACATACAGATGTCGTTCAAGTGCTTATTAACCATAAGGTCGAAGTGAGAATCAAGAACTCGAAAGGATTAAGTGCTCTCGATGTTGCTAAGAAAGATGGTTACACTAAAATAATCGATCTTCTTTCAAAGGTCCAGTAGTGATGAAGATTGTATCCGTTGCGATAATACTTTTATCATCATGTTCAACACTAAAAAGTAGCGATAAAGAAATAAGTCCCTCGTACTGGAATGATCCCATAACAGTCGATACGGCCATAAGGCTTGCACATGCTGCTTATTTAAAGTCATGTGTCACACATTCCTCACTGGGCTTTAAAAAGTGTAAGCAAAACGCTGATATATACGTTAAAGAAGATATTCTCGCTATTATGGATCAGTAGTCTAAAAAATAGACGGCCAATGAATAATCTTCAAAATAGAGTTAATCCAATATCTTTTTGAAGTATATTGGCGCTTATGAAAATGATAAATCTGATCAAAACATCCTTAATTATTCTGGTTTCTACGTCCAATATTTTTGGACAAACGAACCCTTCCTCAATCAATTCACTGATAGAGAAGCTATCTCTTGAAGAAAAAGTAGGTCAACTCCTCCTTGTTGGATTTAGGGGATTTGGAATCAATGACGAAATCGAAGAGGCCGTGCGAGATTACCATGTGGGAAGCGTTATATACTTTGATTACGATGTGGTCACTAAGAGTCGCAGAAGAAATATTCGATCTCCTCATCAGTTAAAACTATTAAGCGAAGATCTCCAGGCACTGGCCAATATCCCCCTTATGATTTCAACAGATGAAGAAGGTGGTAATGTGAGTCGTCTTAAAAGTAGATATGGCTTCACCTCAAAGCCTTCTCCGGCAGAATTAGGAGAGAAGTATCAATGGCAAGTCAAAAGAAGCGCTAAGAAGCTGGGCGAAGAGTTGATGGATCATGGTATCAATGTAAATTTTGCTCCAGTCGCAGACGTGAATACAAATCCCTATAATCCAGTGATTGGAAGTCTTGGGCGTAGTTTTTCTGAGAACCCAAATGAAGTTGAAGAATATTGCCGTACATTTATAGCGGGTCAAAAAGAAGAAGGAGTAACTTCTGTTTTAAAACATTTTCCAGGCCATGGAAGCTCTCGTGGTGATAGCCATGAAGGTCTCGTTGATGTTTCGGATACATGGAATAAGAAAGAGCTGATTCCTTTTCAAAATTTAATTAAAAGTGGTGATGCTGAAATGATTATGACAGCGCATATATATAACCGCAATTTAGATGCAACATATCCCGCAACGTTATCTAAACGTACGATTCAAGGCTTACTTCGTGATCAACTTGGTTTTGAAGGTGTCGTCATTAGTGATGATATGAATATGGGGGCCATCTCTAAGCATTATGGAGTTAAAGAAGCGATAGCTCTATCCTTAAATGCAGGTGTCGATATTCTGCTCTTTGGTAACAATCTTGTATATGATAAAAATATTGCAAAGAAAGCTCACGACATAATTATGAATCTTATTGAGGAAGAGAAGGTTTCCATTTCTCGAATTAATGAAAGTGTAGGGCGTGTTCTAAGTTTAAAAGTAAAGAATGGTATTTTAAAACTATAGAAGTCGCGTAATAGATTTCAAAGCAATAACTAAGAGAAAGAGGGCAAAGCCTTTTCTCATCTTATGCTGAGGAAGTTTATAAGATAGTTTTGAGCCGATTCTTGCAAATATAAGACCTGTCGCTCCAACTCCAATTAATGCCGGAACGTAGATAAATCCCAGACTGTCTTGTGGAATCTGATGACTATGAGTGGATTGGAAAAGACCGGTTATAGTACCCGTGATAGCAATGATAAAACCAATGCATGCAGAAACTCCAACTGCCTTATGTATAGGAACTCCTTGCCATGATAAATAGGGTATCGAAATAGTTCCACCCCCAATACCTAAAATAGCACTCTTTATACCAATGATCGTTCCGACCAAATAGTTCAGTCCGGTCGCTGGGCTTTGATCTTCAGAAGGTGTAACTGAAAAGCCAAACCACATCTTCAACGAAACAAGCGTTACATAGATCGTAAATATTATTTCTAAGGCCTTTGCCGGAAGGTAGACGGAGAGTAGGGATCCAAAAATAGTTCCAACAACAATTGCAGGGCCAAGCTCTTTGACGATCTTCCAAGAAATAGTACTTATTTTGTTGTGAGAGTATACAGAGAGAGTAGAAGTAAAAATGATGATAGCGAGGGATGTTTTAATGGCCATAAGTATGGCCGTCTCATTAGGAACACCCATGGTTTGAAGCACATAGAAAGTGATGGGAACTGTAATCAGTCCACCACCAATACCGAAGATTCCAGCAAGAGTGCCAACGAAGACACCGACAATTGAAAAAATTAACCAGCTATTCACCCAACTATTCTATAGCGAAGTTGGGTGAAAGATACAGCTCTTTTGACCTAGACGTTCGGTAAACTGTTCTAGCTTGTCGTAGGTATCAAAGTCATATCTTTTAAAGATTCCTCTGATTCCATCTCTTGAACTATCAAAGAAGATCGTATCAAGCTCAAAGCCTTCTGAAACGAATTCTATTTTACTATTTTGGAGTTTGTCTTGAGAGACAAGTTTGTCTCCTAAGTCGACACAAAGTCCGTAGGAATTAAGGTTGATCACATTAACGTAATGTTCCCAAGTATTCTCAGGACACTTCAATTTAACTTGACCAGTATAAGTCCATCTTGGCTCTAAGATTTTCTTTTCAAGAGGAATATCTCTTCGTGTGTAATTACTTATGCCTTCATTTTCGACAAGAACTCCGTGAAGAGCAAAGTTTCTATAAGTATCAATCATGAGGGCTTTTTTCACAAAAGGAGCGAGGTGATCGCAGTTTCTTAAGATTCCTACGATTCTCTTATCACAGCGATTGGCCACCTCCAGACATTCTGTTGGCGTTGTGAAGTTATCAAACTCACCAGCAATAACTAAAGTCTCACACTGTGGTGCTTTATCTCCAAGACCATCAAGGTTAAGAAGTCTTGTTGTGTTAACTAGGTATCGTTTCTTATCTTCTTCACTAAGGTTCATAAGTGACTTATGAAAACCTCTTATCAAGAGGCGAGGAACCTTTGTTCTCTTTCTTTGTGAATAATTGAAGAGATTAAGAATGACTCCTGTTGAGAAATCTTTCATCCGACCTTCATTCATGGCCTGGATACTCTCTTCTAGAAGTATGCGAACAGACTTTCTAAGTTTAGGAGTTGTTCCTCCCAAGATAAGTCTATGGGCACGCTCGGGGTATTGAGCAGCAAAAGTAAAACCAATGGCCGAACCGTAGCTTAAAGCAATGGGAACAATTTTATCTATATTTTGAGAATCTAAAAACTCTTTTAATATATCAGCATAATCCGCAAAGTTAAGATTTTCGCCGAGCTGGTCGTTACTTCCTTGTCCAGGTAGATCTACTAAAACAACAGGCATATCTAGACAAAGGGCTTCAACTTCTTTTTTGAAGCTGTGGAATTTTTGAAAAGCACCACCAAGAATAACTAAAGGGGCTATCCCTGGAGTACCATCTGGTTGTGTCTTTGCTTTGTCTAAAGAAAGACAAAGGTAATTTACTTTCCAACCACTTTTTAGCTCGATACAGTCGGGGTTCTGAAGATCGATATTGGAAAAGATTGAAAGTTTCATAGGACTGTCTCCTAGATTGGGGGCAATTTAAAAAGTCTCGCCAAACGCGCTCCGTCATGGAGTACTCAAAGCTTTCATATTATAAAGATTAATAGCATTAACTAATTCAGAATAGAAATGGTTTTATGGCACTAACCAAAATTTAACACTTACTGTTACTAAATGTTAGATTGCCGTTTATTGAGGGGACTATTTGACTCCAAGTAAGTGATCGTAATCACTTACTCATCGGGTCAGGTATTGAGAAGTAGATGTAACTTTTAATGACACGTGTCGCAATTAGAATTAGGGATATGGTCGTCAATTTCATCTTGAAGTTCTTTATCTAATTCAGCGAGATCTCCCTGTCTTGCTCCAAGGCTCTCGGCCAATGTACGGGCAAGTGAAGGTGCCTTTATCTGTACTTCTATATCTATAGACTCCATTTGCTCAGCATATTGATAGGCTTGCTCTGACTGATCTTGATCAAATTCTTTAAGTACGAATCCATCTTGATCGAGAATTTGAATTTTACTTTTATTCATTGATCCTACCTTGCACTATGGGCTTGACACCCATTTATGAAGTCCTTACGTTCACAGCATAACAAAAGTTAAGCATGACGGAAAAAAATATTTTAAAGCTGAGTATAAATTATGAAAAAAGTATTCCTTCTTGAAGTAGATCCTCTAATGTTTAAAGCATGGGAAATTCAGCTAAAGAATTCCTCTTGGGAACTCTATGCTCTTGATTGCGTAGAGGACTTTTCTTTCAGGGTTCAGGACTTTGCACCAAGTTTGATCGTTGTAAGCGATAGGGCCTTCGCTTTAAAGCCTGATATAGTTTCGGATATTCCTATGATTCTTCTTGGAGACTCCAAAAGTGAATTGGAACCGCCATTTATGAGAAAATGGGAAAAACCACTGGATATCAGTAACTTAGAGATTCTGTTAGATAAAGAATTAGAGGCCATATCTTAGCTTATATTTTTGAACGAAATTTCCGATAGATAGGTTATGGATAGAGATCAAATCATTGTATATTTCGGACTTGGAGTCATATTTGTTGTGTTCTCCGTCACCCTTTACTTCAGAAGTGGAGCCTTCTAGGCCGCCTAATTCTTTTACGGCCTCTATAATTCTTACGACTTAACTCAAGAGTAAACTCATTCGTTCTATGATGGGAAAAACCCCATCAAAAGGACACAAAATGAAAAGGCTACTCTTTGCTCTGACTCTTATATTAACATTTTCTTCATTTGCTCAGACCCTGAATATCACTGAGGATCAAGGATATTATGATTCGACCAAAGACTTCTGTGCTCAAACGAATTTTGAAGCCTTTCTAGAATTAGAGGATATTTCAACTTCTTTTAATGATGATGTCTATTATACGGATGCTGAATTTATTGCTGATTACACGGCCCATGTAGGAAAGTTGAAAGTGAGAAATACAACTTGTAAGTTCAAGCTTACTAAGTCGGAGAAGAAGTCTATTCAACGTTGTACAAATGCTCTTAAGAATATTTATGATGGTCTTAATAGTAAGATTAGCATTAGCCGCACGATTTTTGGTAATGGTGGACAGGTTGATGAAATCGATATGGATGCAAAATGGTTCAGTCGTGCAAAACTTACGAAAGCTGCAGCTCTTTGCTTAACAGAAGGTATTGTTCTTAACTAAGAGCTACTTAATTTCATCGGTGAGGTGATCTGCCTCACCAGGTTTCAATACAAAATCATGGAGTCCTAGCTGATTAAAAATAAAGTCTGGGACTCTTAGTCGATAGAATATTCCTTTTTCATGATTACTTGTTTTGATTATATTTGTTTTAGAGGCCACTGAAGAGTGAGAAGCTCCTTCTTCATAGGGAATGAATAGATCATACATTTCTTGCTTACTGAGGAAGTAATTGATGACCTCTGATCGAAGATTTTTCATATCATCTTGATTAAATGAACTAACAACAAAAGAATCAGGATGAACTCTTTTGATAATCTTGGATTTGATGGGATCATTTAAAAGATCTTTCTTATTAAAAACAATGACTTTTTCTGTGTCATGAACACCTAGTTCTGAAAGAACATCTTCCGTTACTTGGAGTTGTTTTTTGTAATTGGGATCAGATATATCACAAACAATAATAAGTAGGTCGGCCTCTAGGGCAGATTCTAGTGTGGTTTTAAATCCATCAATCAATGTGTTGGGCAGATTGGAAATAAATCCCACGGTGTCGATAAGAATCATCGGCGGGTGAGTATCTGGGTTGAGCGTTCGAAATGTTGAGTCGAGGGTGGCGAAGAGTTTATTTTCTTCTTTTATATCGACATGACATAGACGATTCATAAGAGAAGACTTACCGGCATTAGTATAACCTACAAGAGCTGCGGTTACGGCCTGATTTTGGCGCTTCTTCTTTTGTTGTTCACGGGACTTTGCAATAAGCTTAAGTTCTTTCTTATAGAATTCAATTCTTTGACGAATAATTCTTCTATCGAGCTCAATTTGCTTTTCACCTTCTCCACCTCGAACACCAATACCTCCTCGTTGTCTACCAAGGTGGGACCAGAATCCTGAAAGTCGAGGGAGAACGTACTGCAAGCGAGATATTTCGATTTGTATTTTCGCATCACGAGTTCGTGCATGCTTGGCAAAAATTTCTAGAATGACGTGAACACGATCAACAACGGCCAATCCCGTAATCTTACGGATATTTCTAATTTGAGAAGCTGTAAGTTCGAAATCAAATACTAATAAAGTAGATCCTTCTTGTTCTGCTTTATCGGCAATCTCTTTTAATTTACCAGAACCTAGAATCGTTGCAGGGTCTAAGGCATTTCTTGTTTGAACATATTGATAACCTGACTCAATATCTAAAGTTCTCAGCAGTTCTCTGAGCTCCGTTAGTGAGCGACCTGTTTCGATTTCAGACTTATGCTCTTCAAAGCGAGGGCATACGATAGAAACTAGGGAAGCTCTTGCATCTTGAGAAATATGGAATTCATTATCTAACATTCTTGTCTATCCTTAGGTAAATTAGACTAAGAGATTATCTATAATACGAGTATCTCCTAGGATAAAGGCACCTGCAACCACAACTTTGCCAAATCCGTCTAGTTCTCGAGGGATAACGTTAGATAGCGTCTGCGTTTCCAAAATATCAAGATATTGAAAACGATCATCCGTTTTTAATATTTGATCTCTTAAATTCAGCGCCGCTTCACTTCCGTGAGCTTGATATTCTTCTTTAATAGAGTGGAGAGATTGATTAAGTTTAATGGCCTCTATTCTTTGATCACTACTTAAATATTGATTTCGACTAGAAAGTGCGAGCCCATCTTCCTCTCTAATAATGGGACACATATTAAGCTTAATAGGAAGTAAGAGATCATGAGTCATGCGTTCAATAATTTTAAATTGCTGAAAATCTTTTTGACCAAAATATGCTTGAGTGGCCTGAGTGAGTGCGAAGAGTTGATAGACGACGGTCGTTACTCCATCGAAATGACCATTGCGAAATTTTCCACATAGAACTTGATCAAGACCTTTTACTGAAATGGTTGTCTGAAAATTCTCAGGATAGATTTCATCATTGGACTCAGGATTAAAGACGGTGATCCTCTCACTTCCTTCTAGTCCCCTGAGTTTTTCAAGATCATCCTCAAGAGTTCTAGGATATTGATCAAAATCTTCATTGGGGCCAAATTGCTTTGGATTTACGAAAATCGTTACGATAATAGCATCGTTCTCACTGAGTGCTTTATTCGCAAGAGAGAGGTGACCTAGGTGTAGATTTCCCATAGTCGGCACTAGTCCAACTGTTTCAGTGGAGAGGGTCTTTCTCCATTGAAGAAATTCATTTCTCTTTCTAATCAGTTTCATGGATCCTCTTAGTGTAAAATCTGATTCAATACTTGATTGGCCATCTGCTTTTTAGAGAGGTGAGCCGGTGTTGATATCTTTCCATTTACATCAACAAAGCGATAGGTGGCCTCATCAGTACCAAATCCTCTTTGTTGATTATTCTGGAGTAGACCCGTAGATACTTGAGTACCTACGAGAAAGTCTACGGGCTTTCTTTGAAACTTTTCATTGAGTACATCATCACTTAATTGTGTTTCAGCAGCAAATCCCACTATCTTTTGATGAGGGGCTTTCACTTCTAATACAGATTTTAAAATATCTTGTGACGGAGTAATTTCTAGTGATTTACCCAACATGGATTTCTTTAATTTATTTTCTTCATTTGAGATATGAGAAAAATGAAAGTCTCCAATCGCCGCAGTGGAAATATAATAGTCTGCTTTTTTAAAGTATTCGTGAACTGTGTTAAACATTTCTTCAGTCGTGGTCACTCTTTTGAGTTGAAAGAGAGGATGTTCTAAAAAACGCTCAAGTTCTGTTGTCGCATTTCGTCCCGCGATGACAATCGTATTCATGCCTCTTGATAAAGACTCTGTAATAAAAGGAATGGCGGTCTTTCCCGTACTTGCATTGGTCAAGTAGCGAACGGAATCAAGAGGAGCGATGGTGGCTCCTGTTGTGAGTAGGAGAGTCTTATTATTTTTAGTTAAGTTATAGCTCTCTACGAGAGTTGCAATGGTTTCTATCTCTTGAAGCTTTCCAGCTCCTTCGTCTCCGCAGGCAAGTAGTCCGGTAGCCGTTTTTCCTACAAATAGGTGAGGTAGTGAGGCAAGCTTCTTTATATTTTCTTGAGTGAAGGGGTGTTCAAACATCAGCGTATTCATCGCTGGGAAAATAAAGAGTGGCTTATTCATATTCCAAGCAAGAAACATGGAGGTGACAAGATTAGAAGCTTTTGCATGAGCAAAGTCTGAAAGGGTATTAGCGCTTAAAGGGGCCACTACCATTTTGTCGGCCCATTTAATTAAATTAATATGAAGAACTGGGCCTTCTCCAGCAGAAATATTCTGAGTGGTGAAGTCATCATCAGGGCCATAAACTTTTTCAGCACCAAGGTAGCTAAATGTCTCTTTGCGGATAAACTCTAGAGCACCTCTGGTGAGGATTACGCGGACCTGATGTCCGGCCTTAATAAATAATCTTGTTAGGTCATAGGCCTTATATGCACTGATGGAGCCTGTGACACAAAGAGCAATTTTCATGCCCTCTTTATTCCACATTTTCTTGAGAACGTCCATACTTTTGAAGGGAATGGTGAGTATCTAAACCATTAGAAATATAGGGTTTTATTCTTTATACATCTAGCTTTTCCTTTGTCATAATGAGGAGCGTAATCACTTGAATTAAACTCTCTCATCGACCTAGGCTCAATATGAATAAGTTTCTCAGCATCCTTTTTCTCATTTTCTCATATAGTCTTTTTGTGATTTGGGGACCTGTTTTTTATAAAGCACAGAGTTCCGTATTTGAGTATGGATTAAATCCAGCGAATGACTCTTTTTCTTCGGAACCCATAGAGATGAGTAAAGACATCAAACTCGTTAAGCTTGAAGGACTATCTCAGGCGCAAAAAGTGATGCCGCTTCTTATACACTATAATAAATGGAGCTGGTTAGGCCTAGAAGAAAAAAAGCTTCTTATCTTTTTTGATAAACTAGGATTTATAAATTTCTATGATTTAAATCAAAAGCAGATTCATGCTCGTACTCGAATTGATAAGGGAGTCATGACGAGTGCTCCAGTTTTTAGTCCTGAGTTTGATAGATTATATATAAAAGTAGTACGAGATGAGGACTCAAAACAGGTCCTCATTTCTTTTAATCTAGAGGGAGAAGTATTAGAAGAAAAGACTCTTGATTTAGAGAGAATTTATGAAAGTAGCCAAACTGGAACAGGTCAATGGGTTAAAGATAAGGTTTGGTGTAAGACAGCATTAAGCTTAAATAGAGATACTAATAAAATCTACTTTGGCTGTTCGATAAAAAGTCAGGTTTATGATTTGAAAAAGAAGATTAAGCTCTATGGAACTCATCAAGGAACAACAGGATCCATTCTTCAGGTAGATTTAGATGATAGAGGCAATTTTGAGAATGGATCTATTATTCTGACATCAATGAAAACAGACAAAGAAGGAAGTGGATTAGATACTGGGATTTATCTTTCAGGGGGATCGTTACCTATCTTTAAGCATAGTTTATTTGCAGCTACAGGTAACGGTCCGATTGAAGAATTAAGCAATAATGGCTGCTCTATTCTAAAACTTAATTTAAAAAATAAAGAAAAGCTTCAAATAGATAAAAAACTTATTGCTGATATTTATGATGAGAATGAGTGTCATTCTTTGAACTTAGATATGGCAAGCTCGTCACCGAACTTCATCTCACTGGGAACTAATGACTATGGTCTTATTGTAAATAAAGCAGGAGAGCTAATAGCATTTGATGTTCTTGAAATGGGACGTCGATATCGAGAAATACGTCCGATAAGTGAATTACCTCATTATGCTCAAGGAGCTGTTTATCAAAATCGATTCTATACTCACTTTAGAGAGTCTGATCGAGGGAAGGTTCCGTTTTTCTCAACGGCGCTAAAGTCGCAAAGTGAGCTACTTGCTACAAAAGGCTTTAAGGCGGTTCAATGTATGGGAACTCTTCCAGATGGAGATTATAAACTTCTCTATTCTGGACGACTAAGAGAAAACTTTGTTCTCGTTCCTGATCGGGAAGAAGTAAATGGGCTCGTATCAAGAAAAATACCAAACTATATTCCAAGAGAAGCTCCTTACTTATATCCAACTAAAGATTTATGGGCTTTTTATTCGGTCGCCGATAAAAAATCTATAAAAGGTTCTGATATGAAAAGCACTCGTCATAAGGCCGATCTTTATTTTATGAATAGAGGGGAGGAGAGTTTTCTTATGTTTGGGAATTTGAAATCGCTTCTACCAATAAGTAATATTGGTTGGGAAAAGATAGTCTCCCTTGATTTAAAACTTTCTACCAATAAATGTGAGAGTGAAGATTCTCTTTGGATTTATAAAAAAGAGAGAGTATTTCGAGGAGTTCATGGAGTTAAGGGGTTTAACTTTGTTGATGGCAAATTATCTGAAACTCTCAATGTCGAATTCAAAGAAGATATAGCTCCGAATAAGCATCCTTTAGTTTTATTTGAAATACAGGGGAGGGCCAGTGCTCTATATATTTCCTCTACTGAAGATGATCAGAGTAAACTACGCATCATTGATTTAGAAACAGGTGCAGTTATTAAAGAAGTAGAATTTAAAGGAAGACTTCATTTTTCAACTCCTCTTGTAACGAAAAATGAAATTATCGTTCCAACTCTAAAGAATGGAATTCTGCTTTTTAAATTTAATGAATAATTTATTTGCAGAAATTTAAATGAAAAAGAGATTCGTGAATGAGATGAGGATAATAGTTTTCTAAGGAGAACTCATTGCTAATAAATTCACCAGTTCCACCTGTGATGACAATCGATCTCTTTGAGTATTTAGTCAAAAAGTAACTTAATGTGGAATGAAGATAAACCTTAAGTGCCTCTGTAATGGCCTCTTGAGTGGTGTGGGGTAAATTTGCATGAAGATCTAGTGGAGCATTCCAAGTCTTAGGAAGTTTTTGACCCTTGTGATAAGAGCTTAGAAAAGCATTTATCCCAGGAAAAATAAATCCACCTTCAAACCCATTCTTAGAAATTAAATCAACCGTAATAAAAGTTCCTGCATCAATGAAGAGGATATCTTCTTTAGGGAAATTATGGTGAAGAAAGTAACTTTGAAAAAGTCTATCTTCTCCTAGGGTTTCTCCGTATTGAATATTCATTTCTAGAAACTTAGATTCCGCTCTCAGACTAGATAATTGATTTGCTACAGGAATATCAAATTGAGTTACATTAGATGCTACCCAGTGGTGTTTATCCTGGAGGAATTGATCTATACCTGCTTCTTCAGTGATGGGGGCAACAGATGTGAGCTTACCCTGGATAAATTTACCATAATGGGGATGAGTATTACCCAGATCTAGAGTGTAGATAAGATCAGAAGCATTAGAGTTTAAATCAAGGACTTTGTTCCTTGTAGAGTTAAACTGATTATCAATGATGGTTCTTGTTAGTCTCGTCAAGATCAGAGTTCCCTTTGCTATTAAAACGCTTGAGATAGTTTTCAATGACTTCTTTTTTGACTGAAAAAATATCGGCCATTGGCTTACAGAAACTTGGAGGAGGATTGGGACCAAGTTTTAAAAGATCATTGATAACAAGAACCTGTCCATCCGTTTGATCTCCACTGCCTATTCCGATCGTGGGGATTCTTAAGTTTTCTGAGATTCTTTTGGCCAGGCTAGGTTCAATAAATTCGAGTACTATAGCAAAGCATCCTGCCTTTTGAAGTTCCATGGCTTCTTTATAAATACGACTTTCTGAAGCATTGGTTTTACCGTGAATGTAGTAGCCACCTTGTTGATTAACACTTTGTGGCGTGAGTCCTATATGTCCTATAACTGGAATTCCGACTTCAGTAAGGCGAGTGATAAGTTCTAAAAAAGTAGGAGAAGCACCTTCTAATTTAACCGCTTGTGCTTTTGTTTTTTGAATTAACTCAATGGAACTTTCAAGACCTTTGTCTATCGTAGAGTAGCTGCCAAAAGGAAGATCAATAATCGTAAACTTTGAGGGAGCACCTCTCTTTACGGCAGCACCAAAAGTGATCATATCATTGAGGGTTACTTCAGTTGTTGTGTCATGACCTAGAACAACATTACCAACAGAGTCTCCAACAAGAATCAGATCAAGGTCTGTTTGATCGAGGAGTTGGGCCGTTTGATAGTCGTAGGCCGTAAGCATAGAGAGCGGCTTACTTCCTTTATGAAGTTTATTTTTTCTAATTTTACGAGTGTTAAGAATGTTACTTGGCACTTTTAATCCTTATTTGGGAATCAGGTCGCTCTTGAGTTCGCGAAAGGTTTCTTGAAGTTCACTATTGGACCAATGGCCAATAATCTTCTGCCTCATCTGTGTAAGGTCTGTATCGTTAACTTGTTTAAAAAATTGACCGTTCCATATATTTTGACGCATATCTTCTATGATTGTTTGCTGTGCTTTGTCAAAGATTCTTTCACGGGCAAGCTCGCTACCCACAAGAGCGTGAGGGCTAATGAGGTTAAAAAAGTCTACTGGACCCATTTTAACCATTGCATCAGCAATGAGTTTAACTTCTAGCCAGCATTCCATGAACGCAAGCTCCTTGGGGATACCTTCTCTTCTCAGGGTATTATAGGCCTGTTCTGCAGCATAGGGCAGAAGTCCACATAAGAGAGATTGTTCACTAAAAAGATCTGCTTTGGCCTCTTGTTCAAAGGTTACTTCAAAAGGCCCCGCGGTGATTCCTACCTTTTGTGAGAGTTCGCTAAGGACTTCATGAAACAGAATCTTTTGTTCAGGATCAATGGCCTCTAGGGAATAGACGGCACCTAATTTACCCTGGTGGGTATATTGATGTCTGATTTCACTAGCTATGGCCTTGATAGCTAAAAGAGCGAAATTGAGTTTAGGAAAAAGCTTGGGAAGCTTGTGTTCCATGACGCTTGCCCCGTGGGCCAGAATAATAAGAGTGTCATCGCTGAGCTGATCTCGATGAGCCTCTAGGAAATTTAAATGCTCAGCATCAGGAATGAGAAGGAAAATAAGCTTACTCTGTTTAAGATCCCTCTGGGCCGTATAACCTTCTTTCTTCATGATTTCTTGGGATGGACTATCAGGTCTTAGGTAGACTTGTGCAGTCATTCCAGAGTCTCTTAGATTTGAAATCCAAGCACGAGTTTGTGAACCAAGGCCAATGAAGGTAGGATTCATTTGAGCTAGCATATTCTCACCATTAATCTTGAGTAAAATTCGAATAAGTGGTGATTATGTATCATACTAAAGAGATGAGATCGAATGATTAGTGAACGACAAAATATTCATTTATTGGACTCAAGAGTACCAAGTTTAGAAGACTTAGAGCTTTTCATGTCAAACTCTGCTTTTTTGTGGGGGAAATCTGTTTTCACGACCGCCCTGGTATGTGACGGAGGCTTATCCTTCTACCATGATCACTTTGAAAGAATAATGAATTCAGTTCAATGGATGTGGGGAGAAAAGGCCTTAGTCGCTTGTGAGAAATTGTGGTTATCTTCATTAGATCAATTAACCAAACGAGTAGAGCTTGCGACTTCTCAAGAGAGTTGGAGGTTGAGGTTTACTTTCTTTGAAGATTCATCAAAAGCAATCCATAGTTTATTGAGTCTACATCCCTTTGAATCAAAGAATATTTTAGAGATGAAGCCTCTATCTTTAGAGCTTAAGTTGATGCCAGCTCGTTATAGAGAACGAATTGAAAATATCAAGTTAGGATCTTATCTTGATACCTTTAGAGTTCAAGAAAATATGGATAATATTCCTCTTTTCTTTAATGACAAAAATTTGATTTTAGAAACGCCAACATCAAATATTCTTTTCTATAATAGCTCTCGAGATACTTTTCATTATCCCTATGAAGCAGGGGAAATGTTACTCGGGATAGGTATGAAAAAGGGGATGGACGGTCTTCCCATAGAGAAGATGAGTTTAAATAAAGATGAGTTAAGTCGCTTTACTCATGCATTTCTAATCAATTCTTTGAGAGGCGTTCAACCTGTGGTAAATTTGGATGGTCGCACTCTAGAAGTGAATGAAAAGTTATGCACTCGAGTGTCTAAAGTATTTAATCAAAATATGAAAAAAACGATGAGGATATTATGGCCCACGGAAAACAATTAAGTATTAATTGTCCTAAGTGTGATAGTTCGTTCAACTATTATGACTCTAATTTTCGTCCTTTCTGTAGTGAAAGATGTAAACAAGTTGATCTTGGACTATGGTTTTCTGAGACCTACTCTGTCGCTTCTAAAGAAAATTTAAAAGAAGATGATCTTGAAAAAATAATGTCGAGCTTAGAAGGTCAAGAAAATGAGTAAGTCTCCACTTTCAACAAAAGAATTAAATAGTATTTTAGAAGAAGTCATTTTGGCCTGTGAGAAAACAGGTGAGAAGTTATTAAGGCATCAGAAAAAACTGGGTGATTTAAAGATTACTTCTAAGGAAGCTCAAGGTGTTGTATCCAATGCTGATGTAGAAGCAGAAAATTTTATTATTAAAAAACTGAAGCCTTTAATCAAAGATGCTGAATTTCTAGCTGAAGAGAGTGCTTTTGCTAAATATGGTGCAAAATCTGAAGCTTTTAATAGTTTTAAAGAAGTACCTTTTTCGTGGATTATTGATCCTCTTGATGGCACGACAAATTATTTAAATAATATGGACTATTATGGAGTCTGTGTTTGCTTGGCCTATTATGGAACTCCTTTGATTGGAGTTGTTCATCGCCCCCGTACAGCACAAACTTACTTTGCCGTTAAGGAAAAGGGATCTTTTTTAACGACAAAGAGAGAAACAAAGACAGGAATGAAGAAAAAGAAAGTTCGCTTGGAACTGTCAAAGACGAGTAAGAAACTCAAGAACTCACTCTTGGTAACAGGCTTTGCCTGTGAAAAAGGTCAGGAGTTTGAAAGAGAATTTGAAATTTTTCTAGATATGATGAAGCATGCCCGAGGTATTCGAAGAATGGGAAGTGCCGCGATGGATATGTGTTTAGTGGCCGAAGGTGTCTTTGATGCCTTCTGGGAGCGTGGTCTATCGCCTTGGGATATGGCCGCTTCATCTCTTATAGCGTCTGAAGCAGGTGCCTTTGTATCTGACTATAATGGAAAGGCATTCAATCCGTTTTTGTCCACTATTGTTATCGGTCATAAAAACCTAAAAAAAGAAGTTTTAGGTCGGTTGAAATAACAAGGCGGCATTGCGCTTGTTCGTTGACACGAATTTGGTCTAACTAGTATAATTCTATATAGTTGTCGATTGCTCGGAGAGCGGTCTCTAAATTTTTATTCCAAGGATGGAAGTGTGGAATCTATAAGATTAATCTTAACTCAATTTACTGATGAGACTATGAGCATCGTCATCGCGATTCTTGTTCTGGTTTTCTCTGTTCTTGTGGCCTACTGGTATTATAATCGTAGAAAATTTCATCAGTTATCTCATCAAATTCCAGCTTCTGTTGTTAAGAACTATTTGGATTCAATCATTGCCAATTCAAATGCATTAAAGTCATCTCTATTCAGAGGAGGGGGACTTGATGTTGAAGAGGGAATACCGGCGATTCTTCCTACAAGTGAACTACCTACTGGTGGCGTTTCCGTTGGTGGAGGTAATAGTGAAGCTCTTGCTCAAAAGAATGCAGAAATCGCTAATTTAAAATCTCTTCTTTCTCAAAAAGATGCAACCATTTCTGAATTAGAGAAGATGCTTGAGGCTGCGCGTTCAAACAGTGGTGGCGGTATTACGCAAGAAGAGTACGATATTGTTAAGTCGGAAGTAACAGGACTAAAAAATCAATTAGAGGAAGCCAACAGTGCACTTGAGGTTGCGAAGTCCGCAGGTAGTGGTGATTCAGCTTCTTCAGCTCAGCTAGATCAAATATCGAGTGAAAGAGATGAGCTTAAGGAGCGCTTAATGGAATACGAGATCATTGAAGAAGATCTTGCGAACCTTAAGAAGTATCAACAAGAAAATGAACAATTGAAAAAAACGATTGAAGAATTAAAGGCAGGAGCGGCTCCTGTTGAAGCTGCACCTGTAGCACAGGAACCTGAAGCTGTTGAAGTCGCTCAGGAAGAGCCCGTTGAAGCTGCGCCTGTTGAAGCGGCACCTGTCGCTGAGCCAGGGCCTGAAGTCACTGGGGATGATAATCCTGCTGCTGACGATGGAGCAACAGCTGCTGCTGCTGAAGAGATGCCAGATGTCCCAGGTAATGGTGGCGATCAAAAATCTGCAGACGAACTCTTAAGTGAATTCGAAAAAATGTTAGGCTAATGATTTTTATATTAAGGAAAACTTCTATGTTTAAGCTCTCAAAAAAGCTAACGGTTATTTTATGTTCAACGATGATAAGTTTTCCAAGTGCCATGGCTGGACAAAAAAAAGTTAATTTAAATCAAGTTACGGCGAAAACACCACGATCTCAAACTGCGGTTAAAGAGATAATACTTTCCGAATTTAAAAAAGAATTGTCCAATAAAGAAGTCATGAACTTAAAGAAACAAGTTCTTTCTTATTCTGGTAAAGCGATACCAGCCCTAATTGATGTCATGAAAACCGGTACATATCCGGATAAAAATAGATGGGTAGCTACTTTTCTAGTCGGTAGAATCATGGGGAAAAAGAGTAGCCCTTTTTTGGCCAAGTTTCTTAAGCATCCTAACTGGGTTCTAAGAATGGCTTCACTTAAAACTTTATTGGCCCTTAAAGAAAAGAAATATTCGTCATTATATGGAAAGGCCCTAAGTGATAATAGTTTTATCGTGAGAAAACAGGCGCTAGATAATATAAGACTATTAGAGGCGCAAGATCAGGCTCCTTATGTTTGGAGTATGCTCTATGATAAGAGAAACTACTATGCTCCAAAAGATGGCTCTAAGAAGCGTACAAACCTAATTAAGCAGGCGATTAGAACTGTTGGAGAGCTTAAGTTTGATAAGGCCAAGAAGCCTTTATTAAGCATGATTCAAAAAGATAAATATAAAGATATTTATAATGCAATCGACTACAGTCTATCAAAGATTACAGGCAAGAAATCTCCTGAAGACCATGCTATGAAAATGCGCTTTTGGAAAAAAATGGCGATTGCTGAAAAGACTTTCTAGATTAGAAATTCGCTTCAAGTTCTTTGGCCTTTTGCTCTTCAATCTTTTTAAGTTTACCTGCAATGGCCAAGTTTCTCTCTATCCTATATAGAATTGTCTTCTCTAGAATTCCATCACTGGGTATAACCTTCCAGCCTTGAAGGAAGTCTTGTTCAATCATTTGCCTTCTGTAAACCGTTACCTTGGCGACTTCTCTTTTACTTCGATAACCTTTTACGACGTTCAAGATGAGCTTGAACTTCGCAGCTTTTACGGCATCACTTGAGCCAAAGCTATCTGCAAAGTTAACTTCGAGAGTATTATCTATCCATCGCGTCTTAATTACTCCAGCTTCTTGATTGGTAATCTCGAGATTATATTTCTTCATTACCTGTAATACGGCGAGCCAAGTTTGATTAAAGTCATGCTTATATACTTTTTGAGGTATTTCAAATTCTTCTGTTATGTAGCGAAATTGTTCGTAACTACTACAGCTATTCAATCCCGTTAGAAGTAGGAAAATGCTTGATAGTCCAAGAAATACACGGAAGTTATAGATAAATGAGCTAAATTTCATTAATATAATCCTAATACGGAAGTCGTCTATGCCCATTAAGTTAAGGGCCCACTTCGTCTATTGTAACCTGTGTAAGGGCCAGTGCAAAATAGTGACTGCATTTTCCCAATCCTGGAGTAAATAATTATGAGTGATATGAAATCTTTTAATCCTGTTGAGATCATGGCCAATGTTTTAAGCATTGAAGCGTATGCGATTAATAAGGCAGCCGATAGACTTAGTGAAGAAGTTGCGGATCAATTGAATATCCTCTTTCAAAATTTAATTGTCGATAAAGGAAGCTTAATTTTTTGTGGAGTTGGAAAGTCAGGTATTGTGGGACAAAAGCTTGCCGCTACCTTTTCTTCCCTTGGACTACCTAGTTTCTTTCTACATCCTACGGAAGCCTTGCATGGTGACTTAGGCATGGTTCGTTCTGAAGATGCGATTGTATTTATTTCTTATTCTGGAACGGCCGAAGAAATTGTAAAACTAATTCCTTTTTTAAAAATTGAAAAAGAGAAGAGAATTGCTCTAGTTGGAAAACTTGATTCACCTATTGCTCAAAAATCAGGAATAACACTTGATTGCTATGTGAATAAAGAAGCATGCGTAAATAATCAAGCACCTACGACCAGCTCCACTCTTACGATGGCCATGGGTGATGCTATGGCCGTTCTCTATGAAAACATTATTGGCCTATCTAAAGAAGGATTCGCTCTCAATCACCCTGGGGGAAGGCTAGGTAAGTCCCTAAGACTTAAAGTTGCAGATCTCATGATTCCTAAAGATAAGTGCCCCTGTTTAACTCGTGATCAGACGCTTAAGGAATCCATTGTCGCTATGACAGATCGCCCAGTGGGAGCTTGTTTTATATTGGACTCAAATAATTCCATAGAGGGATTAATTGTTGATGGTGATATTAAAAGGTTACTTACTAAAGATGATTTTAAAATTGATACATCTGTGGAAAGTATAATGAATAAAAAACCTATCACTATTGGAATGGATCTACTTGCCGTGGAAGGTTTAAAACTTATGGAGCAAGGGACGCGTCCATTCTCTCTTTTACCTGTTGTGGATAAAGATGATCGTTTTGTAGGAGTTCTTAGGCTTCATGACTTATTTAAGGAAGGCCTATAGGCCCTACTTATTTTTTTTGTAAAATAGGCTTTCAAAGAGAATAGAGAGCATAAAACAAAATAGAGCAAAGATTATGAAGTTGATAATTCCATACTTTTGCCACAAGGTTTGTTGTGTCTCTGGTGTATGAAGATTAATATCCAGATAAGCTTCTTTAAATAATTCTATTCTCTCTGACTCAGATCCATTGGGATAGAGGATGCTTGATATTCCAGTATTTGTCATTCTTACTATAGGTATATCAAACTCAAGCGCACGCCAGTGAGATAAATATTGATGCTGAAAAGGCTCACTAGTATTTCCGTACCAACTATCATTAGTTAAATTAATTAAGAAGTTTGGCTTCTCTTGAGTTTGGTTGAGGAATGATCTTATGTAGGGAGAAAAAAGGATTTCATAACAAATCGCTGTAACGAAAGTTTTTTCGTTATCCAATCTAAAAAGAGTGAAGCGATCTCCCTTTGCAAAATATGAAATATTTTGAATGATCTTGGCCAAGAAAGGATTTAGTGGTCCAAAAGGTAATCCTTCTCCAAACGGAATTAAAAGTTGTTTGTGGTAAACATCATTAAAATTACCGTCTTTATTAATAAGAAAGGCTGCATTGTATTCTGTCTCATAAAAGTTTCCATCCTCTTCTTTTGATTTATCATAGCCTCCAAAGAAGAGTTGAGCCTTAGAATCAATAGCGCTTTGCCTAATCGTTGAAGGAATATAGGCCGGATTTATTCTAAGGATCGCCGAGTTTAGGAGTTGAGGATAAGCTGTCTCAGGCCATACGATTAAATCAACGGGCTTCTGTGAAGGCGCAGTACTCATTTTTAAATAGAGCTTATATATTTCGCTTATTGATTTCCTATCTCCAGACTCTGATTGCAACTTCATAAAATTACCCACATTGGCCTGGACGAGACGAAGGCGGGTTGGATTTGAATCTTTCTCAGGATTCCATTGGATAGGGTTGAGTAAATTGAATACTACAAAAAGAGCGAATGCACTGATGCCAAGAAAGTCGCACTTCTTAGTACGCCAGTACGAAACAAAACAAAGAATGAGCCAGTAACTCATAAAGCTATAAGTGGGAACTCCAAGTGTTTGAACTGGCCCAAGATAGGGCGCAAGCTGAAGCCATGTGTGTCCAATATGGGCCGGAAACTGTTGGGGTATTAAGTTATCTAAGACGGCGAAGGTAAGAGCTAGGAGTACATTGCGAGTATGTATACCTTGGGCAAAGATTGAACTTTTTAAATTAAATTTTCCCCAATAGTGAAGAATTAAAATAAAGATGAGTAGCTGAGGCATTATGATCAGTGAAAATAAAAGTCCCAGTAAGATATTAATGGGAAAAGGCACTTGGCCGAATTCATTTAATGTGTAGGGAATCCAGTAATAACCGCTTAAACAATGACCTGCGCAAAAGAGAATTCCTGTTAGCAGCTTTGCTGATAGAGGGCGTTGGTAGAAATGCTCTGAATGCTGACCTTCTTTAGGATAGGGTAGGGATAGGGCAATAAATAGGAGCGTGAAGCCTAGAAAGCTAAATCCCATAAAGTGGGGAATTTCTTTCATAGGAAAGCCCATGGAGTATAGAAGACCACCAATAAAGGGAATGAGATAGAATAAAACCCAAGGCTTTAAAAAAAGAGAACCCATGAAAACCTGCAATAAACGTGTTCACAAAGAAATAGGATCGCGCTATTCTTACGTCAGGAAAAACATCCTTATGTTATTACTATAACTTGCAGGGGTATCATTTGCTAGAGGTCCATCGGAATTCTCAAAAAAAGAAAAAGATTCTTTATATTGATGACCCTTTGCGTCTCGGTGAAAAGATTGAAGTCTCTGGCATATGCCCTGATTGCCACTCCATTCATGTATCTAAAAACCAATGCGAGTCATGTGGGCTTCAGTTCTGGGTCGATATTGTTGGGCAGCCCTTTGATGAACGAAGCTTTTTTACTTTGAAGGATGATTTTGAGTCATCTTTAGGGAAGCTTGATCATCTGCAGTGGCGTTTTTGGCCAAATGCTTTTCAATCAAAGCCTGAAGTGAAGCGATATATGCGCTTTATGGTAAAGAGGTATTCAGACTTAACGACCTATTTGGCCTCTGAGAATTTACGAGAAATTCCCCTTAAGCGTGACGATCATATTCGACTCTTTATCTTTGAAGCTAAAGAAATTATGAAAGAATATAGTAAATTTACCCATGACTTATCGGCTCTTTTTATACCTTTGCAAAAGATTTCTGAACAGAGCGATGAAGTGGATGCTATTACCAATGAACTTATGATTTTTCTCTATAAGCTTGATAAGTCAGGTGCTCAGTCTGAAAAAAATCAATCAGATGAGGTCATGAGTACAAATTGGGAGCTGATTAGAACAGGAATGTTATTTGAGGCCTTGATTACCATTAGTGCGATTACCTTGGCCTCTTATCTTGTAATGAAATATCTTGCTTCTTAATATCTTTATTTCGTAAGCGATTAGTTAGCTTTTCTGTAAATGATTTTTCCTGGCTTAACATTTCTCGATACTTTTCTTTTCATCTTCTTAACTTGCGCAACTTCTCTTTTCTTTGTGGCAAGACCTCTTGTTTTCTTCGCCTTAAGATATTGAGCTGCAAAGGCTTGAGCATGTCCAGCATCAAGACGTCCACCACTTGAACATTTTGTCATAAGGGTAACTTCTTGCTTTGCTGATTGTTTAATCACTTCTTTAACTTCTTCAGTTGAAAGCTCTGGGTATTGACTCATGATTAGAGCTGCTGCACCTGAAACAAAAGCTGTCGCCTGACTTGTTCCTGTTAGGTAACCAGATCTTCCTTTTGGAAGTGCTGAGCGAATTCTATAACCAGGAGCAGAGATATCTACACTTTTCTTTCCCCAGTTTGAAGAGTTAAGCATTTGAAGCTGCTTATTGTGAGCAGTAACTGTAATAATATTCTTAAGACCGTAACTTGCTGGGTAGTAAGCGTTAGATCTAATATCAATATTTGATTCTTCATTTCCTGCTGCTGCAACAACTAAGATACCTTTTCTTTCAGCTTCTTTAAGAATCTTTAGCTCTTCAAGTGCTGGCTCTGGACCTCCACCTGAATAATTAATAACATCAACATTCTGCTCTACTGCATATCTAAGTGCATCGATTGTTGAATCAAGATTATCCTGTCCTGAAGCTTTTGGATTATAGTATTTTAGAGAAAGGATTTTAACATTAGGATAAACACTTTTGATGATACCTGAAACGTGTGTTCCATGCCCATGGTTATCAAAAGGCTCTCCAGCATTCTTTCTATTTTTAGAGAAATCAATTCCATAGTTCTTAGTAGAAGCTTTTCCATTATTTACATAAATATTCTGACTAAGAAAAGGATGGTTAGGATCAATTCCTGTATCGATAACGGCAACTACAATATCTTTCTTCTTCTTAAATGTTCTCCATGCCGGAACAAGATTGATAGATGATGTTTTATTTGTTGGCTCAACACCCCAGCTTGAATACTCTGATGTTAATACTTTTGGATCAAAAGAGAGTTGAGTACGTCTTGAATCGCTAGACTTCTTTGCGATAGGTTTTTGATATTTCTTTTTAACAACTTTATTCATCATGTGCTGAGGAAGTGATGACTTTCTCTGCATAGTCTTCCCCATAACTGGTGCACTAAGACCGGTAAGGGAGATCAAAGTGGAGATTAAGATCTTATCCATTTTGGTCTTGTTCTTTTTGTCCATCATGTTTGCTTCCTACTTAATAAAAGTTGCTAAAAACTGCACTTCAATATTCTCCTGTTATAGAAGCAAGGATTAGGCCAAGTTAAAGATAGTGATAACGATAACTTAGGTATGAATTTGGGAGAGTTATTTGTTAGAAAGTTTGAGGGCCGTATAAAACTTAAACACTTTTTGGGTTTATCGCTTCGATTTAGAAAGAAGTCTGTAAAAGGTTTAAACACTATTAAGGAGCTAATTTCTTTGATTTTAGTGACTTAGGACATTTCTAGAAGAGGGGAATCTGACAAAAAAAAGGCCTACCAAAAGGTAGGCCATATACTTAATAATTGATTAACCATGTTTGAGAAAGCGCATTTGCTCTCTTTCTGCTTCTTCGGCATGAGTAATACAAAGACTCGCAAAAGGCTGATTATTGAGTCTCTTTTGCCCAATGCTATCACCGCACTCTTCGCATTCACCGTATGTTCCATTATCCATTCTATGTAGGGCCTCATCGATTGACCTTAACTTAGTCAATTCTCTATGCCTCATATTGAATGAAACTTGTTGATTGATAACACTTGAAGCAAGATCCGCTTCATCTGGAAGGTCTTCACTACTAACATGAAGGTCTTCATTAGATGTTAGGTAAGCACCATTCAGAATCTCTTGTTTCATCTGAATTAATTTGGCCTTGAGTTCATCAAGTTGTTCTTGCTTCATTTTCGTCTCCTTAAGATCCTTAATAAGCCTAAAATAAATGAGGCTTATACGAGTGGACTTCATATGACTTAAACCAATTCCACTACAATATTTTAAAAGAGTTAGGTAACTGGCAACAAGTATAAAATTTATGCCTTTAATCTGGGCTCAATAAAAGGCCTTGATCAAGTACGTCTTAGCTTTTCGGCTTATAGGGACTATGACATAAATTTTTTTTGAGGCTCTAAGTACTTAATAATATGGGACATAGCTAGAAAAACTTTAAGTAGCTGTGATCATGGAGCCCTAGTGTGATTACTTGATAATATTGAGGGGATTTAAGGAAAAAAGTGCCTAGAGGGCCTAGAAAGAAGGCCCAGGCCTTTATTGTTTGAGATCTCGCCAGCTTTTACCTCTGCGGGCACGATGGTTCTTTTGATACTTCTCAACAGCTTCTCTATGTTGAGAATATGTCTGCGAAAAGATATGGGTTCCATCATTTTGAGAAACAAAGTAGAGATAGTTATGGGCCTTAGGAAAGAGAACGGCCTTGATTGAGCTTAATCCTGGATTTGAGATTGGACCTTTAGGAAGGGCTGAAATCTTATATGTATTATAAGGAGTCTTGGCCAAGAGATGTTTCTTTCTTAGATTTCCATTGAAAGTCTCCCATATACCATAAATCGTCGTTGGATCAGATTGTAGTCTCATTCTTTTTTTAAGACGATTAATGAATACACCCGCTATCATTGGTCTTTCAAAAGCGGCGCCTGTTTCTTTTTCTACAACACTTGCGAGGATAATCACTTCATGTTTGCTAAGACCAAGTGGTGCTTTTGAAAAGTCTAGGTTCGCAGTCTTTTGGTCAAATACAGAAACCATGGCCTTGATGATATCCTGTGCTCTTGAGCCAGGTGTAAATTTATAAGTTTCGGGGTAGAGGTAACCCTCTACTCTTTCAGCATCAATACTTAATTGCTTTGTAAAGGAAGGATCTTTTGCTAATTCTATAAAAGGCTTAGAGTCTTTTATGATTTTTTCTTCCTGCATAATCTGGGCAACTTGAAAGAGGTTCTTTCCTTCAGGGACCGTTACTGATGCCGTTATGGATTGACCCGAAATCAAAGTATCAAATACGCTTAACATATTTGAGCCACTCTTTATTTCGAACTTTCCTGCTTTAAATTTTGTCATAAGATCATTCATCTGAGCATAACGATGAAAAATCTTGGCACTACTGATTAAGTCCTGATTATGAAGTCTTCCATTTATTTTTGAAAAACCTTCTCCTGGGTGGACTTCGAAAACGATATCATCTCCATTATATTGCCATACTCCAATCATGTAATAAATCATAACGGCGGCCATAAAAAGGGCCATCATAGGAGCAGCTACTATAAATACCCACCAATACTTTTTCATAAAAAACCTTTTGAGTTTGCTTTTATTAAATTTTAATCTTGAAGGAATGATTCAATAATAATGGATGCAGCTAAGGCGTCAATTTTTTTTAGGTCGACTTGAAAATTGAAGCGAGGATCATTCTTCATTCTTTCTTCGGCTTCAAATGTTGAGAGGGTTTCATCCTGGAAAATAAGACTAACTGCACTAGGTAGCTTAGATTGAAGTTCTTCACCAATTTTTTTTATTTTCTTTGTCATTTCTGACTCTGTGCCATCGGTATAGTAAGGAACGCCCCATACAACGATATCGATAAATTCTTCTTCAATAATATTGATGATGTCCTGATAGATATCTTTAGAAGCCTCAGTAATTAAGCGACCAAAGAGTAATGGGAAAGGTTCAATTCCAACTTTATATGTGGAGAGACCAATTACTTTTTCACCATAATCTACACCAAGAAGATGCTTGGAGTGGTACTCGGCTGATTTACGTGTGGATTGAGTCATATTTTCCTAATGCGATTGAGATTGATTCCCATTGAAGATGGAGTATATTAAAGCACCTTGAAACCTTTTGAGTCAGGTATATCTTAACTTGACTTAGCGATCAACTAGGTTAATACTTAGGGAGTCTACATATCTCAATTTACATAATCAATAATCATAATATTCCTTGAGAGGATCCAACCAAATACATTCATATATCAATCAAATCAATAATATATTTTTAGAGGGGTAAAACTCAATGCATCTTAACGACTTAAGAGAAATGGAAATCAAGAAGCTCAATGATTTGGCTTCAGAATTAAAAGTAGAAAACTCTAGTGCAATGAAAAAGCACGAAGTTATCTTTGCCGTATTAAAGGCCAAGGCCAGTAACGATGAAGAAATTTTTGGTGGTGGAGTTCTTGAAATTTTGCCCGATGGATTTGGATTTCTTAGATCACCTGGCTACAACTATCTCCCCGGTGCGGATGATATCTATGTAAGCCCAAGCCAGATTAGAAGATTTGGTTTGAAGAAAGGGGATTCCATCGAAGGTCAAATTAGACCACCTAAAGATGGAGAGAGATACTTTGCTCTTTTAAAAGTAAGTACTGTAAATGACCAAACTCCAGAGCAGCACAAGAAAACAGTCCTCTTTGATAACCTAACTCCTCTATACCCAGATCGTAAAATCAGTCTTGAATCAAAGCCAACCAATTATTCAACTCGTATTATTGATCTCTTTGTTCCTCAAGGTTTTGGTCAAAGATGTTTAATTGTTGCTCCACCAAAAGCTGGTAAGACAGTTCTTCTTCAAGATATTGCTAACTCAATAACAGATAATCATCCTGAATCAGTTTTGATTGTTCTTCTTATTGATGAGCGTCCGGAAGAAGTAACAGATATGAAGAGAAACGTTGATGCTGAAGTTGTATCTTCTACTTTTGATGAGCCAGCCAATCGTCACGTTCAAGTGGCCGAGATGGTTCTTGAAAAAGCGAAACGTCTAACGGAAGCAGGTAAGGATGTTATTATTCTTCTTGATTCAATTACTCGTCTTGCTCGTGCGTACAACACTGTTGTTCCACCATCAGGTAAGATTCTTTCCGGTGGGGTTGATTCAAATGCTCTTCACAGACCAAAGAGATTCTTTGGTGCTGCGAGAAATATTGAAGAAGGTGGCTCACTTACGATTATCGCTACAGCGCTTATCGATACTGGTTCAAGAATGGATGAAGTTATCTTTGAGGAATTCAAAGGTACTGGTAACTCTGAAATTCAACTAGATAGAAAGCTACTAGAAAAACGTATTTTCCCAGCTCTAGATATTAATAAGTCTTCTACTCGTAAAGAAGATCTTCTAATGGATCCGAATGACCTTGCTCGTACTTATGTACTTCGCAAAGTTCTTCATCCTATGAATACAATTGATGCTATGGAATTCATTCTTAATCGTGTAACAAAATCAAAAACGAATGGAGAGTTCCTAGACTCAATGAATGGTTAGCTTAAGAGATAATTTTTAGAAGACCCTCTCGTTGTTCGGTAAAATGTTCTTCGAGAGGGTTTTGTTCGTTTAGGGCGCAAGCTTTAAGTAACAAAATCAAAAAGTAATTTAAGAAATAGGAACAAGAAAATGTCGATTTTCAATAAATTAGATGCCGTTGTGCAAAGGTTTAATACCCTGACTGAAAAAATGGGAGATCCTACGCTCTACGAACGTCAAGAAGAGTATCAGGCCATAACAAAAGAGCGAGCCAACTTAGAAGATATTGTTGTCGCCTATAAAGAATATAAGCAAGTTAAGTCTGATGTTGAAGAGGCCAAAGAAATATTAAAGAACGAAAAAGATGAAGATATGCGCGAGATGGCCAAAGAAGAGCTATCGGAAAAAGAATCTGAGATACCCGTTTGGGAAGAAAAGTTAAAGCTTCTTCTTTTACCTAAAGATCCCATTGATGATAAGAACGTTATTGTTGAAATAAGAGCAGGTGCAGGTGGTGATGAAGCCTCTATTTTTGTAGGGGATGTATATCGTATGTATCAAAACTATTGTCGTGCTCTGGGATTTTCTTCTGAGAATATTTCTATCTCTGGTGGGGATGAAGGAATTAAAGAAGTTATCTTTTCGATTGCAGGAGATAAAGTTTTTTCTAAATTAAAGTATGAATCAGGTGTTCACAGAGTTCAGCGTGTACCTAAAACAGAATCACAAGGTCGAATTCATACTTCAACTATTACTGTTGCCGTAATGCCTGAAGCTGAAGATTTAGATTTTAAGCTAGATATGAATGATGTTCGCGTAGATGTTTATCGTTCATCTGGAGCAGGTGGACAGTCGGTTAACACGACAGACTCTGCTGTTCGTATGACTCACATTCCAACAGGGGAAGTTGTTTCCTGTCAGGATGAAAGAAGTCAGTTAAAAAATAAAGACAAGGCCATGAAAATTTTAACGGCCCGTATATACGATAAAATGCTTCAAGAAAAAAATGCAAAGGAAGCAGCAGAACGTAAAGGACTTGTAGGGACAGGGGATAGATCTGAAAGGATTAGAACTTATAATTACCCTCAAGGAAGATGTACAGATCATAGAATTGGTCTGACTCTTTATAACTTAGATAAAATCATGGAAGGTGAACTTGGTGATGTCACAGATGCCCTTATCGCCCATAATCAAGCAGAGCTACTCAAAGGGCAAGAAGAGTAATCTTTTAGACCATCTTGAAAAGAGCTTTGTAGATAATAGTCAGCAATGGCAGGAATCATATCCTGGCCTTACGTTGCCTTATTTAAAAAATCATTTCTATGATCTTTGGGGAAATCGTTTTCCTAAAGATCTCTTTTTCAATCAATGGTTTGGCGGTTTAATAGAGCTTAAGTGGAAGCGCTATCATTCTTTGTTAAATCTTGGTAGACCTTTAGCTTATATTGCTAAGAGTGGTCATTTCTTTGAAACAGATTTCTATGTAGATGAAAGAGTTCTTATTCCTCGCTTTGAAACTGAAGTTTTACTTGAATGTGTTTTGAATGAGCTGAAAGATCTCGATAGTGATAGCTTAAAAGAAAATGATGTCCGCCTTGCAGAAGTGGGTGTTGGTCCTGGAACTTTAAGTCTATCCATTGCTCAACAAAAATATCATCGTCCTTTAGATATAATCGCGGGTGATATTTCTAAAGAGGCACTAGAGGTTTGTGAGTTAAATCTCTTTCGCTTGGGTTTTGCCATTCCTAAAGTAAATAATATCAAGCTTATATTATCAGACCGATTAAATGCCTTTGAAGGAGAGTTTGATCTCATTATTTCAAACCCTCCCTATATTAAAAGAAAATCTGACTTCAAAGAAGTCCATGCCCAGGTGATTAAAAACGAACCAGAAATGGCCCTATTTCTTGATGATGATAGCTACAAAGAATGGTTTGATTCTTTTTTTATCGAAGTTGGTAATCATCTTAAGCTAGGTGGACTTTTTTTAATGGAAGGGCATGAGAACCATCTTCAAAACCTCTATACACAAATTAAATCGATCTTTTCCTGTGAGGGTGAAGTTATTAAAGACCTTACGGGTCGAGATCGAGTTTTAAAAATAAGGAAAACAAATGGATAAATTATTAATTACAGGCCCAGTTAAGCTTTCTGGAGAAGTTGTCATTTCAAAAGCAAAGAACGCATATCTTCCTCTTATGGCCGCTTGTATTTTGGCCGAGAAAGAAGTGGTTTTCAAAGAAGTTCCAGGTCTTCGGGATATAGGAACTATGAATAAGCTTCTCTCCCATCTTGGAATGGAAATTAAAGAAGATGGTCGTAATATTCATTATTCATTAAGCGAACTCAAAAGCGATGAAGCTCCCTATGAACTCGTAAAAACAATGAGGGCCTCTATTTGTGTACTTGGTCCTATGCTTGGTCGTTTTAAAAAAGGAAAAGTAAGTCTTCCTGGTGGCTGTGCCATTGGAACGAGACCTATTGATTTACATTTAAAAAACTTAGAAAAAATGGGGGCTCATATAGAGCTAAAGAGTGGTTATGTTGAAGCCACTACGGAAGGACTTAAAGGTACTCATCTTACTCTAGACTTTCCTTCTGTTGGAGCAACTGAGAACTTGATGATGGCCGCCACTTTAGCTGAAGGGGAAACCATTATTGAAAATGCTGCTCTAGAGCCTGAAATTACAGACCTTGGAAATTTTTTAAACTCTATAGGGGCTAAAATAACGGGATTAGACTCAAAGACAATTAAAATTCAAGGAGTGAAGTCCCTAGGAGGCGGTGAGTATACGGCCATTGGCGATCGCATAGAAGCGGCCACTTATATTATGGCCGGCTTAATGACGGGTTCTCAGTTAAAAGTAAAAGGCTTCAATCCTGGACATATAGACGCCGTTTTAGAAAAACTAGAAGCAATGGGGGCCAATTTAGAGCGATTTGAAGATGGCGTTGAGGTCTTTCCTTCAGATCTTATGGCCGTGGATATTGATACCGCACCCTATCCTGGTTTTCCTACTGATGTTCAGGCCCAAATGATGGCCTTGGCTACACAGGCAAAAGGCTCATCTATTATTACAGAACATATTTTTGAAAATAGATTTATGCATGTACCTGAGTTGATTAGACTTGGTGCAGATATCACTATTAAAGGAAACTCTGCTATAGTTAAGGGTGGTCATTCTTTGAAAGGAGCTCCTGTCATGTGTACTGATTTGAGAGCTTCTGCAGCCCTGGTTATGGCCGCACTTTGTAGTGAGAATGAAAGTGAAATTTTAAGAATTTATCACCTTGATCGAGGCTATGAAAACTTAGGAACAAAGCTTAAAAATATTGGCGCTAAAATCGAAAGAGTTAATGATTCTCAATAAGGGGAGATTAGCATGAGTGATTGTCTATTTTGTAAATTTGTTAAAAAAGAAATTGAAACAGTGAGCATTTTTGAAAATGATAAAGTGATTGCTTTTAAGGATCTCTATCCTCAAGCTAAAAAGCATTTTCTTTTTATTCACAAAGAGCATACTGAAAATATTAACGAAATGTCTGAAATGGATCCTGATCAGATTAAAGATGTCTTCAATGCAATTCGAGAATTCACGATCAATAACAAACTGAGTAAAGAAGGCTTTCGCGTCGTAAATAACTGTGGAGCAGATGCAGGTCAAACGATCTTTCATACTCACTTTCACGTACTCGGCGGAGAAAAGCTAGGGCACTTTGGAAGTTAGATTCTCTACTTCTGAAGACCATCGAAAAGACTCTTAAGTAAAGCCTTTTGAAGTTTTGTAGGAGCATACATCTCTGCCATAACAATAATAGGGCTATTATTTATGGAAGATAGTATGACTGACTTACCTGTTTCTTCGTCATAGGAATGAAGGTCGAAGTTTTGAACAAACTGGCCTTGATAATTTTTAAATAGGGCATCGCCTAATTCTTTATTCTCAGTTGGATTAGGAAGCTTCTTTCCTTCAATGACAACACGTATGAGTTGATTCTTTTCCGTATCTTTTTTCGCTTTTTGCATGTGATTATAAGCAAGTTTAAGATTCTTCGTTCCTAAATTATTTTTGAGAAGATGCCATAGTTCCTCAAAGAAAGTCGTTCTATCATTAGGCCATAAGGCCTTAAGATGATTGATATTCTCGAATAGATTCTCAAGAAGATTAAGGTTATTTTGGAGTACCCAAGTCGTATTTACTTTCTTGCTTAAACTTGTGGCCTGCTCAACTTTTAAGTTTTCAAAAGTATCGCTATCTAATTCTTGTGAGGTAATAGACTTAATTGGAGTGAATTTTGCTTCTTTTGTAATTTTTTCTATAACTTCGTCATTATCAAGTAATTCAATAGGGACAAAGATAGTATCTGTTTCTCTATTTTCTAGTTCTTCAATCTCAAATATTTGCGCTCTGGATGATTCATTTGCCTCTGAGAAGTCATGGTACATTACTTGATTTTCATTTTTTACAAAGGCAATTGATAGATTCATGAAGTGTCCTGTTTAAGCTGTTTGAAAGTCGGATATATCCGAGTGTCGCAGACCGTTATTCTATCGAATTCATGGGTCGTTTGAAAAGGCTTCTTTTGCCACCTAAAGCCTTTAAATGTCGAAAATGATAAAATAATGCTATGAGATTATTGCTGCGCATTCTTATATTCTTATCTTTTATAGGTCCAATGAGTACGATGGGCCAGGATGAAAGGACTTTTCGCGAACTCCTGACCCATAAAATTAATGAGGATAAAGAGCGAAGTAGAAAAGAAGAGTATGTATTTAAGGCCCGAGGACACAGGTATTACCTTGATTTAAACGGTGATGATAGACCTGAGAGCTTCTTTGTTTCTAAGAAGGATGGCGGAGATTGGCTTGAGATCTTTGATGACAAGGGTATTAAAATCTATGACTTTAAATTCGATACCATTGGTTCATGGAGTAGAGTTTTTAAAGTTCAAATGCGTAAAATTTCAAACGACTCAAAATTACTGATGCTCTATTTCTACGAAGGAATCACGCGCTATACTGACTTTCAAGGTACGGCGCGAGTTTATTTTCTCTCTTGGGATAAGAATAAACTAAATACCTTATCCATGTTCAAGGGTCCTTATGTGTGGGATGAGAAAAGAACTTTTAGAAGTCATTATCATCAAAGAAAATTTGAAGTGAGTATGTTTGACTTTGATGAAGATTTTGAACGAGAAGTCGCCGTTCGATATGGAACCATTACTCGAGTCTATAAGTATTTAGGAAAAGGTAAGTGGGGAAGTTATAGCCTCTAGGCTATCTATGAAGCCTTATGGACATCATCATCGCTTTGCTTACTACCTTCACTTTGCTCTTTTCTTCTCGATCTCTCCGCTGCTAAGTCAATTGTTGTTGACTGAGAAGCTGGATGTTCCTGATGGGTAGGAGCTTCTGGAAATGATTTCATCAGAGTAAACCAAAGAGCAATAGGGAATGAAATTATACCTAAAATAAATATAACAGTCATGGCGATAGATGACTTCGAATCATAAGCGGCTGGAGTTCTTTGGCCGTCAGTTTTGAGGCGTACATGTTTTGACTTATCTTGGTTCCAGTTAAAGCCTGGATCATTTTTAGGATCAACTTCCTGGTATTGATCAATTGATATTCCTGTAACAGGCTCTACTGCAGGTGCTCTTCCAAATACTGAACTAGAGAGAATAAAAGCTGTAAAACTTAAAATGAGCAGTAGGGAAGATTGTTTTTTTGAATTCATCATATGCACCTTATAGTTGATAATCCTAATAACTTTATCGGTGAATAGCGCTGACTACTTTAGCTAGTAATTTAATCAAATTTAAGAATCATTAACGTTAATTCAATTACTTAGTTTTAAACGAGATCACGTATAGTAGCCTCTCTCTCTATTATAGCATCAATCTGTGAACTATAGTGCTCTTCAAGCTCTTTATATTGAATTATTTTAGAATCGACAGAACTTTTTGAAAATCCAAGCTCTGTTCTCATATTTTCATGAAGTGATCGTGCGTAATTGAAAACATCTGGATGGGCCAATGATCCCATTTTTTCTAAAAGATATCCTTGCTTGGCCAGGCGCCATTGCATTCGTATTTCAAAGTCGTCTTCTTGAACAATACCGTCTGCAACAGCTTTATAACGATCAAAGACGTTAAAGAGTTTATCAATCAAGCTTGCATTGACTAGCGCTCGATCCTGCCTTTGATGAGCAAAATAGCTAATTTGTCTTCCATATCCTACAACTTCAATCATGGAGTATTTAATATTCTCTGGTAGAGGAATCTCTTTAATATCGGGCTCGACTAAAATGTATGCTGCTTCTGCAATATCAACTCTGTTTGAATAAGTTTCTCTAAGATGGTTAAAGGATCTAAGTTCCGTTCCTTTTCCTTCTTCAAGAACATCATGAATCATGGTGTAGAGATAAGTTTGTCTTGCCTCTTCGCTATCTCTTCCTAGTATACGCCTCGACAAGTTTGCTAACTTTATAGGGTGGCTGGCATAGGGGACCCCTTCTCCTCTTTTTACATTTCGCATTTCATCTAGATTAGTAAGTAATGCTTTTGACTCAATTTCACTAAGATCATTATTGTAAACGAGACCCCTAGAATAGAAGAGGTGAGATATCTCGAGGGCATCTTCGTGTAGAGAAGTGAGGGTTTTCTTTTGGGAAGAGAAACTTTCCTTAGATGACCAAAGACTTTTTAGAGCATCAGTACACGAGAATGAGGAAGATAGGTTACGCTGAGAAATATGGTGTGAGCATGAGCTTAATACTAAGACTGTTAATATTGAGAAAAGCAGGCTCTGTTTCAAATATCATTCCTATTTACGGGGTCAGTTCGTTATCGGTTGATTACGTGGAGTGATAAAGTGATTTTAAACTAAGCTACTGAAAAGATTATGTTTTGATGATTTGAAAATGCATATGAGGATCAACAACAACCATTTCACCTTGCACTAAGGGATGCCAGATATTTTCTCCAACAAGAGGCTCACTTGAAAAGAGAAGATGATTAATCACGCCTGTTTTTGTAGGTGCTTCACATTCTGGTGAAAAACTAGGGCATATGTCACGTTCAGAACATCGACTCTTATAAGTTGAATAGTAAAGGTTCTTACCACCTTGATACGCAATCATCGTTTTACCGTTAGTAATGATAAATGTGTAATAGGTCGCATTATTACCAGAGTTATCTTTCTTTGCAGGTTCTCCGGCTATTGATATTAATTTCTTGATAGCTTCACGCATAGTCTTAGCAAAAGCAAGAGCATCTATATCGTGAGACATAAGGTCGTGAATATCAGAAATATAACTAAGAAGAAAATAGAATATTAATTCAGAGTCCGTATCACCTAAGATGAAGCGTCTAAACTTAGGGGACACTTCGGCCAAGATGGCGTCTCGTTTTAAATCATAATCAGTAATATTACCATTATGAGCGAAAACCCAACTTCCATATTGGAAAGGGTGGGTATTGAGAATGTTGTTATTACCTATTGTCGTTTTACGAATATGGGCGAGTACTGTTTCAGAGGATACGATTCCTGATACTTTCTTGAAGATGGCATCACCAATCGCTGCTTTGGCCGACTTTACGACATGAGGACTATTTTGGACGTAATAGGCAACACCCCATCCATCGGGATGATCATTACTCTGAATTCCTAATGCATTTTCTGCATCAACTAAACTAGAGTGAACTTGACTTTGAATAACGGAACGAAAACCAAAGAGTCTACACATAGAACTATTGTAACATTAGGTTGAGTTTTGGAGTAGTGAAGAAAATGCCGACTATTTATAGTATGAATATAAATAATCGGCATTGAAGATTAGTATTTCTCTGAAGTTAGGGCTTTGTAAACTCTTGTCTTTGAAACCTTTTCCATAAAGTCTTCAATAATTCCAAAACCTGCAGGAACCCAAATTAAAGTAAGGATCGTTCCTGTCGTTAATCCCCAGGCCATGGCCATGGTTATTGGAACAAGCATGGAGTCAGAACCACCAATACCATAAGCTGTTGGAAAGAGTCCTCCCATGGTTGTAATAGATGATGCCATAACAGGCTTCAATCTTGTAACAGAGGCATGAACTAAGATCTCGTGAAGGTTCTTCTTACCTTCGGCCTTCATTTGATTAATGTAGTCGATAAGAATAATACCGTTGTTAACAATAATGCCTGCAAGTCCAATGATTCCAATCATCGCTAAAAAGCTGATAGGTCTATCATGGAGATAGAAGGCAACTGAAATTCCTAGCAGACCCAGTGGGATTGTCGTAACAATCAATGCTGGAGCAAGATAAGAACCAAAGATATAAACCATAATTCCATAAATCCCAATAACAGCTAAAATCATTGCTGATGATAGAGACTCTAGAGACTCTTTCGTACTTTCTTGTTCTCCACCGTATACAACAGATACTTCATGGTAATCATCAGCAATTTCTTTCCAGTAATCAGAAACAATTTTGTTGGCCTGAATGGAAGTGATCTTTTCAATATCAACAGAGGCCATTACCGTTTTTGCTCGCTTATAATCGTAACGCTTTACCTGAGAAGCACCTTTTTGTACTTTAAAGTCAGCAAGAAGAGAAAGAGGGACAAGGTTTCCGTTTGGATCGGTAACATTGATGGCCTTTAAGTCTTCAATACTTCCTTTAGATACATTTCCAAACTCAACTTTGAGATCAATTTCTTTATTGAGTAAGGTAACATCAGAAACAATCGATCCGGTTAAGGCTGTTCTAATCGTATTACCAATTTGAGATGCATTTAATCCAAGTCTTGCGATGTAGTCGTTGTTAAGATCAACAACTACTTCGTCTGGACCAAATACGTCATCAATCTTCTCATCGAATACACCGTCAACTTCTTGAAGTTTTGCGATCATCTTATCAACCACAGACTGTAATTGTTTATCGTTTGATGATCTAAAGGTTACGTTGACTGCAGTACCAACTGGTGGACCATTGATTTTCTCTTCAATAACAATAGTTTCAGCTTCTGGTACTTCAAGTTTCCTTAGTTCTTCCAAGAAATTAGTGTAGTGGACATTATACTTCGCATAGTCTGTCGCCATTACCTTAATGAGGAAAACGTTATCTCCAACTTGACCACGTTGATCGAGTAGGTTGACGAGAGTATATCCAGAAAAAGCAATAGTCTCAGAGAGCCATTCTTTATCAATAATTTTTTCAATTCTTTTTGAAACTATTTTTGCAATAGAGTCTGTGTACTCAAGTGTACTGTTTACAGGTAATTCAATACGAACATCATATTCTTCGGTTTGTTCTGCTGGAAAAAGGATGAATTTATTAAACTTAACCATCACAACAAAAGAGAAGGCAATAATAAGTAATCCACCAAGTGCTGCGATATAACGGTGCTTTACAACTATTTCCATTAAACGCTCAAATTTCTTTGAGAACTTCTCATACCAACCCTGAGCTTGTTCATCTTTCTTTTCTAGCTTTAAATTTCTACCTACAAAGTGAAGTCGCATGGGAAGAAGAATAAAACATTCTAGCAAACAAAAAAGAAGCGCTGCTGTTACTACAATTGGGATAGGCGTAATGAAGCGTCCCATGATCCCGGTTGTAGCGAGCATGGGGAGAAAAGCAGAAACCGTCGTCATGGCCGTAGCCGTAATCGGAATCCATAGATTAACAACGGAGTCAATCGCTGCATCAAGGGAACTTTGTCCATCTTCTCTGCGTCTTATATACTCTTCACTAATCACAACGGCATTATCAACAAGCATACCCATGGCAATAATAAGCGCCAAAATAGAAATGGAGTTGAACGTTAGACCAAAACTTGGCATTAATCCCACTGCGGCAAATAAACTGGTAGGGAGGGAGATCGCAACCATGAGCCCAATTCTTCCTGGCATGAAGAACATAAGAACTAGAATAACGACGATAATACCAGTGACACCGTTGGTTGAAAGAATGGCCAGCTTATCTTTAACTTTAATTCCTTCATCAGTATAAACAGAAAACTCTAGCTTACCATCATATCTTTTCTTATAGATCTCCATGATCTCTTTTACATCTTTTACGAGTTCTAGAGTGTCGGACCCACCTTTCTTTTGAATACTAAGAAGAGTTGCATCTTTTCCATCAAAGCGAGTCATGATCGTGGCATCTGCTTCACCGTCTTTGACGAGGGCAATGTCTTTAAGTCTAATCTTCTTACCAGCAAAAGATGAGCGAACAACAGTGTCACCAAGTTCTTCAGCTGTTTCTACTTTATTGTCGATCGTAACCAGTTTTTGTTCTTTACCGAGCTCTAAATCTCCACCAGGAATATTGATATTTCTAGCGATTACAGCTTTTGTTACTTCATCAACAGATAAGTGAAGAGAGGCCATTTTTTTAGAGTCAAGAAGGATATTGAATTCTCTTTCTTGGTAACCATAGAGATTAACGGCCTTTACGCTTTTAATGTCTTCTATATCTTCTTTAAGAAGATCTGCTGTTTTATTTCGAATACGATTAGGTTCGTTTGAGCCTGTTACCGCAATTTCGATCGCCGCAATTTCTTCGGCCTTAAGTTCAGTAAACTCGGGCTGGTCTGTCAGGTCAGAAGGAAGATCCGTTACTCGCTCTAAAGCTGTTTGAAGATCGGATACAACTTCTCCTACATCGACCTTAGGGTTATCCATATCTATTCGAATAGTGATTTTTGATTGTCCGGCCTGTGAGACGGAGCGAACATCTTTAATACCTGTAACAGTACGAAGCTCATCTTCAATAGGCTTCGTAATTTTTACCTCAATATCTTTTGGGGTTGCCCCAGGATAGACGGTTTCAATAGTTGTTGTGGCAAAGTCAACATTAGGGTAAGTCTCTGCGATCATGCTCTTGTATCCACGAACTCCGTAGATGAACATAAAGATAGTTACAATAAGGGTGAGCTTTTGATTGACAACAAAAAAGCTTGCTAGTTTTTTCATGATTTATGCCTTCTTATTAAAGTCACACGGAGTGTCGTTATAAATAGTTAAATAATCTAATACAATGTTTACAATTTCTAGTTGCGCATTAATCGTAGAGAGTTGCGCATTCATATAAGAATCTTGATCAGCAATAAGGTCACTCACTGTAGCTCTTGCTTGCTCAAATTTCTTTTTCATATATTTAATTCTCAGCGCTAAGTTCTGAGCATTGATTTTCTCTGACTTAACAACAGAGGCTAAGTATTGAATAGATCGAGCAAGTTCTTTATGAGTTGCGGTTAAATTGGCCTGAGTGTTTTTTAACGATGCATCCAATCTCTTTTGATCATATTGAGTCAAGTACTCTTGAGTTGTTTTTTGTTGTTTTCCTAGAGAGAAATTTACATTAAAACCAACTTCAAAACCTGTACGATTATTTCCCGTCATATCATCAATACTTTTTGAATAATCTCCATTGATCACTTGACCTGTTTGATCAGCACCAACTCCTGTTGATTTTACCGTTCCATAAACATTCACATTAGGGTCGTCATACTTATCATTAATATCTTTATAATTCTTTTGTACCCCTTGGATCATGGCCACAAGTTCATCGTAGTCTGTATTCTCATAAGGGATGCCCTGGTACTGAATGATTTTAGTGGTACAAGAGAGAACTTCATTTACTGTTTGATCAAGATTATAGGCGCCAAGCTCAATATCTTGTTGATTGAAGTCTGGAATCATTTGTCTTAATTGTTTAATTAAACTTTGTTTTTGATATTTAAAGAATTCAAGACTTGATTCACGACTGGCCCTTTGAGCTTTGTATCTTAATACTTCATCTTTTTCTGCAACACGGTTTCTAAGGCGATCTTGAGATTCTTTAAGTTGAACATCAGCAGTTTTAAGAAGGTTGTTGTAGATTTTGAGTGATTCGTTGTTGGCAACAAGCGCCCAATATATTTTTCTTAAAGATACTTGATAAGAGCTTAAGTTAATTTTCTTTTGCAGTTTAGATTGATCTTCAAGAAGTTTCATATTCTGAACTTGTTTATCAGATAGCTTACCTAAGAGATCTTTCCAGATATCCATCTCAGCTGTAAAACTAACCACTGTCGTTGTCGCATTATCAAGTTCAGGAATGAATGTATTTCCTTTTGAAGAAGTTTGATAAGTTGAGATATCTAAAGAAGTCTTTACACCGTTATAAAATTTCTTTTGTAGGCCAACTTGGGCTTGCGTAATAGGAGTACTTACCACCTGAAAAGTGTTGACGGGTCTTGCTTTCGTTCTCATATGGCTGGCACCACCATATCCACCTAGTTCGTATTGCTCTAAGAATTGAGAACGACTAATTTGAGAAGACAAGAGAGTAGACTCAAGTTGATCCATCTGAGGTGTGTCTTTTGTAGACTCCTGTAGTAGTAATTCTTCAGTTAAAAGCACTTTCGCTTGAACTGAGGAGACTCCTAAGGATAGTAGTAGTAAAAATGTTTTCATAATTTATCCCTGAAACTTCTTTAATATTTCGTAAATTGATTTATAAGCATTAAATATTTGTTTTCTTTCTTGCGCGTTCATTTTAGAAAAGAGGTTCTCAAAGTTCTTGGCCAAGTTTTCTTTTTCTTTGCTGACTAACTTTTTACCTTTTTCTGTAATACAGATGAAGGTTTGGCGACTATCTTCAGCGGACTTTTCTCTTTTACAGTATTTTTTGTCGATAACTCTTTTGATAGTTGTGGTGAGGGTCCCTCTAGTCACACCAAGTGCAGAGGCTAGATCTTTCATAACTAGTTTACCGGAGCCGATGGAGAGATTAAAAAGTATTCGAAAGTCAGTATGAGTGAGACCTGACTTTTCACAGCTCATCATGTTATTCGAGTTCTTTTTCATTACATCAATAATGACGGGAAATATTTGGGCCAGTTCTTTTGCTTCTTTCATAGCTTTTTATTTAGTCTCTCTGGGATACTGTTTGAAGTTCAAACTATTTGATCATCAAACTATATTTGAGTCAATCTGAAAAAGTAGCTTGTCTAAGAAAGTAAGTAGAATTTAACTGATTTTTAGAAAAAATATGAGAACGTTAAGGTCATTAACTTTTCTTTTTTAAGAACTAGTAAATGACCTTAACTAATAATGGATATTAATTTATTGATCGAGTTGTTCGTAGAGCTCAAGAAGTAATTCTTCTTTTTCATTTTTCTTTTCAGATAGCTGCCCAAGCTTTTCAAAACTTTCGGAATTATCCTGATGTCCCGCAAGTTCGTTCATTAAGGTATCGATCTTATCGATGAGAGCTTCTGTTTCTTGAATCTTCGATTCAATTTCGGCCTTAGTGTATTTCGTCATTTTGGGAGGAGTAGTGGCCACGGGAGTCGAAGGGGTATTATCTTTTTGAGACGCCGCCTCTTTTAATAACTGATCTTCAAGGGCCTTAACTTCAAGGTATTCTTCTGCTTGTTCATATCCACCTTCAAAAACCTCTAATTGTTGATTTTCTATGAGTAGCAGTCTGTTAGTGATATTTTTAAGAAATGATCTATCGTGAGAGATGACAAGAATACAGCCTTTAAACTCTTGTAAGGTCTTCTCTAAAATATCCAATGTTTCCAAATCGAGATCATTGGTAGGCTCATCAAATACCCAAACATCTGCAGCATCCTTTAGATTGAGGGCCAGTTGGAGTCTGTTTCTTTCTCCCCCTGAGAAGGTGCGCAGGGGACGATGAATCTCATCACCAGTGAAGAGGAACTTCTTAAAGTAACTAATAACATGTTGTGAGCCACCATTGGGAAGGCTTACTTGGTCAGTTCCATCTCCCAAAATTTCAAAAGGTGTTTTCTCAAGATCGAGCTCATCTCGCTGTTGAGTGAATACCTTTACGACTACTTCGGGAGCCATTTTTACTTCACCCGTAAAATCTTTAATGGCACCTGATAGGATTTTAATGAGGGTTGTTTTACCAACTCCATTTCCTCCTAGGATTCCGATTTTATTACCTCTATATATGGAGAAGTTTAGTTTGTTGAAGATCTCTTTTTTAGGATAGGCAAAAGATAAGTCTTTAGCATCGATGAGCTGTTTTGATTTCTTATTTCCTGAAGAGACATTGAGCATAAGATTTCTCTTGGCCTGACCTTTAAGTTCTGAAATTTTACTTTTAACATCATGGAATCCTTCCACTCTCTTCTTGGAGCGAGTCCCGCGGGCCTTAATCCCTTGCTTCATCCAAGCATCTTCACGGCGAAAGCTGTTTTGTAATTTATTAAGTTGAGAAAGACGATCTTGTTCTCTTTGGGCTTCAAGGGCCAAGAAATCGCGATATCCACCTTTAAAGGAGATGATTTGTTGATTCTTAATTTGAAAGATCTTATTGGTAACTTTTCCTAGTAAATAGCGATCGTGAGTTACAAGTATATAGGCTTGATCTGTGATTAATAATTCTTCTTCAAAACTCTTAATCGTCTCTATGTCCAAATGGTTAGTAGGCTCATCCCAAAGAACAAGTTTATCTTTGGCACTAAGACCAAGAGAGAGAAGTATTTTCTTTTTCTGACCACCACTTAAATCTTTTAAAGCAGCTTCAAGGTCTTCAAGGCCCAGAGATTTACAATAGGACTCAAATCCATGAAGTAAGCTCCATACATCATTTCGGTCGAGCTCTTCAAGAAGATTACTCTGCTTATCAAGATCTCTATCACTGGCCTTACCTTCTTCTAATAGTGAGTTAATCTGATCGAGCTGTGCATGGGCCTCTTTAAATTGCGGATAAAACTCCCAAAAACAATTTTGAATAGAAGTTGTATCTTTAATATCAGTGGGGATTTCTTGCGGTACATGAAAGAGTGAGAAGCCTTGAGTTTTATCAAATGTAAAGGGGGGGACACTGGAGTCTGCACTTTGTTTTCCTTCCAGAATTTTAAAGAGGGAAGACTTTCCTTTTCCGTTTAGGCCCAGGAGTCCAATTCGCTCACCTTCTTCAATGAGCAGTTCTGCATCTTTAAAGAGAACTTTGGAGCCAAAGCTTAAATTGAGGTTTTTAAAGGAGCAGAGGATCACGTGTATTTCCTGGTCGAATGAGAGTGAAGATTGGATTTTATAGCAATAATCAACTCAAAAAGCGAGTTTTGCACAGTGATTTCGGATTCTTAAGCTTTAAAACGGTATATATTTCCCTCTGGCCAGTTCGCTGTGTCGTAATGTGTATAATTATTATTGATGGAGGATAACTTTCATCTGTTTTTTAGATATGTGCTGATTGAGAAGACTGATGTTATTGCTGAAAAAGTATATATCAAAGGGTGTAAATGAATTTACCCGCAATTGCAGTGAGAACATATAATCATTTTAAAGGTGAGAGCTCTTATCGTAAGCTCTTAAAATATATCTCCAAGAAATTAGATAAAATTCAAGATCCCATAAAACGAAGTCACTATGTTCACAATAAAATTGATGAAGAAATCAAAGCTCAATTTGAAGATCCGGCCGTTCAAAAATTAACTCAATGTAAGAAAGGGTGTTCAGCCTGTTGTCATTCTCAGGTCGCGATTACTGAAGATGAAGCCCATCTTTTAGCCGATTTAGTTGAGCAAGGTACCCCTATTAACTGGACTCGTCTGTGGGTTCAGGCAAAAGCGGGTAATGATACTAAAGAGTTTATGAATATAGCTTATGAAATGAAAGGCTGTGTGTTCTTAGATGAAGCTGGCGAATGTCGTATTTACGATTCAAGACCGAGTGTTTGTCGTACTAATTATGTACTAAGTGATCCTAAGGATTGTCGAGTTGAATCCGGAGAGGTTAAGTCTGTACAACTTCTCAATACTTACGGTGCTGATTCTTGGGTCTATGGATTTTTCACAAAAAATAAGGTCAATGGAGCCCTTTCGACAATGTTAAAAAAAGCATTGGAGGAAAGAGGATCTAGGGTTCAAAAAAAGAGAAAGCAATATCCCGTTCTTGATGCTTAAAGACTTGAGTTAATGCCTTTAAGTTCGGCATAATCAGCTCATACTGAGAAAAGTAGGAGCTGATATGAAAGTCTATGGAATTAAGAATTGTGATACAGTCAAAAAGGCATTGAAAAAGTTAGATGCCAATGAAGTAGAGTATGAATTTATCGATTTTAAAAAAGTTCCTCCTACAAAAGATTTGATTTTGAATGCTAAAAGTTTTTTAGGCGAACTTCCTGTAAATAAAAGAGGAACAACGTTTAGAAAGTTTAAGGAAGAATATGAAGGGGCTTCAGAATCCAAGCAAATCAAGCTTTTGATTGATAATAGTTCAGCTATAAAAAGACCTTTATTAGAAGTAAAAGGTAAAATAACAGCTGTCGGATTTAAAGAAGGTTGGGAATTTCTCGATTAAAAAAATTTCAAGATAAAGAAAGTGGGGATACTGAGTCCTATTAGGGCAAGTATTCCTCCTCTACCTCTTATCCCATATTTTCCCTTAACCATGAAAAGGGCAGAGATAGCGAGATAAAAGAGAATAATCGCATATATATCCGATACTACAATCCAATAGCTTTTGAGTTCATTTACATGCAGTCCATTAAATGAGCGTAGAAGAAAGCGAGGAGTGATCTTTTCAAAGAGCAGAGAATTCTTATCCTTATAGAAAAAGACTGTTGTCTCATTGGCAAAGAACATTTTTAATTCATTAGGGCTTACCCAAAACTTACCTTTTAATTTATGATTAATTTTAAACTTTTCTTTTGCAAGAGAGAGGATTTGCTCATCATCGTTTACTACATTCTCTTTGAGAAGAATTTCTTTTCTTGAGATAGAGTAATTTGAATTCCAGTCATTGTGATGATTGAGCGTTATTCCTGAAACGGCAAATACGATAGTTAGGCCAATGCTCAAGTAACCCAGGTCTCGATGAAGAGACCTGTTGAGAAGAAATAGCTTCCTCTTAATCAATGCGTACACCTAGTGGTGAGAATTGATAATAAGTTTTTGGACCTGTTATCTTTGTAAGGTCCGCTTTTTTATTTTGTTTCTTTGCAAAGTTTTCTTCCATCGCAATAAGCTGTTCTTTTGTATATGTCTTGTAGCTTAGCGTGCCTTTGGCATAGGCCATTTTACCTTTGGCAGATAAGGGAAATACCATATCTCCATCACGAACTTTGATTCTTAACGTTTGGTAGGCCTTATCACTGGCAAATTCCATCCAGCATCCACGCATGGAGCAAACATTTGTGATCATACCTTTAATGGTAACTTCTTTTTCGTTGAAAGCATCGGCATTGGCCAAGAGTTTTGAAATAGGGGTTAGCTCATCCGTACTGAACTTCTTTCCAAACTGCGTTGAAGCATTTGTAGTAAGGGATAAGAGTGTTAGTAGGAGAAAGATGACCTTCATATATAAATCCTTTTTGTGATATTTAAGTTGCTCTATTATGTACTTTTTAGGCCTTCTTTGTGAAGGGATCGGCCTTAGTATTCGAGGCAGAACCTAACTTATTGATATAATTTAATATTGATTAAATGACGCGCAAGCACTTATAGTTAATAAGCGCAGTGTCTTCATGAAACGAATTAAATGCGATAGAAAGAATAAAATTTACACCAAGAAATGGACCACTATATGAATGAAGCAAGTATCGCATTTAAAGAAATAATTCTTAAGAACTTAGGGCAAAATGGTTTTCCCATGAAGAGAGTCTCCCTTCCGTTAGAAAAATTATATGAAGCAGCGGATACGAAGGGAGCTAATCTTAATCAAATTTTAGAAGCTTTGGCCTTAGAAGGGACAACTCATGAGAAGAATGAGGATAAGATTATTTTTCAAGCTCAAATGCCGCAGGGAATGGACTCTGAAGATATGATGAAGCAAGCTCAAGAAATGATGGGGCAAATGACTCCAGAGCAAATCGCTGAAATTCAAAAAATGGTAGCCAATATGTCACCAGAAGAGCGAGAGCAGCTCATGTCGAAGGCCAAAGACTTTATGCCCAAATAAAAAGTCTAGTTCATCATTTACTAAAATTATGAATTGTTTCTTTGATGACTCTTTTTCTATTAATGAAGTCTAATACGATATTATGTTCAGTTTCATTTTTTATGAAATTCTCAATAAATAGATAAACATCATCCCAGCCCTTAAAGTCATTCTGGATAAGGACTAGTGTTGCATACATATCAACTTCTGCATGTGTTCTGAGATATTTACTCAAATTTTTTGCAGTGATTTCATCAATGATTTCTTGTGCTCTTTCTGTGTGATATAGTTGATATTGTTGAGCCTCACTTAAGTTATTAATTTCAATTGACAGTAAGTCTTGATAGACAGAAGGATTGTTATGAAGAGAGTGGCCATCTTCGAGACTAAAAGGGGGATGAGTAGTCATTTCATGAATAAAATGACTTATTTCATGGGCTGATATGTAAGTAATTACATCTTCTGGATTCTGATATCTTTCGTCATTCATTATTTCTTTAATTAATTTAAGTTCAAATAGAACTTCACTATCTTGATATTCTGCAGAGAAGCCACATTCAGAAGTACAAAATCTTAAGTCGATCATTTCATGATTAAAGAATTTGGACTGAATATTATAAAAAATATCTTTTGTTGAGGTTGTCACTGCTTCTCTAGTTTCTTGATTTGAATTGATCAAAATATTTTGATCCTGAAGATCTTCTACATCTATATAAGGAATATTTTGATAATCACGAATGACCTCAAGGGCCTCTTTTGATTGACCGTAATCATACTCTTGATAAAGTTCATCTATATTGATTCTATGATCATTCGCATAAGAAGACGTAACGATACATAAGAAAAAGAGATACTTGAGCAGGAATATATTCTTCATGGCCATGTCCAATTTTGTAAAATATAAAATGTCATTTTAACAGTAGGAGTTATATTTATAGTTTATAGGAGTAAAAAATATATAGATTATTATAAGTGTCTATTTATTAATCAAATTGTTGAATTTGAATTGAATTAAGTGGCGCACCCGGTACTGAATGCGGCTTGAGCATTCAGCGAACCATCGGGTTCGAATCCGGTCTATTTAAGAACATATATATATGAATATTAGCTTAAGTTATTTTGAAGAAAGTAAGTGGCGCACCCGGCAGGATTCGAACCTGCGACCATTCGCTTAGAAGGCGAGTGCTCTATCCAACTGAGCTACGGGTGCATAGTGAAATAATCAGAAAATCTATTCTACTTAATTTGATTAGAATGACAACCGAATAATAACCGGAATTTAGGGCCATATCCCTCAGATGTCAAGAATAAGAAGCCTTGCATGAAACTAATTTATGCTGATTGTGAAGAAAGTGCTAGAGTGCCTTCATGCAGATTAAACAACAATTCTTAAGCTCTACGCAAGAGTTGAAAGCGTTGATAACTAAGCGACGTCCCTTTCTCTTTTTGGGCTCAAAAACATCTACGGTTATACCCTATGATAAACTCGAAGGTTTAGACCTCCCTTTAATTGTAGAGAGCTCTAAATTTACGCCTTCCATGAAAATGGTGGCCAATGAGAACCTCCTCATATCTGGATCGGTTAACTGGCAAGACTCCAAGGCCTTTTGCCAGTCACAGGGACGCTCTGTCATGACGGCCCCGACGGAAGAGCTGGCGCAGATGCTAAGTGGAGTGGCCACAAGTTGTACCGGAGAGCGCTGTTTTGGTTTTGGCACTTTAAGGGATCAAATTAAAGGTTTAACTTTCATCGATGATTTGGCCAGTGAGCAATATCTAAGTTCAGATAAGTTACTAAAAAATCATCCTCTCTTTCAGGAAAGCTCAAAAGCTGAGTTACTAAAGAAGTACCAGGAAAGTTTCAAAATCTATAAAGGCTATAAGAATGCACCTTTTCCGCGATTAGAGGTTGAGACAGATCTCATGGTAGGAACGGAAGGCCAGCTTGGTATCATTACAGAAGCTGAATTCTGTACCGCCAAGGCCGAGCCCGTAGTTTATCTCTTCTTTAGTTTACCTAAATGGGAAGTTGATTATGAAATTCATTTAGATATCTACGATAAAGTTCAAAGCTTTCGCCATGCCATACTGTCTTGTGAATTGATTGACGAGAACTCATGGAGCTATCTTGATCAAGAAGAGGTTCCTGTTGTTGGAGCAGATACTATTTTCTTAGAAGTTCGCGAGTCGATGCTAGAAGAAGTTTATGAAAATCTTTTGACCAGTATTAAGGGGATCAAAGATGAAGATGTCTTCTCCATGCCTAATCATAGATGCCAAGAATTACGTATGAAAATACCTCGAGCTATTTTTGAGCGTAATTCTCAAATGGGAGTCGTGAAAAAAGGAACTGATGTACAGGCCATAGGGAATAATTTTAAAAAATTGCTCGATCTTTATCGGGTGATGGCAAAGAAAGGCATTCGCTACAATCTATTTGGACATTTTGGAGATGCTCACTTGCACTTTAATTTTATGCCCAATCCTGAGCAAGTTACAAATTGTGCTAAAATACTAGAGAGCTTCTATGGAGATGTTCTCATGATTAAAGGCTCTCCCTTTGCCGAACACGGAATAGGGCTATTGAAGCAAAACTATATTCGTCCTTTTTGGAATGAAGTACATTACGATATGTTTAATTATTTAAAGAATCAGATGGACCAAGAGAGAATCTTTTTTCCTCAAGGTTATATGGGGCTAAGTCCTGCGATGGAGTCATAGTGCAAGAAAGTAGAGGGCGAGTCATTCGCAGTTCCAAACGTGAATTTGATGTTCGTCATGAAAATGGTGAAATTGTGAGCGCAACGGCATTAGGCAATCTACTCAAAAAAGATAAATCTGTGGTCGTTGGTGACTATGTTAATTTGACTAAAATTTCAGATTCTGAAGAATGGCAAATTATTGGAATTGAAGAGCGTACTTCCGAAATATATCGTGTTTCTATTCGTGAGCAAAGAAAGCGAGTAACGGCTGCAAATTGCGACTTGCTCGTTATTCTCTCTTCTGTTTCTAAGCCTGTTTATAAGCAGGGTATTGTGGATCGCTTCTTGGTACGAGCTTGTCAGTGGGGAATTCGTCCTATTGTCGTATTTAATAAAATGGATGAGTACAATAAGGAAGAGGGACCTGACCTTCTTTTTGAAAAGAAGAGACTAGAACTTCTTGGAGTCGATTGTTTTGAAATCTGCGCTAAAGAAGGAGATGATTATAAGAAAGAATTCTTCTCTTTAGGGTGGCAGGAACTTAATGACGCTCTTAAAGATAGAACGGCGATCTTTCTCGGTCAGTCGGGGGTTGGGAAGAGTCGCACGATTTCTCAGCTTTCAGGTGATGAAATAGAATTGAAAACAAAGGCCGTGGGTAAAGTGGGAAAAGGTTCTCACACGACGACTTGGTCTGAACTCGTAGAGTTTCCGAACTTCTACTTGATTGATTCTCCAGGAATACGCTCATTTTCTCTAGAAGATATAGATCCAAGAGAATTGATTAGCTACTTCCCGGACCTTGAAGAAATTGGAGTTCGCTGTAAGTTCAATGATTGCCAGCATGAAGAAAACTCTAAAGGCTGTGCTTTTCATAAAGATGACTTTACTCAAGAAGAGAAAGAAGCCTTATTTAGTCGTTTGGATTCGTATAAGAGAATTCGAGAAGAGGTTTCGCAGATTCCTGAGTGGAGTAAGAAGATTAACTAGTAATATCAGTTGTTTGTAGCTTTTTTCCCCCTGATTTAAATTGAATGAATCTTTCAGTATTTCTGTCGTTTTGCCGATAAGTCTCTATGTAATGATCTGCTCAATTACGGTTATAGAGCAGAGGATAAATGAAGGAGACATGGCATGACCGATAAGCTGCTCGATTTTGTAGGAAAGAGACAAGAAAATATTGAACATAAGAGGCGTCAATTTGAGCGTGTACTCTTCAATAACTTTCTTGGTGCCTATACTGAAGTTGATCAAGCAGGAAGTAAGTATCCTGTATCATTGGTAGATGTTTCTTATGAAGGATGTCTTTTTCAAGTTCCTTGGAATGTGAAAAGAGATTCTAAGATTTCAGAAGACTCTGAAATAACCATGAGAATGTATTTCACTAAGGCCTCTTTTATTCCAGCTGTAGTGAAAGTTAAGTATGCAAGAGAGTTTGTGGATAAAGATGGCCAAACTTATATGCAGTACGGATGTGAGTTTGATAAGTCGATGCCCAGCTTTGACGCGATTCAATCCTTTATTGATTTTGTCTATAAGTTTGCAGAGCATTCAAGTGTAGATAAAGGATCAAATACAGTTTATTTCCTATAAGAATCTTATAAATTACTAAATATAGGGCGCTCTAGTAGAGCGCCTTTTTTTTTGGATACAACGCGTTGATCGCTAGTCTGATGGCCTTAAAAATGCTATCTAAGAGCTATGAAGCTAGCAATCTTAGGTACCGGGCCCATGGCAATGGAATTGGCCCTTTTCTTTCATAATGAAGGCGCCATGGTCAAAATGATCGGTCCTCAAAATCCAGGTGGGAAGATTCAACGTCTTGCCCTCGCTCCTGTTTCCAGCTCTATAGAGTTAAAGGCTTCAGGACTTTCTCCATGGGGGATTGAGTTCACTCAATATACTCCTGGGGATAAAGTGAGCTACCAAGAGATCTGGGACAATTACTACAGTAAAATTTCTACCTTTTTAAAAACTGAGAAAATTTTTATTCCTCGTGAACTTATTAGAGTTCAAAAACAATTCCTACACACTGATGAGGAAATTAAAGGACGCACTCGTCTCCTAGATCTCTTTAGAGTGACCTATGGACTTAATGCCTCTGGGTTAGTGGAAGAACAATTGGCCGAGAATCCTGAACTCGCCGATAAAATTGGAGCGGATATTTTAGAGTCTTTGAAGAATCAAGTGGAATCATTTGAAGACTTTGATCTTGTTGTTGATTGTCGAGGACCTTTCCAAGCACCTTTAAGAATTGGTGCCGGTGGAGACTTCGCTTTAAATGAAAGGCCATTGGGTGAGTTAGGTCTAATTGAATATGGTCATGGCTTTATTAAAGATTCAGAGTCTAGCTTTAAGACCCTTACTTTAGTAGGCGATGATCAGCTTGCGGCCTTTCAATTGGTCTTGTTAGAACAGTGGTTAGAAGTCGCCGGACATGAGTTAAATATCGTGACTCATCATCAGTCAGCTTTTGAATTATTTTTGGCCGATAAAGATCAAGAGTCGTGGCTTCAAGATAGAGTGAGATCAATCATCACCAAGTATATGAAGAATTGGCGTGCGGAATGTGAAGCGATTGAAAAGAAAATTTTGGAGTGGCGTGAATTAGAGCCGCATATGAAGGCCAAAGTTTCAAAACCCACATTTCCAGAACCAAAAATTAAACTTTATGAAAGCTATACGATCACATCTGTCGACAAATTGACTGACCGTGATCAAGTCTTCCTCACTCTTGAACTTCCTCTTTGGAAGAATGAAGCCAATGAGAGAAGAGACCTTATTACTTTGGCCCAAGATAGAGTCATCGCAAGCTGTGGCTTTGAAGAGGACTTTACGCCCATTAAGAGTCTTAAAAGAGTGACCAATGAACCTGGTTTTCTCACTCTCGATTGGTCGAATAAGAGACTGAATTTGGCTAATGGACTTGAATCAGTTGAGAAAATCATTGATCAAGTTTTTACTTATTTTTCAAAAGGATAAACTGGGATGAATAGGCCCATATATATATTATTTTGTACAATGCTTGCTTTCATGGCCGTGAGCGCAAGTTGTACTCTCATTCCTAAATCTTCAAATCCTAAGAACTTAGGATCTGCTGCAGGATTTGAGAGGCGAAGAGTTGAAGAATATTTTGTAAGTTCTGGTGTTGAGCGATACTTCCTTCCTGAAGTTCCTTCATGGGCCAACTTTAGTGAAGCAGCGAGATGTCGCAGAAAGACTTCTATTAAGTTTTTTAATATGGATGCTCTAAGGTCATCACTTCGATTAGATTATGAAGAATCGATTCAGTTACAATTGATGTTCAATGATGAGATCCAAAAAATAAAAGAGAAGAATCAGATAAGTCACATTCCCTTTGAAAATGAAGAGGAAACCTTCTATCAGGTGAGTGATCGAATTCAAGCTGGTATTCGTGTTTTTAGAAAGCCTAATTTTAAGCGTGTGAATGTAGTATGGGTTGATTCATATTTGGAAAATATCGCTGAGCTTAAAAAAACGCTTACTAATCCAGATATGTATAAGGGCCATCCTGTATTTGTCAGTCTGTGTATGACCTTTCATGAGATGGGACAATGGATGAGTGATCATGACTTTGATCAAAGAAATATAAGAAAAATTTCTTATGAACTTCTGACTCCCTATAATAAAGACGGACAGATCGATACGGCCTATCACTTAAACTTTGATGAAATTTTAAAAAATAAGAATATTTATATATATGTTAAAAAGAGTTGGGCAATACCTTCACTTTTTGACGGTAAATTTAAATTAGTAAAACTATAAGGAGAACATTATGTTTGGTTTAGGCGGAACAAAGAAATCTGAATACAAAGAAGATATTGATCGTGTAACGGTTGTATTTCAAACAAACTTAGGAACTTTCAAAGCAGAACTCTATGCAAAAGAATGTCCTGAAACAGTATGGAATATGATCAACCTGGTAGAAGGTAGACAAGAAACAAGTAAAGAAGGTCCTTTCTATGATGGTCTAATGTTTCATAGAGTAATTAAAGGTTTTGTTATTCAAGGTGGATGTCCTGATGGCGTTGGTACTGGTGGTCCAGGATACCGTTTTGAAGACGAGTGTCGTCCTGAGCTTAAGCATGACTCTGCAGGTATCTTTTCTATGGCCAATGCTGGTCCAGGAACAAATGGTTCACAATTCTTTGTAACTCTTGCTCCTACTCCTCATCTTGATGGACGCCATACCGTTTTTGGTAAAGTTATTGAAGGAATGGATGTTGTAGAAAAAATTGGAACAACTAAGACTGACTATAGTGATAGACCTGAAGAGCCTGTTGTTATGGAAAAAGTAACAATAGAAAGATAAAAACTTATGCAATGTATTTGATCAGCTTTCTCGTTTGAGCTGATCAAATACAATATTATGAATTAAAGAACTTTTCTTTCGCAGTAAATATTTCTCTCTACTGATTCTTTCATTTTTCCTACCATGGCCTGTGTACCATTTATGTAAGTCGTACTCTGCTTCAGGTGAATTTCAATATGACCAATTTGAGGATGATAGAAGAAGTCTTGGCAGTACTTCTTAAGTTCACTTGTAGCACATTCAATCTTTGCTTCAAGTTGTACTAAATCATAGAGCATATCATCAAAGAGAATATAGTCCTCTTGAGTCGTACTTCCATCATTTTTATAAATGATATAATCTTCAGTTTGAGGAAGACCCATTTCCCAGCATTTAAGAGAAACTTCGTTTGCGCAGATAACATTTGTAATGAATAACAAAGTTAAGAAGAGTAGCTTTTTCATGATAATCCTTTCTTTTAAAGTTTGAAAGATGAGTATCATTGTCACTTTGAATAGGCCCAAGAAAAGTAATTATTTCGTAATGATCATTTTCTATTTAGTTAAATAATATTAGATACTTAGAATTCATCAAATGAAATCCTGTTAATCATAAGCTGTATATACTCATTTCCATTGAATCGATTGATACCAAGGGTAAAGAAAACAGTGAGCTCTTCTTTATTTTGACGAGTGAATACTTCCTGAGGGTGAGGCTTATTAAAGCTTCCAATATAATTAAAACTAATTCCTTTTAACGGTGGAATCTTAATAGAAGGATCTTTGGGAGAGAAGCTCCAGCGAACATGAACATCTTTGAGAAGATCATAGTTTGTTAATTTTATTCCTTTCATTCTAAATACAGGTTTTTGATTACCCATACCAAAAGGCTCAAGGAGATCGAGTTCTTTTACGAGTTTAGGATTGATTTCTTGAGGCTCAATATCAAGATCAAAGTGATCTTGGGCCGTTCGTTCAATAAGTGGTATTTCTCTTAATAGAGACTCCATCTTCTCTTTAAAGGCCGCAAGATTTTCCTTGGGCATACTTAATCCAGCAGCAGCCTTGTGCCCTCCGAATTTTGCAAAGAGATCACTACAGTCTTGGAGGAGGTTGAAAATATTAAGTCCTCCTGCTGATCTTGCGGATGCTTTTATAATTCCTTCCTGTTCTGCATCTGTAAAAACAATGGCAGGAACTTTAAAACTTTCAACAAGTTTACTGGCCACAATTCCTATAACACCTTCATGCCAGTCTTCTTGATAAACAATGGCAACGAGAGGATCAGATCCATCAAAAGTTTTAAGCATTTGTTCTTTTGCTGATTGAAAAACTTCAGCTTGAATAAATTTTCTTTCTTTATTACTAATTTCAAGATGTGAATAATTTTCGTAAGCTTCAGTCGAATCTGTACTGATTAAAAGATTAAGGGCCTTTTCAGGATGATCTAGTCTTCCCTTAGAATTAATGAGCGGACCAATATTAAAAGATAGTTTCTCAGAAGGCACAAGTTTCTGCTTACGCTCTTCAGGACTAAAGAAGGCCCTTATTCCTGCATACTGAGTTTGAGGGATTTGCTTGAGGCCATGACGAACTAATTTAAGATTCATCGGAGTGAGCTTTGCTAGGTCACAAATAGTACCAATGGCCACAAATTGTAAGAGGGGATAGATTGAAGGGACTTTTTGTCCACGTAACTCAAGTTGCTTTCTAACTTCCCAACAAACACCAAAGGCCACGCCAACACCGGCAAGAGGGCCTAGTTCAGATTCTTCTGGTTCATCTCTTCTATTAGGATTAACAACAGCAAGAGCATTGGGCATTTCTTCACGAGCATCTTTGTGGTGATCTGTAATAATAAGATCAAGTCCGCGCTCTTTTGCATAATCAGCAGCTTCATTATTACTGATTCCACAATCAACTGTAATGAGGAGATTAATTCCGTCGGCAAGGGCCTTATCAATACTGCTTGCGTGAAGACCGTAGCCTTCAATAAAGCGACTTGGTTGAATCAGGGAAACCTTAAAGCCTATAAGATCAAAGAAGTGATAAAATAGTGCACAACTTGTTGTTCCATCAACATCGTAGTCACCATAAATACCTATATGTTCACCATTATCAATGGCCGTTAATATTCGAGTTACCGCCTGATCCATGCCCATCATTTTTGTAAGGTCAGGAAGGGCCTTAAGGTCCCAAGATAGGAATTCCAATATATCTTCATGGGACATACCACGCTTTTCAAATAAGCGACCAATTACGGGATGTAGACCAGGTTTTTGAGAATGAGTATTTTGATGATTTGTTCTTTGAGTTGTTGTCTCCATAAGCCATCCTACATGGGCCAAAATGGATCGAACACTGATTCTTTCAATGACGCCCCATGTGGACGTCATAAGACTCTGATATTATGTTAACTTAAATTAAGAAAAGCTCTCTATCAGATTTCTACCAAAGGACAGAAATACCTCTAATAAGATCGTCTTCATGGATTTCATCACTGGTTGAAAAAAGCTCAGAAAACTCTTGAGTATTCTTAGCGTGAACTTTTCCAAAGTAGTTGGTAGGGAGAAATGATTTTTTACAACCGCCGCATTTTTTCAGCTCACTAAAGCTCTCTGCAACGTGGCCACAAACGTGACATTTTTTTATAAGTACTTTACCTGACTTCTTACTAACTTCTGTTACTTTCATGAGATTCCTTCCTTCCTTCATTCGATGGTACGGGTGTTCTCAAACCCTTTGTAGCAAATCACTTTGCATAATTTTTATATCGACATCTCCTGAAAATTCCTTAGGAAAATATTGCCGATTTTTACCTTTAACTGATCGCTAACGTCGGTTACTAGAGGTAAGAAGCTGAATTTCCGAGTTGATAAACAGAGTGATCAGCAGCAAATCGATAATTATTGCTATAAGGATTGCTTGAATCAGTTGTATCGTACATGGAGTTGGATAAAGACCCATTGGCACTAAATTGAGGACTCCACGTTTGGTTTCTCTGTAGGCCTAGTGCCGCTTGATTATAGAGTGCAAAGCCTGCGTAGTTATTCATTTGAGATGTACTCATATTACTAAGAGAGTTGCCTACGATAAAACGTGCATCTCCCATCATGGGTCCTTGATATTGAGTCGTCATCATAGACTGAGTAAGCATCTGATTAAGATAGATTTGTTGCATGAGAAGTTGAGATAAAATATCGTTAGAGAAAGCGAAGCCTTCATTACTCACTTCGTCTTTATCTTCATCTTCAAGTTTATCAATTATTTTTGTAACTTTATCTTTTTCTTTTTCTAATTTTGCAATTTCATCATCAAGACTTTGAATCTTCTTCTTGTTTTCACAAAGTGTAACGAGACGATCATCTTCATCTTGTTCTTCATTTTTCGAATTTTCTTTCTTTTCTCTAGGTTTTGGTTTTCTCTCTCTTCTTTCTTCTTTTGCTTCAACCGAAGAAATAGAACGAGAGAGGGAAGTCGCAAGATGGACCTGCACTGATACTTCATCAGATGAAAACTCTGCTATGAAGAGAGGGGAGAACATAGCAAAGATAAGACCAGAGGCCGTAAGTATCTTCAACTTATTTTTGATTTGTCTTTGCTTGTCCATCTTGTTCTATCCTTTAATATTCTTTTATTAATTAACTTTAATTATAGCTTTTGAGCGTTGGGTCCTATTCCCATCCCCATATGTGTCGAAGTGTTATTGGTCTGAAGACCATTACTTCGAGGGTAGGTCGGTAGGACTTGATTTTGATCCATCGTCTGATTTTGAGCGAAAGGATTACTCATCATCTGTTGATTTTGATGATTTTGCATACCTTGTGGCATTTGCATCGCCATTGTATTGCCATCACCTGAATTAATAAAAGATGAAGGAACAGAATAGTTTTGATTATAGACTGGTGAATAATTTAAATTTGTACCGCCTCCAAGTGCTCCAAAACCAGAGCTTTGGCCAAGTAGACTTGTAAGCATTAAGAAGTTCATGTCCATTCCTCCCATACTGCTTCCTTGAGATTGATTAAGGAATGAGTAATCAGGTCCAGAGCTCATCGGGCTAAAGCCTTGAGAAAAGAACTGGGAAGGTGACATAAACATTGATGGAAAGAGATATGGGTTCATCATTCCATTTTCATTTCTTGAATTCTCTTTTTTGTCATCCATTTCTTTTACGACTTTTTCTTTATCTTCTAATAGTTTCTCTAACTTCTCAGTGAGAGATTCAATCTTTTCATTTTGTGAACACACACGTGAGTTAAGCTCGGCAAGATTTGTATCTTGCTCTACCGATTTTTCTTCCATTACAACTGAAATGGCTTCATCGACTTTTAATTCGAAGTCTACAATATTAAATTCATCTAATGTTTTACGAGAGGCGGCAATACTCTCTCTAATCTCTCTAGAGATAGTTTTTTTTTCCACTTCAGGCTTACTTTCTTCTTTAGGAGGCGCAATCTCGCTTATATTTGAGTCATCAATATGATCAGATTCTTGAAATTGTTCTTCATCTGCACCATCCATTCTATCAGGATGATGTGGAGGTCCACCTGCGTGACCTTGAGGATGACCTTGTGGAGGAGCTGGTATTTGTGCCGATTGAGAAACTTTATCGGCTTCTTCAACTACCTCTATTGATTGAGCAGTATCTTCTTTTTGTGCTGGTCTTACGTCAATCTGAGCTTTTGCTATAAAAAGCTCCGCTTTTTCAAGTCTTGCGCTTAAAGAGGCTTTAACTTTCTTTATATCTTTAATTTTTTGCTCTTTAGAATGATGAATGAGGTCTTTAAGGGACTCGTTTCTGAGATCTTTAAGAAGGGCCTCTTTAGATTGAATAAGCTTTTTACTTAAATTTTTAATTTCTTCAGCTTCGATCTCTATATTAGAGTGGCTTAATTGTTCGAGTTGAGAAGCAATACTTCTTGAGACTTGAGCTCTTAATTCTACTTTGCTTAGGTACTTCTTGTACGCGACTTGTGATGACCAACCTGAGCTGATAAGAACGGCTGCTAGAACGAGATGTCGACTTTTCATATTTATCCTCCAAATATTGATACTATGTTTATAGATACAAAAAGAGTGCCAAATATATAATAGGTTAAATGCTTGAAAACTAGACACTATCAGAAAGGAATGTGTTTAATCTTTATACACAGTGGTGTTAGAAGTGCATAAAATATGAACTTGTTACATATATTCTAAGGGAGAGGTATGACACATTCTAAAGATAAAAACGGATCGACCTTAATAAGGTGGTTAGCGAATAAAGTTTAAACACTTCTTATTCTCTAGACATTTATTATATAGATTAAGTCCTAAAAACAGTGAGCTAGTTATTCATTCTTGGCATCCCTTTTGCTACCTATATTCCTATATAAGAAAAGTAATGATTTTAAGAGGAGTAATAAAGGTATGAAAAAGACCCACCTGTTGAGTTTGACATGTATGATGATAATAAGTTCACCTATCTTTTCTAAAGCGCCTTTACAACTCTTTGTCGCTGGAGAAAAAACGAATCAGGTAGACTTGAATACGCCTCTTCTTGAAATTGAATCTGAATTAAAGCAATCAAAAGACTCTATAAAGATGATCGTAGAAAATGAGTCTATTAATGATAAACAAATAGGTTCTCTAATTTCATTTCTTAATAACAATAAACATCTTGTCATAAAAGGAAAGGATAAGAGCGATATAGGTAAACTCTACTTCAATCCTGATTTTGGATCGAACCAAGTGGGGAAAGTTTTTATGAGTAATGGTTCTGGAGCGATACGACTTCAGCAGGCCTTTTATTTTAGAGATGATCAAAATAAAACAAATTACGTCCCCTTTGAAGGTGCTGAAGCCGTTGTCTTTATAAAAAAAGAGATAAGTGAAGACAAGCCAGCTGCTGGTCATATTGAATCCATCAATTCATCTCTTATTAATTCAAAAGAGTATGAAGTACTTATTCCAAGACTTAAATCATTGAGTGATGAAAGTTTTCAGGCGCTTCGTAAATTAAGTCCAGAAAAGCGCGAAGAATTCATTAATGTTATTCTAGGTGATAATAGTATTGTAAATCCTTGGAGCAATATCGCTAGAGCGGTTTATCCTGATAAAAGAGTAAAATCCAAAGAAGCTTTTGTAAGCTTGGTTAAATCCGATGATAATTTTGTCCAAAAATTCTTATTAGCTCTTAAAGGTGGCGCCAAACTTGTTTTTTCAAGTAATGATGAACTTGAATCTTATGATCTCGTTTACAGTGTCAATGCTCCTTTTGGAATACCAATTAATTTAAAAATTAATACTGATGTAGACTCAGACTCTGTTTTCCATAGTGTCTCTAGTCTTAGTAAGCATGTGACGGTTAATATTTACCGTGGATCTATGTTTAAGCTTAAAAAGTCTAAGAAACGATCAGCTGAGTCTGAAAAAGCAAAAGACATGAAAATTGATAGAGGGCTCTTTAGACAAGAAGATTACGATCTCGCACTCATTAATTTATCTAAAGTCGTAGAAGAGTTTAAGAGTAACTTTAATTGGAATGGATTTGATAATAAAGGTTCAGACTTGGATGCTACTGTTAGATATAAAGGATCCAAAATCCTGGGAACAGATTTTTTAAGACAAAATGCTGCTTGGTTAGGAAGCCCATATAATCAATTCATTTTTGGTCGTGGTGGTGATGACCTCGATGGTTTTCTTGAAGCTTTTGATGTAATTGGCCATGAGTACTGTCATGCAGTTGTAGGGCATACGGCAAATTTAAATAATGGCGGCGAACCAGGAGCTCTAAATGAGCACGTTTGTGATATTCTTGGTGTTGGTGTTGAGAGTACAATTAATAATAAACCCTATGATTTTATCATTGGTGAACTTGTTGTACAAAATAGTAATAAGGGACTTAGAGACTTCTTAAACCCTGAAAAATCAGCATCTCAACAGGCGATTAGTATGGACCAGGTCAATACAATATTCGGTCCCAACTGTGTGCCTAGTGAAGAAAATGATGCATGTGGAGTGCATTTTTCAAATGGTGTTACGAACAAGGCCATTGCTGAAGCTATTACTGTTATTGGCTGGGATAAAATGAAAGATGTTGTCTTTAATACGGTTACAAAGAGACTTAGATCAAGTTCAAACTTCTTGGACTATAAGAGACAGATTGTAGCCAGTTGTCTCGATGATGGAAGAATTGCTGATCGTGATTGTATGAAAATAGAAGGCTACTTTAAAAGATTAGGAGTTAGTGAACCTGGTCAGTAGAACTTCTTGTTAATGAACTTTAAAACCTGGAAGATATGAAGCTTCTGGGGATAGGGCCATTTCGATGGCCCTTTTTAAATGCTTCTTCAGTTCTCTCTCTGTACCTCTATGAAGAGGTATTCTCTTACGAAAAAAATTGGCCCAAATAAACTCTTGAAAATTAACATCCCTTTTTTCATAACCGCCTCCTTCTCTTACCATCCACGAAAGGGAACGATAGGGGTCATTATCTAGGTCTGAAATAAATAGGGGTAATTTGAATGGATCAAGAGGGCCTTTTGCGTTATCAAAGAGATAGAGACCGTTTACATTTTGTAGATATTTAAAGAACTCACTAAGACTGAGGTGGCTTAAGTTTTGAATGAGAAAGATGGGGTATTTTTTAATTGGTATATTGGCCTCATAAAGAGCTCTTGAGGTATGGTGCTTATCTACAATATAGTATCTACCATTTGATGCTAGATAGGCTGGAGCAGCTTTTTCTATAAGATATTTTTCAAGTTTCTTTCTACCTTTAAATTCTTTGTTATATTTTTTAAAAATCTTTTGTTTCTTGTCCAGCATTGCAATATGACCAATATTGAATTGAGTCGGAGAGAGGAGATCAAGATCAATCCATTGGATTTTACTTTCTTTATGAGAGGAGGCTTCTGCTCTAAAGTCTGATTGAGCGCTAAGAAAGAGAGTGAATATAATAAGAAAGGAGAATCTCTGCACAGCTTAATATTAAAGGAAGCTAGGCTAACTTTGAAGAAGCTCAATGATGAGAAGTCGTTAGGTTTTTATTAGGGAAAGGTTAGATCGATTTTGTATTTATGGAGTTTGCTTTTTTTTGTCGGTAAGAGGTCTCTTTTTGTTGTTTGAGCAGTTGCACTGTTTCTAAAACATTTTGAATCGACTTTTGTGAAATTACACTTTTGAGGTCACTGGACTCTTTCTTTGTATTTAAATCTATATACTCTTCATTAATTTGAGCTGTTTTAGGTGCTGCCCATAGATTAGAGCAATGAATTAATACTACGAAAAGAGTGATAGCTTTCATTATATAGACCAATTATTAAATTTTTTACTATTAATATCCAATAGATACATAGTTTTTTATGAAATGACAAGTCGAGTTGTTATAAAGAATGAACGATTCTAAGGAGTAAGCTGGAAATGCTTCTTTATCTTATCTGTAACTTTCGATTGATTTTCAAAATCAATGACATATTCGTTAGCTCCCTCTTTTATAGTCAACAATATGTCATCAGGGTCATGGTTTTTACTTAAGAAGAGTATAGGAAACTTGTCCTTGTTCTTATGCAGATTTCGAACCAGTAGGAGAATCTCTCTGGCTGACATATCTTCAGAGTCTTCTACAATGATCAGTCCACCATAGGATTTAAGCTCATAGTTTAAGGCATCTTCAATGAGATGGAGAACCTGAAAACCTGAAGTTGAAACTTCTGCTGTATGGCCCATTAAGCGCAGCTTTGTTGCTAAATTCGAACGTCTCTGAGCATTCTGATCAACAATGAGAATAATATTATTCTTTTGGGGCGTATTAGTCATAGCGGATAAGGATAATTCAATTTCATAGGAGCCTCAACTTAAATATCTAAGTAGTCGTATTTACTTGCTAGTTCGTTTTATTGCTTGAGTATTTTTGTCGGCTACCGACAAGGTTTATATGAAAAATCGTTGGGGTCCTATATTTTCTTTCTCTTGGTTGATTGTATTATCAATCATATTTTTTACATCTAAGCCTCTGCACCTAGTGAAGCCTTCACAAGAGCGTGAAAAGAAGAGAGTGCCTAACTCAACTTCTATCGATATAATTAATAGGAAGAGCAGTGTTGCTTCTTCTCGAATTTTTCTGCCTCTGTGGTAATCCTTTCTGCTTTGTTGAATCTCTAAAAATCCATTAAAATTAATAAGTTAAGCGCTAGTAAAATGAACATGGAGTTTCATCGTGAGGCTTGGCCATATCCTAAAAATAGGTATTTTCTTTATCTGTATCTTGAGTAGTACCTATGCCCAGAATAATTCATGGAAGCGAACGGTTATTGGCTTTTGGGACTCCAATGAGTTTGATGGCCAAGACAACTCGGCCAGTGAGATTCATCAAAATTTAGAAGTTGTTCTTAATCATTATGGATTAAAAGTTGAATACGTTGATGTTGCCAAGGGGATTCCTGAAAAATTCAAATCAAAAGATCATTTAAAGAAATATAGAGGCGTGGTCTCTTGGTTTGTTGATGAGGAGATGAAAGAGCCACTTGAATACTTAAAGGTATTGAAAGCAATAAGGTCTGCAAGGATACCCATTCTCATTATGGGAGATCTCGGCTTCCTGATCGTTGATAAGAAAAAGCAAATTGAAATGAATACAGACATAGTGAATCAATACTTGAATCCTTTTGATCTCGAGTTTAAAGGAGATTTTTTTGATAATCCTCTTATCTTGGAGGCTGAGATAAATGGGGATGCAAAACGAGTGGAGTTTGAAAGAAAGCTAGATAAAGAAATTCGTTTTGTTCGAGTGGTGAAGCGACTTGGACCAGGCGATACATGGTTAAAAATTAATATACTCGGCGATAAAGATAGTTCGGATGTCATATTTGTTAATTCAAAAATTACTTATGTTCAAAGTGGCTATGCGCTTTTTACTAATCCTATAAATTATAAGAGGCAATGGAGAGTTAATCCATTTGAGATTGTTCAAAAAACTTTCTTTAAAGATGGAGACGATATTGTTCCCGATGTAACGACATTGTTTGGTAAGAGAACTTTCTTTTCTCATATCGATGGAGATGGTTATATCAATGTGAGTCAGGTGGATCATAAAACTTATAGCGGAAATATAGTCGTAGATGAAATTTTAGAGAAATATAAATTACCAGTAATGGTCAGTGTAATTATTGCGGAGGTTTCATCTGAGTACTTGGGTAATAAGTCTATAGAAAAAGATGTTAGAAGAATTTATGAACTCCCTTATGTCGAAGCAGGAAGTCATACCTATACCCATCCTATGAGTTGGGAACTTGAGCCTAAATACAGTGAGAAATTATTATATTTAGACGAAAAGGAAGCTAAAGAGCATAAAGGACCTATTGTCGGCTATCCTATTAAAGACTATGTCATGAACTATGAAAGAGAAGTGATTGACTCTATTGATTATATAAATAAACACTTTATGCCCAAAGGAAAGAAGGCTCGAACTCTCTTATGGTCTGGCTCTTGTGCTCCTCCTGAAAAACCTTTAGAGCTACTTGATAAGGCCAATTTCTTGAATATGAATGGAGGAGATGGAAAGTTTGACGGTGTTGATGCTTCGTATACTGGATTATCTCCTCTCTATAGACAAGTGGGAAAGTATACGCAGATTTACAGCTCTAATGCTAATGAAAATTTATATACGAATCTATGGGAAGGTCCTTATAGTGGTTTTAGTGAAGTGATTGAAGCATTTAAAAATACAGAAAGTCCAATTCGTATAAGACCAATTAATATTTACTATCACTTTTATTCTGGCGAAAGAATATCGAGCGTAAAAGCACTTAAAGACACATATGATTATGTTTTAAAGCAGGATATAAACCCGATATTTCCAAGTCACTATATCCAAATGGTTCATGGCTGGATGAATATAGATATTAAAAAAATAAATCAAAAACAATATGAAATATCAAATAATGGTCAGCTCCGAACAATACGTCTAGATAACACTGATCTATATCCTGATTATAAAAAATCTGAAAATATAATCGGCCATAAGTATTTAAATGAAAGTCTTTATATCTATTTAGGCGCAAAAAGGAAAAGTACTTTGGCCTTAAGTAAAAAGTCTCCTGAACAACCCTATATTGTAGATTCAAGTGTGATCGTTCATTCCTTTGCGAATGGTGTACTTGAGGGAGAGAGCTTTTATCCTGGCGAAATTAATGTAATGAATAAAGGGAAAGTTTCTCAAGTTAAGATACCTAAAGTCGGGACGTTCAAAGTAAAGGTAGTGACTCAATGATATTATTTGGAAAAATACCCATATTTATTTTCCTATTTTTAGTTTGTGCTATTACAGCTTTATCTATTCCATCGAAATCTAAAATGGGAATGATTTATTTTAATTCATATGAATACGATAAGGCCCTTGAATACTTATCAGAAGTGGACAGCTTTAAAGAAGGGGATGTCTTAGCACTAAAAAAGATAAAGGATTATTTTACTCTTCAAGGTAATATTAAAAAGTCGTTGAATATAATGGAGAAACTTTATGAGTTAAGACCTCATAATATTGAATATTTATTAGAACTTGAAACTTTAGCAGACTGGAATCAGTTACCAGAAAAGAAGCTGAAGTATCAAGAAATAAGAGCCGATCTTTATTCTGATGTTAATGAAAAGGAATCAACCCTTTTAAAAGTTGCTCAAGGCTTTAGATATCTAAGAAACTTCGATGAAGCCAATCGAGTATTCGATCGTTTAAAGACTTCACAAAATATTAAAATTCATGATGCATTAATTAACTATTACTTAACTACAAAGCAAGCGGCAAAAGCGATAGAGCAAATTAATAACTATAAAGAACTAAGTATTCCTAATATGGATGAGTCTTTTGTTCAAAAATATCAGATATATCTTTATCAATCGTTTACGGTCTTGCAAGATCATGGAAGTGCGATCAAACAAGCAATGAAAATCATTGGTATTAGTGAGACAATTGTTCATGATGAAATTGTGAATGAATTGAAAAAATACTCCTCAAAGGAAACTAAGGAATATCTATATTATATTGAAGGAATTATTTATCACCTCTCCAAATTAGCAGACCATGAAAATGAAATGGCCCTGAGGCAATTAATTGTTGATAAGTTACCTCTAAATCTCGAATTAAAGTTTGACCTAGCGGAAGGTTATTATCGTAAGGGAGATAAAGACATATCATTGTCGATATATGAAGGACTTTTAACTCATAAGTCATTAAATCGAAATGAATTACTGGATATGGGAAATCGTTTCTATGATTTAAATGAGAAAAATCTTTCTATAAAGGTTTATCAACGATTGACTGCTAAATTCCCTCTTAATCGATTGTACTGGAAACGCCTTGGTGAAATGTATGAAGAAAATGGACAGAAGAAGAAAGCATTAGAATGCTTCTTGAAAGTCATAGAACTGAATAAAAGAAAGAAGAGAGTGCTCTATAGAGGACTATTTAAAGAAGCAGAAAAGCTCGTTCTGAATGAAAAGGAAATTTCAAAAAATTATCTTAAGAAATATAAGAAACTACCAAGCTTCAACCTCCAAAGTCGAGAGATGGAAGGCAGGGTCGTAGGGTTGCTCAACGAAATAGGTGACTTAGATCAGATGATCAGCGTCTTAAGAGACTTACTCAGTGATGATCCCAACTCTACAGTACTCTTATCGGGATTAGCGCAAGCTTATTACGCAAAGGGAGAACTGAATAAGTCTGAGGAACTTTTTGAGAGGTCACTACTTATTGATGATAAGCAAGTGATGGCCCTAGAGGTGATTATCTCTCGAGACTTAAGAGAGCAGAAGTACGACAAGGCCCGTGATAACTTGGAAAAACTTGTTTTGATATCTAAGGATGACAATAGAGATTATATAATTTCATTGAAAGAAGAAATTTTATATGAAAGCCGTCATTCTACAAAAGGTCTAGAGGAATATAACCTTTTGTGTCGCAAGATAATTAATCAAGAGAAGAGTTCTGTAGACTATAAGAGGGTCAAAATTCGCTGTTTGCGCCGAATTGGAAAAATAGATGATTCTTATAAGTTAAGCATGGAACTCTTAAATGAATATCCTAATGACCTATTACTCAGAGAAGAAATCGTATATCAACAGCTTGATCGAAAATTAATTGTAGAAGCGAAGGAGAATCTTGATTATCTAATGCAGCATGACCAAGATGGCCGTAAGAGTTACAAGAGTCTTATTAACTTTTATGAAGATGTAAAAATGGAGTTAGATAAAAAGAAGTCCTGGTACTTGAGTAGTGATAACTATCATTTATGGACAACGAATTTTAGCTTCACGAGTGCACACCTTGATATCTCAAGACAAATGGATGATTTTAAGCTTGGAGTGCAAACAAGATCTTATCTCATGAATAGTGGAGGAGCGGCTTACTTTAACTATAGTGAAGTCTATCTGTCCTATAGATGGATGGATAAACATCTTTTTCGCTCAATGCTTGGGGTAACCCATGGAGATAAAAATATTTCTAAATCTTTTGGTTTTGGATATTCCTATGGTGATGAAAATACCTTCTTTAATTTAGACTACAATCATTCAATGGCCAGCTTCCAAACCGCCAGTCTATTCTTAGATGAGAAGTCATTTGAAAGAGGTATCAATTCATACTTTGAACACACCTTAAATGATCAAATACAGATTAATGCAACATTTGATTATTTTGATGCATACACAAGTGATAGTAATTCTTCTATTCTAAGAATGAGAGGAGGAGCGTATTATCGATGGGAAAAAAATGCCTGTTTTCAAACAGGAGGTCTACTTGGATATTCTAATATAAGTCAACCTTCCTTATCTCTTGAAAATGGATATTTGAAGAATTCACTCCCTTATTACATTCTTTTGAAATGTGATAATCATTATTTACGAAATGATAAACAACAAAAATGGTTATATCTTGGAGAGATCGGTATTGGCGGGGACGCTGGACGAGATATTAGTTTTATCAACTCCAATCTTATAAGAGCAGAATTATCGTACTTGTTCAGCCTAAATAACAGTGTAAAATTATATGGAGAGCATTATACAGAGGCGCTTAACGCAGCAAATGGTGCTACGTCAATGGTAGGAATACAATTACAATTTTTTACTTATTAGAAGAAAAATAATGAGGTTGGTTTGAATAAGAAGAGAATCTTAATCGTAGATGATAGTCATGAATTCTCATTTCTCATTGTTACCTTATTGAAATTTCACGATGATATTGAAGTGGTGAGTGAAACATCTCCATTATCAGCAATTGATAAAATCAACGATTTTAATTTTGATTTATGTATCATTGATTTCCTGATGGATGACGTTAATGGCATTGAACTTATTCAAAAAATTCGTTCTAGCTCTAAAAATAAGAATGCAAAATGTATACTCTTAACAGCAAAAGAATTGAATGATAACGAACTTTCTGTATTAAATGAAATGAATGGTCTTTATACACGAAAGCCAATCATGCCAAATGAATTTTACAAACAAATAATCGATATAGTTAATCATGATTAAGAAAAAAAATATAAATTTAAAAGACTTTGCTTTGTTTGCACTGGCCAATGTCGCCATTGTAGCTCTTCACTATCTACATAATCCTAATGATCTCGCAATGAGAGACTTGAATCCAAATCCTCTACTCATTTTAAGTGTTATTTTTTCAGCATATAGAGGCCTGAAGTTTTCAATGTATTGCTCCGTTTTTGCTGCGTCCACTTATTTCTTACTGTTTCTCTATCAGGTTGATTTTAAGGCCGTAGAGGATATCTATTCTTTAGAGTTTGTTTTCTTACCTATGCTAATTATTGCAACATCTACGATTATCGGAGATTTACAAGAACGGACTATTAGTAGAATCAATATATGGAAAAATAAATATGAAGAAAAAAGATACTACGATAAAAAAATAGAAGAAAAACAAGAATTGCTCGAGAAAGAAATATACTACTTAAAAAAGAAAATAGTAACTAAAGTCGATACGATAAAGAATCTCCATGAATCAGCTATTAAATTACAAAGCTTAAATGTTGAAGAGTTAATAAATAACTTATTGCACGTAATTTCAGAACGGGTGGAGGTTAAGAAGTCATTTTTTTATATCTATGATACAGAGACTAACCAGTTCGAATTCTCTGCTCCATCAAGCGCTTCCAAGGAAGATGTTGAAGCCTATGATATTGGTAATGACCAAGTCGTATCTAAGTCGATAGAACTCAAGAGATTAGTTTCTATTAGAGAGTTTTCTAAGATAGAAGGTAAGAATGGTAAGCTCGGACTACATAGTTTAATTTCAATGCCTGTCTACCTCGATGGTGAACTATATGGAGTCTATGTCATTCTATCTATGCCATTTCTTGAGTTTGTACCAATGAACTTAAATGTAATTAAAGAATTAGGTTTATGGTTTGAAGAAGCCTTGGCTAAGGCTATAGAATTCGAAGCATCTGAAGTTAGTCTTGATAAAGATATAAAGTACAAAGCTTATAAATATAAATATTTTGAAAAAAGACTCTCTGAAGAGCTTATTCTATCTAAAAAGTACTCGATACCATTGAATGTCTTGAAGATAAGTTTTGAGAACTTTTCGATGGCCACAGAATATAAGCAAAGAATGTTGAAGAAATTTGTGATTGAGTTCTTAAGATTACACTTAAAAACAATTGATGCTGTCTGTCTCGGAAAGAAGGATAATGAAATCCTTATTATATTCTTAGAAGAGCGAGAGAAGGTCATTGTAAAAGCCGGTTTAATTAGTGAGGAACTCAGTCGTTTTAATCTTCTTGTGGGAAGTAACGATGATGAAAAACTAAAAACTCACTATGAAATTACTTCTTCTAAAAATCAAACGATTAAACTTGATGAGATCTTGGATAGTTTTGAGAGGGTCGCTTGATGGTTTGGTTAAGCCTAGGAGTTGCTCTTAAATTATTAATATTTTATTTTCTAGGTGCCTCCTATTTTAACGCTGATATATTTGTTCTCATTCTCAATCCTATTTCATCACTACTCATTGGCTATATTCTATTTAAGAGAGAGATTGGTAGAGATAAAATATTTTTCATATGTTCTGTCGATATCTTTGTTCCATTATTTGGATTCCTTTGTATAGGCCTATTTTATTTGCTTACTCCTGTTTTTAAGCTTGTTTATCAAGAACATAGTATCGATGTTTATGATATGCCTCTAGGAGAAGCAGAGTTTGAGAGATATTCAACAGTAAAAAAAATATTACTCAATCACGAAAATCATCATACAGACGAAAAAGTTTTTAATACTTTAGAGTTGCAACCTTATATGGATATCTTTGACGGTGACGACCTGGCCAAGAAAGTTAACGCAATTGAGAAATTAACTGATTTAGCTGACTCTGATAGTATTAAAGTACTAAAAAAATGTCTCGATGGAAAAGATTATGAAGTACGCTACTTTTCTAATAATGCATTAGGGAAAATTGAACAAAATATGATGTCGAGAATTGAATCGGCTAAGGAAAATGTAGAGCGCCACCCGATGGATCATGTTGCGTATAATATGCGTGCAATGAGCTATATTGATGCCTATTTCTTGGGCATTCTTGATACCTCTATGGAAACCCATTTCTTAGAATGTTCTCTAATGGATTATCTAACATCTTTAAGTCTTAATGCTGATCAATCATACTTATATGTTCGAATTACCCAGATCTACTTGAAGCTGAATCGTTATGATGACCTTATTTCTGTCGCTAAAATGGCTCTCGAAACAGAAATGAAAGAAGAAGATAGGATCAAAGTTAAGTTTTACTTAGCTGAAGCCAGTTTCTATTGTGGTGATTACGAATCGGTTAAAACTCTTTGTTCTGAAGTCGATGAATATGGTTCACAGTTTGACTTAATTCGTAATAGTGTCCAATGGTGGGGAGGTGAGAGTGCGTAAGTCCCATCTCGAAAATTTAGAATTGCTTAATTCAAATTACTGGAATCAACGCTCTACTGCTCTTTCTGAACTGAAGAATCTTACAGATTCAAATGAAATCTATGTGTTGTTTAAAGAAATTGAGGCGCGCAATGATGATAATTTACGCTTTCATTTTATTGTCGTTCTCGAAAGCTTTCTACTCTCAACGAATTATAAGGTATGTGGGATTGCTCTTCTTTGTTTGATTTATTGGAAAGATAAAGGTTCCAGTGCTCTTAACTTGAAAGCTTCCCATTCTATTCAAGACTATATTCATTCTTCTAAAGTATTACGATATTTAAAAATCAAATCTATTCGCTATGCATGGGAGAAGATGCCTGGTTCTAAGCAAGAGGCCCTGTTGGATATCGTAAGCCGTAATCATTTAAAAGAACTCTCTAATATAGTACTCTCAAGCTTTAATATTAAAAATGAAAAGCTCTGGATGAAGGCAATCCATACATTGATCAAGTTTAAAGAGAGAAGAGGGAATCGTTATATTAAAAGAATATTACAACATCCTGATATTAGCAGTGAACTTATTGAATCTTCCCTCAAGGCCATTGGTATATTAGGCAGTTTTTATGACTTTAAAATTGTTATCAAATATATCAATAACTCGAATATTAAAATACAAATTCAGGCTTTACGTGCTTATTTTCGTTTGATTGGCTTTTTTGCTGTAAGTAGAATGAGTAAATTATTTTCTTCTACAAGTAATGATAAGGTTAAGCTGGAGATACTTTCACAACTCGGGAAACTAAATCATAAGAATAGTTGTAAGTTCTTAATTAAATTACTTTTAGAAGAGCATAAAGGTGATGTAGGGATTCATGTCGATTGGGCCCTTCACGAATGTGATAATCGCATTAAAATTCCCCTGTTAATAAAAACTTTTAAGAAATCCTCAAATCAAAAAAAAGTAACTATATTGAATTTTCTCAATGATGTTTCTGATAATAGATTAGAACCTTTCATTTTTGATAATATAAGTAATAACAATAATGAACTTGTGAAATTGATGACCTTTAGTTTAAGTAGTGGTTATCCATCTCGACGCATCATTTCGGTGTTAGAGGAAGATGCTCTGCAGTTTGAAGGTCTAATTAGCTATACTGCATTACTTGAACTTTATAATATAAATAAATTAGAAAACCCTCAAATCTTGAGAAGTTTTTTTGAGACTAAGAAACCATTAGAGAATCTCTGCCATCTCGTTATATTAAAAAGACTTAGTGAAGGAAATATTGATGAACGTATTGAGCAATATGTTGATGACTACCTAATAGATGCGATGTCAAAAGGTAATACCGAAATAAAGATGTTGGCCATTGAAAGTTGCACTCGAAGACCCACTGAGAAGATCGTTGACTTGATCTTACATGAATCTAAATTTAATAAAAGTGACGTATTAAAAGAAGCATGTGAAGAGACCCTTATCAATATTGTCGTTAACGAACCTCGGTTTCTGAATAAGGTTCCTCATCTTTTAAATGATGAGAGAACGATTATGAAGTTTTCTCATATAAAACTTTCAAGTAACTTTTATAGTACTCTCTCATCCTACCTTAAGGATGGATCGAATAGTGTTGATGAACGTTTTATAAGTGCGACAAAACATAATCTTGAGACTCATCAATTTGACTTGTTTTGCTCTGTTGAGGATGTGAACTTATTTTTATCTTATTGGTTTTTATATAAGATAGACATGAATATTGAAACTATGGGTTACGTTATTTCTAAGCAATATTCTTACTTAAGTGAAGAGAATAAAGTACGTTTCTTAGAATATCTTTCCTATACTTCAGAGATTAAGTATATTGATTTCTTTTATAAAGAAACGTTGGCACCGATGGAAACATTGTCCCATTTAATCTCTCCCTATATTGAAAATGTTAAGGCCGTGCGATGAGTGATGTTTGTCTTATTTTGGAAGGAACATACCCATATGTAACTGGTGGAGTTTCTACTTGTGTATATCAGTTAATTAAAAATACCCCTTTTATTAATTATTCAATTGTATACATAGGTGGTAGCGAGAATCTTGATGCTGAGTACAGGTATCCTATACCGGAAAATGTGAAGCTTATAAAAGAAATTCAACTCTTTGATTATGAGGTTGATGATCAAATCACATCTAAAAAAATAGATATCGATACTAAATTGTTATATCAATTTCATAAAGGTACTAAGTCTGAAAAGGGGGCTCTTTTTAAAGACGTTTTTGAAAATATTATAAAACCAAATGATGATAGCTTTGACCCTTTTGATATATTAAAAAGTAAAGAGGCGTGGGAATACCTGTCACGTTTTTACAAAGAAAGATTCAAAGGAGAGGATGCTCCTTCATTTATAGATTACTTTTATACATGGCGATTTACTCATTATCCATTATTCAAGGTTCTTACTGCTGAAATCCCTAAAGCAAAGCTATATCACTCGCTATCCACAGGATATGCCGGATTACTTGGAGCCGTCGCAAAAGTAAGAGGCGACAGTTCTTTTATGCTCACTGAACATGGTATTTATAGTCATGAACGTGAAATTGAAATTTATCAAGCAGAATGGATCTTTAATGCGGAGAAGGATTTACAAGCAAAAGGGAGTCTTTCTATTTTTAAAGAATGGTGGGTAAAACTCTTTCATTTCATGGGAAGTGTTGCCTATGAAAATGCAGACCTCATTACAACGATATATGAGGGAAATAAATTAAAACAAATTAAGTACGGAGCAAATGAAGACAAAATTGAAGTCATTCCTAATGGTATTGATTTTAAGGTCTTTAGTAATATTGAAAGACGAAAAGAGGTTGATATAGACTATCATATCGCTCTTGTCGGTAGAGTTGTACCCATTAAAGATATCAAAACTTTTATTAAGTCTATTTCTGGGTTAAAGCGCAAGCTAGGCTCCAAAAAATTGAAGGTGAGTATTCTTGGACCCTATGAAGAAGATGTAGAATATTACGAAGAATGTCGCAAATTAGTTGATTTCTTTACTTTGCATGATGTGATCACTTTTACAGGCAAAGTAGATGTTAAAGAATATTACGGAAAAATAGACCTGCTAGTTCTTAGCTCAATTAGCGAAGGACAACCGATGGTCATTCTCGAGGGTTTTGCTGCAGGTATTCCATGTGTTTCAACAGATGTCGGAAGCTGTCGTGAACTTGTCTATGGAATGTCTGAAGAGGACTGTCTCTTAGGTAAGGCCGGAGAAGTCATACCTTTTGGTAAGCCTGATTTAATGGCCGAATCAATATACACAATCTTAAGTGATTCTAAACTTTTAGAGAGCATGGGAATTGCTGCTAGAGAACGAGCTAAAAGATATTATCGCGAAGATATCACTGTGAAAAAATATTTAACCGCTTATAATAAGTTATTAGGTAAAGTTAATTAAAGGTCTTTCTTTTGGCAGGAATTGGGTTCAGACTCACAAAATATTTTGATGAAAAAAATGTATGGGATAACCTGAAGGGGAGCTTATACTCGACTATTATTTCGTCTGGTCCGTGGCTTATATCAGTCTTATCTGTTTTCTTTGTCGGTCTCTATGCTCAGCATGGATTAGATCGTCATGATCTCTATGTTTTTAAATGTGTCATTAGCTATACTTTTGCCGCTTCTTTACTTCTTTTTGGGGTTTTTGAAATGCCTCTGACTCGATATCTTGCTGATCGATTGTATATGGCAGATATATCGACCTTCCGAGGTGTATTTCTCAATATTGTTTCTTTTAGTGTCATTGTCTCGGGAATTCTTGGATATATTTTCTACGCTTTCTTTGACTGGGGAATACTTCTTAAACTAACTTGTATTTCTTTGTTAGCTTCGATTCTAACAATATGGTCAAGCATGATATTTCTTTCTGCTTCAAAAAACTATCTTAAGATTGTAATGAGTTTCGTTTTGGGAGGGGCTACGTCATTTGTTTTGGCCTTGGCCTTTGGAAGTAAGTATGGATTAATTGGATATATCTCTGGCTATATGTTGGGACAAATGTTTATTGCCATTCTCTTATCTCAGAATGTTTTTAGTGAATATAGTGATTTTGAGTATTTCTCATTGGAGTACTTAACTTATTTTAGTAAATACAGAAAGCTTGTCTTTGTAGGGCTATTTTATTATTTAGGAATATGGGTAGATAAGTTTATCTTTTGGTATTCACATGTAGGTGACCATATAGAAGGGCTTTTTTATACAAATCAATACTACGATACAGCAATGTTTTTATCCTATCTTACTATTGTACCTTCTTTTGCCGTATTTATGGTCCAAGTGGAAACCGATTTTTATATTAAATATAGTTATTTCTATCGTTCGATAGAAGATAAACAGAATTTAAGTTTTCTAGAAGATGGTATCGCTGAAATAGCGGAGTCTTTGAAAAAAACGATTGTAAGTTTAATTAAAATTCAAACTTTTGTAAGTGTAGTGTGTTGGTACTTTTCTAACGAGATTGTGAACTTCTTATATTTACCTTCACTGATGGAGCCAATCTTTAGGTACGGTGTGATTGGTGCTTACTTACAAATTCTATTCTTGATCTCTAATATTATATTGTTATATTTTGAAGAAAAGAAAGCAGTCCTCATTAGCTATTTTACCTTCTTAGTCTGCAATGGTGTGTTCTCCTGGATATCAATACTACTCGGTGTTCGCTATTACGGACTTGGCTACGTTTTAAGCTCTTTTGTAACTCTCGTTATTTCATTCTACTTTTTAAACAATACGATTAGAGATATTAATTTTAAAACATTCATGTCTCAAAAAATGGGACGCGATAATTTTGCGACAGAATAATGAAATATATCTTAATCTCATTCTTTCTATTGATGATGAATAGTTGTACTAATAACAATTTTTCAAAAATTAAATCATGGGGTTATCAGTTACAAAACTATCAAGGGCCTTTTGATTACTCAAGAATCAGTAAATCCTCTGATCGTTTATGGGTTATTGATTATGCTTCTGATGAAAAACCTCTATCCTTAAATGAAGTTTCTCGGTTAAAGAAAAATAATAATATTTTGATAAGCTATCTTTCCATAGGTGAAGCAGAATCCTACCGACCCTACTTTAAAAAGTTGCCTAAGGATTTGTTAATTGAGTCTAATAAAGATTGGGAAGGTAATTTTCGAGTGAAATATTGGGACAGTCGATGGCAAAGTGTTGTTATTGAATACTTAAATGAAGTATTAGCAGCAGGATTTGATGGTGTTTATTTAGATATTGTTGATGCCTTTGACTATTATGAAGAAGGGAAAGAAAAAAAACAAAAAGCACAAGAAATGTTCAAGTTTGTTAGAAAACTACACAATCATGCTAAGGCAACTAATCCCGATTTTTTCTTTATACAACAAAATGGACTATCTATAGTCTCTCATTTGGAAAATGATAAAGACTGGTTTGAATTAATTGATGCCGTAGGGATTGAATCAATGTTCTTTTCTGGTACTAAGAAAATGAACAATCCTTTCAATCTTGATGAGTCTATAATTAAATACCTTAGTGCCTATCAAAAAGAGGACATTCCTGTTTTTAGCGTCGAGTATTTAAATGATAAAAAACTAACTTCTAAGTATAGGTCATTGGCCAAAGACTATAAAGTTATCCCTCTTGCTGCTGCAAGGAGTCTTAATGGGACAATGCTATTCCCCAATGAACTTTAATACAACTTACTTAGTCTAAAGCTGCACAGGTCAATATTTATAATACAAATGGATTCGACATTGCTATAATCATTGTTTGTTCAATTTAACCAAGTGATTTTCAATGAAGTCGTTCAAACAAATAATTTCTATTATTTTTCTATCTATTCTTATTTGCTCTTCTGTAGAAGCAAAGCAGTATGAGGTTAATACTCAACATAGTTTTGTAAATTTCGAGCTACCTTATATGAAAGTTTCTAAAGTTAAAGGAGCTTTTGAGGAATTTAAAGGTTCATTTAAATTAGACGAAGACACAAATGAAGTATCAGAGCTGTTCTTTGTTATTAAGGCGGGATCTATCAGCACGAGGGACCTTAAAAGAGATAACCATTTAAGAGGTAATAATTTTTTTAATGTGAAAAAGTATCCACTCATTTCCTTTTCGGGCAATAGCTATAAATACGAAAAGGGACTTCTCGCAAAGGTTACTGGTATTTTACAATTATCGGGTATAGAGAAAACTGTAACTTTTGATATTGATTGGAAGGGTCTCCAAGATGATCCCATTAGTAAGGGTAAGAAAAGTTTATTTTTAGTTGCCGAAGTCACAATTGATCGCAAAGAGTTTGGGATTAGTTGGAATCGAATGTTTGATGATGGAGGCTGGATTGTGGGTAATGAAGTTAAAGTTGAGGCCGTGATTGAAGCAAATCCAACAGATGCTCGATTGGCCTTCTCACGCTTCTTTATGCCTAGTAAAGATAGAAACGTTGATATCCAAAATGTCGCTAAAAAGAAAGAGGTCAAGCCCTCTGTAGATAAGGTTTCGAACAAGCAAGAGGCTGAAGTTTCTAAAGATGCTGTAGAAGTTAAAGAAGACTCGAATTCTTCAGCTACTACAAAGAGTACTCATGCCATTACAGCATTGAATAATAATGAGACGAAGAAGCATAGCAAGTCTTCTTTGAATCTGCTCGTTAGTATTATATGCCTCTCTATTTTAGTCCTTGTAAGTATTTTCTTCAAAAAGCATATGTTGAGCTTATTTGAAAAGTTTATGAGTGAGAGAGCAGCTGAACTCTTAAGCGATACGATACTTTATAGCTTACTCTTAATCGCCGCTGTGGTTTCTGCCCCCTACATGGGATATGGAAACTTCTAATTCTTTTGGCCAGTCTGCAAAGCATTGCCATGCCTCAGGTCGCATGAGCGATTGTGAGGTATTAATAGTTTTGTTGAATGAAAGGGGAATTTGGAGCGGGCAACCGGATTCGAACTGGCGACCTTCTGCATGGCAAGCAGACGCTCTACCAACTGAGCTATACCCGCAACTTAAAACTTCATCACAAGAGAGTGATGTTTTTGGTGGACGAATAATAGTACTGTGAGTCTGCTATTGTCAATCCTAAAAAATGTGGTTATGCTTGGCGTCGCTGAAAATTAGATATAGAGGTTTATGAAGTTTACGATTGCTAGCTACATTCTTGTTTTTATTTCATTTTCTATTAATGCGAATGTTTGTAATAGAAATGAAAAGGTTGTTTCAGCCTTGGAAAAAGCCTCTTCATTGCCCTGTGATAAAATTGAATCGGATGATTTACTCAACATCAAAGATCTAAGCCTCAGTGATTCTGAGATAACGCAGCTAAAGGCCCGAGACTTTGAAGGTCTCACGCAAGTTGAGCGAGTTTATCTTGGACGAAATAAATTATCTGAATTTCCGACCAAGGCCTTAGAGCAGTTAAGTCAATTGCGATACCTATCTATTTTTGAAAATAAAATTTCTAAGCTAACAGCGCAGTCCCTTTCAGGGTTTGAGAACTTACGCTCACTTGATTTAAGCTCTAATGCTATTTGTGAGCTCGATAAAGATACTTTTTCGAAACTTCCTTCGTTATATCATCTCGACCTTTCCCAAAACTGTTTAGATAAAATTAAAGATGGAACTTTCAATAAATTATCAAAGCTTGAATACTTAATGCTAAGTGGAAATGAAATTGTACTCTTAGAAAGTAATGCGTTTAGTGGGCTTAAATCTTTATTGAACCTAGAGCTAACTTCTAATGGATTACGCTATCTCAGTATGTACCAGTTTCGTGAACTTATTAATCTTAAAGAGTTGGCCCTTAGTTTAAATAACCTGGTGTGGCTGCCTGCTGATTTACTCAACTCAAATACTAAATTGAGGCGCCTATATCTTGGAGGGAATCCTCTTCGAAACTTATCTGAAAGCTTTTTAAATACATTAATTAACTTAGAAGACTTGTATCTTAATTATACAAAATTAAGCTATCTAGGAGCAAAGTTCTTCTCAGGTCTTTCTCAATTGAAGGTAGTCGTTCTCAATAATAATCAATTTGTTTCTATTCCACCTGAGCTTTTCTTAGGCGCAAATATTTCTACTTCCTATATCATTCATCTCTCAGGGAACCCATTATCTGACTTTGCAAGAAGTGAATTGACGAGAAGTTTAGGTAATAGAGTTCATATTGGTGATAAGCAGTTGCATTAAGACTCTGGACCACTTGTCCATTCACCTTCTTTTCCAATCCATTTCCCAGAAGCATTGAAGTTTTGTGAATTAAAAGCGAGTGCCTTACCGCTCCCTTCTGGTAGCTCTACAACATAATGAGGAAGCATGAAACCACTCACTCTTTGTTTGAGTTGGTGATATATCTCTCGTCCTTTCTTAAGTTCTATTTGGAAATGAGTGGCCCCTTTCACTGGGTCAGGATGATGAAGATAGTAGGGAGTGACCCCATTGATGACGAGCATTTTATAAAGAAGAGCGAGGTCTTCGGGGTCATCATTTACACCTTTGAGAAGTACGCTTTGAGAAAGAAGATTAAGATTTGTTTTTCTCAAGAGCTGTAACTTTTTTAAAAAAAGAGGTGACCATTCAGAAGTATGATTCGTATGAATAACCAGACTAATTAAATCAAATTGATGACTGAACTTTTCCATTAAGTTCATGAAAGAGTTGTCTAATCGCTCAGGCAGTATCACGGGAGTTCTCGTATGAAAGCGTATGAGCCTGATTGTTTTAATTTGAGAGAGTGCTTCCAGGTAGGATTCAAGCTTTGAATTAGATAATATGAGGGGGTCTCCACCTGTAAATATGACTTCTTCTACGTGAGGATTCTTAATAAGGTAATCACAAAGAGCAGATGTTTTGGCCTTGAATATATCGTCTTGTTGATGAAGTTCGTTCTTTCTGAAGCAGTAGCGGCATTGGATCGGACATACTTCTGTAGGTGAGAATAATATTCTATTCTCGTAACGATGAATAATGCCGTTACCTTTAGAGTATTCATGATCTGCAATCGGATCCTCAAGTCCTTGGGGATTATTTTCAAGTAAAGAAGGAACGAATTGATTCCACAAGGGGCTACCTATGCCACTTTCTTTTATTTTCTTAGCAAAATTGAGAGGTATGAATATAGGGTATTGAGTATGGGATATTTCTTGTTCTAGGAATTCTTCTAATTGTGATTGAGTGGTGATGGCCTGTCTCATTTCTTGAGACCAACTTGGTGATATTTCGCTTGTTCGTGAGGCGCTAGGCTTCATGCGGTTTGCGACTCTTTTTCGTAATGATATTTGGCCCAAGCTGCACATCCTCTAATTAGGAGAGCTCCATATACAGACATGCCGGCGAAGTGTCCTAAAACAATCGCCGTACTTTCTTGACCGGTTTGAGTAAGAGCATAGTGCATCCACTTCAATAGGATAAGATGCAATACAAGGATGATGAGTTGTTGCAGTCGATAGAACCAATTTTGCTTATTAATAAAATTCATAATTTATTACTTAGTTATTTTGATTTTTCTTTTACTATGTCTAATGCCTTATAGCGTTCAGCAATTTCTTCAGCATTAAGTTCTTTAATATCCTGTATTTTTAACAGGCTGAAGCTCTTGTATAGATTGGATAATAGGCATAGTCCATACAAAATATTGCCTTCCGGCATAGGCAAAAGGGCGACAGGACGAATCGGACGAAATTTACCTCTATGGCTTCCGCCTTTATATTTAATATCGATGAGTGTTTGTGTCTCTACTTTCTTCTTAAGAACACTGAGCTTTTCAGACAAAGGTGGAAACTTATTCTTTTTGAAGTCACTTAATTTAAAGACATAGGAGTTCTTTAAAACTTTACGGGCCATATCGCCACTAAGCGCCTTACTAAATAAGAGTAGTGAGGCCATAGCATCATCTGTTGCTCTGTGATGATTCTCTAGGGGAAGCTCAAGCTCCTTGGCGACTGTGCCCAGCTTATGGTTGGGCATCTCGGGAAAGGCCGTTCTAGAAGCCTTAACGGTGCAATAAAAATCATTTTGAGTTAAGTCAAAGGCAAGTTGATGAGCTGCAAAAACAAGGAAGCCTGCATCGAACTTAGCATTATGGGCAATGAGAGGGAGATCCCCTATGAAGTCCTTTAGACCAGGAAGCACTTCTGAGAGGAAAGGTTTTCCCAATACATCCTCATCACGAATTCCATGAATGTCCGTAGTACACTGAGGTATAGGAATATTAGGATTGATGAGAGAGTCGTAGACTTCGATACCGTCTTTTGTGACTTTGATGGCAGCAAGTTCTATGATGCGATCGATAAGTGGAGAGAGGCCTGTCGTTTCGAGGTCGATGGCCACAAGGCCCGTGGGAAATAATTCCAGTAAAGGAGCGAATTCTCGCTGGTGATTCATGAATAATGTCAACTAGTTAATGCTTTGTGTTAGTGTGGTGTTTCGTTGACATTAGGCCAGACGAATTTTAAAACCATCTTTAAATATTAATCCAACGAAAGTACTCGTCGGCTAAAATGTGAGCTCAAGTAAAAGGTACAAACACTGATTGCTCGAACACGTTTTTGACAAGGGTATAACTTAAAAAATAGAGGGACACAAATCCTATGAAAACTTTTGATGTAATTGTTATCGGTTCAGGACCTGGTGGATATATCGCGGCCATTAGAGCAAGCCAATTAGGCTTAAAAACGGCGATTGTTGAATTTGATAAAATGGGCGGCGTTTGTTTAAACCGTGGTTGTATCCCTACTAAAGCAGTTCTTAAATCAGCTCACAGTGTGCATGAGATTGCTGACTTTAAAGAGTTAGGAATCAATGTTGATCTCAAAAGTTTAGATGGTTCTCAAGCGGTTAAGCGCGCGAAAGGAATTTCAGATAAAATTTCAAAAGGTGTTGAATACCTTATGAAGAAAAACAAGATTGAAGTTTTCAAAGGTAAGGGAAACCTTAAAACGAAAACGACAGTTGAAGTTAAAAGTGACAAAGGTCATGTGGATACGATCGAAGGTAAGAAAATCATTCTTGCGACAGGTGCTCATTATAAAACCTTTCCTGGCCTTGAGCATGATGGAAAGCGTTTAATCGGTGCATGGGAAGCCATTAAGATGGAAGAACTTCCTAAAAGTATCGGTATCATCGGAGCAGGTGCTATTGGTGTAGAGTTTGCTTATTTCTGGAATGCCTTTGGCGTTGATGTTCATATCTTTGAATTACAAAAACACTTACTTCCCATTGAAGATGATGACTGTTCTAAAGAAGTAGAAAAAGCTTATAAGAAATACGGCATTAAGATGTCTCTTGGTGTGGAGAAAGTTTCAGCTAAGAATAATGGAAAAGACATTACTATTACAGCGATCGAAAAAGGCAAGGAAGTTGAATATAACTTCGAAATGGGTCTTATCGCGGTAGGTATGACTGGTAATACAGAGGGGATTGGGCTTGAAAAAATTGGCGTAAAGACAGATCGCGGATTTGTTCAAGTCAATGATATGTACCAAACTTCTGTTGATAATATTTACGCTATTGGAGATCTTGCAGGACCTCCTTTATTGGCCCACGCCGCTTCACACGAAGGTGTGATTGCAGCTGAGCATATTGCTGAGAAGAAGCCTCACAAACTAGATAAGATGAATATTGCAGGATGTACTTACTGTCAGCCTCAAGTTGCTTCTATTGGTTACACGGAGCGCGCCCTTAAAGAAGAAGGGATTAAGTATTCTGTAGGGAAACTTCCTTTTCAGGCCAATGGTAAGGCCGTGGCCTCTAATGAAACGGTTGGGTTTGTAAAAACTCTACTAGGTGAACATGGAGAGCTGCTTGGTGCTCATATTTGTGGTACACAAGCTACAGAACTTATTCATGAATATGCGCTTTTCAGAACAATGGAAGGTATTGACGAAGAAATCTTTGCCACTGTTCATCCACACCCTACACTTGGTGAGTGGTTAGCAGAGTCAGTGATGGCGGCCAAGGGTCGTGCACTTAATTTTTAATTTAACAATTATATAAGTAAATAGAATAGGAGAATACACATGGCCAGACATGATATTGTTATGCCCCAGATGGGAGAGTCCATCACTAATGGGACGATTACGAAGTGGCATAAGCAAGTGGGAGATAGCATCGATATTGATGAGATCCTTCTTGAGATTTCTACTGATAAAGTTGAATCAGAAATTCCTTCACCAATGGAAGGAAGAATCGCCGAAATTTGTTACCCTGAAGGGGAGACCATTGATATTGGTATTAAGATTGCTGTTGTTGAAGATGACCCAAGTGCATCTTTAGATGGTGGTGGATCTTCATCTGATTCAGCTCCTGCAGCAACAAAGAAAGAAGATAGTAAAGAAGAGAAGAAAGAAGAGGCCTCAGCTTCTTCTTCAGAAGCGAGTAGTTCTGAAGAAGATAGTGGTGAGAGAAGATTCTACACTCCTCTTGTAAAAAAACTTGCCCAAGAAAATGGCGTGGCCCTTTCTGAGCTTGCAAATATTGATGGTTCTGGCGCTGCTGGAAGAGTTAATAAAGAAGACTTCATGAACTTTCTAGAGTCTCGTAAGTCAGGCTCTACCTCTACGGCCAAGACAACATCAGCTGCAGCAGCTCCAAAAGCGGCAAGCGCAGGTGCTCCAGCAGTTAGTTCAAGCAATAGAGTTGAAGTTATTCCAATGGATAACATGAGAAAAGTTATCGCGAGAAACATGGTTGCTTCTAAGCAAACATCACCTCACGTAAACTCTATTGATACATGTGATATGACAAACCTTGTGAAGTTTAGAGATAGCTTTAAGAATGAGTTTAAAAAGCAAGAAGGTTTCTCTCTTACTTATACTCATTTCATTCTTTATGCCATTGTACAGGCGCTTAAGGAGTTCCCATTAGTGAACTCTTCTATTGATGGCGACAATATTGTAATGAAGAAAGATATCAATCTTGGTTGTGCTGTGGCCGTACCTGGAAATGGTCTTGTAGTTCCTGTTATTAAAGGTGCTGATAATCTTAATATTACAGGTATAGCAAGAAGCCTTAATGTTCTTGTTGAGAAAGCTCGTTCTAAGAAATTAACCATGGATGACCTTACTGGTGGAACCTATACTTTCACTAATAATGGATCATTTGGAATACTTGCTGCTACTCCAGTTATTCTTCAGCCTCAGTTGGGAATTTTCTGTGTAGGTGCGATTAAGAAAATGCCTGTTGTAACGGCAGATGATGCAATTGCGATCAGACAGATTATGTATTCAACGCATTCATATGATCATCGTCTTATCGACGGTGAGCTTGGTTCTAAGTTCCTTAAGCACGTTAATAACACGCTTGAGACTATGGATCCTTCAGCACTGTTCTAATTCAAGAGCTCAAAATTAACGATTAAAGATAGGCCTCACTTATGTGAGGCCTTTCTTTTTATGCGTTATGAACTTGGCCTTGTGTCATGTATTAGTTTTACTAATTTTGTATAGGAAATAGATTAACTATATCTAATATTTATTCTTTTATTTTTGTTTAGCGAGGCGTATAAAAAGGACATCGAAAGACCTTACTTAATAAAAAGAGAGGTAATTATGAAAGGCCTAATGAAAAAGTTGTTTTTAGTTGTATTTCTTGGAGTATTCGTAGGAATGGGCCAAGCAGTTAGGGCCGATTTTGATTGTTATAGAAGAATTCTCGATGACTTTTCTGTAGATAGCAGATCTTTTCAAATTTATAGTGAAGAAGTTTCTGCTCAATTTGAAGAGCAACCAGAGATCGCAGCTATTGAATCAATTCGACTACTAGAAGAGCGCTTTGAATGTAATGACAAAGCACTAAATCCTGTTGAAGTTTCTTGTAAAGAAGTTGTTCCTGGAAATTATGTTTCCCAAGTGTGTTATGCACAGAATGATGATGGTTACTTTTTCATCTCATTAGATATGATGGAGAATGTAAATATTGTTTTTAATCGATGGGACTAATTCATAAATACATTTAAAGACACAAAAAAGGCCAACATCAGTTGGCCTTATTTTTTTCTAGATTTTAGTTTTAATTAATCCCAACGAGAGAAGCTTATATTGTAACTATCAAGCAGGTCTTGAGAAACAAAGAAGTAACCAAGGTTCGTCTCAACATAGCAAATACGTGTATGTTCACGATTTGAAATAATTTTTTCACATCGAGAGTGACTTCTTCCATGGGGTCCTTGTCCAAAGTTGATATCTTTTGGAGCACAATCATTTTGATCAATGAGTATGCGAATTATATAAATGGCCTGGGCCAAGTAGTCGCGACCAAAGTCACGAGGAACGTCATTGTTATCAACGATGAAGTGAGAAGAGTCTACGTGCGAATCAGCAAGAAGGTTATCAACACATTCTTTTGGAGAAGCATTGATGGCCTGAGAGAGAAGAATAAGAAGGCCTAGGGCCAATACTGATTTTAAAATCGACATATAAACTCCATGCTGTTTCTCTACTTTGAAGACAAACGTCTATATATAGAGGGCAATTCAAGAAATTGAGAAGACTTTTTACCTAAATTTTTAGCTCCATGTAAAGACCAAATGAAGTAGGTGAAGCTAACTGACTGAAAGTACGCAACAACTATTCAAAAAGGGTTAAATAGTGGGTAAATAATTAGGTACGACTTAGAAAAAGTATTAGCCAGACTGATAATGAGGTTGTAATGTGCGCTCAACTTCTGAAAAGGATACCCTAGTGAAAATTATGACAGCAATTTTAATTACACTTTTTATGAGTTCAGTATTTGCTTCTAGCAGCTACTACCCAACGTCTTATAAGACGCTCTTTAAAAATAAATCAGCAAAAGATGAGCAGCTCAAAGAGAAACTCTTTGTTCTTCTCTCAAGTGCCCACATGTATAAAAGTGGTCAAGACGATACGATCGCAGCTCATTGTACAGGTGAGGGAAAATGTTATCAGCATAGAAGTATTGGATACAAAGGTGCTAGAAAAGTTCTCTTTGGTAAAATTCACCTCGAAGAAGATGGTGATGGTTATTATGTGAATGATGTTTACTGTCGTAAGAAGATTACAAGAAGACAATCAAAAGTTGGTCCTAATGTAATTCCTAATAATTCGGTTCTTAATTGCGAGCATACTTGGCCACAATCAAGATTTAACTCTGCTTTCCCTAATGGTTTACAAAAATCAGACCTTCATCATTTATATCCAACAGACTCTAGAGCGAATTCAATTCGTGGTAATAATGAGTTTGCTGATGTTAATGGAGATGCCTTAAGAGATTGTGATGGATCATACTCAGCAAACAAATTTGAGCCACCAGTTGAGCACAAAGGAAATGTTGCCCGGGCCCTCTTTTACTTTTCTGTAAGATATAAAATTAAGATCTCTAGAAACGAAGAGAGATTTTTAAGAACATGGCATGAGCTTGATCCAGTTGATGCTGAAGAATTAGAAAGAAACGATATCATTCATTCTGTTCAAGGGGATAGAAATCCTTTCATCGATTACCCAGAGCTAGTTGATCAAATTTCAAATTACTAAAAATTATAAAATGAGAGACAGTGACTTGAATAAGTCATCCCATTAGAAAAAAGCCCCTCAAATGAGGGGCTTTTTTATTTTAAGTCTTTAAGTCTATCAGCAATTCTCTTCTCAGTTCCTTGATTGGTCGGTTGGTAGAAATCAGGGGTATTTCGAGGTGCATATTGCTGAGAAATATAATGATTGGGATAGCTGTGAGGATATTTATAGTTCTTTTTATCGGGATGGTGATTTCGTAGATGAGTGGGAACTTCAACTGTAGGTTGAGATCTCACATAAGCTAGCGCTTCATCTAGTCCTGTGTAAGCTGCATTTGATTTCACCGTGGAAGCAAGATAGGTCGTAACTTGAGCTAGATTAATTCTTGCTTCGGGCATTCCTATTTGTTGCACGGCCTGAAGTCCTGAGACGGCCAAAGTTAGGGCCTGTGGATCTGCATTACCTACATCTTCAGAAGCAAAGACAACAAGCCTGCGAGCAATAAAGAGGGGATCTTCTCCACCATCAATCATAATGGCCAAGTAGAGAAGAGCAGCACTTGGATCGGAGCCGCGCATACTTTTTATAAAAGCAGAGATCACATCATAGTGGCGATCTTTATCTTTGTCGTAACTACGATTTCCTCCAGAGAGAATTTCATCGATAAGTTCTTGCGTAATTTCTTTTCCTTGAAGCCAAAGAGAGTCAAGAGTGTTGAGGGCGAAGCGAGCATCACCATCTGCTGCATCAGCAATACGCTCAAGCCAGCGATTATCAATTTCTCTTTTTTCTACCCGAGCGGCCCGTTGTAATATAGAGAGCATGGCATCACTAGGGATTTTGCTTAGATTAACAACCTGAACGCGACTGAGCAGTGCCTTGTTTACGGAAACTTTTGGGTTCTCCGTCGTGGCGCCAATGAAGTTGAATTCACCTTTTTCTACATAGGGAAGAAGGGCATCTTGTTGGGCCTTGTTGAAGCGATGAATTTCATCAACAAAGATTATCGCTTTTTTGGAATAGAATTGCTGAGACTCTTTAGCTTCTTTAATGAGCTTTTTAAGGTCAGCAACTCCCCCTAGGACGGCATTGAAACTGAAAAGGGTACTATCTGTCGTTGTGGCCAGTATTTCGGCCAAGGTGGTTTTTCCAGAGCCTGGAGGTCCCCATAGAATAAGTCCTGGTATCTCGACTCCCTTAAGAAAAGGATAACGCTTGAATATGGCCTCTTGACCATAGAAGTCATCAAGTGAAGTAGGTCTCACTTTGTGTGGAAGAGGAGTGCGAGTCAAAGACTCTTGGGGCTGATCAAATAAGCTCATAGCTACCTTCGTAAAATCTTAGTTATTGACTTAGAACGCGCTTCATCCTACCTTATGGCACTTATTAAATCTATAACCCTCCAGTAGGAGGTCTTAATGCTACGAGAAGGAGGTGAATATAATGTCGACAACGATCCGAGTAGAAATTGATGACCGTGGTGTAGAGCGCTCTCTTCGTAAATTCAAAAGAATGTGCGAAAGTTATGGCGTTGTACGTGAATATCGCAAGCGTCAAGAATACAAAAAACCTTCAGTTCGTACTAAAGAAAAGAACGAGGCCGCTGACAAAAGACGTCGTAAAAACGTTTTTAAAGTAAAAAGAGGTCCGAAAATCTAATTAACGATTATTTTTTTCAGATAGAACAAATTAAGGGAGCTATTTTTTAGCTCCCTTTTTTTTTTAATAATTAAAGTCAAAGCCACAGAATTCTTTACGAACACTGCCGCGATCTCGGTCTCCGGCCATATCGCATGTACGAAGATAATCAAGCTCCTTCATTCTACATACTCTATAGGTGAGTTTAAATTGATTCTCTTGGCCAGCACATTGAGCAGTCGTATCGGATTCAAAGCCTGGGCAAAAAGTGGCAACATCTTCACGACCGATTTTATTTTTATTCTGACAACTGTTTCCATCCCATTGATAAGAGCAAACATTTCTAAAATAAGTTGGAGTTTTCTGTGCCATACAAGAATTGTAGTCTTGGCAGTCATTTTGATCACGAATGTCATCAGGGTCACATTTTCCCTGAATATATTCACAGACTTCTATTTTTTCACAAGCACTAACTGTTCTCGCGCAAGCATCTTTATAAGCTTCAAACTTCTTGGCACAGTCGTCAGAAAATTTTGATGACCAAGCCTGAGTGCTCATTAGTAAAATAGCTAAAGTGATTAGACCCTTGAAGTTCATATATTCTCCCTCATTATTAATTCGATATAAATTAAGGATAAGGGAAGTAGAGCTTTCATTGAGGATCAATAAATTATTTACAGGTGGTGTTCATCTTTTTGATAGGGCCAAGTTACTTAAATTACTTAGTTTAGTATAACTTTTAGGCAGGAGTTCCATCGATTATGCATAACTTTAATCTGCTTAATCATGGCCGAATTTAGGTCATGGTTACCTTTTGTCATCTTCATATGGAAAGTATTCCAAGACAGATTGAGCTCTTCTAAACGTTTGAGCATATAGATCTTATCATTTTCATAGATGAGTTTTTGATTAACTTCTTTAAAAAAGCCAAACCAAACAGCATCAAAATCATCCTTTAGTTTTCCACCGAGCATTTGAGTGAGCATAAACTCTGAGTCGAGGAGCATTTTGTGAATGATGGGTTGAAAGCCAGACTTTCCAAAATAATAAGAAGAGAAGTTTGTTTTTAACGTAATGAGATGTTCCTCTAATTTATGAAGGAGAGTGTAGTTTTGTAGAGAGATCTTATCTAAAGAGGAGATGAACTCGAGCTCCTTGGACACTTCGATGCGTTGGTATTTAAACTGAAGTTTGCTGATGTCTTTATCTAAAGATTTGGCTATCTCGTAAGATCTTTTAAAAACCTCTTCACACTTGTCTTCTGAATCTTGGCAAAGCTTATTGACTCCATTCATGCTACGAGAAAGAGAGAGTACTTTATTGTAAAGACCAATCGTTTCGGAATGAACTGGATTTAGCTTTCTTAGGATTTGAAAGTACTCCTGAGAAATGGCCTTCAACTGAGGCATGATGTAGCGGCTAAAGCTATAGTCGCGCAGATCAATAGGCTTTTCTATATAAGGGTAATAACTTGTCCGAACTTGGGAAAAGGAAGATAGAGAAAAGGTTGAAAGTAACAAAAGGAGGAGAATTCTCATTGCTTACAGTTTCGAATGAGAATTGCTCCTTGTCAAAATGATTAAGCAGCTATCTTTTTATCTATAATGTGTGGAGTCTCATGAGTTTCACTCCAATAGTCTCTCCACTTAAGAGAAGAGTGAATGGTTTGAGGGGCTTTCTTTAAAGTAGGAAAGGAGTTCATCCAGCTATTGGGATGAAATTGAAAGTTAATTTGGAAATGATCAAGGGCGCTGGGAGACTTTATTAGGTTCTGTGGAAAAACGGCCACGGGAAGATCGGTCAGCTCGAAAGTCCAATTTTGATCTTCAGGAAGTTTTCCACTTAAAATGGCGGCCAGACATAGAAAAGCACCTGTGGAGCTTGCTTCAACCACCATAGGCTTTCCATAGTAGCTCTTGAGTCCATTTACAAAGTCATCAATAACACCGTGAAGGTCGTCTTCTTCAATACTTTTGAAGAACTTTAGTTCATAGCGATTATTTTGGCTGAGATTCTTTTTTTCTTTTGAATTAAGGGGGAGTTCTTTAAGTTGTGAAGTAAAGGTCTCGGTAATAAATGGGCCATCTTTTTCTATTTCAAAGGTATAAACATTCTTTAGGCGATCAATACGGGTTTTCTTTAAAAACACATGCCCAACCATCAGATCTTTACTAGTCATGAACACTCCTCCTCAAAAAATTTCAGTGGAAAATACTTGTCTAAATTTATCGGATAACTAGCTAGAGACCTAAAGTTTTCTTCACAAAAAAAGGCCACAGTTTTTGAGACTGTGGCCTAGTAACTTATAAGTATTTGATAACTATACTTTTTGAATTTGAAGAAAGATCGTTTCACCCTCAATAGTAAACTCATTTTCTTTGGCTTGAGAAGTCCCCATTTTTAGGTCATCTGCCAACGTTTCGCGACAGATATAATCGCGATGGCCCTCGATGGCCGCACTGAGTTTCTTAGATTCTGTAGAGTATTCTACTTTGATTCGGTCTTCTACGTTTAATCCAATCTCTTTTCTATTTCTTTGAATCCTATTTACGCACTCACGAGCAAGACCTTCAAGGATAAGATCTTCTGTGAGGTTGCAATCAAGGTCGATAGAAATAAGTCGATTACTAATGGCCTGTGTTCCTGCTTTAGCCTCTCTAAAGATTAAGAAATCATCTGGAGTAAAGGTTTCATCAGAAAGAGCAATAGAGCCTTTTTCTTCGAGTTCTTGAAGTTGGTCATTCGTTAGGTTTTTAATGAGCTTCATATATTGACCCATACGTTTACCAAGACGTTTTCCAAGAACGGGGAGGTTTGGCTTTGCATAGAGGTCTATATATTTATCTTCTTGCGTATCATACTCAACATTTTTGATATTGAGCTCAGACTTAATATATTCTTCGAGCTTCTTGATTTCATCTAAGAGGGCTTGATCTTGATGAATAACAGTAAGACGTGAAAGAGGAGTTTTAACTTTAATTTTCTCTTCTGTTCTCTTTTGTCTTCCAAGAAGAATGAGTTGTTGCATTCTATCAACGGCCTGCTCAAGCTTGGGACGAATAAGCTGATCTTGGGCTTCAGGATAAGTGCATAGGTGAATTGACTCGGGCATGGAATCTTTATCAGAAAACTCGAGAAGTTCTTGATAGATGTGTTCTGATAGAAAAGGAGCGAATGGCGCCATGGCCTGAGAGACTTCTAGCAGACAAGTGTAGAGAGTTGTATAGGCTGCACACTTGTCATCAGTTAGACCTTCTCCCCAGAAACGGTTTCGATTCAAGCGAATATACCAGTTGGTAAGATCTTCAATAAATGTAAATAGAGCAGGCATAACATTATAGAGTTTATAGTCCTCCATTTCTGTCGCTATATTCTTCTTGAGTGTTTGGAGGTTGGATCCAATCCAATTATCCGTAATATTCTCAGAAGTTTTAGAATGTTCTTTTGCATTCCACCCATCAATATTGGCATAGGTAGAAAAGAACTTATGTGAGTTTTGCCAAGGCAGAAGAGCTCTTCTTACCATGTCTTTTACGCCAGTATCTGAGAAGCGCATTTCTTCTGCACGAACAAGTCCGCCGTTGATGAGGTAGAGCCTCATCGCATCGGCACCGAATTCTTCCATAAGGGCATCGGGAGCTGTGTAGTTCTTAAGACGCTTACTCATTTTCTTACCGTCTTCGGCCATGACAATACCGTTAACGATGACATTTTTAAAGGCAGGCTTTCCGTAAAGAGCAGTGGCCAAAATGGTTAGAGTATAAAACCATCCACGAGTTTGATCGAGACCTTCAGCGATAAATTCAGCTGGGAAACCTTGCTCAAACACTTCCTTATTTTCAAAGGGGTAATGAAGTTGAGCGTAAGGCATAGATCCAGACTCAAACCAACAGTCCAGAACTTCTGTAATTCTCTTATAGGTTCCTTTTTCACCATCGATAGTGAAGTCAAGATCGTCTACGGTGTCGCGGTGAAGATCATCCACCTCAACGCCAGTGTATTTCTTGAGTTCTTCAATGGAGCCTATGCAGATAAATTTATCGGCTTCTTCATTGTGCCAAACCGGAAGAGGAGTTCCCCAAACGCGGTTTCTTGAAATAGACCAATCCTTTGCTCCTTCAAGCCATTTTCCAAAGCGACCATCTTTTATATGATCGGGAACCCAATTGATTTGCTCATTGGATTTGAGAAGTTGTTCTTTGATTCTCTCCACACGAACATACCAAGAAGGAATGGCCTTATAGATAAGTGGAGTATCGGAGCGATAGCAAAAAGGATAGGAGTGAACATAGACGGTTTGGTCGTAAATCTTACCTTCTTCTTTTAAGCGCTTCATGATCGGCTTATCAGCATCTTTGATAAATTCACCAACATAGTCCGTAACTTCAGAAGTATATTTACCGGCATCATCAACTGGACAAGCAAAGACTTCTCCAAGACCGGCTTCTTTCATGACTCGATTATCATCTTCACCAAAACCTGGGGCGAGGTGAACGATACCTGTACCAGAGTCAGTGGTTACGTATTCGTCGTTATGAACTTGAAAAGCACCATCTGCTTCTAGATGAGAGAAATAAGAAAAGAGCGGCTCGTAGCGACGACCTAAAAGATCTGAACCTTTCATTTCTTCTAGGATTTCGAGATTCTTTTTCTTTTTCTCATAACTCTCTACTAATGCTTTAGCGAGGTAGATGACTTTACCTGTTTCTTCATCACGGGCCTTAACATAATCAATATCAGCGCCAGCACAAAGCCCTAGATTTGAGGGAAGTGTCCAAGGTGTTGTGGTCCAGGCCGTAAGGAAAGCCTCTTCATCTTTAAGTTTAAAAAGAACGGTGACAGCTGGATCTTGAACGTCTTGATAGTTTTGACCTGCTTCAAAGTTAGATAAGACAGTTCCTAGTGCTGTAGAGAAAGGTACGACTCTAGTACCTTGATAAATTAAATCTTTATCCCAAAGTTCTTTGAAGACCCACCATACAGATTCCATAAAGTTGGTATCCATGGTTTTATAGTCATTATCAAAGTCGACCCAACGGCCAATTCGAGTAATGGTTTTCTTCCACTCAGAAGTATAGCGATCAACAATGGATCGACACTCATCATTGTAGCCTGCGATACCAATTTTCTTAACGGCATCTTGGGCACTCATTCCGAGTTTCTTATCAATTTCGTGTTCAATAGGCAGACCGTGGCAATCCCAACCAAAGCGGCGAGAAACGTAGCGACCTTTCATGGTCCAGTAGCGAGGAACGGCATCTTTTAAAATACTTCCTACTAAGTGGCCGTGATGGGGCAGACCTGTGGCAAAAGGAGGTCCATCATAGAAAATATAAGGTGCGCCATCTCTTGTTTGATCAAGTGACTTTTGAAAAGTTTGATTCTCTTCCCAGAACTTCAGTATTTGATGTTCTGAACCTACAAAAGAAAAGGTTCCCGGCTCACTTTGGGTGCTGGTTTCATTCTCATGACTTGTGTCGGACACTGGAAAACTCCTTAAATAATTTTTCCCTTATTTAACTGGTGTAATTTAGCAAAAGGGGGGCTTTATGGCGAGACAATCCCTTGAATTTAATAGTTTTAGGCTTTGAAGTGGAAAATTCTTCCGAATGTTTAGTTAGCGTCTAAGGGGAGGTCAGCTCTAGGCCTGGCCTTCCGATAAGTAAGTCATGAAAATTATTATTTTTTCACTTCTATTTACCTTTGGTTTGGCCCGCTCATTAGCGCAGGGAGAAATTGCTCCTGATGACGTTAAAATCTTCATAGGGGCTGATCAACAGATTCCTGAGTTGCGTGAAATCAAATTTGCTGGAGAGAAGTCTTCTCTAGTTGACTGGGAAGACGTTGAGGAGAAAGACTTCTTAGACCTACAGAAGTGGAAAATTGAGAGACAATTAAAAGACGAAAATCCGTTATGGAAACAAAATTTACAAGAAACTCGTCTATCTGAAAAAGCGGGCTACGTACTTGAGTGTGTTGGGGAATGTCGAAATTATAGAGGCCTAGGCTTCGCCAAAGTTAAATACCTCTCGACGATTAAAGAAGGCGATGAGATCTTCACGATGAAGGACTCTTACTTATGGATTTATCTTCTCGATGGAACACTGGTGAGGATGTCTCCAGAAAGCTCTATTACCTTAAAAGAAATTAATCGAGGTGTATCTGAGAATATGCTTTATGCAAGATTAAATACGGGAAATATTCTGTGGTGGTCTCGTGTCGGCAATAAATTTGAAGCTAAGAATTTTAAAGAAACAGATACTCTTTTTTTACCGCTTTCCATGTATAAGGCCAATTCAAAGCAGTTGCGCTATAAAGTCGAAGAGGAGGACCTCTTTGGATTTCTTCAGGCTGATACTCACCATGAAAGTAAGTATACTCGTCTAAATGAGTTAATTGAAAAATCTAATGAACAAGGGATATTTCCAACTCGCTCTTTTTTAACTTTTCCAAATGGAAGTGTATTCGGAACAAACGTAGTCGCCGAATTTATCATTCTCAATGGTAATGAGTCTTATGTTAAATCTCGGGGAAAGACAAAACAAGGTCTGGATGGGAATTGGAGTGAAGGAGAGTTGGTCTTCTTTTATCGTGGCTTTAACAATACAAACGAAACTCTTATTGAAAATGATAAATGGTATCGTATTGGTAAAAAAGGAAGAACTCTCGAAATAGAAGAGGATGCTAAACGATTTGCGATGGGGGAATTTGTAACCTCTAATATTCCCTCGATTCTAACAGCGAGAGAATTATTTTATCAGAAGTATTCTTCATTCATGCACGACTCATCGTTAAAAGATGTTGAATTATCTAAAGGCCATGGTTATCGACTATGGGGTGACTTTGAGAGCGAAGAAAGTGACTTATCTCAAAGGGTTAAATTCTTAAAAGAATATACTCGCCGCATGGAGACGACTAACCTTGTCGTGATGGAGCGTTTTAATAAAAAACTAAGAGATCGTGGGGATGAAGTATTGAATTCTGAATATTCGGCCAAATACTTTCGAAGAGCGATGGCACACTTTTATAATTACCGAGAAGGGGTTAGTATACTGTCCAATACTAAAGAAGTTCTGAATTCAGAACGTAAAGAATTTTGGAAACGTATACATGAAAGCCGATAGAAAATATTCACTTATTCTTGCCTCTAATAGTCCTCGTCGAAAAGAGCTTCTAGGCTGGATGGAAATTCCATTCAAAGTCATGGGTTCTAATATTGAAGAACATTCTGATGAGACCAATCCTAAAGACTTTGCCATTGATATTGCCGTTCAAAAAGGAGAGGCGATATGGAGCGAATTGGACTTTGTAAGTACTCCACATCCCTTAATCGTATCTTCTGATACCATTGTGGTTTTAGGAAATCGTATTTATGGAAAGCCAAGCTCTAAAGAAGAAGCGCGCGAGATGCTCCTTTCTCTATCAGGAAAAGAGCATAAGGTGATAACCTCAGTCTACCTTAAGGCAAAGTCAATTAAGACGGGCGGTGAGATATCACGTAAGTTTGCGATAGAAACGGATGTGACATTTTCACTGATCACAGAAGATATATTGGGTCCTTACTTAGACGGTAATGATTCAATGGACAAGGCCGGAGCTTATGGAATTCAAGGACAGGGTTTATTATTTGTAGAATCGCTAAAAGGTTCCTATTCTAATGTGGTAGGTTTTCCATTAGTTGAATTTGTCGATGAGATGAGAGAGCTTTTATGCGAAGGCGTCTTAGATGAAAAGCTATTATGGCGCTCTAAATTTGCGATGGATTAGGTAAATAATGAATAAATTAATTCTAGTTTTTTTTAGTTTTCTATCCCTCGTGCAAGCTGAAGATATATCACCTCAGCTTAATTCAACTAAAGAGATCAATCAGTTGGTGAATAAGCTCAATAAAACAGCGGCCAGTGACTATGTCGTTCAAGTTGATGATATAAGAGAAAAGCTCGAAAAATATATTGAGCATAAGAAACGAGTCTGTGATGGTGATTTTTCTACAGTCATTCTTTCTAAAGGGGAGAATGAATCAGATCCCAAAAAGCCTGTTAAGTTAAGTAAGGAAGAAAGAGAAGTTTGTTTTAGAGAGTTGAAGCAAGTTCAACAAAAATATATAGAATCACTCTTTAATGCTAAGAAGAATTATATGATTCATCTACACTCCTTAAGGCTTAAGGAATTGGAAGAATCAAAAGAGATGGCCTTAAAGAACTTAATGAATAGTTTCAATAAAAAAGGCCGTCGCTAAGACGGCCCTTTCTTCGGTATTACAACCTCTATTTCAAGAGGACCAATTACTTTTGAGTTTTGCCTACTGTAGGTCCAAAGAGACTCTTGGATCTAATAACAGATCGACTCGGACGAGCACTAAGTTGCCCGGATGCCGATTTCTTCATCTTATTCACTTTAATTTGAATAATATTAGACACACGGTGAGTCGAGTTCTTGTCGATATGGGCAGTCAATGATGGGTTTGAAGTAGTATTCATGATTTCTCCTATGAGTTTAAAGTTACTTTTTGGTCTTTGGTACAACTAAAATGACGATCCAAAAAAGTACTTCATCCCAGTAATAGGAGAGTAGGAAGTCTAATTTAGTTGATTCAAATGACCTGCATTAAAAAGGTCAAATTCAATACAACCTCCCGAAAAACGGTTTAAGTTAAGAGAAAATCTCTCACTTTGTCCTCTTGCGTTATTGAGTCTACTTTTTAGCCGTTTAAGTTATAAAGGATATTGACCTTTTCGGTCGTATACTCGGTTAACTTAATGCAAAAAAGTAGCTATTTGACCCATACTATCATAAATTGAGCGATTTGCCAGTAGGGTGGGCAGGCAAAGACATCCTGATGCTTAGAGAATTGTAAATGCTTGAAATCTAGGGCATTCTAGTTGGGTAAAAATGACAAAATTAATAAATAAGGTAATTTCGTATGGTTAGAAATGTGGGCATTTTTCTTATTCTCTCCCTTTTCACAAGTTGCGCAAGCATGCGCTCGGCAGGACTTGGTGTTGCCTCTCCCATGTTCAAGGATGCCATGACCGGAATTGAGTCCGAGGGGAATTGGGATCACTTTCGTGCGTCAACTCCAGCAAACCTCACTCTTATTGATGGCCTACTTTCGGTTAGACCAACTGATCCTTCATTATTATTGGCCGCCATTAAAGGAAATGCTGGTTTCGCGTTTGGTGTAGAAGAGACTCTTTATCTTGATGATAAGTTAAATGACGAAGATGAATCCGTTCATAAAGACAATGCTATTGCTTACTATTCTAAGGCCGTTGATTACGGACTACGCTTTTTAAAAGATAATGATCTTGAACTCTCTGATTTACAAAAAGCGCAGAAAGATCCTAAAGGGGTAAGAGGTCTACTTGAGTCTCAGCTCTCTAATGATGATACAACTTTAGAGCTCATGCTCTTCTTTGCCCAATCCATGGGCTCACTTATCAATATGCAAAGAGACAATATACTCCTCGTCGCTCAACTTCCTGTCGTGAAGGGGATGTTTGATTGGGTTTGTGATGAAAAACCAGATATCGCTCATGGTACATGCTCGATTTTCTATGCTTCATACGAAGCGGGTAGACCTTCGACTCTTGGTGGAAACCCATCGGAAGGAAAGAGAATTTTTGAAGAAATGATTGAGAAGAATCCTGCTAATTGGTTGGCCAGAGTGTCATTGATTCAGTTTTATGCTATTCCTCAGTATGACGAAGATGCTTATCGCTTTCACAAGAAGTTTCTTGAGCAGTACGTAGATATTTTAGGAGATTCATTTCATTGGGTTCCAGGACGTGAAGTAAATGAGAACTTCAAAGACCCAAGCCTTAGGCTCTATCAAGCGATTGCTATTAAACGTTATCAAATAATTAAAAAATATGAAGAAGACTTATTCTAAAAAAGAGGTATTCCCTATGAACACGATGAAGAAATGGTTAATTGTAAGCTCTCTCGTTCTATGCGCTCAAGTTAATGCCGCTAAATTTAAGGTTGGTGTTCTTGCTCCGGAAGGAACGAATTGGGCCAAGAATATGAAGAAGATGGCCAAAGAAATTAAGACGGCCACAAAAGGCGATGTGAAATTTAAGTTTTATTTCGGTGGTTCTCAAGGAGATGAGGTTGATGTTCTTAGAAAAGTTCGAATCAATCAACTTCAAGGTGGAGTCTTTACAGGTAAAACTCTTGGTGAGATTGAAGGGGATATTCGTGTTATGGAAATTCCTTTTCTCTTTGCCAGTGACCGTGAGAAAGCTTGGTCCACGCTAGAAAAGCTTGGTCCTTACTTTGATAAGAAATTAGATGCTAAGAAATTTAAAAACTTAGGATTCTTTGAAATCGGAATGGTTTACTTTGTTTCTCAAAAGAAAACTCCAGATCTTGCTTCTTTAAGTGGAGTGAAAATTTGGTCTTGGGAAGGGGATAGAATCGTTAGTGAAATGATGAAGACACTTAATCTTGTCTCTATTCCACTACCTCTCCCAGATGTACTTTCATCTTTATCTACAGGTGTAATTGAGGCGACTTATTCTCCTCTAATGGCCATGGTCGCTCTACAATGGAATACCAAGATTAAATATCTTGTAGATTTTCCTATTGCCTATTCTGTAGGAGCTTTCCTTTTAAGTGATAAGTCATGGAAGAAGATTAAGCCTGAGCATAGAAAAGTAGTAAGAGAAATTTCTGATAAATACATGGCCAAAATAAATGAAGCTAATATCGCTGATAATACTGAGGCCTTGAAGGCCATTAAATCTTCAGGTGTTGAATTCATTAATTTTCCCGAAGCAGATGTGGCAAAGGCTAAGGGATTAAAAGAAGAAATGATTAAAAATTTAAAAGGAAAACTTTTTACAGAAGAAGCGCTTAATAAACTTAAGTCTGCTATGTAAGAGTGCTTCTACCACGGATGGATAGATATGTTTGAAGTTGTAAAAAAGTTTGATCTAGCTATTGAAAAAATAGCTCAGTATTTACTTGTGATTTGTATCTTGGGAATGCTTGGAATGAGTGTTCTCAATATTGTCCTTAGATGGTTTCAATCCCATATTCTGTGGCTAGAGCCCTTTGTTCGCTATCTCGTATTCTTCAGTGCTTTTCTTGGTGGAGTCATCGCCACAGGGAAACGCACTCATATTGGTATCGACATCATCGGAAAGTACTTTGAAGCAAAGAAGAATTGGCAGGCCCATCGTTGGGTTGGACGAGTCATCGATTTGATTTCTTTAGTCGTCCTTGTGGTTTTGACAGATGCTTGCTTAGACTTTGTTGCAGAAGAAGCGAAGTATGGTCGAGCGAATGTCTTCTTAGGTGTACACGCGAAGTATCTTGCGGCCATCATTCCTTTTGGTTTTGGATTAATTGCTATTCGCTTTTTTAATAATATCATTCTTTCTTTTTCTTCAAAGTATCAATTTAAGACTGATGATGAGGTCTCTGAAATTGAGCTCAAAGGTGAGGAGGTTCAAGTATGACTGCTGTTGTAATTATAGCGATCATCGCTTTTGCCTTATTAGGTACACCTTTATTCATTATCATGGCCTTGGCCGCAATGGTGGGATTTCACTTTTCAGAAATACCTCTTGTTGCCGTTAGCATTGAAATTAATAAAATTGCTTCTCAAGCAACTATCTTAACGATTCCACTTTTTACATTTGCAGGTTATATGATGGCCGAGTCTGGCTCTCCTAAGCGCTTGTTAAGGCTTGCTGAATCAACACTTGGTTGGCTTCCTGGTGGAGTGGCGATTGTCTCCTTGGTTATTTGTGCTTTCTTTACTGCATTTACTGGGGCTTCGGGAGTTACGATTATTGCATTGGGTGGGCTACTTTATCCCATTCTTTCTAATGAGGGTTACAGTGAAAAATTCTCATTAGGCTTAATTACGACCTCTGGATCTTTAGGACTTCTCTTTCCACCTTCACTTCCGATCATTCTCTATGGAATGGTAACGGGTGTTGATATTGAGAAACTCTTTGTTGCTGGAATAATTCCAGGATTTTTCCTTATTCTCATTCTTTCGATTTATTCAATTAAAAATGGTGCAGGCTCAAGTAAGACCATTAAGAAGTTTGATGCGAAAGAGGCCTGGGCTGCTTTTAAAGGTTCTTGGCTTGAAGTACTTCTTCCTATAGGTGTGCTTGCTGGGATCTATAGTGGTAAGACGACAACAACAGAAGCCGCGGCCGTTACAGCATTTTATATTTTGATTATCGAATGCTTTATTTACAAAGATTTAAGTCTCTTTAAAGATATTCCACGAGTGATTAAAGACTCCATGAGTCTTGTTGGGGGAATCTTATTGATTCTTTGTTGTGCGCTTGGGTTTACTAATTGGCTCGTGGATGAAGAAATTCCGATGGAAATCCTCCGCTTTATGCAGGAGTACCTAACTAATAAGTATTCATTTCTACTCTTTTTAAATATTTTCTTATTAATTGTAGGATCACTGATGGATATCTTTAGTGCGATCATTGTTGTGGTACCACTGATTACACCGATCGCCGCTGAATTTGGAGTCGACCCTCTTCACTTGGCCATTATCTTTTTAACAAACTTAGAAATTGGATATATTACTCCTCCAGTCGGGATTAACCTTTTTATTAGTAGTTTTAGATTTAAGAAACCAATAACGGAACTTTATAGGGCATCTTTTCCGTTCCTGTTACTTCTTCTTTTTGCATTGGTTATAATAACTTATGTGCCAAGTTTAAGTTTGGCATTGGTTAACTAGAAATAAGAATAAGTAATTAAAGGACGATTTTGAGAAAAGGGACTTTAAAATCCTATCTACTCTATGGAGTGATTCTAACGGCATTTATCTCTGGTTCCTTGGGAGCCAAGGCTCAGTCGGTAGGATCAAACCGTTATTATAATCTTGTTTTTCTTGGTGAGAAAGATTTTGATATCTATTCAGGACCAAGTGATCCAAGTCTTGTCTACCAAGAGCATTACGCTGCTAAAGAGTTTTTAGACCAGGTCTATTACGATACTTTCTTTGACCAAAGTATTGAAGCTAATATTTTTGAATGGGAACAACTTTGGGAAAAAGATCTTCCCAGTATGTCTTACTGTCCTAACGTCTATCTCAATGAACATATTGATTATATTCGTTATCTCTATCGATTAATTTCTATTTCTTATCTTTTTGAATCCCTTAAAGATCATGCGAAACTTTCTTACAAGCTAGGTTATAGCTCTGAGGTATGTGATCTTGATTGGAAGAAAGTCTTTGGAAACTGCGCCCCTAAAGGCGAGGATATGAACTTATTTATTAGGCGGGCGAAGTATCGCTACCTCTTAGGTTTTGATCCTACTTCCGAAGGATTGCTCACTATTGGAGAAGCTAAGAAGTGGGTGAGTTCTCTTCACGGTAATTTAGATAATAAATCGATTGTGGGAAAGCGCTTAGGGGACTGGTGTACTGATCAAGAGAATTGTGATGACTTTTCCTATCACGAACTAAAGAAGGGATTAAATTCTATCTGTAATAAAGATAAGGAGATGATTAATCTTTTTTGTTCTGAGAATGATAATTTATATGGAATTTCACAATCAGAAATCCCAAAAGATTTGCTGATTAATTCAAATGTAACTCGAGTGATTAATACGGGTGGGTTTGCCCAAGCTTGTCTTGATCGCTTTTCTTCTTTGTTTGAAAAAAAACAAACTCGCTACCCTTGGGTAGAAGATACATTTCCTCTCGTTAAATCAAAACTCGAAGCAGAGGATGAGGATTATATTCAGGGACGTATATTCACTCCTGGTGCACTAAAAGAATTTGATGACCGCGGACTTACTTCCTTTCTCTTTGTTAAGCCTACTCCTGTTCCAACTCCAAAACCGACACCGGCTCCAACTCCAGTACCTGTTGTTGCGAAGGTAATTCCCACACCTGCACCAACTCCGGTTCCTACTCCTAAGCCGACACCAAGACCCACGCCAAAACCAAAACCAACGCCAAGGCCTGAGCTATCTGCTTTTGAGAAAGCAGTGGCAAATTTAATTAATAATAGGCTTAAAGAGTCTAAAGTGGATATGCAGAAGTTTAGGGTAGGGCATCCGCATGTTAAAAGACTGGTAAAGGCCATCGCAGGTCCTTTGAAAGATTATCAAACTCGTAAGGCACTAACGGATATGAAGACTTATGATAAGTTGGGGACAAAGGCCCAGCCCGTTCGTCTGCTCTTTTTAAAGTTACTCATAGATCAAGATTCTCATACTGGGCTTTGGAATATCATTTCTATTCTAGGTGACAAGTTCTATGTGATTAATGACTTAGATAAGAAGAGTATTCCTGTGGTTATACATTTAGATAATTCTCGTAAGACAGATAATATATGGCAGATTACAATTATTTCGGAGACTGATTATCTCAATTCTTTGAATTCTAAAAAGAAAAAATAGTTTTAAAAACTAAGAAGGGCCCTATTGTCAGGGCCCTTAACAACACGTTCACTTTTTGAGAGCGACCTTTATCGTTGTATACTGAATGAGTATTTCTTAGTATTCCTTAGTATTTTTTTGCAATTTTCTTAAGTCTCTTCTTAACTGAATCAGTTAGGTCAAGTAGAAGAACGAAACCAGCATTTTCACCATTTTCGTCAGCCCCTACGAGAGAGATATTTCCGGCTCTTACTTTTCCACTATAGAAACGAGCTGATACGATATTATTTGTTCCAATATCAAGACCAGATACAGGTACGAATACACCAAAGAATTTCTTTCCAAGATAGAAAGTCATGTTGTCCCAATTAGGAATTGAGAAGGCCACTGCTGGAAGAGTTCCTGAAGCAACACCTGGAAGGTTTCTGTCACCTGGAAGTTTTTGAGGATCTAGAAGAAGTAGATCACCGTTAGCAATATCATCAAGTGATACGTTGATTGACATGAGTGTTCCAGCTGAAGAAAGATCTGGTCCAACTTCTACATAAGAGCTGTCATATTCAGGAATAGTGTAGCGAAGCCCACCATCAAGTTGAATATTTTCAAAAGTCATAGCAATAAGAAGATTATCTTCTTGAAGAGTAAGTTTTGGTCCATCAACACCTGGAATATCCAGTTGAGTTGAAGATTCTCCACATGATGAACTGAAAGCAGCTGTTGCCACTAGGATCAGTGAGAGAAATAGATTTCTTGTTTTTAAGATTTTGTTGCCCGTCATAAAACCTCTTTGACTTATTTAGTCGGTTAGTCGATAGATCTCTTGCACAAACGTACCGCTGCTAGATTTTTGAATTCAAGATCTGTCTTGCAATGTTATATGTGAGAGGGATCGGCAAGATTTGCCTTTCAGTTTATAGCTAGGGCCTGCTTATTTGAAAAAATTGAGGAGATTGCTGGATTATTGGTAACTTAGAAAAAAAATGGCCGACAGAACGTCGGCCATTGAGGAAGGAATGGATATTCAAATTACTTAGTATTTCTTAGTATTTCTTTGCAATCTTCTTAAGTCTGCTTTTTACACTACTAGAAAGGTCAAGAAGGAGAACGAAACCAGAGTTTTCACCGTTTTCATCAGCTCCAACGATAGAGATGTTACCAGCTCTAACTTTACCGCTATAGAAACGAGCAGAAACAATATTATTCGTTCCAATATTCATTTTTACAGGAACAAATACACCAAAGAATTTTGATCCAAGATAGAAAGTCATGTTTGACCAATTAGGAATTGTGAAGGCAACAGCTGGTAGTGCTCCTGAAGCAACACCTGGAAGGTTTCTATCTCCTGGGAGTTTTTGTGGATCAAGCAGTTGAAGGTTGTCATCAAATACATCATCAAGAGAAACTGAAATAGACATGAGTGTTCCAGAGGAAGCGAGATCAGGTCCTACTTCTACATAAGAGTTTTCGTATTCAGGAATCGCATAGCGAAGTCCACCGTCGAGTTGAATATTTTCAAATGTCATGGCAATCAAAAGATTATCTTCTTGAAGTGTAAGTTCTGGCCCATCAACTCCTGGAATATCAAGTTGTGTCGAGCTTTCTCCACAAGAAGTTCCAAAGGCTGCTGAAAGGACAATGAGAAGAGTAACGAGAAGGTTTTTTTGTCTTAAAGTATTCATAAGTTTCTCACAAAAGAGACGAAGTTTCTTTTGAGTAACTGATATTTTCAAATAACAAACGTACCACTTGTAAAAACGTACCGCTAAAAATCAGTTGAGTATTGAAAAAAAGATTTTAGTTCACCGCTAACCAAAATGTTGGACAAGAGTATCAGTTTGAGGATTTTCGTCAATTATTGTTCTCAAGGGTTAAAGAAAAATAGATGAAATTACTCAATTAATTGTCGTTTTTTGTCGTATTTTTATTAACTTAGCGAAGTAATATTTCCGTCAAAAGAGTGTGCTTCGCAAGAGTAAATTTTATTGTATCTATTCTTGATTTCTGCCTACATCGGTTGGCACAAGGGGTTTTGGAGAATATTGCCTGTTGATGATTAGCTTTTTGTGACCATGATAATATTTTAATATGGATAGTCTTCGAACATTTAAATCATTTCAGAATCAGAGTTTCAAAAGAGTTGAGCGCTCTCCTGGAAGGACACGTATTCACTCTGAATCAGTATCAAGAAGCCAAAATGCTCGTCCTACTATGAGACAGAGAGATCTATCAGCGAAGCCTTCATTAGATAGAGAAGAAATTCTAAAGAAATTGGAAAATAATAAGGCCGGTAAGTTCAAACCAAAACAAGCCAAGGGAAAACAGCTTGGAGTAGGTTTTATGAAAGGTGAGGATCCTTCCGATGTTGGCGTGAATAATCCTGACGATCCAATGACTTCAGAGAAGCTAAAGTCCGTTCTGCAATCAGGTGCTGTAAATTTTAGTGGTAAGGAAAAAGAAGTCTTGGCCAAAATTTTGAATGGCTAGTCTTCGTGATTGGCCAACATAATCTGTAATTTAGGTACCGTCTCCTTAATCACTTCATCTAATTGACCCTCAATCATCGTTGCAGCGGAGTGATCATGTCCTCCACCTCCAAGGGCCTGGGCCATAATTCCCACATCAATATCACCAGCAGAGCGCAAGCTAATTTTTACTCTCTTACCCGTTTGCCGAAACATGCAAGCGACTTTGATATTATCGAGAATGAGTAAATAGTTAACGAGTCCGTGAGTATCTTCTGTATCTACATTGAATTCTTCAAGCTCTTCTTCATTTAAGGCAAGCCAAGCAACTTGCTTATCTTCAGTTGATTTTACGCGTGATAAGACATTTCCTAATAGTTGAATAAAAGAGAGCTCCTTCGTACCATAGATCTTATTATAAGCTTCTGGTGGCTCAACCCCAGTATCCATAAGTTCGCCTACAAGACGATGTGTCGCCCCTGTTACTGTAGGGTAGCGAAAACTACTGGTATCAATAATGATAGAAGTATAAAGGGCGTAGGCCATGGTTCTTGTGAGTTTTACATCAATGGCCTTGATAAGATTTCCAACGAGTTCACCGGTGGCGGCCATTGTCGTATCTATACAATGAATCGCTGCGAGTTCTTTAGGAGCAGGGTGATGATCGATAAAGAGAAGATTTTTTGCGTTGGGAACAATTCTTTGCAGGCGAGGGCCAATACGAGAGAGGCTATTGGTATCGGCAACAATGAAGAGATCAATTTGCTTTGAGCGACCTTGCTCAACTTCATTAGTATATTCTTCGTATGAGATAACGCAGTCATCAGGATCTAGATATTTATAACGTTCTAATAGCGGCTTTTCATTTACACAAATTACGCTCTTGCCTAATTGGCGTAGGGCCAGACAAAGTGCAATCTCACTACCTATTCCATCCGCATCTGGTTGGATGTGAGTGGTGATGACAATATTCTTGGCCTTTTTAGTCAAGGATCCGAAGAGTTCTTCCATTTTCATTAACAAACCTTTTTATTTTCCCAACAAAGAAAAATAATCTTAACGCATATGGTGAAAGATATATGACTAGTTTATCGGTTTATAAGATTGAGGCCATAGAGTTTTAACAATTTATGAACCTTTTGCTAAGATTTTCCTTAATCGATAGTATAAATTTAAATATATTGGATTATGGGTACTTTCTATTGAAAAAGGAATTTCAAATTATGACTTTGGCCATTGAGTTGAAAAATGTAGTTAAGCAATATCCTGGGGTCACGGCCCTTGATGGTGTTGATCTTAAAGTCAAAAAAGGAAGTATTCACGGTTTTCTTGGTCCCAATGGGGCAGGTAAGAGTACCACGATGAATATCATTGCTGGATTGATTCCTCCTACGAGTGGAGATGTTTTTGTAGGGGGAGTTAGTGCGCTAGAAGATACTAAAGCATTGCGCTCAATGATTGGCCTTCTACCTGAGAGTCCTCCGCTTTATATGAATATGAGAGTGAAGGATTTTCTAATCTTTTGTCAGAAGATTAATTTACTCGATCCAAGTAAGTATGAATCAATCGATCCTATTATGGAAAAGTGTGGCCTAACGGATGTATCCAATCGTCTTATTGGAAATTTATCCAAAGGTTATAAGCAAAGAGTGGGCATGGCCCAAGCTTTGGTTTATGGAGCTGAAACAATTATTCTAGATGAGCCCACTGTTGGTCTTGATCCTAATGCTATCGCAGAAGTGAGAAACTTGATTCTCGAATTAAAAAAAGAGCACACCATTTTACTGAGTACCCATCAGCTTCATGAAGTGGCAAGAATTTGTGATGAGATTACCATTATCAACAAAGGTAAGATCTTGAAGACGGGAACTCTGGTTGAAGTTCAAAGTGAATTTAGTGCTGTAAAGACTTATGAATTTATTCACAGAAACTTCAGTGAAGATATCAAAAGCTATCTCGTTAAAAAAGATTATGTCTCAGGCATAGACACGCTCAATATTCAAGAAGATCAAAAGACGATTCGAGTTCATATCAATAGTAATCATGATCATCGTTCAGAATTGCTAAGTTTTCTCTCTCAAGAGGGTGACTTGCTTGAGTTCTGGGAAAGAAAATTAGAGCTTGAAGAAATCTTTAAGCAGGTGGTGAAGTAATGACATATTTTAGAGGGATAGGGATATTAGTATCCAAAGAGGTGAAGGATAATTTTTATTCACCCGTGGTTTATATTCTTTCGGCATTATTTTGTTTATCCATGGGATGGCTTTTCTTTAATTATCTCTATGCATCCAAGGAAATCACGGATCAAAGCCTTACTCAAAGCGTTTTGATGCCTATCTTTGGAAATATGAATTTTATCTTTTTATTCCTATCTCCCATTTTAACCATGAGATCTTTTACTGAAGAGAAGAAACTGCATACGCTTGAACTACTTTTGACTTCTCGACTGGATCACACTCAGATTATTATAGGAAAACTTATTTCCAACTTTGTAATCGCCACGTTTATGATTTCCTTAACTCTGATTTTTCCTATTATCTTATCTATAAGTGGATACGATCACTGGCCAATCGTGATGTCTTCTTATTTGGGAGTCCTGCTTTCTATCTTTTGTTATCTATCGGTAGGTCTTTTTGCATCGGCCATGTCTGATAACTTTGTTGTCTCGGCATTACTAGGGTTTTCGATTCTCTTAGGCATTATGCTTTTTTCTTTAACAGGTAATGCTACCCAAAATGTATTATTGGCCCAAATGGTTAAGTACTTGGCCGTCCCATATCACTTTGAAAACTTTGTACGAGGAGGAATGAGGAGTTATAACTTTATCTATATTTTCTCTTTCATTGGTTTTTTTATCTATTTAACTCATATTAAACTTGAATCAAGAAGATGGTAGGCGCATGAAAAACTGGATTGTAAATGTTTTAGGTTTCGTCAATGCTCTACTTTACTTAGTTGTGATTGGCATGTGGATAAGTATTCCAGAAGAGAGTACTCTTAATCTCGCAAGTACCGCGGTTGCTTTAGTTTTTACGGCGATTCTGATTTTAAGTAATAGAGAAAGATTCTATCACTTCTATATGAGTCGTTTCTTTAAGAAACTAACGACGGCCATCGTCTCGGTTTTTCTGATTAGTGTAATCTTAGGCTTCATTAATTTCTTGGCCTTTAAAAATCCTATTCTTTGGGATGTCACCAAGAATAAAGTCCATTCACTTACTCAAGAGACGTATGGGGTTTTGAATTCAATTGATACTAAGATTAAAATTCGAGTTTTCTCTCTTAAGAAGGATTATGAGACGATTAGGGCCCTTTTAGAGCTTTATCGTTTAAAAAAGAATGAAATTGATATTGAATTCATCGATGCTGAGCTTCAGCCGCAATTATTGCGACAAGTGGGAATAAGTAAAATTCCTGCCCTTGAAATTACAGTAAAGAATAAATCAAAAATTGTGGATGAGTTTTCTGAGTTGGCCATAACCAACGCCTTAACCTTGGTTTCTCGCTCGCTTGATCCTGTGGTTTACTTTGTTTCTGGTCACGGAGAGATGGATCTTAACTCGCGAGAAAATGAAGGAGGAAGTGAACTTAAAGAGCTTCTTCTTGCAAAAACTCTAACGATTAAAGTTCTGAATTTAAGAGAAACCAATGAAATCCCTGAAGACGCAAAAGTATTAGTTTTTTGGGGAAGTAAGGAAGGATTCTTTGATAAAGAAATAGACTTAATTAAGGACTACTTAGATAAAGGGGGAAGAGCTCTCTTTGGAATCGATCCCGATTTCAATGGGGCTGGAGCCGTCAAACTAAAGAAGCTTCTTACTGAGTATGGATTAGATATTCATAATGATTTGATTATTGATCGCATCAAACATGCTAATGGTTCACAAGGAACTGTTCCCGTTATTCATCAGTTTGATCCCAAACATCCGATTACTAAAGACTTTAAGGGGACCGTGTTCTTACCGCTGGCCAGTTCTATGGCCGATATTCCTTCTCAAAATGGAGATACTCCTTTGTGGCATATTTTGGGGCGCTCCAATCAATTTCCCGCGAGTTGGGGAGAGATGAATCGAGAAGAACTCATTTCCTTAGAGGTTACCTACAATGAAGGAGCTGATTATAAAGGACCACTAGGTTACTTTGCAGCTTTTGAAGAAAAGAATGAGGATGGTAAAGACATTAAAATGGTGGCCTTTGGTAACTCTACTTTTGTCATCAATACGTATAAGAAATTTCCTCAAAACTTTGTTCTCTTTTTAAATAGTTTGAATTGGCTAGTTGGAGAGGATCGTCTGATCAGCTTTAATATTACAGGAATAGAGGATCGCCCCATTTTTATGAGCGAAAATCAAATTGGAGTCATCTTTTTCTTCACCGTTATTTTCTGTCCATTGGTTCTTCTCTTGGCCGCCTTTGCTCTTTATAAAAGGAGACAGAAGCTTTGAAAAAGAATGTCATCTTATTAATCGTATCTATTGGCCTTGGCTTTTTCACTTATTACTATCAAGAGTTAGGCGATAGAACTCGAGAGGTTGAGGTTGAAAAAGCTCAAGAGATATTAAACTTTCAGGCCATGGGCGAAGTTCGCTCGTTTTCCTTGCCTCATGTGAAGATTAAGTATGGGGATAATCGCTATTTCTTAGATCCTATTAATGAAGAAGTAGACGTAGCACGAGTTAATAAATTTTTAGAGCAAATATCTTATGTGAAAGTAAAGCGAGTGATTGATTATAGTGAAGTCAATAAACGCTCTGACTTTATCACTAATGATGATCTCAAAATGACTTTTAATTTTGAAAATGGATCAGCTTCTTTTATTTTAGGTGAGAAACTCAATTTTTCTCGAGACTTCTATCTAGAAGTAGAAAAAACAATAAAGGGAAAAACAAAGAAGCAGTTAGTTGTGGCCTTTAACTCTGAAGTTCTTGATCAAGTCTATGCTAAAGAAGAAGCGCATCGAAGTGATCATCAGTTTAATCGTTTTAAATCACTGTATTATCTAAGTGAGGCTTTTTTTAGAGATCATCGTATTTTTGGATCATGGATGAACTCAAAATGGTCCTTACAACGCATCTATATCGACAATAATCGTAATATTGGACATTCCTTACTCCTAGATAAGAGAAAGACAAATCCTGCGATTCCAAACTTCTTAGAGCTTGATGTGAAGGCCGTACAAGAATTTGAAAAAGAATTTGCCGTTCTTGAGGCCTTAAAGATTATTCCATTTAATAATGAAGATCTGTTATCGGGAGACAAGCGCTTCGCTATGGTGATCGTCTCTTCAACGAAGGGGACTTCACGCTTTTCTTTGTATAAAGAATTGAATTCTGAACTTGCTGGTCACTATATAGTTTTTCCAGATAGGAAGCTTCTCTATGAAATAACTAAAGAACAGGCCGATCTTTTTAAAGGCTCTGTTCAAAGATTCTGGAGATTACAGGCATGGGATACTCTTCCTAATCAGTTGAAAATTAGATTTTCTGATAAGGACTATGCTGTAAGAATTAGTTCTGGTGAAGGTATATTTGAGGCCAAGAGCGATAAAGCTGTCGCTATACATTTAGAATTTCAAAAACTGATTGATTTTCTCGGGCAACGGGCCGATTACTGGATTTCAGGAGAAGAGGTTGCCGCAAGTTATATCAAACAATTTTCAATAAACTGGGGAAAAGGAGAGTTTTTCCTGATGATACGCTCAGGAGAGATTCTCCTGTATCATAGTCAAAGCAAACAAGGTCTTGTTTATAAAATTCCAGGAAGAGTTCCTTTTGGAGTTGTAGAAGGTGATTACTTTAAATGAATGAAATACTGAATAGTTACATTAATGCTTGTCTTCATCCGTGGCTTACCCACGATCTTCTTAATTTAAGAAGAAAGCAAAATAAAGTAAAAAGAGAAACACCTGCTCTTGAAATTGTTGGGGATGAGGATACTCTTACTGACAGAGTTGCTCCAAAAATAGAAAAAGTAGAAAAAGTAGAAAGGGTGGGCGTAACTTTTCAAGAGTCCATGTCTATTTCTTGGATCTTCTCTATTTTTCATGCGACTTACTCCATAATAGGAATAACCATGGGGCTAAACTCCGTGGATTGGGCCCAAGAAGAATTGTCTTATGTTATGGACAATGCCTCAGCTGGTTTAATGGCCTATAGTATTTTCAGTTTATTACTCAATGTCGTTTTATTTCCTCTCTATTTTTGGCTCTATGGCAGATTTTGGATCAATATCTTAAAAGTATTTTCTAATATTTTTGAGCGCGAAGATAATGAAGATGAAATTGCATCACGATGTGAAGAGATTGTGGCCAATTCTTTTTCGTCCTATACTTTTTTAGTGATACCCATCATCGGGGATTTCTTACATAAATTTTCATTTCTCATTTATCTCTATGCAGGTCTTAGAAGAAATCTGAAGCTTAATCTTCTGCAATCAATACTTGTTCTTCTATGTCCGCTAATCTTAATTCTTTTAGCGCTCTTTTTAATGGTCATGAGTTTTGGTCTATTAATAGCGACTCTTTAAGTAATCACTATTCAAATACTTAGCGAGAAAACGGCATATTTTACATAGATGTAATCAAAACTATCAGTGCTAAAATAGGATGGAAACTATCTTAGAGGGGAAACTTGTGTCTAAGCTGATAACCATTCTAATTCTATTGTGTAATTTTGAATTACAAGCGTCCAATGAAGGAACATTGACTGATCACGCTTTCTTTAAAAATCTCTCCCAGCACTACGGTGTGTACGAGGTTAAAAAGGGTAGTGATGAAATGTGCTCCGGAGGCGATCTTAAAGCTGTCGGGGGAGATATCACTCAAGGCTTTAGGCTTGGGCAAGCTATTTTCTTTGGTCCTTTTAATGATCTATCGGTAGAAAAACTATCAGATGGTTGTGAGATTAAAAGTGAGTATAAGTTCTCAGAAAACTCAATTGAAGAAAAGAGAGTTGCTTCTGGTTGTAAGAATATGCAGACAAGTACTAAGCTGATGACTCTTGGAAAAAAAGAAGTAACATTTGAAATATCAGAGTCTAACTTTAAATGTACTTTTTCTAAACAGTCAACGAAGAGAGGTTCTCTGTGAAAAAGACACTTTTAACCTTACTCACTCTTGGTTTAACAATCATTCAATTTAATATTCAAGCGGTTGCCCTACGTTATAGTTTTGATCCTAATCAAATTGTAGGAAGTTCATTTGGTGAGCCTCCGTGTGCTAGTTGTGAAATGTTGATAGAAGCCGCTGGTTCAAGAGGAGTTGCTCTTCCTACTAATCCCCGAAACTCTCGTGATACGACGTATTTCAATAGAGATTGTCGCAGCTTCCTTCAAGATAATGGAAGTTATGGTCCTTGGGGTAATGAAATTGTTCGCTACATAGATGAAGTTGGTGGAGCCAATAGCCGTTTTCTTAGTGATGCTCTTCCGGGAATGCAAAGTATTCCACGAACCTGTCCGAATTGGGGTAGGCTGAATACAGATGAGAGAAAGTTATTCTGGGTATGGACCTTCGCATCGATGGCCCAGGTTGAATCTTCCTGTGATCCTTCCAAGGTAAATACGGGAAGAGTTCCTAATCCAAACGATAGACCTCGTGGTCTATTGCAACTTAACTCACTTCGATCAGAGAGAACGTGGCGCGGAAGAAATTGTCGCTTTCCTTCTAATGACACCACTCCTGTAAATCAAATCCGCTGTGGTATGGATATTATGGATGAATTATTAAAAGGACGAAGCGGAGAATACCGATCAAATGGTAAGATCTTTCCAACGAATAGTTATTGGGAAAAATTTAGACCCAATCATAGTCAAACCGGTGGACCCATAGGTCAACTGGTTCGAAGATTTCCATTATGTGGCGCAAGCGAGTCTACTCCCATCTAGAATTTTTCAATGAGGGGTATTGAGGCGCATTGCGCCGATTACCCTTATCTTAAAAGTAAGAAAATTTAATTTCTGATATCTTCTTGATTTTGTTCATGACGATTGGCGCCGGGCCCAAAAGGCTCTGGCCTAATATTTAAAGTCGGGTAAACTAAAGTTAACACACACAATATCAACACACTTTTTACATTTAAAGTGCCATTTCTAAAGGAGTTAGACATGGTGAGAAGCAGTATGGGACATTTAGCATCAGGGGTCGTAGAGGTCGTTTGCGGACCTATGTTCTCGGGAAAGACTGAAGAGTTAATCCGCAGAGTTCGTAGAGCACAAATTGCACGCCTTAAAACTCAAATTTTTAAACCAGCTATCGATGATCGTTATCACGAAACCAAAGTCGTTAGCCATTCCAGCCTTTCTATTCAGGCCGTGCCGGTAAAGAGTTCAGTCGAAATTCTTGAAAAGCTATTGGATACGACTCGTGTCGTGGCCATAGATGAGGTGCAATTCTTTGATAAGAATATCATCGCCGTCGTTAAGAAACTCGCTCGTCGCGGGATTCGTGTTATTTGCGCCGGATTAGATCAGGACTTCAAAGGAGATTCCTTTGGACCTATGCCAGAACTACTTTGTATGGCCGATCACGTAGATAAAATTCATGCCATTTGTACCGTTTGTGGTTCATCGGCTTCTAAAACATACCGTAAACCAGAAGAAGACTGTGATGAGCAGATTCTTGTAGGCGAAGGTGATGCTTATGAAGCAAGGTGTCGTACACATTGGGACGCTTTTGAAGAAGATGAGGATTTACTCGCTTTTTCTCTTCCGTTAAAATCAGTTTCAAAGAAAAGTGAAGCCGTAATTAGCGCACAAGAGTAATTCAATTCCTTGGGCCTAATTAATACGAATTAGTTAGGCTTCTTTTGGAGTTTAAAAGTGTCTACAAGTAATACAGATATTCAATATTCAGATCTTCCGTATCAATCGGTGGAGATCAATCATTTGTATGGTGAGAGGGTTCATATTCTCTCTAATCCTGTGATGCAATCGGTATTGGCCAGAATTGGGCGTCCCGAAACTGTACAACCACAGATTAACCATCTCATGGAGCGCCTTTACGAGTTTCTCATCCTAGAAGCGAGTAACTCTCTATTTCCCAGAGAGAAAGTGCAGTGGGAAACACGAATGATTGATATCACGGACGGCGGAAAGTTTTGTGGTGAGATTATTAGGCCCGAGACTAGAGCAATCATTGTTGATCTGGCTCGGGCCGGAACTTTTCCCTCTCATATTTCCTACCATCGTCTTCACGATATTCTTAATGCCGAAGGTTTACGGCAAGATCACTTCTACTTAAATAGAAAAGTGAATGAGAAAAATGAAGTGGTGGGCGTGGATGTAAGTGGATCAAAAATTGGAGGAGACCAGCAAGATGCCTATGTCTTCTTTCCTGATCCCATGGGAGCTACCGGTGGTAGTTTATCTCATTGCGTGAGTCATTATAAAAATAAAGTTGAGGGCAAGGCCTGCAAGTACATTGCCCTTCATATCATTGTGACCCCAGAATATATTAAACGCATGCAAGAAGATCACCCTGATGTGGAGATCTTCGCGCTTCGTTTAGATCGTGGATTATCTTCTGACGAAATTTTAAAAACTATTCCAGGTACTCATCCCGAGCGCGAAGTAGGGCTTACGGATACGCAGTATATTGTTCCTGGAGCTGGTGGTGTCGGAGAAATTCTCAATAACTCAAATGTATAACTTGTAGAAAAAGAAGTAACTATAAAGGAAGCCTTATGGCCGTTGAAGTTTATCTCTCTGAAGAAAAAATTAAAACTCGTATCCAAGAGATGGGGGCGCAAATCACAAAAGAATACGCTGGTGAAGAAATACATATCATCTGTGTTCTCAATGGTGCCTTCATGTTTATGGCCGATCTCGTTCGCGAAATTAAACTTCCCGTTATTCTTGATTTTATTTCCGCGTCTTCTTACGGCGACGGAACAAAGAGTTCTGGAGAATTAAAAATTAAAATGGACTTGGCCAAAGACGTAAAAGGTAAGCACGTGATCTTAGTAGAAGATATCGTGGATACCGGCCTAACCATGAAAGTTCTGCGCAAGAATATTGAAGAGCGCGATGCCAAATCAGTAAAGCTTGCTAGCTTTCTCTTTAAGCCCGCCCGTCTTGAGCATGAAACTCAAATTGACTACCTTGGTTTTGAAATCGAAGATCACTTTGTAATTGGTTACGGATTAGACTATGCGGGACGCTATCGTGAACTTCCTTATGTAGGAATCTATTCGCCGGATCAAGATTAATGACATTTAAGAAATTAAAAAGAGAAGGCTCAGTTCGAGTGGATCTTCTGGGGGGAACTCTAGATATTCATCCGATCAATCTTGTTTTAGAACATGCGATTACTTTGAATGTCGCCACTGAGTTAAAGGCCGTGGTTGAACTCGAAGAAACTGAGCGCGATGGAGTGGAGATTCATTCTCTAGATTATGATTCCACTCAATTCTTTGCTTCCTCTGAATTTACGCAAGAAAACTTTAGAAGTGATCACTTTGGTCCACTTGATTTTGTGTGCCAAATTATCCATCTTCTTGATGGCCATAAGAATTTAAAAGTTACTCTGCGCTCGGGCTCTCCGGCCGGTGCAGGTCTTGGTGGATCTTCCGCCATGGGTGTGACTTTGTATGCGGCCTTGGCTGACTTTCAAGGTATGAAGTGGACCCGCGCGGAAGCTATAACTCGCGTACAAAATATAGAGTCCCGTATTCTCGATGCAGGACCTGCGGGTTATCAAGATTATTATCCCGCTCTCTATGGCGGTGTGCTCGCACTCGTTCCTGGACTTAAGGGAGTTGAAGTGGAACAACTCTATAGTCCTGAACTTAAAGAAACGCTAGAGTCTCATATGACTTTGGTGTTTAGTGGCGAGACAAGACGCTCCGGGGTTACGAACTGGGAAGTTTATAAAGGATTCTTTGATAAACAAGAACAGGCCAGAGGCGGACTTGAGTCTATTGCCAAACTTAGCCTGAAGGCCTACCAGGCCATTAAGGAAAAACGCTTTGATGAACTCTTTTCTCTAATAGGTGATGAAGGTCAATTTAGAAAAGAACTCTTTGAAAGTATTCTGACGAAGAATATGCTAGAGCTCTATGAATCTCTTAAGAGTGAGGTTCCAAGCATTGGGATAAAAGTCTGTGGAGCTGGTGGTGGAGGATGTTTTATGCTTCTTCATGAACCAAAAGAGCGAAAAAAAGTAGAAAAAGCAGTATTAGAGAAGAATATGACGATCTTACCTTTCAAAATCGATACTCCTTTGTGATATAATATTTATCAAAGGGAGAGCTAGTATCGAATCTTCTACTGAACACGATTCTCAAAATATAGTCGGCCTTTCCATGAAGGGTGGCAGACGCGATCAATTTTATTTCTGCTTATTAGAATATTTTGAAGCAGATAAGCGCTGGTTTCTCAAATCCTTACTGCAAGTAAAAGATGAAGAGGGGCTTAGTGGTGATGATGCTATTCGCTCTTGGATTGAGAAATACGATGTTTGGCAAATGGTACTTGATTTTCCCCTTAGTCAGCCAGCCTGTGCGACTTGTCTACTTGAGTGTCCAGGGGCCAATGTATGCCCTGAGCCTTCCGTAAAAGAGGTGCGGCGTCAGATGCAAAGTCTTTTGGATCACGACCAAAAACTCTTAGATAGTAATCCCAAGAAGTATGAACAAGATCGTAACGATGATGATCTCTATGATTACAATCGCAACATAACCCATAAGTCGCCAACTGATTATTTAATGAGTCGAAGTTTTAAGAGACGACTCAAAAAAGGATTTATTCCTTATTGGAATCGGGCCATCGATTTTTGGGTTTGGAAGAATTACTATATCCAACTCTTAGAGATGTTTAATATTAGTTTTGATTCGTTTGGTTCAACTTCGTTAATGGTTCAGTCGCGCTTTAGTTATTTGCGTCGCCATTTTCCAAAAGACCTAGAACTCTATGAATCGAGAGGATCAATTATTTTAACGGAGCTTCTGCGCTCTAATATGATTCTTCAAAAAGATATTTTAAACTTAACAGATATGGACCTTGGAGTAGAGGCCCGCCTCGATATTATTAAGGCCATTGAAAAACATCTTAATGTCTTTATTTATGATCATGACCTTGAACTCTTAGTACAAAACCCTAGAGCTTTTGATTCTTTTATTTTGGCCGTAGCAGGACAAAATAAAATTAATGAACAGAATCAAAAACTTCCTGATTGGGTTCGTCCCCAGGAAGTCTCTTTCATCGCACCAAAATTTAGTTAACTTTCTTTATTTCTTTGAAAGTTGAAAGTCCCATAAGTACAAATCCGTAGAGACAACCCATGGCGATCCAAAAGAGGCCAAGAAGAAAACTTGAGGTTAGGGAAGTGAGTCCAATAAGTAGGGAGCCTGGTGCAGCTATAACTGTATAGAAGGCGAGGTAGCTATGGCCAAACTGCTTTCCTTTATTCCACAGCATATAGATAAAGCCGTGGTAGACAAAAGCTATGGCCAGCATGGTGAGAAGGGTATTCACTAATAGATTATAGAGTTGAATTTCAAAATCTGGAGTAAGTTGTCCCGCTGCGTCGGGATAGGCCTTCAGAACGATCTTCATAGATTGTTGAAATACCTCTTTATCTGAAAACTTAAGGTAGAGATAAATATAAATAGAGATGTCGGCAATCAATAAACAGACTGTAGATATAAGTTTAAATGATTTTATATTGAGGTTATTGTATAGTTGTTTCATATCGATACCTTTTTTGATGACTATATTTTAGGCTTTTTTTATGTATATACAAATTCTAATCTTAATTCTCGCGATTGTGGCCCTTTATTTTGGAGCTGAGTTTGCTCTAGATGCCGCGGAGAAAATCGGTCTCTACTTTGGAATGAGTCCTCTCGTTATTGGTCTCGTTCTTATCGGTTTTGGAACCTCACTTCCTGAGTTCTTTGTTTCGCAACTGGCCTGCCTTAATGGTGAGCCTGAAATTGCAATGGGTAATATCATAGGCTCCAATATTGCTAACCTCTTTCTTATTATGGGAGTTAGTGGTCTTCTTACTCCTCTTTATATAATGAGCCAGGATATTAGAAGACAGGTGATTATTCATGTCTTATTGACGGTCTTTTTGTCCGTGATCATTCTCTATATTGGAATCAATCCTCTTACTACAGTACTACTGGCCCTCTTCTTTGGTTTTTATCTTTGGGATACGTTTGCTCAAATGCGCAAACAAAGACAAATGAGAAATATTGAAGATGAAGCCGAAGAAGTTGAAAAACTTGAAGTCTTTGTATTTGGTAAGCTGTTAGTAGGATTTGTTTTCTTATATTTTGGAGGAGAGTACCTCGTAAAGTCGGGAACTGAGATTGGGAAACTTTCTGGAATACCGGCCTATGTCATCTCAGCTATTTTTGTTGCTTTTGGAACTTCTTTTCCAGAGCTTGTGACAGCGCTTATTGCTTGTGCAAAGAAGAAGAATACGGACTTGATCACAGGAAATATTATTGGATCCAATATCTTCAATGTAACCTTTGTTATGGGTTCCATTGGAATTTACGAAGTACCTATTCGTCAAAATTATAATGTTGAATTAGGGGCGCTGATGTTTGCGGCCCTCTTTTTAGTTATGCTCGTTATGGTGAAGAGAAACTTCCATCGTTTTGCTGGAGTTGTTTTCTTGGCCACTTATGGAGCGATCATTTATCACTGGATTCAGTAGATAAGCTTTTAGGTCATTCTAAGAGTAGTCGCGTTGTTGTAATTTACGTTCTACATCTTTTTTGGCCTTATCTTGGCGCTTGTCGTGTTGCTGCTTACCGCGAGCAAGGGCAATCTGCATCTTGATTTTATTATTCTTAAAGTAAATTTTAACGGGAATAACCGTAAGACGAGAGGCCTTCATTTCGTGATAGATTCTTGCGATTTCATCAGCATTTAAAAGCAGTTTTCTCTTTCGGTCTTCTTCGTGGTTATTGATATTACCCCATTTATAATGGGGGATATTCATATTATAAATCCAGGCCTCTTGCTTTTCATCCACCATGATATAGGCTTCACTCATGGTGACGCGACCTTCTCTTAGAGTCTTAACTTCTGTACCTTGAAGGACGAGTCCGGCCTCAAATGTTTCATCGAAGGCGTAATCGTAACTGGCCCGTTTATTTTTAGAGATAATTTTAATACCCATAATTCTTCCTTAGAAATGTACCTTAACACCAGACATGGCCATAAGTACATGACCGCCAATGCTATAGCCTGGAGCTCCTATCTTTTGTCCAGGATTTCCATTTTCTTGCCCTGTCGTCTTAGTCACTTCTTCTTCCATAAGATGGTGATATTGAAGAGTTAGACCGAGCTGGACATCTTTATTAAATAATTTGAAATCATAGGTCAATCCACTGGTGAGGATTACGCTGTCCGTGTCGAGGGTATTTCCTGAACCAGAAAAGTCTGAATCAATCGGGGTTGGACGATAAAGGACCCCTGCTAAAAGAGAAATCGATTCCAGTGCCTTCCACTTTATTCCTAGCTTTGGAATGAAGATACTCTTCATTTGCAGGCGCTCATAATCATCACTGGCGCGAACCGTTCCACCAAGGTTGCTCAGTTTAATAAGAGGAGCTTTATAGTTACTCCACATTTGATATTCTAAAGTGGCGTAGGCTTCAATCGTGCTCCACGCCTTTGAGTAGTTGAGTCTCACGATATGCGGATCATAGTAGATCATATTATCTAGACCAATATTAATAAGCGTTAGTGGTGGATCAGAAATTTCTCCCGTGGCCACGGCCTCAAGATTAGACTTCATTTCTTGTTGGAAAGTAAAACCGATAACAGAGTCAGACGTTTTATACACGGTGGATATGATGGCGCCTAAGCTGGGATCAATCTGAGTCTTTGCATTTCCAGAAGAGCCGTAGTCATCACCTAAACTGACCTGGGTGTTGATTCTGGCCGAAGCTTGGAAACCTAAATGGGCCCCAACGGAAATGGCCCAATTTTCAGATAGAGGAAGGGCGTAATTTAAATGCATTTGCGAGCGACGATAACGTGAGCGATACATCGCATATTCGGGAAGTGTAGGGTGCCCTGAATTAGTCTCGACTAGTCCACCAATAGGTGCACTAAAAAGAATCGAAGCAGCTCCATACTCATCTTTTCTTAAAGGAAGGATGAGGGAGACGACGGTATTATTAGAGTTCTCATAATCCGTATCCACATCCCCAGATACAGTCGTTGTACCGCTCTGACCATTGGTTGAGTTTTCGGTTATGACATTGGTTATGGGTTCAAAAGTGTGTGATGTACTTGATGCTGTCGCACTTAATGAAATTTGCTTGGCCCAGGCGGAAAGTGCAGGCAGATAGTAAGTATTTGAAGGGTCTTCAATATCAAGATTACTTTGATTACCAATACTACTGGTATTGGGACCCGTTCCGAAGTACTCGGGAAAAGAGGCCTGCGTACTTAAACAAAGTAGGGATAAGAATGTTACAGAAATCAGTTTCATTTCTTCATCTCCAATTCAAGATAGAGTTGTTGAATCTCTTCTAGCTTAAGAGATTCGGCCCTTTGGGTACGTTCAAGTCCGCATGCACTTAAAGCACTCTCTAGAGTTTCTTTAGGATAGCGTGACTTTAAGTTGGAGCCCATTTGCTTTCTCTTAAATTGAAAGAGACTGCGCAAGAAAGATTCAAAAGACTTAAATTGATCAAGGGAGATAATCGTCTCTTCTCTACGAGTAAAACTAAGAACGGCCGAGTCTACTTTTGGAGGTGGCGCAAAAGCTCCCGGAGGAACTTTACATAAGAGCTCAACTTCAAAGAAGGTCTGGCACAGGGCCAAGAGGCTATTCATGGCCTTTCCTTCTCTAGTATCAATAGGAAAGACTTTATCAGCAACTTCTCGTTGAAACATAAGAGTCATGTACTTTATAGAAGGTGCCTTTATGAATTGAATCAGTAAGGGAGTCGATACGTTATAAGGAAGATTAGATACCATCCAGATATCTTTGGAATAGCCCCAGTCGATAAATCCTTGTTCAAGATCCCATTTAAGAGCATCGGTGATATGAATTTTATCTTCTTCAATAAATTGTTTGAGGTATTCGGGAAAGCGCTCATCTTTATCGATCACATGAAGGGGAAGTTTATGGGCGCTTAGATTTTCCGTCAGAATACCTGGACCCGGACCAACTTCGACAATGGCCTTTGCAACTTCCTTGAAGTCATCGGTAATTTTAGTAATCACACTCTTGTCGATTAAGAAGTGTTGCCCGAGAGATTTATTCGCCTCTGGAAGTTGCACCATAGGAATTCCTTATTCTAATTATTTTTTTTCTGGGCTTTGTCCTGCGCTTTTTCTTGGAGCTGATTCTTGTCGATATAGCGTCCGCGGGCATCAAGTTCTAAACATTGAGGAAAGGGGACTTGATTGGAAGCATAGGTTCTAAGAGCGTAGTGAGCAATCATAGCGCCATTATCGGTACAAAACTTTGGAGGAACAAAGTGAACATTCTTATAAGCGCCTTGCAGAGTTCTTCTTAAAGCACTATTGGCCGCAACTCCACCTCCGACGACAAAGGGAATATCATTTTGTCCTGTTATATCGCGTGCCATACGAAGAGCGTAGCGGGCCTTGAGTTTAACGGCCTCCACGATACAACGTTGATAGCCTGCACATATATGGGCCAGCTCTTCTGGATTCTTTTCTATGCCGGGATTCTTTTCTAGGAATTGGCGAAGCGCTGTTTTTACTCCAGAGTAACTAAAGTCCGCATTGGCCGATTTCTTAAGGCCTATGGGAAAGAGGTACTTACTTTCATCGCCATCTTTTGCTAGGTCATCAATCATTTTTCCCGCAGGGTAGCCAAGACCTAAAAGTTTTCCACCTTTATCAAAAGCCTCGCCGGCAGCATCATCAATCGTGGTTCCTAGTATTTCCATTTCGGTAGGAGATTTAATGAGCAGAAACATTGAGTGTCCGCCTGAAATCACTAATCCAAGATAGGGATAGGGAACTTCTTCAACGAGATGAATCGCTTCAATATGAGCATAGAGATGATTAACGGGAATGATGGGAGTTTCGTGATAGAGCGCAAAAGTTTTGGCCCCATTGAGACCTGTAAGAAGTGGTCCAAGTAGACCGGGGTGAGTCGTGACACCAATGGCATCAATATCAGAGGATTGAAGACCACTACTGCTGATGGCCTCTTCAATTAAGGGCGCTAATTTGGCCAAATGATTTCTTGCAGCTATCTCTGGAACGACGCCGCCCCACTTTCTGAGAAGCATTTCTTGAGAAAAATAGCTCATGGAGAGGATTTGTGGTCTTTCTGGTCCCGGAGTCTGGGCTCCAGGGCGACCTTTGAGAACACAGATACTTGTGTCATCACAGCTGGTTTCAATTCCTAATATGTTGACTTCATTACTTTGTTGCATAGCGAACTATCTTTTTATTTTTCAAGCGGAAAAATAAATTTTTTTTAAGTTTATTGACTCTTATAGCACTAAATCCTAGCATATTTAGGGTACGAAAAGAATTCTTTTCGCTACACAGGACTGACTTACAATGACACATGGAGGTGCCCAATGAATATTCTAAAAAAATCATTAACTGTAATTTCTCTCGCATTCGTACTTGGAAATACTGCGACTTTTGCTGCTGACTCTTCTTCTGGTTGTGGTCTAGGTTGGATGGTTTTCAAAGATAACTCTTTGATCTCTTCGGCCCTAAGAGCAACTACAAATGCGATCTTTTTTAATACTATCGGAATGACTTTTGGAACTTCTGGTTGTGCTCGTCACTCAATTGTGATGAATGACAAGAAGACACTTCATTTTGCAGAATCCAACCACAATGAACTTAAGCTAGAAGTGGCCCAAGGTTCTGGAGAGCACTTAAATGGCCTTTCTCATTTAATGGGTTGTTCTCCTGAAGCATTCTCAACAACTCTTCAAAAGAATTACAACCAAGTATTTACTAAAGACGGGATCTCACCAAGAGAGCTTGTAAACAATATTCAGGCCCAGGTAGTTTCTGATGCAGATCTGGCCCGTAGCTGTGGAATTGCAATTATATAATTTACTCAAAATATTTATCGTTTTTATGGGAGCCGCTTCTTTGCAAGCGGCTTCTTTATATGATGATCTAAGTCCTAAGCAACAGCGCGTTTGGGAGCGACTACTTCACTCTCGAGGGGGAAGCTCCCTCATAGATGAAGAGAACTTCTTCGTCTCTTCCCTGGGGATGCATTCTCCCGCAAGTGAGTTGGAAGCCTTTATTGAATTGGCCAAGAGTAATGATAAGAAATTTGGTCGCTTCAAACTTCCTATTGCCTGTTCTTATCCTGCACGAATTCAATTTCTACTGGAGGCCAAACTATTAGATAAGGCCCCTGACCCAGGAAAGTGTATTCCTTGGAATAAATGGAAAAAAGAAATTGCTCCTGAGGCCGTGTCGATTATTTTTTCTACCGCCTATCCCAATAATCCAGGATCTATGTTTGGACATACTTTCTTACGCTTTCATAAGAAGGATCAAGTTAATGATTTACTAGACTATGGAGCGAATTTTTCGGCCCTCGTTGATCCGAGTGATTGGGGACCTGTTTATGCGATTAAAGGAATGTTTGGAGGCTATCCGGGCTTCTTTGATCTCTCTCCCTATTACATAAAGGTAAATGAATACAATCAAACAGAAAATCGTGATCTCATTGAATATGAACTTAATTTCAGCGAGAAAGAAGTTCAATTCATGCTCGCTCACTTATGGGAATTATACAATGGCGCCTATTTTGATTATTACTTCACATGGGAGAATTGCTCCTTTCACTTATCGGAGCTGATTTCTCTTATTCGCGAATTACCGACACCAAGACGCTGGTTCTATCTTCCTGCCGATTTAATTTGGGCCATAGATGAAAGCCCTGAACTCATTCGCAAGGTTGTGCAAAGACCTTCACTTAAGAAGAAAACATTAAAGCGCATTGAGCTCTTAGATGAAAAGCAATGGGAGCGCGTGAAGCAAGTGAAAGCAGGAGCGCAGCTTTCAACTCTAGGGGCGAGTATAAATGAATGGGATGCTCTTATTGAATGGCTTAATTTTGAAAACTACGAATATAAGGGTCTTGTTTCTGATCAACAAAAGGAACTGCTCTTTTTGGCCTTAAAACAAAGGGCCACCTTGAAGAAGAAGAGTATAAAACTTCCTGCGGCGAATTTAAAAAACCGCCCCGAGCTTGGTCATAAGGCCCAACGAATAGGGCTAGGTATAAAAGACATTGAAGCAGAGCAGTTCTTACAACTTGAGTATAGAAGTGGTTTTCACGATCTCTTAGCAAAGGATCTAGGTTTTGATGCTTACTCCGAATTTCAATTTTTAAAGGGTAGTATTCTCTATCGTTTCAAAGAAAAAGATGTCGTGCTGGAAGACTTCAGCCTCGTGGAAATTACAAGCCTTGCGCCTTGGTCAAAAATCTCTAAAAGCTTGTCTTGGAAGGTGGGAGCAAAAATCGAAAATCAAAGAGAGCAATTAAATTGTATCTTTTGTCATCGAGCTCGTACCTTTGCAAAATTAGGTCTTAGCATGGGGGATCGTCAATTTATCGCAGCAATTTTTGCTGGTGGAGCTTTTGATTATTCCACTCATTTAAAGAATAATTTTGAAATCAACGCCAATGTAGAGGCCTTTGTAGGCTACGCTTTTGAACACGCTAAAGTGATGTTGGGAGTCGATGCCTATTTCAATGTGGATGACTTTAGTCATGACTATTATCAACAGTATTTTGTTCGTACTAACTTCTTTCTTTCTCGCAACCATGAATTACGCCTAGAAGCCTCTAACTTCTATAATGGCGATCAATTTAAGAGAGGGACTCAATCACTTCTTGCACAGTGGGGATATTACTTTTGAAAAAACTAATTCTATTAAGCTTATTCTTTCTAAGCTCTTGTACTCATTTATTTTATCAACCTTCGCGCTATCTCTACTCACGACCTGAAGACCTAAATTTAAAGTATGAAAATCGCATGATTGAATCACGTGATGGAACACGCCTGCATAGCTGGTATTTTCCTGCTCAGGGAGAGTCAAAAGGTTTGGCCGTTTTATTTCACGGTAATGCTCAAAACCTCTCCTCTCACTATCTGTCTTTAAGTTGGATGGTTCGCTATAACTATGATGTATGGGTATGGGACTATAGAGGTTATGGACTCTCTCAAGGGCGAGCAGCAAGTCGAGGTGTCTATGAAGATACACTTGTCGCCTTAGATTATGTTCATGAAAAAATGCAGGAGCGAAAAAAGATAAGTGACGAAAAACTTATTCTCGTGGGCCAAAGCCTAGGGGGAAATCTTTTAATGAAAGCGCTAGAAGATTCTCCTCATCGCGATGATGCAGACTTGGTTATTCTTGATAGTACTTTTCTGAGTTATAAAGAATTAGCAAAAGATAAACTGGCCGATGTTTGGTTTCTTTGGCCTTTTCAGTATTTAGCCTATGCCCTCATTTCTGATGAGTATTCGCCAAAAGACGCCCTTTCAAGAATTAAAAATCCAACCCTTGTTATTCATGGAAAGAAAGATTCTATTATTCCTTTTCGTTATGGAGCGGAAGTATTTGAGAAGATAGGCTCACCTAAGAAATGGCTTTGGGAAATAGAGGAGGGCGGTCATATATCCACCCTCGGTTCTGGTAAGGGCGGATACGACAAAAAACTTATTGAACTTATAGAGAGTCTCTAGTTTTCAATAGCGGGACAACTCATCATCTTCATTTTTTCACCCAGCACATCGTAATCAACGTCGCCGGCCAATCCTTTTTCATTCTTTTGATACCAGGCCGGTGATTGATCAGGGTCATGACAAGTTAAGCACTTATCTTGCATATCAATACGCCTTTGCGCAGGATTGGTATTGAATGGATTATTATCAAAGGGATGCTCAGCATGCTTAGTGTGGCAGTTTAAACACTGAACATTGGCAAAGTTATGAGTGACCCCCTGTTCTTTATCTACGGAGGCCCAAGAGTTGGCGAGCTTTCTTCTGACTTCTGGCTGAAGTTTTCGAATGGATCCCATTTCTTGTTTTCCAAAAGACTTATCCACTTCATTCCAGTAGTTCGTGATCATTTTCTGATGTTCTTCAGAGTTAGGAACTTTCTCATTACCTTGTTCGTCTCGATGATCAAACTTTACGATATGCTGTACACTCGAAAAGCCTTTTTCATCTTGAAGCCCAAGACTATGGCACTTTACACAGGATAGATTATTTTCTTCATTAGCTTGGCGAAGAGTTTGATAGGCAATGGCGTGGGGAGTTCCGCGCCAGAATTGTCCCTGAGGCTCATGGCATTCAATACACGAGCTCGCCGTTGCTAGGCGGGTCGTCGAGGGATCAATGGGTCCTAGTGACTTTTGTTCTTCTTCTTGAATCTTAGAGAGGGCCTCTTTGTGCTTATCAATAAAGCTTAGAAAAGGATTCGGTTTCATTTCATCTTTAAGCTCATCACGAATTTCATGGATTTGATAAGAGTCTTTAGACTTATCACCTGTAAGATCAAAGGTGATATGTCCGAGGTAGTGATTTCTTGAGAGAACTTGAACTAGCTTGGTATTTCCCTCTTCTTGAGGAAAGCGCAGAAAGTTCATGGTGTGAGCACCGATGATCCAGTCGATAATAGGGTACTCTTCGGCCAGCTCAACATCGTGATTGATACCTGCGTGAGTGACCACAACTAAGCGATGAAATTTATTCTTATCATCATAGCCTTTTTCTTTTTTCATTTTCTCAAGAACATTCTTAATCGCAAGCTTTGGACTAATAAAGTGCTTAGCAAATTTACGAGGCAAGATAGAAGGCTCGATAAGACCGGTAATAAAAACTTTATGAGGTCCTTTTTCAAAAATAATAAATTCTTTATGGGCGATTTTTTCTTCAGGAGCCAGGTTGGATAAGAGAAGATTAATTTTTGTTTCTTGCGTGATTTTCTTTAAGTACTCTAAACCTTGAGCAAAGTCTTGATCGCCTGGTACCCAGTAGCGAAGACCGGCGCGAGAGAGACCACTTGCTAACTCGGTAGCATTAAAGGTTGTACTCTTTTCCACGGAGTCTGGAATATTAAAGGCCGGAAAAAGAGTATCACCACTGTCGATATAAACGACTTGCTGATCTTTTTTTAGTTTGTCTATTTGTCCTGCCACTTGGGCCAGACCGCCCAGAGGGTAGTGGCGACATCCACAAGGATGGGTTTCACCATTTATATTATGAGAAAAAACGATTCCAAATTTCTCTTGATTCAGACCGACCACTTCTTGAGTAGGGTCTCCAAATTGATCCAGAAGATAAGAACAACTGGAAAGAGTGAAGATGAAAATAAAAAAGGCCATGCGATGCATGGCCTGAATACGTGAGATCATTTTGAATCCTTACTTAGAGCTCTTTAAGCATTTTCTTTGCTTGAGAGACTTGCTTAGCTTTAGGGAACTTTGCGATAAGCTCATTTAAAGCCTGCTTAGCTTCTTCATTCTTTTTCATTCTCTGTAATGTTTTGGCCAAAAACATTAATCCATTCTTATTATAACCTGTTTTAGGAAACTCAGTGAACAAACGGGAAAAATAGGCCAGTGCCTTATCGTTTTGCTTGTCCATGTAAGCAATCATGCCTAGGTTATGTATAATTCTTGCTTTGGCCGACTCCGAGAACTTCTTATCCACGAGAGTCAGAAGGATCGCTTTAGATTGTGCGTACTTTCCACGGCGATATAATCCCATGGCCTCATTGTAAGGAGTAGTCTTCTTTTTTACTTTAGTTTTTTTTTGAGAGAGATTCTTAAGAGTACCTAAAACCTCTTGAATATATTCCTTTTGCGAAGAGAGTTCTTTTTGAATTTCTTCTAATGAAGTCGATTGCGTTGCTTGAGCTGTTTCAAGAATCGTCATTTTCTCTTCAATACTTTGAATGCGCTCATTAAGAGTAACCTGAGAAGTGTGCTGCGTTTCTTCTACACTTCCCGAGAGGTTAGTAAGACGATCTTCGATATTTTGCAGACGAATCGTGAAGTCTGCGTTTAGCTTTTGTCCATCTTGAACTTGCATAGATATATTATCGACCATTTGCTCGCGTACGATATCTTCACGGGTTTTACAGCTAGCAAAGAGGGTGATGGATAGAATTGCGGTAATGATTAATGATTTTTTAGAGAGTGTAGTAAGACTGGCCAACATAGATTTCCTTATCCTTGTTATATTATAAGTTCTCTAGTGCCTTCTTCCTTACGGAGATATATTCAGCTTTTTCAGAAAACTTCTTAGATAGAATAGCGTATTGTTGCGCCTTATTGAAATACTTTCTTTTGTATGAGGATTTGGCCTTGAGATAGTAATATTCGGCTTTTCGGTAGAGACCGGGGGCGAGGGTTTGAGCGTTGGCTTCTTTAGCTGCGACAAATGCACTTTGGGCCATTCTCATTTCTAGCTTGGGTCGAGTTGTCGCTAAACCACACGACCCAAGAGAAATAACTAAAATAAAAATAGAAACGGTGTGCAGGAAGAGTTTGTAATTAAACGTGATCACTACTACGCCGTCCTTTTATTATTACTTAGCAGTAACTACGAAGTTTGCACGTCTATTTTGTGACCATGCAGACTCATCGTGACCAAAAGCAATAGGTCTTTCTTTACCAAATGAAATGGTTGTAATACGTGAGCTACTCACTCCCATAGAAACAAGGTATTGCTTAACCGATTGAGATCTTTTTTCACCAAGAGCTAAGTTGTACTGAACTCCACCTCTTTCATCAGCATGACCTTCGATCTGTACTTCAACAGAAGGATGCTCTTTTAAGAAGTTTGCATTTGATTCAAGAGCATCTCTTGTGCTTGAGCTTAGAGTAGAGCTGTTGAAATCAAAGTAAACAGTCGACAATGTTCCAGCTTTTCCAGAATCTGAATCACCATTGAGTTCAAGATTCATTCCATCATTACCCATGTCCTGATCTTCAGTAGTTACTCCACTGTCCATCCCAGCATTGTTCTTGCTTTGTGAACCACAGCTAGTAAGTCCAAAAGTCATAAGTAGGGTTAAAATTAATGCCGTTAGTTTAATTGGGCGCATCTGCAATCTCCTTTAATTAATATAATAATGTAATACAAAGTAATTATAACTCTTTAATTCTATTATGGAATTTATTCGTTTGATTATAAAGGAAAAAAGTTAAGGCACAAGTTATAGAAAACTCTACCTTCTTTCTTTTTTTTAACTGTTAGCGTTACACGCAGATTTTGAGACTTAAACTTGACCTTTTTTATTGGTAAATAAAAGTTAGACAAAAGTTTGATTAGATAGTTTATGTAAATACTCTGCCAATATATCTGGTTCTCAGGTTATAATGATTCCCACTTATGGATGCAAAAAATTTTTTAAAAGCTATTGAACGTGAGGCTATTGTTGCTTATACGAACAAGAAAGGGGTTATCGAATACGTTAACTCTAACTTTTGTCGTATCAGTGGATACTCGGCAAAAGAGTTAATGGGTAAGGATCATCGTATTCTAAACTCAGGATACCATCCAAAAAGTTTTTTCATAGATATTTGGTCAACTATTCTAAGTGGAAACGTTTGGGTAGGAGATATTTGTAATCGTGCCAAGGACGGAAGTCTTTATTGGGTGAATAGTACGATTTCTCCTTCGATAGTAGATGGGGAAATTGCAGGCTTCTATGCGGTAAGAAATGACGTCACTCGCCAAAAAGAGCTCGAACAAAGAAATCTCGATTTAACGCGACTATCAAATGATTTGCAAAGAATTGCTCAAATTGGTGGTTGGACTTATATCTTAGAATCAAAGAAATTCATAACTACAGGTCAGATGCTCACGATCCTTGGTATTCCAAAAACTCTAGAAATTAGACCTTGTGATATCGATGAACTTATTCCCGAAAATACCAGTAATCTTTTTTCAGGACTGATTAATAGGGCCTTAGAAGACGAAGGCAATATCACTGAAAATTTTAAAATAATATCTCTAAAAGGTATTGTTCTTTGTGTAAAGGTTACGGCCTCTTTGATTAAAGATGATGAAGGACGACCTATAAAGGTCGTTGGAACTCTTCACGATATAAGTGAGTTAGAAGAAGCGCAAGAGAAGGTGGAACTAGAGCGAAGAAAGTCTATTCACTCCGCAAAACTAGCTTCTATTGGAGAAATGGCTTCCTCAGTTGTTCATGAGATGAATAACCCTTTGACTATTATTCAAGGCAATGTTCGCTCTACCCAGAGATTGAGTACTTTACCTGAAATACAAGATAGAATTAAAAAACTAGAGAGACCTATAGAAAAGCTTGTTAAGCTTGCAGACAATCTCCGCAAATATTCACGCGGCAGTATGATTGGAATAAACCTTAAGTCCTATGACTTGAAGAATTTGATTGAGGAAAGTCTTGTATTCTTAGAATATAGGTTAACTTATGCCAATATCGAATTAACTCTCGATTTAGAAGAGGGACTTGAAATCAAGTGTGATCGCTCTGAGCTTGAGCAGGTTATAGTGAATTTAGTTAATAACTCTGTGGATGCAATCGAGAAACATATCACTCGTTGGATAAAAATAGAGGCTCATCAGATTGGGGATAAAATAACTCTAAGTTTCACTGATAGTGGCGATGGGATTCCCAAGAAAATACAAAATAAAATCTTTGACACTTTTTACACAACAAAGAGCGCTGAGAAAGGAACCGGTCTAGGTCTAGGAATTGTAAAGGATATTCTCCTCCATCATAATGCAGATATCAGAGTTGATGATACAAGCCCCAATACAAAGTTTGTCATTGAATTTGAAAAGTTTATTTAACTTCTTCATTAAAATAGTTTCACGTGAAATCATTTTTTTTCTTTAGATTAGCCTCACTTTCTTGCTATGATGCGACTACATAAAAACTTCTAAACTTTACCCATTGGAGAGTGTTTTGCGTTTATTGTCGTATCAACGAAAGACCTATACGACCAAGGCTTGGGCCTTAGTCTGTGCTTTACTAGTATCACCTTTGAGCCTTGCTGCATCTAAACCTGTTGGTGTGATTAGTAATCTTCTCGAAAAGGTAACGAATACCTCGGCTTCTTATAAAGCTTCGGACTACACCAATAAGGCCAATCAGCTTTTACTAGATGCTGACATCTTTATCTTTGAACCTACCGCCTTTATTAGAGGAAGTTATTCCAATCAAGATATTGTTCCTACATCTCCATTTAGTGCGTCCAATTCAAAAGTAAAAGAATATGAACTAGGGGCGAGTAAACTGTGGTCATCGGGGATTCAATCAGACCTTACTTATAAGTATCAAGATAGCGCGACGCTTTTTGCTGCAAGAGATAACTTCTTTTTTCAGTCTCCAACTCTTCAACTTTCACTAACCACAAGTATTTTTCAAGACCTGGTTAATCATCGCTACAATCATCTTCTTGAAAACCAAAAGATCTCCAAAAAATCGGCTGAGCTTACTTCGAAAATTGAAAAGAAAGCGATTATCGTCCAATCCCTTCTGGATTTCTCAACTCTCTTAGAGCAAAACCAATCTCTTTCTCTTCAAAAAGATATTTGTAAGCAAACGAGAATTCAGTCAGGTCACTTAAGTAAATTAAGAAAGAGAAAGTCTGTTTCTCAAAGAGAATATCTATTAGGAGTTAAAGAACTCACGAATTGTTTGGCGACCATTGATAATCTAGAAAAAAATATCATTGAAGCAAGAGATGCGTTTGAAGCGGAGTATAGTGTCTCTTTTGATGAGTTTAAAAAGATCAATACGGATGAACTCTTTAGAGAAGCTGAAAGTCTTTACAAAGGTATGCATGCTCATATCGAGGATGTAGAGCTTGCCAATCAAGATGATATCAAAAGTATAGAGCTTCAAGTCCATGCTCTTGAATCAAAACAATCCCAACTCGATGCGCAGGCTTCAACAAATCTTGCCCTTGAAGTTCGCTCAGGGTTGACTGGAATTGGTGATAACTTTAGTAACTCCAATGAAGATGTGTCGCAATTGGATTATCCCTTTGTGTATGTGGGACTGAGACTTGATCTCCCTCTTAAAGATAGAAAAGCCGTGGCTGAAGCTGGTGCTAATCGCTATCAATTACAAGCAAACCGTATTCAAAGAGATCTTTTAAGAAAGAAGAAACACACTCGTTTTAGTACGCTTGAAAAAACTCTTGCCACTGATTTTAAAATCTACAAGAGATATAAGAAAACAGTGGATCTTTCGCGCGATGTGATCAAAGAGGGAAGAAGAGACTTTCTCAATGGGCGTCTCGACTTCAATTCATTAACTGAATTTAATAAGAGTTTAATTGCCGATCAGCAGACCCTATCTTCTCATCGCATCCAGCTTATTGTTCGAGTAGTTGAATACCTCGATTTTTATCAATTCTTTGACCATTACTTAAATTAGGCACTGCTATGAAATTTTTAGAGTTTCTTCAAAAAAATAAACTATTCGTCCATTACTTAACGGTTGTAACGATCATTGTGGGTGTCTTTGTTATCTTTAATATGCAAAGAGAAGCAAGACCCAATGTTGATTTTAACCGAGTCACCGTTTCTGCTGCGTATCCTGGAGCTTCTCCAAATGATATTGAAGAGTTGGTCATCGATCCCATCGAAGAAAAGATTGCTGAAGTGGATGGTGTTGAAGAATATCGTTCTGTAAGTTTTGTTGGAGCAGGATCCATCTCTATCTTAATCGATGATACTTATCCAGACCCTGCTGAAATTATTGATGAGCTAAGAAGAAAGATTTCAGAAGTCGATGACCTGCCTGCAGAAGTAGATGATCCGGTTGTAACAGAAATTAAGGCCATTAATATTCCTGTCCTTAATATTGCTATGTACGGGGATGTGAATGCTTTTGATTTCAAGATGGAAGCGGAGAAGTTTAAAGACTTTATTCGCTTGCAAGAGGGAGTTCAAAGTGTCGACTACTCAGGTATTGGTGACTTACAGATTAAAGTAAAGGCCGATCCTGAAAAGTTAGATAAGTACGACATCACTTTGGGAGAAGTGCTTTCTCAGATTTCCAACTGGGCCAAGCAAAAACCAGGTGGTCTCTTTGAAAACGATAATCATGTGGCCAACCTAACGATTGGTTATGACTTCAATGAAATTGAAAAACTTCAAAACTTTGTCGTGCGCTCTAATGACTACGGCCAAAAAGTTCGCCTAAAAGATATTGCCGATATTAAGTTCGAATTAGAAAGACTTCAAACAGGCTCTATCTTTGAAACTAAGGATGCGGTTTTATTTACGGCCGTAAAGAAGCCCTTTGATGATTCTATTCGCGTGGTCGATGGACTACGTGATGCCATTACTCGCTACGAAAAAGGTCTGCCTTCAGGTCTAAAGTTGAAAATGTACGAAGATCAGTCTAAGAGAATTCGTGATAAACTAAAAATCGTAATCTCCAATGCCGTCTCTGGTCTTATATTAGTTCTTATTATTCTTCTCATCTTCCTAGACTGGCGCTCGGCCGTAGTGACCTCGGTTGGTATTCCGGTTGCAGTTCTTGGAGGGATTGCTCTGGTCTACTTCTTGGGTAATACCATGAACTCCCTCGTTGTCGTGGGGGTGATTATTGTGCTCGGGATGCTGGTGGATGATGCCATTGTGGTCTGTGAAAATATCTATAGTTACATTGAAAGGGGAATGCATCCGATTAAGGCCTCTATAAAGGGAACGTCAGAAATTGCTCTTCCCGTTTTTGCTTCTGTGTTAACCACTGTTTTTGCCTTTCTTCCTATTGCCTTTATGAAGGAGATTATCGGTCAGTTTCTTCGAGTGATTCCGATCACGGTTATTGCCATGCTCTTAGTTTCTCTTTTGGAAGCGATTATCATTCTGCCAATTCACGCTGAAGAAATCATGAAGCCTAAGAAAGAAAAGAAGAAGCACTTCTTTGATAAAGTAGAGCGCTCTTATGCCAAGTACTTGGAGTGGAGTATTTCAAAGCGCTGGATTCTTCTGGCCGGACTCACCGTCTTCTTTGCAGTGTCTCTTGTTCAAGGAAAGAAAGTCTTTGAACGCTTTAGTCTCTTTCCGGCCGAAGGGCTTGAAGGTCTCAGCGTGAGAATCGAGCTGCCTAAGAACACTCCTCTTTATAAGACGCGTGCGCAAGCGAGGGATTTATCCACTCGCTTAATGGCCGTTTCTGAAGATACTTTTGATAATATTTATACCAACCTAGGACAAGTGACGACGGGGGGGAACTCTGGTTCACGCCAATACGGATCTCACCTTGGAATGGTCAATGTTTCTTTTACTTCTGATCCCGATTTTATCTACCAAGAAAAACGAATCGTAAAAAAGATAAATGAAGCCGTTGAAAAATTTAGAGAAGATACGGGTGTGAAAGTCAGTATGACCATTGAAAGACCAGGTCCTCCGATTGGAAAGCCCATCCAATTCCAAGTGACTTCACGTGACTTTGAATATGGAAGTAGTATTGTGAATAGAATTAAGGATGAATTCGAGAAGATGGATGGTGTTCACTCTCTCGTTACTGACCTTGATGGGGATAACGCTCGCTACCGTATCGAAGTGGATAATGAACTGGCCGTATCAGAGGGCGTGAGTCCTACCGATATTTCAAGAACCATTTTCTCCACTTCTACCGGTGTTGTTGGGGAAGAGATTCTTAAGAATAATGAAAAAGTCGAGATTCAATTAAGCCTTAAAGATGCCAAAGCTTCTCCCGTAGAAGATATCATTCGCTTAAAAGTGAGAAACGATAATGGTCAGGCCGTACCACTTTCTACTTTTGTAAAAATCATCAAAGAAAGTGGACCAAGTTCCATTCAACGCTTTAATGGTATTCGTACCATTACGCTCTTTGGTGAAGTCCGTGATGATAAAATTACAGGTAAAGAGGCCAATGAGAAAATCATGCCTTTTATTGAACAGCTCAAAAAAGAAGACCCTAACTTAAGGATTGAAATTGGTGGGGGAGAAAAGGATCGACTCAATGCTGTGAGTGATACGATGAAGCTCTATCTTCTGGCGATCGTTTTAATCTTTATGGTGATCTCTCTAACTTTCCAATCGATGATCTATCCTTTTCTCGTTCTTACCTCCATACCCATGGGGATTTCAGGGGTTATTTGGTCACTCGTGCTTCACGGCAAGAGTTTGTCGATCATGGGGATTATTGGAATCGTAGGACTCTCAGGGGTGGTTGTGAACGTCTCAATTATCTTCTTAAAGTTTATCCAAGATAATCTAAGAGAAGGAAAAGACTTTCATGAGTCGATTATCGAAGCTGGGGTCACAAGACTGCGTCCGATTACGATGACGACCCTTTCGACTCTTATCGGACTACTACCGACGATCTATGGAATTGGAGGAGTGGATACATTTGTACAGCCTATCGCTTTGGTTCTCGGTTGGGGACTCTTTGTCGCGACAACGCTTACCATTCTCTTCTTACCGGCGATTATGAGCTTCTTTAAGTTTCTGGCCAACGCAGAAAAGAAACACTTAGAAGAAGAGATGATTATCAATGAAGGTATAAGCTAAGAATTCATTAAGAGGGCAGGATCATATTGACCTGTCCTCCTAATATTTTATGATCAGTTGATTCAATATTCTGGGCCGAAAACTTTCCATCATAGAGCTCAACAATTCTCTTCATAATCACAGAACCTAATCCAATACTAATTCTCTTCATGTCTTGGCGTGAGCGATCTTGCCTAGAGAATTTCTTCTCTCCAAAAGATTCAAGACTGGCCGGATGAAAGCCGTTGCCATCATCGACAATACTAATACGCAGTTTGCCATCCGCTTCTTTAATGACGTTAACGCTCACTTCGCTTTTGGCAAAACTAAAAGCATTATCTAAGACGTTTCTAAAAAGCCTAGAAGTTAGAACTTCATCCATATGAACTTTGAGATAATGATCTGATGGCGCATTATACTTGAATTGAATATGCGGATAGATACGCTTTAAATTGTGGGCCGTAGTGGCAATAATATCTTCTAGATCAATTTCAACATCGTTTTGACGATAGCTTGGCTCTTCAATTTTTCCTAAAAAGAGCAGGTCATCTACCAGACGCGACATATACTCAATTTCTACCTGACAAGTGGCAAGGATCTCTGCTTTCTTTTCAGGAGTGAGTTTATCTTCCTTGGTTTGAACAATTTCAATGAAGTTCTTAACGGAAGCTAGGGGAGTTCGAATATCATGAGCTAGTTCCCCGAGAAGTACTCTTCTCGTACTTTCGGCCCCTCTTAGTTTTCCCACCAGCTGCTCAATCTCATCGGCCATCACATTGAAGTTCTTCATGGCCAAACCAAATTCATCCGTTGTTTCTACGGGCATTCGTGATTGAAGATCACCGTGGCGAATATTATTGAGAACGACTTCAATTTCTTTGGTTCTCTTTTTAAAGTGGTTATAGATAATGAGAAATGTAAGGGCGACGCCTAGACAAATTCCAATGATTTCAAAGAAGATAATTCTTGTGAATACCCATCGGCGCTCTTGATTGGGTGGTTCAATCTTCCAGACTTCCATGATTAACTTTTGCGACGGCTTACCATGCAGTTGAATTTCATGGATATCAAATATATTGCCATTAGAGTCGACTTTTTCCAGAGAGACAATTTGTCGTGGAGGTGGGGGACGATGCCCATCTCGATCTCGATGTCGATCTAGAGGACGAGGGTGAGGGCGAGGCGGTGGTGGCCTGCGATCCATTTTATATTCTCCCGTCAAAGGGGAGATGGAGTAAGTGACTTCTTCTTTAGAGTTCAGCAGAATCATATTGCGAGTTTTTCTCTTAAGGATTTTATTTTTTGACATCAGCTCCAAGGCCTTAACTCGCGTTGCCGGTCTGATGGAGTTGATGATATCGATAATATCTTGTGTTTGATAGTAGCGCTCATGGCGATCTTTTTCCGCCTGCAGCATGAGATGGGTGAGGTAGAACGAGAGGATGAAGCCTGTCGAGCAGATGATGACCCCAAGGCTTAGATAGCGTCTGAATAGTTTTGATTTGATAATATTCATGCTGAGACTAACCTATAGCCAATTCCATATTCAGAAGCAATTTGAATGCTCTGGACATCGGCCTTTCTAAGTTTGGTGCGAATATGGCTGATATGAGAATCAATCGTTCGATCACTGATATCAAGATCGTGACCGGCCTTTTCAATAATCGTCTCACGACTAATGACGGCGCCCTCACGCTCACACATTATTTTTAAGATTTCAAATTCACGGCGATTAAGCTTAATCGGATTGTCTTTATAAGTAACCGTTCGCTCTTCTAGCGCCAAAACGAGATCTCCCACTTTTACATGAGGTCCAACACCTTTTGGACCTTGAAGTTGCACTTGAATACGGGCTAAAAGTTCACGATTACTAAAGGGTTTTCTGACGTAATCATTGGCGCCATTGGTAAGACCTTCTACGACTGAGTCTTCATCTGCTTGAGCGGTGAGGATGACGATAGCGACACTGGAGCCTTTTTCTCGTAAGTGCTTACAAAAATCCATTCCACTGCCATCGGGAAGACCCAGATCAAGAATGACTAGGTCATAACTATTTTTTGCTTCTTCTTGGCGAGCGCTAGAAAGATCGCGCGCTCTAACTACGTCAAAATTTTCAAGCTCCAAGAAAAGTTGGAGTCCGTCGCCGAGAATGGGGTCATCTTCTACAAGTAATATCTTCTTCATTATTTTACCTTCTTTATTCTTATAAACTAAATCCGCCAGTAAGACCTAAATTCATCCCAAGGGAGAGTCCACCAGAAAGGCCACTAGACATCCCATTTGAGTACCCGCCTTGGGCCTGTTGGCCATACATTTGGCCAGTATACATCTGCGGCTGGGCATACATTTGTCCTGCATACATCTGATTTTGATTATATCCCGAAGCATTCATAGAATATAGACTAGGCGAAGAAGTCATACCCATTTGACTTTGGTTTTGATTACTCGTGCCAAAGAAGCTTCCTGTTTGCATCCCTTGTTGCTGCTGCATGCCCTGTTGCATCCCCATCATCGATTGTTGCTGAGGGCGCTGTTGAGTTTGCTGTTGATTCGAACTTCCAAAAAGTTGATAGTAAAGGTTCAGTTCTGGCGTGAGCCAGGAATATTGATTTGAGGATAGTTCACCCATAACACTAGCAAAGGCTCCGCTATTGGGATCATTTGGTGATTCCATTTGAGTAAAGATCTGACTCAATTCACCAGAGAGTTGAGTCTGTCCCATTTGGGCGACTTGATTTGATATACAGCTACATTGATTTTGATCAAAACTTTGAGCGGCAAAGGCAGTAGGAACAAGAGCGAATAGAGCAAGAGTAGTAAGCGCAGTTTTCATTTTTTTTTCCTTTTACTTTGTATCGTGGGGTTAAGCTTTATATTAATTATTATCGTGTTCAAATGTTGTCTAAGTATGGAAGACCCTCACCTTCTCGAGTCTAGGAAAGAAGGTGAGGGCAGGGGAAATTCAGAGCAATTGGGGGTGTAGGGGTTTGGTTAGCGTTGTTTAAAAATGTGTTGAATTGCGGGTGCTCTGTTGCGGGAATTATCTGTTTCATGAAATGGGGTAGTGCTCTGAATTCCTTGCGGGAACTCTTCTCTCTCAAAAATTGGCTCTGCGTGAGCATGGTCATTTTTTGCTAATCCAGAATCACTACCCATTACAAGCGCTGCTAGAAAAATAATCGTAAAAACTGCCGAACTAAAAGTGGAAGCTTTATTTGTCATTCGATCCTCCGTGTTCTTACGATTTCTTGTATGATCTCGTTTCTCTTGCCACGCTTTCTTAATCTGTAATCAGTATGCGGGCCAAATGTTGCAAAATTATGGAGGCCCAAGATTTGTTGATCTTTAATCGTTATTTCAATTAGTTACAGAACCTTTTTTCTTAGCTTTCAGTAAAATTTACTGGGCCTAATCTGCGCCATCCGAAGTTGTGCTAGAAGAGCCCATACGCTTTTAAATTAGGGTTTTGAATCAATAGGGGGATCAAAATGAAAAAACTTATTCTACTTAGTATGGCCGCACTTTTTTCAATGAATACAATGGCACTTAGCTGTCATGGTACAGAGCCTTTTTGGGGCGCTGAAATTAGCGAGACTGAAGTTGTCGTCGACCTCATCGAAGTTCAAGAAAAAGTACTTCCTGTTACAGATATTATTGAAGCGGCCGGTTTTGCTTCTGGTTTTGTAACAACTTATTCGAATAATAAAGTACCTGTGGCCGTTACTTCTTCTAACGAATGTAACAACGGAATGAGTGATCATATCTTTCCTAAAGAAGTGATCATCTTCTTAGGCGATAGCGTTCTGTACGGTTGTTGTGGTGAAGGTGTTATTGCTGAGTAACAAAAACATAAGAATAAAGAAATAGAAAAGGACCACGAATGAAGTGGTCCTTTTTTTTTACTGAATTTTAACGATCTTAACTTTGGCAAAAGGCATAGCAAGACCTGGGATATGATCAAGACTCGCTAGTGGTTGTGCAGGATTGGTAGCACGATTATTAATGCTAAAGTTTCCAGCAAAGTCACCTTCTTCGGTTCCCGCATTAAGAGCAAAGAGTTCAAACTCAGCACTTTGAATAAACGCCCCATCAATATGAGTATCAAGAGAGTCAACGCCTACAATCCAGTCAGGGCTTGGGGCAATCATCGTGGCAAAAGAGAGAAGATCATGTTTACTGGATACACGAATTTTCATCGTTAGATGATTTCCATCACGCTTAGGAAAGAGCGCCGCACTTTGAAGGGATTCTTTAGCACTTCCCATATCCTTCGCTTTCCTAATGTCAGCGCTGAGAAGATCAGTGGCGCCACTTTCAGCAAGCTGCTCAAGACCGGCACTGGCCAGCTCGCCCATTTTAAAAAGAGCAAAGTCATCGTTGTGAGTCACGGCAAGGATGGGAGAGAAGTGAGCGTTATTAGGAAAAGAGACGTGATCGGCTTTATTCCATAGGTTCGTAAATTGAATTTCATAGGTCGCGCTAGCTGCGTAAAGATTAGCGTGAGAAGTGAATAGGTGAAGGGCGAAAGCGAAAGCAGAAAATAGTGATTTCATAGTTACTCCTTATGGTTGATTTAGTTATAAGGGAGAATCTGAGTTAGTTAAAATGAATTAAAAGAATTTCAGATATAGCTCTAGGCAATCTCAATGTGCAGCTTTAAAAGCTTTATGGATCTGATCCAATTGTGTTATGATGCCCTTTCCAAAGTATATGTGGGGGTGTCCTGGTTTCGACGGGGCAGTACCAACGAGCTTTCGGGCGTGCCTGGGTTGGTCGGACGGCCCAGTAAAAATCCGACCAAACTATGAATGCTGATTCTTACGAACCAGTTGCAATGGCTGCCTAATAGGCAATAACCAAGCATGAGGCGCTAGTGCCAAGAAACAGAATCTAGCAACGCTGATGAGTGACCAGTCAAAACGTGCTCCGAGGCCACCGGGCCTCCTCGTAAAAAATCCACCGGGGTTTGTCGCTTTCACGTAGAGCGAACAGTCTTGTCAGCTGACCATAACTGCTGACTACGCACGTAGGCCGGGTTCTGAGGTTGTTCCGGACGCGAGTTCGATTCTCGCCACCTCCACCATCCGATTCGGGTGGTGGAAGCCCTCTTTCCTTAAACATTTTTAAAATCAGCTACTTAATTACAGTGACTTGCGTTTGCATTGGTTCTTAAGACCTGTCCCGACATGTCTTAAATTGTCCCGATGTGGCTATTTGTGGCTAACTTTTTGGCTACGGCGTTTTCACCAGACTACGCTGTGTAGAGGAAGCCCTAAATTAGCAACCTAAGTCTACGTAATTAAAAAGCTACTCAGTGTATCGCAAAAGGCATTTTTACTCGCTTTCAAAGGAGGACTACATGAAAGCAAAAGCGAATACAAAGAGTGTTATTAAGAAAGTGAAGAATCGCAGAAGTGACACTAAGATCGTCACAGAAGAGGGAAGACTTCTCGCTTTTTTAAGAGAATCAAGAAACCTTTCTATGCGAAAAGCTGCAAGCTTAATTGGAGTATCAAGCTCGATTGTTAATCACGCAGAAAATGGTCGAATGGATTTAACTCCCACCGTAATTATGAAGTTCCTTAAAGCTTACGGATATGGGTTCGAGGAATTTCAAGAAATGCTTGAAGGTAAAGTTCAAGTTCCTGAGCATCTAAGATCAGAATGCATCGAGATCATAAAACGTATCGAAGAATCAAAATTAAAAACAGTTAAAGCCTTTTTAATGACTTTTTAGAGGGGATTTGGAGATCGACATGGGAATAAAATACGACCGCAAGAAAAACCATTATGTAGTTACTTATCACAGAAGATGTCCTGTCCTTAAGCAATCAAGAAGCTTAAGAAGACAGGGAATCAAAACAAAGGCTGAAGCTGAAAAAGTCTATAGAGAATTAATCATTAAGTGGGTGGAGAAATATAATGAAAACTCTTATCCGTTTTGGCCTGAGCTTGTAGAGAAGTTTTTAGACTATTATGCCAATTGTGGAATCGCTAAGAACACATTAAAGAACTACAAGGATTGTTTGAAAGCAAATACGTTCCCAATATGGAGAAGAAAAAGGATTAATACATTTAGCACTTCTGAAATTCGAGATTTTATTTTAGAAGATTGCTCAAAATATTCAGAGGCTCATAGAAAAAATATGCTCAAGTATCTACGTGCCGTCTTTAAGTATGCTGTTGAATACAATCTTCTCGATAGAGACCCATGTCCAAAACTTAAGTTTAAGAAAAAAGAGAAAATCAAAAAAATGCTGAACGAAGATGAAGTAAAAATATTTCTAAGTGAAGCAAGAAAAAGAAATCATCCTTGGTTTCCTATATGGACTGTAGCCTGTTACACAGGATTAAGAAATGGTGAATTGATCGCCTTAAAATGGGATAAGGTCGATTTTAAAAATAGGCTTATTTTTATTACTCACTCTTGGAATAAAATTAATGGTCTTAAAACAACTAAATCTGGTGACGATAGAGTCGTAGAAATTGCGACAAGTCTTATGCCTGTAATAGAAGAACTTTATCAAAATAGGGAATCAGACTGGGTGCTACCGAGATTAAGAGATTGGTATACAGGAGTCCAAGCAAAGGTTTTAAAAGATTTTCTTAGTGAATTAGATCTTCCTCTTATTCGTTTTCATGACCTTAGGGCTTCTTGGGCTACCATTATGCTTTCAAAGGGAATAGAGCCCATAAAAGTAATGTCTATGGGAGGCTGGAAAGATTTAAAGACCATGCAAATCTATATTCGGAAGTCTGGGATTCATATTCAGGGGATTACAAATGATCTTAATTTCTTTTGAGTAGGGGGCTGATATGGCGCTATTCAACTTAATTTACTATTCGATACTAAGAACGATTTACAAGATTAAGAACATATTTTTACTACTTTCTGTCATTTATTTTTTTAGGCTTATTTTTAAACTCGTATTTTGGCTTCTTTAACCACTCAATAAAGGAGTTAGATACAGACTTTTAGCTCTAACTCCTTTTGTTCTATTTTTATTATGTTCACTTAAGCATCCATTTCGCACGCTTTCAATTAACGAAACTTATGGAGAAGATTTTCAAATAGGATTCATTTCTAAGAGCAGTTGACTCTCTGAGCTGTACCATGGATTAAGAAATCTTGATTTATGGTATTTGTTTGTATTTGGTTGTCATCTTTTATTCAATAATTCATAATTTTAGATACTTACATCTTTATTAATTATCACGGAGAAGATAATGAATCTTGAGGTCACGGATCGATGGTTATCTGTTCAAGAAATTGCAAAATATTTAGGAATCTCAAAAGAAACAGTTTATCGCTGGCTTGAGAGAGGAAAAATTCCAGCACATAGAGTTGGAAAATTATGGAAATTTAAAACGACTGAAGTTGATCAGTGGGTAACTACTGGTCAAGCAGATGAGATGAGGGAAATATGAGTCAAAAAATAACACTTGGACAATTAGAGTCTTACCTTTGGGGAGCAGCTGATATTCTTAGAGGATCAATGGATGCTTCTGAATATAAAGATTATGTATTTGGTTTTCTATTTTTAAAAAGACTATCGGATCATTTCGATGAAGAGAGGGAAAAGGTTACAGAGAAGTGGAAGAAGAAAGGTAAGAGTGAAGCAGATATAAAAAAGCTTCTGGAAGAGGAAGATGAGTATGATACTTTCTTTATTCCAAGTAGAGCAAGATGGGAAAACCTTAAAGACCTTAAAAAAGATATTGGAGCTGAACTTAATAAGGCCTGTGAAGCGATAGAAGAGTATAACGAGACTATTGAAGGTGTGTTAAAGGCAATTGATTTCAATAATAAGAACAAGCTTTCAGATAAAAAGCTTCGAGACCTTATATCACACTTTTCACAACATAGACTTAGAAATATTGATTTTGAAAGTACTGACCTTTTAGGGGCGGCTTACGAATATCTTATTAAGCAATTTGCCGATAGTGCAGGAAAAAAAGGTGGAGAATTCTATACACCTTCGGAAGTTGTAGAACTAATAGTAAAACTTATTAAGCCTCATGCTGGTATGAGAGTCTATGATCCAACATGTGGATCTGGGGGGATGCTTGTTCAGGCTAGACATTATCTAGAAGAAAATGGTGAAGATCCAGCGAATATGACTTTAGCTGGACAAGAGCTTAATCTTTCTACTTGGGCTATCTGTAAGATGAATATGTTTCTGCATGGAGTTTATTCTGCAGACATTAGAAAAGGGGACACTCTTTCTACTCCACAACATACAGAAAATGGTGAGCTAAAAACTTATGACAGAGTTATTGCAAATCCTCCATTTTCGTTAAAATATGATCCTAAGACGATTGAAAACGATGCTTATCATAGATTCCCTTACGGTATTCCTAGTAAATCAGCAGCAGATATGGCCTTTGTTCAACACATGGTAGCCTCGCTTAATGCTGAAGGTATGATGGGAGTTGTAATGCCTCATGGAGTTCTTTTTAGAGGTTCAAAAGAAAAAGATATTAGGCAAGGAATTATAGAGGCTGACCTACTTGAAGCAGTAATAGGCCTTCCTTCTGGTTTATTTTATGGAACTGGTATTCCTGCCTCTATGTTAATTATCAATAAGAAAAAGCCAACTAATAGGAAAGGGAAAGTTTTATTCATTAATGGAGAGCTTGATTATCAAGAAGGTAAGAACCAGAATAAACTTCGTGAAGAAGATATTAAAAAGATTGTAACTACTTTTGACAACTTTGTAGACACGAAAAGATATTCGCAAGTTGTTACTATTGACGATATTAAGGAAAACGATTTTAACTTAAATATCAGACGTTATGCGGATACGTCGCCACCACCAGAAGTGTTTGATGTTAAGGCAATTTTAAATGGTGGCATACCAAAGTATGAAGTTGAGAATGAATATATTCAAGAGATTTTAGCTGGCTTTGATGTATCTAATGTATTTGATACTCAAGATAGTGATTACTATACATTTAAAAACTCTATTGAATCGCAAGAGCAAGTTAGAGAAGTATGTGGAGATGTTGAGCAGACAGTTATTTCTCAGATAGAGAGATGGTGGGGTAAATACAATACATCCCTGAGAGAATTAGAGGATCAATGTAAGCAAGCTGAAGATAAGATGAACAATATCCTTTCGGAGCTTGGCTATGAATAAAAAACTGCCATCGGGATGGACTTCGAGTTCTTTAGCAGATCTTGGGAGCGTGAAAACAAGTTCCGTTGATAAAAAGTCTGTTGAGGGTGAGCCTCATGTGAAACTTTTAAACTATATGGATGTGTACAGAAATAGTTTCATAACTTCAAAGATACGCTTACAAGATGTTACTGCAAAACCTAATCAGGTTAGTGCAAGCTCATTAAAAGTTGGAGATGTACTTTTTACACCTTCTTCCGAAACACCAGACGATATTGGACACTCTGCTGTAGTTTTAGAAAATATAGAGAATATGGTCTACAGTTATCACTTAATGAGATTTCGTGATGAGAGTGAAAAACTTGATACTAGCTTTAAAGCTTATGCTTTTAAAACAAATGAAATATATAAGCAGTTTTATAAGCAAGCAACGGGTTCAACTCGCTTTACATTATCTGTTGGTGAAGTAGAGAGAACTGTTGTTAACTATCCAGAAAACTTAGAAGAACAAAAGAAAATCGCTGATATCCTATCTTCTGTAGATAAAGTCATCGATTTAACAGAAAAAGAAATAACAAAGCTTCAAGGCCTTAAAAAAGGGATGATGCAAGAACTTTTAACTAAAGGTATTGGGCATACTAAGTTTAAAGATAGTCCTGTTGGAAAAATTCCTGAAATTTGGGGAGTCGATAATGTTAAAAAATGTATAAATTTATTAACAGATTATCACTCAAACGGTTCATATCAAAGTATTAAAGATAATGTGACTTTGTTAGATTATCCAAGTTATGCAGTAATGTTGAGAACTAAAAATTTCAACAGGAAATTTCGTAGAGACTATATTTATGTAGATAAACATGCTTACGAGCATCTTGAGGTTTCTAAGGTTTATGCAGATGATATTATAATGAATAAAATTGCTGATCCTGGAAGATGTTATTATGTCGATAAAATTCACGGTCCTACGACATTGGGGATGAATTTATTTCTATTAAGAGCAAATGTTAAGGTCGTGCATCCCAAGTATCTATTTTATCAATTTGTATTTAATTATAGAGAACTTAAAAATCGATCAAGTGGTTCTACTACAGAAACGATTACTAAGAATGAAGTACGATCTGTCAAAATACCTATCCCTCCACTAGACGAACAGAAAAAAATTGTTGAAATGATATCTGAGTCTGAAAACTTGATAGAGGCTAAGATAAGAAAATTAGAAAGTCTTAAATTTACCAAAAAGGGATTGATGCAAGATCTATTAACAGGAAAAGTAAGAGTTAAAGTATAAACATATTAAGGAAGATATATGGCTACGGAAAGCTATAATGAAAGAACAATAGTTCAAGATCCGTCAATTAAAGACTTAGTTAGTCTTGGATATACTCATATTGATGGGAGAGAAATTAAAACAGATTTAGATTCTGGAGATAGGAAGACAGATAGAGATGTTATTCTTCATAGTGTTTTAGCAAATTCAATAAAGAAGATTAATCCTTGGATTAGTGATGAAAACCTTGAACGAGTTGTTCGTGATGTTATCAATATTCAAGAAGCGACGTTAATTGAGGCGAATGAATCCTTTTGGAAAATGCTTGTACGTCATATTTCAGTAGATCAAGATCTTGGTAACGGCCGTAAAGGCCAGACAGTTAAGATTATTGATTTTGATAATGTAGGAACTAAAGATGATAAAAATATTTATCATGTAATCGATGAGCTTCCTATTAAAGGGGAGAGCCCTAGACCAATTCGTCCAGATATTCTTCTCTATGTAAATGGTATTCCTCTTGTTGTAATTGAAAACAAGAGTCCAACTATAGCTGATCCAATAGATGAAGCAATAGACCAGTTAAGATATTATGCTAATAGAAGAGAAAGTGCTGAACCTGAAGGAGTTGAAAAGCTATTTCATTATAATGCGCTAATGGTCGCTGATTGTCGTGATCATTGTTATTTAGGCACAATTACTAGTTCTTCGAAACACTTCTTACCGTGGAAAGATACTTATCCATATTATAATGGTGAGCTTGGAAAAGATCCTCATGCTCAGAAAATAGTTAATAATTGTGTATTAAGACCAGAAGTCCTCCTTGATATTATTCAAAACTTTACAGTTTTTGATAGAGAAGAAGGAACTGTTATTAAAAAGACTCCAAGATATCAACAATATCGTGGAGTAATGAAAACAGTTAATAGAGTTCTAACAGGTGAGGACAGACTTTCTAAAGGTGGAGTCGTTTGGCATACACAGGGGTCAGGAAAGTCACTTACAATGGTTTTTCTTACTCAAAAGTTTAGAAGTCATCCAGAGTTACAAAAATATAAAATGATCTTTATAACTGATAGGACATCTTTAGATAAGCAATTATCTGGAACCATGGAGAGATGTCAGGATGAAACAGTTCAAAGAGCTAAATCAGTAACTCATCTGAAGGAGCTATTGCAAAAAGATGCCTCCGATATTGTCATGGGGATGCTTCAGAAATTTCAAGAAAATGAACTTGAAGTTATGCCTGTGTTAAATGAATCAGATAAGGTGATTATATTAATTGATGAGGCCCATAGAGGTCACTTCAAAGGCTTAGCTTCAAATATTAGAACAGCACTTCCTAATGCTCCAATAATAGGCTTTACTGGTACACCTCTAGTAAAAGAGGATAAGCAACGAAAAGTCATGGGTGATTACATTGATATGTATACTATTGAGCAAGCTGTTAAAGATAAAGCTACTGTCCAGATAATATATGAAGGAAGGGAGTCTAAAACTAAAGTTACAGGCGAAAATTTAGATCAACTGTTTAAAAAATACTTTCCAGATAAAGATGAGAGAAATGAAATCATTAAGAAATATGGGAAAGAACAAGCTGTTTTAGAAGCTCCTTCAAGAATTGAAGAAGTATGTAAGGATATCATTAAGCATTATGAGTCTAAAATTATGCCTGATGGGTTCAAAGCTCAGATTGTCGTTGGTTCGAGAAGAGCGGCTGTTTTATATCATAAGGCCATGAAAAAGCTAAAAGGTCCTGAATCAGCAGTTATAATATCAGGAGCACATAAGGATGATGCTTTTTTCACTCCCTATACTGACCAGGCCAAACAAGAAGATCTAATTAATCGCTTTAAAAAACCTTTAGATCAAGAAAAATTGGCCTTTTTAATTGTGAAAGATAAACTTCTTACTGGTTTTGATGCTCCGATAGAACAAGTCATGTATATAGATAGAAAGCTTCGTGAGCATACTCTCTTACAAGCTATAGCCAGAGTAAATAGAACAAGAAAGGGGAAAGATTGTGGCTATATTGTAGATTACTATGGTCTTTCAGACTATCTACAAGAAGCGTTATCAATGTTTACGAGTGAGGATATTAAGGGAGCAATGGTTCCACTTAAAGAAGAACTTCCTAAGCTTGAGACAAGACATAGAAGAGTACTGAGCTATTTTGAGGGGACGAACTTAAAAGATGTTGATGCTTGTGTATTGCTTTTAAAAGAAGAGCAAATTAGAGCAGATTTCGAGCGTGATTTTAAACGATTCTTGACGAGTATGAATATTATCTTACCTGATCCTGCTGCTAACGCCTTCCTACCAGATATGAAGTTACTTGGTAAAATTAATCATGCAGCGAGAAATAGATATCGTGCACCTCAACTAGGAATTAAAGAAGCCGGTGCCAAAGTTAGACAGATTATTGATGATCATATTACTTCTGAGGGAATTGATCCTAAAATTCCACCAGTAGAGTTGTTCTCTGACAGATTCATTAAGCAACTAGAAGATATAAAAGATCCTCGCTCTAGAGCCTGTGAAATTGAACATGCAATCAAGTCCCATATTAAAGTTAATCATGACGATGACCCTGCTGGTTATCGTAAACTAAGTGAAAAACTGAACGATATCCTTGAGAAGCATCGTGATCACTGGGAAGATCTAGTCGAACTTCTAACTGATTTTAGAGAGAATATGGAATCAGGAAGAAAACAACAAGCACAAGAGATGGGTTTAAATGATCTAGAATTCCCATTTTATAACGCACTAGAGGAATTAGTGATTAAGAATCATCCAGATAAAACAGAAAACGTTAAATTGAAAGCAGAGCTTGTTTCAATTACGACAAAATTAGTAGTTGTATTGAAAGAAGCATCGGAAATTGTCGATTTTATGAGTAAAACTCGTGAGGTTAAAAAGGCCAAAAGGGAAATCAAACATGCTCTTATGGAGGCTCAGGAGTTTGATGGAGAAAATAGGCTTTTAATTAATAGAATTACTGAAGAATTTATGAATTTAGTTAAAAGGAAACTTGCTTAATGATCGATGGGATTGAAACTAAAATCGAAAGAACAAAGAGAAGGAAGACTATAGGTTTTGAAATTCTGCCGGGAAATAGCCTTCGTATTCTTGTTCCTGATTCAATTGATGATGAGAAACTTGAACGAGTAATTCATCATAAAAAAGGCTGGATTTATCAAAAAGTTGAAGAGGCAAATAAAATACTTCTTAATCAAAAAAATAGGGAGTTTGTTTCAGGGGAATCTTTTCCTTTATTGGGAAAAGAATACAGGTTACAAATTTTAAAAGATGTTGATGGCCTAGTATCTATAAACGGTGATCGCTTGATTGTCCCAATTGGTAAAAATATAAAAGTAGAAGATCATGATGATCTCATTAGAGCAAAGTTAATATCATTCTATAAAATTCAGTCAAAAGAAAAGCTAATTGAGGTTGCAGAAAGGTTTTCAAGAAAGCTTGGAGTAGAATTTAAAAACTTCGATATTAAAGATTATAAAAAGTCTTGGGGAATGTGTTCAAAAGACGGTGAGGTTTTTATTAACTGGAAAGTCGTAATGGCCCCCATTTCGGTGGTTAACTACGTGGTTGCACATGAAATATGCCATTTAGTCTATCCCGATCACACTAAACATTTTTGGTCACTAGTTTCTTCATTAGTAGGGAATGTTGAAGATAGTAAAAAATGGTTGAAGTATAATCAATTGTATCTTGATATTTGAGGCTTTAATTTAAGGTTAAAATGAAGTTTTGGAGTTAGGCTTCATAGTTTGAACTTATGTTGTTGTTTGTGATTTTTTGCTGATTATAGCTTGTAGGATATGATCATTTTTGCAATCGCTTGGTTTCACACAGTGATCAAAGACAAATTCATTACCGTATTCATTTAGTAATCGACCTACTGAGAATGCGAGACCATCTTCTCTAATCGATTCTATCATTCTTGCACAAGTTTCACCTGCTGCACCTCTGTGCATATCAATAGCAAAGTTCAATGCGACCCTTAAACCTTCGGTTTTAGTTTCGTTATCTACGTTTGGTGAATTAAACATGTAACTAATATTATCTGCGACTGTCTCTGCATAAGAAAATGGCCAATATCTCTGAGAGACAAATTCACGGATACTTTCATAGATAGTGATAAGGTCTATAACGTGATCAGTTAAATTGAAGTGTTGGCAAAAAATCGTGAACAATCCACCTGCGTAATTCTTAAATATATCGATTTGTTCCTCTGGATCTTTATCTTTGAGTTGAGAAATGAAATATCTTAATGAGTTCGAGTCCCCCCATATTTTAGAGCTTGAATTAGCAAGTTCTCTTTTTATCCTATAATATTCACTATTAAGATCTACGCGAGCAAATATTAAGTCAAATGCTGATTTTAGTTCAGCCTTTAGTTCTGAGCATGTTTTGTATCTTTTTTCTCTATCATCTTTAGTGCACTTTTTAATAATTTCAAACAAGGCTGGATTAATGGAGCCAGGTAAAATATAAAATGGTACCTGTCCACTCAGTAGAAAATAGAACGTTTTTCCAAGGGAAAAGATATCATCTTCTACTGTCGGTGACTTGAAACCTCCATTTTGTTCAAAAAAGTTGGGAGGTGAATAGACGGGAGTACCTCTGACATCAATAGATTGTGTAAATTGTGTCAAGGAGCTTGGGTCTTTTGCCAATCCTAAATCTGAAATATAAATAATGTTGTCTAATAATAGAAAGTTTTCAGGTTTTATATCTCTATGGCGATCACCATACTGGTGTATATAATCAACACAGTGAATCATTCGATAGAACATATTCTCTTTTTGCTCAAGTGGTATATGGTGATAAACCGTAAGATCATTGGAAGCTTTAGGCATCACAAAATAGTACGGCATTATATCCAGTTGAATGTCAGTCACTGGTATGACGTAACCGGAGTTACTATACTTTTGAAGTAGCCTGACCTCTCTTTTGAACCTCTTTATTAATTCAGGGTGGTTATCATTTTTGCAAAATTTTATAACAACTTCTTTTCCGGTTTGATGGTCGAGTGCAAAAACGACATAACCCATCCCTCCTTGATTGGACAGTTGGTTTAAGACTTTATATCGGTTTCCTACAAGGCTCATATGATGTCCTATAAACGTTTGAATAGAATAAAGAAAGAGTGTCTATACCACAGACATCAATATTGAATTTAATGTCAAAAGATTCTCTACTCGGCAGTAATTGTCTAGGCTACTGAGCAGTACCACCACCACCCATATCGCCACCAACAACTACTGCGGCGGTATTAAAGATAGCTTGGTTTAGTCGTGAACCATCTTGAAGGATGATTGAGTTAAGTTTTGACTTATTTAGGTCAACTAAAAGCGACTCATCTTTAGTGCTGATACCTTCATAAGAAACAAATCCTTCTGAAATATCAGCATAGCGAGCATAGGTTCCGTCTTTTCCTTCAAGAGCTTCTATCTCAGATTTATGAAACTTAACGACTTGAGAGTTTTGGGCCTTAACAGAGACAGAAGATAGAGCAATTAAAGCTATAATAAATTTCATTGCAGTACCCCCGTGCTTTGATCGTTTCTCTTAGAAAGTGTATCCATAACTAAGCCGGCCCAGACAATATCATTTCCTTGGGCCATTGGTGAATTAAAAACTTCACGAATTTCCCCATTTGCTCTTTTATATATTTCCAGTAACTTAGGAAGCACATACTCGGCATTTGCTGAAATATATTGGAGAGATAACCAGTTACCTTTATTTCCAAAGGCATCTACATCATAGTTCATCTGAACTAGATTTGTGAAAAGCTTGTGAACAGTTTCTTGGTTAGCATTAATCGATCCAGAGATAGAAACCTTTCCGTTCTTTTCAATGAGAACCTTATCAGCAATAAGCTTTTCCAAGATTGTAAGCCCTTTTCGACCAAATTCATCTTTTGCAACTTCTTTGGAAAGGCCAGCCTCAGTTGTGGCCATTAGCATAATTTCGTAGGTTGTAGAGTCTCTAAAATATGCCTCAGCCTCCGCAGACACAAAAGGCACATCTTGATTGCCTGAGTAAACCTTGCTGAAGTCTTCATACATACTAGGATAGTACTCTCTAATGAATTTCTGAACGCTTTCTTCTCCACAAACCTCTTGAACGATTTTGAGTGCGTAGTTGAAGGAAGGCTTTTGTACTTCCTTTTTAGAAATTCTATCAAATGTACTGTTGGGAATCCCTAATCGCTTGGCCAACTGAAGGCTTGAGAATTTTGGGTATGAGGACTTGATCTTGTTTACACAAGAAGCCAGAAAATCGGAAAGATCGTCGAATCGATTTGTTTCCTGCATTTTAGCGAGTCCTTACAAGGTTTATTTATAATGCTGTAAGTCTAATACATAAGGTGGTGTCAAAATGGCAAGGGATTTTTAATCTAACTAACCGAAAGACATTTTTTACTAAATTTTCATTAAATTAAGAGTCATGAATTTTTAATAAGTTGTGGAATGTAATCGACTAAGAACTTCCAAAAAGGATTTTTGATATGATCGAGAGGGAAAATAACTTCTGTAAATAAAGTAGAAAGTGCCATCCCAAAGGAGATATATGAACAAACAATAGAGCCAATTCTTCCATTTCTACGTCTTTGAATTGGATTATTTCCACCTCCCTCATAAGTCACTAATGAATAAAATGATAAAATAATTATCACTACCAAGAAAAAGTATAGATTTTGATCTTTTGTTAAAAATTGAATAATACCAGCTAAGAGCCCAGTAAAGAAGGACAATAGCTGACACCCGGTAGTCAGTCCTTCTTGATTAGGCAGTCTTATTGGGGAATTTTGTGTGATAAGCAGCAATCTAAATAGATTAACAAAGAACACTAAAACTAGAATGAAAAGTATTGCTATTATTATGCTGGCCACGATCATCATCATCATCTTCTCCAAATAAATGGTAAAAGTGGGAAATTCTAAACAATTAAAATTATACACGGATATGATTATTTTTCTTCCCACGGTAAGAAATTATCCTTCCCATTGTGGGAATTCTTGGCCTTCCTCTCTCATTTATTTCTAAAACCTCCTCCTAAATTAGATCGAAGCTAACAGGAGGTGCATGGAATGCAATTTAAAAGCTTGGTTATCAAGGAACACTTTCGCGATGTTGTGGGAAGTATTTCTCTAGAAGAGTTAATGGCCAATCACAGGTTACTCAAAATGATTATTTTCGTTGAAGCTCTTTTTCAAGTTGAACTTAAGGAGCTTTATCTATGAAGACTAAAACAGTGAAGGCCTTAAAAATTCTCTTGAAGACAATAAGCCAAGAAGAATTAAACAAGAATAAGGAACTAGAAAAGAAAGTGATCTTTCTAAAAAAGTACCTTTCTCAGACTGTATTTCAGGAAGCAAAGACAAAATTATTGAACAAAGCATAGGAGCTTGAAATGAAACAAAAGAATATTTTTTTAATAATTACTCTAGCAACACTTTTTTCATGTGGTTTTAATTCAGAAGAATCAGGAAATCCTATCTCTGATGGAAAACCTCAAATTACCACTAACAGTGAAAACCAATTATCTGAACTAGATAAAGAAGGTGATTTTGATGGTGATCTAATTTCAAATCAAAAGGAACTGGAATTAGGACGAAACCCTAGGGTAGCAGATATCCCTCAAGTCGAATTTAAATTCATGAAGGATTTTGTATTAAGAAATGGCTCATCTGTCTTAATTGATTCTCAGAGAGATATCGTTGGACAGAAGTATCAATATCGAGTTGGTGACTTTTTAATAAAAGCGATTACAGCTAAAGAAACATCACGTTTTGCCAGATACGGTGGAATTGTTGAAGGTCACTTTGAGCCAGTAGATTTAACTAGAATTAGATATCCTAAATTCTCTAAAAATTACCTACTCGAAGGGAATATTAAAAGATTAAGTGGGACTGAAGATACATCAGTATCTTTTAAAAATACGATAACTCTAAAGAGAAATAGAGGATTTCAAAAGATATCGAATCCTACGTTTAACTTTCATTATTATAACTATGAATCTGGCACATATGAGTTAGTAGATCAAATAGCTTTTGAAAAAGGAATATTTGAAGGTGTGCTTGAGAAGTTCGATGTAAGGCTTGAGCTTTCTGATAATGATCAAATTTTTAATAATTTCTCGAAGAGAGGAGAATTTTTAACAGCAGAAATTGAAGATTATGAAATTGACGACCTGAAAACAACTTATAAGTCTTTGATGGCATCAGTCACCGAAAAAACAATACCTATTACTGTAATTACTCCATTAGGTATCCAAACTTACTATGTTGCCCTAGGTGATGGACATAATAAACTTGGTCATTTTCTTAAATCTCTTTATGCGGAGAACTTTAAAGTAAAAGACGGCCAGCTCATTCAAATCGGAGGATTTGCTAATAGTCTGCCTTTAGTAGAAGAATTAAGAAACCTTAAGGGAGAAACTAAAAAGGGAAAGTGGTTTGTTCTTCTTAATAGAGCGACAAATTTCAATCTTTTTGACTATGAGTTTCAAAAAGGAGATCAGGTTGTCCTCAACTATATGACGGGTGACGAACTGGCATCTTTTGAGAAAGGATATCAACTCGAAGGCCCTAGGAATTTTGAGTCAGTCCTTAATTATCAAGATATTGAAATAGGTGATTTCTCCTTAAATGATTCTATTAGGATGAAGCTAAAGGCTAATCATATTAGGTATGAATATTACAATGTAGGAACTTTTGGGTTTAATGACAGTGCTGGTCATTCTAGTTGGCGCTTTCATGATCAGGTGGAGAGAAAAGACGAGTTAAACTTTTCTCGTGACGAAAATCTGAGTCGTTTAAGCCTCGTTGTAAATGGTCGAGAATTTAAATTAAAGGATCTTATTAACTTAAATAAAGTTCAAGCTAACTTTAGGGGACGAGATTTAGAGTTAATCATTGATAAGGTCTACGAAGCCTTTAGTCTTACTGAAGATGACTCTTATTCTCTTTCATTAAGGGCATATCCAAATAATTACCAAGCAGATATTGGCCTTTGGCTTACTGGCATAGGGGGATGGATTGCTGGTCAATCAAGATGTGGAAGTGCTGATGCCGTTTGTAAGGGATGGTATCAAACTAATGGAATACCATTAGGCCGGATTTGTTCTCATATTCAACCAAGTTTCACAAATAACTGCACAGGTGTCTTGAAGGATGGATATCGTAAACGATCCAAGACTCTTAGGCGTGATCTAAATTTTGATTACTCATTTCTTATCACTCACAGATTTAATTAAGGAGAAAATATATGAACTATAAATATATGGTAGTCATTACATTCTTTATGATGACGCAGTCGGCGTTTGCTTTCAGTAAGCTTAAAAATGGATTTGAAACTATTACTTCAACCTATCTTATCCCTTTAGCAGGGGCGGTGGCCGGAGCTTCATTTATTCTCTTTGTTACCTTGTCTTTCTTTAAGCAGGACGAATATCAAAAGAAAGCGGCAAATGTGGCGATTCTATCAATCTTTGCTGGCTCAGGGCTTGAGCTGATTAGAAACCTAATTCAGAGCTTTAGCTAGGAGTCATAGATGAGTAGAAATCAATTTCCTACATTGCTAAACCAGAAGGCCACTATGCTCGCAAGCCTTACAAGAATTGATCTTCTCGTAGTTGGTTCAAGTTACCTGATCCTTTCATGGATGAAAGTTTCAGGTCCTTATTCTCTCGCAATAATTGCGTTGGTTTTAGTGTGCTTAAAGTTTGTTGGCAAAAGACTAAAACAAGGCTTCTTCGCTCATATAAACGATGACAAGAAGCTTTCTTGGCAATTTAAGCTTGGAGGTCATCATGAGTAAATCGACCTTTCCTGTATTAGAAGTTCAAGGCAATAGACTTACCTCTATTCATGGTGATGTATCGTGGTTCTATTCGATGCTTCCATCAGATACTTCTCAGATGGATTATGTTGAAAGAGATGGATTCTTTGAGTCTATGGCCCGTGGACTCAATCATTCAAATCTTGATAGCTATTTCAAATTCTACAAGATTAGTGAATCTTCTTTCTTAGAGACTAACGGGACTCAGCTTCCAAGCTTTTCAGGGGTTGAGTTCAAGGAGCAAGATAAGCCCTTAGAATGCTTCTTTCAAACTAGAGAGATATTTTCAGAAGTTGGAATCTATGACGATTACTTAAGTTTTAATGGAAAATACCTAAGAGTCTTTTCTGTAAGCGAGTTTTCAGATGATGAGGCCCATGAGCACCTAATTCCTCAAGACGTAGATTACGTCCTAAGCTTTAAAAAGAAAGCCAAAGATAAGTCCATCAGTAAACTTGAGCGAATTAGAACAGGACACCTTTCAAGCTTTCTAAAGCCTAAAAGAGACATATCAAGCGAAGGAGCTTATTCTCAAGCAGAAGAGCTGATGCATGATCTTATTCATGGGAGTGAATCCATGTTTGAGATGGAGATGTTCTTCTTACTACGCTCTAATTCATTAGAGGAGCTAAACTCTATGAGTGAGGCTTTTGTCAGTGAGATGCTCTCACGTGGAATCAAAGTCTTTGCTGAGGGGCAATCTCTTAGAAACTTTAAATCAGGTCTTACTTCAATCTTTAATGAGCTTATTCCTGGAGTTAAGCCTCAACTAGGGCTTAGGACACTTCCTAATAAGACAAGCCATCTACGCTACCTCTTACCAGTAGAGCGAAGCTTTCTTATGGATGTGGGAATGGAACTTCACGATAATTCTGGGCGACCAATCTATTTTGATCCATTCACAGACGCTATTAAGAATAGAAATATGCTCGTTACTGGCATTAGTGGCGGTGGTAAGTCTGTTTTTGTAAACAAGATTGTCCATCACCTCATTGAGGATCATCCAACTGTAATTCTAGATAAGGGAGGCTCTTTTCGTAAGCTTACAAAGTATTACGGAGGAAGCAACCTTGAGTGCAAGTTTAATCCTTTCCAGTTTAAAGACCCAATGTATCTAAGAGAGATTGTTCTCTCCGTTGTTGATGCTGAGAGGTTTGGAAAACTAGAAAAAGGAAAGCTTTTAAGGGCCATTAAAGAGGCCCTACCAATAAGTGAATCCTTTTTTGGTCTTATAGAAAACCTAAAAGAAGACTTTCCCGAAATTGACCTCTACTTTGAGGATTTCAAGGACTATATCTGTGATGACCATATAGATGCAAAAAGCATTCTGTATGTTGACGTTGAAAATTATCCAAAGAGTATCATCGCACCAATCATCATCTTTATCTTGGAATATTTTAAAAATATACCAGAAAAAGAGAAGATTCTTGTCTTTGATGAGTGTTGGAGCTTTCTTGGGGATCACAGCTCATATATTGATGAATGCTTTAGAACTTTTAGAAAGACAGGTGCTTTCCCAATTGCGATTTCCCAATCTATAAAAGACTTTTCAAGTCTTGGAGATGAACTCGCTAATTCAATAACCAATAACTGCTATTTTAAAGTCTTCTTCCCTCAAGAGATGGAAGAGAGACACGACATCACTTCCTTTGATGTTGAAAATATTGGCTCCCTAGAGTTTCAAAAGGGAGTCTTTTCTGAGTGCTATCTGAAGTCCACAGACAATCGTTTCAGAAAGATCATTAGAAACTACTTAACTTCGTTGGAGTTGGAACTATTTCATACAGAAGCAGGCAAAGACAAAAAGCTTGAAAGCTTTCTTTCAAAATTTGAAGAGTTCTTTGATTCAAGTAAAGAGGCCATTGAGGCCTATGTGAGGTTACGACATGAAGATTTTCAAAATAATAATGTCATTTACTTTGATATTTAGCATGAGAATAAACGCAAGTACGTTCTTTATGCCAGACAGTGATACAGCGGCCCTTGTTATGCTTGTCTCTAATACGGCGTCAACAGTTTCAAACACTCTTAAAATCCTAGAGGTAGCTAAGAAAACAAGTGATCAGATAGATAAATACAACTTTATCGCAATGAGGCGTTATTTCATTGCTCGTCGTATTGAGCAACATGTTCTTGATATAGCAGAAGCTAACAAAATGAAGCCTAAAAACCTTCAAGAGCTCAACCAAGTGATGCTTAGACTTAAGATGAATCTACAAGGTTTAAAGAGCAATATCGACTTTATGGCAAAGGACGTTTTAGAAGCTCAGGATTTTACAGATCGCTATTGGGAAAAAGTTATAAATTCGATGGCCGACGAGCGAGAGGCACATAATCAAGAGCTAATGAGTGCTAGTGAAGGCACAATGAGTAAGCATACGCAAAACACGGCCATGAATACGGCACTTAATGGGAAGATTCTCTCTAAAATTAGAAGAGACAACCTTGAATATCAAAAAGTTGATCTTGGTATGAAGAAAAGCCAGACGGTCGATAAACTTCGCCGTGAAGAATTTTATAAGAACTGGATTGGAGTTGATGGCAAAAAAGAAAACGAAGCATTAACAAAAGGTGGCAAGCTATGACTAGCATCATGCGCGACCTTCTTTTAGTTCAAAGCTTCAATCTAAATACACTTATTGAAGAGTATAGACTTTTCTTCCTAAGCCTTCTTCCAAGTGTCTTTATTCTAGCCGTAATCATTGAATACTTTGATCGCCTAGAGCCATTTACGTTAGTGAAGAGAGCTTTTATCTCAATTCTAATCTTAACTACGGTTACAAGTGTTTACGAAAGCTCAATAGCATCATCAATGGACACAGCCGATCAAGTCTTAAGAGAGCAAAAACAACAAAATATTCTCTTAATGGATTTCTTTGATGGTTTTAAGCATTGGGATTCAATGACAGAGGATAAGAAAAAGGACTTCTTTAAAGATCGAAATGCCTTTACTGGTGCTCTCGCATTTTTGAAGTACCACATATTTGATTCATTCGTTAATGACGGTTTCACCATTACGATTTATTTCATTACAAAGCTTTGTTTTGTGATTTTAAAAGTCGTGTATTCCCTCGTTTACTATCTTGGATATGGGCTGATTGGAATACCATGCCTGATCTACCTATTCCCATCTATGGGAAATGTTCTTAGAGGCGCAATTCTAAGCTATTTGTGGTGCTTAATTATCCCTCACGTCCTTGTCTTCATTATTTCAATGATTGGGACAGAGATTAATAAGGGCTATGTCTCAGGACACATCATTGGTGGGTCTATGATGGGAACGACTCTTCTTTTTATTCTGACTTTATTTATCGCCTTTACTCCACTTATAGGAGCCATGATTTTAAATGGAAGCGGTATCTCTCAAGCCGGTGGGATTATCGCAAGTATCGGGGCCAATTACGTGATGAATCTACCAAAGAACACCGTCAATAATGCAGCAATGATGGCAACAGGAGGCCCACTTGGCCCAAAGGCAACATTTGCTAAAGGAATGGCAAAAGGTGGCTATCAATTCGCTAAGAAGGCTAAAGTTGCAGGCATGAATAAATTTACGTCAAATGGAGGTAGTTCTCGTCCAGCACCAAAGGAAGCAGAACGCGTTAAGCCTACAGGGCTTGGCCATACACATATAAAGGGTCATATCCCACCTCATGTGAATGATTCGGATTATGTGACTCTTAAAAATTCAAATAAATTATCAGGAGTTGATTTTATCTCAGCTCCAACAAAAAAGAACCCTGCTTATAAGTCTAGGCAAGTTCACCAGATAAACCCAAAGGTAGGCCCAAAAGAATCTACTAATCAGCAAAGTAATAAAAGGAGTGTAAGCAATGGAACAGTACAAAAGCATGGCAAAGTCCATCGACCACATCAAAAGACCTCTAATATATATCGCCCTAATAAGCGCACTAACTCACGTCCTCATTCTAGCAACAGGAATATTAATCAACCACAAAGAAGACAATAAGAGGTTTAGTGCAATGGAAGCGTGCTATATGGGAATGAAAGAGCTATTTGAAAATAATCCTACAGAAAAGCTATTTAACAAGTCTGTTTTAAAAGACGTTAAAGAGCATACCTTTGAAATTGAAGAAATTGGACTCATAAAGCAATTAAGTGGCTTTCGTTGTGATGTTGTGGCCAAAGATAGCAAAGGTCATCGTAGTTTTAGAATTGCCTTGGAGAAAAATGCAAGCTTTCCCCATTTCTACAAGATTGCAGATGTAAAAGAGCAAAGACTGGCTTCTCGTTATCAATGGGAGGACTCACTATGATCTATTACATCATTACAGGACATATATTTACAATTTTCCTTTCCATGTCACACCTTACTAGCGTGAACTTTCCAAACAAAGTTCAAGACTATGTAGGAGGCCAAGAGGGAGACTTTAAGATTTATGAGCTAAATAACGGAAAAAGTCTTGTCTATGAGCCAAAGCAGAAAGGCTTTAGCCGAAACTTCATAACGTTTCTCAAAGAGGAAAAATATCATTTCAATCTGAAATACAGCGAGAACTTTTCAAACAAAGACGTTGAAATTCGTAAGGCAGAGAGATGCACTTACTTTACTCTCTTAAAAGAAACAAAGGACTATCAGCTCTTTGAGTGTCCTAAGTCTTTATTCTTTGTAAATAAGTCTAAGAGACCAGTTAAGGTCAATGAGCTAACAATTAAAACTAAGAGCTACCTATCTAAAGGGCCTCCAATCTATTTAGATGGAAAGATGATCTACTACCAAGGGCGTGCTCTATGAAGTGGTTAGCAATCTTAATTCTTCTACATTCAAACGCTCAAGCGGGATTTAGTGAGATCCCTGCTTCAAATCGTTATCAGTATAAGAAGCCAGTTTCTAAGAAGGTTGTAAAAAGAACAGTTAGGAAGAGTAAAAAGAATCAGCTTGATAAGCATACTAAGAGCTTACTTGAAAAGGATCAGGCCATCCTTGAGCTATTAAAAAAGTCTGAGAAGCGAGTCATCGTCAGAAAGAAGGAAGAGAAAATCACAGCTCTTACTCGTGTACGTGGGATTATTCTAAATTCAGTTCTGGCCATGAATGTTAAGCCATCTAAGTTTATCGTGAGAATAAATAGTGAAAGCTTTGATTTAAACGGAGCAGAGCTTCGCTGTCTGGGCTTTAGCTTTGAGAAGCGAGTGCCTAGTCAGTGTGATCTCTTGGTTATGGACGGTGAAGAATATGACGTTGATGTTGATATTTGGGACTTAGACGGTGCCGAAGGAATCATTGCTGATTATTACTACTCAGGAGAAGAGAAGACCTTTCTGACTTCTTCATTTGCATCATTTTTAGGGGCTACGTTTGATGTGGCCAAAGGTGGAGTGAGTTCTCCTTTTGGCACATTCAACCAAAATACGGCCAAGAATAAGATCATGGATGGTCTAAGCAGTATCGCAACAAATGCCAAGAACAAGATTATCGAGTCAGGAGAGAAGAATTTAACGATCTCCTATGTGAACTCTGGAAAAGAGGTTCTTGTCTTTTTTAATAAGTCTTTAAAGCTAAGTGGAGAATAAAATGAATCGATTACTTTTAGGAATTTTACTTTTGAGCGTGACCTCATGTTCAACCATGAAGAAAACTCTTATCTATAGCTCTTTGGCCGGTGGTGCAACAGGGGCCACGGCAGGAGCAATGCTTAGTCCTAATAAAGAAAGTCGCGGTGCTAATGCGGCCGTCTTTGGGCTTGTTGGAGCGGGCCTTGCGGCTCTTGCTGGATATGCTCTTTATAAGGATGATCCTCGAAACTATAAGCTCGATCAAATGCTTATGGATAAGAAGAAAACGAATATCCCGTATGATCCAAATGCAATTGAGATAGGTCTCGGAAATCTCAATATAGACGCCAATCTTAGCAAGGAAGAAGCTTATAAGGTTCCAGTTAAGGAGCTACCTGAAAAGCTTAAGGGCAAAGTAAATAGACAGTTTCTAATCAAATATCAATCCAAAGAGCGTTACGTAAAAAAAGGGAACAAAACTTTTTATATTCCAGCCTTTGACGTTTACGAGCACACCTACGGAGAGACGCCTGATTCAATTAATAGCAATTCAGAAGGAGAAAACAATGAGTAATAAAAAACAATCAGGAGACTTTGGGCTTGGAGAGGCCCTTGTTCCTGTAATTGATCTAATGTCAGAGATTCTTTTAAAACTGAGCCAATTAATGGCCACAGGACTTGTCCTTGGAATGGATAAGTATGTCTTTAAAAGAAATAATAAGAATACCATTAAAAAGATTGAAAGAGATGATCTTAAGAATGACAGACGTACCTTGCTTGATGAGGCTATTGGTTATTCCGTTACTTCCAAACGAAATATTATGGGCAGTGAGGTTAATAAGTCAGCTCATACGGCAGTCGTTGGGGCCAGTGGTTCAGGAAAAACCGTTCTTCTTGATGCTCTTATGTTTGAAGATATGAGACAAGGAAAGCCCGTGGTCTTTATTGATCCAAAGGGCGATAACGGTTCTCTTTTAAACTTTATCAACCTTTGTAAGCTTACAGAAAGAGACTTCTATGTCTTTTCTGAATACTGGAACGGCGAGGGTGCTAGTGCCTTAAACCCTGTTAAGGATGGATCAAGTACAAATATAGCTGACCGTATTTTTAAGTCCTTTACTTGGAGTGAGGAACATTACGCCCAAATTTGTCGTGATGCCATCGAGGATGCGGTTTCAATTCTTAAAAGTAAAGATGAGCTAGTCAATCTTGAAAGTATCTACAATAAGCTTATCGAAATAAGTGATTCTAAGAATAAAGAAGAGAGTCTTTATAAGAGAGATGATATTCAAGGGATTTTATCAAGGCTTAAGAAGCTTATGAGATCTGACTTTGGTCAGAAGCTTAATAGGGCAGATGGCCTTAGCTTCTCAGATATTAGAAAGAGTAATAAATGCGTCTATATCGGACTATCTGTTCTAGGCTTTGCAGAAATTGCCAGGTCTCTTGGGAAAGTGATTTTAGGAGACATCTCGTATTCAGCTTATAAGACCTACCGAGATATTACTCCCGTTAATGAGGATCATCTTAATAAGATGGGTCTCTATATTGATGAGCTTTCTGCTATTATTACAGATGAGTTTATCGAGATTCTTAATAAGGTCAGAGGGGCAAAGATGGAGCTTACTTTTGCCTTTCAGTCTCCAAGTGATATCGCAAAATATGACCCTGAGCTTTGTACCCAAGTTTTAGAGAATACTTCTAATTGGTTTCTTTTTAAACAAAGAATAAAAGACGGTGCAGGATTATTTGCTGAGTCTATTGGAACGATGGAGTCAAAGAAGCAAACAATGCGAGTACAAGATGGAGAAGAACAGGCTCAAGGATCTCAGAGAACAGTTGAGGAGCTAATTGTTCATTCCAATATCCTAAAGAATTTAAATGTGGGGCAATGTGTATTTTTGAGACACTACCCAACAAAAGTTGATCTTCTAAATGTGAAGTATATCGATCCTAAGATCGTTTGGGATAACGTCAAATTTATTAATAAGGAGGTAGTTATCGAAAAAGAGAATTCGAGGGAGTCTAAAAAGATCAAACCTTATTCAGTAAAAAAACGCAGACCTTTATTAGTTGAGGGTAGGTAATGAAAGCTAGTTTCATTCCCCAAGGTGTTTATGAGGACATCATCAATATTGTCGGTCAATGGAAAGTTGTGGACATGAAGAGTCTAAGTGAAATGTGCAACTACGATGTTGGTTATCATAACCTTTTAAAGAAAGTCCGAAAGCTTGAAACGCATGGACTTATCAAAGGTGTTCTCCTTGGGAGAAAGAATAAGCATATCTATCTAACAGACAAGGGCCTTAAGTTTACTGGTCATGATTACACCTATGAGATTTGTGATGAGAATTTAACCCATGATCTGATTGTAAGTCGAGTTCTAAAAGAACTATTAAAGAACGGCTCATTTATGAATGGAAGAATGTTTCATCAAATATCAGGTGATCAGCTTTTGCCAGATGCTGAGGCCAGTGTGCGTAAGGGAAATGATATTTTCAGACTTGCATTAGAGGTTGAGCTTACTCAGAAGTCACAAAATAGAGTTAAAGAAAAGTACCGTCGTTATGCAACTGGAAGTGTCTTTACCTATGGCGTCTTTATCACCAATAAGGAGACATTGTTTAAAACCTATCGACGCTTTTTAGAGGAAATGAAGGAAGATATTCAAGAAGCCATTGTTCTAATTCTAGACAAGCAAATGACGGCAAACAAGTTTAATTATGAAAAGTCAGAGTGCTTCTATCTAGGTAGAGAATTGAGTTTTAGGAGTCTTTTTGGTGATGAGAAAGGTTAAATTAGAGTCAAATGAAGTTAAACAAAATTCGCCCCTGCCATTTTCATAAATGATTTCGGGCCATTATCGAGATGATTTTTGACCTCCCTCTCTCTACCAGTTCGAGAAGGAGGTCAAAAAGTCCCTCTCTATGTCCCTAATAAAAGAAAATGGCAGGGGCGAATAAGAAAAGAAGGAGTAATTAATAATGAATATGAATGGTGTTGTAAAAGAAGAAAGCTTGGGTGCTGGTGCGAAGTCTGTGCCACATAAAAAACGCGGAAGAAAGCCTAAACATACAAAGACCGAATTCCAAATAAATCCAGAGCAGACAAAGTTTTTTGTCGATCTCTCAAAGGATAAGGAAAGTCTTAAAAGAGTATTTGATCTTCTTGTCGCTACTAATAAAAAAGACTACGGCAGAGAAATTACTTTCAAAGACTTAGCCTTATTTGGAATCGATAAGATTTCATCAAAGGACATCGAAAAGATCCAAGAAGGTAGCTTAAGTAAAAGAGAATTACTGGAAAGAGCTTGGGAAGAATTCAATAGGAAGAATAAGCAAAACTTATCCTTTGATGATTTCTTACTTAAGAAGGTCGGAATTAATTAAGAGAAGGAGAATTAAAAATGGAAAATACATATGAAACATTTATGGGAAGGCTAGGCAAGAATCCTGAGCTTAAGTACACAAAAGAAGGCAAGCCTGTCTGCGATTTATCAGTCGCTATTAATAAGGGAAAAGACGTTCCTCCTCATTGGAGAAAAGTTGTTGTTTGGGAAAAGCAAGCTGAGTTGTGCTCCTTATATCTTAAGAAAGGATACGAAGTCTTTGTTCAAGGGCGAGCTGAGATGAAGTCATTTAAAACCAACGAAGGTGGTACAAAAACGTATGAGGAAGTGAACGCACGGCTTGTGGGGTTCACGAATCTTAACTAGGGGGAAGGGTGGAAAAGACTTTTCTAAATAAGACATGGCTCAATACAGATGAAGCGGCCTTATACCTTGGGAAAACGCGTAATGCTGTATGGCTTCTTGTAAGTAAGGGGATTTTGATTAAGCGAAAGTGGAATCGAAGACTATATTTCAAGAGAGCAGAGCTTGATCAATTATTGGAAGTTTCATTTTCATAGGAGGTAGTAATGGCCGTAACTCAAGAAACTTTGCCTTGTGGTGATTCTCGATTTTCAGTTTATGTAAATATCAGAAGTAGGGCCATGCCACATATCAGGCGTCAAAAACGCATCAAAGGATTAAAAACTAAGGCAGAAGCAACTCGTAAAGAAAAGAAACTGATCCAAGAGCTTTCACAAAAAGTTGCCCAAGAAGAAGGGCATGGTTTTTCTTGGAGAATGATCATTACTAAATGGGCGGCCGAAGTCGCCCAGTCTTCTTATATTGAAAAGAGCTACAACCCAACCACTATAAGAGACTATGTTTCAATGCTGCACCGTTGGACCGAGAACTGGCTTGATAGACCAGCTTCTCAAATTACCAAAGGTGACGGGAGAGAGGTCTTAGATCGCGTCATTAAAGAGGGTAGGAGCAGAGCATTTCAAAAACGTGTGAAAAATACAATCAATATGATCTATAACTGGGCGATAGAGAATAGGGCGATAAGAGGGATTCCTCATAGTCCTGTCTTTGGGCTAAAAGTTGTTGTTAAGCAAGATAAGAGGCCCGAGATACTAAAGCCTTATGAAATACGAAAGCTACTATATGAAGCCAAGGCACAGGATCATGAATGGTATCATATTTGGGCCATGGCTCTTCTTACTGGAATGAGAAATGGAGAGCTATATGCTCTTAGGTGGGAAGACGTTGATTTTGATGCTTCATTGATCAAGGTTGAGAGGTCATATAATTTCAAAGTGGGTGAGTTCAAGGACACCAAGGCCGGTTACTGGCGTAGTGTACCTATTTCTTCTGAGCTTCGCTCTTTGCTTTTAGAGATTAAGAATCAGTCTAAGTCTGAGTACGTTCTTCCAAGGCATATTCTTTGGACTGGCGGTAAGCAAGCCAAGATTTTAAAAATGTTTTGTAAGTCTATTGACCTTCCTGAGATTCGATTTCATACATTGAGAGCTTGCTTTGCTACTCAACTTATTGGCTCTGGAGTGGAGCCTGTTAAGGTTATGAAGATTTGTGGTTGGAAGGACTTGAAAACTCTCGGAGTTTATTTACGTCTTGCGGGGATTGATGAGAGAGGGGTTACTGAGGGGCTTAATTTTTTACCTAAGAATGAAGAAAAAGTTTTTTCAATTTTTACAAAGACTACGCATGAGTAGTCCTTTATAAGCTATGCTTTGCTGGTATTATATTGTTTTAGGAAAAATATTTCTTACGACCAAAAATCAATACAGGGATGAGGGGAAGTATAATCAGTAGAGAGATTTTTCTACTCAAGTCCTGATCGTGGGAAGTGTAGAGGGGGAATAATTTGAATTTAACATTCATATCAGACACTCATGCAAAACATGAGGCTGTTAAACTACAAGCAGGTGATGTCTTAATTCATTGTGGAGACTTTTCAAAGAAGGGTTCATTAGAAGACATTAAAAGCTTTTCTGAATTTATTAAGAAGCAGGATTTTTGTCACAAAATTGTTATTGCTGGAAATCATGACTTTTGTTTTGAAGATGAAAGAAAGACAGAAGCTGAAGAGATATTTAGTAAGAATGGAATCATCTATTTAAATGATAGCGGGGTTACAATTGATGGAGTGAAGTTTTGGGGGTCTCCTGTTCAACCGGAATTCTTTGATTGGGCCTTTAATCGAAAAAGAGGTGATGATATCAAAAAACATTGGGATTTAATTCCTGATGATACTGATGTGCTAATTACACATGGGCCACCATTTGGAATTCTAGATGAATGCTCAAATGGTCAAAAGGTTGGTTGTGAAGATCTTCTAAGTAAAATTCAAAATCTGGAAATTAAAGTACATGCTTTTGGGCATATTCATGAAGGTTATGGAATCAAGGTGCAGGATGGTGTTGCCTTTGTGAACTCTTGTATCTTGAATAAGAACTATAAAGTCAAAAATGAACCAATATGTATTGAGATATAGGAATAAATAAACTGTTGAAAAGTGTGAATGGGATTACAGTGGTTTATGCCTTTTGAAAATGGATTTTATTGAAAAAATGGAAAAATAATGATAAAGTGTTGCAGAGTGCAACCCGAAATGATAGATGAGAGGCTGGCTTGGGGTTAAGTGATAAGCGGAAGCGGTTTTATAAAATTCGAGCAAATTGCAAGGTTGTGGTTCGATATCACGCATACGGTGACTATCCTGAAAGAGAGTTCACTCAATTAGAAATTAAAAACCTTGTAAAATACGGCAACGGAAGAGTCACTGAAAATGATTCACCTGAAGCGATTACTGAATCATTTTTATATTTTCCAAAGGATGATGAGGATAGAGAGTGCAAGCTAGTTGTTTTATTGGAAGAAGTTGAGATAGAAGACGAGAACGGGACTATCACAAAAGAGACTATCATTGTGTGTAGTGCTTACCGAGAGGTTTAAAATGAAGTTTAAAAAAATTATCGTTCCTAAATTTATTCATGAAGATGCATTTGGGAAAAATGTGTTTTCTGATGTTGAGATTCTGTTTAACCCAGAAGAAAGAGAAATAACTCCTGAAACATTTAATCAAGCAGAGGACGAATTCTTTTTAGCGGATGATCAGATTGATCAGCTTGCAAGTGACTCTGTCCGTCGATATCTAAATCATTACCTCCCTTCTATTGTGAAAGGGGAGTATGTTTTAGGTGGGAAAGAAATAGATGCTATTATTACTTTCTGTAAGGTGAATAGGAGTGAGTTTTCAGATCTAATTGGCCTTGATCGTGCTAGTGTCACTAGAATTGTAAAAGGTGAACAGAGCCTTAAGAAGGATGTTTTACTGCTAATTATTGAACGACTCAAAGATGAAATAGAAAGTCCGGGAATTTCTAGAGTTGTTTTAGATAAAATTAGAAATAGAAGAGACGTTTCAGAAATTGAAAATTTAAACCTAGATGTTTTTTCTATTGCGGAGTATCTCATTAGATTCTTCGAAAGAAGGATGGATAACTTAACACATCTAAAACTTCAGAAGTTATTGTATTATGCACAAGGTATTGCTTATGGACGATATAATAAACGCTTATTTAATGAACCATTTTTAGCTTGGCAACATGGACCAGTGATCAGAACAGTTTATGATAAATATAAAGTTGTTCAGGGAAATCCTATTTCTGAAGATAAGGATGTTGATATTTCTTCTGTAGTTAATAATGATGCCGTAATTAGTATATTAAAAGAAACTATCTCTCTCTATGGGATTTATAGTGCTTGGACTTTGAGAAATAAAACTCACAATGAATCTCCTTGGTCTGAGACTGAGCAGTCTGAAGAAATAGCAGATGAGAAAATTATAAACTATTTTAGGAATGCTTTTGTCTAGAAGGAGAGGAATATGCCAAGTGGCTATACACATTGTTTTTTAGCTCGAAATTTTAATGCTCTCTCTGAACATCAGAATATAGATTTAAAATTTCTTCTGGATGAGAAAATAAAATACTTTCAAGTTGGTGCTATTGCACCAGACATTCCATATTCTCAGCTCTTAAGACCACATAACTCTTTTCAAAAAATCGCAGATGATTTTCATTATAAAACTACAAATAAGCTTTTCTTGGACGCTCTTGATAGGGTTAAAGACATGCCTGACGGAGACCAGAAAGATGAAGCATTTAGCTTCTTTCTTGGTTTTGCTTCTCATGTTGTTGCAGATGGTGTGATTCATCCGTTCGTTAGAGATAAGGTTGGCGATTACGACGACAATGCTACAGAGCATAGACTTCTAGAAATGAGACTTGATGTGATTCTTTTAAACGAATTCACAAAACTTTCAGGGCATGCCGTAAATTTAAATACATCAGATTATCATCATCAGCTAAAAGATGTTTTGAGTCGGGACTTTTCTCATATCTCAGAAATGTTTTCTGATTTAATTAATACGACCTACGGACACGATGTTAATAGTGACAATATCGAAGACTGGATTGATGATATGCACGATATGTTTGGAATTGCTGAGGGCAAATTTAATCAATTCTACGCATGGATTCCTGCTGTTAAAGACTATCTTTATAAGGATAAAGAAGAGTTACTTCAAAATAAGGAAAAAGACCTTGTTTTAGAAGTAGATGGAGCAAAAGGAAGAAGTCGAAATTTCGCTGGACGTACTATTCACTTCATCAATGACTGCATCCCGATGTTTTATAATGCATTTAAACCGCTGGCCGAGAAGTCTTACGAGTATGTTTATAATGGTGGCGACTGTGTTGAAGAGGGAGATTTTCCTGCCATCAATCTAGATACTGGAAGAAGTTTGGCCCATCAAGCTGGAAAAAATCTTGATGAATCAGCAGTGTATTGGAGTTAGAGTGAAAAATAGTTTTCTGTTAGTTTTTATATTGATTTTAACCTCTTGTTCATCAACGACTTATAAAGACTCTGAAGTTGATAAGATTTCAATTGATATGGGAGTCTTGAATCAAAGATTAGTAGGTTATCTCTATAGGAAAGAACTAAAAAAGGATTTGCGAAGCCTAGATAAAGATATTTATGTTAAGTCGGCTTTGAAAATTAAAGATCCTTCAGAGGTAGAGTATGCAAACCTTTTGATAAAGGATGGCGTTGAGATTCAAGCAAAAGGGATGAAGGCGGACTTTGTTGTTTGCGTTAAGGACCTTAAGCCACTTCTTGTCCTTTGTGATAGGGCCAGTACTCCATTTGTTGAAAAAGTCGTTAAAGATAAAAACTTAAACTTAGAAAGTTTAGTCAAAGAGCTTTAAAGCATTCTCTTCTTATTTCCCTTTTTAGTGGCTCCTGGCTAACTAAAAAGATCGTTTTAATTGTTTAGGCAAATACGATGAAGCCTAAGTGCTTGATTTTACACGGTTGCGTGGTTTTGTTTAATGTACATTAAATATTTTGTATACACTAAATATTTAGTGTACAATGAACGATAAGATGAGTGTGAATGAAGAAGAAATAAATAAGCTATTGTCACCGTTTTCATTTCAAGACGTTTTGAGAGGACTTGATCTCAATGCGAGCGAAATTGAAGAGGCCGAAAAGGATAAGTTGCTTGGAAAAGTAGATGGGTATCTGTCTTCTAATAGAGGGGATTATCTCATTGAAATCAAAAAATATCATGATCTGCGATATGCCAGTGTACTTCCTAGTATGTTTGAAAGCTTTGCTTCAAGGCGCTTCTTAAGACGTAACTCAAGAAGTAAGAGAGTAGACCTACCAATCCTTTTAATTGCTAGAGTAAAAAAACTATCTGACTCATTCCTAGATAATGCACTCGAGTTTTTTGATCGCTATGAAAGTAGAGAGTTTAATTGGATATTAATAGATGACTCTGGAAAACTCGCAGGAAATTTTGAGGGGCGTATTTTAGAAAGGTCTATTCATAAAGAGTTGAATCGTAAAATTGAATTGCATAAAAAAGAATATAAGCAGAAGCTTTCATTTTCTCCTATTCAACAATGGTTGTTAAAATGTTTATTGATGAATGGATTGAGTGAAAGACTCTGGCCATTTGAACTTCAAAGAAAAATTCATGATTATAAAGTACTTTCAGCATTTTCAGGCGTAAGTGAAAGTTCATGCTTTAACTTTGTAAAACTTTTGCAGGAACAAGAGTATCTTTACATCGATGGCCATGAGTATCAGTTTAGAGACCTAAAGAAATTATTTGATATGTGGGAGATGAACTATTCCTCTTCTAGAAAGGAAGAAGTTTATTTATCCCCAATAAGGCCAATGATCTCATTGGAAGAATGGAGAGAAGAAGCATTCCATTATTTCCATAAAGTAAGCCATCAAATTGAAAAGAAATTGGCCGTTATCATGAGTGGTCATCTAGCTTGTCGAGAACTCGACTTATCATGGTCGAATAACAAGTCAGTCATCTTTCATGCTAAGAAAGACCAAGAGGATGTATTAGAAAAATTTATTAAGAGAATGAAGCTTCGGATCTCTGATAATCCTGAGGATGGAATTAGGCTTGTTTTGCATAAGAACGAGTTTCCAGTTATACAAGTTGCTAGAGAGCACAGAGAATTAAATATAGCAGATCCTATCCAACTTCTTTTAGATGTTCAGTATTCAGGAGGAAGAGGAAGGGAGCAAGCTGATTATATTTATGAGAGAGTTCTAGAGAAGCACTTTAGGAGCATGGGATGGAAGAATTAAAAATCGATAAAGAGTTTTATGATGCTTTTAAGAAGCTTCTAGTAGGTCTTGAAGATTACAATAAAGAGATTGTAATAATTGGTGGATTGGCGAATGCTCTTTATCAATATCATGAGCATGGTCGGCTAAAGTTGGCAAAGAGGGTGGCATAGATGCAAAAAACATCTGTAAATATAAAAAGAATGGATTGTCCTTCTGAAATAAAAATGATCGAAGGATTGATGGAAAACTTAGACCCAAGCGCGAAGATGGTGTTTGATTTAGAGTCTAGGACTGTGCAGTTTTATCATAGTGTAGATAAAGACCAGATACTGGACTCTTTAAAGGCTATTTCTCTTCCCGGTGATTTAATAAGCTCTCAAGAGGTTTTAGATCATGATATTCCAGATATCGCTCCTAGTGTAGAAGCGAAAACGCTAAAATACTTACTCGGTATAAATTTTACGATGTTTGTTGTTGAGATCATTTTAGGGTTTTATGCTGAGTCTACTGGGCTTCTTGCTGATGGGCTAGATATGCTGGCTGATTCATTTGTGTATGGTTTAAGTCTTTATGCCGTTGGAAAGTCAATTGCAATGAAGCATAAGGCGGCATATTTTAGCGGAATTATGCAAATCTCTCTTGGCCTGCTTTGCTTGGTCGAGGTTGGTAGAAAATTCTATTTTGGAAGTGAGCCACTGTCTAATTATATGATCGTGGTTTCAGTAATTGCACTTATCGCTAACCTCTGGTGTCTTATATTGATTCATAAGCATAAAGACGGAGAAGTTCACATGAAGGCCAGTTGGATATTTTCTGCTAATGATGTAATCGTTAATACCGGAGTGATTTTTTCCGGTGCTTTGGTATATTTTCTTAAGAGTAATGTTCCTGACCTTATTATTGGAGGAATTGTCTCTCTTGTTGTAATCAGAGGTGGCATTAGCATAATGAAGCTATCAAAAATCAAAAAAGCAGAGCCTATAAAAGAATCATGTTGTTCAAGTAATTGTGATTAATTAGTCATTTTTTATAAAACTTTCTAATGAAGGCAGTCCCTTTTGAACTTTCAAAAGTGACAAAATGAAGTATATATCAGTTTTAGCTTTCATAATTATGGGTGTTTGAGTTTTGCTTAAAAGAAGTAATTAAGAAGCAGCTTCAAATTATCTAACCTGCTGAAAATACACAGTAAAAAAACTATTTACTCCGTAGTATACCACAGGGTTTATAATGAACTCATGAAAGAAGAATATACTATTGGAAAGTTAGCAAAAGAGTCTGGAGTGACAGTTGAAACCATAAGGTTTTATGAACAAAAAGGTTTGATCAAGCAACCCTCTCCGAAGTCAGGATATCGTAAATATCCTTTTGACGACATTATTAAGATTAAGTTTATCAAAAGAACACAGGAACTTGGGTTTACTTTAAATGAGGCCAAAGAGCTTTTAGAACTTCGTGTAAAAAACAACGCTAAATGTGGTCAAGTTAAAGCTAAAGCTGAACAGAAACTTGATGAAGTCGAAAAAAAGATAAAAGACTTAAACAAGATGAAGCGTTCATTAAGAAAAATGGTTGATTCATGTTCAAACAACGAAAAATCAGTTTCTGAATGTCCAATTCTTGAATGCTTTGAAAAGGATAAAAAATGTTAAATGTAGAATTTATTTTTGACAAAGATTGTCCTAATGTAAAATCAACTCGGGCAAACCTAGTGAAAGCCTTCTCTAAAGCAAAGTTAAGTGCACAATGGAAGGAATGGGATAGAAACTCAGAAGAAGCTCCTGAACATGCCAAAATGCATGGCTCTCCTACAGTGTTAATAAATGGAAAAGATATAATGGGAGTTGAGCCAGAAACTGGAGCAAACTGCTGTAGAGTTTATGAGGGAGCAGGTGTTCCCTCTGTAGAGCTACTAGTTTCAAAATTGTTAGAAACAAAGAATACTTCCTCTACTAATAGTAATAAGTTGTTTGGATTTCTTGGAACAGTTTCTATTGGGCCGGGGGTTGGAGCGGCATTTCTTGCTAAGGCATCATGCCCTTTTTGTTACCCTGCTATAGCAGGTTTTTTAACTAGTATTGGGTTGGGTTTTCTATTTAAGGGGACTTATTTCTATATATTAATGGCTGTTTTTCTAGGAGTAGCACTTTTTGGTTTAGGGTTTAAGGCGAAAGCAAGAAGAGGATTTGGGCCACTATTTTTAGGGATATTTGGATCAATAGTAGCAATGGTGTTCCACTATTTTAAAAATGATTATATTTTTTACTTTGGAATAGGTGTTTTAATAATTGCTTCGGTCTGGAACTTAAATCCAGTGAAGAAGCAATGTATTGCTTGTAATTAAACATAGGAGGATTATATGGCAAAAAAAGTCGAAATTTTTAGTGCAGGATGCCCTGCTTGTGAAAGCACGATTGAACTCGTGAATGAAGTCGCTTGTGATAACTGTGAGATAAACATTCTTGATATGAATGATTCATCTGTTTCAAATCGCGCAAAAGAACTTGGAATAGCAAGAGTTCCCGCTGTTGTTGTTAATGGTAAACTAGCTGATTGCTGCCAAGTTAAAGGCCCAACTAAAGAAGGTCTTAAAGCTGCTGGAATTGGTAGCTAGTTCTTTTTTGTTAATTTTTCTGTAAAGCTTTCTAAAGACGGAAGCCCTTTTTGAACTTTCAAGAGGGCTTCTTTTTTTATGGCCTTGCTTGAAAAGTTCAATACAGTTGTTCCTGAAATTACTGTAAATAATATCGCAAGAAATATCTCAATTATCGCACGCATACTATGCCTCCTGATTTTGGTTGCGGTTGATGATGTCTCCAACCGTTGTTTTATTCCATTTTCCACCAAGTGATACACCCGAAAGAACCCCAAAATTCCAAAAAAGCACTAAAACATATCAATTAATCGTGAAAAAGCCGAGAATTCGGAAGCCGTGTGACGAATTTTCGTCAGTATAAGACCATTAAAATTAACAAAGAGGGAGGATTCTATGACGTATAGGAAGTACGATCCTATGGTAAAAAAAATGATCATTGAAAGTGGAAATCGAAATTTGTTTCCTGATTTGAATATTCCAAGAACGACAATCAATTATTGGCTCAAAGAGAGTAAGGAGAGAGTGACGGTCGAAAGCGAATTTGCATATGAGTATAGAGTTCAAAAGTTAAAAGAAGAGAACTTTGAGCTAAAGGCAAAGAATTTATTGTTAAAGAAAATGTATCATAAGTTTTTGGAAGAAGTTGAAGTTCATAATTTAAAAGGTAAAGAGAAACGGAAGCAGGCCATTGAGTTGATTGAGTCCTTTCGTGACTTTTTAACCTTAAAAGAGATTTTAAAAACTATTGGAGTTTCTCCAAGCAGTTATTACAGATGGAGAGTTGAGGCCTACGGTTGTGAGACAAATAAATATAAGAGATGTAATTTAAACCGTGCTAATCAACTAACAGCCAAGGAAGTCGAAACTCTTATAAAGTATGCAACTCTTCCTCAGTTTCGAAAGTTCTCAACTGTCAGTCTCATGCACTATTGTAAGAGACATCGTATACTTCATTGTTCCTTAGACTCTTGGTATAAGTACTTAAAGCTCCACGGAATTGTTAGAAGGACAACGCCTAATAGAAGGAAGAAGCAATATAAGAATGGATTACGAGCTAAGAAGGTTAATGAATACTGGCATATTGATCTCACAGAACTAAAGTACGGAGAAAAAGATAAGGCGTATTTGCAGATTGTAATCGATAATTATTCAAGATTAATTGTCGCTTGGAAGCTATCAAATCGAAAGACCATGGATCTTATGTATAAGACAATTTTAAAGTCTTTTCATTTTGTCCCATCTTTTCAGGGCGCCTTCGTTATGGATGCAGGAAGTGAGAATACGGGTTCAAAACCAAAGTGGCTACTCCATGGGAAAGGGATTAAATCATTAATTGCGAAAAAAGATATTCGCTTTTCAAACTCCATGGTTGAGGCCGTCTTTCGTCAGTTCAAGCAACGCTTTTATTTAAAAGAGTCTAAAAACTTTCGAAGTCTTTATTCTCAAGTATATAAATTTGTTAAACAATACAATCGGATAATTCCTCATACGTCGCTGAAGGGTGGACTTCCAATAGAAGTCTTTAAGGGGACATTTGATCATGAATCGTATACTGTCAGTTGTGGAAGACCTGTATAAAAATAAGACTAATGAATTTGTTCTTCCACGAGTTCAGGGATGGGAGACAGGGGAGCAGGCTAAATATTTAAAGCTCTTCCTAAAAGAAATAGACCTTCCCTTAATTCGTTTTCATGACCTAAGAGCATCTTGGGCCACGATCATGCTTTCAAAAGGAATTGAGCCTATCAAGGTCATGTCCATGGGGGGATGGAAAGATTTAAAGACAATGCAGATTTATATTCGCAAGTCTGGGATAAATATTCGAGGGATAACTAAGTGTTTGGACTTGTTAAAATAAAATGCACTTGATTTAATGTAAAAACTAATATACCTTACGGGGGTATATGGGGGTCAATATGAAAACATTGAATATAGAAGTAGAAGGTATGAATTGTGGCGGTTGTGTAAATAAAATAACCGGGCATTTTCAATCGATTGATAATATTGAGGAAATCAAAGTCAATTTAGAAGATCAAAAAGTTCTGATTATCGGTAGTGATGATCTTTCAAATATGAAGGTCAGAAATGATTTAATAGAGCTTGGTTTTAGTGTAAAGAGTATTAAAAAGGCATAATATGGAAACGATTTCTCTTAAAGTTGGGGGAATGAGCTGTGCCAGTTGTGCCAGCTCAATTGAAAAGGAAGTTGCATCCTTAGATGGTGTAATCAGCTCTAGTGTCAATTTTGCTGTTGAAACTGGAAAATTTGAAGTACAGGACAATAACGTTAGAGATAAAGTTATCGAGAAGATCAAGTCTCTTGGTTACTCAATAGCTGATGATGAAAAAGTGGCTACTAATGTAGAGAAAATTGATGAGAACTTTTCTAAGTTTGTGATTTCAATCGTTTTAGCAATTATGATATTTGCTTTGGCAATGTGGCCTCTAAAAGGCTGGCCTTCTAAAGATGTAAATTGGTATTTGCAATTGGCCTTATGTGTTCCTATATGGGGATGGGTTGGATTAAAGTTTCAAAAATCTCTTCTTCACTTCTTAAAAAGTGGAAAGTCTAATATGAATACTCTTATAGGGCTTGGGACTACAGCTGCTTTTCTTTATAGTTTTTTTATAACTATTTTCTCTGAATATTCAGTTCAAATGGGGCTTACCCAAAAAGTTTATTTTGAAGCAGTCGGTTTTATTATTTCTTTTGTTTACTTAGGACAATACTTTGAGGAAAAAGCGAAGAGAAAGACTACAGAGGCCCTAAACTCCCTTTTTCAGCTAAGTTCAAAGAATGCGACGCTTATAACTGATGGAGAGTTAAGAGAAGTTAAGATAGAAGATGTTAAAGTTGGTGATGTTATTAGGGTGAAGCCTGGAGAAAAGTTTCCTGTTGATGGTAAAATTATCAAAGGAGAGTCAGCGATTGATGAATCTATGATTTCTGGTGAACCAATTCCTGTGACAAAACAAGCTGGGGATCAACTTTTTACAGGAACAATAAATGGTGACAGTGTTATTGAGTATCGAGCAACTAAAGTAGGTAATGATACTTTCCTGTCGCAAATAATTAATTTTGTAGAACAGGCACAGAACTCTAAACCAGAAATTCAAAAATATGCAGACAAGATAAGTTCAGTTTTTACTCCTGTAGTAATAGTTTTCTCAATTGTTACATTTCTATCTTGGTTTTTTCTAGGCCCTATGCCCATTTGGGGAAATTCAGTTTCTAACTTTATTGCTGTTCTTGTTATCGCTTGTCCATGTGCTTTAGGACTAGCGACACCAACTGCTGTAGTCGTTGCTACTGGTAGAGCGTCCTTAAAAGGTTTATTGATTGGTGGTGGAGATATCATTGAAAAAGCAATTGGGATTGATACGATTATATTTGATAAAACTGGAACTATAACTGAAGGAAAACCTTCTGTAATTGAAGTGAATATAAAAGATAGTGATGAAGCTATTTTGAAAGAAGTTGCATCAATTGAACAGTTTTCTGAACATCCTCTTTCTAAAGCCATTGTGAACTACTCTAAAGAACAAGGGATTGAACTAGAAGAACCAGATAGCTTTGAGATAGTAAAAGGGAAGGGCTTAAAAGCTGAAATTGATGAAAGTGACTATTTAATCGGAAATGAGAAATTATTAAATGAAAATAATGTGTTTCTTGATAACAATATTATGACAGACCAAGTTGGAAGCTTTGTGTTTATTTCAAAAAATAAGAAGCATGTAGGTTCAATTATAGTTGGAGATAAAATCAAAGACTCTTCCAAGCATACAATAGAGCAACTTAAAGAACGTGGCATAGAAACTTGGATGATAACAGGTGATAATGAGATTATTGCTAAAGCTGTATCCAAAGAACTAGGCATTGATCATTTTATAGCAAATGCTCTTCCCCTTGAAAAATCAACTAAACTAGAAGAGCTTCAAAATAGTGGTAAGACTGTCGCTATGGTTGGGGATGGTGTTAATGATGCTCCTGCATTAGCAAAGGCTGACCTTTCAATGGCGATGGGAACTGGTACTGATGTGGCCATAAATGCTTCAGACGTTACAATTGTAAAGGGTGATCTTTCAAAGGCACTAGAGTTTATTGAGTTGTCTGAAGGGACTATGAAGATTATTAAACAAAATCTTTTCCTTTCAATGGTCTACAATACATTATTGATTCCAATTGCAGCAGGTGTTCTTGTTATTTTCGGTGGGCCTATGATGCCTCCTGTTTTAGCAAGTGTCGCTATGGCATTAAGTAGTATTTCTGTTGTTTCCAATAGTCTTAGAATTAAGAATATTATCTAATTTCAGATACTTGTATTGAGATTTACCCTGATGGGGTATGTATAAAATATAGGGGTGTAGGGTATTAATGGCGCGATGCAGAGCGTTAGGCTAATCTATCTTCAGATAATGAAGGCAATGACTCTGTTGGCTTTGGAATTAAAATAAGGTTTTAGAGAGTAAGTTATGGAAAAAAAAGGTGCTGATCACAAATCACATTTAGCAAGAGTTAATAGAATTGAAGGTCAAGTAAAAGGCATTAAGGGTATGATCGAAGAGGGGAAGTATTGTGTAGACATACTTACCCAGATTAAGGCAATTAGAAGTGCTTTAAAAGGACTTGAACTTCAAATTCTTGAAGGACACGCAAATCATTGTTTGTTGAATGCAGTGAAGTTAGGCTCTAAAAAAGATGCAGAAGAAAAAATTAATGAGATAATGGAGTTGATTAAAAAGTCATCTAAGTCTTAATAATGAAAGATATTTCTTCTTACGACCCTGCTCAGTTCAAATACTGATAGTCCTCCAATCGTTGCACCCACTAACCAATACAGAGCAAGACTTAAGTATACTTCAGAGCCTAGTATAATAAAGCTAGATAGAGCGATTATTGAAATAGAAGTATAATAAAGAATTCTTGATTCCTTTATTTTCCTTACTTCACTAGATTTTAATATGTACGCTGCAAAGAGAGCACCACTTCCAATAAAAATTGATCCGCAAATGGCCATACAGATATTCTCACCAAATTTATGATGAAAGTAATGAAATAGTTCATAATTATTCGTTAGGCTAAGACTGAACTGTGGACAAAAAGTAAGAGTAAGGGCTCCAATAAAGGCTTGAATACCTAATAGTTTAGAAAAAACAGTTTTATGGGATGGATCGAGATCAGCTTTAACAAAATTTAAAATTCTATTGCTCAACTCTTCTGGCGGGTTAATTCCTTTAGAGTTCATAAAATCTAAGAAGTCCTTATTGTCTTTGTTGTTAGGATCAATCATTTCGCTTCTCCTATTAACTTAGCTTTGAGTTTTTTTATGCCTCTTGAAACTAACTTTCTCGAATTAGCCTCTGAAGTTTTTAATGCCTTAGAAATGTCAGTAAAATCTTCTTCTGAGTAGTAACGTAACTTGATTGCCAGTTTCTCCTTATCAGAAAGTGACTTAACAGAGTCGAGATCGATTTTATCGTCGATCTCCTTAGTTTCAGAAATGAGTTGATCTTCATTTATTGAAACGAGCTTTATTTTGCGACTCTTCTTAACAGAGTCGAGTAATTCACTTCTACAAATCGTATATATCCACTTTAAAAGTGGGTGCTCAGAACTATATAAGTGGCGTGAGTTATGAAACTTAACAAAAATACTCTGAAATACATCTTCGATAACATTTTTATCAGACAGCCTTTTGTCTAGATAGCTATAAACTCGATCTTTATGTCGTAAATATATTACTTCAAAGGCCATATTCTCACCGTTCTTATAAAGCTCCATGAGCTTAGTATCTTCTAAATGTGAAAATGAATTTTCCATCCTCTACCTCTTATTACGACGAGTATGCCTATTTTGTGACAAAAACTTTTCAGAAGTACCCCATGGGGGTATAACTATTTAAAAATACAATAGTTTTATTAAAAAAGTAAGTTTTTTGTCACAAATAGTGGCTGCCTTTCGTAATAGGTAGTGAAGATACTTTTAATGGGGGATTCATTTGCATAAATTGATACTAATTTTAATTTTAGGAATCTCTTGCTCACTTTCATGGGGCCATGGTGGTGAGGATCACTCCGAAATGAAAAAAGATTCTCAACCCGTAGTGAGTGGAGATGATGAGCTTAAGCAAAAATATATCCAAATTAATAAGCTCTATATTAAGACAGTTAGGCCAATATTTAAAAAATCGTGCTTTGATTGTCATGGAAATACAACTAACTACCCTTGGTATTATAAAATACCGGGAGTAAAACAATTAATTGACCATGATATAGAGGAATCCAAAAAGCATCTAGATTTTTCAAAAGACTTTCCTTTTGTAAGCCATGAAACACCCCTTAAAGACCTTGAAGCTATAAAGAAAACTATGAAAGATGGTTTAATGCCACCCTTACGTTACAGAATTATGCAAGGAGACTCTAAGATAACTGAAGATGAAATAAAACAGGTTGAAAAATGGATAAAAGAATCAAGAGAGATACTAAAATGATGAAACTTATTGTTGGTCTATTATTAATTAGCTCAATTGATGCTCATGCAATTACTTTTAATGAAGCAGTTAAAGCTCTTCAGGCGCATGAAAGTATTAAGGCAGTAGACTTCAAATCTAGGGCATTGAGTGAAGAAGCAGAACTAAAAGGTTCTTGGGGTGATCCAAAATTTAAAATAGCAGCTAAGAACTTTCCAAAAGACACGATTGAAAACGATCAAACTCCAATGACAGGAATTGAGTTTGGTATATCTCAAAAAATAGCTCTTACAACAAAGTATGGAAATATTGAAGATGCTTTTAAATCACTCGCTAATGCTTATCAGTTTCAAGCGAATGATAAAAAAGAAGCTCTTGCTAAGGGGCTTTGGGAGATATTAATCATAAAAAGAAAAGTAAGTGAGGAGCTATCAATATTAAATGAAAATAATATTTGGATTTCAAAAATATTAAAAGTGAGTAAAAGACTTTATTCGACAGGAAAAACTTCTCAGCAGGCACTGCTTGATATTCAAATTAGAAAATCAGAAATAGAAAGTGAGATAAATAATAAAAAGTATGATTTGTCCCAAATTGATGATCGCCTCCAGTACTTAATTGGAAGCTCAAGTATTGACAGTACTTCAATTCCTTGGAGTACTTTGAAGTCAGTTTCTAAGAAAGTAATTGACAATAAGGAGCTAGGGTTAAAAGAAAGACTAAAGGCAAAAGAATTAAGCCTAAGTGCTTCAAAGCTAAATTATGTTCCAGATTTAACCGTTTCATTAGGCTATACAAAAAGATCAAATATTGATGGCAATGGTGATTTCGTTGGTGCTGCAATAAGCTTCCCATTACCATTTTCTGGGGAAAAATACTCAAAACACGGTAAAGCAGTTCAAGAAAAATACATGGCAGTAAAGAATTATGAAAATTATAAGAGGCAAAAAATAAGAGATATATCTGTGCTTGAAAAAGAAATTAAAAAGCTTCTTGGAGAATTGAACATACTTAAAGAAAGAACAATCAAGTTTGCACGAAATTCAAGAGAAATAACTTCAAAATCATATGGTCTTGGAAATTCGACTTACGTTGAGCTTCTTCAAAGTGAACTAAAACTACAAAAAATTCTCATGAACAAAGTTATGCTCGAAGCCAAAAGGGATATAAAAAGAGCAACATTAAAGTATGTCAAAGGAGAACCTTTAAATGAGTAAACTAATAAAAGTACTATTTTTAATTTCGATACTTACTCTAGGTGTCTCTTGCCAAAAAGAAGATGCTAGTAAGTCTACGACTTCTAAAGATGGACACAGTCAATCAAAGTCAAAGGTTTATTATACTTGCTCAATGCACCCTCAAATAAAAGAGGATAAGCCCGGGAAATGCCCTATTTGTCATATGAACTTAACGAAAATTGAGATTGATGATGATGAGGATGATCAAGTCACTACTGTTGTTCCTGAAAAAGATATTTGGCAGTGTAAAGACTTTCCAGATGTAACAAGTGAATCAGAAGATGTATGTCCAATGGATGGAACTCCTATGGTGATGAAACCTAAGGAAAATAAAGCAGCTAAAGTTGTTGCCAAGGTAAAGCTTAGAAAAGCTCAGTTAAAACATTTTAGCCCTGACTTTTTTCCAGTTACTTCGATGAAGATGACTAAGAAAATTAGACTTCTTGGTTCTGTTCTTCAATCTGAAGAAAAAGAAAGTAACATACCTGCAAGAATTGGTGGGAGAGTTGAAAAGGTCTATGTGAAATCAACTGGGAGTATGGTTAAAATTGGTGACCCTGTAATTGATTTATATAGTCCAAAGCTTATTACTGCTGGTGAAGAGTATCTACTAGCTAGAAGAAGCTATACTAAAAGTAAGAGTAAAGAATTTAAAGATATGCTTAACCAAAGTATTGAAAGACTTAAGCTTTGGGGAATTAAAAGTTTTCAATTTGAAAAATGGTATAAAAAAGGAAAAATACCAAGGCAAATAACTATTTACTCCAATGCAACAGGTATTGTCAGAGTAAGAAATGCAACAGTTGGCAAATACTTTAAGGAAGGACAGAACTTCTTTGAACTATCGGATCTTGCCGATGTATGGGTTGAAATGGATGTTTACGAACATGATTCATCTCTAATAAAAATTGGCCAGAAAGTGGAACTAGAGTTTACTGCTATCCCAGGTGAAAAATTAGTTGGAGAGATAGATTTTGTTAACCCTGTCCTTGATCGAAAATCAAGAACCTTGAAAGTTAGGGCCACAATTGAAAATGCTTCAGGGAAATTAAAGCCCGGTATGATTGCAAATGCAGTATTAAACCTAGATATAGAAGGAATGCCTTTAGTTGTTCCTAGGACGGCGATTATTGATACAGGTAAAAGAAAAGTTGTATGGACGAAAGTTTCAGGTAAATCCTTTCAAGCAAAAACTATACATGCGGGATATGAGTCAGAAGGATATGTAGAGATTAAGCATGGGCTAATGGAAGGTGAAGAAGTTGTTATTGAGGGAAGTTTCTTGCTAGATGCTCAAGCACAATTATTTGGTGGATATGAAGACATGAAAGAGTCGAAATCTTCAGGGCACAATCACTAAGGATAAATTATGATTCAGAATTTAATAGAACTATCCATTCGTAAACGTGCCATTGTTGTTGTTGGTTTTGTGTTTATCGCACTCATGTCTATCTTTAGTCTCAAGACGGCAAGAATTGATGCTATCCCAGATATTGGGGAAAACCAGCAGATTGTGTTTACAGAGTGGGCAGGTCGATCACCTAAGGATATTGAGGAACAAGTAACATACCCTCTAAGTGTAATGATGCAAGGTATACCTGGCGTTAAAAATATTCGAGCGACATCAGCATTTGGTTTTTCGATAATTTATGTGATCTTTAAGGATGAAGTTGATTTTTATTGGAGTCGGAGTCGAGTTCTTGAGAAACTGTCTACTGCGACATCAGAGCTCCCAAACGGTGTAGTACCAAAAATGGGACCAGATGCAACAGGTCTTGGACAAGTTTTTTGGTATACAATAGAGAATGATAAAGACTCAATAAAGCCAAAGTCGCTTGCCGAGCTAAGATCAATTCAAGACTTCTATGTTCGCTATCTACTTCAAGGTGTCGAAGGAGTAAGTGAAGTCGCAAGTATTGGTGGTTTTGTAAAAGAGTATCAGATTGATGTTGATCCAAATAAATTGTTTGCATATGACATTCACTTTTCAAAACTTATTAAATCAATTCAAAATAGTAATATAGATGTTGGTGCTGAAGTTGTTGAAGATGGAGATAGAGAGTTTGTTGTTAGAGGTAAAGGCTTTTTTAAGAGTATTACTGATATAGAGAATGTCGTCGTTGGAGTTAAGAATAACTCAGCAATTAGGGTGAAGGATTTAGCAAGTGTAAATATTGGCCCCGGCTTTAGAAGAGGAGCACTTGATAAAAACGGAGTTGAGTCAGTCGGTGGTGTTGTCACTATGCGATTTGGTGAAAATCCAAAAGAAGTTATAGATAATGTTAAGGATCGATTAAAAGTAGTAGAGCAAGGACTTCCAAAGGGAGTTCGCTTAGTGCCTTTCTACGATAGAACAGAAGTTATTGAAAGAACTATTGGAACAGTTTATTCGGCATTAAGTCAGGAAATTATAATAACAGTGATTGTGATTTTACTTTTTTTACTTCACTTCAAATCATCAATCTTAGTCTCCCTTACTTTGCCTTTTGGAGTTGGGATTAGTTTTATATTAATGAAGTTCTTAGGCATTGATTCAAATGTTATGAGCTTATCAGGTCTTGTTATTGCCATTGGCTCTATGGTTGATATGGGGATAATCATGACAGAGAATATTTATTCTCACCTTGCAGAAAAACCTGATGCATCTAAAGAGGAGAGGATCGAGATTATTGTTAGATCAGCTCGTGAAGTAGGCCCTGCGATATTAACGGCCGTTGCTACAACAATCGTTACCTTTCTCCCCGTTTTTGGATTGGAAGGAAGTGAAGGGAAACTTTTTGGACCACTTGCTTGGGCAAAAACACTGGCCATGTTCGGTTCAGTGGTTGTTGCAATTGTTTTAGTTCCTGCACTTTCTACATATCTTCTAAAAGGAAAATTGAAACCAATAGAAAAAAATAAGGTTAGTTCACTCATAGTTGATACTTATAGACCCGCTTTGAACTGGATGCTGGAAAATAGAAAGATATTTGTAATTTTTCCAACAATAATATTTTTACTGGGGATGTTTGCGTTTTCAAAACTGGGTAAAGAATTTATGCCTTCTTTAAATGAAGGTGAAATACTTTATATGCCCGTTACGACTCCTGATGTGAGTATGACAAAAGCTAGAGAACTATTGGCCTACACTGATAAGAAATTAAAGGAACATCCGTTAGTTGCTAATGCTATTGGTAAGCTCGGTAGAGCAAACACGGCCATTGATCCTGCACCTGTAGCGATGTTTGAGACAGTAGTAAAGCTTATTCCTGAGGATGAGTGGCCAGACGGTGTATCTATTTACGATATTATGAGTGAACTTGATGGTGAACTTCAAGTCCCCGGACTTGTAAATGCTTGGCTTTTTCCAATTGAAAATAGAATAGCTATGATTTCAACGGGAATTAAAACTCAAATTGGAATTAAGGTATTTGGTGATGATTTAAAAACATTAGAGAGCCTTGCTGCTAAAATTGGAAAAGAAGTTGAGACAATTAAAGGAGCTTACGGGGTTTATGCTGAACAAATTACAGGAAAGCCTTACATTGAATTTGATATTGATAGAGTTTCGGCAAGTAGATATGGGATTAATACTGGAACTATAAATAAGATACTACAGACAGCAGTAGGTGGAATGAGTATTGGCCAATTTTATGAAGGTCGAGAAAGATATCCAATTAGAGTAAGGTATAAAAAGGAACTTCGAGATCGAATTGATGAGTTAAAGAAAGTGTTAGTTCCAAGTCCTTTAGGACAACATATCCCATTGTCAGAGCTTGCTGATATAAATATTGTTACAGGCCCAGCTGCTATTCAATCAGAGAATGGAATGCTTAGATCTCTTGTACTTTTAAACGTTCAAGGAAGAGACTTAATTGGTTTTGTTGAAGAGGCAAAAGTGCATATTGAAAAAAATGTCGAACTACCTAAAGGTTATTCAATTGTTTGGGCCGGGCAATATGAGAGTCAGGTAAGGTCTAATAATAGATTAATGATGCTTGTGCCAATTGCCTTAATTATCAATTTGTTTCTTATATATTTTGGGATCAAAAATCTTCGTAACGCTGGAATTATTTTTAGTGCTGTTCCCATAGCATTTGCAGGAGGATTAATTCTTCTTTGGATTGGAGGTTTTAATACTTCTGTTGCTGTATGGGTTGGATTTATCGCACTTTTTGGTATTGCGGTTGATGATGGGGTCGTTATGATGACCTACCTCCAAGAAGCTATAAAGACTCACAATCCTAAAGACTGGGATGGATTAAAAGAGTGTATTATTGAAGCAGGCTCAAGAAGAATACGACCTCTCGTTATGACAACAACGACTACTGTTGTCGCATTAATACCTATAATGTGGTCAACAAGTACAGGAAGTGAAGTGATGAAGCCAATGGCAATTCCAACTCTTGGTGGAATGCTCGTTGAGCTTGTTACATTATTTATTGTACCTGTTGTGTACTCATATTTTGAACATAGAAGAATAATATTAGAACAAGGAGAAAATTATGTGTCCTAATTGTGAAAAGAAATTATCATTAAAGAAATCATTCTTAGTATTAAGTGTTGTTGCTCTTGGGTTGTTTGGTATGGAAAGTTATGCTTCAGGAACTCATGGAAGTCATGATCATAGCAAAATGGATCATTCTAAGATGGATCATTCTAAGATGGATCATTCTAAGATGGATCACTCTAAGATGAAGAAGGGGGATCGAAAATCCCTGAGCGAAGCTGCAAAAAAATCGATAGTATTAGCTCTGGAAGCGAATGAGGCTCTCCACAGTTCATTTTTCAAGTATGATGCTAAAGCCGTTGAATCAAATGCCATGAAACTAAAAAAAGCAATTGATGCTATTGAAGACAAAGAAGTTGCAAAGCTTTTAAACTACTCAAAAGGCAAACTAAAAGAAATTAAAGCTTCAAATGACAGAGAGGCAAATAATAAGAATTATCATCTCGTTTCTATGGCGCTGGTTCATATTGTTAATAAGTATGACGTGGGATCAAAGTATAATGCCTATTCTTGCCCGATGGTTAAAAAGAAATGGGTACAAAATAGCAGTAAGATGGCAAAGGTTCATAACCCATATGCTCCAAATATGCCTCACTGTGGTTCACAGGATAGCAATCACTAATGGTGCTTAGCTGTAAGTTTCTTCGTAAAACTTTCTAGTGAAGGAAGCCCTTTTTGTACTTTGATTAGGGCTTCTTTTTCATTTTTGTGTTAAACACTTTAAGTGCTCCGGAGCCAAGAGTTAGGGAGAAAATTACTGCTAAAATTATGTCGATTATTGCTCTCATGTTACACCTTCCTTTTTAATTCACGTTTTATAATGTCTGCGACTGTGGATTTATTCCATTTTTTACCAAGCTTACTTGGTATATTTTCTTCGTTTAACTTCTCTGCAATAGAGATATATGAGAAACCTTTGTTGCGGAGAGTTAGCATCTTCTTGATTACTTTTTGCTCTCCTTTATGGACTACTGCTGGAATTGGTAGCTAGTTCTTTTTTGTTAATTTTTCTGTAAAGCTTTCTAAAGACGGAAGCCCTTTTTGAACTTTCAAGAGGGCTTCTTTTTTTATGGCCTTGCTTGAAAAGTTCAATACAGTTGTTCCTGAAATTACTGTAAATAATATCGCAAGAAATATCTCAATTATCGCACGCATACTATGCCTCCTGATTTTGATTGCGGTTGATGATGTCTCCAACCGTTGTTTTATTCCATTTTCCACCAAGTGATACACCCGAAAGAACTGCTGATGATGGTGAAAAGCATATCGCAGATGTTAAAACAGTACATGGTTCAGTAATAGAGTTTCAACACTCATTCATTACAAGCGAAGAAAGGTTATCAAGAGATAATTTTTACCCAAAGTTGGTATGGGTCGTTGATGGCCTCCGTAGGAAAAGAGATAAGGAGCAATTTTTTAATGCTCTAAAAGATGGTGTACAGATTACTCCTAATCCAATGCTGATGAAAATATATACCGAGGAAAGCAGGATTCTTAATGAATGGAGTAGTAGTAAGGTTCCCGTGTTCTTTGACTTTGGAGAAGAGCAAAGAATTTGGTGGTTATTGCCATTTAAAGAAGGTGATTGGTCTTACGTTGTTCCTTTCAGTAGACAAAACTTTATAGATTTTAATTTAGGAAAAATGAGAGATGAATTTAATAGCTTTCTAAGAAATTTTATTCAAAGTTCCAAACAGTTATTTAACCGAATAGAAGCTAATAGAAGAAGACAGCAAGTAGTAATAAATTCTAGAAGAAGATTTCTCCCCAATCATGTTCTAAGAAGATCTAGACGTCTTTAATTGCGATCAGTGACTTGCCTACACTTATGATTAGTATTAAAATGAACACACCCAAACGTTACACAAAAGAGTAGTGATAACGTTTATCGAAAGTATGGGCCGTCGTGGCTATTTTGGCTACACTTCGCTTTGTGACCTTAATGAAAACAAAGTGTTGCAAGTCTGTCGGCACCTCCACCATTTAGTAAGCTTAAAAACGAAACCACCCCTCGACAAAATCGATCTACATAAATCTCAGTCGTATTATACTTCACCGAAGTGCTTTTATCGATAAGGGCTGGGAACATTCCAAAGCTTCCGTATTGGCTTTATCGTCAGGCCATAATGAAATTGACGTGGTTTTTCCGCTGGCCTTGTGGATGAGTTGGATAGGATTAAAGCATCCGTTTACTTCCTGCCACTCAGCCGGTCTCAAAAAGTAAACGGACTCCTTATTGTTGGTTTTGTAAGTTAGAGTTTTGTACACATAGTAAGAGGGATGTCTTTCTTGAAATGGTTACATTTGTTTTTGGCCTTCTGACAGGCTTGTTTTTGTACACCAGATCCTTTTGGTCCTGTAGCCGAAGCTGTGAATCTCTTAATGTTTTTTCCCCAAACTGTTTCAAATTGGAATGAACATTTACGGGTTACATCTTGTACTTTCTTTTGAAGAACAAGTTTAACTTGCTTTACCTTGATATTTCCTTTCATGTGAAGTTGCCATGCGCCCTTGTCGTTATCGCTGAACGTTTGAAAGGTAACAGGGTGATAAGCTCTATTGGAATGAAAATCAAATCGGTTTCCATCAATGGCCTCAACTGCTGAGACGAAAGCGCCAATTCTTAAATAGGCTTCAGCCTTTCCTTGTTTGGATTTGGCACGAAGGACGGCCTTCTTTAGATTCCATTTCGTGAGGTCTAGTTTTGGATGTATCTTTTTAACTTCTTGTTTCAGTTTAATCACCGACTGTTTTTTAAATTGTTGATGATCAAATTCGAGTACTATGTTTTTCTTTTGTGGTGCTGCACCAATTGAAAGAGTCATAAGTGCGACTGCAGAAGTTAGCGCTTTTTTCATCATTTTCATTTTGAATTCCATCTTCATCTCCGTTTCCTTTTCTCTAATCTTTAGAGAGTTATTGTCCATGTATTCGTTTTAGGAAATGAGTTAGCATAGGCATAGAGGCAAAACGCACCACTCCTGATTTTTATCTTCAATGTTAGAAAATTTAATGAAGAAGTTATGTATTTTTAATTTTCAGGGGCAAAGTGACCACATTGTTTAAAGTGTTTAAAGTATCCGTTTACTTTCTGCGACTCACTCGGTCTCAAAAAGTAAACGGATACCTTTTGGTCTTTGATGTTGAGAATCATTTTTTTACGTTGTAAAATGAGCAAATACTTTAGGATGGCCTTACTGGGGAGTTCCATTGCGTAGCGTAGGCATCATATTCATCTTGTGTTTTTTTTCAACATTGTCATTTGGGAAAACGTATCAATTCATAGGCAGTGCTTTTCCAGGGGTTTTAGAGAAGTCTAGGGATGGTAAAGTTAAGGGCCGTGGAGCTGAGATCATTTATAAAGTTGCCAGCCAACTGAATATACAAGTCGAGATAAGCTTGTATCCCTGGAAAAGGGCCCTTTTGATGATGGAAAAAGCTGAGGCCGATGTGATTATTGGGCCTTACAAGACAAAAGAGCGCATGAAGTTTTTAGATTATTCTAATTTTACTTTCTATGAAGATGAGATACTTCTTTATACCCATAAAGATTCAAAAATAAATTGGAATGGTGATATTTCAAATATAAAGGATCTAAAGATAGGGGTTATAGGAGGATGGAGCTTAGGAGAAGATTTTGAATTGATCAAAGATAAGCTAAGTGTTCTTTATCTCGATAACATTGATCAATTATTTACTATGCTCAAACTTAAGCGAATAGATATCGCTATTTCTCATGATAGGGCCTCTTCTAGTTATATATCTTTAAATGAAAATAAGAAATTGATTAAGTCTTTAAGACCTCCTTTATCTATAAGCCAAGGCCATTTTGGTTTTTCTAAAAAGAGAGACCTTTTAAAGTTTAAAGAACAATTTGAAGCTGAGTATAGAAAGCTTAAACTAAACGGAGCGCTTCAGTAAACGGATACCTTTTTATAAGGAAGATAAATATGATTAAGATTTCAGATAACTTTGACAGTGGAAATATTAGAGTCGTTGATTGCTCTCATCCGAATGATATTAAACTTGAAATTAAAAAAGATAATGACTCAGAGTTTTTCCAGTGGTTTCACTTTCGTGTTCAGGCCCCTAAAGATACAAGGCTTAAACTTCAGATTACCAATGCAGGTAAGAGTGCCTACACTCCTGGTTGGGAAGGCTATAAGGCCTGCGCCAGTTATGATAGAGAAGAGTGGTTTCGAGTAGAGGAGACGAGTTTTGATGGTGAAACTCTTACCATTGATTTTGAAAATGATTTTAATACCGTCTACTTTGCCTACTTTGCTCCTTATTCTCATGAAAGACACTTAGACCTTCTCGCACTTGCTCAATTAGATTCTAGATGTGAGCTTGAATCTCTTGGGGAGACTTTGGATGGAAGGGATATGAGTCTGCTTAAGATTGGATCCGGTCCTCGTAAAGTATGGATGACGGCCAGGCAGCATCCAGGTGAGTCGATGGCCGAGTGGTTTGTTGAAGGTTTTCTGCAAAGGCTTCTCGATACGAATGAAAGCCTATCCACAAAAGTATTGGAGATGGCCACTTTCTACATCGTTCCTAATATGAATCCTGATGGTTCGGTTCGTGGACATCTTCGTACCAATGCAGCCGGGGTTAACCTAAATAGAGAATGGCAGGAGCCTAGTCTTGAAAGATCTCCTGAAGTTTTTAGCGTCAGAGCTAAGATGGATGAAGTGGGCGTTGACATGTTCTTAGATATTCACGGAGATGAGAATCTTCCTTATAACTTTGTTGCCGGCAGTGAAGGCAATATGTCTCACACAGACGAAATTGCGGCGCTTGAAAAGATCTTTAAAGACTCCTTCACAAGCACCACTCCAGACTTTCAAACGAAGTATGGCTACGCAATAAATGCTAAAGGCGAGGGGAATATGACCGTCGCAACCAATGCTGTCGGTGATCGCTTTAACTGCCTTGCTTACACTCTAGAGATGCCCTTCAAAGACAATGCAGATATACCTTGCCCTATTTACGGATGGTCTCCAAACAGATCAAGAGCTCTTGGACGAGATATCTTAAATCCGATTTTTGCTGTGCTTAAGGAACTCTAAACTTTTAAGTAAGCGATACTTTTTATAGTAAAAATAGTGACTTACAAGTGATTTAGTAGTTTTACTACCTTGAATCAGGGTTATATAACCTCTTTTCGAGGTTGATCGTAAAACGGAACTCGGCTATAATCCTTGTATGCTTGACTTGATACTAGGTTCAAAAACCGCTCAAAAACTATTTCTACACTTATATCATTATGGAGAGAGTTATCCTTCTGCTGTGGCCAAAGATATGAAAGTGTCACTTGGAGCAGTCCAAAAACAGTTTGAGCGTTTTGAGAATGCAGGAATAATTATTTCGAAACTTCAAGGCCGTACCAGGGTTTACCAATTCAATTTAAAAAATGGATCGATGGTAAAACCTTTTAAGCAAATGGTTAAAGTTCTCTATGATTCAATCCCGTTACGAGAAAAAGAAGAGTTATTTCACACAAGAAGAAGACCTAGAAGAGTGGGCAAACCTGTAATAGGACGAGATACTTAATGAGGTTTGATTATAAAAACTGCAATGAAGAAGAGCTTTGGAAACATGTAGGTAAGCATTTGGCCGAAAATGGTTTTGATGCCGTTCTTGTAGGCGAAGCAGTTGTCTCTATTTACACTGATGGAGCTTATGAGTCTGGCGATTTAGATTTTATTATCCAGAATCTTTCTAAAGATAAGCTTCCTCAAGTCATGAAAAAAATTGGTTTTATTAAAAAAGGTAAAGACTATATTCACCCCGAATGTAGTCATTTATTTGTAGAGTTTCCATCTGGCCCACTTGGTATAGGTGAGGATCACGACATAAAAGCTGTTGAGCAAGAAATTGAAGGAACAAAGATTAAAATTTTATCACCAACGGACTGTATTAAGGACCGTTTGGCGAGCTATATTTATTGGGATTCAGTAGAGTGTTTCGAGCAGGCCGTTATGGTTGGAAAAGTTCACAAGTTTAATAAAGCTGCTGTTAAGAGGTGGTGTGAAGGTGAGAACTCGTTAGGTGTATTTAAAGAATTTTTAGATCATTTAAAGCAAGACTGACCTTTACAAGTAAACGGATACCTTATGGTAGGGAAACTCAATAAAAAAATATAGGCGACTGCTATTGTGGTCAGTGTTTGAAGCAAATTAAATGTTCTTAAGACTTGTGATACTAGCGTCATAACTCTATATCAGTAAGTTATTAAAATTTCGGAGCAAGAATTTTTTTAATTTTTCATCGTCTGTCTGTTTTCTATTCTTGATGGCTCAGGCTTTCAAGGAGGAAGTATTTCAGCTCTGAATATTATTTTAGGCGGAATTTGTTCAAACTAAGATATTTCTTCTCTCTTTTGCAGTATCTCGAAAAGGAAGACTGCTTCCTCTTATAATAGAAGTCAGGATATTTAATTTGGGGGGAGGGCTCGATGATTAATGTAACTATATCTAAGCTGATTTCATATATCGATAAAGAGATATCGGGTAAAGATCTAAAGCTAGAGCCTATTAGTTCTACTTGCTTTGAGTCGATGATGGTTGTGCTTGATCACTTAAATAAAAAAGATGATTCTCTTGTGCCTATCGCTGATAAAATGCATCGCAAGCTCAATCAATGTATGGGCTATCATCGTGAGAGTCCCACAGATATTACTCAGCATAATCTAAATATTCTTCAAATTATTTGTCTGAGTTTTGAGATGTCATTTCAGATGTAAGTGACTGTAATTAATAGACATGATGTGATTATGGCTCTAGGTATGCAGGGTAATAACCGATAAGTATTAACTGTTATTTTAATGGCCGACGGGAGCTTTGGTGGAAATTAGTGCGCATATCAATAAAGGTGTGAAACTTGAATTACTAGGTGTTTTAAATGCCAGTGATGACAAGGAACTTTGGGAGCATTTACAGTATTTTAACCACGATGTTCCGGTCTATTTTGTTGGTGCCATTGAAAATCGTTTCGAAAAAATAAAGCAAAATAACTTTATTATCCCTCTTAAGAATCGCAATTGCTATCTTCAATTTGAAGTAAATATGAAAACGAAGAAGATCTATTTCATGAGATCTCATCAGGAATTGGATCCAAACTGGAAGCTTCTTCACACTTTTAAAGATATCAAGTTTCTTCAAAGTCGAGATAGTAAAGATAATGATGGGTTTTATCACATTCTTGTCGCGCGCATTAATGCAACGATTGACGTCTCTAAAGAAGAGCTAGGAGATAGTGATATCTTTAATATCTGGACGAACTATCTTCAGACTGAAGAAAAGATTATTAAGAAACTCAATACTACAAAGAAGCCTTATACGATAAAGAAAATAATCTCTACGACTCCGGAGAATTTAATTGTTGAGCTGGATCGTCCTTTTAAGAGCGAACAGGGGGCCGGCAATAACGTAAGTTTTGATATATTTTCAGACACTATAAAACGCGAAGGTTCTCTAGAGGTTATCGAATTAATTTCTAAAGAGAAAATTCGCCTTAGTGCCAAGATCATAGCTCCCAGTGCGCTTAAGGTTGGTTTCGTGATCGTTCCTAATTATGTTGGGAATATTATAGAAATTCGAAGAAAGAGGCGGGCGCTTGAATCTCTCTTTAAAAATAAAGCGGCCAATCCTCTTTTAAAGAGTATCATGACAAATCCTGAGTCACTTGAGCATCATAATGAAAAAGCGCTCGTGAATAAGTGGTTCAAAGAGGATCTCTCTGAAGATTCAAAACTTGTTATTGAAAATATACTTTCTCATAATGATCTCTACTTAGTTCAGGGGCCGCCTGGAACAGGCAAGACCACTTTGATCACAGAACTTTGTCAGCAATTGATAACTCAGAATAAGAAAGTCTTAGTCGCTTCTCAAGGGAATTTGGCCGTTGATAATGTAGCGGAGAGAATATTTCCCTATTCTGATTTTAAGGCCTTAAGACTAGGGAATGTCAGTAGCCTGTCGACTCCAGAAGCCCGACATGCTCATCCTGATGTTCTATCAAAGAACTTGATAAAAGAAAGCCTCACAAGCTTACAAGAGAAGATGGCCCAACTCAGTGGCATGGATAAGCTAAACTATGATGAAACAAACCTGAGAGAGTTGGAGAATTTATATGATCTTCAAAAAAAGATTTATAAGGCCCGTGAGAGAAGCTCTCATCTGGAGTCCCATCTCGCTCAGCAAAGAGAACTGCTCTCAACGCTAAAGAGTGAAAATAACGAATTCATTTTGCTCGAAAATGAATTCAAAAGTCTTTATCGCGAAGATAGTTTTATAAGTTGTGTTGAATTTTATCTATCTTACGGGCTTGAAAGAAAAAAACTAGAAAATTTAAAAAGACTTAAAGGTCAAATTGATAATCTCGAAAAAAACTTAGAAAGTGACAAGAAGCACTTGGTAGAACTTAACACTACAAAAGCAGAGATTGATCACGCTCGAGATAACATCCAATATTTAAAAAACAAGCTTGTTACTGCAAATAAAAGAAAGGGAAACTTTTTCGGTGATGTGGCCAATTTCTTTTCTGGCTCGCCGATTGCTATTGAAGATGAAATTCTAGCCAATGAAAAAATTATCGCTCAAAATAGTTATATTGATTCTAATATAAAAGAATGCACTCTTCAGATAGAAAAGAAGAGTCTCGAACTTAAGAACGTTCAAGGAGAAGTGAAAAAGAGTTTTCCCAAGCAGTATAAAGACTTAAATGTGATTACTGAGAATCTCGTTCGTTATGAAGAAGCCATTCGTTTTAGTAAGGGAGATGGTCTTCAAAGAATTAGAAGTTTAATGCTTAAAGTGGATGAGGATTCTATCCGAGATATTCACCAACGTGCTCGTGATATATTTAATAGCATTGAAGAAGCGAAGTCTTCCATCCGTAGTTATAGTGAAGATATTCAATCTTTAGCTGAAGAGTTAGAGCATACAGAAACTGAAGAAAAACAACTGAGAATAAAAGTAAAAAGAGTTTTTCTCTCAGAAAACCTTCTCTCTGTATCAACAGAGCTCATTGAATCACTAAGAGAAGAGTTCAAGAAAAGTGAAAAAAGTGAAAAGTTAAAAAAGACGATGATACCTATCGAAGAATTAAGTAAGTCTCTCTTTTCTGAAAAAGCCATTGATAAAAAACTTATAAATGATTGGCTTCAAAAAAGATGTCAGATTGCCATGACAACTTGTTCAAGCTCGGCCTCGGGTGTTTTAGATACTTTTAAAGATGACTTTGATTATGTGATTATTGATGAGACCTCTAAGGCACTACCTACAGAGCTTCTCATCCCTCTATTAAGAGGGAAGTCTATTGTCATGGTTGGTGATCATAAGCAACTTCCTCCATTTGTTAATAATGCCAGTCTTCAAGAATTTGATGATTCGGATAAGGAATTTATAAAGGAATCTCTTTTTGAACGCCTTTTTGAAAGGGCCAATGATGAGAATAAGTTCTTATTAACAACTCAATATCGAATGCCTCCTCAGTTAGCTGAAGTGGTCAGTAATGAGTTCTATGAGGGTAAGATAAGAACAAGTGAAAGTGTCTATCAGGGTAGAGCTTTTGGATCCCTTAATAGTAATTTACTCTTTGTCGATATTAAAAGCGGCGAAAATAAGTCATTAAATGGAAGTAAATTTAATAATGACGAAATTAAAGGAATAGAAGATTTTCTATCCTTTCATAAGTACTATTTGAAGCAAGAGGGAATGAGCGTAGGTATTATTTCTATGTATAAGTCTCAAAAGTATAAATTAGATTTTCTTACGAACAAATTTATTGATCTCGATTTAGAAGTAGGTACCGTCGATTCGTTTCAAGGGCGTGAAAAGGATTTAATTATTCTCTCTACAGTTGTTTCTGAAGGTAAACTTGGCTTTCTTAAAGATCCAAGAAGAATAAATGTTGCGATCTCTCGAGCAAAAAAAGGGATTGTCCTATTTGGAGATAGAAAGACCTTAGAGAATAGTTCCCATTTTAAAAATATCCTACATTCTCTCCAAGAAATCAAAGTAGCGAGTTAAGATGAAAAAAATAGAAAAGACAATTCATTTCACTTATCCCATGTATAAGCTAAAGCTACGAGTAGAGCTAAGTGCTATTGGGAAGCTCGACTCCTTTTCTCACTTCTTTTTAGATCTGTTATCAAAAGTATCCTTTACCAAGCAAGATCTTGTAAGCGAGTTTGATGTTATTCATAAAGAATTTATGATGAATCATTTGGATGAATTGTGTTTTAGTGGCCATCTCGATGATATCGACGATGGACTTCTGAGAACCAGTGATTTTGGGCTTAAGTCTTTGAAAGACGATAGTATTGAGCAAAATCATACTTGTGATATTTCTCTTTATTTTGATCCTATCATAAGAAGATTTTTACGAATAAGAGAGATTAAAGAGTCAACACTCCCAGATAGAGTTGAGTTACTAGATAGACCTAAAATATCTGAACTAAGAACAAGAATCGATGCAGATGTCATACGGGGAAGCATTGATACAACTGATGTGGATGAGGACTTTGAAGTTACTGAGGTTTTAGCTGTTAAAGGTTTTAGTCTGCTTGAAAATCCTAAACTATGCAATATTCCCCTTACACTAAAGTGTGAGGCTAACTTAGAAGAAGAGAATCTTAAGATTTCAATCTATAATAAGACACTAGACCTGTCAGAAAACCTCTCTTTTCTCTTATTCTTAGAGAATTCAGATAGATATAATATCCCTTTGGGGCTTCGTAAAAAAATCACCGAAATCATCAATATCCAAGATAAGTTTTTTGAATCTCTACTCAATCACAAAGAAATGCAATCAGTTCCCGAAGAGGTTAAAAGTATTGTTAAGAATTCTATAGGCCCTAATACAAGTTACAAGGTTATTAATAATATTCAGCACTCTGTTTTTCTAAAAGATATCATTCGGTTAGCAAAGAAGAATGTATTCATTGCTAGTGGTTGGCTTAATTATGCTTTCGCAAATGATTCGATGATGCGACTCCTCTCAGAAAGATTGAAAGAAGGAATAGAGTTTCATATCTATTATACGGAAAACAAGAGCTCAGATTTATCTGCCATAGAGAAAGTAGAGTCTTATGCCAGACAATTTAGTAATCTAAAACTGCATCGCCAACCTAGTACCTGGCATCGCAAGGCGATTATTGTTGATGACGAAATATGTGTCATTGGAAGCTTTAACTGGCTTTCCAACTCAGGACGTGAGTCTATAGAGACCAGCTTGATGTTACACGATAAGAAGATTGCTAGAGACCTTAAGGAAGCTGTCTTCTTAAGTTGTGATGATCACTCACTTCCTAAAGCTTCCTAAAAGTATAGAGTTTTCAAGTTATTCTAAGCTTTATTCAATGATCCAGGAGTCACTCCAAAGTAGCGCTTAAACTCCCTATTAAATTGACTGACACTCTCATAGCCTACATGGGTAGCGGCCTCCGAAACAGAGACTTTACTTTCAATTAGAAAGTCTTTGGCCTTACTGAGGCGAATCTTTTTTAAGTATTGAATAGGGGAGGAGTCCGTTACATTTTTAAAGACCTGATGAAAAGATGATGTGCTCATATTAACGGACTTTGCGAGAGACTCGACATCAAATTGTTGAGGGTAGTTGTTGTGAACTTCCTTGAGGGCGATCTCAATCTTTGAAAGGTTTGTGTTCTTCATGGCCAAAGCATAGAGGGGCGCCGATTCTTTTTTCTTTAAGACATAATAGATAATCTCTTTGATAATATCAGGACCTAAAATTTTGGCTTCAATGGGGCATTGGAGGCAGATCAAAAGGCGGGCCAGAGCATTCTGAATCTGATCATCCGTTTTAGAAACGAAGAGTCCTTTATCCTTATCCCCTTTTTCAATCTTATCAAACGTTTTACCGTCTTCCATCATATTGATGAGAGCGTTTAGCGTACTGGTTTCAATATCCATAAGCATCGCAATAATAGGCTCATTATCAGTAGAGAAGCCTTGGCAGCTAAGGGGAAGAGGAACCGTCAGAACCAGAAAATTATCAGGGTTGTAGTTGATTTTCTCGGATTCCGTATAGATACATTTCTCTCCCTGAAGAACGAAAATGATGCCTTGATTATAGACTAAGCTCATCTTTTCAGTAGTTTGCGGGTTCTTGTAAAAATGGATTTGCGGCAGATGAGAATGATTGGGTCCGTTTAATAACAGTAACTTATCGGCTAATTGAGCTAGGTTTTCCATGAGTTATCCTTATAGAGCTTGTATTTTGACTATAACATAAAAACTCTAGACACTTGCCTAATTCTCTAGTTTTTGTAGTTTTGTGCATAATGTTTGTAGTTCTATGTATTTTCCCAAGTTCTGTTTAGGAATATGGTTAGGAAAGAAAGTTATGAATAACAATTGAGCTACAAACTATCTAGAAACTAACTAAAAACTAACTACGAGGAGATGAACATGCAAAATTTTAATTTCTACAATCCCACCCAAATTGTTTTCGGTCCCAACAGACTCAGTGAACTCAATGACCTTATTCCCCAAGAGGCGAAAGTTCTCATTGTCTATGGTGGAGGAAGTGCAAAAAAATATGGAACAATTGATAAAGTTTCTGAAGCACTAGGGACGAGAAAAGTAATTGAGTTCGCCGGCGTGGAGGCCAATCCACAATTTGATACTTTAATGAAGGCGACTGAATTGGCCAAACAAGAAAACGTCGATTTCTTATTGGCCGTTGGCGGTGGTTCGGTAATGGATGGAACAAAGTTTATTTCTTTGGCCATGCACTATGATAAAGAAGCAAGCGATATCCTTCGCCATGGCTTTGGAGGAGTGCCTGCACTTAAGGCAACTGCTCTAGGATGTGTGGTGACTTTGCCGGCCACTGGATCAGAGTCTAATGCTGGAGGGGTTATTACGTATAAGGATCAAAAATATCCTGTTATGTCGCCCTTAACTTTTCCGAAGTTTTCTTTCTTAGATCCTGTATTAACTCAAACACTTCCTCAAGAACAAGTGGCCAATGGTGTTGCGGATGCCTTTGTTCACGTGATTGAGCAGTATTTAACCTATCCAGTAAATGGAAAGGTCCAAGAGCGTATGGCCGAAGGTATTCTTCTTACTCTGATTGAAGAAGGTCCAAAAACATATAACGACTCTAGTGATTTAGAAGCGCGTAAGAATTTAATCTGGTCAGCAACGACTGCGCTTAATGGAATTATCGGAGTAGGGGTTCCTCAGGATTGGGCCACGCATATGATAGGTCACGAGTTAACGGCCATGTATGGAATTGCTCACGGAAGAACTCTTGCTATTATCCTTCCTTACTTAATGAGAGAGCGTAAGGAACAAAAGCGAGAGAAGCTTCTTCAATTTGCAGATCGCGTTTGGAATATAAAAGACGGAAGTGATGATGAGAAGATCAATCAGGCCATTGATAAAACGGAAGACTTCTTTAATTCTCTAGGCATTAAAACGAAGCTGTCAGCTTATGGCATTGATGACAGTGGAATTGATAAAGTTGTGGGGAACATGGAAAAAATGGGACTCACTGCACTTTCCGAGACTGGTGACCTCACTCTGGATATCGTAAAGAAGATCCTTGTAAGCGCTAAGTAAGTATTATGGGTATCCGTAAAAGCGGATACCCTTTTCTATTTGTGTTAAAAGCTTCAAATAAGCTTATAGATTCTGAAAACAAAAGCTAGATCTTATGAATTAAAATTTCCATAAACACTCGGAGGTGAAAATGGAAATTATAAAAATCAAAACAGATAGCTTAGCACAATTATCATATCTCATTATTGATGGCGATAAAGCCGTTGTCATTGACCCTAGAAGACAAGCTGAAAAGTATTTTCGTGAAGCGCAAAAACGTGGTGCTAAAATTATGCACATTTTCGAAACCCATAGAAACGAAGATTTCGTAACAGGATCTCGAGAACTACAAAGACATTGTGGTGCAAAAATTTATCACGGTGAAGGTCTAGATTTTGAATTTGGAAACTTTGTGAAAGAGGGAGAAATATTTCCTTTGAATAATCTGAGTTTAAAAGTTTTGTCCACTCCAGGACATACGCCAGAGTGGATCTCCATTGTACTATATCCAGATAAAAATGATGAAAAAGCATTGGCCGTTTTTACTGGTGACGCTTTATTTGTAGAAGACGTTGGTCGTACCGATTTTTTTCCCAATGAAATGGAAAAATACGCAGGTATGCTTTATGACTCTATCCATGAAAAGATTCTTCCCCTTGGGGAGCACGTCGCTTTATATCCTGCTCATGGGGCAGGTTCTGTTTGTGGCGGAGGAATCGCCGACAGAGAACTATCCACTTTAGGTCATGAAAAAATCAACAATCCCATGCTTCAATTGTCGCGAGAAGATTTCATAAATAAGAAAATAAATGAAAAGCATCAAATGCCTCCCTATTTTAAGAAAATGGAAGAAGTGAATTTGAAAGGTAATGATCCAAAGCTTAAGGACTACAACCATTTAGAGTTTATTTCCGTTGAAGACCTTAAAGAAAAATTCGATAGCGTTCAAGTCGTAGATATCAGAACCTGTGAGGCCTTTTTAGGATGTCATATTCCTGGCGCACTAGCTATTCCTACAAATATGCTCGCGGCCTATGGTGGATATTTCTTAAACTACGATGAACCAATAATTCTAATATCCCACTCTGTCGATGAAGTTAAGAATGCACGAAGAGAACTTGTGAATTTAGGTTTTGATAATATCAAGGGATTCCTTAATGGTGGTGTCGGTAAGTGGGAAACCTCAGGAGAAGAACTAGAAAGTATTGAAATAGTAGATACAAATTATATTCAAAATAAAATGACTTCTGAACAACTTCTCGATGTAAGAAAACCTTCTGAATGGGAGGGTGGTTTAATCAAGAATGCAAGAACGATCTTCCTAGGTGACCTTGAGCAAAATCTAGTTGAACTCAACAAGGGTGATTCAATTATTACTTACTGTGGCTCCGGTAAAAGAGCGACTATAGCGGCTTCGATCTTAAAGAAGCATGGATTTAAAAATACAAAAGTCTATATGGGATCTATGAAAGCTTATAAAGCGAAAAAAGAATAAGCTTTGGCGCAACAGGGGATCTCTTCATGTAGACTGATTAAATTGCTTTGATTTCAAGCACTTAGGACCTGGTACTTCTGAGCACAAGAATGTCTATTTCTTGCACACTAAGAGTATTGTTTACTGCTAAGAGCATTAGAAGCGATAAATTTGGCATAATTTAAGGATGAAAAATCTAATCTACTCATCCATTCTTAGTTTTGCGCTTCTCTCGTCTTACGTCTTTGCAGATGAGCAAGAACCCACACAAAGCTTTTTTGCTTCAGGAGAATTCTCTGTTTCTTTGTCGATGAGTTTTTCTAATGTTGATAACTTAGATCGCGCGATGAGTTTTGTAGGAAAAGCCAGTCTCGCCGAATTTATGTCCGAGCAAGTTGATTTGGGAAATTCAAAAGCGACTTCCATTGATAACATTAAGAAAGTCGAAGCTCACTATTTGGCCCATTCTGAGAGTATGGATCAAGAAAGCTATAGTGATTTAAGCCTGCAAGAAAAATCGGCAACGCTTACTCGCTTTGTAGCTGATGAATATAGCATCGAAGTGCCTAACTCTATTGTTCTTATGGATCTTTCGGTTGAACAGATGATCAATGCTCCTCTTGATTGGAAAGAGAGTCTCAATGAAATTAAAAGTGAAATTAGTTTTGATGATAAGATTCGTCTCGCTTCCTATCTTGGTGGTCGACTCAGTAGTGATTACAATAGTGCTCGCTCTGCAGAGGGTTTGAATGCTGAAGGGATCATTTCTCTAGAAGAGATGCTAGAAAATCTAAGTAATGAAAGCCCAGGGGGAATATGCCGAGATATCACACTCGCGCAAAGTCAGATTCTTCAAGAGCTAGGCGTGGATAAAGATAATATCTATCAAATGTCCTATGCCGTGGCCAAAGGTCACCATGCTGTTCTTGTGATTCAAGATCCTGAAGATTCAACGAAGATTGTGAAAATTAATTACGACCTCGTTCAAACCAATGAGGGCGTCTCTGGTGGAAGCTCTCTTTATCAAGATGGGATTTTGGCCGATGCTGGAATCGTTTATAAAATTTATGATGCTGATGGTGTGCCGGTTGATAAAGTACCTTCAGAGATTGGAAGTATCTTTAGAGAAGTCACTGATTATCAGGCGAATATTGATCAAGGTGTGAATGCCTATAATTTAACCAAGACAGTGATTCGTTCACGTTGGGTAGATGCTACGGTCTTTTCTGGTCAGCTCTCAACGGGAGAAAGTGTAAATGGTATTGCTCTAAATAGAACTAAGCACTACCAAAATAGTTACCAAGAGTTTGGAGTGGCGTATCTTAATCGAGTAGGAGATGCCAAGGCTTCTTCACGAATCGATCAAGATGTTCTCTTTGCGAGAATTAAGGATGTTCAAGCTAGACAAGTTGAAATCGGTCCCATCATGATTAGAGGTTATGCTGGAGCTGAGATTGAAGGCGCTTATTTAATGACAAGAATTGAGGCCAAAGATAGCGATAAAGTCATCGAAGGAAATACCATCGATGCTCACGGTGCCATTATCGGGGGAGCCTCTATCGCTCACTCAACAGATGCCGCGACTTATATGGCCAGCGTCGATCTTACCGGAATGTTCGATTATAATAATCTGGCTGAAGCTTACAGTAGTGGATACGGTGTTTTTAAAGATGATGTCCAAGTCTCTGCTTCCGTTGAGCGTAATATAACTTCTGATATCTCAGTCAAAGCAAAAGTTATGCTAACTTACAAGAATGTCGGAGAAGTTGCTTCTATTGAACTAGGCCTTAAGAACCAAAAGAATTTGAGCAGTATTGATTTCCTTTACCAAACGCCCTTATCTGAAATTCCTATTTTTGTAGATGGATCAACGCAGATCTATAGAGTGGAAGCCTCTAAGCAATTTGTTTCTCGCGACAGAAAATGGTCAAGTGCAAGCCTTAGTGTTGGTGGTGTCTATGATAAAACAGTAGAAACAGGAGAGATTCAGGCGCTTGTCGAATTTAAATTCTAAGGATGGGCGCATCTTGCTTATTGATTATTTCACCGCTTAAATTCTTTATGATATAAATGTCTCATTTTAATAACTTAAATTGATGGCGATATCATATGAATCATTTGGAAAATTTTAAAAAGAACTTAGAAGAAACCACTTCATCAACAGATGAGCTCATAGAAAAGTTTATCTCCGTCAGAGCAAAGTCGATTCAGATATGTGAGAACCTTGAAACGGAAGACTTCGTTATTCAGCCTTGCCCTGAAGTCAGTCCACCTAAGTGGCATCTTGCCCATACAACCTGGTTCTTTGAGGAATTGATTTTAGTACAGTTTTCAGATCAATTCTCTCGCTTTGATGAAAGTTTTCAAGTCTTATTTAATTCATATTACAAGTCCGCTGGAAAGCACTGGATTCAGGGAAATCGAGGAGATCTTTCACGCCCTACAGTTAAGAATATTTTTAAATATAGAGAATATATAGATTCGCAGATGGTCTCTTTCTTACGAACGACTAAAATGAGTTCGGAAGTTAACTTTCTTTTAACGATTGGTCTTCACCATGAACAGCAGCATCAAGAATTACTGCTCATGGATATTAAGTATATCCTTGGCTCAAACCCGATGATGCCGGCCTATTCCCAAGATGAACCACCTGCTTCAGTAGATATCCCTCGTAGCTGGAAAGAATATAAAGAAGGTATTTATGAGGTAGGGCATAGGAGTTCAGAATTTGCTTATGATAATGAAGGCCCTAAGCATAAAGTTTATCTCTATCCCTTTTCAATAAGAGAAAATACCGTTTCTAATGGAGAGTATTTAGACTTTATGAATAGTGGAGGTTACTCAAATCCACAGTATTGGCTCAGCGAAGGTTGGGATTGGCTCAATAGAGACAAGATAGGTAATCCTCTCTACTGGAAAAAAGTTGATGGCGAATGGTTTGAGTTCACGCTCTATGGTCTTAGACCACTTGATTTAAATGCCCCTGTCACTCATATTAATTACTTTGAAGCTGATGCCTTTGCTCATTGGACAAACCATAGGCTTCCCACAGAGCACGAACTTGAAATCTTTTTAAAAGACTCAAACTCTACTTTTGATAAGGAAGTGAATTATCTGCAACCAACGAGGGCCGATTTGAGTGTTGGACAGGTTTGGTGTTGGAGCAAGAGTCACTATTCTCCGTATCCTGGTTTTCGTACTTTTAAAGGTATGCTGGGAGAATATAATGGCAAGTTTATGTGTAATCAATTTGTTCTCAAAGGCGGTTGTATCGCAACGGATGAAGAACACTATAGACACACCTATCGAAACTTTTATCAGCCTCATCAAAGATGGATGTTCTCAGGTATTCGAATAGCAAAAGATCTTAATGAATAACTTAAATATTCGTGAAGATATTCTTCTTAATGTATTTGCTGGAAGTTTACAGCAGCTGCATATCTTTCCAAGCCTTGCTGAGTTCGTGGCATCTTTTGAAAGAACAGAAGTTACTGACGATAGAGATCACTCTTTTGTCTACTTTGAAAAAGATTGTGCTTATGTCAGATGGAAGAATAAGGCAGGAGAAATTCAAGTCTGTGGAAGTGGTGCCTATGCTGTGGCCTATTTCTTTTTAACCCATACAGAGTATTCTCAAGTTTCTCTGGTTTCAAAATATATTGAGCTCGCAGCCCTTAGGACAAAAAATGATAAAGTGTCCTTAAGCTTACCCATAAGAATACCTGTGCCCTGTGATCCTATAGGGGATCATGAAGCTTTTATGGATTCTGATTCAGGTATCTTTTTTGTAAGGTTGGAGAGTGAAAGAGATCTTATCGATTTTAACTTTCATACATTTAAGAAGTTTCTAGATCCGCTAGAAGAGATTCACGGATTATGTATGTTTTTTTGGAATGAAGCTGAGGCTTTTGGAAGTGTTCGCTACTTTTGTCCTTGGCATGGACGCGATGAAGACTCTGTAACAGGCTCCATTCATATGTATCTAACTCCCTTGATTCAAAAGCTCTTTGGAGTTGATCAGCAAAGATGGACTCAGCTTTCAAAAAATGGTGGCGAGCTTCAATCAATGATTATCGAAAATAGCGTCATCCTTCAGGGAATGGTCTTTCTTGAGCGAATCAATATGGCCGCTGCTGCACTTAAGGCCAAGGCAAAGCAGTAATAAGAGTGAGATATAATTTCTAGGGGAGAGAGCTTAAAGATCGAACCCAGAAGAAGAACTTGAGCGCCATAGGGAAGAATTCCCTGAATCACACACGAAAAAATATCAAGCAAACTGGCCGAGCGTCTTGGGCTAATCGCATTGGCCTGGGCCAGTTCGCGAGCGACACTCCCGGATACAATAATGGAGACGGTATTATTAGCGGTACAAATATTAACAAGAGATACTAAGGCCGCTATTGCGAACTCACTGGCGCGGGAACTTTCTTGCTCTGAGTGCTTTGAGCTAAAGCGCTTTATCATCTTACTGATGGAGCGAGTAAGATAAGAGAGACCTCCTCCCGTTTTCATCAGCTCACTAAGTCCGCCGATTAAAAGAGACAGATAGAAAATCTCCTGCATATTTCCAAAACCTGCATAGATATCCTTACTGACTTGGATAAGACTATAATCTTCTAGATAAATCATCCCCACGCCACTTGCGAGTACAATTCCTATAAAGAGAACGACAAAGACATTCACTCCTAAGAGGGCGAGTACCAGAATAAAGAGATAGGGGATAATCTTTGGCCAATCAATGCTCCCAACTGCTGGGACCATACTGGAATTACTTTGTAGAGCAAAGAAGATGATCGCAATGATTGCCGCGGGAAGAGCGATGCGAATATTTTCTTTAAATTTATCTTTCATCATGCATCCCTGAGAGCGAGTCGCAGCAATGGTTGTATCTGAGATGATAGAGAGATTATCTCCAAACATAGCACCACTGAGAACCACTCCTGCAGTGAGAGCAGGATTCATTCCGGAAGATTCGGCAATCCCCATGGCCACTGGTGCGATGGCCGCAATCGTTCCCATGGAAGTTCCCATGGCCGTGGCGATGAACGCAGAGATCAGAAAAATACCAGGTAGAATCATGCTGGTAGGAATCACACTGAGACCCAAATTTACCGTGGCATCTACACCGCCTGATGCTTTGGCCACGGCCGCGAATGCTCCGGCCAATAAATAGATGAGGCACATGGCGATGATATCTTGATGACCAACTCCTGCGATAAATTCTTCAATGGATTGATTGATTTTCTTCTTGCTTAGAATAAAGGCCACGACGATGGCCGGTAATATGGCGACAGGAGCGGGTAGTTGATAGAAGGCAAATTCCACTCCTTCAAAAGAGAGATAAGCTCCCACGCCGATATAAAGACCAAGGAAAACGAGAAGAGGAATAAGCGCCTTAGCACTAGGGGAGATCGTTTGCGATTCATTCATGTTTTTGGCCGTGATTGAAGAGTTTAAGCTCATCAGACTAATCTCATGGAACATTGATGTCAAAAGCTAGATATTAAACACACTTAGAGTGTTAGTAAATTTTACTGCTTTTAATCGATGCTCGCTTTTTTGATGTATGCTCGGCCTCCCCAATTGAATAAACGAGGTTTGCATGAAAACACTAGCTATAGCGAGTTGCTTAGTTCTTATAAGTACACAGGCATACGCAAAATCTTCCCCTAAGGCCATTTACGGAAAAGACAATCGTTCTGAAGTTTCCCAATATCCGAACCCCAAGTTTCAAAAGCTTGCAGCTTCTGTTGCGGGAAGAATTAGTAAATACCATATGTATGATTCCTATAAAGAAGGATTCTCTGAGTACAATAAAACAACTCTCGGAGAAAAGTTTAATGCTTGTCCTACGGAGAGATTTATCGATCAACCGGCCATCGCAGGTTGCACGGGCTTTCTTGTGGGTGAAGATACTCTCGTGACTGTGGGTCACTGTATGAAAAGAGAGAGTGACTGCGATACTTTTAAGTGGGTTTTCGGCTTTGATAACCAACAAGAGCTAATCAATAATAAAGATGCCTATTCGTGCAAGAAGGTGATCGCAAAAGTTGAGAAGAACTCCGCTTTTGGGAGAACGGACTATGCCATCATCAAGCTAGATCGCAAGGTTACAGGAAGAGCGCCTTTGAAGTTTCGTACAAGTGGTAAAGTGAAAAGAGGCACGGGAATTGTCGTGATTGGACATCCGCTAGGACTTCCTCTCAAAATTGCTGATGATGCAAGTGTATCTAAAACCCTTGGGAATAGCTTCAATGCTGATCTTGATACCTACTCTGGAAACTCAGGTTCTCCCGTTTTTAACGAAGAGACAGGGGTCGTCGAAGGGATCCTCATGTCAGGTTCTGCTGATCTTAGTTTTGGAGAGTGTAGAAGCAGTCTGACTTACTCTTTCAAAGGTAATGAAAAGGTCTTCAAGATTACAAGCGTTGATGAACTCCAAGAGCTTGCTGAACAAGGGCGTCTCTAAATCCTGTATATTTCAGCTACTTAGGGTTGGATCGTGAAATATCGATAGGCCCACTTGAGACTTTTGCGCACTTGGTCTATTGTGGGCATGTTTAATACATTTTTTACTGAGGATAGTTATGAGATCACTTTTAAGATCGAAATTGTTGTTACTTCTTGCCAGCACAATAATGAGTGCTGGGGTCATGGCCAATTTAGAAACTTCTGAAATTTCCATTGGATCAATTGATCGAAAATCAGGCGGAAGAACTTATATTATCGGATTAAGCTCCTCTAATATTCAAAGTATTAGTTTCACTTCCACTTCTGAAAATTCAAATACTAAAGTGAATGTACTGGCCGTTGATTACTTCAACGAGGGTGACGTTCTTAGTCTTGTTAGCGAGCCGACATTTACTCGCAATGATGAATTCTATACACCTCTTACTTTTGGTCTTGGTGGACTTAGTGATGTGGCAAAGTATCCTCTAGGAGATAAGACACTCTTTTGTAAGGGAGCTTGTCTTCAAGTAACGGCCGAAGCCTATGGCGCAGATGATATAAAGCTTAAAATTTTAATCAACTCAAGAGATGAGAAAGTTTATATGACTTCTCTAAGTGGAATGCCCGCAAAAGTAGAAGTGATTGTTCAACAACGTGATCAAGACGTAGACCAAGATCAGGACCAAGACCAAGTTGATCAAGACAACTACGATCAAAATGATGGTGATGACTTAGGATCAATTGATACTGGTGTCCAAGAGACTGAAGTTAGTGGTGAGACTTTCTTTAAAACTTATAAAGGCGTTTTGATTCGCTTTTCAAAAGTTACAGAAAATATCGATGGTTCAAGAAACTATTATAATCCTCAGGCCTTTTGGGGAGACATGCAGTATCCGGTAACCAGCGTGGAGAGTAAGTTCTGTCGTGCCATTCAAAAGGGACGCGATATACGAGTCTATAAAGGACTTAACTACCACAGCAAGCTTGCTTTCATTAGCTATGACAATATCTATACGATTGCGACTCACAAGCGAGTAGTGAAAGTTACTTGTGAGCGCTAAGAAGAAATCTTTAGCTTTTGTCCATCTCTAGCCGTGTCTGCGGCATAGAGGTGGTCTTCCATTTTGAACTGCAAAGCCTTCTTCAATAAGAATCTTTCCAAATTCTGAGTCTGTCTTCACTACGCAAACAGCAAACTTATACTTACTCCATTTTTCTTCGGTAATATCGATCCCATTTAAAAAGAATTGCTGTCCTTCAAGCTTGAGATGACTGTCAGGATGAAGAGCTTTTTGCACAGGTTTTAGTTTTTGTTTACTTGGAATGAATAATCCATTCTTTTCAAATTCTAGCGCTTCTTCTAATGATATTGAATCAAGAGACATGGCCCCTGTACCGGAGAGTTTATTATTTTTAAAGTCCTTACTTAGTACCTTTTCAAGCGTGTGGGAGTTAAAGAGATGCTGCTGTAGTCTCTCTTTAAGCTTCTGACCTTTTCCATTATATAAGCACCTATAGACTTCTCCTTCTTTTTCAATAAATGGCTGGTACCCTTTGTAACCATCTACACTTATGGTTGGTATTTCTGTTTCTGGAATCGTACTGAATATGAAATAACAACCTGGTTGAGCGGACCCAATACCCTTGAGATCATCACGATGGTTTAGAACTTTTAGGTTATCCTTATTAAATAATGCGCCACCAATGGATAAGTCATTTGTTTTTAAAAATTGGTGAATTTGATTTTCAGTTTCTATTTCCATAGAAAAATCCTTGGAGGGTTCTTTAGTAGAAGTATCGGCTATGATTTCCTTATTTGGTAAGGGAGCCTCTATTGGTTTCATCGATTTTTTTGCTTTTGCAGGTAGGAAAGAACTTGCTCTTAACAAAAGTTCGTTCCCACAAAGAAAGTCCGATTCCAGTCTAGAAATGGACACTCTTGATCCAAGATAGAGGATACTACTTAATTGGCCCGCTCTAGTTTCTATGATTGATTGTTCAACAAGACTGCCATCTATTTTCTCTAAAATAGTGAGGTCTTCTTTAGCCCATTTTCTAAACTTATATTCTTCGCATTCACCATCGAGTAGGGAGAGAAGTACTCTTCCAGGTCCTTCGATGACTTTATCACTATCTTTAAACTGAATACTTCGAATAAGTAAGGTTCCATAAAAATATTGACCAGTTTCAAGCTTGCCTCCAGCAGTGATATCAAGACCTATAATTCTTCCGGACTTATAAGACTGTCCTTTTTTATGAACATAGAATCTTCCGGTTTTCATTTGATAATAACTATAGTGAAACTTATCTTCTATGAGGTCATCGATATGTAGGCCAAGTTCTACTTCTTTTACGTAGAACTCATGACCATTTAATTTAAAAAGACAATCATTGAATAAATAATCTGCAATATGATTAAACTTATTTTGGATTTCTTCTCTTGATTTGATCTCTTTGAAGTTGAGAACATCATTTAATACCATATTTTTCCTCATCGACACTTTTGGGTAATAGAGCGCTGAAGTTAAGTATAGAAAAGCAGTATCTCAAAAAATGAGAATACTGCCCTAGGGTTGATTCAATTAAGATAAAACTTGCTGCTTCTTGGCCCTTAAGCCATCGATAATAAAGTCAAGAGTCGCAAAAAAAGGTGTCGTCTCTAGATAACAATGCTCTGGAATATTATGCTTGATTTCTTCATGAAGCGCAGGAAGCTTAGTCCAATGAAGCCCACCGCGATAGTGATGGGCAGTATGATAACCAAAATTTCCGGTTAGAACATTGAAGCAAGTGGAGTCAATCGTATTGCGACTGGCTCCCCAGTGATCTTCAGATTCAAGCCCACTATGATGCCAATAAGTTGAATCCGCTGTGATAAGTAAAGACAGTACACTGGGAATCCAAATAATAAGAAGCGCTGGAAGGGGTCTATATAGAGTGAGGGCCACCATGATGGCCAAAGTGGTAGAGGTCATAAGTAGAAACTTTTTCAAAACCTTAGGATGCTTCAGACCCACTTTAAAACAGCGATAATAACTCGTAAAAAAGATTTCAAGGGAGTATTTCCAACGAATGCTTCGTTCACCCTTCTTATTCTTCCAAGCCGATTCATCTTTAGTTTGATCAAGATAGTTTACGTGATGACCAATATTATGATGAAGAACCCAAGCATATCCGCAAATTCCTGTATACATCCCAAAAACAACCTCAACCAAGCGATTCATCCAAGCTTGCTTAAACGTATTATGGTGTTGGTGATTATGATTCCATGCGGCCGTGATCCCTTTAAAAGTAATACAAAGAACCATCCATAGGAGAAGTAGACTAATATTATCCACATTAAAGTAATAGATCATATCAATAACAAAGAATGTACCAATAACGAGAAAAGGAATTCGATCTTCTTTGTATTTAAAGAATTGCATATTTTCTTCCTGAAAAAGTTGAACCATAAATTTAATACAGATAGAGATTATAGTCTATTTTTATAGAATATGGAGGCACTAAATTATGTATAAGACCTGAATATTTAACAAATGAAGTTAGAAGATATATTTGGTATAGGAAGTTCTACGTTGTAGAATAGGAATTAATTCAAATAAATAGGACTTAGGTATTGGCATGAGTGATAAATTCTTTCCTGTAGATAAAAGTAATAAAAATTATCATGACGATATTTTTAAAATTCTTCAGCAATATGCAGTAGAAGAAGGTCGTCTTTTAGAAATAAACTCTGGTGACGGTGAACTAGGTGTTGCAATCGCACGCAGACTTCCTAAACTTCATTGGGTATGTTCAGATGAACAGCCTCAGCATAAGAGAATTAAAGAATCTTTGATTGAAGAAAAGCTTTCTAATGCCCATGGACCTGAAAAACTAAAAATGGGTAAAGATGACTTTCCCGGAAAACGTCCTTTTGATTATGTTTTTACTGATCACACTTTGCACTTTCTTACATGGAAAGAAAATAAGGCCTTCTTTAAATTACTTGGAAAAAGATTAAGAGAGCCAGCTTTGGTTTTCTTTTATGGACCATTTAATTATGAAGGAAAGTTTGAAAGTGAAAGCCATGAAGAATTTGATATCTCCTTGAAAAAGTTTAATCCACTTTCGGGAATACGAAGTGCTGAAGATGTTGAAGGTGGGATGAGTAAGAATGGATTTAAACTTTTAAAAGATCATAAAATGTTTGATGGTAATCATTTACTCGTTTTTGAACGTCTGGCCCATTAGAATGAATATGAGTGATATTCTAAGTGCCATTGATTATATCGGAACATTTGTGTTTGCCGTGACAGGAGCGACCATTGCTGGAAAGTCTGATTTTGATTTCTTTGGAATGCTCTTTTTGGCCTTTTTGACGGCCGTAGGGGGAGGGACCGTTCGTGATCTTATTATCTCCGAGACGGTTTTTTGGACCATTGATCCTGTCTATCTCTATATTATATTCTTTTCTACTTTATCGACTTTCTTCTTAATGAAAGTTTATGAGAGAAGTGCGCCACTACTTTTCTTTCTCGATAGTCTTGGAATGGGGACCTTTGTTGTTATTGGGACCCATAAGACCCTTCTTCTTAATTACAATGTTGAGACGGCCTTTATCATGGGAACGATGAGTGCTGTTTTGGGTGGGATACTTCGATCCGCCTATAGTCGCGAATATTCTATACTTTATAAGAGGGAGCTCTATGCAACTGTTGCAGGGATTGCTTCTATACTCTTTATCTTCATGCGAAAGATGGATGTCTCAATGGATGTTTGTGTGCCTATTGTGATTATCAGTTCGGTGGCCATTCGATATGCTAGCGTGAAATGGAAGATTCAACTTCCTACGATTTAATTCATCCCAGTAGGCGAGTGCCCACTGGAGTGAATTGATTCTCAATTAGTTTGAGAGACGACTTCTATTGGTAAAACGAGTTTCTACACTGAAGTTTCTCTTAACGTGTCTGGCAAGAAAGTTCATTTTCTTAGCTTCGATTTGCTTGAGACGAGTACAACCATGAGATCCAGCAGTTCCATCAACATATTTTGAAGAGTGAAAAGCTACGCCACGATTGTAAAATGTTGCCCAAGGCATATCTTCATTGTCAGAATTTCTGTAGTGATCCATAACAAAGTAGCCAGGAATTCTATTCGTTACATCACCTGCAAGACCCATTTCTCCATCTTTTTGAAGAAGAAAGTCTCCGTTACTTTTTTGGTTTTTCTTTGGGCTAGTTCTATAAACATAGAGAGACTCGGGAGTATAGTTACCACCTGAACCATCATACCAAGGACGACCTGGAGTCGTTACCCATGTGGCCACGTGATCTCCTGTGTTTTCATCTCCGTTAATGTAAACGTAAGCACGGTAGCACATCTCTGATTTACAAGAACCATAGTCTGGAGCTGTTCTATCAAGTGCAACATCTGTAACTACAACATGTACGCTATTAATTGAATTGAAGCTATAGGTTCCATCTTCGTTAAGATTAGAGTAGTAAGACAAATCATCTTTGTAACCCATGTAGCCTTTAGAGTTACACTTATTGAGGTCACCGAGTCTTTGAGTGGTCATATTTTCTTCTGCACGATCACAGTCTTTAATCCATCCAGGCGTGAAGCCAAATCTATAGTCTGAGAAAAACGCCATAGAGCTTTGTGAAATCGTTAGGAATGTAATTGCTAATGTAGCAAGCTTAACTGGTTTAAACATTGATTACCCTTCTTTTAAATTTTTTGTTACTTGTAGTTATCAATGTAATTATATCTTGCTAAGCGAAATCTTTTGGACGCTTGATTATCGTGAAAAATCTATAGGCAAAGAGTGAAGAATAAGGACAGGTACCTGTGAATAGGTACCTGCTTTATAAGATGATTAAAGGTCGTAGTTGGCGATTCTCTCTATGTAAAAAATACCATCTACTCTTCTAGATGCCTGATAGAAGCGTCTCGTAACGGCCGTATCGTATTTGTAGATGAGAATAGAGAAGTTAAAGGCTATTGTTTGGTCTTGATCATTTATAACTTCATAAGTTTCTTCACTTAAAGCATAGTTCCAGCCGGATGCTTGGAGATCATAGTCTCTAGCAAATTGAAGAAGATCTTCTAATGAGTCTTCTTGAAGCTGGTTCAGTTGAGCTGGCAGTTCTTGGCCAGTCAGTAGGTTAAAGGTACTTATATTGCGCTCAGGAAAGCGCTCTGTCATTCTTTGGTTAAAGAGTTCGCCGTAATAATCAACGGCCCAAGTATTAATCGTTGATAGTCCTATTAAGATAGTTAGTAATAAATATTTCATGATTCCCCCTGTTTTGTGTGAGGTACCTTTTCACAAGGAGGGATAAATTTCATCTGCGTCGGTAAATATTTCTTATAGGTGCTCGTTTTCAATAGTTTAGCCGCCTTTTAAGCCTGTATTTCTCGTATAAGTTGTCTATTATCTTAGTATATCTTTTATGAGGAAACCTTTTTTGGACTATCAAAGTTATCGCTTTATCTTTTTTATTTTCGGACTGGTTACGTTTTCGATTCTGGAAAACTTTTTCTTTTACAGAAAGCGTGAGTTCCCAAGAGTGAAGAGATGGCCTTCTCATATACTGATTATTTTTCTGAGTACAGCTTCTTTGAGACTCATTGTTCCTGCAGGATTAGGTGCGCTATGTTTGTATGTGGAGAACAACGGGATTGGTCTATTTAATATGGCCTTATTTAAAGAGCTTTGGTCTTATTCAATTGAAGTGATGGTATCTTTAGTCTTTTTAGATTTGGCGATTTATGGACAACATTGGCTTTTTCATCGAGTCGATATCTTGTGGAAGTTACACCGTGTTCATCACAGCGATGTTGATTTGGACGCCACGAGTGCTCTTCGTTTTCATCCTATCGAGATTCTCATCTCTCTTTTGATAAAAGTTCTCTTGATTTTAATATTCGGCTTTTCCATTGAATCTATTTTGATTTTTGAAATTATCCTGAATTTTGTATCGATGTTTAATCATTCTAATCTCTATATTCCTAAAAAGATCGAAAAGATCCTTCGAGTATTCTTAGTCACTCCTCAGATGCATATCATTCACCACTCCACTGAGCGCTTCGAGTCTGATTCTAATTATGGCTTTAATCTGTCCCTTTGGGATCGGCTCTTTAAAACCTACACACCGGCCTTTAAATCATCAGGTAAAATTGGTAATCATCGCTTTAGAAAGATAAAAGATCAGTCGTTTGTTGAACTTCTTAAACAACCTTTTATTTAAATTCATAATATAGCTAACCGGCCATGCTACATTCTGGTAAAATCGATTTAATATTAAATATGATTAGGATTCTTTATATGGATAAAAATGATTATCTCGTAAATGGGAAGAAAGTATATTTTATAAGGCATAATACAACAGATGAAATAGATAAGTACGTCATAAGAAAGCTTGCTGAAGAATCTCGAATAGGACTCTTTTATGAGAATCAGCCTTTTGATTCATTTGTCTATGAAGGCTCTTACCATACTAAGAATTCAGTAGCTGACTCAGTAAATAAGTACCGAACTCAACTAGATAAATCAAAAAAGAAAGACTTTAAGCCTAACCAAGGTTATGCCACTTCTCTTAATTATATAAGAGAGCTTTCTTTGGATGGTGGCTATATTTTTGTAGAATATAATCGTGGTGAGTTAGGGGAAGTGGGTTTTGGCTGTTATTTTTGTGAGATAGAAAAAAATACGAATATTACCTCTATGAATTATGAAGATCAGAGTGAACAAAAAGAGCTTTATATAACTCTTAAATATAAAAAGATTAAGGAGTTAAAGTATTCTGCATATCCCGCTTTATTGGCCGCAAGACCGACACACTCTACTCTTTGTATTCCAAGAAGAGTGACTTTTGCAGTCGTTGCTAAAGTCTTACTAGGACAAAGTGACAAGATTACTTTAACGACGGATTTATTGTCAGCTGCTGCAGTTGAGCAAATGTGTGTAGAATATTTAAGAAGTACTGAATTCTTTGATCCTCTTGATTACTGTTTATTAAGACCAGGTCGCTCTCTTGCTAGTATCGATATAGCAGGGGTGACAAAGGGAGGGCATTCAATATATGGACAAGTAAAGAATTCCGTAATCAAAAAAAATGATCTTTCAGATTTCCAAAAGTTTTGTAAAGGTATTGATCCTAAGTACAGTATTGTTTTTTCAAAAAAGTCAGATGATTTTCAAGATATAAAGGATGTAACTTTTCATTTTATTGAAGATATTTTTGACTACTTTCTTGATAATAAACGTAAAATGATTGAAGCATTGATAGGAATCGACTTTAGTTTATAGACTTGGATCAGGTTGAAAGTTGGAAAAGTACCAGCCGATTTCTCTTGCTGACTTAGTGGTTCTACTTTTGGGACATGACTTCATTCGACTTCTTAAAAAATCTTCAAGATTTTCAATAGGACTTTCAAAAGGCATCCAGTTGAGTTGATCATACTGGACAGGTTTTTCGGGACGTTGTTCAATGAAGAAGTTGTATAAATCATACACTCTGTATTTAAGTAGGTTTTTGATTTCATGATCTGTGTCTGTAAGCTTCGCAATAAATGTCGGTGTCGCACATAGATTGGCCAAAGAAGTATAATAGACGACATTCTTTGACTCAGAATAAATATGATTGATCTGCACATCTGTCTTTTTCATTCCACCTAGAGACCATTCGATGGCATGTTGAGGACCGGTGTTATCACAGCACATGACTTTCTCTTCATCTTGAATAAGAATTTTGCCTCTATTAGGAAAATCCCTAATTATAGAGAAGAGATTTTGATTATTGGTTAGCTTAACTGTTTCGGGGTGTACAAAAAGTGTGTGAGCGGCAACGAGGCTTTCTTTTGTGGGAAAGCCTGCTTGCTTGGCCATATCGAGTAATATATCTTTACCGTTAAAGATCATAGAATAATTCTCTTTATTTCTTGTAACAATAGAATCCCTCTGCTTTTTCTGTATTGGAGATGAGAAGCTTATCTCCTTTGATTGTTAGTACTTCAGGATCAAGCAAGTTACACTTCTTAGCACTTGACCCATAAACTAAGCAGAATTTTTCCATTGCAGATCTTTTTATATCTCCTCTTAGAATATAATTCACTCCATTCAAAGTATAGATGAGTAGAGCAAAATTACTCGGATGTTCTCCTTCTTTATGATTTGGATCTAGATAGTCTTGATTTCGAACTATCGAGCTTTTAAAGAGATTATCTAGATCTGCTAAACCTTTACATTCTGTCATGGCATATCCTTACGCTGCTTTCTTTATAGAGAAAGTATGAGGATTATATAGAGGAGAACTCTTGCATAGTTTGATTAAGAGGCTTTCTTGACCTAATCCGAGGATTTCTTTTCTAATGTTAAAGAATTCGTCTTCATGAATCTTTTCTTTATCAATGTCTTTGTGGGTAATGATATTTCTGACATTGATAAAGTCATAGCGGTTTAAGAATGTTGACAATTTTTTTGAGACAAATTGACTGATATTATCACTTTTTGAAAAGATCTGATGATTAGCCATCTGCATGGATAGTTTATTATTACCTTTGAAGAGATCATTTATAATTTCACATATTGAAAAGTTACCATGAAACTCTTTAACTGGTATGAGATTTTCGCCTCTTTCTATTTTCTTTGAAGAGTGACAGTAAAAGCGACCTTTGGATTTTTCCGACTTTGCTCTAATCATAATATCAGAATCTGAAAACTCTTCTTTCAAATAACCAAGAACGACATGATTAAGTTGTAACTCTAGCGCTTTATAGTAATTAAAATAAAGATTAGGCCAATTGTGGAATCTATCATCATAGAAGTCCATTTCCGTATTAATGATGAGGTTTTGAACGGAATGATCAAGAAGCTGAAAGTCTTCTTTAGGTATGGAATAGCGTGTAATGATATTTTTAATTTTTTGTTCAAATGTTTTGTTTTCAAAACTAATGTCATTGACTTTGGGGGAAACTCCATCAAAGTGAGTCATTCCCAAAAGGTCACTATCATGAACTTGAAGAGGATAGCGTAAGTTGGATAAGAAGGGAGTAATTTCGCTACCATCTTTTACACAGTGTAATTGCTTTATATATTGATGGGTCTCATTACTAATTTTAGATAGGAGATCGATATCACTAATCTTAAACCAAACCTCAGTCTTATGGCCGCAACTACTATAAAAGGGAAGGGAATTTGAATAGAACTTTTGGTCATCACCAAATTCAACGGCCTCAACTTTTGCAACCCAAAAATTGATAAAATCACTAATGTAGAGATAGGTAGGGCAACCTTTATTATCGTTCGTTAAAACAATATCTTTCAAAAACTGTTCAGGAAGTTCTTTCTTCTTTTTAGACATCGATAACTTACCCCAATAAAGGGAGGCATTGGGATCTTCTTTTAGTTTTTCTTTAAGAAGATCGGCAAAGGCATGGGCCTGGCTATATTCGTCACTTATTTTTTTGTATTGCTCATTTTGAAAATAAGGATCAAATATTAAATAGAAATGACTAGGATTGTACTTTTGATTCACCAGTAAGCTCCTTATTTTGTGTAGGGAACATGTCGGAACTATAGGACGGATACTTGAGTATATTTGTTTATTATTTTAGTAAACGTAGTTTGTCTCCATAATGGAGACGTCTTCTAGATATCCTGACTCTAGAGTAAGTTTAATTCTAAGAAGGAGGGAGAGTATGACCAAGAAAAGAGATGGAAAGTTTCAGCATCACCTTAATCACTTATCTCAAGTTTTTGATGAGCACTACTCGGTGGCATCATCAGGCTATAATCAAAGTCCTGAATATGAAGGCTCTTTTGCTTTTACTTATGACCTTATTTTTCCGGCCGAAATTGATGAGCAGGAAGAGGATGAGTTGGTCACTTTCTATGCTCCTTTAATGAAAGCGGCATAACTATCTAATTATAGGGGATAAAATGATTTAGATTCATACTGGACTATTTTTATCCGATAAGGAGTTATGGTAGCTAAAGCAAAGAAAGACAAAACAAAACCCTGGGAGGATTATCTTAATATCCTCTCTTCTCTTTTGAAGTCTCCTCGACTAGAGCTCAGTAGAGCTAAAATCTTTGAGATCATTGGAAAGAGTAGGGCGCAAAATTATAAAGTTTTGAAAAATCTTCTAGAAGGAACTGCGACTACAGATCCACTACTTGTTGAAATTAAGGATAGCTCACGGGAGGCCGTTATCTCTAAAGGTGACTTGGCCGATATGCAATCTGAAGATTGTGTCATCTATAAATTAAAGTGTAACAGCTGGGAAGACGCGAATAATATTTCTCTCGAAGGTAAGTTCTTTTTAGAATGTTATAAGCATGTGGGCTATTTACTCGATAGTGACTACTCTCGTGCTCAGTTTGAGGATGATCTGGATATAACCTCTATTCAACTAGGAAAGCTCAAAAGAAAGTTCTTTTATCTTTCTAAAGTCCAAGCTAAACCTTTTAATAAGAATCAAAAAGCTCTTCTTGAATGTTTAGTGAAGGCCCTTTTAAATGAAAAAAAGGTCCTCTTACATTATCCTATTTCTAATCCTGAAAAAGCAAAGAAGGCGCGATCAATTCACCCACTGACCCTATGTCAGTATAGGGATGATCTCTATCTTCTTGCTGATGAAGAGCAATCTGATGGAAGTCTTAATCGAAAAAACTTTAAAATTTCTCGTATTAAAGATATTGCCGAAACACAGGATCCTTTTCGCTATCCTGGACAGGCCAACTGGAATCCTGAAGCAGAGTATCGATTTTCGAGTGGATTGATTCGCTCAGAGCCTAAAGAGGCTCATATTAAAGTTCATGGCCACTTTAAAACACTCTTACTCGAAAAGCACTTTTGTAATGCTCAATTATTAAATTCTTCTGAAGAGGATATCCACGAATATAGTTTTACCTATACGGATCACAATGAATTTATAGGTCAGCTCTTTGTGTATGCAGAGTGTGTTGAAATATTGGCCCCTCAGGAATTGAAGGATCAGTTTATTGAAAAAGCACAGAAAGCTCTTGGCCTTAATTCAAGTGAGCTGAAACTTAAAAAAGTGAGTTAAGAGCTAAATCTCAAAAACAAAGACTGCTTAATGTCATAATTTCCTAAAGAGGGGGAATTATGAGAGTAAGTGGCAAGAAGTTTCAGGGACTATTTGGAGAATCTAATCAAAAAGCTCCAATACCAAAGAATGATAAAGTTTGGCAGAAGAATCTCACACAACTCAACGTCGATATTGATTCAGTAAAAGGCTTCTTTCTATTGGGAGGAGCGACAACTCATACTCAGAGTTTGATATCTGATATAGAAGGGCCGCTAGAGCGGCCTAATCGAGAATTATTACTCACCTTTAATCAATCCCAATCCTATTGGAAGCTACCAACCTATTACATGGGACCTAAAGAACATTTTATCATCGCTATAAATTTAGCCTATCACTATCGTGACTCTATTAACTATTATCAAAGAGAAGCAGGCCCTCATCGTTTCACCTCTAAGGAGACGGCCAAAATTAAGAAGATTAATCTTCATCTTCAAATTACAAATGCTCGCCTACATGAAGAGCCAGATTTAGAAGATACCCTTTGTCTATTTAGAGGTATTAAATATTATGATGAGGCTCGTGAGTGCACAGGACAGAACAAGTCAAAATCAAAGACCTTACTGCGAAAAGCGAAAGATGCATTTCTCTCTTTATTAGAGAAAAATAAAGAAATCCCAACTGTTGTGACATTCTTGGGCATCATAGAAGCTCTACTTGGGAGAGTTGAATCTGCCTTAAAATTTCTTGTTCATGCTGCAGATTTAATTTTTAATCCAAAGATCATTTATAAGATTATGAGTAAGTTATTTAATATCTTACGAATGCGTAAGGCGGCCCTCTTCTATAAAAGAAGAAGTAAATCTGGGCTAACACGCCTAAAACACAGTCCAAAAATTCATTTTTCTAATCTTTTAAATCTCGAGGCAGCTTAATCTCAATTTTTGAGACGCTCTTATCAGATAATAGAGAAGAGGAAAGGAGGTGTGTATGGTTCCTTGGGTATTATCACTATTTAGACCAAGATTGAGTTATTTCTTTAAAGGAACACTACGACGCTATCTCTTTTGGAGCGTTATGATTCTTTTTGGAGGTCCTTTTGTTTTAAAAGATGAATTCGCAAAACCTATTCTTAGCATTCAACATAAAGTTATAGATACGTTCAAAAGTTTCGGTCGGACTATGACACCACAAAATGGGGATCAACCCTAAAGGAGTATGTATGAATAAATTTATCTTATTTCTATTTGCTTTTCTCATTACGGCTTGTTCAAGCATTGGCGAAAGAGTGCTTGTTCGCATGGATGATGTCGGTCATCGGCCTGATTGGGCTACGCTTTCTAAAACAACCTTTCCTAAGGACGGAAAGATTATGGTTGTTGGTTACACTGAGGTTCCTGCTGATGCGAGAGTGAGTTCTGCTGTGAAGCTTGCTGACAATAATGCTCGTTTTGAAATATCGAGAATGATTACCAATGATATGGGTTTTATCTTTCAAAACCTTAAAGAAGGAGTATTGGAAGGAGGAGACTTGTCTCGCTTCTATGGGATGGAAATCTCTAAGACTATCGCTTCTGATACGGTTACAGAAAAACGCTACTGGGAGAAAGTAGAAACTTTCGACTCTTATGGCGAGAAAGTTTATAAGCTGCGTATCTTTTCTCTCATTTCAGTTAAAACATCTACTTTAAGAAGGGCGATAGCTAAGGCTAATGCGACTCAAAATGAGATTAGCCCAGAGCTTAAGAAGGAAGTGACTGATCATCTTCAAGCAGAGATTCGTAAACTTCAAGGTTCATAACCTTACCTTACAAAAGGAGTAGAGATGTTTAAGTGTATTTTTTTAATAATTCTTTGCTCTATCCTCTCTCAACAGCTTTATGCTGTTGAGGGATGGACTCAACAAACGTTTCGAGAAGATGTTCTTAATCATTACTATGTTGGAGTCAGTGAAGGAAAGAAAGAGCTTAATGATGCTATGGAAGAAGCTTATCAGAATGCGATAGGCGAAGGGATTAGGCATAATTTTGGATTTCTCAAAGAAGAGCAAAGAACGATTCAGTCCGACCTTTATAGAACAACTGTTGATGAACGAAGTTTTATAAAGAGTCAAAATGTAGTCGTCAAAGATGTGAAGCCTGGAAGGCACTATATTGCAACTAGAGATAATGGAACCTATCTTGTTTATCGCGAGGTCATTTATCCAAAAAGCTCGATTGAAAGCGAAAAAAAGCGCATAAAGAAAACAAATGAAAAAGCAGCACCTCTAAATGCCTATGGTATTCAAGGCAAAGTGATGGGAGAGATTTTAATTCGAACAAAGCCGAGTACGGCCCAGATCATCTTAACTCGTGTTGATGGTAGGGGCAGTGTCGTTGGAACAGGTGATGCTAAATTCAAAGTCCCCTTAGGTAAATACCATATCTCTATCATTAAAGATGGTCATATACCCTTGAGCGATGAAGTTATTGTTTCAGGAAGAAAAAGTAACTATCAATTTGAACTCAAGCCAGCTCTTGGTTTCCTTAATATTAATATCAGGCCTAGTAATTCAAAGATATATCTAAATAATATGGCGGTAAAAAATAAGACACGGCTTTCTCTTCAAGTTGGGCAAGACTATGTTTTAAGAGTCGAGCATGGTGACTATGAAACATATGTGGAAAATATTAATCCATGGATAGGTCAGGAGATCAATTTTAATCGAAAACTTAAGGCAAAACCTGGCAGAATGACGATTATATCTCAACCTATAGGTGCTAAAGTCTTAATCGATGGAGTAGTTATTGGTAGAACACCCTTAACTCATTTTAGCTACAAATCAGAAATTAATTTTGATTTAAAGGTACAAAAGAAAGGTTATGCCTCTAAAATCAAAAGTGTTATTTTAAAAGCAAATGAAGACCTCGAACCCTTGGTCTTTAGCCTTAAAAAAGCAGGTAATAGTCCTAAGAAATTTATAAAGAAGTCTAAAAATAATGACTTATTTATTCTTTCAAATAACTTATCCAAGCATAACCTAATGTATAGTCCAGTCATTTTAGATGATACTGGAGCTTCTTATATGCTTGTGCCTATTCAATATCAATATTTCTCTTACAGACATTTAGCCTTTGGTATCGATTATCGTCATCACATTGAAGAAGAGAATGTCACCATTCAAGGTGAACAGTTTGATAAAGAAGATATTACTCAAATATGGTCACTCAATAGTACTATATATCTTGTACGTAATAAGTATTTTTCTCTAGGTTTTGGACCTGAATATACTTGGAGAAAGTCTCAAGTTAAGTATTACTATCCAGATTCAGATCAAGAAGTTTACAGCAATTCACTTACTGAAAAGGGTCTAGGCTATAAGGCATTAGCGCAAATTGGACTTTTACAGAGAAATAATGGACATCGCTTTGGTATCAATATCGACTATCGTCACTACGATTATAAAGATCCTAAACTCAAGTCTTGGAGCTTTGGCCTATATTGGGAATTCTAACTGAGGAGGCAATGATGAAAGAAAGAGATTTATTGTTAACAAAGACAGATAAAGTGCTGCGCGCCCTCATCGGGATTTGTCAGAACACACAAGAACGAATCACCCAAGAGAGACTGTGGGAACTTCTTGATTATCCCAGTCGTGCTCAAATGTATAAATTAGTATCTGAGTTCTTAATGGAGAAGAGTTATCGTCCTGCTATTTTAATTAAGTATGAGGACGGAGAAAATATAAAATATGGCCTAAATCCCAGCTTCTATAGTCTTATTCTCAAAAATTGAGACGAAGTTTTAGTTTAATATGAGTATGGAAAAGCTAACGAAATTAATCATATGGATTCTTATTTTCTCTCTGACTGGCTGTAGGGCTCCAGATAATGGTGTGAATGATCCTGATCAATTTATTGAATCAGATGACGATAGTGATGGGAAAAAGGCAACACAGGCATCTCTTGAGTGGAAGTATCACGTTATGCCTATTGCTTATTCACAAGACGCTCTTGGAGGTATGGATATTCATCCTTCAGAGCAGGGGCATCTTCAAGTTGCATTTCTCATCAAAGAGTTGGATCTCTCAGTAGGTGCTTATGTATACAGGCTGTATCTCGCTCGTAATCAAAATGGGTATTGGGAGCTTGAAGTTCTTAAGAGCTCTCTTTCTCAATTTTATCGCAGTACCTATTCAAATAGTGAATCTAATAGAGTTAAGCTTATCATGAATTCAAATAGTGAAGCCGTTGTCCTCTATGTGGATAAAGACAATCGTTTAATTAAAGTAGAAAAGGATGGAAGTCGTTACAGGGAAGCCGTATTAATAGCTCAAGAAGTGGATACCTTTGCCGTTGCCTATGATTCGTCTTTAAATCGTCTACATATTGCGTCGATGAAGAGATACTATAATGCACGTGAGGTGAGCTATCATCTTTTTAGTGATGACTATTTAGTAGAATCCTTTATATATACGGGAGAAATTTCTCCTGGGACAGCGACGAATCATTTAGAGGTCATCTTAGATCAAGGTGAGCCGTTAATATTTGTTAAGTACTATGATAATGAAATTCGAAGTGGTCGCTTCTTAATGATTAAAAACCAAACGGGCTATGTTTTAGCCAATGGTGTGAATCCAAGTGGCCTATTCAATGTATATATTAAAGAGGGGGCTCTTAAGAGTTGTTATCGTAATATTATAGATGAGCGCTATATCCTCAGTCTCAATCTTCATGGCCTTTCTCTTCGTCATCAGAAAATAGGTGTCAGTGACTCAGCGAAACGTCATTCACATTGTCTTGTCACATTATATTCTGAAATGGACTTCGCCAGCTATAACCTTAATCAAAACTATGGAAACTTTTATGAAACAATATCCACTATAACAGGAAATTCTTCGCAGTCGTTATCATCCTCGTTAGAGGGGATTGAGACGGTTATTTATAAGGATAATAAGTTATTTATCGCAGGCATTGATAAAAATACAAAGAGTCCCGCATTTTTAGAGAAGCGCTAGATTATCAAAGGAGACTACATGAGTAATGTAATTGATAAAGCTTTGCAGATGTTTAAAAGTTCTAAGTTTATAGAACTTGAGGAATTTTCTTCTCTCAAATTATCGGAAGATCGTCTTGATAAAGAAGATACACTTGAACTTCTTAAAATGAGAGGTATTGCACTCATTCAATTCATGGATTATGAAGAAGCCTTAAAGTGTTTTGATCAAGCTTTGGCTATCGCTCCCAATGACCCCATTGTTCAGATGAATTTGGTAACTTGTTATCTTGAGATGAAATCCCCTGAAAAAGCATGCTTATTACTTGAAGGTATGTTGTATAATATCCCTAATCAGTTTTTGAATTTAATCATGCAAAATATAGATCAAGCCTTGAGAAATGGAGACATTGAGTACTCGATGTTGGGTGATTTTTCTGCGAGTGTACTGGAGAGGTATTTAAATGACATCATTGAGTAGGGAGTTCTTTGACGAATTGGCGAGTTTTAGAGTGTCAATCCATAAGTTTACAAATGAGTTTCCTATATTTGAAAAAGCCATCTCAAAATATGAAAAATACTTAAGAAAAAATAGACAAAGAACTAATCAAAAGATTCCCGCTGGAAACTTACTCGATGACTTTGACCAGTTACAGGAAGTGGACAGATTTATTGTGGGAATACGGATATTCCTTAGCGGTAAAGCGACAACTGATTCTGTTTTTTCATTTAAATTGCCGATGGAAATTCAGAAAGAATTTAGAACGGCCCTTATCTCTTTTAGTGATGAATATGAAATTAAAGCAGATGCTTTAATGGAAATATATGGTCAATCCGAAAGAGAAGGCTTCTTAGCCTATTGGGAGAATTACTTAGATTCTATATTTGTATGATTAAAACAATCACTCCATCAATGATCAAGCCTGCCAGACTATTATTTATGCGATCTTTAATAAGACAAGGAAGGCTTATCCTATCGATGGCTCTTTGTAGGACATCTATTTGATTGAGAATATCAGAGACTAATTTAATATAGCCTAGAGATACAACCCATAGAGCGAAGAATTCAAATCCTTTAAATAGAGTTAAGCACAAGAATAAAATGATGATGATTTTTTTGGACAATGTCTCTCCCTCTGTTCTTTTTATTATGGCAGAGGGATGTCTTAAAAAAGGAGACTAGGGCATAGTAGGGCGAATTTGAATTAATTATTCTTCAAACTTTCCAAAGTAACAAAGTACTTCTTCATTTTCGAAGCTCACATCTTCACTTCCTGAGAACGGCATCAGATTAATATCGGCGATACCTGCTCCATTTCTTGAATCAATCTTAATCACTTCTTTACCTTTATAAATGCCAGAGGCTTTGATGGTACTCGTTGATCGATTATATTCTGAAACTTTTAAATCGATCGTCTCAGGATTATTATCCAATCTATAGTAGTTGATTCTTAGAGTACCTTGGGGCTTAAGCACTCCAAAGAGGACGACCGTGTCGACATGGGTATAACACATGAAAGCATCATGGATTTTTGCAAAAGAAGATGTAGAGAAGAGTAGAGATAAAAGTAGTATATATTTCATAGAGAACCCCGTATTATTTTTTTATAGTACTTTTAATTTTACTCTGAGGCTTAGATTGTGTCCTGTACGATTATTTTGCCCTTTTTTGAGTTTTAATTAAGTATATAAATAGATGGTAAAAGGAAAATGATGATTAACGATTCTATAAATAATGATTCACTTCGTAAGCTGCGCTATATATTGAATTATAGTGACGCTCAAATGATTGAGACTTTTGCTCTAGGGAAACTAGAGGTCAAAAGAAAAGAGGTCAGCAGTTGGTTAAAGAATGAGGGAGATGCTGATTATCTCTTGTGTGATGATCAGCATTTTTGTGCTTTCTTGGATGGATTAATTATCGCTAGACGAGGGCCACCTGCTAAAGAGGGAAATTCCCAAGTGGTTAACTCTAATATTAAATTGAGTAATAACATCATTTTAAGAAAGCTGATGATTGCCTTTACTCTTAAGAGTGATGATATTCTAGCTCTTCTAGAGCTCGCCGACTTTCGTTTAAGCAAGAATGAATTAAGTGCTTTTTTTAGAAAGAAAGAGCATCGTAATTACCGAGAGTGCAAGGATCAAATCTTACGTAATTTCCTTCACGGCTTACAGGTAAAACTCTGTCCAAAAGACTAGGTTATAGTATGCGCTGCGTATAGTTCGTTTCCTGTAGAAAAAGTGTAAATTTTTGTAAGAATCTAACACTTTCTCTAGACCCATTACTCTCAACTGATGATATCATACAAGATGCTCACGCTTTTCGAGTAAACTTTTTGACCAAGGAAAAATGTATGAATATTCAAGTAAATACCGATCACAATATTGAAGGAAGTGCTGAACTCGATGCCTTTATTTCAGCAACCTTGGCCACTGCCTTTGAGAGGTATTCACAAGCAATTACTCGTATTGAAGTTCATTTGTCTGATGAGAATGCAGGTAAAACTGGAGCCAATGATAAGCGCTGTTTACTAGAAGCGCGTGTTGCTAATCATCAGCCTATTGTGGTTACCCATGATGCCGATACTATCTATCAATCTATAGAAGAGTCTTCAGATAAGCTCTTACGGGCTTTAGATAATATGGTGGGTAGACTCTCTAATCATAAAAGTCCTAAAGACTTTATTGAAAATCAAAAAGATGAAAGTGAAGATGGTTACGAAAATTATGATGACTAAGAAGTGATAAAGAAGTGATAAAGAAAAGAGTGAGCAAGGTGCCAGGCACCTTACTCACTTTATAAAAATTATTTTTTTGAATACTCTTTCTTATGCGCAATGATTATTCCAATTAAGCAAATAACTCCTGCTATCGCACCAATAGGTTTTCCCATGTCTGGTGAGAGATTAAATCCAATTTTAGCGGTCATAATATAGGAGACAGTTACAGCTGTTCCTACAACGGCCGGAAGACTGGTGATCCAATGAAACGTTTTGTTATTGAATAGGTACTTGGTCGCAAGCCACAGTACACTTGTAGAAAGAAGCATATTGGAGAAAGCGAAGTAGCGCCAAATTAATGAGAAGTCGAGCTTCGTCATAAAATAAGCAATAGTTAAAATGGGGATTGATACAAGAAGTCTATTCTTAACACTTTGAGAGATATTGAAAGCATCAATTATCGTTAAGCGAAGTGAACGAAATGAAGTGTCTCCAGAAGTGATGGGAAATACTGCTACTGCAAGAACGGCAATGATTCCCCCAACTGTCCCAAGGTAAGTTGAAGAGATTTGCTTCACAACAAGTCCTGGTCCACCTTGGGCCAGCACGGCCTTAAGTTCAACATATCCATCAGGAAAGGCTGCAATTCCGGCAAGGGCCCAAACACAAGCGACAACACCTTCGGAAAGCATGGCTCCGTAAAATACGGGACGAGCATATTTCTCGTTAGTGAGACATCTGGCCATGATAGGAGATTGAGTTGAGTGAAATCCACTAATCGCTCCACAAGTAATTGTTACAAACAGAAGTGGCCAAACAGGTGGGCCATCTGGAACGCGATTAAGAAGCTCATGATTAAGGTGATCTGAGTGATTAAGAAAAGAGAAGACATTTCCAAAGTCAGTAATCGAAGGCAAGTGAGGTGCATTGAAGAGAAGAGATATGGCTATCGAAATAGTCATGATCACCATTAACATTCCAAACACAGGGTAGAACTTGGTGATGATCTTATCGATGGGAAGAAGTGTCGCCAGTAGGTAGTACCCAAGGATGATAAGAACCCAAAGAGTATTATTGGCAAACATCGTTCCTTGAAAAGCATCAAGGTTACTAATAAGACCAGCAGGACTCATAATGAAAACAACCCCTACAAAGAAAAGAAGCATGGCCGTAAATAAGAGCATGATTCCTTTGAAGTAAACATTGAAATAATGACCTGCAATCTCAGGTAAACTCTTTCCATCTTCTTTAATACTCAGAACACCAGAATAGAAGTCGTGAACTGAACCACCGATAATATTACCGATAACGATCCAGATGAGGGCAACGGGACCATAGAGGGCACCTAGGATAGGTCCGAAAATAGGTCCTACTCCAGCAATATTTAAAAACTGGATTAAGAAGGCCTTAACTGGAGAAATTGGAACGTAATCAACTCCGTCTTCGAAACGTGAAACAGGAGTGTCTACATTAGGGTCAATACACGCTTGTTTAGCAACAAACGGGCTGTAGAATTTATAGGCCAGCGCTAAAAGCACAAGGCAGATGAAAAAGATAAGCATTTATACCGTCCAATAGTTGATGGGAATTGTCTGGTGATTATAGCTGTATAAACAAGACTTCTTCAAATTTTAATTAGGAAGGTCTATTTTCTAAGGGTGTATATGATAGTTTAGTGTTATAAGTATGCTGCGTAGTTGCAAAAAACTCATGAAAGTTATTGCCTTGGGTTATATTGATTTAAAATAGAGGAAGAAATGAAGAAGATTTTTCAAATTACAGGAACAAAGAAAGCTCCTGAGCGTCAAGTAGATGCCATTAAGCATGAAGTTAAAAAATATATCGCACGTGAGCGCAGAAAAGAGCTTCCTGAGGGAAAAGATTATTGGGACTTTGATTGTAAGATTGGAGACGATGCCTCATCTGCTAAGAAAATTCACTTATCAAAGATTAGTGAGTCCATTGATGAATTGGCCACTGCAGGAAAAGAATCATTCTATTTAGAAGTCTTGGCCAAAACGGCCAGCCGAAAAAAGAAAGATTAGAGATTCATGCGATCGCTCTCTCTTTATATTAAACATCAAAAAAACTATATCCTCTTTTTAATGGGAATATTTGTTCTTCCCTTGGGTTTGTTTTTAGAGTTTTCAGTCTATCATTTACCCAAGGTTCAATACGTCTTCTTAGGTGTTTTAGTTATCTCTCAATATATTCTCTTTCGCGAAAAAGACTTTCGACGCAAGATAGAAGGGGATGTTAATGAAATTCTCAAAAAAGAGTTAGGAAGAATTCCTTCTCGAAAAGAAGTCTATGCGCGTACGGGGCAAGTTATCTACTACCGTGGCTTCACTATCGTAGTGGCCGCTTTGAGTATTTTTGCCCTCATGGTTTATTATAACGAATATTAAAAAACCTTACCTTTAAAGAGGAACCGTCTGCGATGAAAAACTTAGTTCTACTTATTCCTGGAAATCCTAGTGTTCCTGGTATTTACGAGCCTTTTCTCAATCAAACCATCAGTGATCTCGCGCTAAAAGGTGAGACGGTTCATAAAGTTTTACCCCACCTTGGTCAGTGCAATGAAACACTTGTGGTCATGAAGAAAATTACCGTCACAGATGTCATTGAAGATCATCGTAAGAATATAAGAAATCTTCTCTATACTCACAATCCTGATAAAGTCATCATCATTGGTCACTCCTTGGGGAGTGCTGTCACTATAAGTCTATATGAAGAGTTCTCAAGTAGAGTCGATAAGTTCTTTATCTTGTGTCCATTTCTTGGGCCAAGTGAGAATAATAAAGGCTATCTGCGATTGTTTGAAAATCCCATCTCTCGACTAGGTATGAAGGGAATTACTTATACAGGTTTAAGGAATAAGCGAGTCTCTCATTTTATATTTAAGAAATGGTTGGGAGAGACTCCGTTTACTCAACATATTCCACGTGAAATTAGTAAACCCCTCTATCTTAAGAACTTCTTCTCTCTTGTATCTACCTATTTCGATGAGTTTGAACATCTTGATATAGAGGCCAAGGTGAAGGCCATGGATCACTCCAATACTTTCTTTGTCTTTGCACCGAACGACTACTGGGTACCTGAAGAGGCCATAAATGTTCTGCCCAAAAATATTCCTTATGAAAAGTGTAGCGGCATAAGCCATGATTTCTGCTTACGCGAAAGTCAGTATAAAATCGTCTCTCAGGCGATGGCACAACATCAAGGGGCCTAGATTCAGAGGGATAAGCTCGTGAAATCAGCTTTCAAGCCTGTTATTTTTGCTCGTTTTATAATGTTATTTGCTATTGATCTTATAACGATGTATGTTAGCCACAATTAAAGTGTTTATTTTAGATTTCAGTCTTAATTCAAGTAGTAAAAATCCAAAAACATTCACCTTTATAAAAAAGTTAGAAAATTCTTACTACGTTAGTGAGAATAAATATGGCCACTAATAAGGCCAGAGGAATAGATTATGCAAAATGGAACAGTGAAATTTTTTAATGACGACAAAGGTTTTGGATTCATCACTCCTGATGACGGTGGAACAGATCTTTTCGTACATGTATCTGCTATCTCTAGAGGTACTTTAAATACAGACGATAAAGTTTCTTACGAAATCACTGAAGGTCAAAAAGGTCCTTGTGCTACAAACGTACAAGTAAACTCTTAAGATCATAAGTTAAGATTTAAATGCTCTTTGATTATTTATATAACAAAGAGCATTCTTTTTTTTTGCCGATTTTTTTCAATTACGATTTATTTTTAGGCGGAAGCTCAAAACTAGTCGTCCCAAGATTACCTCTTCTAAAATCATTAACCACAATATTATAAATCTGATCATAATTAAGTTCGCCACCTTTTTGTAGGCAACCTCTCAATTTTCCAATGTGATCGAGCGCTTCAATCAACTCTGTGGGAGCTGTATCGAATTTATATTGTTCTAGAAAGGCAGAAGACTTCTTTTTGATGAAGTGACGAATAATAAAAGATGCACAATCTTCAGGTGCGACAATGTGATCAGGAATGGCATGAATGGCCGAGAGCCACATTCCATGGATTTGTTGATCAATTCTTGGTGGCATAACCCCTGGAGTATCGAGAAGTTCGGTATCGGTATTCACTTTAACCCAGATTTGATTTCGCGTTTGTCCGGGAGTGGCGGCGGCTTTTGTCGCACTTCGATTGGCCAACTTATTTATGATCGTGGACTTTCCAGTATTGGGCAGACCCAAGATCATTAATTTAATTTTATTCTTAGGCTTATTGCTTAAATCTAAATCAGGATTAGATTTTAAGCGGTGAGCGATATAAATCTTTCGGGCCTTATCTACAACTTTCTTAATAGAGCCTTTATCTAGAGCATTAACGAAGATAAAGGATTCTTCTTGTTGGGTGAACCATGTTTTCCATTGTTCAACAGCATCAGGATCAGCGAGATTCGTCTTATTCAGTACAATCAAATAAGGTTTTTCTACACTTTGAGAATAACTTCTCTTATTTCCTGAGGCCAAGGGGGCGCGAGCATCTCTTACTTCAATGACAATATTAACTTGCTTGAGGTTCTTTTTGATCTCTTTGACGGCCTTATTCATATGGCCTGGAAACCAATTGATTCGGCTTTGATCTAAATGTTTGATGCGTTCTTCCGCTTTAATCTTCTTGCCTGCCATAGTCGATTCTTAGAGGAGGATATCCACGTAAGTCGTTCCACTATTGGCCGAAGATTTAAGCTTTGCAGGTTGACCCTTAATGAGGACTTTCTTCTCTTGAAAGAACTTCTTCATACGTGCTTTAGAGATCGTTTTGAGGTCATCGTTTTCGTCTTGTTGCTTTAGCGCTTCCATGAGAACGACATCTAGTCTGTCCGCTGGAGTATCAAGCTCAAGAGTTACACGAAAGGAGTTTTCTGGTTGTTCTGGAATTTTATAAGTCATGGGAACTTTTAGCACCCTTGTCGTGGGGAGTCAATTTAAGGAACAGGGGATAATGCTTCATTTTATGATATAAAGAAAGAAGAACTATTTTTTAAACTCCTAATATTATACGACCCTAAGGTGAAGCTTTCATGGAATCTCAATTTATCTTCTTTTGTACAAATCTTGGAAATGAGAAGCAGCTCAAGGCCGAATTAAGTGCCTTCTATCCTGAACTGACTCCTAGCTATTCAACCAAGGGATTTCTTACTTATAAAAATCAAGGTGTTCGCTACGACAAGACCACAATTGCTCAGTTTCAATGTACCTTTGCGATGCGAGTAGGGATTAGCCTAGGTCGTGCTAAGCCTGATGAGCTTGTTCGTAAAATAGAGGCAAGCTGTGCTCAAGAAGGCTTAACTCTAGATGAATGCCTCATTCATAGTTTTAGTCTGGGCACAGATTACGAACTCGATAATAAGGCCATTTTTGGAAGGGAAGTGAATCAATATAGTGCCAGTGGTAAGTATGTGATTGATGTTGTCACGGTAAGTGAAAAAGAAGTTTGGTATGGCATTCATCACGTGGATACGGGGATTACTCGCTTTCCCAATGCGAAAGTTGAAATTGAAGATCCAAAGTACACACCTTCTAATGGCTATTATAAATTGGCCGAAATTGTAGAACTCTTTGCCCTAAAATTTAAATCCTTTGATTCATGGCTTGATTTTGGAAGTGCTCCCGGAGGTTCGAGTATGTATCTTCTGAAGAAGGGTTGTAATGTAGTAGGAATTGACCCTGCCAGTGTAGATAAGAAAGTTGAAAAACATCAAAACTATAGACATATATCTAAACCGGTTCAGGATTTATCCCAAGAGATGTTACCCGAAGAGATTCACTGGGTTCATTCCGATTTAAACCTTAGACCCACTCAAGCAATTAAAGAAGTTCTAAGGCTGTGCAAGAAATATAATCATTCTATGAAAGGAATTATATTCACCGTTCAGCTCCCCAATCTGGATTATATAAAAGACCTCGAAGACTTTGAGGATCAATTTTACGATTGGGGCTTCTCCGATATAAGAAGTGTTCAGGTGCCAAGACATAAGAATGAATACGCGATTATTGCTCAGCGCTTTTAGTGATCAAGACATAGGAAATATATTATGGAAATAGTAACCACAAATAAAGCAACTCGAGTTTATGGACTAAAGGTTCGCACTAAGAATGAAAATGAAATGAATACTGAGAAAGCGCAGATCGGACCGATGTGGCAGAAGTTCTTTAGCGAAGTTGCACCTGTTATGAAAGAAGACTCTCGCGCGTACGGTGTTTACTGTAATTATGAATCAGACGCTTCTGGAGAGTTTGATGTCTGGGCATGTACTGATCAAGAAATAGAGAGCTTGGACAGTACGGTTCTTGAAACGGGGAAGTTTAGAGTTTTTAAAGGTGAAGGGGAAATGCCTCAAGCCGTAATAGAAACTTGGCAAAGAGTATGGAATTACTTTTTAGAAGCTGAATGTCCTGATACAAGGGCCTACAACTACGACTATGAAGTCTACGAAAGTCAAAATGAAGTCAGTATCTATATAGGCATAAAATAAGGAGACGAATTGATGAAAGCATTACCAGAAGATGTGAAAGTATATAAGAGAACTCCTCCTTTTACGCAGGATTCGATTCCGGCAGGACTTCTTAAATCACACGCAACGAAGGCCGGTACTTGGGGGAAGATTTGTGTAACCAAGGGAGAGCTTCTCTATGTAATAGAGGCAACAGACTCGTTGGAAGCTGAATCTATCGAGCTTTCGCCATCCTTATTTGGAGTTGTTGAGCCCGAAGTCATTCATCATGTTAAGCCACTAGGTGATGTCGATTTTTACGTCGAATTTTATATGTAGGACTTTCTTCTAGGTTCCACAGTATGTATTGTGAACCTTTTCGTCTTTGTGAGGAGCTTTGGCAAATTCTTCACAATCTGGCTGCAGTTGAAAGGGATTAGTTAATACATCTCTCATTTGATGAAAGTGAGAATAATCTCCCTCATAGGCCAGATCTATCGACTTTTGAATCATATGATTTCTTGGAATATATAACGGATTAATCTGATTGAGGTGATCCACATTGGAGACCCGAGATTTCCAGTTCATGAGAAATTGATCAAGAGATGGGCTTTTCTTATAGAAACTGAGCGCCTGTGAATCCTCTTGATTTTGAAAAAGCTCTGGGAGATGGCGAAAGGCCAAAGTAAAGTCCAGTGACTCTTCTTCAAGGTAAGTGAGAAAGGACATGATTAATTTATCATCACGAGAACTATCATAGTCTTTAATTCCCAATTTATGAGCGAAGGCCTCACTTCTTTTTTGTTCAAAGAGAGTAAAGAGGACAATGAGCTCTTTTTCAACGAGTTCTACCGCTTTATCCTGGTCGTCATTAATGAGGGGAAGCAGGCAATCGGCAAGTCTTAGAATATTCCATTGAGCAATTTGAGTTTGATTAAAGTAGGCATATCGACTTTGCTGGTCAATGGAGCTGAATGTTTTGTTAAAACTAAACTCATCCATAAAAGCGCAAGGCCCATAATCAATAGTAATACCTGCAAGTGAAAAATTATCTGTATTCATCACACCGTGGATAAATCCTACGGCACTCCACTTCGCAATAAGTTCTGCTTGTTTCTTTGTTAATTCTTTAAGGAGTTCGATCGCCTTTTGTGAAAAAGAGGTCAATGACTTAAGTTGAGGATAGTGGCGCTCAATGGTGTAATCCAGAAGAGTCTTTATCGCTTCCTCATCTTTTTGAAAGGCAAAATATTGAAAAGTACCTACTCGAATATGGCTTTGTGCCACTCTTGTAAAAACTCCGCCTGGTTCAGCTCCAAATTGGCGAACGATAGTTTCTCCAGTGGATACGGCGGCCAGTGCTCTGGTCGTGGGAATATCAAGAATATGCATGGCCTCACTGACCAGGTATTCGCGAAGTACAGGACCTAAGGCACTTTTTCCATCTCCACGTCTCGAAAAGGGAGTTGGGCCAGAACCCTTGAGCTGAATATCATATCCACTAACTTCTCCCAGTAAATGAGCTCGTCCATCGCCTAGTCTAGGAACGGCGTGACCAAATTGGAAACCGGCATAGGCCATAGCAAGGGGAGTACTTCCTTCTAGAATAGTTTGACCTGAAAAAATTTGGGCTAATTCATCTTCACTAAGATCATCTAGTGTGCAGCCTAACTCTTGGGCCAGCTTATGATTAAAAGCAATGAGTGAGGGATTAGAAAAATGAGTGGGATTCACTTTTTCAAAGAATTTGGAGGGAAGATTTATGTAAGTATTTTTAAATGGTATCATGGGCGTATCTTAGCACAGTATTTAGTCGACTTTCCAAAATTCATCGTCGAGTTCTGCAAAGGCCGAATTATAGGGTGGATCAAGTATATAGCGGTAACTTTCAAAAGATCTGAATCTCTTCTTTTTTAAATAAAAGAGAGTCACTCCTGCAATGAGACCTAAGAAGAAGCCTAGAGCGTGAGCTAGGTAGCTGACATGAGGTTCATAACTATGAGGAACTAAAAGTAGTAAACTTATGGCCACTATTTTCATTAGTCTTCTGGTCATTGAGATATGGCGATCAATAAGAAAATAGAGACTAAACCAAAACCCCCAGAAGGCGTAGAGAAGTCCAGAGGCTCCAAGAAGTGTAATATGATCTTTCATAAAAAAAAGAGTAAGAGCATGAGTAAGTATGCCTAAGAGCAGGCCAACTCCAAATAGAATTTTTGGCCCATAGGCCTTCGCAATAAAATAGCTCAAAATGGTGAGAAAAAGAGAGTTAGACAAGAGGTGATTAAGATCACTATGAGCAAAGAGTCCGAGAGGAAGTCTCCAAAACTGGTACTGATCAAAAATAAGCTCTCTGGTTACTTTGAGCTGAGGTGAGTAGGGACTCCAGAAGTACCAACTGACTAATAAGCAGACTAGAGGCCATATAAGGGCCAAATTTAAACTTGCTTTGAAATGGGAATGACTCAAGTAATTTGACTCAGGCTCTCTTAGTATTTCCATATCCTAACAAAATGGGATCAATGAGAGCAAAGTCAAGGTTGTACACACCAGCGGACTTCATTGTTATACCTTTAGTGTAAGAGAACCTCCTCTTTTATACTGCCACTTCTTTGTACTTCTAGGGTCTTAAAGAGATTATTTCTTCAGAAATTAACGACTATATAGGAGAAAAAAATGAAGAAATGGATGATTTTAGTTTTGATAGGTTTAGTAACAGTGAGCTGTAAGCAAGAGGGAGGAAATATCGATTTTATCGATGAATCTCGTCCAGTTGTGGCCGAAGATTACGTTACAAGTAGCTTGAGTGGAAATATAAATGGTGAAGATTGGATTTTTAGATCGGGACGACTTAAGAGAAGTTGGAATGATATTAATCGATATAGCATTGAACTTTGGGAAGAATATCATGAAGATCCTTGTCATGTATGGTCGATGAATAGTGAGCGTTATGTCTTTGGAACTATAGACGCTAAAATTGGTGAAACAGTACTGTCTTTCGAAGAAACAATGACGATGTATTATACTGATCATACTCAATCAGGAGGCATGAATATTATTATTACCAACGGTAAAATATCTTTGGGTGCAGTTGAAGATGGAGTTGTCCAAGGCAAAGTACTGCTTAGACATGATGACGATAACTATGTGAACGGGGAATTTGAAATTACCTATTGTGACTAAAATAAAGAAGGATGAAGAGTTAGAAGCTAATTTCTTTTTGTAAGAGAATATTCTCTTTAGACTCTTCATCTTGGCTTGCTGGTAAATAGGAAGTCACAATGGACCAAGTATCGTTTAAGCGTTTTCTGAAGCTCAGTATACTCACGCGATCCCAGTCTGTTCCAATGGCGAAGTTAACACCACCTGGAAGGGCTATTTGAGCCGAGTAGGTTTTTGTGGAGGGGTCGTAACTGACACTATCAATAGGAGTAGAAGCAAAGGCCCAAATACTGAATAGACCTAATGCCCGGTCAACAATAGCCGCTTCTGTTCCGCCCACATTTTCTTTTTCAAAAGAGGAGATATCACTACTTTTTCTACCATAAATAAGTAAGGAGATGATGTCTTCTCTGGAAACGCTGGGATTACTGGTGAGAAGAAGACGGGGACTTTCAAGATCACCCACAACATTGAGGAATATGTCATATCCCCCTGTTTGATAGAGGACCTCAAGATCAAGTGGCGGGGATTTATCATTAGTAAGTTTAAGATTATTTAACGTGAGAGCTCTTTTCAAGTACTCTATCTTCATCTTCTCATGAACACTCAAAGTATAGGTAAGCTTATCGTTTTTCATCAAAACGTCTAGAGATAAGGGAAGATAAGGGGAGAAGAGATAGTAGTATATACGAATAGAATCTTTCTTCTTTGTTTTAAGAGATATTTTATAATCTAGAGCTGATTGCTTTGAAGAATCTTCTTTTGAAAGAGTCTTAAAATTTCCACTTACTCTTTCATCACGTTTGATAGGTGGGATCCCTCGGATAGGATCTATTTCGGGAAGATATAAATAGAGTTTTTCAATTGTTGCCTGAAGTTCAAGTAGAGGATTACCTTTTTCAAGCGGATAGGTGAGAGAGCCTTTGGATTTAATCTTTACTTGATTATTGCGAGAGCGATCAAGGTTTAAATCAATGTGAAAAGGAATGTAGGCGGACTTATTCTTTAGTGAGATTTTATCCTGAGAAGAGAATTGAATTGCGCCTTCTAGAGAATTGAAGGGCGAAGGAATGGCGAGTGGACCACCCTTAAGATTGTTAACGACTTCAGCAAAGTTCTCTATATTGATTTTCCAATCTAGGTCTTTAGGATTGAACTTCATTTGTCCTTGATTCAATTCAAGTCCAATGGTTGAGGAGGCCAGCGCATTCCACCCTTTAGCTTTTTTATTTTTTAAATTTATGCTCAGCTCGCCCAACGGACTTTGATCCTTAAAGTTGATACTTTCTTCAATATAAGAATTTAAGTCGACTAAAAAAGTAAAGTCTTGCGCATAGCGAGTATCTTTGAGTTTTGCATTATTTTTAGTACTCGAATGAATACTTATTTGTGCACAATCAAAGTGAATTTGATCGCTATCACGGTAGTGATGCTTTATTTCACAACTGGGAATAGAAAGAGAGGATACGTACTCTTTGATTTTAAAATCAATTTGCGAAAGACTAAGCTCAAATATCTCTTCTGAGTAATTGATCGCTAAATGAAAGCTGATTTTATTGGATACTTTTTGCTTAATCTCTTTATCAAGTTGAAGAAGCTCTAGCTTTGGAGAGAGGTCTATTTTGAGCTCTTCTCTTAAATCGATATTTAGATCAGTGTAAGCGTTTACTTGTTGATTCTTGAAATCGACTCCTCCACGAATTTTTTGGGCCGTTGTTTTTAACTGGAGGTGGATGGATTCATTCTTTGTTTTAATTAAAAGATCAATATTTTGCGAGTTGATCGTACCTTTGAGTGTGGTCGTCATATCTTTTGAAACGAGTGAAGTATTATCAAGAGAAATTGAGTAATCATTTGGGATATACTTTTTTAAAGACCCTAGCAGTTCATAAGTATTAACGAGTTGTTCGTTGATTGATAACTCAGAGCTTGAATCTTCATCTTTTGATTGGGCGTCTATTTCAATGAGTTTATCCTCAAGGATGAACTCTCTTATAGTTAGAGTTGATAATGATGAAAGATTAAGGTCTACGGTCAACTTCAGTTTCTCTAGGCAAATCTTATGGGTTTCATATTGAGAGCAAAAGTCTGCACCTGATAGAGATATGGACTTTTTAAAGAAGCTCTTATTTATAACTTCTATGTCCACTTTATCCCATTGAACACTCAGCTCCTGAAGATATTTATCATTAACATATTGAAGTGAATGCTTATTGATTAAGTGTTGAGGATTGAAGGCCAAATATACAAGGGAGATGACCAGCAAGCTCGATAGTCCTAGCAGGGTGTAGAGCATTTTTCTCATTAAAACTCCTGTCCATAGCTAAAGAAGAGAGTGAGACCTTCTTGTTCATTGGTAATACTGGAATCTTTATTTTTAATCTGACCCTTTGCAAGGGATACTCTGAAATTACCAATAGGACCTTCCCAGCGCAGACCAATTCCTGGAGAGTATAAAATGGCGTTACTTAAAGCGAAGGAGCGTTTTCCAATTTTTGCAATATCAAAGAGAAAATAGGGTTGTAAATTGTAGGGGAGGATGGACACTAAGCGAGATTCAAATCCAAGATAGGCCGTAGTGAGAAAACCACTGTTGAAATTATTGATCGATTTACGATCAAAACCTCGTATGTCTTGATTACCCCCAAGGTAGAGTCTCATCCTCTGTGGTGTAAGTTCTAGTGAATCGACATCAACGGTGGCCACATCAAAGCGTGCACCAAGAATAAGGATGGGAGGATCTAGAAAACCAATATTGAAAAGGTATTTTCCACTGAGTCGATATTGATTTCCTGAAAACTCTGAACCAATTCCTTTTTGTTGAGAAGACCAACTAAAGTTGAGTTGATAGCCTGTTCTAGGCGATGCTCTATAATATTCGTAGTAGTGATCAGTGATACTAATGTTGGCATCAAGAGATAGGTAGTGAACGTTGGGGTCCTCTTCACTTTCGTAATTACTTTCAATATTATAAGTGGGAGCTAGTTGCGTATTGATTTGAAAGCTTGAAGAGTCATAGGTATAGGCCATGGCCATTTGATATTTTTGGAAAATAGATTCATAAGCAATTTCATCTTGTCTTTTAATCTCAAGATTGGGGTTAAAGTATAGTCTAGGAAGATCATCAAAGAGATAGAGCCTTAAATCAGCTGAGATTGATTGGATAACAGAAGATAAGTAGAGCTCCGTTGAAAGAGTGGATGCATTATTATCGAGCCTCGATCTTTGGTATCTCGCTTTAAAGAGGGGGAACTCTTCAGAAGAAGCTCCCGTGGCCAAAATTACAGAATTGGGCTTATCCAAAATAATATTTTGATCTACAGAGAAATCTTCTTCTTCATTGCATTGGGTTTCAAAATAGGCATAATTAACGACTTTATCAGAATACATTCTTCTAGTCGTGAGGTTGAGAAAATCTCTATTATAGAGATCTCCCGATTGAATGGCGTCATAGCGAGATAGTGATTTAGAATTAAGTTCTTCACTCTCTTCTCTAATAATTTCTTTGATGAAGCGCTTCTTACCTGGAGTGATGTCAACAATCACTTTATTTTCTTTGTAGGAAGCTTTAACGGTAATGATAGGACACGGATAGCCGATGGCCTGCATTCTCTTAAGGGACCAGGACTTGATTTCATCTAATATTTCTGTGCTGATGCTATCATCGATGACACCAAGATAGGTGACATCAAAGAATGGGGCCGGAGCATTTAAATATTCAATCTCTTTGAGCTCAAAGAGTTCTCCTGGATCGACAATGAATTGATCGCCTTTCTTATCGTAGCGCCATTGATAGTGACCAATATTCTCGAGGATAGAGCCTATTTGATACATGGCCTGATTCAATGGAATATTTTCCCATCCTGGAGTATCGGAACCACATATTAATTTTTTATCATTACTGCTGAAGGGATTTGAGGAAAAGAAGTTTTGTGACTTTAAATAATAAGGACCACATATATGTTCAAGGTCTTTCGCAAATGTTTGAGAAATACATAGAAAGATAATAAGGACTGAGAAGAATTTA
>JBLWYP010000002.1:89578-258649 GCA_048266825.1 Bacteriovoracaceae bacterium | reverse complement strand
CTTATCGTGTACTGAATCGCACCTTTGAAGATAAGCCTATATACAAAATGCTAGAAAACTTAGCACAAAGAGAAGAAGAAGATATTAATAGCTGTTGTTATAGTGGTTGTACGGGCTGCCCCATCTATGCTGAAAAGATGAATTCTAAACTCTAAGGACAATCCACAACATTAAAAGGATCCTCTCCTTTAAATAAGCTGGTAACTGTTCCGGAAAGAACTTCTTTACTTGGTCTATCTAGTGCGAAGTAAAAAATATTCTGACCTTCCACTTGAGCAATTTGATAAACATACGGACTAATTACTTTGTCAAAACAAAGACCTTTAGCATACTTAGCATTTGCGTGCGCAGCACTTGATTCAGAGGCAGCACCTCGCTCCTTCTGATTACAGCTGGCCAATACCAAAAGTATAAATATCCATTTACTCAATTTCATAAAGTAACCTCATCGTATTTAAATATTGTAATCCCTCCTAAGGAAAACACAAACTTATGAGAATAAAGATAATAATTGCCTCCAGAATCAGACACTTCTTATCTCTATGACTTAGTTACATAAAAGGGATTTCAAAGACTTACTAAGAGAGTTGGTTACTCCACCATCCTGGCCTATAATGATTACATCAGGAGCTAGAGCTTAAATAATAAGGAGGCCAATATTTAATTATCCTGATCGTAAACTCACCCATTGGAGGATACATGATTACAACCCAGGAATTGTTTAAGCTTCTCTCTATAGGCGAAGTTGGACCTCCGAAACTATGTTCAAATTTATGCACATAGTTTTGAAAACGACCTGGATTACAGGAAAATTTTAAAGAAATTATATAATGCCCTCTTCTCATCACAAACAATAGAACTTGTCATGGAAGAGGGCCTTTTCATTTGAATCTATTAAAGTGCTGGTTTTCCACCGCGACCAACAATGGCCCCATCTTTCATCACAACCACACCACCTACAATCGTATGGGTCGGCTTTCCTTTAACCGTCATTCCATCATAAGGAGTCCATCCACTTTTTGTGGCCTGATCTTCATTTTTAATTTCAAAAGAAGCCTTAAGATCCACAACAGTGAAGTCAGCATCTTTTCCTACTTCAATCTTACCTTTATTTAATCCCCACAGCTCAGCCGGTCTTTCGGCCATGAGTTGCATCAGTCTTGTTAACGGAAGCTTTCCTGAATTAACATGATTGAGCATGATGGGAATAATCGTTTGAACTCCAGGCATTCCTGAAGGGCTCTTGGGATAACCTTGATCTTTTTCTTCTCTCGTATGAGGAGCATGATCACTTCCCATAACATCCACAGTTCCATTTAAGAGACCTTCCCATAGGCCATCTTGGTGCTCTTGCGTTCTGATGGGAGGATTCATTTGAGCATAAGTTCCTAGTTTGTCATAGCACTCAGGAGCACTCAAAGTAAGATGTTGAGGCAGAACCTCAACGGTACAAACATCTTTATTTTCTTTTAAGAATTCCATTTCATTCTTAGTGGTAATATGAAGCACGTGAACTTTTCGACCTGCTTCACGGGCCAAACCAATCAAGCGCTCAGTAGAACTCAGAGCAGTCTCCACACTTCTCCACTTAGGGTGATCATGAGCACTTGTGGCCGCATCGCGAATGGATACATTAGCCCGAAGCATATCTTCATTTTCACTGTGGCAAGAAATCATACCCTTCGTATGTTTAAAAACATTTAAAAGCGCTTCTTTTTCATATAATAAAAGAGAGCCTGTGGAGCTTCCAAGAAAGATCTTAATTCCACAGCAGCCCTCTATATCTTTTGCTTTTTTTAGCTCTTCGATATTATGTTGAGTGGCCCCCAAAAAGAAGCCAAAGTTAACATAGGAGACGCGCTTGGCCTTCTCTACTTTTTCATGAATAGAAGCTTCATCCGTTGTCGGTGGAGTTGTATTAGGCATTTCAAAGAAAGTACAAACGCCTCCTAAGGCTGCGGCCATAGAGCCTGTCTCCAAGTCTTCTTTATGAGTTAAGCCCGGATCACGAAAGTGGACTTGAGAATCAATTAAGCCAGGTAGAATTTGTTGCCCAGAAAGATCGAGAACCTTTTGCCCGCTTTCTTGAATAGAATCTTCAATTTTCGAAATCAGACCATCTTTGACAAGAACGTCTTTCTTTTGCAAAGATCCATCTATATAGACTTCACCATTTTTTAAAAGTAATTCATTGCTCATTATTCAACCTTATTGTTTAAGTTTTTCGTAACGATCTTTTAATTGACTCCACTCTTCCCTTCGCACGATTAACTTTACGTAGCTTTCGATAAAATCGCCTTCAATATTGATTTTATAGTGAGTGGAAAGAAGTGTAGGAATTTCCTTTTCCTCCCAAAGTGTCTTCTTAAAATCATATAAGGGCAGGGCCGACTCAGGAATATCGGGAGTTGTTCTTATGGTATCAAGTTCATTCCATTGATGAGAGAGATAGAGCCTAAAATGGGCTTCACAAAAACTATGCCCTTCATGCTCTTTAATACAATCTTCACAATAGGAATTTTGGCATATGGCACAAACTCCAGCAGCGTGGTCACTAGGATGATTCGTGCAAAAATGCTTACTGGCCAATTCATTTTGAACAGTGAAGGAAGTCTCTTTAGCTACGACCTCTCTATTCTCTTCATTCTCTTCGTGATGACCACTGAGCTCTTTAAGTCTGTTTCTATGTTCACTAGGATTAGAAAAAGTAACGGCCCCCTGAGATTTCATAATCTTATAACCCAGCAGGAGAACAACGCCTACGAGTAATAATATAAGAAAAATGAGCGCTACAACGAGGTAAATGATCCATTCTTGGGACACGGGCAAAACTCCTGAGCATCATCCTTGTGTCAGTATGACTTTGATTCCTAATCACTATACCCTCTCTCAAAAGGAATTCAAACCGACATTAAATAGATTCAAAAAACTGATTTTCTCCGTTATACTAAGCCTTTCATAATAATGCTTAGTATTAATACAAAGGGATAACAAATGGCATTAACAGTTTATAACACTTTGTCCAAGGCCAAAGAGAAGTTCGTTACTATTGAGCCAGGTATTGTGAAAATGTACGTTTGTGGTCCCACTGTCTATGACTATCTTCATATTGGAAACTTTCGTGGCGCCATCTTCTTCAATCTTGTTCGCAATTGGCTTGAAGAATTAGGCAATGAAGTCACCTATATTTATAACTACACCGATGTAGATGATAAAATTATTGAAAGGGCCAATGAGCGCGGAATTGAGCCCTCTGAATTAACGGCCGAGTTTATTAAGGCCTTTGAAGAAGACTATGCCCGTTTACGTCTACGTCCTCAGACCAAAAACCCTCGAGTCACCGAACACATGGATGACATCGTAGAACTGGTAAAAGGACTTGTTGATAAAGATAAGGCCTATGTCGTCGACGGCGAGGTTTTCTTTGCCATTGATAACTTTTCTACTTATGGCCAACTCTCAGGAAAGAAGCTTGATGAATTAGAAGCCGGCCAAAGAGTCGATGTCGATACGCGAAAGAAGAATCCAGGCGATTTCGTACTTTGGAAACCAGCTAAAGAAGGCGAACCTTCATGGGACTCTCCATGGGGCAAGGGTCGCCCAGGTTGGCATATCGAATGTTCGGCCATGATCAAGGCCCTTTTGGGTGACTCTATTGATATTCACGGCGGTGGAATTGATCTTATTTTTCCTCACCATGAAAATGAAATTGCTCAAGGAGAAGGATGCTCTGGTAAGAAGTATTGTAACTACTGGATGCATAATAATTTCATCAATCTAAAAGATCAGAAAATGAGTAAGTCCTTAGGTAATTTTATTACCGCGAGATCATTCATGGATAAGTATCATCCCGAAATTTTAAAATACGTTATGCTCTCGGCCCACTACCGCTCTATGCTCAATGTGAACGAAGAGAAAATTGACCAAACCGTATCGGCCCTGGCCCGAGTGTACAAGGCCCTTCGTGAAGCCGATCGCTTTATCGCAAGTTCTGAACTTGATGGCGGAAATACTTATAAGGCCGTGGCCCAGGCCATGAGCACAGCTGATGCTCGTATCACCAAAGCCTTAAATGATGACTATAATACTGGTGAAATGATGGCCAATATTTTTGAAGTAGTTCGGCTCTTCAATGCCCAAAATATTGCCAAGAAAAAGAAAGATGCCAACGCGCTAGCGACGGCCAAAACATTTAAAGCATGGGTAGGAAAATGGGCCAATGTATCGGCCCTCTTTCTTGAAGATCCCGATACTTTTCTTAATGAACTGGACCAAATCCTCATTCGTGAAAAAGGAATTGACCCGGCCCTTGTGGAAGATCTTATCGCCCAAAGAAATAGTGCTCGTGAGCAAAAAGACTGGGCCAAATCAGATGAGGCCCGTGATAAATTAGTTGAACTAGGTATTGAGATCCAAGATGGCGAGCAAGGCACATCGTGGGAAGTAAAGAAGTAGGCATGAGAAAAATAGAGCGCGCAAATTATGTAGTTGATAAATTAGAAGAGCTCTATCCCGTTGTTCCTGTTCCTCTTGATCATAAAGACCCCTATACTCTACTCATTGCCGTGCTACTTTCAGCTCAATGTACTGATGTAAGGGTTAATCTGGTCACCCCTAAGCTCTTTGCCATGGCCGACTCTCCCCAAGAGATGATCAAACACAGCATCAAAGAAATAGAAGATATTATCCGCCCCTGTGGTCTAGCCCCTCGCAAGGCAAAGGCCATTTGGGTCCTCTCTGAAATGATTATTGAAAATCATGCCGGACTGGTTCCTGCCGATATGATAGAGCTTGAAAAACTTCCTGGGGTTGGCCATAAGACCGCTTCCGTTGTGATGTCTCAGGCCTTTGGTGTTCCGGCCTTTCCTGTGGATACTCACATCCATCGATTGGCCCAATTATGGGGCTTAACCAAGGGAAAGAATGTCGTTCAAACTGAGAATGACTGCAAGAAGCTCTTTCCAGAAGAAAAATGGAATAAGCTTCATCTGCAAATCATCTTCTATGGAAGAGAATATTGTCAGGCGCGCTTTTGTAAGGGAATCAAGTGTCCCATTTGCACAACTCTCTACCCCAATCGTAAGAAACCAGTCGACTATTCTAAGTCCTAAATATATAAGTTCATTACCCATTTATTTCAAAAAAATTCGTAACTTTTATCCAAAACATACGTACAATTAGGTATGAAAAAGGAAGTTGGAAATCAAATGAAACATCAGGAATCTGCGAATATAAAAGATCGTGGATCTGTTTTGATGACCAAGCTCCAATCAGGTGATGAAGAGGCCTTTGAAGAAATCTATCAAACCTATAAGTCACCTGTGTACTTCTTTATATTAAATATGACGGGAAGAAATATAGAGCTGAGTGAAGAACTCACCCATGAGGCCTTTCTCAAACTCTATAAAAAAAGAGCTCAATTTAACTTTAGTGTTAAATTCACCACATGGTTTTGGACTATTGCCCGCAATACAACCATTGATGAATTAAGAAAGAATAATCCTATTGATCTCTCTATATCACCCTTTGATGAAAATTCAGAGATTGACTCGCAATTACTTGAGATGGAATCGATTCTGATAAAAAAAATGCAAAAAGAACAGCTGACTGAGGCGATTGAAAGTTTAAAAGTTCGCCAAAAAGAAGCGCTCTTATTGAGGATATCCTCAGAGCTCGAGTATCAAGAGATTGCCCTCATTATGAATCTTAAAACCAATGCTCTTAAAGCTCTCTTACTTCGCGCGAGAAAGAATATTGAAAAATATATATCACACAATGAAAATGCTGAATTAAGGAAGGTTGCCCCATGAAAAACTTATTTACGAAACAACTCAAAAGAAAAATGGCAACGCAAACACTCCCTGCTCAGTTTGATAAAAAATTCTATCAAAAATTAGAACTCTTAAAACAACAAGAACGACAGGAAGTTATCCAAAGCCCGAAGCCACAAGCAACTCTCTATGATAAGCTCCTATCCCTTATAGCCCCGCTGACTTTTGCGACTTCTTTAGGTATTTTTATTGCTTTAGGGACATCATTTGAAGGAAGCTCTCCTGATTGGAGGGCCCAAACCCAAGTTATCCAAGAAATACAACAAATACAACAAGAAGAAGTCTTTGAACTCTCAACCCTGAGTGACAGTCAATGGGATGCTCTTATTAGCGCGGCAAACTAACAACCCATGGGAACGATGACCCTGAGTTTTCCCACAAGCTCCCATTGTCCGTTAACTCTCTTTTCTATATGAAATAAGTAGAGGCTAGGGGCAACAGCACACGGGTAAGAATAAGCATCGCGACAGTTCTTAGCGACATCAATCCATCTTTTGTTAAGCTTATGCTGATCCACTTCTTTAGTAAGCGCCAAAACAATTTCTTGAGTACTTACAACTGGGAACGAGGCCTCTTTCGAGTTATCCACAAACTTGAAAGCTTCATCTTTTTTCTGAAGCTTAGAAAAAGAGGATTCTCCATGTTTCCAGTCAATTAAATCGATATGAGGCCCTTCATCCATTACCGTTACACTTGTATGCGTTTGAAGCAACACTCTATACTCCCCTTGTGAAAGAATAGAGATAGAATCAATTTCTTCTGCTAGATCCAAGAACAGCTCACTTTGACCTTCGTTCATCGTGATCAGCTGATCTTTATTATATTCACCTTTAAAGTGAAGTCCGATCTTTAAATCCATTGGGCTAAAGGGTCTTACCCCTTTATGGGAACAAGACATGATCAAAATGAAAAGTAAGGTGAGCTCTAATATCTTCTTCATCAATATTCCTTTTTTAAGCTATTATATACGTAATAATCAAATATAAACTAGTGATATCAGACAGATAAATACTAATAGCCTACGACTATCACTCAATAGGTATTTAATACTTATAATCTATTCAATAATTAGCGATACTGTTTGAGTAGGAATCGCAAAGACGATTCATAAACAATAGGAGTTAAGTTATGGCCAAATCAAATCAATATCGTCCCTTAGTTACAGCTGTGATTGGCGCTGGTGCGGCCGGTGTAATGGCCGCTCTTCGAGGTGTTCTCAATAATGATCATGTTCTTCTTTTTGGAGGACATAGTAAGGACAAGAAGAAGTCTCGTGCCTGGTGGGTGAAGAAAGTGGAAAATGTTCCAGGTCTTCTTCATTATAAAAAAGGCATTAAAGATCCCAATAAAGAAACCATTGATTTTATCAAAGAAGGACCCTTTGCTAAAAACTTAGAGTTTAAAAAGAATCTTTCTATCATTGATATTCAAAAAAAGGATAATGGTAAATTTAAACTTACAGATAACAAAGGTGAAACCTATACTTGTGATCACGTTGTTCTCGCAACAGGAGTCATGGATGTACAACCCGCAATAGAGGGTACGATTAAAACCATCTTCCCCTACGCTAATGTGCAGGCCGTCGATTACTGTATTCGTTGTGATGGTCATCATACTTTTGAAAAAGAAGTGGCCGTTATTGGTTCAGGTGATGGAGCGGCATGGGTGGCCATCCTACTTTATGAACGCTATCGACCTTTCAATATGACGCTTCTTACTGATGGTACACCGGCCGACTTCTCTGATGAAGTTCAAGACCTTCTTGATCTCTATCATATTGATGTCGAAACAAGAGGAATAGATGGCATCAAAGGTAATAAAAAGAAAGGAGAGCTTGAAGGCTTTTACTTCTGTGACGGAACTTATGTTCCAGCTGACTTTGCCTTTATCTCTCTAGGCATGATGGTTTATAATCAATTGGCCCAGAAGCTAGAAGTTGAACTTGATGAGCGAGGATTTATTGTAACCAATGATAAAGGAGAGAGCTCGCTTGAGAACTTCTATGTAGCTGGAGATCTTCGGGCCAATACTAAGAAACAAATTTATACAGCTTGGGATACTGCTGTCGATGCAATGGATTCCATTAACAGAAAAACCAGATCTCATTTTAGAGAATATAGAAAACAACAAAGAAACCAATTTTCATAACCCAAAAAGGAGAATTTCATGACTAAGTTAGTAAACAAAGAAGGACAAAAAGTTCCAGAAGTAACCTTTCAACTAAGAGAAGATAATCAGTGGAAGGCCCGTACAACTCAAGACCTCTTTGCAGGTAAAACCGTTGTACTCTTTGCCCTACCAGGCGCCTTTACACCCACATGTAGCTCTACTCACCTTCCACGCTACAATGACCTTGCGGCCCAGTTTAAAGAAAATGGTGTTGATGATGTCATCTGTCTATCCGTTAATGACACTTTTGTTATGAACGCATGGAAAGAAGGACAAGAAGCAGAAAACATTACTTTTCTTCCTGATGGAAATGGTGAATTTTCACAGAAAATGGGCATGCTTGTGGATAAGAAAGACATAGGTTTTGGTCCAAGAACTTGGCGCTACAGCATGCTTGTGAAAGATGGAGTCATTGAAAAAATGTTCATTGAGCCTGATGTTGAAGGTGATCCCTTTGAAGTTTCAGATGCCGATACAATGCTTAACTACATAAACCCAAACGCTGTATTACCTAAGGAAGTCACTCTCTTTAGTAAGCCTGGATGCCCCCATTGCTCAAGAGCAAAAGAGCTTCTTATAACTAAAGGCCTTAAGTTTAATGAGATTATAGGACAAAGAACAACGACTCTACGTAGTCTTGGTGGAGCAGGAACTTATCCTCTGATCTTCATTGATGGACAAAATATTGGTGGAGCTGATGAACTAGAGAAGTACTTCGCTTAATCAAGAGAGCCTAGGTCCCAGTCTTTTGCTAGAGATTGGGGCCCTATATTTTGAAGTAGCTTATTATTATCACGAAGCCTTTGATTCATCGTCTGTAAAAAAGCCCAAAATATTTTCAATCCAATTCTGGGTTCATGCTTTAAGAGAGTAAAGAGCTCTTCTCTTTCTAAACGCATTAACTTACAAACACTCTTACTTACGATGGTGGCCGAACGAGGACTACGATCAATTAGTGACATCTCACCGAAGTAGCTACCAGGACCTAGGTCAGTAACTTTCTTTTGATCGATATGAACTTCCACCTCGCCTTTTAGGATCACAAACATATCCTCACCAACATCTCCTTGCTTTAGAATTTGTCGTTTATCCTTAATCAAAGTGATATGAATAACCTCGAGTAACTGAGTGATCTCTTTATAGGTAAGAGCTTTAAAGAGGTTAATTTTCTTTAATGTTTCAATTTTGTTTTGAATCGTAATATCTTCAGGGTGTTCTGGTGGAGCATTTAGACCGCCCCACTCAAGGGCCATGACCGTAATATTATCATGTCCACCACCATCAAGGGCATGCTGAGTCATCACTTCACATATTTGATCAATCGAGTGATCTTTCCTATAGCGAAGAAAATCATTATTAGAAAAATATCCATGAAGACCATCCGAACAGAGAATGATCATATCCTTTTCCATCAGCTCATAGAAGAGAACGTCAGGACATACAACCTCAGAGGCACCAATGGCCCTTGTTATAACATTTTGTTGCGGATGATTCAGGGCTTCTTGAGCGCTAATTTGCCCTGCCCTTAGAAGCTCATTAACAAAGGAATGATCTTCAGAAAGCTGAATCACCTTTTTAGAACGAATCAGATAGGCCCTAGAGTCTCCAACGTGAGCAATAAAGACGCCATGACTGGTCTTTAAGGCCATAACAAGAGTCGTGCCCATACCTGCACTTTTACCTTCTTCTTTGGCCAATTGAAGCGAATATTCATAGACTCTTTTATTGGCCTCACCAATACTCAGGCATAGAATTTCGATGATTTTCTTACGCTCTTGAGCACCCATTGAACCAGATAATAAATCCTTGAGCGTTACATTTTCTTTTAAAAGTGTCTTAAGACTTTGGGCCGTCATCTTACTGGCAATATCTCCAGCTTGATGCCCCCCCATTCCGTCGCAAACGATATAAAGACCAAGAGTTTCATCAAACTCAAAGAAGTCTTCATTTAGCTTTCTTTTTTTGCCGCAGTCAGTTTTATATGAAAAGTGAAAACTCAAACCAAATACCTATAGTGCTCGGAAAGTGACACCCATTCCCTTGTGGTCACTTGCTTCTAATTCAGTATAGATTTCCGAGCTCTTCACTTCAAGGCCACGAACGAGAGTATAGTCAATAATGAGACCACTAAAGCGCGAACGCTTACGTTGATCATTTTCAAAAGTTACTGACTTAAGTTTTGTTCTCCACACAAGGGTCCACATCGCATTTACTTTTTCTTCATCAGAAGTATTAAAGTCTCCTGCAAAAATAACTGGTCCATCATGTTGGTTAATTAACTCTTCACATTCATCCAGCTGCTTTATAAACTTCTTATTGGAAGTCATATTAAGCCCATGAATATTAACCACAAGTAAATCCTTCTTACCAACAATAGGAAGAAGGGCCCATGTCACAACCTTTGGTGTTTTAACAAAGGGTTCTAAGTCTTTAGTTCTTATCATTCCACTTTCAAGGGCATCCACACGACTGCTAATAGCAGTCCCCGATAAATAGCGATCTCCCCCAAACATTCCTCTTCTATAATTAAAAGAAGTTCCAAAATGAATCTTATGATCGGGATAAGCTTCATAGGCCTTAAAGAACTCTTCAGAGTTATCCACCTCTTGAAGCATAAAAATATCAGTCTCTCCAAAAGAAGAGAACTCAGAAACAAAGTTGTCTTCTGTAGCTTTTAGAATATTCCAAACAACTAATTTTATATTTTCAGGATCAAGACTGGAACGACTGGCCTGTCCCCATTCGTGAAAGGATTCACTTAAGGGTGGAATTTCAAACTTCTTTGCTTGAAGATTGATGGTTATAAAAAATAAAAGGCTTCCTACCTTTAGTAAATTAAGCATCCTTGCCCCTTGAATAAAATATATACTTATTCTATCTATTGTAAGGGGCATCTTGTGTCAGAGTTTGAACAGGAAAAGAATTCCTTTTCATTCAATTGATTTTACTTTCCTGACGCAAGCCAAGCTAAATTAGGCTGGGGTTTCAGACTTTTTTCGTTGGGTTTTAGGTACCACTAAGTCTTTAGATTGATAGATCACGAGTTCAAGTGGTTCGGCGAATTCAACCCCGTACTTAATATAGTCATCAGAATAGAGATTACGATCTTCTTCTTCAATCTTATTCACAATCTTCGCAGTAAACTGTTCCAATTCAATTTTTTGATCAGACATCATATGAATCGTAATTTCATCACCAACTTCAAGAATATCGGAAAGTGACTTTGGTGCTAAAAAGCCAATTCCCAAGATACTAATATCCAGAAGCATTTGCTTTGTCTTTTGTTCCTGCCCGTCTTTAATAAAAGAGAATTCAACCTCTTTGAAATCCTGATATTTAAACCTCAGACGCTCAATTCTTCTCTTCTCTTTCACTAACAATTTCGTAGGAGTTTTAAATACAACAGATCCATCATTGGAAGAGAAATTCTCTTTCTTAAAGATAATATCAATACCTTCACAGTGGATATAAAGTGTCTCACCAGGAACAAAGAATCCCTTTGCTATCTTCTTTGAAAAAACAATTTCACACTTACTGCGATCAAGTTCCTTAATCACACCACGGGCCTGTGATGTGTTTTCGCTTGATCTTTGCCAAACATTAACAAAGTTGCGATTTTCAATCACAGACTTTAATAATTCAAAGATACGGCCTTCTTCATCAAGGCTCCACATTTGTTCGCTCATCTAAGATCAATTTTAACATCAAGATATCTTGACACAAAGCTAAGAATCTTTGACCTATAGACTTAAATTATTGAATTTATATAGATTGTTAATTAAAAGATACGTAATTTAAGTCATACATACTTAACATAGCTCTTAGCCGATAATACAAAGCGACCTTCTCTCTCTCTTTGGTGCACAAACTCACATATTTTAGCTTGGGCCTTGGAAATAGCTGACAAGGATTTAGGGCGATCAAGCTCTTCGAGAAACTCGTTTCTAATATTATCTGTAACTTCAGACAGTAAAGTATAAATAAGTTCTTTTGATGCGACTCTCAATGCCTGGGCCAACAGGTCTTTATTAACTTCAGTCCAAAAAGTGGCCTTCATCTCTGCTGTTAAATAGCGCAATCTATCAATATCTTCAGATTGTTCAATGATATCTTTGGCCAATACAGGGTTTTCTTCTCCTGCCTTTTTAATAACTCTAAGTCTTTCCACTTCGTTGAGACCATTAAAGCCATCAATATCTAGACCTTTTGTTTTCTTTTGCGTTCTCGTAACAATCGACTGTACTGACTCATAATGAATTTCTTCAATGGCCTTATCAAACTCCACACCAATGCGAACGTATTTTGATAAATTTGCACCAGAATGAACGCCCTCTTTTAGATCGTAATCACATAGAGACCTAATGGTTCCTCTTAAAGGTTTGTGTTCTAGTTCTTGATCAGAAATTTGCTCAATAAAGATATCGCTTCCCACTTCTAGTCTTTCAATTTGCTTTCTTTCACCAATACAGCCCAGTCCTGCAATACTTAAGTCCACAAGAGTGAAAGAAACACTATTTTTAGAACCCTCTTCGTCATTAGCTAGTTCTTTATTTTCATAACTAAAGCGAACATCTTTGAAATCTTGATACTTAAAACGAAAACGATCGATTCTGCGCTTTTCTTTAAGCATTAACTCGCTAGGAGTTTTAAATGAAATGGAGCCTTCATGAATTGTATATTTATCTCTCTTAAAGATCATGTCCACCCCTTCACAATGAAAGTAGACGACTTCCGAAGGATTGAATTCAAATTCTTTCTCAGAGACTAGAATACAAGATTTCTTTTCATCCACCTCGGTGAAGTGACCATGAAGCTGAAAGGTTTGCTGCGAAGAACTCTGCCAAACAGTCACTGGCGTTTGCTCTTCCAGAGCTGTATTTAAACGTTTAAGAATATTATTGGAGTGAAAGAGACTCCACATTTTCTGAGACATGGGTACTACTATATCATGATATCGAGGTATCTAGAACGGCTGAACTTTTTGAACTCTCAATCGTGAAAATTAAGAGTAGCCCTGGAAGCGCTAATATAGTCCCCATTACGAAAAAGGATGAATAGCCTAGCTCTTGCACTAAAAAGCCCGCAGCACCCCCAAAGAGCGTCTTACCAAGGGCCGCAAGGCTGGCAAATAAAGCGTATTGAGTAGCCGTGTATTTCTTATTCGTCATCGTAGACATAAAGGTAATTAAGGCCGTCGTTCCCATTCCCGAACTAAAGTCCTCAAGGCCTATAACCATGGCCAGTGACCACCACCCCCCTTTGAATTGACTCCATGTGAGAAGTATAAAGCAAAGGGTTGATAGACATTGAAGCAGTCCAAAAGTGAATAAACTTTTTTTGATGCCAAAACGATAAATAAAAATACTTCCTACTGCGAGCCCACCCATAGAAGAGAAGAAGCCAATTCCTTTGGTCACTTCTGCAATCACTTTATTACTGTAACCCATATCCACATAGAAAGTTCCAAGCATACCTCCCACCAGTGAATCACCAAATTTATAAAAGAAAATAAGTCCTAGTATAGAGAGGGCCATTTTCCATCCATGAATTTCCAAGAAGTCTTGAAGGGGTTCCACTACCGCTTGTTTTAAATGAGCAGGTCCTCTTTCTAGCACTTCTGGTTCGCGAGCAATAAAAGTAGTGATAGGTCCAATCACCATAACTACAGCTATAAAGCGAAATACTTCTTGGAATGTAAGTCCAAATGTATCGGGATCGGCCAACCATAGTCCTCCCCCACTTGTCACAAGCATTCCTAGTCTATAGCCATACACATATAGAGATGAGCCCATACCAATTTCTTCTTCAGGAAGAATTTCTCTCTTATACGCATCAATGGCCACATCCTGAGTCGCACCAAAGAAAGCAATGATGAGAGTAACAAGTCCTACCTTCTCAATAGATGAAACGGGAGAACAAAAGCTTAAAAGAAATATGGAGACAATGAGACCAAGCTGAGAAGCAAAGAGCCAGCTACGCCGTCTTCCGATAGATTTATTTTCAAAGCTATCAACAAAGGGACCCATGAGAAAATTTAACGAATACGGAATTCCAACTAATCCCAATAGACCAACAGTCGTGAGATCAACCCCTTCTCTTCGCGACCAAATTTTCACTAAAGAGAGCACCAACATTATGGGCAATCCTGCAGAGAATCCTAAAAAGAAATTGATCCACATTCTCTTTTTTTTCAATGAATTTAAAAGGTCCTTGAAGTCGTGTTTGGCCATAGAAAATACTTTATTTAATCACTTTTTTAGAGCAGAAAAGGTTATTACCCATTGTGTTATTGATTATAAACTTTCTTGTCACAAAGCAAAAACGCAAAGCATTAGCACAAAAACTTCCCATAACTATTTGAGTTAAAATAGATTATTGGAGTCAGATTGGCTCCAATAGTGCCCTTTTAAAAGGATACGTTAAAGGTCAAGTATCAAATTCTAACAAAGTCTTATTAATCCAAATAAATTCCTCAGATAATTTTACAAATCGATTCACGCCGGCTTAAAATTACCGCCAAAATTGTAAACTAATATAATCAGGCATTTTTCATGACTTGATTCTTTAGTGGCTTTTAAAAACGGCAATTAGGGAGCTTCGATTATTTTTTTAAATAATCAAGGTACCAAGGCCACTGAATAATTAAGTTATGAGCGCTATGGCTCTAACAAACACACACTAACCTGGGGAGAGTATGAAATTAACATCATCACTTATTCTACTTGCAGCTGCACCAATGATGGTTTTTGCTCAAGATGGAAGCGAGAGAGTAGAAAAAATTGAGGTCACTGGATCTTATATTAAGAGAGTGGATCTTGAGGGAGCTCAACCAATCCAAACGATCGATAGAGAATACTTAGATCAAACAGGATACAACTCTGTATCTGATGTTCTTCGTGAAATGTCGGCCAACTCTTTTGGTTCATCTCGTGAAACTTCAGGTTCAGTTACCGGTGGTACAGCTTCAGTTTCTCTTCGTGGTCTTGGTGCTTCAAGAACACTTATTCTTCTTAACGGTAGAAGACTAGCAAAAGACGGTGTTGATGGAACCGTTGACCTTAACTTAATTCCAATGGCCGCAGTTGATAGAATTGATGTTCTAAAAGATTCTTCTGCAGCTCTATACGGATCAGACGCCATGGGTGGTGTGATTAACGTTATCACTAAGAAAGACTATACGGGCGGAGAGATCTCTATTCGTCATGAAGTTCCAGAAGAAGAAGGTGGTAAGAGAACTACTATTTCTGGTCTCTATGGATTCAGTACAGATAAACTAAACGTAACTTCTTCTATTCAATATAGAAGTAACAAAGAAATTTACGATCGTGATCGTCAGTGGAGTAACGGTGGAGAGTCTACATTTTCCCCTACTCCTAATGTTGTTATCGATCAAAACGCAACGGGAAATAGAGGTAATCTCACAGGTTCAAGTTCAACTTGTAGCCAGTCAGAAGCACAAGATGGACTATGTATATTTGACTATTCTCAATATTCAACAAGTCTTCCTCAAATTGAACAAATTAATATTCTCTCAAACCTCACTTATGAAATTGATAGTATGACTAATGTTCATGCTCTCGTTCAAGCAACAAAGAAAGATACATGGTATCGCTACGCTCCAGGAGCGACGACTATTTCTAACTTTAATAGCCCAAGTACATTTACGGCAGCTAATGGCGAGACAGTAACAGCTGGTAGTAATATTAGTAGTGCTCGTTGGAGATCTCTTGATCTTGGTACTCGTGATACAGAAATGGAGACGACTTCATATGGTGGTAACGTAGGTATTACTCGCTACATCGGTGACACTTGGGAAGCAGACCTAACTCTTGGTACTCAAAGAATTGAAAGAGACACAACTTCTCCAGACGGTTATGTAAAGAAGAGTGATCTTAAGCCAGCTGTAGAAAGTGGTGCATGTGATATTTTTGGTGGTACAGGTTGTGCTATTGATCGCTACGTTCCATGGCAAACAACGACTTCACGTCTTGATTACTTAGAACTAAGAACAAACGGTGAATTATTTGATCTTCCAGCCGGTCCTCTATCTATGGCAGTTGGTGGACAACACACATACGAAACTTACATGGATGATGTTGATGATGAATCACGTAATCTCAATGTTTCTGGTGGTGGTGCTTATACTGCCGGTCAAGGTTCGCGTCACTCTTCAGCAGCCTTTGCTGAACTTGCGATTCCAGTTATCCGTGGACTTGATGTTCAAGTTGCAGGACGTTTTGATAGCTACTCAGACTTTGGTGATACATTCAATCCAAAAGTTAGTCTTATGTATAAGCCATTTTCAGAACTTCTTATCCGTGCTTCAGCCGGTACAGGGTTCAAGGCTCCAAACCTAACAGACCTCTACAGTGAAGCAACTCAAGGTTCTCCAACATTTGTGGATGAAGTAAAGTGTGCCAATACTGGAGACTGTCAAGCTCAACAATACCAATCTTTCAGTGGTGGTAACAAAGATCTAGAAGAAGAAAACTCAAAGAACTTCTCTTTCGGTACTGTTTATCAAGCGACAAAGAGTTTTTCTGTTGGACTCGATTACTGGAATATTAGATTAGAAAATGTTGTTGGTCTCTCTTATAGAGGACTTACTCTAGCTGAGAAGAACGGTGTTCAATTCAATGACTGTGGTGTAAATGGTGCAGGTCAAGCTGGATCTCCTTATAATACTTGTATTACTAGAGGTGCAGGAGGAACTGGCGATATCCTAGAAATTAGAACTCAACTTCAAAACCTTTCAGAGCAAGAACTTCAAGGTCTTGACTTTAGTATGCAATACAACCACTTCATTAACGGTATTGGTAGTATTGTTGTAAGAAACGAAGCTTCTTACATGCTTGAATACAAGACACAACAGTTTCCTGGTCTTGGATTTGATTCTGCCTTTGACCTTGCCGGTACTCCTCGTTGGAGAAATAACCTAACGATTCAGTACGGTCCAACTCAAAACTTGAACTTCTCTTCCATATTCATCACAAGTGCTAAAAACCTTATGAGTGATTACGAAACTGAGAAGAGCATGTACACAAGAGTTGATCTTCAAGGAAGTTACAATATTGAAGCACTCAATAGCCAAGTATCTGTTGGGATTAAGAACGTGATGGGAACAACTCCTCCTCTCGACCTTGCTAACCCAAACTCAAGACTTGATAGTGCTCTCTACGATAATATCGGTAGAAGAATCTTCGCTTCTTACACACAACGTTTTTAATTAATGAATAAATACGAGATAAAAAGGATAGAATTTATGAAGTCACTTATCTACGCCTTACTCATGACAAGCTTAATCCCCACGGCATTCGCTGCTACTGGGGACAAAGCGAAGAATGTAGTAAAAGAAGAAAGTAAAGCATTAGTAGATGCTCAAAAAAGTCAGCAAAAAGTTAATAAACTATCTGACCAAACTCAAGACATCTTGAGAGAGTATCGCCAAACAACTCAGCAAATTGAAAATGCAAAAATTTACAATGATCAATTAAGAAAGATCATTGCGACTCAAGAGCAAGAGAAAATCAGTATTGCTGAGCAAATTGAAGAAATCACAGATACTTCTAAGAAAGTTGTACCTATGATGGTTGAGAAAGTTGCTAACTTTGAGCAAATTGTTAATCTTGACATGCCTTTCCTCCCAGAAGAAAGAGCAAAGAGAGTTTCAGATCTTAAAGATACTCTTAATCGTGCCGATGTTTCTAACTCTGAGAAGTTTCGTCACATCCTAGAAGCCTACCAAGTTGAAAATGACTACGGCCGTACGATTGAAGCTTACAGAGGAATCCGTAAAGCTGATGGTTCTGAGAAGACTGTAGATTACTTAAGAATTGGTCGTATCGCTTTTATGTACCAAACACTTGATGCTAAAGAGACAGGTATCTACAACAACCAAACTCGCAAATGGGAAACTCTTGATAGCTCTTATAGAAAGAGTGTTCTTGAGGCCATTAAAATGGCGAGAAAGCAATCAGCACCCCAGCTGGTTAAACTTCCAATTTATGCCGCAGGAGAAGCCCAATGAGATCATTACTTCTGACAATTACCCTAATTACAACCGTAAACTCTTTTGCTCAATCAGCTCCTAAGAACTTAGATGAGCTTCTTTTAAAAGTGAAAAGAGAGCGTATCGAAAACAAGAAACAACTCTCACAAAGAGAATCTAAGTTTCTTAAAGAAAAGAAACAACAAGCTTCTGCTCTTGCTACTCAAAAGAGAGAGCTCAAGAGACTAGAAGGAATTACAGCAAAACTTCAAAAGTCATTCGAAGCCAATGAGAAAGAAGTTGGAAAGCTAGAAGACAGCCTACGTATTGCCAAAGGTAACCTTGGTGAGATGTTTGGTGTTGTTAAGCAAATTGCTGGTGACTTTAAAGGTCAATTTCAAAACTCTAATGTAAGTGCTCAGTACCCAGGACGCGATAAGTTCATGGCCAATCTTGCAGAGAGAAAGAAACTTCCTAATGCCAATGATCTAGAAAAGCTTTTCTACCATATCCAAAGAGAGCTCACTGAGTCTGGAAAAGTAGTTAAGTTTAAAGCACAAGTTGTTACTCCTGACGGTCAAAAAGCCGAAAAGACAGTGACTCGTATTGGTGCCTTTAACCTTGTTGCTGATGGGGAGTATCTTTCTTACCAATCAGAAACAAATCAGATCCTTGTTCTTCCACGTCAACCTCAAGGTAAATTCCTATCTATGATTGAAGACCTAGAAGAAACAACTTCTGGTTATTCAGCTTTTGGTCTTGATCCATCTCGTGGTGCTATTCTTGGTATGCTTGTACAAGCTCCAAGTCTAAGTGAAAGAGTGGCTCAAGGTGGTGTTGTTGGTTATGTAATTCTTGCTCTTCTTGCTCTAGGACTTGTTCTTGTAGCTGAGAGAATGTTTACTCTTGGAAAAGAAGGAAAGAAAATCAAGGACCAACTTAATAATCCTGGTTCTGTAGATGAGTCTAATCCTGTTGGACAACTGATCTCAGCTTTTGAAAATAACAAAAACAAAGACCTTGAAACACTAGAGCTTAAATTAGATGAAACAATTCTAAAAACAGCTCCTAAGCTTGAAAGAGGTATCCCAACCATTAAGATCCTTTCTGCTGTAGCTCCACTCATGGGTCTACTCGGTACCGTTACGGGTATGATTGGTACATTCCAGTCAATTACACTTTTTGGTACAGGTGATCCTAAGCTTATGGCCGGTGGTATTTCAACAGCACTTGTAACAACAGTACTTGGACTTGTTTGTGCGATTCCATTACTTCTTTTACACAATGTTGTTTCATCAAAGTCAAAAGGACTTCTTCACATCTTAGAAGAACAAGCGGCTGGTCTGCTTTCTAAGAGAGTTGAGAAACAAGCTTAATAACCCATAAGTTCTCCCTTTTGGAGAACTGGAGTTTAAAATGATTTTCGATTTTTTTGAAACCATTTCAGATTTCTTGGCCCAGGGAGGAGATGTTCTTAAGTTCATCTTCTTCACGACCTTTGTTCTGTGGTTACTTATTCTAGAGCGTGCCCTATTCTTTAAGGTTCGTTGTCCAGAATTGGTAAAGAAGACCATTGATGCTTGGAAAGCTAGGGATGACCGAAAAAGTTGGTATGCCCACAGAATTCGTGAATGTGAAATCTCTCAGGTTAACACTGAGTTGCAACAAAATATTAATTACATCAAGACCTTGGTTGCTCTTTGTCCCCTACTCGGACTTCTTGGAACTGTAACAGGTATGATTGCTGTATTTGATGTTATGTCTCTAACAGGGACAGGAAATGCAAGGCTTATGGCCTCAGGGATTTCAATGGCAACAATTCCAACAATGGCCGGAATGGTAACGGCCCTGTCAGGACTCTATTTTGGAAGTCTCTTTGAAGGTAAAGCGAAGAAAACTCGTGCCTTCGTTGAAGACCAAATGACTCCTGAATTTTAATAGGAATTTTAGAACCCTACGGTTTTAATTTTAACTTAATAGGAATGAACATATGAGAAAGAAAAGACTTTCAGGCGCAGAAGAAGAAGCGGCCATCGACCTTACCCCCATGCTCGATGTTGTTTTCATCATGCTTATTTTCTTTATTGTTACTACAAGTTTCGTAAAAGAAGCCGGTGTTGAAGTAAATCGTCCTAGTGCAGCCACGGCAGAGAACAAGCCAAAAGCATCTATCTTTGTGGCCATTAGAAGTAACGGTGATGTTTATATTGATAAGAGAAATGTTGATATTCGCTCAGTAAGGGCCAATATTGAAAGACTTCATGCTGAAAGTCCTGAGGGATCTATCGTTGTTCAAGCGGATAAAGATAGTAAGACAGGTATTTTAGTTAAAGTTATGGATCAAATTAGAGCAGCAGGAGTAAAAGATATTTCTGTAGCAGCTACTCAAGGTAGTTAATTTCTGTAACGAAAAATAAACTTAGCTCCTCACTTCACAGACAATGATTGAAATGAGGAGACTAACTTTAAGTAACGATAAAGTTTTAATACAAAGAGGAAGACAGCATGGCCCTGAATTCAAAAGGACAACTCTATGGAACAGCAGTAATATTCGGCTTTCCTGTGACTTTAGTCCTATTCTTCATCATGGCAAAGTTAGTATCTCAGCCTGTTGATTTAGGAAGTTCTGCGGATGAGCAAATCATTGACTTCGTTCGTGTGGCTTCACAATCTAGCCTACAAACTCGAGAGCGATCTTTACCTAAGAAACCACCGGCCCCTCAAAAGGCTCCAGATATGCCTAAGATGAGTGTAAATGCACAAGTTGATGCTCCACAGCCCCAAATGGCCATGGCATCTCCTATTGCTTCAGATTCACTCTCTTTTGGTTCTGGACCTTACCTTGGTGGTGGCGTTGGTGGTGCAAGTGGTGGTGGCGACCGAGAAGTTATGCCTCTCGTGCGTATTGAGCCTCAGTATCCAAGGAAAGCCGCGATGTCTGGTAAAGAAGGTTGGGTACAGCTGAAATTTGATGTTAATCAGACTGGTGCGGTTGAAAATGTATCAATTATTGATGCAAACCCTCCAAGACTTTTTAATCAGTCAGCAAAACGTGCCCTACAAAAGTGGAAATATCAGCCAAAGATTGTAGATGGGAAACCAGAGGCAAGACGTGGTCTTAAAGTTCAACTCGACTTTAAACTTAGAAAATAAGAATTTAAAAAGGTTTTTTCCTATGAAATTTATAACAGCAGGATTATTTTTATTTTCTCTTTTTACTCAACAGGTGATTGCTCTTGAAGCAACTCCTGCCTATAAAGAGAAACTTAAAGCAAGAATGCCAGGTCTTACCTCTAAAGGTGTACAAAGACGTCTACTACGTGCCAATAAATTAATGGCCAAAGAAAATCGTAAGGATGCCATTGAAATTCTCAAAGGCATGGTTGCTAAAGATAATTATCGTCCTTTTGAAAAAGCAAAAGCATGGCAAACTCTAGCTTATGCCTATGCTCAGTCTGAAAAGTATGATGAAGCAAAGAATGCTTTTAGAAAGACTTTAGAAACGGAAGCTCTTCCTTATGCTCCTACTCTTCAAAGTTTATTTGCTCTGGCCCAACTCCAAGTTGTGGCCGAAGACTATAAGAATGCGGAAAAAACATTGAAGACATGGTTTGCTCTTTCTGATGAAGAAAATGCCGACGCCTATGTTTTCATGGCCACCATCCACTACAATAAGAACGAAAAAGATCAGGCCTTAACTCTTGTGATGAAGGCCATCAAGATGTCTAAGAAGCCAAAAGAAAATTGGCTCGTTTTTGCTGTAAGTCTTCTCTACTCAAAAGAGCGTTACAAAGAAGCTGCAGAGTTTCTTTATAAATTGGCGGAAATCAATCACGGCAAAAAGGCTTACTGGAGTCAGTTGGCCGGAAGTCTACTGAGTAATGACAAAGGGCTACTGGCCTTATCTGCTCTAGAGTTGGCCATGAAACTAAATCTTTTAGAAGAAGAAGGGGAAATCAAGAATATCGTGAGCCTCTACCTCTCTAATGAACTTCCTTATGAAGCCAGTAAGATTATGAAACTAGGCTTAAAGAATAAGCAACTCAAAGCGGACAAAAAGAATTATGAGCTCTATGCCAACTGCTTAATTCAGGCCAAGGAATACGATGATGCTCTTCCTGTTCTTGAAAAAGCTGCTAAGCTCTCTAGCGATGGAAAGCTCTACGCCCTACAGGCCAGACTCTATCTTGAAAAAGAGAAATTTAGAAAATCAATTAAGTTCTTTGACCTTGCTATTAGCAAAGGATTAAAGAAAGAGATGCTCGGAAAAGTTCTTGTTGAAAAGGCCGTCTCCTTTATTCAATTAAAAGAATATAAGACAGCTCTATCGGTTTTAGATAAGGCAGCAGGCTATGAGTCAGGTAAGAAGCTGGCCGCTAATTGGCGAAAGTATTTAAATAGCTTATAAATAAAACTTAAATATTATTTTTGTATAAGAAAGGGCCTAAATTTTGGGCCCTTTTTTATTTCTAGTAAATTTCACAGAGATATTCTGAAGTATAACCTTCCAGTCTTGAGTAGCTACATCGAGAACTCAGTTCACAATAATGAGCGCTACACTTACTATCCATTGTAAGGGCACTATTGAATATCCCTCTAAATAAAACTTCAGATTGAGATATAGAAAGATCAAAATCATTATTCATATTGCAAGAGAACCTCTTATCTTCTTGATCGAACTTGTTATAGATACAATGAGTATCGATAACACAAGAATTGGCACTGCAGTAAACATCTCCTCCGTTTTGAAAGGACAGTTGAAAAAGCTGACGGGCCTCTGCGCCTGCAATCATATCACTTGCAAAAATGAAGGGTGTTATAGAGAGAATGATTAATGCAAAAATACTCTTTCTCATAGGTGACTTTTTTCCTTTTTTTCTTAATATGGGCCACATTATCTTAAAAAGATAGGCCCCTTGTAAAATAGACAAGAGTATTACGAGTATAAATAGCCGAAATTACATAAATTCTACTCATAGGGACAAATTTCCCACTGCCCTGCATCTCTAGAAAGTTGTTAAAATGATCATGCATTACTTTTATGCCAAGAGGATACAAGGAGGTATTCATGGAATTACAACTCACCCCCCGTACTGAAACACGTATGAATAATAAGAGAAGAGATCACTTTCGTGCACAAGGACTCGTTCCAGCTGCCGTACATGGTCGCTCCATTGATGCAGGTGTTTGCTTTGTTAATACTAAGCACTCAAGTCATTGGCACCGTGGATCTATGTTTGATGTAACTTGGAATGGTCAGCCTTTCAAAGCATCAATTGATGAAATTCAATTTACACCCGTTGGAAATAAACTTGTTCACGTAACATTCCAACTTGTAGGTAAGAATGAGAAAACTCACATTGATGTTCCTGTTAGAACAGTAGGTCAGGCTCCTGGAGAAAAAGAAGGTGCTATGGTTCATGTTCAATTTGAGACTATTACCATCGAAGGTAAGCCTGATTCAATTCCAGAGTACTTTGAAATTGATATTTCGGCGCTTCACACTGGAGAAAAAATTACTCTAGCGGATCTTAAAGCTCCTGCTGGTTGTTCTTGGTACCAAGCTGATGAGTCACAAACTTATGTAACTTGTGCTCATATTAAGTCTCAACCTGTGGAAGAAGAAGTTTCAGCATCACCTGCTGATGTTCCAGCTGCTCAGGATGAATCATCAACTGATGATCAAGAAGCTGCATAATAAAAGTCATTACATTTTATATGCTAGGGCCCTCTTTTAAGAGGGCCTTTTTTTGTCTATGCTTATCAATGACCATTAATAGCTAGATAACCCACGAATGCTTTTGAAAAAGACGCCAGCGTGAAATAGTATATTTAAATATTAACTCATTACGCTGGAGAAAAGATGAAAGTGTCTGAAGCTTTAAAAGGCCGTGTATCTGCAAATGCCTATGAGCAAGAAGCTCAAATATCAAAAGAAGAAATCAATGAATTGGTACAACTCGCCTGTGAAGCTCCGACCAGTTTCAATACTCAGAATTGGCATGTTATCGCCATTACCGATCCTGCCGTTAGAAAAGAAATAAGAGCGGCCGCATGGGATCAGGGCAAAGTTACGGATTCGGCCGTTTTATTTGCTATCTTAGGTAACACAAATGTTACGGAGAAATTAAGTGAATCAATGGAGCTGGCCACAGAGAAAGATGTTGTGGATACGCAAACCAAACAATGGTTTGAAGAAAATGCTGTTAACTTCTATAAAGATAAGCCTGAACTTTCTAGGGATGAAGCACTGAGAAGTGGATCCTATCTTGCTATGTCTTTGATGCTCGCAGGGCTTGAAAAAGGATATGGCTCAGGTCCCATGATTGGATTTGATACAGACAAAGTAGCTGAAATCCTAAACATTCCTAAGAACTATGTACTCACTGTTTTAATAGCGATGGGACCTCTTGCAGAAGAAGGAAATTGGAAGAGAAAACCTCGTAGAACTAATATCCTCTCATTTGATCAATTCTAAATAAATCAACCTTTTGGAGAGGTTTGTTCTTCTTCAAAAGGTTTTAATATTAATAATCAACAATCTATATCAAAATTAGATAGAAATGATACGCCCCTAATTTCTACACATCCCCTTCCCGTTATAAAAGGGCAGTGCTATATCCTCTTTCAGATTGAAAATATAAATCTTTTTTAGGAGACCATATGAAACTCGTGAATATCTTAGCACTCATCATTTTTTCTTTTCAACTACAGGCCACTGAGCTTTGTAGTGAACTCATGCAAGAACTGGACATTCAATATCCATCTCTATTTGAATTGAAGGAAGAGGCTTCTCTTGATTATCAAGAAGAAGTAGATACTCCAAGCTTTGAACAATCTCTACTTGGATCATCGCAATTAATAAAACTCATTGGTGAATTTGATTCTCAATATTGTCAAAATGCCCTTACTCAGGACATGATGACTTTTAAAGGTCAGAGCTTAAATCTGATTTATACAATTGAAGACTCTTGTGATGGTGGTAACTCTTATGGATATATCACTGACTCTCAAGGATTAGTCGTAGCGACTATTCAAGACTCAGATATCTACTGCCAATAATAATTTAATATGGGGTTATAGTGTAGTTATGGCCCCTTTTGCCACACCTTCATAAGCAAAAACCTTGATACTTTTGCCTTCCCCTACTTTCTCCTTAACTAAATTAGCAAAGAGCATAGAAAGATTTTCAACCGTAGATTCACTCTCCATAAAGAAGACTTCCTTACCAGGCATCTTGGTCCAAAACTTACCCTGAGCCGAGGTATAGCCAATCTCAACGACTGGTAATTCTTTAACCACTCCTTGAGGGGCATGACCGCCACTGAATTTAAGAACCTCGTCCTTATTCAGAACATTTTCCCACTTACAAAAATGGATATTATTTTTAAAGAGGGTATTGGCCAAGTAGTTCTCCCACTCCCAAGACTCAGTACCATTGATGAAGACATCAACCGTATTCTTGTGTCCGTGAAATAGACGCTGACAATTTCCGTAGTGTTCCTTAAGCCCATGAGTATAATGGAATGTGGGCTTTTCTTTATTATCAAGTTGGCCAAAGCTTTCATCTTCTAAGGTGATCTTCACGGCCGAAACAGTTTTAGGCATTTCAGCTAAAATCACTTCTTCTAAGTAAGAGGCTATGGTGACTTTATTTACGTGATGAAAAGGAAGTTCACATATCCCTTCTCGCGGGCACTTGTAGTGAACTTCTTCATCATTAAGACCATATTGGAATTTAAACTCACTCAACTCTTCATCAGCACGGGACAAAAGGGCCGTAGGAATAACAAGACGATGATCACAGTCGCGATCAATGATTTCTTTCACTTTCTTCTTAGCGTAACTAAAGTCGTAAACCACGCCTTCTTTATCCGTCTTACCAATGAATTCCACATGAACTTTTAGGGCATCTCCAACGACTCCGAGATGGTCATCTAAATAAGCATAGTCTAGAACAGTAACATTCTTATAAAATAAAGATATTTTCATAGAACTCAAAATCCTCGTTGGGCCTTCTTTCAGTACGTGATCGATTTATATTATAACATATTTTATGTCTAAAATTCCTCATTGATTCTTCAATGAGCGTCTACCACAAAGCTCTTGCCATGGGCAATGTAACCCAATATAAAGAAAAGAGTCTATTAAAATAGGTTATAATTTAGCTTATTTATGCTATACAAGCAGCTCGTGTGCGTTTGTATATCATACAATAAGAGAAGGTTTCATCGAAACCAAATCGCACTAATGCATTTAAAATAGAAATTAAGAAATAGGTATGATCCATGGACAACTCAAATTCAAACTCAAATAAACCCCATCGTGAAGTCGGTAAAGATGTTATGGATTGTGCTGTTAAAGACGATACTGGTCTCAATGACTTTCAAAAGCTTCCAAGTACTCACAATATAGCTATTCCTAAAGTGGGAATTGAGCGCTTTCGCATTCCTCTGAATTATCAACATGCTGATGGCAGTGTAATGAATCACGATACAGAAGCCTCCATGTTTATTTCATTAGAAGGTCATAAAACCGGTGTGAATATGAGTCGCTTTCCAGCGATACTCCAAGAAGAAGCCCAAAAGTCACCTATTAGTTATGACTTTATTGAAAAGCTTCTTAGTCGCTATAGAAAAGATCTTAGAGACTTTGAGGATGAAGAGCTCATTCCTACGGCCTTTATTGATCTCAATTTTAAATATCCCCTCAAGCAAGCCTCTCTTAAAAGTGATAACTGGGGTTGGCAATACTATAATGTCTCCATTAATGCTTCTCAAAATCATGAGGCTAAGACAGACCTTAAGCTCACCCTAGATTATGAGTACTCGTCGACTTGCCCTTGCAGCCTCTCTATGTCCAAACAATATGAAGAGGACTATCGCACAGGAAAAACTCAGGAAGGAAATGGTATCGCTGCGGCCCATGGGCAGCGTTCCAATGCCAAAGTACAAATCACATTCTCAAAAGAGAATCCTGTAACCATTGAAAAATTCGTAGAAATACTACGAATAGCTATTCCTACAGAGACTCAAAGTCTGGTTAAGCGTATAGATGAACAGGCCTTTGCTATTCTTAATGGAGAAAATCCTATTTTTGTTGAGCATGTGGCCCGTCACCTCAGTGAAACTCTAGACTCCCATGATGAGATCCTCGATTGGAATGCTCATATTGAGCATTGGGAATCCTTACATAGTCACAATGCTGTCGCCTATATTCAAAAGGTTAGAAGCTAATACTTCTTACATGACATGTAATCATTACTGACTCATCGCATTATTTTCTAATGAACTCATCCCTATGGTACAAATTTAGCACCCAAGAATAAGGTGAAGGACCCACTTTTTATTTAGGCAATAGAGATGTCAGAAGATGACGGCCTTATTGTGTAAATGAAATTTGAATTCCCCCCACTTAGCGGATACTATCTTGGCCTTTTTACCGATCTCTTTAATGATCACGAGGGAGTCTATATAATGAAAATGAACAAATCGCTTTCCAACCTACTTAAAGTTACCTTATTAGGTTCTTTATTCTTAACAGGTTGTTCTAAAGAAAGTTCACAACTCAATCCCAACACATCAGATCTTATTGATCTTGTTGAGCACAAGCTCTTCGCTGATCGCTATCAAAGACTTGATTATGCTGTTGTCCTCGTTCACTTAAAGACTCCTGCTCTTCTAGAAACATCAACTTTTGATGAAAGTGGAAAACTAATTCTCGATCAAGACCATGCCGCCGTCATTGCTAAAGAACAGCAAGAAGCACTGGCCGCAGCGAAGGCCTTGACCGACGAAGCAGAACTTCTTTTCACTTATAAATTTACCATTAATGCCTTGGCCCTTTCTGTTCCCGTAGATTTCTACGATCAAATAGAAGGCCTAGGCATGGTAAATTCTGTTTTCAAAGAAACTGAATTTAAAAGACCTATTGTTAAGCTCTCTGACTCTCAAGTAAATGAGCTCATCCAAAAAGCTCAAGCAGAAAAAGAAGTCAATAGTGTTACTCATATTCAAGCAGATAAGGCCCACGAAGAACTTGGAATTACAGGTTCAGAAATTAAAGTTGGGATTATCGATACGGGTATTGATTACACTCACAAGATGCTAGGTGGAACAGGAAATCCTGAAGATTATACTTCTATTGACCCTGCAGCAGATACCTCTCACTTCCCTAACGCTAAAGTTGTTGGAGGATTTGATTTTTGTGGAACAGACTTCTCTTCAGGACCTTTAGTTAAGAAATACACAGTACCTAAGCCAGATAAGAACCCTCTTGATGAGCAAGGTCACGGAACTCATGTTGCCGGAACCGTTGCAGGATTAGGAGATGGAGAAAATACATATAGTGGTGTTGCACCAGACGCGAAGCTTTATGCTCTTAAGGTTTTTGGTAAGGCCGGTGGAACAAGAGATACTCTTGTTATTAAAGCACTCGAATGGGCCATGGATCCCAATGGAGATGGAGAAGTTGATGATCGTCTAGACGTTCTTAATTTATCTCTTGGTGGAAACTACGGTAAACCACAAATTCTCTATTCACTGGCCCTAAGAAACTTATCTCGTTCTAAAATGATTACTTCTATTTCAGCTGGGAATAGTGGACCTACTCCTTATATTGTAGGAGCACCAGGTACTGCACAAGATTCTATTAGTGTAGCCGCTTCTGTAGATGCTTCTCAATCAAACTGGAAATTCCCGGGTTCTGAATTTCTTGTTGGTGATGAAGCTCTTCTCTATCAAAGAGTTGAAGCTCAATTTACAAAACCAATCTCAGAAGCTCCTGTTACGGGAAAACTTGTTTATATCGGAGAAGCTGCAACAGATCTAAGTGATGAAGTAGCAGCTGCCCTAAGCGGTAATGTTGCTCTCATTGATCGTGGAACTGTAACATTCTTTGAAAAAGCTCAAAGGGCCGTTAATGCGGGTGCGACGGCCATCGTTGTCGCCAATAATCAGCCCGGTGATCCTATAACTATGAGTGGAGACGAATCTGTCGATATTCCTGGGATCATGATTTCTCTAGATCAAGGTAAAGTAATAAAAGATGCTGTAGCAGCAGGACAAGAAGTTGTTGTAAACCTAGCAACCGACAGATTAGTAGAAAAGCCAGAGCTTATCGACCAAATTACGTCTTTCAGTTCACAAGGACCAAGAAGTGAAGATGGACTTCTTAAGCCTGAAATTACAGCTCCAGGTTATCAAATTTTAAGTGCACAAGTTGCAAGTGGTACAGCAGGTGCTAGATTGAATGGGACTTCTATGTCGGCGCCTCATATGGCCGGAGCCATGGCACTTGTTAAGCAGAAGTTTCCCACTCTGAGTGTTGAAGAAATAAAAGCCCTTATTATGAACAACGCCAAGTTTCTTAACGATAAAACAGGTGCAGCCTATACCATGACTCTTCAAGGAGCAGGACTGGTACAGATCTATGATTCACTAAGTGCTAAGGCGATTGCCCTACCTTCATCTTTTAGTTTAGGTCAATTTCAATTGGCCACGGCTAAGAAGATGAAGAAAGTTCTTACTGTTAAAAATATTACGGATACAGAGAGAACATATACGGTAGAGCTTACTCAGAATAAATTGATGTCTATGACACCAACGAAGATTACAGTGAAGGCGAACTCTTCAGCGCAAGTTCCTGTTTACATAACGGTGACAACCGGACCTGAAAAGTCAGGCCTTCTTTTTCATGAAGGACTTATCACTTTAAAAAATGGTGAAGAAGTAGAAATGACAGTCCCCGTTTTTGGTGCCTCTAAGAATGTTACAGACCTAAAAGCTGCCAATCTCTTAGTTCATGCCACTTCAGAAATCGATTCTGCAGATGCACTTGTTGAGCTCACAATGAAGAATGACTCTCCTAATGCAGGTGTAGTTGAAGCCTTTAACCTTCTTGCTCAAGATGATCAAAAGCCAAGTGGTGGTGATAACTCATTCTTCCTTTCTCGCTCTTGTGACCTACAGGCCGTTGGATACAGAATGGTAAATGAAGAACTTCTTCAAATTGGAGTTAAAATCTTTAATCCAGTAAGTGACTGGCAAGCTTGTGAACTCTCTGTTCTCATTGATTCAAATGGAGATAAGCAAGCTGACCAAGAAATTGGTGGTCTTCCTTACAACTACCTTGCAGGTCTTGCTCAAGTGGTACAACCAGGTTTCTATTCTGTACTTCTTGATTTCCCAACAGCTGTTGGAATTAGAGCTAACTACGAGCAAGCTGTATACGAAAGTGATGGAGATGCTCCAGTAGGACTTGATTACCTTCCGGCCATTGTTGATGTGAAGGCCATGCAGACTTATAGCAATTCTCACTTGGCCATCATCAATGTTAATCCTAAGGCCTTGGCCAAAGGTACTGATGGTCGTATTCATATGAGAGTTACGACTTTCAATGAAGGTGGAATTCAATACGAAGACGGACTTGGACTTGAAGATCAGTGGTTCTCTATTTCTTCTAAAGAAGAAGAGCAATCATTCAGAGGTCTTCCTACTGAAATGAGCTTAAACGGCAATCAGACAGAAGTCTTTGAGTTTACAAAAGGACTGGGTAGTGAAGAGCTTATGCTTGTCTATCCTGCCAGCCGTCAAGTTTTAACGACTCAGACGCTTCTTGGAAAAGGGCTCGAAGTTGTAGCGCCACAGTACTAATTCAATAATAAGGAAGCGCAGGGAAATTCTTCTCTACGCTTCCATTATTTTCTTAAATCTATCGTTTAATTTTCTATGAGTAATTTCTAATTTATCCATGTCTTTTAGAACATTTTGAACATGTTTTGAATAATCATCCCAACGTTGTTCATAACGAGAAAACTCATCTCCAAGCTTATTGATTTCATGATGTATTTCATCCATTCTCTTACTTCTTTCTATATTGGTAAGTAGGGCCTGAACGGTGGTCATTGTTGCCATAAAAGTCGTGGGTGAAGTAATCCAAACATTCTTAGAAATAGAATACTCTACTAAGTCCTCGTGACGAGCATAGACTTCTGCAAAGATCGCCTCTGCCGGAAGAAACATCATCGCTTGAGGGGCAGTTTCTCCGATAATAATATATTTGCTATGAATATCATCCACATGCTTTTTAAAGTTTTTAACGAATTCTTTTCGAGCAAGGGCCCTTCGCTCATCCGATAACTCCCCATCAATCATTCGTTTATAGTTCTCCATGGGAAATTTTGAATCAACGGCCATCAAACCTAGTGGCTCGGGTAGATAGAGAATAGCATCTACAATTTTAGAGTTACTTAAACTCTTTTGCAGATCATAGAGTTTTCCTCTGGCGCTTCCAAAAGTCATTTCAAGTAAGTGCGTGAGTTGTACTTCACCAAAAATTCCTCGAGACTTCTTATCTGTGAGTACATTTTGAAGTTCAACAACATTTTGTCCAAGCCCTTCAATTGTTTTTTGGGCCTGATCAATTTTGGCAAGACGCTCTAGAACTTGAGCTAGACCTTCATGGGACTTATTGAGTCCCTCTCCTAGTTTCTTATCTACTGTTGTTCTTAAGTTTTGAAATTCTTGAGATTGATACTGCTTTTGTCGATCTTGATAATCGACTAAGTAGCGACTCAATTCTTGGGTAATATTGCTAAGTCCTTGAGCGAGGGGCTTTTCGGCCCTATCTTTTAATTGCAGCCAAACAAAGACCAAGAGTAACAAGTTCATAACGATCAAGACAATAGTGAGAATTTCCAATGCTATACCTTTAACTTATTTAGTAGATTTCTTTGACGCCGTATCGCGTCCGGTTTCTTCATTTATATTTTTGAATTGGGCCGCCAGTTGTTTAAAAGACAAACACCAGTTAACCTTCTTCTTCGTTGCCCCAGAATATGGATAGCCCATTCCCTTTTCCAATAAAATATCGGTAAGGTTCACACCATCTATATGCACATCTGCGACAATTCTGAAGTACTTACCTCTATCAATATTTAAGAGATCAATTCGTTTGGCCTTTTTCAAAGAACGCTCAACCCACTTTTTGGCCACCTTTGCTTTTTCTTTTTCACAAAGATCTTTGGTGCGCATCTCGGGCGTATCAATACCATTTACTCTTATTGAAATTTTTTGACCTAAGAGTGGATGAAGACCAGGGACATTAACAGTGATCGTATCCGCGTCATAATTACGAACATACTCCACGCAACGCAACGCACTCTCCGTATGGATACAATTCTCACTAGAATGACTCGTCGCTATATTTAAAGATATTAGCGAGAAGATTAAAATAAATCTTAGACTCATCCTTCTATTATCACTCAAGTCTCAAAATATTCAAAACTATGCCTCAGGAAAATTGAACAACCATTTAAATCTTGCTATGTTGCACTATAATTTTTGAGATTTGGGGCTAATACAGGGAGATTACATGAAATTAATTTATGCGGTTCTATTTACAATGATGTCATCAAGCATATTTGCTCAAGTGACAAAGACTAAAGTTCTTCACGTAACAGTAAATATCAGTCAATCCTATGCAGAGGTCTTCCTCGTAAATAATGCTGAAGGTGATATCGCTCACTTTGAATGGAAAATCACCCATGCAGATGATGACAATGAAACAGATACTTTCACTGTAGAAGATGTACAAAATGGTACTGTTTTCAAAGAAGGAATTCCAAAGAAATTTGTAACCGTCATGGGGGCCAACTTCTCAGAAGTTTACGGTGGAAATATCAGTATTCGCTATCCTGAAAATGCCATTACTGGTCGCTACAACACAGAAGAATTTGAGGTAGGAAGAGTGGATAGCACTTGGCCTATTTCTCATAATACAAATAGTAATATCAAAAGAGTTCATGTCACTGTGAATAAAGTTTTTGGAATTCCAGTTGGCGCAGATCGTGTTCAATTCTTAGATTAAAAAAATAAGACTACAGTAGTGCTCAATGAAGAATTTGTGACAGAAATTCTTTTGAGCGCTCATGTTGTGGATTACTAAAGAAATCATCTGGAGCGGCTTGCTCTACAATTTGTCCACCATCCATAAAAATCACCCGATCTGCAACCTGACGAGCAAATCCCATTTCATGAGTGACACAAATCATGGTCATTCCTTCTTTTGCTAAATCAACCATAACATCAAGAACTTCCTTCACCATTTCAGGGTCTAGTGCTGAGGTAGGTTCATCAAAGAGCATGATCTGTGGTTTCATACAAAGACTGCGCGCGATAGCGACCCTTTGCTTTTGTCCACCGCTAAGCTGACCTGGGTACTTATGGGCATGTTCAGCAATGGCCACTCTTTCAAGTAATTCTAAGGCAAATTTTTCAGCACTTTCTTTAGGCTCTTTTTTCACACACATAGGAGCAAGAGTAAGGTTTTCTAAAATCGTTAAATGAGCAAAGAGATTAAAATGTTGGAAGACCATTCCTACATTTTCTCTCACCTTTTGCAGATTCTTAATATTGTTATCAAGCTTAATTCCCTTAATTTCAATAAGGCCTTTTTGATGTTCTTCTAAATGATTCAAGCATCTAATGAGAGTCGACTTTCCACTACCAGAGGGTCCACATATAACGATTTTCTCCCCTTGAGACACATTGAGGTTGATATCTTTGAGAACATGAAAATCATCGTACCATTTATTTAATTCTTGAATCTCAATAATATTTTTACTCATGACTTAACTCCAAATGAGAATTCTTCTTCTAACCTACTTGAATAGCGCGACATAGAAAAACAGAATATAAAATAAATAACGCCAGCAAAGAGATAGGCCTCAACAGAGAAGCCTAACCAACTTGCATCTTTTAGTGCCGTCTTTGTCGTCATTAAAAGATCTGACAAGGCAATGATCACAACGAGAGAGGTATCTTTAAACATACCAATGGAAGTATTCACTGTAGGTGGAATCACTATTTTTAATGCTTGAGGAAGAATGATTTTGATTTGCTTTTGCCAGTAGTTAAGTCCAAGAGCATCGGCGGCTTCATACTGACCGCGATCAATGGCCATAAGTCCGCCTCTAACCACTTCCGCCATATAGGCCGACATAAACATAATGATGGCCAATTGGGCCCTTAATAATTTAGGGAAACTAACTCCATCAGGCATAAAAAGCGGAAACATTACAGAGGCCATAAAAAGAAGACTTATCATGGGAACACCACGAATAAGCTCAATATAAGTCACACTGAGAAAGCGAATAAGAGGCAACTCCCCTGTACGGCTCAAGGCCAATAAAATGCCAAAAGGATAAGAAAAGAGTAAACCAAAAAAAGAAAGTAAGAGCGTTAAGGGAAGGCCTCCCCACTGATCAACTGAGACGTACTCAATACCTAGAATTCCTCCGCGCATAAGTAGACCTATCAATAAAATAAGCTTTACCCAGCGCCAAAGGAGTCGGCGAGTCCAGCGCTTAGGCTCTTTGCTCCACCAGATAAAACTTATAAAGAGAATAATTGATAAAATAGGTCGCCACAAAAGATCTCTTGGATAAAAGCCAAAGAGAATAAATTGATATTTTTCTCTAATGAAGGCCCAACAGGCCCCACTTGCTTCACGACAATCGGATGCACTCCCTTCCCATGTAGAATCAATAAAGAGCCACTGTATAAAAGGACCAAGAGCACTAAGAAGCAGACAGATTACGCTTAAAGAGATCGCGGTATTTAGCGGGGTCGCAAATAGATTCTTCTTCATCCATTGGGCGACATTTTGCAGTGGGGCTTGAGAAGAAATATCTCTATTGTAATCGTCCATGACTAAGACCTTGTCTGCATCTGTATACGTTTATGGTATATATTCATTACTATTGAACTAAAGAGACTAAAACTTAGATAGACCATCATGATCATCATCACTCCTTCGATGGCCTGTCCAGTTTGATTCATCGTCGTATTGGCCACAGCAACAAAATCAGGATATCCAATTCCAACTGCGAGGGAACTATTTTTGATCAGGTTTAATATCTGAGAAGTAAGAGGGGGAATAACCACACGTTGAGATTGGGGAAGAATAATATAGCGTAGCGACTGTATTTTATTAAGTCCCAAAGAACTCGCCGCTTCCCATTGTCCTTTATCTACACTAAGAATACCGGCACGAATAATTTCAGCATTAAAAGCCGAAGTATAGACAACTAAACCGATGAGTAGTGCTGCAAACTCCGGAGAAAGTTCCGCTCCTCCCTCAAAGTTAAATCTTCCAAGAACAGGTATGGCCCAATCAAAAGGAGCTCCCCCTATTAGCCAAACAATGGCCGGCAAAATAATCACAAGGCCAATAGCATATGGCCATTGTTTATAGGATCTTCCTTTTTGCAAAGAAAAGTTTGTTAACCATTTAGAAAAGAAGAAAAAGCCCAATAGCCCAAAGACAAAAGCTCCTTTCACCCATGGCCAGATCATATGATCCATCATAGCAGGAAAGAAGAAGCCTCTTTGGGTTAAGTAAATATTCGATACAGGGGAAAAGGCTTCTTTCACTCCTGGTAAAATATCCGTGAACAGCGCGTACCAAAAGAGCAATTGCAAGAGTAAGGGAATATTTCGAACCATCTCAATATAACTTTGACATAATTTAGAGATCGTCCAATTAGGACTCAAACGAAGAACCCCGATAATTATGCCCAATATAATCGCCAGGATATTTCCGATGACACCCACTTTTAAAGTATTTAAAAAGCCAAGCTGTAGGGCCTTAAAATAAGAGTCGTCAGACCAATAATCAAACATAGTTTCAGATATTTGAAACCCTGCTTCTTGAGAAAGAAAGCCAAAGCCTGTGGCGATATTTTGAGAAGATAAGTTTTGCTGAGTATTATAAATTAAGACTCCGACAATACTGCCTACAATGAATAGAATAAAAGCTTGAAAGAAAATAGCTCTCTTTTTAGGATCGTACCAAAAGTTCATGTAAAGATTGTAAGAATAAACGCGATGGTCTGACAAATTGAATCATTATAGTAAAAACTAGATTTCTTTTAAGGTTTGCAGCCCTATGGCCTAAAGTATAGAATATCTGAGCATGAAGATTACACGACCAAGACCTCCCTATTGCTTGACCATCTCAACATTGAGTTTATGGACCTTATGTTCAAGTTCTTGGGCACAAAATCTAAGTCACTGCGAAAAGCTTCTGCTCAACGGAAGAACTCTTTCAGACTATATCAAAGAGGCCAAAGAAATTCCTGAGCAACAGCGAGATCAAAAATATCTCAAGACCCTGGCTAAAGTAGTAAAATCGGATAAATGCTCGGATCTACTTGATATGGCCGAACTCAAAGATAATGGTTTACTCATAGAGCGCAGCCCAATTGCATCTGATCTTTTAAATACTTTTAATCAATTCCATTTTAAGTGGGTTATGCCCAAAGACAATGATCGGGCCATTACCTGTACTGATCAATATCAGTGGGATGTTTATGATCCCAAAGCTCCAGCGTATCTTATGACACGTACCCTCTTTCAAAAAAAGAAAGAGGCATCTCAAATTGTATTATCCTACGGAGAACCTAGAATCGTAAGACAGGGCGACGATCCCAGCACTTCTAAGCGTACCCAAAGAACAAACGAAGATTATAAAAAGGCGCTGGGCCTTGAAAAAGAATTCTCCTTTATAGGTGATGGAGATATTCTTGGATTTCTCTATGAAAGGGCCCTTAATAGCTCTAAATTTGCCATTCCAAAAAGTAATCAAGCTCAATGGGTAGAAAAAATGCCCTTTAAAAACGAACATAATATTTATCAACACTTTGGGGCTGGGCTTCTTGGCTCCCCTAGCTTTCTTTATTATCACCTTAAAAAGAAGGCCTTCTATGAATCTGATGGATCTAAGCATCTTTCTAGATCTTTAGTGGACTCCATCTTTCAAAATCTTCTTTGCTCTTCACCAGATCAGTACTTTAATCAAGAAGACCTCACGGCCTTTACTAAAGACTTCACCCAATCAAACACACAAAGTGCTAGTGAGACTCTTTGGAACCATCCCATCACAAAAGAAGAGAACTGCCTCTCTTGCCACTTCCCTATGGATAAAATGGCCTCAGGTTTTAGAAATTTAACCCTTATTCCTTCCTCTGAGCAGTGTGATCAAAAACAGATTCAAGTGCTCTATCCTATTTTCTTAAAGAGCAATCATGTTCAAGAGATGTGGAGTCAAGCCTCTGAAGAATCTAAAAAGTCTCAAGAAGAAGTTAAAAAAGAGCCTCAAGACTTTTCTGCCTCTTATGGCACAGGTAGCTTTAGAGGAAAACGCTTTAGAACCCTTCGCCAACTGGGCTCTCTCATTTCAGAGGACCCCAATTTCTATAGCTGCCAAGTTAAGCGCTACTATCAATGGATACATAAGAGTTATCCTCAAGAGAAGACGATCGAGCGCTTAGGGCGAGAGTATCAAAAACATCAAGACGGACTAAAGCTCCTCTCTGAAATTTTTGATACCCCTCCTACTGTTGTAAAAGACTCACAGGAGTCCATGTGAAAAGAAGAGACTTTCTCAAAAGATCCTTACAACTTTCAACGCTTCCTCTACTTCAAGGCCAGATGCCGTTGCAATTTGGTATTGAGAACTTTCAAGTTTATTGGCTTCATATTGAAGGAGCTCCAATAAGAGAGGCCTTTGACTTTTGGGCCGATCCCTTAGATCAATTTAAGGTAACTACCCTTAACTCTGGACAGCGCCTTTTCCACCATAAGCGAGGAAAACTTCTTCTACCTAATATTTGGCACGACTTCCCTCATAGTAAGAAACTTTTAGATCACTGGTTGAGTGTAAGAGGAATAAGCTTAAAAGGGCCTCACTTAAAGCAGGCCAGAAGAGAGTGGTTTAGACAAAGCGGCGATAGTGAGAAGTCTATTATTCAAAGCTTCAATCAATCCTTTCATTCCCAACAACTTCCCTCTGTTGATCTCATCGCTGCAAGTAAGCAAACCGCAGAAATTTATCAACCCCTATTGAAAACCCCTATTAAATCTTCTACTCATAGTGGAAGTAGCTCCATGGAAGGTATTTTTTCTCACTGGTATAAACTTGCTAATGAGGCGAGTGCAAAAACCAAAAGGCCACTGTGCCTAGGTCTTATTCGCTCCCCCTCTTCTGATGATAACCCTCTATTTGAGTCATTTGATCGTTGGGATGATAGAACCAGAAAAAATCATGAAGACTTCTATTCACAGCTTCTATCCTCTCTTGAGCAATTCACTGAACAGCTAAAACGTTTACAAAAGTTCGACAAATCAGCAATTATTATCACATCAGATAGACGCAAAGCTCCAATAAACCAGGACACAGACCCTGAACTTGAACCCGTATGGCAGGGAGGGCATTTCTCCCTGATCAGCGGAGCTCTTCAAGGTCCTGTAACTCTTGGGGATATCTATAGAGAACATCCAAAATACGCACAGAGTTATCCAATGACATGGGGAGTAGCTGAAAAAGAATATAATCCCACCCATGTCCATCAATTAATCATGGACCTTTGTCTTGCCGAGTCGCGTTTCCAAAACTACAATTCCCGTGAAGAAAACCCATGGGTAGCGGCCCGAACTTTTCAAGGCCTTTTTATAAAGGGCCAACCAGGTAGAGTGATTTAGAACTCTGTTTTATCTAAAAACCGCTTCAGACTCCCTGGTCTATCTTCTCAATTTCTCTTTTTCTGATTCCAAGCTGAGGAAGCATCCATGAGTAGTAAAACGGATCCCAATAAATTAAAAGAAATGGTATGGTCGTGGCGACTTGCTTCTTTTGTAACTTATAAACCTTGGCACTCCCTTGCTATTTTTGCCGTTGTTTTGGCCATTGTACTTCCCGCCATATTTTCTATCAAGGCCATGTGGAGTCCAAGAATTTGGTTTGATCGTGATCACCCTCAGATTGAAAAACTCGATCGTTTCGAACAACAGTTTGGAAGTGATACCTTCATTAGTCTTGGCCTCTACTCCAAAGAGGGAATCTTTAAAAAAGAAGCCCTAGAGACTCTAAGAAAAGTTACAGATGAGATGTGGCAGGTGGATAACGTTATCCGTGTCGAGTCACTGAGTAACTATAACTATATTGAAGCACAGGGAGACGATATACTTATCGAACCCTTCATCAATACCAGTACGGACTATGCCCCTGATAATCTTGTCGAGCTAAGATCAAAGGCCCTAGCAGACGATGTCCTCCCCGACTTCTTTGTAAGCCCTGATGCTACCTATGCCATTATCTATGCTTATATGATTCCTTCCTTGCACGGAGAAGATCCAGACTTCTCTATCGTGGTCGATGAAGTAAGAGCTATCATTAAGAAGTATAAAACTGATGGGATCGAATTCTATATTACAGGTCCTGCTGCAGGTAATAATGCTTTTAAAGAAGTATCTGCTTCAGACAATATTGTATTAATCCCCTTTATGTTCGCCTTTCTACTCTCCTTACTATTTCTTCAATTTAGAAGCTATATTTCAATATTCTTACCTCTTGCTCTCATTGCAACAACTGTGGGTGCAACCTTTGGACTCATGGGTCACTTGGGTATTATTTTTAATAGTCTGCTATCGGCGATACCAGGAGTCCTTCTCGCCATATGTATCGCGGACGCCGTCCATATTCTCAACTCTTATTTCTACTATCGAAACCATGAACAGGACTCCAAGAATAGTATCCTCTTCTCTCTTACCAAAAATGCTCAACCTACTTTATTAACAAGTGTTTCTACGGCGATAAGTTTCTTCTCCATCACCCATACAGACCTTGCGCCTATTCGAGATCTCGGTATTCTAAGTGGAGCCGGAACCCTTATTGCTTGGCTCTTTACTTACTTATTCCTAGGAGCAGCTATTAGTATTCTCTCTCCTAAACTTGATAAGTATCCGGTAAAATCATTTCACTTTGATGACTTATTTAATAAAGGAAAGAAGCATCACGAATTAAGTGAAGAAGAAAAAAGAAAGGCTTCTCTTAAAAAAGCAAAATTTATATTCAAATTTAGATGGCCCATTTTTATTACATTTAGTGTCCTAACCATTACTTCTGTATTCATTGCGATTCAAAATGAAGTCAATAGTGATCCTATGAAGTACTTCCATCATACAGTACCGATTCGTCAGGCCTATGACTTTACTTCTTCTAAACTCGATGGTTTGCGAGGAATTGAGCTTGTCGTTGACTCTGGAAAAACGGAAGGTATTAAAGACCCTAAATTTCTTCATAAACTTGATTCTTATATGAATAAAATGGTCGAAGATCCTCAGGTCACTCGTGTGCGCTCCGTAAGAGAAATCATAAAGAAAATGAATCAAACTCTGCACGAAGGTAAACCTGAAGAGTATCGAATTCCTGATTCTTCTGAGGCCGTGGGTCAGCTACTTTTTCTTTATACTATGAGTTTACCTCAAGGAATGGATTTAAATAATCAATACACTCTTGATAATCGTCGCCTACGTATTAAGGTAACGTGGGATTTAACAACGTCTAAAGAAAGTGAAATGAAATCAAAAGAAATTGTTAATCTCGCCAAAGACTTTGATCTAGATGTAGATACTGGTGGGAATGCCCCTATTTATTTGTCGATGAATACATTAGTTGTCGAGACTTTCTTCTCTTCCATGGCCATGGCCCTTGTACTGGTCAGCTTACTCTTATTCATCGTCTATCGTGACTTCTTTATAAGTATCTTGGCCATGCTCCCCAACGTAGTACCTCTCATTTTTGGTGGGGCCTTAATGCAACTTCTTGGTAAGCCTATAGATATTGGTACCTCTATTGTGAGTACAGTTTGCCTAGGGATCGCAGTGGATGACACCATTCACTTCATTAGTTCTTACAAGCAATATAGAAAACAGGGACACGATCCTTTACACGCAATTGCAGAGACGTTTCTCATAACTGGAAATGCTCTTATTATCACGACCCTCTTATTGGTCGTTGGTTTTGGATCATTTATTTTTGCTGAGTTTGTACCCAATAGAAATTTTGGGATTCTCTGTTCCATGATCTTGGCCTTGGCCTTAATTACTGATCTTGTTTTTCTACCAGCACTCCTTTTGATTGCAGATAGAAAGAAAAGTGAAGAAAGTGATAACTATAAAATAGTTGAAGATAATGAGAATGGGCCAAACTCAAGAAATCTTAAACTTAATAATTAACCTCATTAACTAATTAAGAAATTTTAATAAAATGTGAAGGTTTTATCTAAAATATAAATAGCATTCTCTTTGGTTTCTTTATAGAATCAATCTTGTGAAAGCTATAGAAAGATTAAGTATAAAAATACGACTCTACCGAACATCTCTGTCGATCACTCAACAGGAGATGGCCACAACACTTGGACTTAGTTTAAGAACTTTCCAACGTATTGAAACCGGTCAGTCACCGATAGATATGGATATCATATACAAGATATGTGAATCCTATGAGATCCCTTTCTTTGATCTTGTTAACCCTGATATTAAAGCCGAGGACTTAAAAGAAGCTCAATTCTTTTCAGACCTAGATACGTTTACAGGACAGAGTTTCTTTGCTGATAAAGCTGATTTACTGGGAATGAAAGATCTTATTCTTAATGCATTAAAGAAAGATCCTTCAAAGCTCGCCTCTATTATCAATCTACCTGAATTTGAAAATTCTCCTTACTATCTCTTTGTCTCTAATTTACATTTCACCATTGGAAATGCAAAGGCCAGATCAACAGGTGGTCTCTCTGATGACAAGCATAGAACGGTAAAAACATTTAAGGACGCTTCAATAATGATTAAGTCATGGGATATATATCTAAAGAATAACTATCCCGCGTTCAAACTTATTTCTGAACATAAAACAGAAAAAGCACAACTTAAGATCATGGCGTATAACTTCTGTGATTATGTTGATTCAGATAAGAAAGAGCCCATTCTCTTTGGAGCCTTTGAATTACTTTAATTATTTTTAGCGCATCGGTGGTGAATACATAAGTCCACCATTTTTCCAAAGCGCATTGAGACCTCGCTCTAATTTCAAGGGACTCTTCATTCCCATATTACGTTCAAATACCTCGGCGTAATTTCCGACTTGCTTAACAATCTGGTAAGCCCAGTCTTCAGAAAGTCCTAACGATTTACCATTACCTTTGGATAGACCAAGAAACCTCTTAATCACAGGGTTCTTCGAGTTTTTAAAACTATCGATATTTTCAGATGTCATTTTATTTTCCTCTGCTTCAATAAGAGAGAAAATACTCCACTTAACAATATCAAACCATTGATCATCCCCATGCCTTACGGCCGGACTCAAGGGCTCTTTAGAAATAACTTCTTTTAAAATCACATAATCCTCAGGATTTTTCACTTTGGACCTTTCGGCTACGAGGCCAGAAGTATCGTTGGTAAAGGCATCGCAGCGCCCTTTAAAAAAGGCCTGAACAACCTCATCATTTGATTCAAAAACAACGGACTTCATTTTTATTTTATTGGCCCGGAAATAATCAGAAAGATTTAACTCCGTGGTCGTTCCCTGTTGAGTGCAAATCGTTGCCCCACTAAGGTCTGAGATTTTCTTTACACCATCTTTTTTACGAACGAGAAAACCCTGACCATCATAATAAGTTGTGGGGGCAAAATTTAAACCAAGAGCAGTATCTCGAGTTAAACTCCATGTTGTGACACGGCTAAGAATATCGACTTCGCCAGACTGAAGAGCTGTAAAACGAGATTGGCCAGAAAGCGCAATAAATTTAACTTTATTCTTATCACCAAGTACAGCTGCAGCAACCGCACGACAAATATCAACTTCAAGTCCTGACCAATTACCTTTAGAGTCTGGAGTAGAAAACCCTGGTACACCTTGAGTAACACCGCAATGAAGAGACTGTCTTTCTTTAACGGTCGCTAAAATATTCTTTGCTTGTAGGGGTAAGATAAAAAGGCATAGCAATGCACTTAGCAACGTGCTCTTCATCATTTCATCTCCTCAAAAAAGTTATCTAAGATATTATTGTAACGATGAACTCTAGGATACGTAAGTATTAAGTTGTTTTACAATATCCTGGGCAGAATCAGGCTTTAGAGGACTTGAGTATGTGGTAAGAATTGTTCTTGGAAGGACGATGGCCCCTAAGTGATTAAGAATACTTCTCATCGCCGACAGAACCTTATGTCCTCCTCCACCGGAATGGGTGGCAACGACACAGAATTTTTGATTGAAACATGAGCGCCAATCCAGTTCATCTGTTCGACTAATCCAAGCGATGGCATTATTAAATATAGGAGGAACTCCTCCATTATATTCTGGAGCACAGAAAATAAGGGCCTTTGCTTCTTTCATGGCCTGGGCCAGTCGATGCGCCTCTTCAGGAACACCTGAACTTTCTTCTTGTCCTGGAGTAAATAGTGGCATGGTAAAATCTTCAAGAGAAATAACCTGAGAATCGATTTCTAATTGGTCACAAACTTCGTTAAGGGATTCGGCCAGTTTGAAGTTACTGCCTTTAGTTGAGCTGATGATGAGGATCATGAGAACTTCCTTTATTTGAATCATTATTGTCTGAAGTGGAATTTATATGATTATATACTGTTTCTCTATAATCTTTAACTACCGCTTCAATGAGTTCATCTTTAGGAATTTCTAAAACATTTATTAATTTTGAAAGCGTTTTTAAGGGAACTGAGCACTTCTCTCTTTCAACATTACTTATAAACTGACCATTCTTATAACCTAGGAGTTGTGAGAGCTCCTCTTGTCCAAGTCTTTGTCCATGACTTTTTCTATATCTCTTAACGATATTTGCAATGTGTCTAAATGATCTCTTTTTAATATCTGACATAAATTTAATTCCTACAATATTTGGGCCTATTAAATTCAGACCACGGCGAAACAACCAGCAGTTTATGAAGAAAACATCATATTTTCAAGGAAATGAAGAGAATATTTAACTAAAATGAGCGCTTGCATTGCTTTGAAAAGCTTGAGAATCCATTAACAAGACGAACAAGTCTCATTTTCTACAGCACTGTCAGAGTCGAGCTTTTGAACTTGCCTATGAACCCAAGATCTAAATTTTAAATCATGAAATTTCTGAACTGAGCCATGAACCTTCTTTATATCTAGGCCACTCATTTGCTCAAAGAGCTCTTCACTGGAGTCAATAAAGTCTAGGCCACTAAATATCCCCTCTTTTGATTTATCGAGATAATCAAGAGCAAGAGAGTCTTCTTTAATCCATATAGGTGTTCCCGTACTTAAGGCCTCTATCGCTTGGACAGGAAAACCCTTCTCTTGGAAACAGATAAATCCTCTGGAGGCCGCTAAGAAAGGAGCTAACTCACCAGCGCAGCGATGACCCCAAAACTCGACCTTATCTTTATACTTGTGCTTCAACGAATCAAGATGATCATCTATTCCGACAAATTTGAATTTTATTCCTTTCTTCAGTAACTGCTCAATAAGTCCTTCGGCTTTAGACTCAGTCAAATGATCCGCTTCTAAAGCAAAGAAGTCGCTTGGAAAAGATTTTCTAATGGTCTCAGGAAAAAGTGGAAAGTCAGTCGCTTTGAAAAAAGGAGGAAGCACAGATACGTTCTTATGCTTATTAGACCAAAAGTCTGCAGACTTTTCAGTCGTGACCCAAAGTTCATCCGCTTGCATGAGGGATTTCTGTGCCCAATTCTCTAAGTAACCTCTGAAGATCTTCTCTCTTAGAAATTTAGGCTTTCTTATCTCAAATTGATTTTCCACTAAGTAAGTGATTTGCTTCACTCCATCGCATTTAGAAATCGCTTGAGAAAAACCACTCGATATATTGATCACAAGATCGACATTACATGGAATATGTAACTTCTTAAGTGCTCCAGGAATGAGGTGGGCCTTTTTCCACCACTGATCACTAAAGGGTGTTGCATTCGTTAAAATATGGGAAAGAAAGCTGCTGTGAATTTTACGTTGCTCAACCGGACCTATGATCTTACCTTCATGATGAACAATGCTATAGAGTTCAGCATTTTCATAGAGTAAGAGCATAGACTCAACAACTGATACTGCGTAGTCACGGGCAACTAGAGCATCACAACTTACCACAATTTTCATCACAACCTGCCTATTCTTATTTCAGTGTTTTAAAATACTCCAAAGTATTGAGTAGTCCCTCTTTAAAAGTAACTTGTGGGGCATAATTACTCACACTCGTTAGTTTCGTTAGATCTGGACGACGCTTCTTGGGATCATCATTGGGAAGAGGATGATAAGTAAGTTTTGATGAACTTTGTAGTGTTTCAATGATAAATTCAGCTGCTTCTTTAATGGTATATTCATCAGGATTTCCACAGTTAAAGGGAGTGGGATCACTGCTGAACATAACGGTATGGATGGCCTGAACAAGATCGGTCACATAGCAGAAACTTCTTGTTTGTGAGCCATCACCATAAATCGTGATGTTTTCATTATTCATGGCCTGATTAATAAAATTAGGAATCACTCTTCCGTCATCAGGTCTCATGCGCGGTCCATAAGTATTAAAAATACGAACAATTCGCGTATCGACTCCATAGCGGCGATGATACATCATCGTCATGGCCTCGGCGTAGCGCTTTGACTCATCATAGGGAGCTCTCTCACCGATGGGATTAACGTGACCGACATATGTCTCTACTTGAGGATGAATTTCAGGATCTCCATAAACTTCAGAAGTCGAAGCTTCTAAGAAACGGGCCTTTTTAACTTTAGCCAGCTCAAGAAGGTTTTGAGTTCCCATGGAGTTTACTTGCATAATTTCAAGCGGAATAGTTTTGAAATCAATAGGTGAAGCAGGAGAAGCCAGTGAGAAAATAAAATCTATATCGATTTTAGAAAAGTCAGGCAGTCCCTTAGAGATATCGCATTCTATGAAGCGAAAATCTTCGTACTTGCCTAGTAAATCAATATTGGATCGACTACCTGTAATGAAGTTATCAAGGCCTATAACTTTGGCCCCAAGATTTAAATAAAATTCGGTAAGAGTGGAAGGAACAAATCCAGCAGCACCGGCCACAAGAATCGTTTTTCCCTTTAGGTTTTCTGGAAGAATCACTATTTGATCCGACATCCACTTCTCCTGATAATTTTGATGTTTTAGACAGTGTTATTATAACCTTAATGAAAAAGGATGACCATTAACTCTAGTAGAACAGTTAAAAATAATATTCCTCAATACAAAAAATTAATTTAGTAATGTTTCCATTGAATTAAAGTGGAACTCACGAGTAAGAGAAGGCCTCCTATCACCTGAGTCATGCTCAGAGTCGCATCAAGAAAGATCCAGTTAAGGCCTAGAGCACAAAAAGGAAAGAACATTTCCCCTAATGCGGCCAATCGCGCACTGGTTTTCTTTAGACCCCAATAATAAAAGCCCATCCCCAGAATTCCACTGACAGTGACCATTATGAGCAGCTTTCCCCAAATCTCTGGTCCAAACTCAGCAATGGGAGATAGCTCTCCCTTTTGAGTGATCAGAGTTATCGGAATCAAAAAAAGAAGTCCGATACTGAAGCGTCCGGCCATAATTTCATTATCTTGGAACGATAGGTTTCCCAGTTTTTTTCCAAATACCGTACTGGCCCCCCAGCCTATAACAGCAATAAAAGTGAAGATAAGTCCGTAGAAGTTCTTCTCAGTCAGAATTTTCTGATTAGGATCGACAATATTTTGAGAAAAATAATCAAAGGCCGAGGCCACTTCATGAGACGCCATCATAAAGCCTCCCACTAAACACACAAGGGCCAAGAAAATAAATTGCTTACTGATCCTTTCACCCAAAACAAGATAGGCCAAAGATATCGCAACGAGGGGTTGAAACTTTTGAAAGAAAATAACAAGACTAGGATTAATGAGAGCAAAGGCCTTTGTGAAAGTAATCGTGGCCACAGCAGAACCTAATCCTCCAATGACCAGAAAAGACTTCCAACCTTGGTACTTTTGCCCCTTTAAATTTTTTAATAGCCTTGGCAATATGGGTAAAAAGAAAACGCATAAAAAGAGATGCTCAATCAAAACAATATACTCTGCTTGAATCCCCGAATAAATGAGAGGATAGCGAATCAGAGTATCGAGGGCCCAACAAAAGGCCGCCGCTATGATTAATAAAAAGCCCATTACACTCTATTTTCTGAAGGAGTATAGCTTGGAATCACACGGGGTAAGAACTCTTCAAAGACTTCACGCGCTCGTTGAGAGGCCAATTCCTTTTTAATTTTCTTTCTTCCCTTGCGATACTTTCTTTGTTCTTTATTAAGTGCAACAGGAGGCAATAGACCAAAGTTAATATTGGAAGGACTTGGACGCTTACTGGTCATAACGTAATTAACCAGAGCACCAAAGCCCGTTTCTTTTGGCCATTCAATTGGCTCATGTCCATGTATTTTTCGTAAGATTTGTGAAGCCACATAAAGCCCCATGGATGCCGATTCCGTGTATCCTTCTACTCCTGTAATTTGTCCTGCAAAATAGAGATGAGGATATTGTTTGGTCGAAAAATCAAAGTTTAAAAGCTTTGCCGAGTTGATAAACGTATTACGGTGAACACTTCCTAGATGAAGAAAGCTTGCCTTCTCAAGTCCTGGAATCATACGAAAAACACGAATTTGTTCAGGATATTTTAATCGTGTTTGAAAGCCCACGAGATTGAAGGCCGAACCTTCTAGATTTTCTTTTCTTAGTTGTACACAGGCATAAGGCAGGCTTCCATCAGGAAGTTCAAGGCCGATGGGCTTCATACAAGAAAAGCGCGCTGTTTCCTCGCCTCTTTCGGCCATGATATCTACCGGAAGACAGGATTCGAAGAATTTATAATCTTCAAAATTTTGAGCAGGAACTTTTTCGGCCTCAACAAGAGCCTCAATGAAAGCTACATACTGCTCTTTATTCATGGGTGCATTAAGATAATCGGCGTCCATCCCCTCTTCACTTGAAGTGGGCTTGTGCCGATCTTTGAAGTAGAGCTTAGAGTAATCAAGTCCCTCAGCATCGACAACCGGAGCAATCGCATCATAGAAGTAGAGGTCTTCTTTTGCGATCTCTTCTCCCATCCACTCTTCGAGTTTTGGAGTGGTCAGTGGACCAGTGGCCACAATGATATACGAGCAGCCTTTCTTCTTGGCATATTCTAGAGGATTGCTCACTTCTTCGTAGCAAACTTCAATATAATCTGTATTTTCCACTATCTGAGTTATTTTTTGTGAAAAGGCCTCACGATCAACGGCAAGTGCATCCCCAGCAGGAACGGCCGTCATTTCTCCAACTTCGAGAACAATAGAGCCTAGCCCTCTCATTTCATGCTTAAGAAGTCCATGTCCTGAATCGGGATTCTTGCTCTTAAGAGAGTTCGTGCACACTAATTCGGCCATGGTATCAATTTTCTGCGCTGGATTAAGCTGAGTTTTCTTTGACTCGGCCAAAACAACTCTGACGCCATGTCGGGCCAAAAATGTGGCCGCTTCAGTACCGGCCAGGCCTGCACCAATTACGAGAACTTTAACTACTTCACCTTTGTCTGTGGCCATATTATTCTATTCCTTATAAATGATCTTATTCTTGGGCTTTTTTTAACACGAAAAGCTTAGAAATTCATATTTTAGGACCAATTAATGAAAATTATCCTCAAACAAGACCACCACACCATCGCCGACTTTACGACGATCTTCTCTGACCTAGAAAAAGACCTCAAAGAGACAGGCCAGGGTGCAGAATTACTCATCTATCCAGAGCTCTATCTTACCGGCTATCCCCTGCAAGACCTCGTATTACAAAGAGAGTTTATTGAACGCTACTTGGAACATCTGGGCCAACTGGACGAATGGCTCAAAAAGCTTAAAAGCTTTGGCAATCCCGATCGTAAATTTCTAGTGGGAGGACTCAGCTATGAATTCGATGACCAAGGTCTTCCCCTCTATATTAAGAATGTCATCTTTGACCTCATTCCTGGTGTTGGTGTCACAGCTGTCTACACGAAATGCCTACTTCCTAACTATGATATTTTTGATGAGCAAAAATACTTTAGCGCCGGTAGCGATTCTCAGGTCATTAAATTTCATGGTAAATCCATTGGACTACTCATCTGTGAAGATATGTGGTTTAGTTCCACTCACTCTATTGATCCTGTAAATCTTCTTCAAGAAAAAGTCACGGCCGAGGGTCATCATCTCGATCTCATCGTTAATTTAAGTGCTTCTCCATACTTTTTAGGAAAAATTGATAAACGTCTCGAACGTGCTTGTGAAATTTCTCATCAATTTGGCTGCGCCTTTGCCTATGTTAATCGCGTAGGAGGAGAAGATGAAATTCTCTTTGATGGAAGAAGTTTTGTTTATCATCCCGAACTCACTTTGCAGGCCAAGGAATTCGAGCGAGATGAACTTCACTATGACCTTTCAAAAGTTTCTCGCTTCTCCGCTAAAAAGGCCCTTCTTCACGATCAAAGCTATGAAAATAGTTGGGAATCTCAATTTAAAGCTGACTTTCAAAATTCTCATCCCATTCGCTTAAGAAAGTGGAGTGATGAACAATGCGAAGAAGTGATTAGGGCCCTGTGCTTTGGCATGCAAGAATATACCCGTAAGTGTGGATTTCAATCCTTTACCATTGCACTTTCTGGTGGAATGGATTCGGGGCTCGTGCTTACGTTGGCCAAACTCTCCTTACAAAAAGACCAAAGCCTTGAAGCTCTCTATATGCCAAGTCAGTATTCAGCGGATCTTTCAACCCAACTGTCTCAAGAGCTTTGTGACCAACTCGAAATCCCCTTAACGATATTACCGATATCGCAACTTCATGACTCCGTTAGAGATCACTTCACTAGCTTCTATCAAACTCCCCTTGCAGGACTGGCCGATGAGAATATACAAAGTCGTCTACGAGGGGCTCTTCTCTATGCTCGCTCCAATCAAAACGGAAGTATTGTCATCAATACTTCAAATAAATCAGAACTGGCCGTAGGTTATTCGACACTATATGGAGATAGCGTGGGCGCCTTCAGTTTACTGGGGGATCTCTACAAGAGTGAAGTCTATGATTTGGCCAACTATATCCATCGTACAAAGGAACTTATCCCCCGTGGATATATGGATAGAGCTCCTTCCGCTGAATTAAGAGAGAATCAGGAAGACTCGCAAAGTCTACCACCTTATGAAATTCTCGATACGATTCTCGAAGGGCTTCTGTCTTATCGCCATAGTGTGAAAGAATTAATCACTATGGGGCTTCCAAAGGATGATGTGCAAAAAGTTTATGGCCTTTACACAAAATCAGAGTATAAAAGGAATCAGTTTTGCCCCATCATTAAGATCAAAGCAAAGAGCTTTGGTTTTGGTTATAGAGTACCGATAACAAAACGTAATTAAGATCATCGTTTAATAACAAATTTAACAAAACTAGGGAGATCGTGATGACTCAAAAAAACATTACAAAACAGTGGAATGAAATGAAAAAAGAAATTGAAGGCCTCGTAAAAAAAGGACAAACTTCAGTAAAAGAAGTTCAAAAGCAAGTTGATACTTTCATTAAAAGTGCTGAAAAAGACTTTAATGGTATCGTTGATAAAGATATCCCTAAGCTTGTAACGAAGCTTAAGAAAGAACGAGTTGTTCTTGAGAAAAAAGTTGAAAAGATCGTTAACGATGAAATCGTTAAGGCCAAGAAGTTTTTAGATGAGCAAAAGAAAGAGCTTAATAAGCTTCAAAAAAACCTAGAGTCTTATCTTCCAAAGAAAGCGGCAAAAAAAGCTGCCAAGAAAACTACAAAGAAGACGACAAAGAAGAAAGCAACTAAGAAAACTACTAAGAAAACTACTAAGAAAACGACAAAGAAAGTAGCAAAGAAAGCCGCTCCTAAGAAAGCAGCGAAGAAAACCACAAAGAAAGCCGCCCCTAAGAAAGCAGCTAAGAAAACCACAAAGAAGGCTGCTCCTAAGAAAGCAGCTGCGAAAGCGACAAAGAAAACAACTAAGAAAGCAGCCGCAAAAAAATAATCTCTATAAAAAGACCTTCTCCCCTACGGAGAGGGTCTTCTTTAATTACCTTCTTTAATTCCCTTCTCTAGTATCTATAAGTTAGCCTACCATATGCTCCTTCTCCATCAGTTGTTGGTGCCACGGCAAAGGAAAAGGGTAAATTTCTTCTATAATGATTATTATAAATTCCAATGGCATAGGAAATACCAAGGGCCGCTCCAAAGAGACTATCGTGATAGTAATGACTACCATCTTCAATACGACTGAAACTGATCCAAGATGCTAATAACGAGGAAAAAATCCCCCATTCATATCCTTGACTTAACCAAATGGCCGTAGAAAAAGCAAAGGCCGAAGATGCATGCCCAGAAGGAAAACTGTCTTTCTTTAAAGAGTCCTTAGGACGAGATTGAGAAATTAAAGTCTTCATAGTAAGAGTCATAAGTCCAGTATACGCCACAGTCTTGGTCACATACTCAGCATCTTCCCATATTTTCTTATTTTCTTTAGTTAGATTGTCTGGTGTGAAAGCACTTCGAATGGCCTGTATTCCAAGAAATGCTGCAGGTAGAACACCCCAACCAACAGTATCTCCAAGTTTTACCCAGGTTTTTTCTCCACCTTTTTCAAATTTTTCTAAATAATTTTTCTGACTTCTTTCATCAAAATTATCTCTAAAAACAATATAAGTTAACAGACCCCCACCAATTAAAAAGCTCGAACTCTGAGATGTGAAAGGTGCCAGTACATTATCGAGCTCATTATTAAAAAATAAATCATATCGAGTGGGTCTATCAATGACATCCAAGGGTTTAGTGGATTCTCCATCGACTTTTCCTAATACGTTGTAAGAACTAAGAACTATGAGACAACAAATGATCAGTTTATAATAAGCTTTTAATAGCTCCATGATAGTTTTCCTATGGTATAGAGGTTAGGTTGATAATCGAGAGTAACCTTCATTTGGTCACTCTTATAAAAAAAGTAATTATGTAAGAAGTGCGAAAGAAACTTCCCTAGTGAATAGCCCACAAGTACATCAGTCAGGTGATGTTTCTTTGCTTCGAGCCTGGCCCATGCAACACTCCCTACTAGACCTTCATTAAAATAGTACATTCCATTGGCCCATGGCTCAGAGTAGACTTGCCGAGAACTATAATAAAACTCTTCACTAAATGAACTGGATAGCGATGTATGTCCCGAAGGAAAACTAAGGTCATTACTAGAGTCAGGACGAATCCTTCCCGAGCTATCTTTAATGATTCTACTAACTAAGTAAGTTATTGCTGGTGCGAAAATAAAAGAACTGTAATGAATGAAATAATTCGGATTGTGTTTATTTTGATATTGAGAGACACCTTTATTAACTAAGTTAATAAATGGTAAGTACTTAAAAGCGATATCATCACTATAGTTACTGGCATTTTCAACAGAATGAAATAGTGGTCTCTTTCGAGATGCCCAGTCCGATATTTTTCCGTCTTGCCCGGTCACAGCAAATACTAAGGCAGATGCTGAAGGTATCCACACATTTTTGCTAAAGGCGGCCTTCTTAACACTCTCCGTAAAGCTTAGAGCATGAGAGGAAAAATTGAATATAAGAATCCCCAAGAATAAAAGAACTCTTCTTTTTTGTCGTATAAAACACATACAAATATCCTATAAAATATTTTAGAGCGGTGCCTACTTGCTTATGTTTAATAATTGTCTAAATACGATCACAATTATCAAGGCCCGCTTTTTCAAAGATAAAGTTACAGTTTTCAATAACTTAGACAGACTATAGCATAATTTTGTTTCCGTTCAATCACCTATCGATTACCATAAACGAGTGAAAAAATTAGAAAGAAGCTTGGGCCTTAGCGCCGTTGTATCCATATCTGTATCAGCAATGATCGGAAGTGGAATTTTTGTTCTCCCTGGAATTGCAGCAGCAACGACTGGCCCATCTGTTTGGTTGGCCTATCTCTTGGCCGCCTTCGCGGTACTGCCCGCTGCACTTTCTAAATCTGAGTTGGCCACCGCCATGCCCACCTCAGGGGGAACCTATGTATATCTAGAAAGAACTTTTGGCCCCATTGTGGGAACGATCTCGGGTCTGGGTCTTTGGATATCTCTTCTTCTCAAATCAAGTTTTGCCCTCGTAGGATTTGGTGCCTACTTAAAGATCCTTGCGCCTCAAGTAGACCTTGTTCCTACCAGTCTTACGATTCTCTTCTTTATTGTTCTGCTCAATATTCTAGGAGTAGGGAAAGTATCCGGTATTCTGATGTTTGTGGTGGGTCTTTGTATCACTCTTCTTTCCGGAATCTCTGCAGCATCTATATTTTCATTTGATATTACGAATATGCAGCCCCTTTTTCCTGAAGGAACCAATGGTCTGGCCGCAGCAACAGCACTGGTCTTTGTATCCTATGCGGGCGTAACTAAAGTTGCAGCGATTGCTGAAGAAATAAAATCACCTGAAAAGAATCTTCCTCGAGGAATTCTTATATCTTTACTCATTGCCACGATTATTTATTCAGGGGTTACTTTTCTACTCTTTGGAAATTTACCGATAGAGCAAATCAAAGGTAATCTTTCACCCATCTATACCTTTGCTGAACATCTTAATATTCCTTTTCTCTCTCCCATTACTGCAGTGATTGCTATTGTGACCATGAGCTCTATGGCAAATTCTGGAATTTTGGCCTCGAGTCGATTTCCATTTGCTATGGCCCGCGACAAGCTACTTCCCTCGGCCCTAGGTAAACTTAATCGTAAATTTTTAACACCCGTATTAAGTATTATCATCTCTGGCCTCATTGTTGCCATCGTTCTACTGACCATGGATATTGGTAAAATTGCCAAATATGCTTCAGTATTTATGATCATCATCTATATGGCCGAGAATATTGCCGTCGTTGTTCTCAGAGAATCCCGTATTCAATGGTACAACCCAGAATATAAATCTCCCTTTTATCCGTATGCTCAAATTTTTGGGATTTTGATAAATATTGGTCTCCTTGTAGGGATGGGTGCCACCCTGGTTATCCAGGCCATTTTGGCCATATCCATTCCAGGACTTATTATCTTTCTTCTCTATTCGCGAAGACAAACTGAACGTCGTGGTGTGATAGGAATCAGAGGAAAGAGAAGTGATCTCGTTGAACAGGAACAAGTGGTCCAACTTCGTTCTCGCTTGGAAGATATAGACCTCTCCACTGATGCTAATGTCGTTGTGGCCATATTCGGAGAAGAACGATCTCCAGAAATGCTTATCGAAATGGGGGTAACCCTCGCTCAACATGGAAATTGTGAAGTTGCTCACATTACGGAAGTTCCTGAACAAACTGATCTTGATGATATTATGGATGAGCCTGCTGTTCTACGCTCTCTTAGAAGACGCGTGGTCGCCATGGCCGTGGAGAAAAAAGAGACCATCATCTTTGACCCCGTCGTAACCCACGATTTAACGAAGACCGTCTTTCACATCTCCCAAAGACTTCACTGCCAATGGCTCCTCATTGAGTGGAGAGGTAAAACTTCTGGTGCTTTTACCATCCATAATCCAATGGGATGGCTAAAAGATCACCTCCAATGTAACTTAGGAATTTTTCGTGACTCAGGTGTGCGCTATATTAGAAAAATTATGTGCTACCTTAAAGGTGATGAAAATGATGAACTCATTTTAAATACCGCAGATCATTTGGCCGAAGTAAATAGAGCTGATATTGTCATCATTAGAGTTATTCCCAAACACAGAATACTTAAAGATGCCAATGAGAATCAAAATGCTGAAGCACTGGCCAATGAAAATCGTGAAAAAGTAGAAGATCAAATCCGAGAGATGGCGAAATCATGTGTGGCCAGAACAAGCTTCCAAGTTATTGAAAGCCATAATGCAGTGGAAACCATACTCAATCAAACAGTTGAATATGATCTCTTTCTCTTTGGAGCTTCTAAATTTGGAGTCATGTCTTCTTTCTTTGGATCAGACGATGACAAGCTTGTGGCCAAAGCCGCTTGTTCAGTCATCAGCATCCAAAAAGCACCTAGCTTTCAAGATAAGACGGATGAAAAAATGAAGAATTACTTTAAGTAGGTTAATTAGAACCTACTTCTTAAGTAAATCGGCAGTATAACAAACACGCCCTCGCCCACCTTTTTTTGCTTCATACATCATACGATCAGCAATAGAGAGGATATCTTCTTTATTCGAAGCATCTCTTGGGTAAGTGGCAATACCGATAGATACGGTTAAATTGAATTCATCTTTCTTGGTATTATCAGTTTGTGACGTAACTTTGAAAACTTCTTGTTTAACAGCATCAAGGACACGATTACCGATCACTTTACCAATATCGTGAGTAACATCAGGAATAAGCATCACAAACTCATCCCCTCCATAGCGGTAAATTAAATCTGACTCTCGTAAAGTGTGATTAAGAAGCTTGCCCATATCACTTAAGAGATGCGTCCCCACAAGATGCCCATGACCATCATTTACTTTTTTAAAATGATCAATATCTATAAATAATAAGCAAAACTCTTCTTTGAGTTCTTTATAGCGAGAAATGGCCATATCAAGGTCTTTATGGAGCTTTCTCTGATTATAGAGACCTGTAACATCATCTACATGAATGAGATTTTCAACTTTCTTTAATTCATCTAAGAGAGTCCATCCCTTTGAAACATTACTCATAAAGACAGAAAATAGATTGAGAAACTCATCATCGATTTCATCTTTTTCTAAATAAAGACCAAAGATTCTTTGATTCTTCAATTCTCCTATCTTAAAGAGAATATAATTATCGTTATCAATATTCTGTCTTAAATAAGAGAACTTTTGATAGTCTTGATGAAAAATACTCACCAGAACTTTTTCTATGGCTTCTTTTTTATAGTGACCACCATAGCTGCGCTTATTCCAAAGAAAACGAACAGCATTCAGGTCTCCTTTATTCTGGAGAACATCCTTATTAACAGGAAGCGAAAAGATAATCATAGGACCAGATCTAAACGATTTCTTTAAAAATCGCTCGATTTGGGAATAGGACACTTTCTTACCTTGATGAAAATTAAATGTCGCCATCATCTGGGCAAGATCTTTTAAAACTTTGGTATTATCATCTGTCATTAGTCGACCCTTTAAGGTTTACGGTTATCCTTTTTGGCCACTTGCCAGTCCAGATCATCTTCGAGCACTTCAATAGAGCCTCGTAGAGTTTTCATAATACGCTCTAGCCTGTCTTCTAATTTATGCTTATCTTCACGTGATTTTTCTTCTTTAATAACGGCATTTTCCATATTGAATTCTAATTGATCAATTTTACGTTTAAGGTCCAATATCTTCTTATCTCGAGTTGATACTTGTGACTCAGAATCCATTTTCGCTAACTCAAGCTGACCTTCTAATTCTTTTTCGCGAACTTTAATTTGATTAAAGTCCATTCGTATTTTCTGCTGCAGACGATCAAACTCTTTTTGAAGTTTCTTCGCTTTTTCCTCTGAATAGAGTTTTTTCTCATCAGAGATGCGCAGTTTATATTTCATCTCATCCATATCAGTCGTATGGCGTTTCTTTAAAATACTCACTTCAATGCGAGACTCATCCAACTCGGCCCTAAGTCCAAGATTATCTTGTTCAATCATTTTCTTTTCTTGTTTTAATAAGTTTATCTCGTCTAAGAGACTCTCTCTTTCTTCACGTAACTGCCTGATCGTTGCCTGCAGTCTAACGGCCTCACCTTCATGAAAAGATGGTGGAATACGGTCATTCTGAGAAGTGATGGCAAGATGACCTTCTTCACTTTTACCTAATCCAGCATCATGGATCAATTCATCTTCTCCATCATGATTATCTTCATGAATATCCTCAGATAAACCATGGCCTAGAATGTCATCCGTAATCATTGTCGCGGTAACACCTTCTTCAGAACCAAAATTCACTTCCACTTCTGAGGAAGTCATATTCTCTTGGTCAATATCTTGCTCGTTTTGATTGCTTTGATTACTTAATACAGAATCTATATCTTCGTCGTCTTCATCGCTGTCAAAGCTGAAGCCTCCGTCATCTTCCTGTTCAGAAGAATCTGTTAGATCTTCATCACTCTCTTCAGAGAATTCACTAAAGAGATCTTCATCATCCGAATCACTTAAGTTTGGAGCACTTGGAGTCGGTGCTCGAAATTCTTTCGTCGAGACTTGGTCATCGAGCATATTTTGAACTTCATCTGTCATATCTTGAGACATGAGCATGGTGGGATTTGTAGTATCCTCATCCTCACTATCACTATCATCTTCAACGGAAAATTCGGCATCTTCCTCATCATCAGAGGCTTCTACAGCAAATAGATCTTCTGCCATATCCTCTTCTCCACTCTCCCCAATTAAATCAGTCGTGGGATCAAATACAGTGGTTGCTTCTATTTCTTCATCTTCATCAGTATCAAAACTTAACTCATCTTCTTCAAAGCTTGAAGGTTCATCTTGATCACTATCAGCGAGGCTTTCAATGGGATCACCGAGCTCTACGTCATCGAGATTTAGTTCATCACCCTCGTCATCTTCACCATCTAGGCCAAGGCTAGATAATTGAATGTCATCTTCATCAGAACTCAATGGTTCATCTTCTTCAACTTCACTGGCAGCTTCTAAATCACCAATACTATCATCATCACTTAAATCTAATTCAAAACCGTCATCAAAAGATACATTCTCAGTTTCTTCTTCAGCAGATAGATCGAGTTCTTCATCACTTTCTATATCAGAGAAATTTAATTCTCCTTCAGGAGAAGACTCTGTAAGATCCAGCTCATCTTCTATTTCAAGAGACTCGTTTTCATCATTCATATCTATGTCCTCATGATCTTGAAGATCAAGTTCTTTATCTAAATCCATATCAGAATCTTCATCCACGACAGAGTTCTCGTCACTCACATCTTCAAAATCGATTTCAATATCTTCTTTAAGACCCCCAAGATCTAACTCGCCCGTATTTTCTTGAAATTCAGCGAGTTCTTCAGGGGAAGGTAATTTTCTATTTGCTGTTAGATCATCTAACTCATTTTCAACATCTTCATCTAAGTGAACCGTGATGGGAGCAATATGGAGATCATCAGGATCCATAAAGTGCTCATGAACAGGCTCCTGCGCACTCGAGTTTGCACTTTCTTCATTGCGAGGAAAAACATGATCAAATTTAGCTTGAATGCGATCATTTAATTCACAGTCATAAGGAGTATCTGGGCCGCTGACACGGTGAAGATCTACAAGATTCTTAACAACAGTATTAACTTTTATTTCTGCGGCTTCAAACTCAGAGCTTTCGGTTAAATCAATATCAAAATCTTCATCCTCATCATCATTGGCTTCTAAATCAAAGTCATCATCATCATCATCAGCTGTAACTTCACCCAGATCGAAACTTTCCTCTATTGAGGAATCTTCTTTTTCAGGATCTTCAATCATAGGAATACTATCGAGAGTAGACTCTTCAAGCATTGCCGTTTCTTCATCAAGGCCGAATAACTCATTGGATAGATCTTCTATCACCTCTTCTTTATTAATGGGCTTAGCGGAAGTCTTCTCTTTTACTTCTTCCTTCTCAGGAAGTTCGAAATCAAAACAGTCTTTGTATTGTTCGTAGCAACCAAGGTCTTCTAAAATTTTTCTTAAGATCACATAAGTAAGAGGCTTACGAATGTAACCGTGACAAGACGTTTTACCTTGTTGATGTTTTTTAAGCTCTTTTATAGACATTTCAGAACTAATGGCAATTCTAATCACGCCATCTTCTTTCTTACAGATTCTTTTATTAAAGGCTTCCACCTTCTTCTTTTCCCAATCAAAATCGAGAAAGAGAATCATTTCACGATGCGAGTCTTTATCCAATACGTCTGTGACAACACCACCTAGGTGCTTCAACTCTCTCACCAAATGAATACTCTCCCCTAAGGATTGAATCCATTTTTGTAAGTTTGAATCTAGACTAAAAAAAGCAATATTCATGCACCGTACCAATTTAAAATGTGCTATCTCTATGATATCATTACTTTATTATACCCCCAAATAGGGAAAATAAGTCGCTAAACCACTATTTACCCATTGATAGTAGGGGGTAGAATAGATTAAAATGTCTTTAATATAGGGTTTATTATACTCAAAACAATTTATTTGACCAAAGCACACGGAGTCCACGCCTTATGACGCTGACTAAGACTATCCGAAAGAACTTATCTATTTTACTTCTCACAACCTTGGCTTACCTGCCCACAAGTGGCTTGGCCCAAGATATGACTAAGAATTACTATCCTGATTCACTTCTAGGTTTAGATAACTTCTTTGCTCATCATGTAATCATTGCCGAGAAGTCGACTCATAAACTCTATCTTTATCAAAATAATGAAGGCTTCCCTAAGCTGGTTAAGACTTATCAAATGGCCACAGGAAAAAAGGCCGGAGATAAGCAGTACCAAGGAGACTATAGAACTCCTGAAGGTGTTTACTACTTAACAAGCTTTCTCACTCATCAAGACCTACTTAATCGTCATGGAAAACAAGGTGAAATTTATGGTGTAGGAGCTTTTGTTCTTAACTACCCTAACCCTGTTGATCACCAAGAAGGTAAAACAGGCAGTGGTATCTGGCTTCACTCTACCAATGATGAAACTAGAATTGAAAAAGGTCTGGACTCTAGAGGCTGTATCGTTACGGCCAATTCAGATCTTATTGATATCAGCCGTTATATTGAATTAGAAAGAACTCCAATTATTGTTGTGCATGAAATTCCTTTTCTTTCAAAAGAAGCCTGGATGGCCAAAAAGGCCAAGGTAGAAGGAACCATTTCAAGCTGGCTCAATGCTTGGAGAAATGAAGATGTAGATGGTTATATTGATACCTATCACAAGACATTTAAAGATCCTCTACGTGGATCGATTGGTCCTTTTAAAAACTACAAAAGGGCCGTTTTTGCCAATCCAGGTAAGCCAGAGATCGAACTCTATGATCTCTCTCTTTTACAATCTGGAGAATATATTATGGCCACATTTAAGCAGGCCTATAAATCAAGCACGATCGAAGATTTGGGTCGTAAAACTCTCTACCTTAAGCAAGATGAATACTATAATTGGAAAATTGTCTCTGAAAATTGGTCAAAGCATGGTGTCCAAGATATCATTTCTGAAGAACAACCCCATGTGGCCTTTGAACCATCTAATCGCTTCTTTGAGACCAATAACCCTAGAAAAATAATGGGTAATCGTCTCTTAAGTAGCCGCTTAGATGAACTAGAAGTGGAAGAAAAAAGTAACTAGTTAATCACTTCTTCATTGCCCATGGAATGAATATTATATCTTCAATAAATGGGCAGTGGTTTCAATATGAAAGCAACGAATTCAAAGAAAATCTCATTTGTACTCTACGAAGACGAATTATCACCGCGCTTCTATGAGATTAATAAAGCGTTTGCTAAATTCATTCTCTTTGGTCTTCCTACATTCACCCTCATTGTCATTCTGATTTTAACGGCGGTTGGAGTTTATTTTAAACAAATCCAAACCATGGCCCAAAGAAAAGAACCTAAGATCATCAGAGAACTTAAGTCTGAAAAAGATGAACTCATTACTCAAAATCAACAAATGAGCTATGAAAGAGATATGCTTAAAAAGAAATTGGCCATGGGAGTAGATAGCAGCTCTTCTGGACTTGGTTTTCTTTCTATCTTTAAGCATAGTGCTGGTCGCCAAGATCTTACGGCCTCGCCAGAAATGACACTTGAAGAGTTAGAAGTAAGTTCAAGCTCTGATGAAATTGATATTAATTTTAAAATCATCAATAGAACGAAAGATGAAAGTCGGCTCACAGGTTATCTCTATATCATTATGCAAGTGGGTCAACATATTGAAGTATGGCCAGACAACTCCTTTGATGACAAATCAATGGCCTTATCTTTTGCTAAGGGTGAGTATTTTGCTACATCTCGTTTTAGACCTGTTAAAGCGACATTTAAGAAAGTAAAGCCAGGACAAGCTCTTTTCAAAGTCATCGTCTTTGGTAAGACAGGTGATCTTATTTTTAAACAACTTATTTCAAGGCCTATATAGATATGAGTGAATTATTCAGACTCGAATCTCAAACCCATACCTATATCGGTGAAGCGACTTCCCTATCGGGAGAATTTCATTTTAAAGGCCATACATTAGTTGGTGGTGAAATAGAGGGAAAAGTTCATATGCATAATGAATGTCCGCTCATCATTGAATCAACTGGTCTACTTAATGGGACGGTTCATTGTCATAACTTAAAAGTATACGGAACCATTGAAGGACAAATTAAGGCCACTGGAAAAATCACTTTCTACCCTTCTTCTATTTTCACCGGACAAATTGAAGCTGCCGAGCTTAATATACTTCCCGGAAGTAAAATAAATATGGACGCGAGAACTGACGTTCAAATTCAGCCTGAACACTAAAAAAAAGGGCTTCATAAAGAAGCCCTCTAAAAGTCTTAATTTAATCTCTATTATAGAAATTCAGCTGATGATCTAATATTTACTTTCCCAAAGTCTTTGAGAGTTTTGAGAGTACTCTTTGGAGCAAGAATCATGACATCTTGCTTATTCCAATCAAAAGTACCTTTAATCTCTTTGATAAGATCTTCTTTTGTCAGTTTTCTTAGATTTTCAGGAAAATTTGTGAGCGTTGAATACTCTTCTTCAATATGATCAATTTGCATTAATTGGGCCAAGAGCGCCTTAGAGCTTTCAAAAGCAAAAGGATACCCTCCAGCGAGAGAGCCTTTAGATAACATGAAGCCTCTTTCATCAATATTACCAGCACTGTTGCGATCAAGAGTTTCCTTTGTTTTAGAGAGCAGCTTTCCAAGAGTTTCAATATTCGTAGACGTATAAATTCCCGCTCTACCGTATTGTTTTTGCATTCCTGCAAAAGCTCCCACTGAGTAAGTCAGCCCATTTTCCACTCGTAATACATTCATTAATTGAGAAGTGAAACCTCCACCAAGATAATTACTCGTTAAACTCTTAAGCTCTTTTCCACCCGTTTCACTTTGATTTAAAGTTCTACCAATTCTTACCTGGGCTTGATTGGCCTTATCAATCGTAACAAGAGTAACTTTAGGTCCATTCTTAAGACCTTCATACTTATAATCCACATTACGAACAAACTTTCCTTGTCCTTTCCAAGCACAGTCGCGAGTAATGACATCTTTAATTTTTAAGACTTCTCGTGGTCCTGTTAGATAGATTCTCTTTTTCACTTCTTTATTAAGATAATCTAGCTTTGACTTCAATAATTTTGAATTCCATTTTTTTACATCTTTGATTTTCCCACCTACAGGATAAGAAAAAGGAGTTCCTTCTAGACTAATTTCACGAAAGGCCCTTGAGGCCAAGAAACCAGGATTTTGAACACTATTTTCTAAAGATGAGATGAGTCTCTTTTTTTCTTTATCTAATTCAGATTTAGGAAAAGTAGCATCTTGAAAGAGATGGCATACCTTCTTAAGCGTTGGGACCATATCTTTTACAAGTCCTGTAACGGCATAACTAGAATATTCATGGGTCACTTCGGCTCCCATAGAGGCTCCGAAAAATTCAATATTGTCGGCAATCTCTTTACGGGTAAACCTTCTTGTACCTAGGTCCATGTGGCCAAGGGCTGATTCAATTGAACCTTTAATAGCGCCATCGCCTAGAGCTCCATCAGCAAAATACACTCCTAGAGCATAAGTAGGAAATCGATTATCTTCGATATAAATAACATCGAGATTTTCCCACTTTAACTTCTCTACTTTATCCGAGAAATAGTCTTTGGCCTGGATTGAAAAAAGAGGGGCCAAACATAGAGTTATCGTTACTTTCTTTAATATATTCTTCATATTACTTATTCCTTTTCTTCTTATTAATGTTTCGCCCAAACAGATGTCATAATGTATTCATCACTGTTAAATAACTGCTTACAAGCAGCTTTAACTTCGCTAACCGTGATCTTTTCATAGATATCGAGTTCTTTTTTATAATGAGAATAGTCATTAAAGAAATTCTCTCTCATTCCTAAGAAGTGAGCGATTCCATTATTTGTTTCAAGACCATTTACATAGCTCAGAAGATACTGATTCTTTGTTTTTTGAAGAGTTCTTTCATCAATAGATTTATCACATGACTTCTTTAAACTCTTAATGAGCTGATTCTTAAACCAGTTGATTCCTTTACCTGGAAGCATTTCTCCAGAGACAAAGAAAACACCACTGTATTTAAGAGTATAGTTACTGGCAGAAACAGAAGAAAGAAGAGGACGTCTACTAGAGACATACATTTCATTAAGGTAACTACTTGAACCATCTCCAAGAATCGAGCTTAATATATCGAGCACGTATCCTTTTTGAACACCCATGGCCACTGATGGATAAGACAACATAAATTGAGGAGTCTTAGTATTGGCCTTAATTTTAATATGCCTCTTGTACTTTGCACGATGCTTATAAAGAGCGGGATCGTTACGAGTTTCTCTATAAGTCTGAATCTCTTTAGCACTAGGAGACATATCTCCATACTTATCTTCAATCACATCATAGACATCATCTGCATCCACATCTCCTGCAACAATGATCGTTGCATTATCAGGTGTGTAGAATTTCTTAAAATAATCACGAACATGTTCACGACTTAATGACTTGAGATCAGCAACAGAACCGATGACGCTACCTCCATACGGAGTTCCTTCAAACATCGCCTGCATCATTCCAAGATAGAGTTTTCCGCCGGGACGATTTTCGTAGCGCATTTTACGCTCTTCTAAAACCACGTTACGTTCTTTTTCAAAGGCTTCGGGCACTAAGGCCAAATTTTCCATACGGTCAGCTTCAATATCGATAACTTTTTCGACCATATCCTGATCACCACTAGTGATAGGAAGGTCTTCGTAATAAACCGTATTATCAAAATTTGTATAAGCATTGGTACGACCGCCATTTCCTTCAATAAGAAAATTAAATTGCCCTGGTCCGTACTTTTTAGCTCCTTTAAACATTAAGTGCTCTAAGAAGTGAGTGGCCCCAGTCGTCCCCTTCCCTTCATGGCGTCCTCCGACATCAAAGAAAGTGTAGTAACTAAAAATAGGAAGCTTATGATTTTCATACACGAGAAGCTTTAATCCATTGGGAAGAGTAAACTTCTTTACTTCCAAATGAACCATTCCGTTGGCATCATTTCTTGTGTTCTCATCTTCTTTACTTGCTCTGTTGTTAATTGATTGATTCGAACAACCTAAAAACAAGGACAAAATAAGTAGAGGTGTAAAACGCTGATAGTTTCTATTCTTCTTATGGCCGTATATTCTCATTAGATATGCCTTCCTTTTCTTAAATGAGCTAAATAATTGATTATATAGTAATCCCACCGTTAAATGGTGGCAATAACTGCAATAGAATTGTCTATTTCTCCCATTATCTATGGAATCTACGCAGTGGTCCATAAGGCAAATTAGAGCGCTTCCTAAACATCCTTGCAATCGGACGTGCGTGCCCTTTTATATTCATAGCTTACGAATCTCTGAAAAGGATACCCTAACGTCGTTTTTTACTTTTTAATCAGGCGGCTATCCTTTATATTTCCCGTAAATTTTGAATTTTAAAATCTATTGAAAAGGTGTCAGATCTTTTAACAGGTCTGAGGAGGATGAAGTCATGAAAATTGGTGTACCTGGTGAAATTAAAAATAACGAAAACCGTGTAGGTCTTGTTCCTGCAGGAGTTAGACAACTTGTTGACGATGGCAATGAGCTATTTATTGAAACAAATGCTGGTGCAAATATCGGTTTTGATGATGACCAATATATCGAAGCGGGTGCGACGATTCTTCCAAGCCTTGAAGCTGTTTATGAAACGGCCACTATGATCATCAAAGTTAAAGAGCCTCAACCAGTAGAAGTTGCTCTTTTAAAGCCTCATCATATTCTCTACACTTACCTACACCTTGCTGCAGATAAAGAGCTTACAGAAGGTCTCATGAATTCAGGGTCGACTTGTATTGCCTATGAAACCATTCAAGCGGCTAACGGTTCTCTTCCTCTTCTTCTTCCCATGTCTGAAGTTGCAGGACGTATGGCCACTCAAGTTGGTGCCACTTATCTTCAAAAAGATAAGGGAGGAAAAGGTGTTCTACTCGGAGGTGTTCCCGGTGTTAAAAGAGGAAAAGTAACCGTTATCGGTTGTGGTGTTGCTGGAACGAATGCTCTAAAAATGGCCATGGGTCTTGGGGCTGATGTAACGGCCATCGATCTTAACGTTCAAAGACTTGCCGAAATGGATGATCTCTTTGATACAAGAATTACAACACTCTTTTCTAATACTCAAAATATTGAAGAAGCCGTAATTAACTCTGACCTCGTGATTGGTGCCGTTCTTGTTCCTGGAGCAAAAGCTCCTAAGCTTGTTACAAGAGATATGATCTCTAAAATGGAGCCTGGATCAGTTGTAGTTGATATCGCTGTTGATCAAGGTGGATGTATTGAAACATGTAAGCCTACGACTCACGAAAGCCCTACTTTCCTCGTGGATGGAGTGACTCATTACTGTGTGGCGAATATGCCAGGAGCCGTTGCGAGAACATCTACTTTTGCTCTAACCAACGTTACTCTTAAGTATGCGCGCTTAATCGCTAAATTAGGCGTAGAAGAAGCGGCCAGTGCAGATGCCGCCTTTAAATTAGGTGTGAATATCTACAAAGGTAGTCTTGTTTATAAGCAAATTGCTGATGACCTCGAACTTCCTTACTCTGAATTAAAAATATAAGAAATAGGCCTCCTTCTTGGAGGCCTTTTTTTTAATCTTTTAACGCTTTTACTTTCCCTGAATAAAAATCATCACAGTCTTCGATAATAAGAGAACTGATTCGCTTTAAAACGCTCTGTGCTTGAGAGACCAATTCCGTTACAAATGTCTTTAGTGCTCCAACCTGTGGTGAGCTGACTTTTCCAGATAAGTCTTGTTTAAAAATACTGCAACCCTTTGCATCCACTGAAGCAACCACAAAATCCTTAAAGTAGAAATCATCGTTTTTTTGTTCAATAGAGCCCTCAGCTGCTATTCGATGCTCATCTGTAGTAAAGGCGGCATCTGAAAAAGAGATCTCTTCAGGATTAAAACTACCTTGCAAATAGAGGTGCTTAATCTTGGTTTCACCTGATTTCAAACTATAGAGACCACTTTTACCAAGGTCTAGACCTTTGGCGACGAGTATACCCAAAGGGCCAAGAGCAAAGACTCCTGCCGTTTCCAATATTCCAACTTGCTTACTATCAATGTAAGCATTAAGTATGGAATCAAGATCCTTATGTGGCCACAATAAGTCTTTTGACTCGAGCTGAAATTCTCCACTCTTCTTATCAATATTTACATTAAGTTCAGCAGAAAGAGACCCTGTTAATGGTGAAGACTTACTTAGTAACTCTTTACTCAATGAGTTTAAACTTGAAGTATTCAACGAAATCTTCAATTGATCTTTATGAACTTTAGATAAGTCCACTTCTGCCTTTAAGAGTTTATTAAATAGGGATAGATCAACACTTCCCTTTGTACCCATCGATACTAAATCAAGCTCTAGCTCTGCTAAGGTGAAGTTTAAATTGCTCACTTCTCTTTCATTAAATTTTAGTTTTTCAATAGAACTATTCAACTTATTGAATATAATCTTCTTGATTTCAAAGGACGAATCTTCTTTTTTTCTTGGTTCTTTATCTTCTTTATCTTCCTTTTCTTCTTTGAATGCTTGATATGTCATCTCTTTAATTCCAAGATCAACTTCCTCGAAAATAAGCTCTCGCTTAAGTAGCGCGAGTAGCTCGATGTCTAGTTTTAAACGATCAATCTTAGATTTCCAGCCACGATATTCGACTTCAATATTTTCAAGCTCAATAAAATCAGGCTCTATTAATCGATAGTGAACCTTCCCCATAAGAGTGATTTGTACTGGCGACACTCTATTTAAAGAATTGATCAAATGCTGATCAAAAAGAGAAAAAGGAATCAAAAGGACCCCTATAGCGAGAATAACAGAAGCTAGAAGTATGTATTTTACAAGAGGATATCTCTTCATATTTATCACGCTGAGGTTACCTTGAGGTTTGGTTTGGCCTTCATTGGCCAAAGCAAAAGGAGGAAGTTTTTGGATTATATAGCTAAACGAGCACGAATTCCAAAGGAAGAGGCCTTATTTTAGGCCGTTTTCCATGGAAAACCTATAATTTATACCCCTTTAGCGCTAGAGAGGCCTATAAGTTTTTCCACAGGATTGTTTTAAATTCTGAGCAATGTATAAATACCTATCCAATTTTTAAGTCTATCGAAAAGAAAAGGAATAGGTATGAATATCTATAAATGTACTCTTTTAGCATTGCTTTTATCATCACAAACAATTGTCGCTTCGATCAATTCGAACCAGCCTATTGCCCCTTCTATAAGTGATGAGGCAGCTGAAGCACAAGAAGATAGAGAAACAGGAGCTGACGTATCTAATGAAGAATGCGTTATCGTAAAAGAAGAAAATTCAAGTGAAGAAGAGATCAAAAAGACTTGTAAAAAAGGTCCTCGTCAAGATGAGACGGAAGAAGAAGCTCCTTTTAATCCTGACTATAATTCTGATCCAGAAGAAATCTCTCCTATTGGTGGCGTAAGTGGTGGAACAAAGCGAGGAATTGTAAATCTCATCGCTTCCATTATTGGTCACGATAAAGTAGGAAACTCACAAAAGATACTTAGAGATTATAATATCGATAATATTCATCAAGGAACAAAAGAACTTGTTATCACTATTGATGACGGTCCTACTCCTGGTGTTACGGATAAAATTCTAGATTCTTTGGCCAAACATAATGCTCAAGCCGTTTTCTTTGTAATTGGTAATAAAGTAAATAAGTACCCATCATTAATGGCAAGAATTCAAAGAGAAGGTCATATTGTGGCCAACCACTCAATGACTCACGCCAATCTTGGAAACCTTTCTTTTTGGAAGCGTAAGAAAATAGTGGAAAGTGAAATTCTTGGTGCTCATGAGATCGTTAAGAAATACTCTACCAACTCTCCTCACTTTTACTTCAGAGCTCCTTATGGATCTTGGGAAGATAATGCGGCAAAAATCATTAACCGCTCAGATGTAGGAAAAGATTATATCGGACCTCTTCTTTGGGATATCGGTGGAGAAATGGATACAGCGAATTACACAAAAGCCGCTGATTGGGCCTGTTGGTCAAAGAAAGTAACTGTAGCGAACTGTTTAAAAGGTTATAAGAATGAGACTCTTCGTCGTAAGGGTGGAGTGGTTCTCTTTCATGATCTTAATAGAAAATCAGCTGAACTTATTGATGGATTCTTAAACGAATTCGCATCAAGATCAGACTACCGTTTTATCTCTATTGATGAACTTGATCTTCAATAAGATATAACTGACTAAATAAATCAAATTACTTATTTTCCAGTTGCCCCCTGCCCAAGGGGGCTTCTTTATTGTATGATTATAAAGATATGACTGGAAATAAATCACTCGACAATATTCTTCTTCTCTTAGCGAGCTTAATTACAGCTGCGACTTTAGGTACTTTTGTTTATTCAGAAATGCTCTATAAGAAGCCCCTTCCCTCTGATGCTCTTGAAAAAGAAAAACTCATAGAAGACAGCAAGGTTTCAGTTGCTCCCGATATTTATAAAGTTGAAAAACTTATTATCAATTTAAATTCTCCATCGAAGAGGCTGCGCTTTCTTGATCTTGAAGCTCACCTCGTTCCTTTTAAAAGTGATTCTATAGACTTCTTTGAAACGAAGAAATTCTATATAAAAGATGCCATCATCGACATTGCCAGTAATATGGCCCCAGATGAGCTCAATACAGTGGCCGGAAAAGTTATACTCGAAGAGAGAATTCGCAAGCGATTAAATGATTTCTTTGGTAAAAGTCATGTAAAAGAAATATTCTTTTCTCGTTTTGTCGTTCAATAATAAAAAAGGATTTAACTATGAGTACTCTTAAGGCCAAACATATTCTCGTCGAACATACTCACGAAGTGGAAGATATTCAAAAGAAGCTTGCCAGTGGTGAATCATTTGAAAAATTAGCTGCAGACTTTTCAAACTGCCCTTCAGGACAACAAGGTGGAGACCTCGGATCATTTTCTAAGGGAATGATGGTTAAGCCTTTTGAAGATGCTGTACTGAATCTTAAAGAAGGTGAAATTTCAGGTCCTGTAAAGACTCAGTTTGGATATCACCTCATTCTTCGCTACTAAGAAAGATTGCCACAAAATTGTGTAAGAAGTTGCCTCTAAATAAAGCTCATCGTCTTACCTATTCAAACTCTAAGTAACTGATAATTCATACTTCTTACCTCTTTTTACTAGGTAAGAAGTATCCCTCTTTGAAATCGCCTTAAAATAAGAAGAAAGCTTTAGGTTTTGCCTGAAACTTACCGAAATAATAAGAGACGTATGGATAAGGAAGTTCTTAAAAACACATTCAAAAAAGTCACAAGCCTCTTTCTCATATTGGCCTTGGTAAACTCATGTGTTCCAGGTGGAGGAAGTGCTCGTTCATCTCGAAGTACGGATTCTCAGAATTCAGATGGTAGTGGTTCCGGCTCTGGTCAAGGTGCCGGTACAAGTGATGGTTCCATCTCAGGTGATGACTATGAAGTGATTGAGGGCAAAGTTGACCTTAAGCATATCGTTGATCCCTTCACCGCAACTTATAAAACAAAAGTAACTCTTCCCAAGAACTATAAAGGAAAGCTCTTTCTATCAGGGCTCAATATTACCTCCCTCAATGATAAAATTGTTAAGGTTCGTTTTCGTTTTGGGCGTGAATATGAAGAAAAAATTATTCCCGCGACTATTGGTAGAGCATCAGGAATCACTCCTTCTACAGATGTAGAACTTCTCATTCTCGATTTAGAAGATCAGCCTTTTCAAAATATAAGGCTCCTCTATGATCTCTATGACTATAATGATTATGACACTAATGACGATGGTGTAGAGTTTGGAAGCGAGGACAATGAACAAGAGCCTACCAGTGATGTTAGAGACTCAGGCCTTTACTGCCGTGGTCTTTACCTGGAAGACGATTCAACCTTTACCATTAGTTCTACAAACGATTCATGTGATGCTGCCGGAGAGACTTGTCTCTACTCTTATGCTCGAATTCTAGATTCTAGTCTATATTATCTAGACGGTTCAAACTTAAAGACAACAACTCCAACTGAGCCACAAGTCGATATGGAATCCGCTGGTTACTCAGAACAATCTCAAGCCCAGCTTCTCAAAAAATGTCTTCCTGATGTTGATCATCTTGCAAGTTTAGAAAATGTACTTCAAACAGATGTATCCTCTTCTTCTTCCACAAAAGCCGCCTATGGTGATGCTGCCTTCGGTGGAGATTATACCTACCTAGGTCCTTATCGAACTGTTTCTCGAACTCAATGGGAAGTAAAGTCAGATGCTCTCTTTAGTGATATGTCCGTAGGGGGAACCACTCCTTCAGGACTCTTTCAAAGTGTACTTAATAATGCACCAAGTGCAACTTCAAGTGATATTAATTCAAAGGCCCAAGCAGGAATAAAGTCCTTCCTCTTTCCAAGAGCGGGAGTCATGTCCCTTCAGGCCAATGTTGAATACATAGGTTTTACTGATGTCAGCAACCAACTGACGGCCGAGCGAACGATCAGAGAACTGGTCTCTTCGGGAAGCACCACCTTTATGGATGGCTGTAATATGAGAGTGACAAGCTATGACGAAGATAGAAACGAAACAGTGGCCAGTTGTAATGTAACGGCTACGATTGATCTCATCACCACAGATAGCAACGGTGACGTAGAAGTCATTACAACGTCAACAGATTTAAAGCTACAACTCTCACGCGCCTCCGAAACAAATTACGAAGGTGATGAAGTTCACTACTCTGCTCTAAATAAGTGTAGTAACTCAAATGCTTGTGGCTCTAATGAGTGTTGTTTCAATGAGCGTTGTTGGTCAAAGGATCTTGTTAGTCAATGTTTAGAAGATACTGACTCTGAAGGAAATCTTAGTGTTGGACAAGACTGTGGTTCCGATTATCAATGTGAAAGTCTATGCTGTTCAAAGTCCACGGGAACTTGTGCTAATCATAATCCCGATGTCGATGCTTTTTGCGGAAAAACTCCGGGCCAAGAATGTGTTGCTCAAGAGTTCTGTAGAGAAGAAATGATTCAAACATGTTACAAAGTAAAAACGGGCGTTAATTCTAATGGAGCGGCCACTTGTGCCCTACGCTGTTATTATGTTCCTACCTATGGAAGCTGTATTGAAGGTGTTTGTGTGGCCCCTGATACTCCTGATGCCCCTACATTTGATCCTAATGATCCTCAGTGTGGTGATGCAATCGATCCACCTACAAGCCTTTAAAGATAATCTACAAATTCTGATACAGACTGAGTATGGACAGCATATGTCACATGCTCTCCTTGCCTAGTTGAATGAATTCCAATTAATTTATAACTTCCATTTTGGAGTTGAAAAACAGGTCCACCCGAATCTCCCATCACTCCATAATGATCATCCAACTCTAGATATAAATCGTCTTGGAAAAGTATTTTTTGACCATAAATTAACGTACGCTTATTCATCCCTTCACGGGCGCCAAAGCCGACGCGAACCATAGCTCCATCTTGGAGTGCTGAACCAACCTTCGAAAAAGGAACAGTAGACGCAAGAGGATTCTTTAACCTAATTCTCGCTATATCAAAGTGGTAATTAGAAATAGAGTCATCATACTTGGGGTGACTCTCCCATTCCAGTGCAACGAATCTTTCATGATTTTCATCTAGGCTAAAGCCTTTAACTAAAGAAATCTTGAGCGCTCCCTCTACACAGTGAGCGGCCGTTAAAATAATGAGAGGAGAAATCGCCACACTCGAACAAATGGCAACCCCATTGTCCTTTTCAATCTCTAAGGGAAAGCTTTGGGCAAAAGAATGGAAGCTTAGAGCATAGCTTGATTCACTCCAGGTAAGACTGGATATTACAATCAATGTGAAATAGAATATGCTGCGCTTCAGTAGAGAATTCATGAACATAATATTCTAAAATTATCGCGAAATAGCAAATGCTACGCATCGCAACGCCGGGCAAGACATTTGAGAAAAAACAATTATAATAAGTTTCGTAATTATTCATCTCAAGCTTTTGGACATGAGAATCGCTAAAACCATGACAAAGAAATTTACGCTAATTGCGTTCTTTACTCTATTTATCTTTATAAGCGGCGTAAAAGCTGCGGATCAATCCAAACTTCTGGACAGCTTTGGACCCGCTGAACTTAAAGAGTTAAAATATCTTCTGAGTAAGAAGTATAAGAAAAAAGTTTTATACCAGCAGCATTCCGACTATGTTAAACAACGCAATAAAATATTGAGCACAACCCATTTGAAACAATTCGCTCAAACACAGAAAATAAAGAGAGAACAATTTTTAAATAATCATCCTTGGCAACAATGGGAAAAAAGAGAGAATTACAACGCCCTTCAAAGATGGCTCCAAAGGATCTCCCCTACTGTCAATGAGCTCCAACACAGTACAAAGGAAAGACTATGATTCCCGAACTTGATGATTGCGTCCTCGATCATATTGCCATTGCCGTTAAGAGTATTGATGAAACAGTCGCAATCTACGAAGACCTTGGTCTAAAATTTTCACCTGATCGTGAAGTGGTAAAAGAACAGGCCGTGACAACGGCGTTCGCTCATGTGGATACCAATGCTCATATTGAGCTGCTTGAACCTTATGGTGAAGCTGGACCTATTCATAAATTTTTAGAAAAGAAAGGTCCTGGAATTCATCACATCTGCTTTAAAGTGCCTAATGTGGAAAATACTTGTCGTGACCTCAAAGAAAAAGGCTATATACTACTTAATGAAAATCCTGTTATTGGCGCAAATAATTGCCTTGTTAATTTCATCCACCCAAAGAGTACCGGTGGAGTTCTCATTGAAGTCTCACAACCTCAAGCTTAGACACTTAATTTAAGGGGAAGAAATGTATTCACAACTACCTAAGATGGGACGAATAAACCTAGTTATCGTTTGTACTATTCTCACTATGTTTGTCGCCTCGGCGGTACTCGGAAAAATGGGTGCCTCCATGGCAGGACTACTAGGACTTAGTAGTGCAGGATTTATCTCCGGAAAGATTTGGACTCTCTTCACCTATGCTCTCGTTCCCCATAGTCTCATGTCGGCCATATTTGATGCCCTTATTTTCTGGTTCATTGGTAGTGAACTTGAAAATATTTGGGGATCTAAGCGCTACATTCAATTCCTAGGCACAACATTAATTGGTGCAGGAATTATTTTTGTGGCCATAGGTACGCTCTTCTTTGGAACCTCAGGCTTGGCCTCTTTTCCTTTAACAGGTCCAGGTGGTTTGGCCGCGGCCATGTGTGTGGTTTACGGAGTTCTCTTTCCCGATCGCACGATGTATTTTTTCTTCTTTCCCCTCCAGGCCAAGTGGTTTGTGGCGATTCTAGTGGGAATGAGCCTCTATCAAGGTATCTTCTCCCCAGGTGGGCTTCTTGCTTGGGCCCAGCTTGGAGCGATGCTGACAGGAGTTCTCTGGATGGTGGTAGTGACCCAACATAAATTTACTCGTAGTAGCTCACTAGGAAAACAGGTGCCTCATCTGGGTAAGAAAAGAAAAAAGGTTAATAAAAACAGCCATCTACATATTGTCGAAGACCCAAAGGATTATATGGATGATGAGGATGATGACTCAACACCCCCAACCTTTCACTAATCCAAACTCGGGTATAGACATTTCTTGCTAAAACGTGTTATTTTGAGCGCTTAACCGTTTTCCAAATTAGAAGAGGTAAACTTATGCGTTTGGCCCGTGCTTTAGATGATAAAAAATATGACCTTAGACTTCGCGATAAACTAGTTGCGGATAAGAAACTTACTTACTCTGATGTTGATACATACATCACAGACCTTCCAGATGACACGAGTATCGCTACGACAACTGATGAAGTGACTAAGAAAGCTACTGGTGAAAGTTCTTCGGAAAATAACTAAATTCTTAAATAATATAATTTAATAAATACGAACCTTATCTTTCCTTTTTCGAGGAGTGATAAGGTTTTTTTTTATTGAACTCCCTATACGAGAATGGATGCTAGAATGTCGAAAATATCAACGCCTTCGTGCCCGGAAAGAACAGGACTTAGCTTTGAATTAGAGAGTTATCTTAATGCTCGCCAAGACTCATGGCTCAAGCTCTATCAACTTAACGACTATATTAGTAAGAACTACTCTTCTCTTCTTGAAGAAGACGTCCATCTCAAAATAAAAGAAGTCTTTGGCACCGATATAAAATTTTGGCATCCCCACAAAGTTCGCTTTGCTCAAAATACATTGTGCAGCTTCAAAGACAAATCAACTCCTCATATTAAACTTCAAGAGCATAGAAAATACTTCATTGATCTTGGACCTATTCTTGAATCTCATGAGGCAGATGTTGGTCAAACATGGAGTGTTGGTGATAAAACATTTAGAAATCCCGCCCAGGTGCTCTTTAACAAGCTCGAAGAGATCTGGCTAAGAGAAGGGACCACTGGAGAAGAGCTCTACAATAAGGCCAGAGAATTGGCCCATGAACAAGGTCTTGTTCTTAATGAGAAGATGCAAGGCCATCGGCTAGGAGACTTCCCTCATGCTCTGGTTCATCGTGGCGGACTTGGCGAATTTGAGCAATCTCCAAAAGAGATGCTCTGGGTATTAGAGGTTCATCTTATAGATGAGAATTTAGAAGAAGGATATTTCTTTGAAGATATTCTTGGTGCGCCTAAACTAGAGATTCTACAACTTCAGTAGTCTCGCTCTGAGCTTGATTTCTATTTCGATGACGCTGTATTTTTTCTAAAACAAAGAAGAGAAAGACCAATTCAAAAAATAGATAAACACCTGCTCCAATGGGTGAATAAATTAACGACCAGATACTCTTCACATTTCCTGTTAAAAAGAACAGAAGACCTTCAGGAATAAACGGAACAAAACTCGTCACGATCACTAACATGAATGTTGCTTTTAAATTTTCCAAAGAGAGTTCTCTGGCCAAAAGAAATGTCGTTCCCGAGTAATCCGGATAAAGAACACTTAACATAGGCGCCATATAAAACATGGCTCCAATATAAATACCAGGAATGACGAGAAAACATAATCCTAGTAGTGAACTTAAAAGCCAAAAAATAGACTGCAGAACATAGCCTGGTAAGAGCAGTATCGACTCCCCAAAGAGTTTCAATAGCGAAGCCTTACGCTCAATGACATGGCAATTAACCACGTGAATAAAGAAAACCGACGTATAGAGTAAGAGAAATTGAAAAAACATCTCTACCCAATGGGCATTTTGCATGACGATATTAAAGTTATTTTGAATATAGAAATTAATTAAATCTTGAATAAAGAGAAAGAGGACAAAGCAGATAAAAATAGCTCGATTCTCTTTGATGAAGCTAGTGGCCTGCTTGAGATTGAATAGAAGAAGTTCAAAAGGACTTCCTTCTTGCATGACTTACCTCTATTTAAAAAGTTTCAAAAGTTCGAGTTTCTTTATTCTTACGTACATTGGGCAGTTTGAAAACACGATTATGAAAGGAAATATAGATTCCCGGTTCAAGTAGTTTTGCGGCCAATAAAGCTTCCGTTACATTTTGATTGCTATCTGAGTCTTCAAATCCCATAGGCTTCATAGCACCCGTAAAGACAATCGGTGCCTTTAACTCTGGATGATCATTGAGCTTTTCATGCAAGATTCTTGCTGTTTTGGCCATGGTGTCTGTGCCATGTAAAATGACAATGGGAAGCTTCTTATAAAGGTGGCCTTCTACAGTCTTACAAATCAACGTGCGATCATAGTCCGTCATATGCAGACTATCTTTGGCCATCAATGAGAAAATACTAAGTTTAGTATAAGGAAGACGAAGTCTGGAAAGAATTCTTTGGCGTATCGAGCTTTCACGATTGGCCAAGGATCCATCAAATTCATCATACGTTTTTTCGATCGTTCCGCCCGTCGTCATAACAATGATTTCGCTATGATCAGGAAGAAGCTTAAATTCTTCTTGTTGCATCTTGTAAATACCTTATCTTTTGAATAGTTTATCCCTTACTGCTTATCATGCTCCCCTATTAAATCCTACTTAAACTTAATAAAAACCCCTAGTTTACACAGGGCACATTTTTTTTCAATGTCCGAAACCTTGACTCTTAGACAATCGACCCCATCTTTAGTTTAGTTATATATGTATTTATCATTATTTATAAAATCTATTATTTAGAGGAGGCCTTCATGACCCAAACGACTGAGAGAAAAGGAACCATTTCCGTTCAAACAGGAGATATTTTTCCTATTATCAAAAAATGGCTCTATTCAGAGCACGATATTTTCTTAAGAGAATTAGTAAGTAACTCAACGGATGCTATTACGAAAAGAGCAACTCTAGGAAGAACAGAGAATGTTGAGATTCCAGAAGGCTCAATTAAAGTCTTCGTTAACAAAGAAGCAAAAACCGTTACCATTGAAGATAATGGTCTTGGAATGACTGAAGAAGAAATTGAGAAGTATATTGCTCAACTTGCTTTTTCTGGCGCAGAAGAATTTGTAAATAAAATGAAAGATGCTGGTGAATCAGCTGATATCATCGGTAAATTTGGACTTGGTTTCTACTCCTCTTTCATGGTTGCCGATAAAGTAGAAGTAGAGTCTCTTTCTTGGAAAAAAGACAGCAAGCCTGCAAAGTGGATTTGCGAAGGTGACGTAGACTATACGTTTGAAGCTTCAACAAAAAATACTGTAGGTACATCCATCACAATGCATATCAATGAAGAATCGGCTGAATTCTTAGGTGTTTTCAAAGTTCTTGATATCTTAAGAAAATACTGTGACTTCATGCCTTACAAAATTGAAGTTATCGATACAGAAGTAAAGCAAATTGAAGCCAAAGATGGTGAAGAGGCCAAAACAGAAGGTCCAAAGACTTATCAAGTTAATGAAACTCAACCTCTATGGAAGAAAGATCCAACAGAGCTAAAAGATCAAGACTACCTTGATTTCTATAAGAAACTCTACCCAATGGATCAAGAGCCACTCTTTTGGTTACACTTAAAAGTAGATCATCCTTTCACTCTTGAAGGTATCCTCTACTTCCCTAAGATCAATCCTAAAATGCCTTTTAACGAAAAAAACCTACGCCTCTACTCTAAGCAGGTATTCGTTAGTGATAACGTAAAAGATATTGTTCCTGAATTCTTAAGCCTTCTTAAAGGGACCATTGATTCTACAGATATCCCACTTAATGTTTCAAGATCAAGCCTACAAGGTGATCCTAATGTTAAGAAGATTTCTAACTATGTGGTTAAGAAAGTAGCGGAGTCTCTTAAAAAGCTATTCAACACAGATCGTGAAAAATATGAATCCATCTGGGCCGACTCAGGTCTCTTTGTTAAGTATGGCTGTGTTTCTGATACTAAGTTTGATGAGTTAATGCGCGAGCGTATTATTTTCAAAAACTCGGATCAAAAATACGTAACTCTTCCAGAGTTCTTTGAATCCATTCCAGCTGAATATCAAGAAAAGTTAGGCGAAAAGGCCCTCTACTTTGAAAGAGATAAGGCCGATCACGCCATTATCAATCAACTAAAAGATTCAGGTCTCTTTGCTCTTGAAATGGATGATCATATTGATCCTCACTTCATGCAACATGCTGAAATGCACGCGGTAAAAGATAAGAAAATCCAATTTGCCTCAGTTGATTCAGAAATTGCCAATCTTCTTGAAACAGAAAACACAACTGATGAAGATATGAAAGTTCAAGACCTCTTTAAACGAGTTCTTATTGGTGAGAAAAAAGAAGGCGAAGAAGTGGCTCCCGATTCAATGGATATTGAAATCCAAAAAATAAAAGGGGCTACAACTCCTGCTTACTATAAAGTAGATGAGCAAATGAAGCGTTTTCAAAAGATGGCGGCCAGTATGGGTCAAGGAGCTTCAAACTTCCCTCTTAAGAAAACTCTTGTGATTAATCCATCGAATCCTTTAATTCAAAATGCTCTTAAGCTGCATGAAAAAGGATCTCAAAATGTATTAGTGGAAAGACTGGTTCACTACGTAGGTGATCTTGCTTCTATCTCCAGTGAAGGCCTTAAGAATGAAGATAAGGAGCAATTCGTAAGACGCTCTCAAGATCTTATTCAAGACCTCACTTCACAACTTCAACAATAATTAAATCATGCCCCTTCTCAATGAAGGGGCTTTTTTTGGAATTAAAAAGGTAAAAAAAGGTAAAAAGATGAATCCACTTATCTTGGCCAGCACATCTCCCTATCGCCGCGAGCTCTTAGAAAGACTTCAAATCCCTTTTGAGAGTATGGATTCTAGAGTGGATGAAGATCCCTTTAAAGACGATATTACAGACCCCTTAATTCTGACCAAGACTTTGGCCTATGAAAAAGCAAAGGCGATTTTTAAAGATCATCCAAACGCCTACGTCATAGGGGGCGATCAAATTAGCCTCTTTCAGGGTGAAATTTTAGGTAAACCAGGAAGTGTTGAAAGTGCCGTTATCCAATTACGAAAAGTCTCTGGCCACTCACATGAACTGATCACTTCCACTTGTATACTTGGCCCAGATGGCTACGTTTACGAATGGACCAATCGAACAGAACTCTTTATGAGAGAACTCTCACTTGAAGAAATCAAGCGCTATGTAGAAAAAGATGACCCCATTCACTGCGCCGGTTCTTATAAAATAGAGTCCCTAGGTATTTCCCTCTTTGATGCCATCCATACCCAAGACTCAACGGCCATAGTTGGACTGCCTCTACTTCATTTATCGGCAAAACTAAGAGAAATAGGCTATATAGCACCTTAGTAATTAACTAACTTATCTAATAACTTCTCTCATCATTTGCTCTGTTGAAGTATTTGTCTATATGATATCGCCCTTGAAATGATGATTCTTGGGAGACACCAAATATGAATAACTCAATCAATAAAAGAGGATATGTATTTATCCTTCTTCTCTTGGCCATAACAACTCTCACTTCGATGACTCCTGTAAAAAGGGATCGACCAGAACACTGGAGCGAGGAAACTCATAGCAATAAGGTAGATCCTCAGTACAAAACTGTTTTTCCTGAATACAAAGTAAATGAAATTAAATTGATTATAAGTTCTAAAAATTGGCAACTCATGCAAGAGAATATGACGGAACTCTACGGTGATCCTAATAATCCAGCGCCACGTCCAAATCGTAATCAACCACCACAAGCAGGTCCTCCGGGAAACTTTTCTGATGAAAACCCAATGTGGGTGGAAGGAACCATTGAGTTTCAAAATAAGAAATGGACCCATGTTGGAATTCGCTATAAAGGAAACTCATCTCTTATGGGAACATGGAGGTCAGGGGGATCCAAACTTCCTTTCAAGTTTGATTTTGATCAATGGGAAGACGAATATCCCGAAATCAAAAATCAACGCTTCTATGGTTTCAAACAACTCTCTGTAGGCAATAGCTATGGAGATCCCACTTACTTAAGAGAATCATTGGCCAATCATTTCTACGCCCAACTTGATCTTCCTGTTTCAAAAATTGCTCCTTTTCATATCACTGTAGATTACGGAGAAGGTGAAAAAGACTACGGTATCTATACGGCCCTAGAAGTGGTGGATGATACCGTTGTAGAAAACTTCTTTGGTGAAGATAGTGGAAATATCTACGAGGCCGATGGTAGCGATGTCACTTTAAAGGCCGGAACAACCTTTGAAGGAATAGAGAGCAGTTTCTTAAAAGAAAACAACTCAACAAGTGACTGGAGTGATATAGAAAACCTATACACTCTTCTTCACGACCCTCTTAGAGAGTCTAATCAAGATAAGTGGGCACAGAATTTATCGAATTCCTTTGATACCGACTCTTTTCTCAAATGGCTCGCCGCCAGTGCAGTACTTAAGCATTGGGATACCTATGGCGCCATGACCCACAACTTCTATATCTATAATAATCCCTCCACTCAAAAATTAACGTGGATAACGTGGGATCATAACCTCATTCTTGATGCCAATATTGGCGGAGGATCAAGACCCGCTAAAAAAGAAGATGATCTTCCCTCTCGTCCCCCTCAAAGAGGAAATCGTAGCAATGTAAGCTTTGATAAAGCAGAGATCACCGACCAGTGGCCTCTCATTCGTTTTGTCTTAGATAACAAAAGTTTTAATGAAACTTATCATAAGAATTTAATAGACCTATATGCTAGTGAATTTAATCCGAGTGAAATAAAGAGCTGGCTACAAACAAAATCAACTTTTATTACCCCTTATTTAAAAGGTGAAGAAAAGACCCAGTACGATCAACAACTAGACGCCCTTATCCATACCATAGAACAGCGCCATACAGAGCTTGGTGACTACTTGAAGTAAATAACGATTAAGTTGAGGGTCCTAGTGGACCCTCAAACTATTTAATAATTCCATAGTGATGAGTATCAAAAATAAGACCATCCTTCACAACACGAGACTTAAAAACACCTTCTAAGAGCATACCAGACTTTAGCATAACCTTAGCGCTAGCATTATTTCCGGCCAAGTGATGTCCTTCAATACGGTTAAGTTTGATATCCTTAAGGCCATAGTCTATGACTCTCACTAGAGCTTCACTCATGATTCCCTTATTCCAAAATGCTGGAGTTAACCAAAATCCCACCATAGCTCTATTATGCAAAAGCTCTCTATAAAGAGCAATACAACCAATTAATTCACCATTGTCTTTAAATCTAATGGCGAAGTTAATATGCCCTTGCTCCTTTGTGCTCTCAATCTTTTCTAGAAAAGCTTCAGCATCTTTCAGCTCAAAAGGATAAGGAATCCCCGCAGTTGTTGCCGTAATACGAGGCTCATTCAATAGCTCGACTAATTTATTTTTATCGCTCTGTTCAAAACTATTTAAATACAATCTCTCAGTTGTTAATTCCACTTTTAACTCCTAGCTTACATAGGGAGAGAGCTCTTTTCGACTCAACTCATCTAATAGGTTTAAATTCTCAATTCTAAAGAGATCACCGCCCAAGTCTTCAATAATGATTTCGCCACTATCTAGAACTTCAGGCCATCTTTCTAACTTCGTTTGAAAAATTCGCTTTCCTTGCTGGGTTTGCACTAAAAAGCGTCGAAGTTCTACATCTTCTTCAATCTTTTCAATAGAAGAGATATTGAGAACAAATTGAGAAAACTTAAGTTCTTCTTTTATAAGAGCTTGAGCCTCCTCATTGAGGTCGTTTAAATCTTCTATTAAGCATACTTCATTATCCTCTTTATCCCTTAGAGATAAATGCCCCCCAGGTTTACTCCAGGGGAAACATTCCTTTAAACTAACCTCAACCCACTTCGAATCAACTTCAAGGATGAGGATGCCATTGTTTTGTTTTTTTAATTCTATTTTTGTCATTTCTATTCTCCTTTTTATAGCGCAAATGATTCACTCATTTCTTGCTGCATTCTATGAAGAGTTGAGTATTTCCCCTCTTCATCTTTAAGCAACTCATTGTGAGTTCCTTCTTCCACAATCTTTCCTTGCCCAATGACAAAAATCCGATTGGCCTTTCTCAGTGTCGATAAACGATGGGCCACAGCAAAAACGGTTCGTCCAACAATAAGCTTATCAAGCGCATCTTGAATTTTTCGCTCCGTTTGCGTATCCACAGCAGAGGTCGCTTCATCAAGAATCAGAATACGAGGGTTGGCCAAAATGGCCCGCGCAATACTGATTCGTTGTCGCTCTCCTCCACTAAGGGTATGCCCGCGCTCGCCAACCACAGTATCGTATCCATGAGGAAGTCGACCGATGAAGTTATGAGCATTGGCCATTATGGCCGCCTCAATAATCTCCTTACTCGTAGCATCTGGAACCCCATAGGCGATATTCTCCATAATCGACCCATGAAATAAATATGGATCTTGTAAAACCATACCTACTTGTTTTCGAAAACTTCCTAATTCCACATCTTTTAGATCAACTCCATCGATAAGAATTCGGCCTCCCTGTATGTCATAGAAGCGAGCAATCAGTTTTGTAATCGTGGACTTTCCACCACCACTTGAACCCACGAGTCCAATCATCTCACCTGCACGAACGTTAAAGCTTAAATCTTTAATGATCGGCCGGACTCCATCGTAAGAAAAGAATACATTTTTAAATTCAACGTCTCCTCTCACTTCAGAGATTTCCTGAGCATCTTCACTATTGGAAATCGATGTTTTCGTATCTAAAACTTCAAAGATCCGATAAGCAGAAGATAGAGCACGATTAAGCATTCTTGCCACTTGACCTAAAACTTCAATCGGAGCTTGAAACATCGTCATATACAAAAGAAAAGAGATGAAGGTTCCTGCACTAAGGGCCTCCTGTTCTTTAGCTCCAATTAAGCGTGGGAGAGCAAAGATCCAAACCGTTAAAAGAACAGCTTGAAAACTTGTCATCAGAATAGGCCAAAACTTGGTCCATGCCTCGTGAATATGATTAAACTCATTAGTCACCTCTTCGTTTCTTTTATTGAAACGTAGTTCCTCTTTCTTCTCCTGATTAAAGGCTTTTACCACCTGAATTCCTGGAATCGTATCCGATAAAACGGCCGTAACATTTGACCATTTTCTCCATGCTCTTAAAAAGAGCTTCTTCATTTTCTCACCATGGTCATAAATACCATAGAGTAGAAAAGGAACTGGTATCGTCATGATAACTCCCAACTGAAAATCGAGGGCCATTAGAACCACAGATAATCCCGTTAAAGTAATAAGCGCAATACTTACTTCCACAACACCAAACGCCACAAAATCCCAAATTCTATCTGTATCCGCACTTACTCGGCTGATGATAGAACCTGTTTGTTTACTAGAGAAGAAGTCCATACTTAAAGTTTGCAAGTGACGGTAGAGTTGTTCACGCAAATCTTTGGCGACTTTTTCTCCCAAGATACTCATTTTATTCAAGCGAACATAAATAAAGAACTCCCGAAGTGCGTAAGAAACCCCTAGGCAACCTAACATGATCCATCCAATATCACGGGCCTGCGAAAAAGTGAGGCTTCCATCTTGAAAGGGTCTAATGACATCATCAATGAGCTTACCCGACACATAGGCCGGAACTAGACTCACAAGAGTCGTCGCAACAGCACCTATCATTCCCAATATAAGTTCTTTCTTATAAGGCAAGAGATAGGATAATAGCCGCCACAAGGTCTTTGCATTTTCTGAAGTCACAGAATTCTGTGCTTCTACAATAGGTTTCGTTATGCCTTCTTGATAAAGTCTTTCGGCTTGATCGAGATTATCTTGTTTGTGTTCAAGGTCATTTAACTCAAAGAAGTTTCCCTTGTTTTCACAATAGTATTTAATATGACCCATGATCACTTTTTGACGATGGGTAAAATAAATTTTGGCCAAGGATGCGAGATCATGGGCCTCAATAAAAGTTAAACTCGAACAAGAAAGAGAGCGAACCTCCTTCACTTCAGCAATACGACTTAGCTCAAATTGCTTGACGATCACGATATCACTTGATGTGATCGTCTCTCTATGAGCTAAAGTCACAAGATACTTATCCGTTACAACAATCCATTGCTCACAAAACTTCAAAGACTCATTTAAGTCAATTAAAGCATAGAGCTGAATACTTCCTAACGAATTTTCGGCAATTAATTGCTTTGCTGTTTCTGGTAAGCACTCCGCTTGACCAAGAAAATGTTCTATAATTTTTTTTCTTTCGTTTTTTTCAATAGTCATTTTTTATTCCTTCGTTTTTTCAAAACTTAATATTTGGTGGATGAATGTAGGGCCTATACTCTTTTAGAGCTTCCAACTCTCGAGATTTATCGGGGCCAATTTTCTCCCACAATTTTGGGGTTTCCATAAAGAGCCAAAAGAAATCTAAGAAGATCTTCTTGGCACGCTTTAAGAGAAACGCACTAATTTTAAATGTTGAATGGATACTTATCTCCACTCCTTTACTCAATTTCTTGAACTCATAATAGAGTTCGGCACTCATAAACTGTTGACGTAGCATAGCTATCTCCTGTCCATAAAAGTTAAACGAATAGAAACAAGGGGGGCTAAACGACTGAAAACAGACGATTAGACACACTCAATTCCAGAGCGTTCGTAAATAAAAATTTTAATGAGGTTTGAAACAGAGGACTCTAGATGAGTCTTATTCCAGTTGCGTAATCACTGCAATCAAGAAAAAACCCTTGCGGATCTTTCTAATCAATGACCATTGTGGGATTGATAACCACGGCATTAATTACAGCTGTCATTACTTTTTCATTCGATGTGAATTTTACTGTATTAATAATCATAGTTACCTCCGTGTTGTTAATTACACGTTTAGAACTAAAATAACTTAAATAAAAATAAAGTCAACAAAACTTTTTAACTTTTATAAAATAAAAAAGGACGCTTAAAGCGTCCCTCTTTTTTTAAAATGTTATTTGAATTAAAGACAAACAACTTCAAATGAGTCGACCACATCAAGTTTTTGATGATCATCATAAATGACTCCAGCTTCAATTTGTCCACGAAAGTCATAGAAGTCTTCATTATCATAGAGACGAACCATGGCCTTTGGGCCTACTTCAATAATGTTAATATCTTTTTCAATATCTCTTCCAAGTACATGATCAATATCGCTGATTGAAGAATCACCAAGAAGAGTTAGAATTTTAAAATCATGAGTTTTATCTGTTACAAAGCGTGCCCAACAACCTTGAGTACTACGGCCATCATCGGGAGAAATATCTGTCCCAGGCTCTGACCAATATCCTTCCCCACTTAAGTAAGCAGAGGCTCCTGTTGAAAGTCCGAGTAAGCAAATCATTGTCATTAGTTTTTTCATGAAATCATCCTTAGTTAAAAGTGTTATCATCCTTGTGGACTCATTCATGCTAGAGCGACTCAAATTTAAAGTAGTCTCGCTTTCGTGAAGAAAATGTTTAGATATTTAGATATGTTTTAAAATTTAAAAGTTTCTCTTTGATGTACTTTCTTTGCTGTATTGAAAATTCTTTATCCCAACGATTCACTTCAACAGCAATACTTTTAAACTTCTCTTTGATTTCAATATAATGTCTCTTCTCTCTGATAAAATAGGGTGCTTCGATATTCCAACCATAAGCCCATCTCCAAGTTAGTCCTGTTTGAGGACCTCCACCAATCTCTACCCCTAATTGCATGGCCTCACCTTGGGTACGGCTTGTAACTTGTGTTACACATTGTTTAAGTTCTTTATCAGCGGCTTCTCTCTCAAGTTTAACTCCACCAATCCAATAAGACATATCGTGAACAAAACAGCAGTGAAGCCATTCATTCTTCTTTGTGCTTAATCGACCATCGGGAAAACTTGAACAGCCGTCACTCTTGAAGTTAGAGAGCTTCATTTCAATACCATCAATCCGATTGGGTCCAAAAATCGCACACCCATTAATGACCAAAAGAGATAGAAAAATAAGGGAGTACAAAAGCGACTTTTTCAATAATTTACGTGCAACAATAAGAGGCATTGACCAATCTTCCTTCTTTTTAGATTTTATATTTAAGTCTATTTTAACTTAAATTAAATACTTAGCGAGTAGGAAATAAAACCTTTTATAAGGACTCTCGACAGTGACGTAATGTTTTGAGATATATGCCCTTTATAGACAAGCACAGGTAATGACTCAGGGCACCTCAGGCACCTCCAATTATTAAATATAAAAGAAATACGAAGTCAAAATATGCAAGAGCTTAATAAGAATTATTCATTTACCTTAAATAATCCCAAAACCCTCACTCGCTTGAGGACACCAATTCTTATACTTCAATTTCTCTTAATCGCCCTTGCTTACAATTTACATCAAATTACATATCATCAATTTTCACTCAGTCTTCTCGTCTTGATTCCTAGTTTTGTCTTCAATCACTTTATCTCTCAACTTCAAACCACTCCTCGTCATAATATAGTTCCTCTGGGTCTTGATCTTTTAACCTTATTTTTCTTAATCTTTATTAATGGTGGTACCGAGAATCCTTTTTATCTTATTTTACTTATGCACATCTTTCTTGCTCCCTTTTATCTATCTAAAGAGACGGCCTTCCTATTTACACTGCTCACTCTCTCTTCACTTTTTATACTTCCTTTTTCACCCTATCAATTCGAGCCTATCGATTTAAAACTCTTTGCCACAATGGACTTCCCTTTTATTGCGCTCGTTATTGCTGGACTAATATTCTGGATTTTTTCCACATGGCTTGTTACGGAGATTAAGAAACTCAATAACTTTGTTCAAAACTCGATTAAACTTCAACATCGAACAGACCGTTATCGATCCCTTGGTCTATTAACGGCCGGTATTTGTCACGAACTAGGAACTCCACTCCATACACTTGAAATGCGTATTAATCAGCTCAAAAAGAAGCTAGAGCACTATCCTGAAGTCAGTCAATCAGCAAGTAAAGACATTGAAGTCCTTTTGAGAAATACAAATAAATGTGCGCAATCTATAAAGAAGTTGAACTTACAAACACATTCAGATCAAATCGACTTATCTGATTCTTTTTGCTTACCTCTTTTGGCCTTGGAAAAGACCGTTGAAGTTTACACGAAGAATCAAGAAGGTAGCTTACTCATCAACCTTGAAGATGGGAATCTTATTGATAATAAACCAGCACAAATAAATCTCTCTGAAGTTTTATTCACCCGCTGTTTACTAGAGTTATTTGAAAATGCACAAGAGGCAGGAGCGAACAAAATTGATATAGACTACAAAGTTACGGATACTCAAGTCATATTAGAATTATGTGATAATGGCCCAGGATTTAGTTCAGAGATTTTAAAACATCTGGGTCAACCCTTTGTGAGCAGTAAGAATCGTGGAACAGGTCTTGGACTTTATCATTTGAAAAATACCGTTGACTATATTGGCGGAAAGTTTCAAATATTGCCTTCCATTAAGGGAGCTAGAATTAAAATTCAGTTTCCTATTTCAATAGAACTAAAAGGAGTTAATCATGTCTAAGAAGAAACTACTCCTTGTTGATGACGATCAAGACTTCTTAGAGACGATGGCCTTTGAGCTTGAAAGCTTTAACTATTCGGTATTTTGTGCTCAAGGGCAAGAAGATGTCGATACCTTTCTAAAGGAGAATAATGATCTAGACTATGCCATCGTTGATTTACGAATTGGCAAAGAATCAGGACTTGCGATCATCCCTTGCATTAGGGAAGCTTTCCCTACAGCAAAAATAACTATGCTCACAGCTTTTGGATCAATCGCCAGTACCGTAGAGGCCATGAAAAGAGGGAGCGATAATTATTTAATGAAGCCGTGCTCGACTCAAGAAATATTAGCGGCCTTAAGTGCTGACTCTCAAATCGAACAAAAAGAATCTACAGACGAAGTCCCCGATCTCTATCGAAAAGAGCGTGAATATATTGATTACGTCTTACAAATGAATAACGGAAATATAAGCCAAACCGCCAAGGCGTTAGGAATAAAACGGCAAAGTCTTCAAAGAAAACTGAAGAAATTCATTCCCAATCCAAAAGATTAAAATAAAAGTACATATCTTTCTTAATTTTTAATTCTTTCATCATTTCTTCCACATTCTTATTTTATAATCCATTAAATAGCTCTCTTAACGAAAAGATAGATTATGGATATGAAAAATAAAAAACAGAATAATATTAACTACTTGAAAGCGGCAGTAATCATTTTGAACCTGAGTTTAACGCCTGTATTGGCGCAAAAAGATGAACTCGCTTATAGCTGGAAAGAGTGCCTTGACCTGGCCATTAAGAATAATCCTGAATTAAGCGCCGCTTTATCCAAGGTTAAATCTTCCGAATATAGCAAAAAGGCTCAGCGTGCAGAATTCCTTCCCTCTGTATCGGCAACAGTCGGAAGAACCAAGGCCACAACTCAGATCAATAATACCAACACTACAAATGATGGTTATTCAGCTTCTTTAAATGCCTCACTTAATGTGTTCAATGGGTTAAGAGATTATAATTTACTCTCTCAAGCTCAAGCGACAGTAGAAGTATCAAAGGCCCAATACGTAAAAAAGAGTGCAGATATTCTCTACTCTCTAAAGTCGGCCTATCAAAACTATCGCTTTGCCATTGAAAATACTCAGTTGGCACAAAAGATACTTGATCGAAGAAAGGAAAACTTAAAACTAGTTAACCTACGCTTTGAAGGTGGACTTGAAAATAAAGGTTCAGAGTTATTATCAGAGGCTTATCTCTCTCAAGCGCAGTATGATCTTTTAGTTGCCAAGCAATCTCAAATAACGGCGCTTAGTTCACTGGCCCAAGTTATGGGACTTGATACAGACACAAGGTTTATGATTAAAGGAGACTTAGAACTTAACACTCCTCCTAGTCAAAGTGCTGATCTAGATTTTGAAGTATTGGCACGATCCACTCCCACTTACATTGAAAGCTTATCTCAAGAAAAATATTATGAAAAATCTATCTCTGTGGCCAAGTCTGGTTTTTCTCCAACCTTAAATTTAACAGGCTCTCTCTCTCAAAATGGAGATCAAATTCTTGCTGATGATCGCGAAGGTTCCTCCATTGGAGTAAGTCTTAATATCCCTATTTTTGATGGTGGTAGTGATTACTATGGTGTCAAAAGTGCCAGTGCTAATTATGCCCAACAAAGAAGTACACGTATCCATACAGAAAGAAGCGTGGCCGTTGAACTTCGCACTAAATATGTTGAGTTCATACAGGCCGTCGCTCTTCTCAAGACAAATACTGTATTTCAAGATGCTGCGCAAGTAAGAGCGCAAATAGCACGCGGAAAATATAATAATGGTCTACTCACTTTTGAAGACTGGGTCATTATTGAAAATGATTTAATTTCAAGACAAAAGGCTTACTTAACAAGTCATCTCAATAGAGTTCTTGCTGAAGCGAGTTGGTATCAAGTACTAGGTAAAGGAATTGCACAATGAAAAAGAAAATCTCCGTCTTTCTTTCAGTAGTTATTATAGTAGGCTTAGTCATCTTCTTAACTTATAAACCTGAAACGGGACCGCAAGTTCACTACTATCCTCAAAAGATTGGTCGTCAAAATATACGAGTTATTACCACGGCCACAGGTACCGTAGAACCAGAGAATCGCCTTGAAATAAAACCACCGATAGCAGGTAGAGTAGACTCCATTCTTGTTAAAGAAGGTGAAAAAATTGTTAAAAATCAAATTATTGCTTGGATGAGTTCTACAGAAAGAGCGGCACTTTTAGATGCAGCGAGGGCCAAAGGGGCGAAAGAAGTCGCCTATTGGGAAGAGCTTTATCGTCCAACCCCCATTATTTCTCCTATTGATGGGACAGTCATACTTCAAAGTATAGAAGCGGGACAAACGTTTACCAGCAGTGATGCTGTCTTCACTCTATCGAATCGATTAACTGTGAAAGCAGAAGTTGATGAGACGGATATCGGCTCTATTAAAGTTGGTCAAAGGGCCTCTATAGTACTTGATGCTTATTCTAAAGAAAAGTTTCCAGCAAAGGTTACAGCGATTGCCTATGATGCAACGACTGTAAATAATGTCACCATCTATGAAGTCGATGTCTCTCCAATCAAACCTATTGAACAAATGCGCAGTGGAATGACGGCCAATGTGGATTTCGTCATCTTAGATAAAGAGAATGTTTTAGTTGTTCCAACATCGGCCATTCAGTATGAGGGTGATAAAACGATTGTTTTAACCCCTGATCCAAACAATAAAAATGAAATGATTCCGAGAAAGACAGATGTAAAAACTGGCGAAACGAATGGAAAATTCACGGAAATAATTTCAGGTCTAAATCCTGATGATTCTGTTTTAATTAAAGGACTTTCAAGTAATGTAAATCAAAGTAACAATCCTCTCTCTTTTGGACGTCCTAAGAGAAAGAAAGACTCATCGAGTAAGTCTTCAGATAGACCACCCCAACGCTAGACAGAGAGAAGACGATGTTAGAAATAAAAGATGTTAAAAAAATATATAAAATGGGAGACACTGAAGTTTTTGCACTAGATGGTGTTTCTCTTCAAATTGAAGATGGTGTCTTCATAGCCATTATGGGCCCCTCTGGTTCTGGTAAGTCGACGCTATCTAATATCTTAGGTCTGCTTGATACTCCAACCCAAGGCTCGTATTATCTTCATGGAAATGATATTGCAAAGCGCTCAGAAGATGAACTTGCCATCTATAGAAGAGATGAGATTGGTTTTATTTTTCAACAATTCAATCTCCTCCCGCGATTAAGCGCAAAAGAAAATGTTGAATTGCCTCTACTCTACTCTAAGAATAAAGTAGAAAAAGATAGGGCCAATAATTTATTAAAACTCGTAGCACTTGATGGTCGTGAGCACCATCGCCCTAATGAGCTCTCCGGAGGTCAGCAACAAAGAGTTGCGATAGCGAGAAGCCTCATCAATAATCCGCGTATGATCTTTGCTGATGAGCCCACAGGAAATCTTGATTCTAAAAGTGAAAGTGAAATTTTAGACATTCTTAAGAAACTAAATAACGAAGGAATCACCATTGTAATGGTGACCCATGAAGATGAAATCGGAAAACAAGCCAAGCGCCTCATACGTATGCGCGATGGTAAAATCGTATCCGATGAAAGACTTGGTCCAATTCATCGCCCTGAATCTATTTCTAAGGCCTATGAAAAGCCAAACCCCTCTATAGTTATAGATATCATCGAATATTTTAACCAAGGAATACGAACACTACTGGCCAATAAAGTAAGAAGTTTACTATCGATGTTAGGAATTATGATTGGAGTGGCCGCGGTTGTTGCCATTTTGGCGTTGGGCCAAGGCGCTCAGGAGTCGATGGAAAAAGAGCTCTCTACTCTTGGCTCTAACTTACTTGTGCTACGACCTGGAAATAGAATGCGCGGCGGAGTCTCTCTTCAAGGAGGGGCGATTCAGCTTTATCCAGAGGATGCTACTTTTTTAAAAGAGCGAATTTCCTACATCAAAGAGATAAGTCCGGTAATAGAGAATAGAGCTCAAGTGGCCTACCAAGGTAAAAATACGAATACCTTATTATCTGGAGTTCAGGCCAGCTATGCAGATATTAGAAATTGGAGTGTAGAAGTTGGTCGCTTCTTTACGAGTGAAGAAAATAGTTCTCGTGCCAAAGTATGCCTCCTTGGTCGCGCTGTGGCCGACGAACTCTTTCCAGGAAAGAACCCTGTGGGGGAAACACTAAAAATCAATCGCATTACTTTTCAAGTTATTGGCGTACTAGGTGAAAAAAGTGGGGGCGGGTTTCGAGACCCTAATGACCTTATTATGGTGCCAGTAGAAACAGCGATGCGTCGTCTACTTGGAGAAGATTCAGTGAGTAGTATTGAAGTCATGGTTGACTCTATAGATAATATTTCAAAGACAGAAACCTTACTGAAAACCGTAATGATTGAAAAAAAGCGAGTACCTCCTTCTCAACAAGAAAATGCCGTAAGTATTTTTAATATGTCGGATATTCAAAACATGATTCAACAAAGTAACAAAACGATTTCAACCTTACTTATAGTCGTGGCCTGTATTTCCTTACTGGTAGGAGGAATTGGGATCATGAATATCATGCTTGTTAGTGTGACAGAAAGAACTCGAGAAATAGGACTACGTAAATCATTAGGAGGAAAGCGAAGAGATATCCTCCTGCAGTTTTTAAGTGAATCAGTTGTATTAAGTGCTTGCGGTGGTGCTACAGGTATTTTTGCCGCATGGTTTATAACCAGTGTCCTGTCCAAGTTTGCAGGATGGAGTACCAGTATTTCCATTGTTGCCGTTATGGCCTCATTCTTCTTTTCTTCTTTTCTTCTTTTATAGGAATTCTCTTTGGCATCTACCCGGCAGCGAATGCATCCAAGCTTAATCCTATAGATGCTCTTCGCCATGATTAAGGGGCTGCAGGTGACTCTTAGACAATACCTAAGACATGAGCTAGATCATTCTCTTTAAATAAATATTCCTGTAATATGTAACCAGTTTCTACATAACAAGGGATAAACCATGAGAGAAATCGTATTATGCGCTACATTAACAGATCAAAGTCTTGATCTTATCAAGAAATTAAAAGGCTCGCCCTTACTTGATGGAGCAAGGGTTCATATTGTTCACTGCTTTGAGATTCAAGTTTATACGAATGAATTTAGTCCCTATATTTACCCTACTGAAGATAAGTACCCAGAGCTTACTGAAGCGGCCAAAGGTATCCTTCAAAATGTAGAAGATGAATTAAAGCAGTCTCATCCCAATACTGAGTACGTGAAGGAAGTCTATTTCACTCAATCACCTAAGCAGAAAATGAAAGAGTATCTCGCTGAAATAAATGCTGATCTTGTGGTTGTCGCCACCCGAGGAAAACACGGCATAGAAGGCCTATTTACCAGCTCCTTTGCTGAATTCTTAGTGAAGTATTCTCCCTGTGATATCCATATATTACGACCAAAAAACTAACATTTACTATCTAGTTAAGCCTATCAAGAGTAGAAAAAATGACAGTGGGGTTTGAGAAATTACCTTAAAACTCTCAAACCCCTTTTATAATGGGCCTCTCTCCCCTGCCCTCCTATCTTTCTCATCGCATAACAAATAACACTAACCAAATCCTCAAATAACTTTTCCTTGGAAAGGGTTTTAAAAGTGTATTCAAGCAACTAACCTATTAATGCGGTAACAATTTAGTCCAAGGATCGGGCCATGAAAAATTTAAGATTAAGAAATCAAGAAAGATCAAATTCTTTATTTAAGTCGATGTGGATTCTATCCACACTGCTTTGCAGTATCATCGTTCAAGCAGGGCTTGAAGATTATGACTACTATGATACGAATCTGCCAGAGATTCAAAAGTCTCAAAATAAAGACTTGGTAGATAATCTTTATCAGACCATATCTAATAATAAAAAGCTCAGCTACAAGCAGGCCCGAACTCACCTCTTTGGTGATATCTATTTAGAAAGTGAAGATGGTCAGTATAAAGTTAAAGATGTTTATTGTGATAAAGACTTTGATAAATCTTCAGGAGTTGGGCCTGATCAAATCCCTAATCATCAGGTTTTAAATTGTGAGCACACTTGGCCACAAAGTCGCTTTAGCCCTAGAGAAAGCAGCTCCACTCAAAAAGGAGATCTTCACCATCTCTTTCCCACAGACTCAAGGGCCAATAGCACGAGAGGAAATATTCCTTTTGGTGAAGTTAATGGTCAACAAGTTAATGGATGTCCTCAATCGGAAAGAGGAGATGATATCTACGCTGGAATTTCCTCATTTGAGCCACCAACATCTCATAAGGGTAACGTGGCCAGAGCACTCTTCTACTTCTCTGTACGCTATCGCATCAGTATAAGTGACACAGAGGAAGTATTCCTACGCCAATGGCACACATTAGATCCAGTAGATTCTGATGAAATTTCTCGTCATCAAAAAATATATGATATTCAAGGAAATCGTAATCCTTTTATTGATGAGCCTAGCCTAGTAGATCAAATAGACAATTTTTAAAGTTCAAGCAATAATGGTAGGAAATCAAAACCTACCATTAGCGAAGGACTCTAAGTGGAAAAAGTAGACCGAGTAAACTTAAGAATCTTTATTCTCTTATTCTTACTTATTATCCTTCAAAATATTTTTCTCTTTAAAGGAATGTTTCATTCTCTGGCCTTTGCGGCCATTATCGCCGGAACATTCTATCCCCTTCACACTTACATAATGAAGAAATGTAATGTAAAGCCTGAGATAAGTGCCTTTATAACAACCTTAGCTGTCACCATCGTCATTTTGATCCCCCTCGTCTTTATGCTCTTTCAAGTCTCCAAAGAAGGGGTGAACCTATTCTCCAATATAAAAGAAGGCCTCTCCGTTGATCAAGTGAAGGAATTTCTGTTTGGTGATGGTGCTGTGGCGCAAGTCATAAGGAAAATATCAGATACTCTAGATTTAGATCTAGATCTCGACACCATTTATGAAGGACTCATTAGTAAATTACAAAACTATAGTGGAAAAGTATTTGGAACTCTTAATCAAATTGCCTCCGATATTTTTAACTTCATATTTCAATTCCTCATTATGTTAGTTGCTATATTTAGCCTCTTTCTTGATGGTCATAAAATGAAGAAATTCGTATTTAACTTAAGTCCCTTACCTGATTATCAAGAACAAATGATGCTAGAGAAGTTCTCGCAAATGAATTATGTGACACTCGTATGTAATGGGCTTGGTGGTGTCATCCAAGGAGGACTAGCAGGAATTGGCTTTTGGTTAGCTGGACTTAATTCCGTTTTCTTATGGACTACGGTAATGGTCGTTTTGGCCTTTATTCCTCTCGTAGGCATATCTATCGTTACCATTCCTGCTTGTATTTATCTCTTTGCTATTGGTAAAACAACTGCTGCCCTAACCCTATTTATTTATACGACGACTATCGCCGTCATTGTTGAGAACTGGTTCAAGCCCCGCTTTATGGGTCCAAGAGTGAAAGTAAATTCACTTGTACTCCTCTTTTATATTATTGCGGGAATGCAGACTTTTGGAATGGCCGGAATATTCTACGGCCCACTCATGTGCACAATATTTATGGCCATGGTTGAGTTATTTGATCAGCACTATCTACCAAGACTTTATAAAGAATAGCCAGAGGCATCATCTAGGCATTGTTGATCAAAAATGATCTCATTGCCTGTGCTTACATATTCAAAGATAAAATCTTTCAAACCGTCTCTACCTTCATTGAGCCAATACATGACACATTTCTCATTTGAGCAATGATGTCCATGCTCATTATCTTGATGGCCTTCAGATGAGCTGCTCATAGGAAGTCCATTATTAACAAGTCCAAGAGCATGTCCTACTTCATGAATCAAAACAGATTGCTCTGAAAAACGAGCGACCCAAGTATTCTCATCTTCATTAATTTTTTTAATTAAATCTTTAAAAATTATAATTTGAGTAGTTCCTGTCATATGAATTCCCAGGACGTTTTCCTGACGATTTCCACTCGAGTCTTCAAAGTATCCACTCACAAATAGAATCGATAGCACACCAGTCGTGTCTTTAGATTCTGCTGCTCCTAGTTCATTGAATAGAGATTTCAACTCTAGCGTATTCCAGGTCTCTTTATTACGATCACTAAAAGAGGACATTTCATTAACTTGAGTTTGAAAATTCGTTTGAATAGATCGATTACTTGTATTGAGAATTTTCTCAATATTCACAACAAAGAGATTCCAATAGTCTTTTCCAAAGGTCGAAGTGCCCGTATAAGGAGCACTCCCCTCTTCGTAGAAAACTTCTACATTCAATTTATTCATATTCTTATAAAAAACATTCAACAAAGAGCTTTGCTGGACACTAGCTATTTGTTGAGAGCTTGTATTATTATCACCTTCCATTTTTCCACAAGAGATGGAAGCAAGGAGAAGAAAAGAGAATAGGAAAAGAAAGTTATATTTATTCACGTGGCAAAAACGACTTTTGTTCTTGTAGTCTTCACAAGTTTTGAATAATAGAGATCTCGTTTTTCTTTGAGGTCTTCATCTTTAAAAAAGAGCTCATAATCGGCATCACTCTTCCACTGGGCATAATTCAAAAGAAGACCTTCTTCTTCATTCAAGTGTAAGTTAAAAGATATTACTCCCACTCGACCCTTAAGATCTGATTGGATAAACGAGGAAAATTCCTTAATGAAAGAAGAAGACTCGGAACTTGAGACTTCAAAAACTTCAAACACGGTTATGATATTTCTAAAACGATCGATAATGGCCATTATTAGGCTCCTCCGATAAATCAATGACTTAATACTTATCGGAGGGCCAATCAAAAGCTAAAGTTTATCTGACAAAACCCATCGGCTTTATGATTTTACTAAAACGAGAACAAAGACAAGGGCGATACTAATTAATGTCGCGGCCTTAAATCCACTCTTGGTATAGATCGCATTGTCTTTATGAGGTCCTTTTGGGGTTTTTCTCTTTTTAAAGTGAAAGAGTTTCAAGACCATAGAAACAAGTAGGACAATACCTATAATGCTTAACCATGATCCTAAAATATATTGATCGGCCATCTTAGACCCCTGTTTTATGATCTATCTTTCTTACAACATGAAAGATTAGAGAGATAACAAATCCAATAATGAAGACAAAGAAGAGTATTTTAGCAATACCTGCTGAGGCCGTTGCAACTCCCCCGAAACCAAAAATGGCGGCAACAACTGATATAAATAAGAATACAAGTGAATAATAAAGCATGACGACTCCTTAGTTTAACTTAAGTTTAAACATTACCTATTTTAAATAATAAGGAATTAATGAGACTTCTGTTGTATTCCAAATTGAGTTGGTACTTATCAGAAGTCATCTGGATGAAATGATCAAGATTATCTTTTGCTAAATCTATTTCTTCATCCGATAAATGATGCCACTGCTTTTTAACAAGCTCACGAAACTGAATCCATTTTCCTGCTGTTTTAAAGTGACTCATAAATCCTCCGTAATCTACGATCTAATTCCTTATATTAAGGATAGACTTTTGACTCGAAGGATTCTTGAACCTATCGCGTATTAAATGTGTAGATATTTAATCATTTCTCTATCTAGCTGAAATACTAGTTAGATAGAGATTGAGTGACTCTTAGATATTGTAAATGCCTGTCATATTGTTCAATAACATCACCAATAATCTGCTCTTCAGTAAAGTCAAAAATACTGTAATTAGCTCCTCCTTGAAAAAGGAAAACTTCCGCTAAATAGAGTTTTTCACGATCTTGAGTCTGAATATTCTCCGGTAGAATATATTCAATCATCCTAACCTGATAGACAAAATCAACACAGTCATCTTTATAAATAGTAAAGCATACTCTTTGCTCTTCCGTAGTGATTTCGACTTTTAAATCATTACTAATAAACTCACTCTTGAGTATATTAAAGGCATTGATCACCGTTCCCGCAATAAAGCTTTCAACATCAGCTTTCTTAGGATGATCTAAGATAGTCTTAAGACGCTCCTTCCAGTTTTGATGAGGCTTTTTAACAAAGATATCATGACGAGGATTAGAGACGGCCTCTCGTAATTCATAATCCTCTTTTAGAGCTTTTAATAAGCAATATGCCGCTATAATCAGAATAATCATAATAGGAAAAGCACTTGAAATCGTCATCGCCTGTAATGACTCAAGTCCTCCGGCATAGAGAAGTGCAGCTGCTACGAGACCTTCTGTAACGGCCCAAAAAATGCGTTGCCACACTGGAGGCTCTTCTGCCCCACCAGAGGTAAGGGTATCAATCACAAGAGAGCCAGAATCTGAAGAAGTCACAAAGAAGGTCGTAACTAAGAGAACTCCTAATATTGAGAGAAAAGTTGAACCTGGTAAGTATTCAAAGAACTTGAATAGGGAAACAGGTACGTTCTGAGCGACACTTGTCGCTAACCCATCAGCGCCTTTGTGTAAGATCGCATCAATGGCCGTATTACCAAAAACACTCATCCATACAAACGTAAAGCCGGTTGGAATAAAAAGTACACTTATTAAAAATTCTTTAATGGTTCGTCCTCTTGAAATACGAGCAATGAACATTCCAACAAATGGACACCAAGAAACCCACCATCCCCAATAGAGCAATGTCCATCCCCCAATCCATTTTTCTTTAGGATCATAGGAATAGAGATTGAATGTCTTCTTCACAATACCACCGAGATAAATCCCTAGGTTTTGTGTAAAGCTATTGAAGATATGCGCCGTTGGCCCCACGACTAAAACTGTGACGAGTAGGAAAACAGCAAAAATCATATTTAAATTAGAGATCTTCTTTATTCCCCCATCAAGCCCAAGAACAACAGAGATCGTAGCAAAGGTTGTAATAACGGCAATTAAAATAAATTGAATTCCAATGGATTCAGGTATACCGGTCAGATAACTTAGGCCTGCATTGACTTGTGTCACTCCAAAGCCCAGAGAAGTTGCTACCCCAAACATGGTTCCCACTACAGCAAAGGTATCAATGATATCTCCAATGGGTCCAAATATCTTTTCTTTAAATAAGGGATAAACAATGGAGCGCGGAAGTAAGGGTAAATCGTGACGATAAGAGAAATAGGCTAAAGATATCGCAAGCAGCGCATAGATACCCCAAGCGTGTAGGCCCCAATGAAAGAAGGTAATATTCATGGCCTCACGGGCCGCTTCAATAGAGAGCGGATCTGCACTTGGAGGACTCACTAAATGCATAACAGGTTCGGCTACCCCAAAGAAGAGAAGACCAATCCCCATCCCAGCAGAGAAGAGCATCGCCATCCAAGAGCCATAGCTATAGTCTGGTGTTGAGTGATCAGGGCCAAGTTTTATTTCTCCATATTTACTGAACATCAAAAATAAACAAAAGATCAATGCTGCAGCAACCGTGAGCATATAAAACCAGCTGAGACTTGTGTTGAGCCAGCTTTTAATAGAAGTAAAAAACTCACCGATTTGATCGGGAATAATTCCTCCAAGAATTGTGATTATAAATATAATCGCAACGGGGCTAAAAAAAACGGGCTTATTCAAACTCGATTCATTTGAATTCATGCTTAACCTTTATTTAGAGTGTATCTCTTTATCGGTTAAGTGATTGATTTCTTTAATTGGTTAGAGGATTTTTCGAAGTTAAAAAGACAAAACCCCTTCTACCATAGATAGAAGGGGCTCTAAAACTCGCGAAGCTTATCGCTATCGTTATCTTATCATCCTTGACGGTTAATGGCTCATCCTTGAACACACCTTATTTGTCAGTTCTTTATTAAATAATCATTAATTAATTTTAAAGTTATTCTCACGCTTACGCCCATCTCCATCATCATTGAATTTAAGCTGAATGACATTGCTACCACTCTTTTGCGAAAGCCCTTGTCCATGAGTATGCGAGCGCTTCTGATAAGGAATATGTTTTTCTCCATTTTCCTGCTCTTCTTTACAAGTAATACATTGAGTTGCTGTCGGTCTAGCAATAAGACGACTCTCCCCTATTTCTCCATCGCATTCATCACAAAATCCGAATGTACCGCGATCGATTTTATCTAGCGCCACTTCTACTTTCTTAAGAAAGAAACTTTGGCGACCCTTAAGTTTAAGTGCTAATTGTTGTTCACGGTCCCCCGTAGCAAGATCGACAACATCTCCACCCTCTCTTGCATTTAGAGGTTCTGTCCAAGAGTCTTCATCAAGTGCTGCTTGGTTTAGAATGTTTGTGAAAAGATTTTTGAAGTGCTTAAGAGTTTGCGTTTCCATAATTCATCTCCCTAATCATGTGAAGTTTGTGAGTCTCTCCAATCGTCCGTAGAGTATCTTGCGTCCTGCTCGATGGGCCTTCCTGGCCGCTTTCTGATTTATATATAAGCAAGGGTCGTGCCAATTTTATCTTTGTATAATTTCAAGCACTTAAGCTAGTAACTAGAGTTGTCATTTTGGCACAGAGACAACTTGTCCCTATGCATTTTGACTCTGATCAATATTAACTATTTAAAATTGTTAGATAAATTAAGAATAACTTACCAAGGAGTTACCGTAACCGTGATGACATCACTATATTCCCCGGTATCGGGGTTTGCTGGCATAGTTCCAATCTTGGCTTCAATAGGAAAAACTTCAAAGTTTACTGGGGAAGATAAATTTCTCTGAGTGATGTAATAATTTTGTCCAGCATTGGAGAGGCTTCGAAAGCCAGCATTATTCACATTAATTTCATAAGGGACCTCAGAAGATCCATTCTTCAGGCGAGATCCATTCATGGATGACATATAAACGCCAAAGGAGACTGTACTCTTAACATTCAATACAGCAGATGCGCTCTTGCCATCCTGAAGAGTTCCAAAGGACATGATGTGTTGAGTTTGAGTCGGATCATGAGAGCTTCCTACAGGCCCTAAGCTTAGCTCAGCATAACGAGGAATAATCATCTGTACATTCATATAAGCACTGCGCTCATATCGTAAGTTTCCATTACTTCTCACGGAATATAACTTAATTTCGATTAGATCATTATAGTATCCCGGACCATTACTAAATACGGAATCAAGGTCTACGACTTTGAAAAAGAAATTAGGATTATAAGTAGTATTACGATTGGCCAAGTTAAACGAGATATACTCATTACTGCTGCCGTCAGGATAGTCTCTTAATACATTATTAAGAGAAGACTCTTTATACATATTATAAGAAACCGTTTTGTTTCCATTATAAGTTAGTCGTGAATAACTATTTGCATTTCCTTGTGAAAAGTAAATACGTACATTCTCACAATTAGTTGAAGAAGAACTTCTCGAAAGGGATAGAGAATGAGACACCGACTGCTCAGAGGTATCAATTTGAGAAACAAAGTTAGTTACAGAAAAGGAGAATCCACAGTTTTGAGCAAAGGCAGAACTACTTATGATCAATCCAATGAAAGTTAGAAACATGAGCTTTAACATTATCTATCCTTAGAAACGTTGAGTGTTCCAATATCTTTGATTCCACGCTTATCTTTATCGACAGTGAATTCGTAATTAAGTTTTCCAAAATCTTTAATGTAGATCGTGGAGAAATCCTGTGCAATTCCTGGGAAATAGAAATATCCCTGATCGTCGGTAAATGCTACTACATTAGAGGCCTTAATGACTTTGTACGCGAGAGGTTTTCCTTTAAAGAGCAATCTTCCTTTAAGGCCAACAAGACCATTACTTAATACCGATATTAAATGACCTGTTTTATAACCAGAGTGAACAATGAACTTTTCCTTTTGTAGGGATACGCCCTCTGTTAATAACGTGGGGTCGATTTGAATTTCTCGATACTGATAATCAACAAGATTTGGAATCGCTAAACTTCCCACTGCTGGGGTCTGAGTGTCAGCGTAGGGAGAGGTGGATCGAATACTAATTAATTGATCTTCAATATCTTTTGAAGGTTTAAAAAGAGCAAAACTTCCCGCATTCGCTCGAGAGACACCAAAGGCCATACCTTCCTCATTGGCAGCAAAGAGTAGTGATGTTCCCACAGTAATCACACCTTGAAAGGGATTCTTCGTTTCACTGCTAGAAGCCTCATCTCTATTGGCCACACTTCCTTTAAGCGCAAAGTCGGCCATTGGAGTAGGAAGATTAATTCTGGTATTAACTCTTGTATCGGCGGCGCTATCCTCTATATTGACGTTATAGCGAGGACTATACATTTTATTATTATTATCTTTGGTCACACTTAATCGAGAAGTATCATTTTCAATATCTCGATAAACATTCACATAGTGATTAGACTCCGCGAAGTTCCATGTTAGAAAGAAAGAAAGTGCATTATTATCCACTTGATTAGTCTCAGAAGAATGAGTGGCAAAGACACTTATATTGAGATTATTCTTTATGCGAATATTGGAAGAGAGATTATAGAATGTTTTCTTTCCCCAAATAGAATCTTCGTAATACGACTCTCCTACTCCTGCACTAAGGGACATAAAGTTTAAAATAGGATAAGAGATATTCAATTGGTAACTATAGTCTAGCGCTTTTAAGCTATCTGTATATTCCCTGGAATACGAGTTCGTAAAATCTTCTAAGCGAATACGAGTCGTTAGCCTATAAGAACCTTGGTAATTTGAATTCTGATATTGCCAAGTTAGTGCATTGGCCATTCCTGTTTGATCACTCTTAAGTCGAGAATATGAGGTTTCATAAAAAATATTTCCCCACTGTGAACTTAAACCATGGATGAGTCCCCCCATGGCAAACTCATCTTCCACAAAAGTATAGAGAGATCCTGTATATTGATCCGTAAAACCATATTGAGAAGAAAAGCTGAGGATATTATTTCCATTATACTTACGCTTTCGATCGACATCCTCATAGGAGCGACCTAGGGCCACTTGAAAATCAAATATACCTTCTTTCAAAACTTGAGTAGAAGTGGGAATATCAAAGTTAAGAATGGATGTTTCCCCTAAGGCATTTTCCATTTCTACTCGAACGAAGTTAAGTCCATCAATGAGAGGTAGACGGCTTAATTGGTAATTTCCGGCTGGAAGAAACTCATCTTTGATCAGTGTTCCATTAACATAAGTTCTTACACGAGAACGGCTCAAGAGTGTAAATTCTCTTTCCCCTTGGGGAAAAGGTCTTTGATAAGGATTAATTGAAAATTCTCGACCAACGCTGAGTCCACCAATATTTCGTGCACTCATAAAACCTAGATTTCTGCTGGCCGTATCCCCTAACTGAACACGAACTTGTTCATCAACAAAGTCTTTATTAAGTCGAGTATTCCCACGAAACCAATCTTTTGAATCTTCTCGACTTTCATAAAACCCTTGTGACTCTAACAAGTATCCATTCAAATTAATAAATGAACTATAGGAAGTTGAAAAGTAGTCTCCTCCAAAATAACTATCAGCAAAACCTTTCTCTGAAATGATCCCAACACTTCCTGATAAGGGTGCTGGCTCTAGAGCATATCCTTCGTATTTAATAGAGGGATCTGTTTCAATTTTATAGAAGTCAGGCTGGAGTTGATCATAATTTAATTGAATCGTGATTCGTAAATTACTATCGTTGTAGCGAATGGGATAAGGAAACTCTTCGATCAAATAAGGTAGTTTTACGCCTTTTAATGGTACATAACTCTCTTTCTTAAGGAGCCGCTTTAAAATGAGCTTAAAGCCACGATCATTAATAGAGTGAAGTTGATCACCAACGAAAGAGACTTTAAAATCACCTATGCGCTGATCATTAATATAAACTTCAAGCTCTGTTTGCACAGGCTGATTGAAGTCAACATTTTCAAATTGCGCGTGAACACAGAAGAAGATGAAGAAATAGAGAAAGAAGGAAGTTAGTTTTTTATTTATTTTCAAACTTAATCTGCCCTACAAAGCTTTCATCTAAACCTTTAATTTTATCAAATTTAAATATACGAGTACTTTGGGCCAAAATATTTTGTCCTTCTAGTTCTTCAAGCTCTTTCTTTGATGGGGTTAAAGTTTTCTTCCCCTTTCGAAAAGTGATCGCCACTTGATGTAGATATTGATGGGCCTCACCAGAATTTCTCACTTCAACCTCTACTCCCTTCTTAGACGAAGTAAATTTAGTGAGTACTAAGTTTGATTGGTAATCTTTATCTTGAACGTAGAGAACATTTTGAAACTTCAAAAGCATCTTTATCCCCGATTCTTTATCTTCTTTTAAATTCACTGGGACTTGCTGAGCAATCACTCTATAGGCCTGCTCTTTTGAGAGCTTTTGAATTCCTTTATAATTTACTCTGATGGCCTTCTTTTGACCGCCAGGCAGGAGCATCTGTGGAGGAAAGACAGTGATATCTGTCGTATCAAGATTGACTTCGCTTCCATCATCTTTTTGCTCACGAGTCTTCACTTTGAAAACGATAGGTATGGTTTCACTACCTTGGTTTTCCACCATAAAGCGCGCAAAGTTCTCTTCTTTATGAAGTTTAATGGTTTGTTGCATGGGAGAGAAAGTAAAAGAAAAGAGAACAGGTAAAGAAGCAATGAGTAATAGATAGCGCAAGGTGATCCTCCAGATTGATTCACACCTCTATTATGCCTTAAAATATAATCTTAATGAAATGTTACTTCTAGATAGACTTGTTTTTTATTCTCAATTTTTCGAATTTTAAACTTTCGTTTATCTCCATTGAAGACAAGCGCCTCTTTAAGTTCAAGGGAATTGAGACTATTTTTAAATCCTGTCGGGAGTCCAAGGACTGCCGGAACATTAGCGCTTAGAACAAGTGAATCAGAGTTTCTCGCTTGAAGAGGAGAAAGACATAGAGTGAAAATGAGAAAAAGCTTGAGTATCTTCATACCCAAGCTTTTCGGTCAACTACTTATTAATCTTTAATCATTTGTGTTTTTAATCAACTAAGCCTCTGAATTTACTATTAGTTAGCAGAAATCGTGAAGGTCACTGTATCTGTATAATTACCTTCAATAAGGCTTGCTAGTGGTGTTCCTGTATAGCTAATATCCACATCTTTATTAGCATCAACAGAGCCTGCTGTTGAAAATGTAAAATCATCACCGTTGGCCAAATCAACAGCATTTCCATCATAAGTTAAGCTGTAAGCTACAGATGAAGAACTTACGGAATCATGAACGAGATTCCCCTGATTACTTGAGCTAATGGCTACTTTATAACCTGTATTAGAGTTTGATTTTTCATTGATCGTGGCCACTTTTGTATCTGATTGAGTTGTTTGTAAAGGTAGTGTTGAAGCTATAGTTTCTGCACTTACTGTAATAGAGAGTAATTCAGGTACAACACCTTTAAGAAGCAAATTTCCAGTTGTTGCAGCCGATACTTGAGAGGCCATTAGAAAAGCAGTTGCTGTAATCATTTGTTTCGTAAATTTCATCATCTCTATACTCCTAAAAAATAGTAAGCTTAAATTAGCTACATTCTTAGAAGCAAGTTACGTACCAAAACTATATAACGAAATTTCAATAACTTAAGTTGGTTACTCTATTGAATAATGTCTAAAGTGACACCAACTGAAAAAAGACTGATCGTTCGAGTTGGGATCAATTTATCCCTACTCGAAGTAGGGATTCTTTTTTAGTAAATAATTCTTAACGTAGTCTGTGACGGCATCTTCCAAAGTTGTAAAATCAAACTCGGGAAAGACAGACTTAAACTTTTTCATTTCGGCCTGAGTATAATACTGATACTGATCACGAATAGATTCTGGCATGGGAATAAACTCTACATTTACTTTTTCACCCATGGCATTGAATGTCGCTTTGATGAGATCGTGAAAAGAGCGTGCCTGCCCTGTCCCCATATTATAAATTCCAGAACTTCCAGGAACCTTATGTTCCATAAGGCTTATGGCCGCACGAACGACATCTTTAACATAAACAAAGTCGCGTAACTGCTCTCCATCTTCAAAGTCATCACGGTGAGACATAAAGAGCTTAACTTTTCCTGTTTCTTTAATTTGTCCAAAGCCTTTATGAACGAGACTTCTCATATCTTCTTTATGGTATTCATTGGGGCCAAATACATTGAAGAATTTTAGACCAAACCAAAAGCTAGGCTTGGTATCCTTTTCTAACATCCACTTATCCACATACTGCTTAGAAAAGCCATAACCGTTAAGGGGTCTTAATTCACTTATCTTTGTATGATCGTCACTATAGCCTTGATCACCGTCACCATAGGTTGCGGCAGAAGAAGCATAGAGAATGGGGATATCTCTTTCAGTGGCAATATTGAGAAGTTCTTGAGAGTAGCGAACATTATTCTCCCATAGAAAATCCATATTTCGCTCTGTCGTAGAGGAGCAGGCTCCAATGTGATAAATCTGTGTGATTCCTGACCAGAAGTGATCTTCTAAATGAAAAAGCTCATCGGCGTGGATATAGTCTATAAAATCAAGGCCTGCCAAATTGCGCCACTTCTCATCACTTTCAAGACGATCAACGACCCAAATATCTTTACGACCGTTATTATTTAATTCTTTTACGAGAACACTTCCGATGAACCCTGCGGCTCCTGTTACTAAAATCATATCTACTCCATACCTTCTTCTTTTCTTCTAATGGCCGCGCCCATGAGAAAGATAAGAACTAATATTTTAACTGTATCAGTTTTTCTGAATGTAGAGTGAAGAAATTGATGTTCTTTTTCAAGCACTTTATATTCTTCACTCGTTTCACTAAGGTCCCACTTCTTCTCATTTATTTCACTAATTTGAGGTGTCATATAAAGAACATACGTGAGACTTAAGAGTACTAAAAAAGTACACGCTCCAATGTAGCTCTTCTTACATTTAATTCTATCTCGATAAAAGAACGTACAAGTAGAGAAGATCAGAGCAAAGATCACTTCCATATAATTAAAAGTGCTAAATAGAATCATCCCCAAGGTACCGGCTTCTTGTCGTGATGAGATATTTCTAAAGGCGGCAGGAACGGCAACGAAATCAATCAAGCAGGTCATTCCTAGCCACATACCTAAAATAATCAGTGAAAGTTTAAAAGCTTTATTCATAATGAACTCCTATTTATGTACTCGGGCCAGATAAGGATGGACGATAACGGCAACCGCAAGGATTCCTAATTCAAAGAGAATGACCAGAGGAAACCAAAGCCCTAACATCGTATACGGGTCGGGTGGTGTTAAGATGGCAGAAAGAACTGCAAAACCTACATAAATATATCTTCTCATTTCTCGCAGCGAATACTTAGTAACCAACCCCATGAATCCGAGAATAAGTAAGATATTAGGAAGCTGGAAAACAAGCCCTAGAAAAACAAGAACCTTACTAGAGAGGACGAGATATTCTTTAAGGGAAATCGTCGCCTCTACATTTTTCACCCCAAAACTAAGGAGGGTTTCAAACGTAAGGGGAAAGACAACAAAGTATCCAAAGCACACACCAAGACAAAAGAAAATAAATCCAATCACAAGAAAAGGTCTAACGGCCTTCACTTCATGGCCGTGTAGTCCAGGCTTTATAAACTGCCATAATTGATAGAACCAAACAGGAGAAGAAACAATAATGGAAGTCCAAAAGGCCACTTGTAACTGGCTCATGACTTTATCTAAAAGCCCTAGATAAACAATGTGACCTGCATTCTCTCCCTCTAGAGAAGTACGCAAAGGATGGAGCAGAAACTCAGCGATATATTCACCATAGCCGTAGCAAACAAAGAAAGAGAGGGCCAAAATGATGACGACATTAATAATCGTTTTGCGAAGTTCTTCTAAATGTTCAGTTAGGGTCATTTCTTTCAAAGGTCTATTCCTCTTACGTATTGTGTATAGTCAGTAACTCTTTCTTCCTCTTGAGAAACAAAGAAAAGAGCATCATAATAAATATTGAACTATTATAGGATGAATTAATGAAGTTGACACTAACACTATGCTTCTTTTTACTCTTTTCAAAGCTTGCCCTAGCTGCGCCCTCTCCTATTTTGGCGTGCCTGGCCCAAGAAGAATTGAATCTCCATAAATCTAAGAATACTGGCCCCGCTTATAACCTCAATCAAACCCTTGTAAATCAAATTGCTACGATTCCCAACTTAAAGCTTTCCAAAGAAAACTTAGATCTCGTTTGTAGCAATAAACTCTACGGCCCTTCTCTATCTCTCCTACGTCTGATCATTTTGGAGGGGAAGAAGATATTCTCGATCAAAAAAGGCTCGGCCGGACATGGATTGGCCATGGGACAGTTGGGAACTTTTGTGGAAACTTCTCCTCATATTATGTTTGATTACCTAAATGAAATTCAGGCCCTCATGCCCTACGCCCATTGCCTTACCGATGAAATACCTGAGGTGAAGTACTTCTACGATCGGTATAAATATTTAGAGCAAGATTTAAATGGCTACCAGCTCATTGAAGATAAAAATAAAATTGATAGAATCTTTCTTCGACTCTCGAAAATGGATCGGATTCTTAAGAGCTGTAAAGCAAGGGCCAAGAAATTGGCCGCAGAAGAAGCAAAGGGCACAGTTAAAAGATAATCTACTTAATTTGTAATTCTAAACCTGCACCTAGTGCATCAGAGAAAGCAAGCTCTAAAGACTCTACTTGTTCAGAGCTTAAGTCTTCATTTGCTTTGATGAGAATACTACCTGGCTTCGTCCCTAGAAGCTTCAAATCCATCTTTATCTGTGCCGATAATGACTTCAATAAGGTGAATGATTCTCTGGCCAACGTCTGAGAGTCAAGAGATTGCCAACGAGGAATCTGGGGCTGCTCTACGACAGGACTCTCTTCAAGACTTCCTCTATCCCCTTTTATATATTCTGCTAGGATAGACTCCACATCATGCTTACAAGAACCACAGCCAATAGTGGCCATGAGTTCATCACCAATCGTTTTATAGACACTATGATAATCGTAATTCTCGCTATCGAGTTGGGCCTGAATATGAGAGCGAATATCATCTTCATAGACGGACATACAACGGCATATTAGACCGTAGGGATCCTTTCCTTTTTGAATAGATATAGGAAGTTCTGCCCCTGTAATTTGTAAGATAAATTGTCGGTAAAAGAAATAGGCATAAGACCAAGTACTACCTGCAGGAATCGCGACTTCTTTTAAATTCAGTCCTTCTACTTTCTTAGCATACTCGGAGAACTCTTCTTCAAAATAAGAAGGACCAGTCCACTCATAGTAGAGACCACTAACCACTTCTTTCTTATCTACTTCAAGATAGAGTTCAAGCTGACTATTTAGATAGGAAAAAGATTGCTGATAGCGAAAGATCGAAGGTCGCTCATTATGATAGAAGCTCATCTATGATCGCGTCCACTCTTTCACTTCATCTGATCTTAACGTGAGAATTTCATGCCCTTCGTCAGTCACTAAGAGAGTGTGCTCAAATTGCGCAGAGGGCTTCTTATCTTTTGTGATAACCGTCCAGTTATCTTTGAGAAGCTTACAATGACGAGAGCCTAAATTAATCATAGGCTCAATAGTAAAGGTCATACCTTTCTTAATTTCTACGCCCGTCCCTTTTTTACCCACGTGAACCACTTGAGGCTCTTCATGAAATTCACGACCAATCCCGTGTCCGCAATATTCTTCGACGACACTATAGCCATGTCCATGAGCAATCTCTTGGATAATGGCCCCAATATCACCGATATGAGAACCAGGACGAACGGTATTAATTCCCGCTCGCATACATTCATAAGTTACTTCAACGAGTTTCTTGATTTCTGGATTTACTTCTCCGACAAAGAACGTCTTATTTGTATCACCGTGGAATTTATTTAAGTAAGTGGTCACATCAATATTAAGAATATCACCATCTTTTAAAATATCATTCTTATTAGGAATACCATGACAAATAACTTCATTGAGGCTGGTACAAACCGACTTAGGAAAACCATGGTAATTAAGAGGAGAAGGATAGGCCTTATGCTCAATAATATAATCATGGCATAGTTGATTAATTTCTTCTGTACTCACACCAGGCTTAATAAAGTCCTCAATATATTCCAGAGTATTCTTGGCCAACTCACAAGTTTGCCTCATTAATTCAACTTCACGACTTGATTTGATTGAGATCATTCTATCCTCATTCCTGTATGTATTTCCATTAGTCACGCAACGCATCTATATTTAACATGGAGCACTCTCGCAGACAAGGCTGTATTTCTCTGCTATTGTCTTTCCAGTATGCCACAAACTTATTTTCCTGACACATATTTAAGGCTAGATGCCTCAAGTTACCATAGCGACTCTTTCTTTAAAGAAGAGCAGCATATGGCCGAAAATTTGGGGATGAATTATCATCACGTTCACTTCTCTAAACAAGGCCTTGACTGTCTGCCTCAGTTTTCTCCTGACAGCAGAGTCTGTTTAGTCAGCAATACCCATACTCCTATTGAAACATTACCTGAATCCCTTCTCGCTCAAACAGTGATTCTTCTGCACCCCAATAGTGGTTATGATAATTTCACGGCTTCCTGGGTAGAAAAACAAAGCTTTCCTATTCTTGTGGGCAATACTATTCGCTCACAGGCAGTGGCGCAATATATCCTCACCGAACTCCTCTGCTCCTTTAATTCAGTGCCCTCTCACAAGTCTTGGGATAAGACACGTAAGTGGAATCGAGAATTAATAGATAAGCAAAGAGTTCTCATTATAGGCCATGGAGAAATAGGAAAAATTCTTGAAAAATCTCTTCGTCCAATATGTCCTGAAGTAACGATTTATGATCCTTTTAAAAATAAAAAAGAAAACTTGAGTTTAGAGCAGCTTCTCCCACAAGCGGATGTTATTCTCTTTGCCTGCGGATTAAATGATAGTTCCAAGCATCTTTTGAACTCTTCTCATTTTCAAAAATTAAGGCCTCATACATTGATTATCAATGCCGCAAGAGGTCCCTTAATTGAAGAAGCGGCCCTCATTCATTTTCTCAAGCAAAACCCTCAGGCCCACGCCATATTAGATGTCTTTGAAAAAGAGCCCTTTGGAACCCAATTTGAAAATATAACTAATCTAAAAACAACTTCTCATATTGCAGGAGTCTCTCAAGACCTTGATCAAAGAATAGTCGCTTTTGCCCAAGATATTCTTTCTCATTTTAAAGAAAATGAACTCTCTCCTAAGTACGATTCCATCCTGTTAAGAAATCGTAGAGTAAATTATGAGGGAAAGGATATTTTAATATGAGTCAGCCTTTTAGCGTTCACCTTTTTAGCGACCAGCTCGGAAGTCTATATATTCAAGAAGCTCTTAAAAACAATAACCAAGAAGAGCGGGCCATCACACATCATAAAGACCACGGGCAAATGGCGGCAGCGATTACGACATCCCCAGGCCTTAGTATGGGCGAAAACTTCCTTGAAGATAAGGCCATGCTCACAAGCCTCACTCATATGCACTATGAACAACGAAGCCTTAATCAAATTGAAAAACTAAGTACTCGTGACTTAAAAGATAATACACTCATTCATATTGATCTGCGTATCATTGAGCCCCATAGGGCCAGCGCTATAGAGCCTCATATTAATACGCCTGAATCCTATATCTCATGGGAAGATCTGATGAGTGATTTACTTTCGATTAAAAATAGCCAAAAAATTCAGCACTTTCATATTTCTGGCCTTTGTCCTGACAGAGATCGAAATATTCAACTCAATATAAAATCAAAGCATCCTACTTTTCACCTCAATAGCACTCAAGAAACCCATCAATATACTCTCGGACTCATGTATAATTGTATGGAGTTACTAGAGGGTAAATAGCCATGGCGATTGATAAGTTTCCTCCATTAGAATCAGCTGATCCCAGTGGCCTATTGGCCCTTGGTGGAGACCTTGAAGTCGAAAGTCTTGTTCTTGCCTATCAAAATGGCATTTTCCCTTGGCCCATATCTGATGACTTCCCACTCGCTTGGTTCTCCCCTGATCCTCGCGGACTTCTTGAGTTTTCTCAACTTAGAATTGGTAAGAGATTAAAGCGCTATCTTAAAAATTGTCCTTATAGAATCACTTGCAATAAGGCCTTTGAAGAAGTCATTGAATACTGTTCTAAAGTCCCTCGCTCTGATCAAAGTTCCACTTGGATAACGGAAGATATTATTGAAGGCTATAGAAATCTCTTTGATCAGAAACTGGCCTATAGTATTGAAGTATGGGATGTCGTAGACGATAAAGATAAAGAGGGTAAAAGTCAGCTTGTCGGCGGAGTATACGGAGTTTGCATTCACGGAATCGTCTCGGGCGAATCCATGTTTCACACCAAAACCAACGCCTCTAAATTTGCACTCGTATTTTTAATGCTCCTTCTCAAAAGAGCAGGAATTGATTGGCTCGATACCCAAATGGTTACGCCCGTAGTGGAATCCCTTGGCGGTCATGAGGTTCCAAGAAGCGACTATATCCAAATGCTTAAGAATAATCCCATCAAGACTCGTCACGAAATCTTTCCCGACACCCTCAATGTAGATGACTTAAGAGAATTGGCCGCTATGATTTTCTCAAATCCTTAAGCGCCTGCAGAGTTAATCCCTTGCCTTCATTCAAAGAAGAACGAAAACTCAGATAATTAATATCCCTCTCCCACTTTTGTTCAGAAGGTCCTGAGACTTTTTCACCAGAAACAAAGGCCAAAGCATCTTCAGGACAGACTTCCTCACATAGATTGCAATACATGCACTCTAGAGGACGAAAGTTAAACTCTAATGGTGCAATAGGAGCTTCTTTATCTTTTGGTCGCACTAAATCAATGCAACTGGTGGGGCAAATGGAAATACATTCATTACAAGAGTTACACTTTATCTTTCCTTCCTCATTCACCAATAAGACCATGTCTTGTTTTTCAAGTTCAAGTTTGATTCCCGCCTTAGGTCGGCCCCAAGTAGGTCGCCCGAGAAAGCGCACGAGTATGAAGAAGAATTTTTTGATAAAGAGATAAACTCTTTTATGAAAGGGATAAGGAAAATAAATTTCGCGATCTAAAATCATCGATCCATCTCCCAGGCATCAATTCCAAGACTGAGAAAGGCCGTTAATGCATTGGATATAGACTCTCCCTTAACTAAGCTTGGATAAGAGTGAAAATGCACATAGCTGGGCGAGCGGATATGAAAGTGAGTTAGATTATGTTGTTCATCACTCTTCACTAATAGACCTAATTCGCCCTCTGTTGATTCTATAATATTATAAGTAAGTCCTTCGGGGGCGCTTTGCTCTTGAGCAATATCACGCTCTTTCCATTCAGGATTAAGGACGCTACCTGCAGGAAGATGATCTAAGACTTGATTAATAATTTTAATGGATTGCTTAATTTCTTCAATTCTAACAAGAAAGCGATCATAAGTTGTTCCATCAATTCCTAGAGGAACTTGGAAATCCACATCTGAATATAAATAGCGAGGTCTTCGTTTTCTTAAATCATAATTAACACCACAAGCCCGTAAATTTGGTCCCGTGAGAGCATACTCTAGGGCCATCGTCGCGTTCATAGGATTAGAGGATGTTAAACTCATCCATGATTTATTACGAACAATCTTTGATTGCACAGACTCTAGTTCTTTATATATGTATTTAACCACTTCAAGACATTCCGTGGCCCAGCCCATGGGAAGATCTTGCTTCATCCCCCCCACACTAAATAGAGAAAAGTTTTGATTCTTACCACTATGAAGATTGTAGAGATGATAAATTTGTTCAATAAGTTCAGTAAGAGCGCTGGATTCAATTAAAAAGCCCAACTCACCCGTGAGCTCTTGAAGATAACTAAGATGTCCTTCGATACGGGCCATTTCCATCCAAACCATTCGAATGGCCTGAGCTTTTTCAGGAATGACAATTTGGTAACGACTCTCCAAAGCTTCATTCCAGATAAGAGGCGCAAAAACACTATCGCGCGTGCAAAGGCGCTCCATAAAGAAAGAGACTCTTTCTAGAGGCTTGGTCAGAATCATTTTTTCAATATTACGATGGCAAAAACCAGTCTCTAAAACACAGTCATATACTTTTTCTTCATCAATCAGAAAATCAATGCGGGCCTTACCTTTTAGTGGAGCAGAAAGGGGTCCGGCTTGATACCATTTTTTCACTAGATCTTTTTCGCTTGGGATCACGGGTAATTCATAACGAGGAAGTTCTCTTGGCGTAGACTTATCATCTTGTTCAAGCTCAAGCTTTTTTAAAACATGACGCTGCTTAGAGGCACTACCTTTACTCACAAGAAGCTTATGCCTCACCTCTAATTCTTTTTCTAAACCAATCGCACTCTTCCATATTCCTTGAAGACTAGGAATAAAAGGTCCTTCAGTGATTTTCATGGAAATCTGTAATCGAAAGTAATTCTCTAAGTTTAAAAGACCATAGTGGATAATACGTTCAGCACCCACTTCTTCCACGCTAATATCGGCCAGCATATGAAAGTTGAACGATGTCTTAAGGTCACTGAAGAAGTTTAAAAAATCATCCATAAAGCTTGAGGCCCATGGATAAGTGACCTCTAAGGGTGATTGAATCGTTCCAAAGTCTTGATGAGAAGAGCGAAATTCTGTTCCAAACTTCTTATAGAGTTTATCCCTTAAACTAATATCATATTGCCCAGAAGTTTCACTCATAGATTGGCCTGCGTTTCCACTGAATCAGCAAGGGAAACTCCTTTGCTCACTCTATCTCTTAATAGCTCAATCCCATGAACAAGAGAGTCCATAGAAGGTGGACACCCCGGAATATAGACATCGACAGGGATTAATTCATTCACAGCAATCGTATCAAAAATTTTCCCTGTCGCCGCACATGTCCCTACAGCAACACAGTACTTAGGAGACATCATATTTTCATAAACTCTTAGCAAATAAGGTTTAAGCTGTTCATTGATAACACCGCTGACAATGAGGACATCACAGCGATCAATACGTTCTTCATTAAAGTTTTCTCTTATTAAATGAGATTGAGGATTTGGTCCTTCTAAACGCATGAGTTCTCGGGCACAACAGCCACTACCAGAAGTAAAAGGAACTAAGAGCTGAGACCTAGACCAAGCTTTAATGCGTGAAAAGAGATCTCGACTTTGGGCAACTTGAGCAATGCCTTTAAGGGCATCCATCTCAGTGTTGTCAGCTTGCTCGGCTTGCACGTCTTTCTTTGAACTTGCTTTACTTTGTTTTTTTGAATCTGACTTTTGAGAAGCCTTGCTCATGATATCCTTAGGATGATGTTGAATCCCTGTATTTTAAAATTCTCAGTGAAAGATGACAACTACGATAATGACAATAATGTCCAAGGCTTAACGAATAATGTCATATCTTGATTTACGCTTTCCATTATCAAATACACGCCAAGAGACATCCTCAGGAAATAAACTTTCTTTTTCTTCTAGTTTTCGTGCATCGCAAGTGAATCGCTTACCATTATCAAAAATCCAATTAAAGATAAGCTCATGAGAGCCTCCAGGGCGGCCATCATACTCTATAAAGCGGTAATGAGGCCTAAGGGCCGTGGATAAGCTGGACATAATAGTCACGGCCTGTTCAAAGCCTAAATCAAGATCTCGTGCAGAGCATCCTTTAGTTTCATGCTTAGGATACTTCCTCTTACCTTTAGAGATATACGGATTTTCTAACCACGAGCGACGAGAACATGAATAAAAATAGCCTTGTTCTTCTAAATTAATCCAGTTTTGAATATAGGCAAAGAACCAAGTTCTCTCTTTATTTTGCTTACTATTGGCCGGCCGAACAAAATCAAAACATGTTTTCATACGACCACTATATTTATTAAGAAGCATCAACCAAAACTCTTCAAACTCTAAATCGGCTAATTTCTTATCATCTTCATCTAGTTCGTAGCGTGTACTATCATCAATAACAGTCCGGGTTTGAAAGGCCTTTAAATCACGAATAATCTTGGCACGCTTGGCGTAATCCAGCGCGTACTGATCTGTTGCCTTCTTGCGCTTTTGACTTTCCTCTCGCGCCGCTTTTTGCCCTTTCCAAATATAGTCAAATAAATGAAAGCAGTTCTTTCTCAAAGAATTGATTTCATCAAAATTAAAGAGATGTCCATTTTCAAAAGCAAACTTTAAAACTTCCAACTTATCGATTTCTCCCCCAACTCGATAGGCCGGCTCACTTAAAGGACCAGAGATATTGCGTCCAAAACCATTCTCAGCAAAGGCTAGAACATAGTCCCAGTCGACTTTTGATTTTAAATCTTTTAGAGTTTTTACTCCTTCATAGATCTTATCAAATGGATTTACTCCGATGAGTACTAAGCGTGATAGCCACTCTTCATTAGACTTACAGGGATAGTTATCACAATACTGAAGAACCACGCCTCCGATAACAGTGGCACGCTGAGATTGAACTTTCAGCTCTTTCTTACTCGTAAAGAATTCACTCTTATCACCAAAGACCCAAATTTGTTGGGGCTCACCTGACTGATCCATAAGTCGTGGAATAATTCCTTGAGCAAAATTAGGGCGATTAATCGTGCCGCTATACTCTTCCCACACATCATCTTGCTTACAGTAACTATGGCGAAGATAGCGCTGACCAGAAACCATATCTAATTTATATTGGTGCTCTGAATCCACCGGAGTCACCATATAGTAAGATATTTCATTAGAGTCTTTTAACAGATAGGCATTTAAATCAAAGAAAGGATGAGTCTCAATATCCCCAAGACGATTGGGTGTACTAAACCTTTCAGGCACATTAAACCAAACGGGCTTGGCCACCACGGCCTTCGCCGCAACAGGCTCTGCCTCGGGCAAAGGATCACTTGAACAGGAATTCAAAGTCATTATGACCAATGTGGCCAAAAAGAAATGTAGATTCCTTGTAAATCTTCGTTGACAATTATGCTCTAAATAGTCCAAAATTCAACCTCATAGACAAGCCTGTATCATCCCCCGGTGATGAAATTGGTAGACATACGGGATTTAAAATCCCGGGGCTTCACGGCCGTGCGGGTTCAAGTCCCGCCTGGGGGACCACCTTTTTTCATAACCACTTTCTTCCATTTTAACGGCAACTTACCCTACATTACCAATGAATTTGGACATAAACTTCAAATTGTCTTGATTTCTTTGCTTTATTTGGACTTTGTCCAGAAAAAGAACTTATTTTAGTGTTTTGTTTGTTTTTTTAGGACCACCACGAAATAATCTTTTTCGTAGATAAGTCTTGTGTCTCTGGACTTGTCTACCTGTCTGGTGCGGCAAATACCGGACAATCCTATTGGTCTCGCCTAACCTTGGGAAGAAGATATTGTGGGTGGCAATTGCGCACTGGATGATCGCGTTCTTGCCACCACACTTCTCACTCGCAAACACACTGCGTCACAAAAATCCCTCAATTATTCACATCATTTATACTTTGAAAGTTTTTTTCATATTATTTTTCTGGTAATCTCTTGACAGGTAAGCCTATAATTTTGATCCAGTATTAAGACAATAGCTAATGTTTATTGGTAGTAATAAGAAACTATGAATTTAGAGAACCAAAGTTCACATTCATCAACTCAGAATTCTAAAGCGGCTCAAGAAGCCTTAGAAGATTTGAATAGTAAGGATCTCGATTCCAATATGGAATTGCGTATCCAAGTTTCAGATGACCTTAAAGAAAAGCTCACCGAATACACTGATCCTAAAAAAGGGATTAAGGCCTTGGCCCTTCTTATGGGAATCCATGAGAAAACTCTTAAAAGACTTATGTCTTGTGAGAACCGACCAGGACACCAAACCCTCTTTAAAATATACAGAGTTCTCTTACAAACGAATAACGATACTCAGGTCATTAATATGTCCCCGAAGATCGTTAAGGACTTCCTTCTTAAGACTCACCCGAAAGGTCTTTCCGAATCCATTCAATATACGTTGGATGTAGAAAGAGAGTTAAGAAAAGATCCTGTTTTCTGTGAAATCTATCTTCTATGTGGAACAGGTGGAACAACTCGTGAATATGTAGCCTATAATTACGGCCGCTATGGTGAACGAGTTTTTGAAAAAATGATAGACCAAGAAGTCATCTCTGCTGTGGATAAATTCCGTTATGAACTCGGAAAGAATCAAGCTCCACTTGGTGTAGAAACAATTGCGGCCATGGGGATTCAACTCACCGAGAGATACTTTAAAGCAGCCAGCACGGATAACTTAGGAGAGAACTACGTTTCTTTCTTTGCTGAAGGTGTTAATGCTGAAACTTATCAAAAATGGTTAGAAATAGATAAAGAAGCGTTTCAAAAGAAAATAGCCTTGGCCAATAAGGTCGAAAATAAAGGCGATATTAAAACTTTCACTTTTGGAATAACAGAAACACTGATTGAGCCTGACTCAGGTACACGACACTAAAGATGGAACTCAATATGAAGAATTTTCTCCGATTCACAACAATCCTTCTATGCTTACTCAGTTTGGAAGGAGTTTTTGCTCAACCAGCAATTATTGGCGGAGGAGTTGGAAATGACGGTGGAGGACCTAAGCAATCATGGTCTGATATCTATAAAAACCCTAACCTTAGCCCAAGTTTCCCCCGCTTTGATATTGAAGGGAGAATGATTGCTTATAATAACCTATGCTTACTCGGCGAAAGAGTAAGAACGAAGTATAAGCACGTTGTGAAACAAGACTTAGAATTTAAAATCTTATTTGACTACCTCATCACTGATCGAGTTCGCCTAGAAACAGTTTGTCGTCGTGAAGAGTATAATGAATGTATTGATTGGGTAGAGATTATTCATGAAGTACCTGTTCATAGCGAAATTGAAGTTAAGGAAAGAAGAGAAACACCTGCAGGAATAGAATGGGTAACTTCTTTTAAGAAAGACTTCGAATTACAAGAGTGTCTTGAATTCTAATTCAATTTAATTTTTAAGAAATAGAAAAGGGCCGAAATATTCGGCCCTTTTTTATGCAATTTTTTATAATTCTTAAATATGAAGAGCACGATTCTCAGTGGCCGCGAGACAGGCCTCTTTGAATGACTCCGTATAAGTTGGGTGAGCATGACAAGTACGGGCAACATCTTCAGCTGATGCTCTGAACTCCATGGCCAATACGGCTTCGGCGATCATATCCGCACATCTTGGTCCCACCATATGAACGCCAAGAATTTCATCTGTTTCTTTATCGGCCAATACTTTAATGAGTCCATCTGATTCATTAGAAGCTCTAGCACGACCTGAAGCCTTAAAGGGAAAGCTTCCCACCTTATAAGCTACTTTTTGCTCTTTAAGCGCTTGCTCCGTAGCTCCTACACTGGCCACTTCAGGCCAAGTATAAACAACACCTGGAATTAAATTATAATCCATATGAGGTTTTTGACCGGCCATAAGCTCAGCAACATACATGCCCTCTTCTTCGGCCTTATGGGCAAGCATCGCCCCTTTTGTCACATCACCGATGGCAAAAATGTGAGACTTAGAAGTGACTAGATGCTCATCTGTCGGGATACGTCCTCGATCATCCACACTAAGGCCTGCCTTTTCAAGACCTAAACTATCTGTATAAGGACGACGGCCTACAGCGACGAGGCAATACTCTGCTGTAAGATTCACTTCCTTATCATCTTTCTTGGCCTTCGCTGTTATCTTCACTTGCTTGGCCGTGGCCTTCACATCTGTAACACCATGACCGGTTAGAAATTCCATTCCTTCACGTTTAAGAACCTTTTGAAGATTCTTTCCCATGTCTTTATCCATAGTGGCCAAAATGGAATCTGCATACTCAACAATAGAAACTTTTGTTCCTAGACGTTGAAATACAGAACCAAGCTCCACACCGATAACACCACCACCAATCACAACCATTGATTTAGGAAGAGTAGGAAGTTTTAGTGCTTCTGTAGAAGAGATCACTCTTTTCTTATCGATTTCAATGCCAGGAAGACTTGCAGGCTTGGAGCCTGTGGCAATCACAATTTTCTTAGCGCTCAGAGTTTCTTCTTTCTCACCTGTAACTTTAATCGTGTGATCATCAACAAATGATCCCATTCCAGTGAAAACATCTACTTTATTTTTCTTCATGAGAAAGGCCACTCCCCCACAAGTATCACTTACTACTTTTTGAACGCGCTCACTCATTTTAGGGAAGTCTAGATTTACTTTTCCAGTCGTAATTCCGTGATCTTCAAATTTATGAACAAGTTCATGATACTTCTCTGAAGAGTCAAGCCACGCTTTAGATGGAATACATCCAACATTCAAGCATGTCCCACCAAGAGTGCTGTATTTTTCAATAAGGGCCGTCTTCATTCCTAGCTGAGCACAACGAATGGCACAAACATAGCCACCAGGACCAGCTCCAATTATAACAACATCATATTCTTTATTACTCATATCTTTCTCCAATTAATTCATACGTCATCAATTAAAAAACTAAACATCAAGAAGCATTCTTGAAGGATCTTCAATGAGTTCTTTAAGACGATAAAGGAAAGTTACCGACTCTTTTCCATCTACAACACGATGATCATAACTAAGCGCTGTGTACATAACGGGATGAACAACCACTTGACCATTGATGGCCACTGGTCTTTCCACGATATTGTGCATACCTAGAATTGCTGATTGAGGAATATTAATAATAGGAGTTGAAAGCATCGATCCAAATACTCCCCCATTAGTAATCGTAAATGTTCCCCCACTCATATCATCCATGGAAAGCTTTCCATCACGACCTTTAAGAGCAAGTCTTCTGATTTCTTTTTCAATTTGAGCAAGACTTAATGACTCAGCATTTCTAACCACTGGAACAACAAGTCCTTTTGGAGTAGAAACAGCAATCCCTACATCTGCAAAGTCATGAAAGACAAGTTCATCACCATCAATTTGGCAGTTCACTCCCGGAACTTCACTAAGAGCAATGGTACAGGCCTTAGTAAAGAAGCTCATGAAGCCAAGTCCGATATCATGTTTTTCTTTAAATTGTTCTTTATACTTCTTACGAAGTTCCATCACAGGATGCATATCAATTTCGTTAAAAGTTGTAAGCATGGCCGTAGAGTTCTTAGCTTCCGTAAGACGACTTGCAATGGTCTTTCTTAAACGAGACATTTTCTCACGACGAACTTCTCTTGTGGCCCCTCCAGCAGGAACCTGTTGGTCAATAGTAGGAGCTGCAGGCTTTGCTGCTTGCTTTTGCGCAGCAGGATTCGCAGAGGCTGAAGCATTTAGAGCATCACCTTTAGTGATTCGGCCATCTTTACCAGATCCGGCAATATCAGAAGCGTTCACGCCTTTTTCATCAAGAATTTTTCTAGCAGCTGGAGAAGGATAATTCTTATCACCAGACCCTGTAGAGTTATTTGCACTTTGAGCTGGAGCAGAATCACTTGCTGCTGGTTGCGAACTCGATGAATCAGAAGAACTCTTCGCAGGTGCATCTCCTGGAGTAAGAGAACCAATCACGGCACCAATCTCTAGATCCGTCCCTTCTTCGGCACTTCTTGAAAGAACACCACTTTCTTCAGCTGGAAGTTCTACCGTTGCCTTATCCGATTCGATCTCACATAGGATATCGCCTTCTTCTACATAATCCCCATCTTCTTTTAGCCAAGTAGTGAGAGTCACTTCAGTAATTGATTCCCCAATCGCTGGAATTTTAATTTCAATACTCATAATCATTCCTTTTTATATTAATTCGTTTCTTTAAGTTTTAAGAGAATGCTTTTGCAACTAATTCATCCTGTTCTCTAGCATGAACTTTTGCAAACCCTGTCGCAGGGGAAGCCGAAGACTTTCTGGCCACACAATCAAAGTCGTTGAAGAGTTCACGCCAACGAAGAAGATATGTCCAAGCTCCCATGTTATAAGGCTCTTCTTGAACCCATACAAATTCAGCTTTCTTATACTTCTCTTTAATGGCCTTAATTTTATCTGAGGCTAAAGGATAGAGTTGCTCTAATCTGATAATCGCCACATCTTTTCTTTCGTCTTGCTGTTGACGCTCAAGTAGAGAAAAGTAGACTTTCCCAGAACAAAAGAGAACTTTTTTCACTTTCTTATCATCGCAGTACTCATCTTCAATAACCTCTTGGAACTTACCTTGCGTTAAGTCCTTAACAGAGCAAATACATCGAGGATCACGAAGAAGTGACTTAGGTGTGAAAACAACGAGAGGCTTTCTAAATTCCCAAGTAAGCTGTCTTCTAATCGCGTGGAAGAAGTTAGCAGGAGTCGTGAAATTAGCAACCACCATATTATGTTCGGCCGCTAATTGAAGATAACGTTCTGCTCGAGCAGATGAATGTTCTGGCCCCATTCCTTCATAGCCATGAGGAAGAAGCATAACAAGACCACTCATTCTGCGCCACTTACTCTCCCCTGCGGAGATAAATTGGTCGATCATAATTTGAGCACCGTTGGAGAAATCACCAAACTGGGCTTCCCAAACATTCAAGGCCCAAGGTGAACCTTGAGAATATCCGTACTCAAAACCAAGAACGGCATATTCTGAAAGAAATGAATTATAAATATCCATCTTCCCTTGAGTCTCTGTAATATTATCTAGACCGCAATAGGCTTCATTCGTAAATTCATCAAATACTTTGGCGTGACGGTGAGAAAAAGTTCCTCTAATAACATCTTGTCCAGTAAAGCGAATATTATTCTTTTCTAGAAGAAGAGATCCATAGGCCAAAAGTTCGGCCGTGGCCCAATCGAGTTGATCAGAATCAAAGGCCTTCTTTCTTTGATCTAAAATTTTCTGAGCCTTTCTTAATGTTTTAAACCCTTCAGGTGTTGAAGTAATTCCTTCCAGGATTTTTTCCAAGTCAGCTTTCTTAACAGAAGTATCTGGAGATTCAACAAAGTCTTCTGCCTTTGACCAACGAAGATTTAGCCACTCTTTATGAGGACCTTTTCGACGTTGTGGAATCTCTTCTTGCTTAACCATATTAAAGCGATCTGAGAGCTCTTTCTTAAAGGCATCTTGCATTTCTTTAGCAAGTTCTTTATGAATAGATCCTGCTTTAATCAGCTTTTCCATATAAAGTTCACGAGGATTCTTGTGTTTGGCCACAAGTCCATAGAGATGAGGTTGAGTATACTTAGGCTCATCTCCTTCATTATGTCCGTGCTTACGGTAACAAACCATATCCACCCAAACATCTTTCTTAAATTTCTGCCTGAATTCTGCGGCCATCTCCATTGCAAAACATACTTGCTCTGGCTCATCTCCATTAACATGAAGAATAAGAGTATCCAGCATTTTGGCCAAAGAAGTGGAATAATGAGTGGATCGACCATCTTGGAAATCTGTTGTAAATCCAATTTGATTGTTAATTACAAAGTGAATAGATCCACCCGTGCGGTAACCATCAAGCTCAGACATTTGCAGAGCTTCATATACAACCCCTTGTCCAGCAACAGCTGCATCACCATGAATAATAATAGGAAAGATTTTTGATTCTTCACCTTTATATTCAATATCTACTTGAGAGCGGCAATAACCATTTACAACAGGGGCTACAGCTTCAAGGTGAGAAGGATTAGGAAGAATCTTAAGGTAAACCTCTTGTCCTCCAGAAGCTTCTGAAATCGAAGTATAACCGAGGTGATATTTAACATCTCCATCGCCTTCTGTTCCAGGACCTTCAACGCTTCCGCCTTCAAATTCTTTGAAAATAAATTCGTAGGTTTTTCCAATTGTGTTGGCGAGAATATTAAGACGACCACGGTGGGCCATACCAATAACAAATTCCTTAACACCCATTTGCGCACCTTTATTGATAAGGGCATCAAGAGCAGGAATCGTCGTTTCTCCACCTTCTAGTGAGAAGCGCTTTTGACCAATAAATTTATTTTGAAGGAAGTTTTCAAAAATTTCGGCTTGATTTAATTTATTTAGAATTCTCTTCTTATAATCGATAGGATAATTAATCGACTTAGCATTCTTTTCAAAGTACTCGCGACACCATCTTCTCACTTCAGTATTATTAGAGTGCATATACTCAATACCGATCTTGCCACAATAGATCGTATGAAGATGGTCCATAATTTCTTTAAGAGTGGCCCCAGCTCCAAGGCCCACAAAATCACCGCAGAGGTAGCGACCCTTAAGGTCTTCTTCTGTTAGATCATAATCTTGTAGCGAGATATGCGCATGTCGATCACGTCTTGGTCGAATAGGATTGGTATCGGAAAGAAGATGTCCACGAGATCGGTAAGACTGAATAAGTCTGAAAACGTTGAACTCTTTTCTCATTTGTTCACTAGATATATCTTCTCCAGAAACGGCACCGCCCATCTGAAATTCAAAACCTCTAAAGAAGCTCACCCAACTTTCATCGAGTTCCTCTGGATTATTACGGTAGGTTTCGTAGAGGGAGTCTACATATTGATTGTCTGAACTGGACAGATGAGTAAAATCATCGATTCTCTTCATTTCTTATTCCCTTTTTGTACTACTGTACAATTTAAATCGGATTTTCATTTAACCTATCGGCAGTGTAACAAGGGATTTAAGATTTAAACACTAGGAAACACATACTTTTTGAACAATATTATTTTATATTTTAACTTTGTTCAACTTAGTGTATAATCTATTTAATTTGAAAGGGCCAAACCTCCCTCTATCAAGTAGCGCTAAGCATTATCAAGGTTTCATTAAGAATTCTTCTGCCCTCCACCTTCTCGCTAGGCAAATTCATCGAAAAAGACTCACTTTCCATCTTGCCCACTTTATAAGGCATAGACTGAGTATTTTATTTTATAAAGTGGGAATATAACCTACTGAAAAGATTTTAGCGCAACCACAGCAGCTAAATAAATCTCTCCATTATACCGATATAGAGGTTACTCTCTATATATGAGATTGTTATTAAATAAAAGAAAGATAGAAATGGAAAAGATGTTAGTCCTATTATTTACCCTCCTTCTTATTACTTCATCCTGTGAAGAAGTAAATCAAGCTCAATTTGAGCACGCGTACAATGGTGTTTCACAAGACACCAGTAATCCTGATGCCAGAAGAACTATGGATACTCTTACGAATAACGGTCGAACTCTTCCTACGGGAGCACAGCTCAGTAGCGCTGTTAGCAACCCAGGAGATTGTGATGCCTGTAATGCAGCAATGAATGTTCCTGCTGCCTCTTCCAATCAGCCAAACTACTATCCGACCTCTCTTAAGAATTATGATATTCCTTCTAGAGGATGTATCCCTGTAAGTAGCGTTAGTGAAAATCAGGCCAATTCCCTCATTAGCTCACAAGGCCTAACCACTCGAAATGCGACTTCAAGTGAAAAGAGAACTCTTGGAGCAGTGATTCAAAGAGTACAGCAACTCAATGGAGGACCTCTTCGTCAAGGAATGGGTCCAGGCGGGAGTTATCCCGTTTCTTTTAAAGACGCCAATGGTAGCTGGCAAGGTGGAGATGCTATTCATATTGGACGTGGTAATCATGACCACGGAAATAGTGCTGCTCAACACGCCCATGAGTGGGCCCACTTGATTGGTAATCAAGGTGGCTATGATATGTTCAAACGCTATATGGCCGATGGAGGTCGCTACACTGGTAATCATCGATGCCTTGTGAGTGGTTATGCTGACAACGTTACAGGTAGTGGACGAATTGAAGGTGAACAATTTGCTGAAGTTTTTGCGGCCTTTGTAACTCAACCTAGCCTACTTCTTAATAACACAAGAACCCCTGGTAATTGCCAGAAGGTTTATAAATTCTTTAGAGATGTATTCTTTAAAAGAGGTTCAAGAGTAAGCTCTTGTCATTAGATTAGAGCTTTAGAGAACTCGCAGAATCAACGTCAAAGGGAGAAAGTGCTGTAGGCAGCTTCTTCATACGACGCTTTTCCTCATCACACTGATCTTTCTTTTCACAGAACATACAGTCCTCACCCATGACGGCACCAAGTCCACCACATGAACCTTTTAGTTTTCTATTACTGAAAATAACTCCTACTGCCATAGCAGCAATAACGAGAGCAATAACAATGAAAGATCCTAAATAAATTTCAGTCATGGAGACTCCTTAAAGATAGCACTAAATTCCTGTGTTTCCTTAGTAACAAACATTCTATCACTTTGACTATCTTCACCGTATACAAAATACGCAGCAATTTTATTTTGTGCAGCATATGTAAAACCTTCCTCAGGTCCCATGGCCATAAGGGCCGTGGCCAAGGCATCAGCCTTCATACAGCTCTCATCAACGACGGAGACGCTGGCCAGAGTATGCACAACAGGCTTTCCTGTTTTAGTATCAATGGTATGAGAATAGCGTTTGTGTTCAGATTCAAAAAAGTTTCTATAATTACCACTTGTGGCCAGTGCCGTATTATTAAGTTCTAGAACTTTTTGATAGGGCCCACCATTTACTTTAGGATTGGGAGCTTCAATCGCAATGGCCCATAAACTCTTATCTTCTTTTCTACCATGGGTTCGAACTTCTCCACCTATTTCCACCATGTAACTTTGAATGCCTTTACGAGTAAGAAAGTTAGCGACGACATCTACGCCATGGCCTTTGGCCAAAGACGATAAGTCTAAATAGACTCCTGGAACTTTCTTCTTAATTTCTAAAGACTTCTCATTCATGAGCAGCTTATCGTGACCGACGATCATCAAGGCCTTTTGAACTTTCTGTGCCTTAGGAACCCTTCGATCCCCCTTAGGCCCGAAGCCCCACAAATTAACTAGGGGTCCAATGGTAGGATCATATTTACCATTGGTTTTTTGAGCAAGTTCTAGAGCATACTTAGTCACATTGAAAAACTCAGGACTAATTTTAAGCCAACCCAGACGATTGAACTCATTGAAGTAAGATATCTCGCTAGACTTTACGTAGGTACTCATCTGCTGATTCACTTCTTTTAGTAGAGCATCCACATCAGACTGTAGGGACTCATCATACTCAGAAGAGTAGAATTTTACATTGTAGTGAGTCCCCATGGTTCTTCCTTTAAGATGAACCAGCTTTTCAGAGTTCTCACAGGAAAAAAACAACAAAGGCCCTAAAAGAAATAGGGCCTTGGTTATATTGAAAATCTTTAAATTGAGAATATTTAGCATTTCGATTCTATCCCCCGAAATCATCCAACATGATATCGTCTCTTTCTACTCCGAGACTAAGAAGCATATCGATCACACACTGATTCATGATTGGTGGACCACAAAGATAGTACTCACAATCTTCAGGATTTGGGTGATCTTTCAAATATTCATCGTGAAGAACATTGTGAATGAAGCCTTTATACCCATCCCAATTATCTTCAGGCTGAGCATCAGAAAGGGCCACATTCCACTCAAAGTTAGGAAACTCTTCAGCAATTCCATCGAAGTCTTCTACATAGAACATTTCTCTAACTGAACGAGCACCGTACCAGAATGTTACTTTACGATCTGTTTTAATTCTCTTGAATTGGTCAAAAATATGCGAGCGCATAGGGGCCATTCCAGCTCCACCGCCAACGAAGACCATTTCTTTTTCCGTATCACGAGCAAAGAACTCTCCAAAAGGTCCAGAGATAGTAACTTTATCACCGGGCTTTAAAGAGAAGATGTATGAAGACATTTTCCCTGGAGGTACATTTGGATTACGCGGCGGAGGTGAAGCAATACGCACGTTAAGCATAATGATTCCATACTCTTCCGGATAGTTGGCCATAGAGTATGCTCTGATCGTCTCTTCTGGCTCATAAGATGTATATTGCCAAAGATTGAAGTGATCCCAATCTCCTCTATATTCTTCTTCTACATCAAAGTCTTTGTAATCAACTTTAATTCCACCTGGTCTTTCGATTTGAATGAATCCACCAGCACGGAAAGGAACGGCTTCACCTTCTGGAAGTTGAAGAACAAATTCTTTAATGAAAGTAGCAACGTTGTGATTAGATTTAACCGTACATTCCCACTTCTTAACACCGAAGACCTCTTCAGGTACTTCTACTTTCATATCTTGTTTTACGGTAACCTGACAGGAAAGACGTTCTCCCTCTCTGGCTTCACCTTTTGAGATGTGAGACATTTCGGTTTGAAGAATCTCTCCCCCACCTTCAAGAACTTTAACCTTACATTGACCACAAGTTCCCCCACCACCGCAGGCAGAACTTACGAAGAGCTTCTGATCAGCAAGAACATTCAAAAGCTTTCCGCCAGCACTAACTTCAACTTCTTTTTCACCGTTGATGTTAATTTTAACTGGACCAGAAGAAACTAGTTTTGATTTGGCCATGAGGATAATGAGAACCAAGGCCAAGATGACCACGGTAAACATTCCGACACCAAGTAAAATCTGACTCATTTTTAATACCTATATTTTAAAGTTTATAATGATTATAACTGAATTCCAGAAAAACCTAAGAAACCAATGGCCATTAAACCAACCGTTACAAAAGTAATCCCTAAACCTCTTAGTCCCGGAGGAACATCAGAGTACTTTAACTTCTCACGAATTCCAGCAAGAGCAGCAATAGCAAGGGCCCAACCAAATCCAGAACCTACTCCGTAAGTAACAGACTCAGCAAAGTTGTAATCTCTCTCCACCATAAAGAGCGTCCCACCAAGAATGGCACAGTTCACTGTAATAAGAGGAAGAAAGATTCCAAGAGCATTGTATAGAGAAGGAAAAAAGCGATCCAGAGTCATCTCAAGAATCTGAACCATAGCGGCGATAACACCGATATAAGAAATCAGACCAAGAAAGCTCAAATCAACATTAGGAAGTCCTGCCCAAGCAAGAGCACCTTCTCTTAGAAGATGATTATAAATGATGTTGTTCACAGGAACAGTAATCGCTTGTACGACAACAACCGCAACACCAAGACCAATGGCCGTATTAACTTTCTTAGAAACGGCCAAGAAAGTACACATCCCAAGAAAGAAACCTAAGGCAAGGTTTTCGATGAAAACGGCCTTAACAAATAAACTTAAATGATGTTCTAACATATAACTTATCCTTAAAAATTACTCAGATTCAACTTGACCAGTTTTCCAAGAACGAAGTCCCCAGATTAAAAAACCAATAATGAAGAAAGCAGAAGGAGCAAGAAGCGCCATTCCGTTTGGTTGATACCAACCACCTTCATTGATTGTTTTAAAAACAGTCATTCCAAGAAGCTTACCACTACCAAAGAGCTCTCTTACGAAAGCAACAAGGATAAGAATAACTGAATATCCTAATCCATTTCCAACACCGTCTAAGAAACTCATAACGGGGCCGTTCTTCATGGCATAACCTTCAGCACGTCCCATAACGATACAGTTGGTAATAATAAGACCAACGTATACTGACATGGCCTTAGCAATGTCATAGAAGAATGCTTTAAGAATTTGATCCGTCAAAATAACCATCGAAGCGATAATCGTCATCTGACAAATAATTCTAATAGAAGAAGGTATTTGATTTCTAATAAGAGAAACAAAGAAAGAACTAAAAGCTGTAACTAAGATCACAGCAATAGACATAACAAGTGCTGTTTCTAATTTTGTGGTAACCGCAAGAGCAGAACAAATCCCAAGAATCTGTAGAGCAATGGGGTTATTATCAAAAACAGGTCCAAATAGGGTCTTTTTAATACTCATTATAATACCCCTCCATTTCTTAAGTTAGCTAAGAACTTTCCGTATCCAGCTTGACCAACCCAGTAGTTAACTGTTGATTGAACACCTTTTGAAGTAAGAGTTGCTCCAGAGAGTCCATCTACTTTAGTATCGGCGCGAGGAGTTGAAGAATCAACGGAACCTTTAATCACGCGAAAGACGGGTTCGAAATCATCTTCAGAAAGAACGTGCTTTCCTTTCCACTGAGATTGCCATCTTGCATTTTCAATTTCACCACCAAGACCTGGAGTCTCTCCGTGAGAGTAGAAACCAATTCCTTTAACGGTACGTGTATCTGGAGCTAAGGCCAAGAAACCATACATTGTTGACCAAAGTCCCTTCCCATGAATAGGAAGAACAATTTGGGAAACAACGCCGCCTTCTTTAATAATATAGACAGGTCTAACCTTCGCTCTTGTTTTAATCGCAGCGATATCATCGGCAGAAGGAATCGAAAGGGCCGCAGCAGGATCTTTATCTGTTGTTCCCAACTCAAAAGTAGAAGGATCTTTTTCAGAGAGTTGCCCTGATTTAAGATCGACCATCTTCGTTTCAACACTTCGACTATAAGTCTCTTCTATTTCTTTTTTAGAAGCAGAAGCAGATTTAAGAAGACCAGTAGAAAGAAGAAGATTCTTTTGAACATCGAGTCTTTTATTTTCATCTTGGATGGGCTTGAGTTTTACAGCTGCCGTAGAAACGAGAACTGAACACACTACACATAATCCAAGAGCAACACTTAGTGTTTTAGAAGTACTATCACTAGACATTTCTTACCACCCTTCTCTTAATATTTGCATTAATGACAAAGTAATCAATGAGAGGTGCCATGCAGTTAGCAAATAGAATCGCTAGCATTGTCCCTGCAGGATAAGCAGGGTTCACCACTCGAATAAGTCCAACCATAAAGCCGATAAGTAATCCATATACCCACTGGCCTTTAATCGTTGAAGCTGCTGATACAGGATCAGTGGCCATAAATACGGTACCAAATGCAAACCCACCTACAACTAAGTGCCATAGAGGAGACATAGAAAACATAAGGTTAGTATCGGAACCAATAACAAAGAAGATCGCTGTAGTGAAAAGAAGTCCAACTACACAAGAGAGCATAATTCTCCAAGAACCGATTCCTGTTACACAAAGATAAATTGCACCAAGAAGACAAGCTAGAGCAGATGTCTCCCCCATACTTCCAGGAATAAGACCAATGAATGACTGAGTCCAAGTATGAGCGATTGACTCAATACCGGCCGTTGTTGTTTGACCAAGAATAGTGGCTCCAGAGAAACCGTCTACTGCAGTCCAAACCGCATCTCCTGAAATCTGTGCCGGATAGGCAAAGAAGAGGAAGGCACGAGCAGTAAGAGCAGGGTTTAAGAAGTTCTTCCCTGTTCCACCAAAAATTTCTTTACCAACAACCACACCAAAGATGATCCCTACGGCCACTTGCCATAGAGGAATCGTTGGAGGAAGAGTTAATGGATAAAGAAGACCTGTAACGAGGAAACCTTCGTTAATTTCGTGCTTACGAACGACAGAGAAAATTACTTCACAAGTACCACCTGCAATTTGAGTCACAAGAAATACCGGAGCAAAATAAAGAAGTCCGTGTAGAAAATTAGAAATCATATTAGAAGGATCAGTAGCAAGACCAATCAGAGCGAGTATTGCTCCTCTCCAACCTTCAGCTGAAGTCTTCCCCATTCCCGCAAGAACCGTGTTGGCCTGAAAACCAGTATTGTAACAGGCCATTAAAATACAAGGTAAAAGGGCAATCGCCACAGTTCCCATAAGTCTCTTAAGATCAAGAGCATCTCTTACGTGAACAGAACCTTTTGCCGTCTCACCTGGACTATAAACAAATGTATCAATCATCTCGTAGATGGGATAAAACTTTTCTAATTTACCGCCGTCTACAAAGTGTGGATGTTGAGAGTCGAGAAACTTTCTAAGCGCTTTCATTATCCTTCCTTCTCAATAGTCGTTAATGTTTTTCTTAAAGCAGGACCAAAGTCATCTTTACCAGGACTTGCAAACGTACAAAGAGCGAGATCTTCTTCGTCTAACTCTAGAGCACCCAGTTGCTGAGCATAGTCCACATCATCAGTCTTAAGGGCCTTAAGAAGCTGAGTAGGAAGAATATCTAAGGGCATTACCGTTTCAAATATTCCAACAGGAACAATGGCACGACGTGATCCATAGGTATTCGTATGTAAGTTGAAAACTTTATTTTTAAATTTACCTGCATAAGTATTCTTAATGGAAAACTTGTCGTATCCAGGACCCATCCAACCAGCAAACTCTCTATCATCATTTTCTTCGATAACAGAAATTTGGCTATGGTAGCGACCTAGGTAAGTCATAGCTCCTTCCATTTTTCGTCCACTCAGAATGCTTCCAGAAATAACACGATTCTTTCCTTCAACAATCTCACCTTCGATAAGGCTCTCAATAGGAGCACCAAGACGAGTTCTAAGAAGACGTGGATTTTTAACTCTTGGTCCAGCAAGGGCCACAATTCTTTCAAGAAAGATATGACCCGTTTTTACTAGACGGCCAAGGGCCACAACATCTTGAGTTCCAATATGCCAAACTTGCTTAGCAAAGCTTACAGGATCAAGGTGATGAATATGAGTCCCCACGAGACCTGCAGGGTGAGGGCCAGTGAATTCTTCATGGTGAATATTGTCACCACTTACTTCTGGAAACTTCGCGCCTTTTGCTTTGACAACAAAGAGCTTAGGAGCAAGTTTCGCAAGAGCTTCTACACCAGCTTTATAATCTTCTTCGTAATCAGCAACAACCACTTCTGGATCACCAGAAAGAGGATTTGTATCCATGTTATTGATAAAGATACTTGCAGGCTTACTATCAAGTTCAGGAGCTTTTGAGTAAGGGCGTGTTCTAAAGGCAGTCCAAAGTCCTGCTTCATTAATAAGCGCTCTTAGCTCATCTTCACTATATTCAGAAATTTCTTTCTCTTTATAGTTAGTGAGAGTTTTCTGCTCTTCACCTTCCACTGTAATCACTACAGTCTGAAGAACTCTTTTGTCTCCACGATTGATGGACTTAACTGTTCCTGCAGCAGGAGAAGTATAAAGAACACCGGGAACTTTCTTACATTCGAAAAGGGGATCTCCGACCTTTACCTTGTCGCCGGCCTTCACATGCATAGTAGGCTTCATTCCTACATAATCAAAGCCCGTAACTGCAACTTCTGTTACAGGACGAGCGTTGTAAATTTTTTGCGATGGAACACCTGCGATAGGTAAATCGAGACCTTTTTTAATCTTGATCATAGCGTAAACCTGGTACCGTTATTAAAGGGTCAATATAATTAAACTATTTTAATCAATTAAAATGCGTAAAGGAGAACTCTCCCGCACAGGAGAAGAACTAAATTACGGAACAACCATGCTTAAAAGTGGTCGTTTTTATTTTTCTTCATTTGTATTTATAGTGCTTTATAACAAAATTACATCATTGTGTAACTAATTTGATCAAAACTTTTTAATAAAAAAAGGAACAATAGTTACACGGCCAAATAAATTTTAACGTCCGCAACACTTCTTAAATTTCTTTCCTGAGCCACAAGGACAAGGATCATTCCTTCCGACCTTCGTCCCTTCACGTCTGACTGTGTCATTGATGAGAGTCCCATCAGTAAACCACCATTTACCATCTACTTTATTAAAAGTTGATCTCTCGTGGTGGTGATTTCCCTTGTTGCCTACAGTGTAACGCGCCACAAATTCTACAATTCCTGTATCATCAGACTCTGTTCCGCCTTCAACATCAATAATGCTGAGTCCTTCCCAGATCGATTGAGCTGACCAGGCCGTAATTTCATCAAGGTCGACATCTTTTCTTGTTTCGGGATTATGAGTCTCAAAAATATATTCTGGTTCTTGAATAACGAAAGCACTGTAGCGTGAGCGCATGAGTTTCTCAGCTGTAGGGGCTACTTGTTCTCCATAGATAAAAGCATCACAACAACTTTTAAACTTATCTCCAGAACCACATGGGCAATCATCTTCAAGCCACTCTTCTCTCATCTCAAAATCCTTTTTCTTATAAATTCAAATTCTAAAAGATTAAAAAGCAAAAGTGATAACTTGAAAAGTAATTTACTTAAAAGAATGGTGATTAAAATCGAAAGAGATAATCGGTAAAGAGTGTCGTCTCTCTATCAAAGTGAACCTTACTCTCAAGAATGCGAGATCCAATAATCGTAAAATGAGGTTCAAGAAGCTTTAGATAATCTTCTCTTGTCCTTCTTATGGCGTAGCGGTCTTCAAACTCTAAGTCCTTCACTTGCCTTTCCAATTCGTAATCAGTGGGAACGCTTAAATAAAGATACTTCATTTGCTCGCTCATCACAGGAATAACAAGCTTAAGTTCTTCTTCAGTGAGATATTGAAATACAGACGTGCAAAGGCCCAGATCAAACCACTTGGATTTTTTATTTTCTTTCGTTTTATTGGCCCACTTTACTAAGTCCCATTGCTTCAGTGTCATTTTAGTCGACTCGCACGGGGAAATTCCTCTTTGCTTAACTTGTTCAAAAGCAAACTCAGAGGGCTCAATTCCGTAGGCCCGATAAGGCATGAACTCTTTTAAGACTTCACTAAATAAATGGCCTAAGCCAAAGCCCAGATCAATGACGGAGCTAATATCAACATAGTCCACAGCGAAGAAGGCCTGAATATACTTAGCATGCTGCCCAGCATTTACAATCCCATCCATTTCCTCAGGCTCACTATAGTTCTCCTGCCAATAGCTATCAGAGAAACCTTGTGCACCGGTTTCGGGAATATCTCTTCCTTTCTTTGTTTTTGTTTTTTTCATTTATCAGCCTGTGTAGAAAAATTTATAATAATCTTAAAATTCGTAATCGCCAAATAAGCTAATGGATCTCTAAACCATTCGATACTAGAATAAGATAATTCCACTAACGGACAAAATTATAAAAAGGGTAATCATGTTCACGAAAAAGCCATTGTCTCTATTATTTGGATTTATCATCTTTCTCGTTATAAATTATTCATTTGCCCAAGATGAAACAAAAGAGTTAACCGTGCAAAAAGGCTCATGGGCAACGGCCCTATTCAATCGAGGTCGCTTGCGATCTTACGCTAAAAAGTTCTCCGATCGAACGATTACCCCAGATGAGGTTAGAGACTATGTCATAAAGGGTGGAAGTGTTAATCATTATAAGAGTTATGATTTAATCCATAACTTCTTTGTCACTCCTTTTACAGGCTCAATTTTGAATTACTTTATAGACGGTGGAAAATTAGCGGATAATAGAGAATTGCCTGCGAAAAGACTAGAGAGCTTAAAGATACTTTTAAATGCCGGGGCAAGCCCCAATACCAAGACAAAATCTGAAGCCTTTAGCTTTTCAGACATGCCCCCTATCCTCTTGGCCAGTGCAGGAAATGATCTTGAGGCCTTAAAAATTTTACTCCAATATGATGCGGACTTATCCCTAACAGAAACCACTTACACAGGACCCAAGGGTCCGGCGCTTTCTCTGGCCACCGATGAAGCCGTAATTAAAATTTTAATTGAGAATGGAGCTAAACCAAAAGAGAAGCTATAAGTTTCTACTAGAGACGACAGTTTGCTAAAACTTTAAGGCCGGCCCATATAAGAGAGGGTCGCCACATTGATTTATAGATGACTTTCTTTAGCGCAAAACGATCTTTTCTGCTGAGTTCGCAATAACCAGACTTCACATAACAAGGAACATGAGACTTTATTTGGCTCTTTTTGAATTTCTTGCAACTTACACCTGAAGGAAGGTCTAAATTAGCAATAAGACACTCCCTAACTCTCATCGTCCACTCTTTCCCGGCATCCGAAAAGTAGTGCTCATCTTCCTCAAATTTTAAGCAATACTTCTTTCCAAAGCCCAGGAGGTAACCTTTTTGACCGCAGTGTCTTTGTTCTTCAATACAAGAATAGTATTCACAAATATTCTTTGTATCAACACTGCTACAATCTGAGCCTATAGCACTCACTGATAGAGTAAAAAAAAAGAACAGAAGAAATCGCTTTAACATAAGCCCTTCTATCATAGACAAGACAGATCGCCTCAATATTGAATATTTTACTTTATAAAGAAATACACAATACTACCAACAGGCCTTATCGCCCCACTTGATATAGTAGTAGCCGGATATTCCGCGATAGAGATTCAGAACAACCAATCCGGCCCAGATCCACAGAAGATCGGGGTACCAAATCGATATGGCCGCAAGAGGCACGTAGGTAAGAGCGGCTCCGATCATCATATGCTTTCTTAAAAAGCCGAATCCATTTAATCCAAAGATGAGCCCATCAAACACAAAGGCCACGGCAGAGAAAACTTGAGAAATAACGATAGGCCATTTCAGTACATAGAGTTGCTCTAATACTTTCTGATCTTCCACAAAGAGTCCAACCACCTGATGCCAGAAAAGACCGTAGATAACAAAGAAGGCCAATCCAACATAGAGTCCTAGTTTTAAGAGTTCCTTAAAGACAATGGCCGTTCTTTTTTTATAACCAGCAAAGTAAAAACGGGCCCCTAAAATATTTCCCGTAATCGCTAATCCATCAAGAAAGAAAGAGGCCAAAAGCCATACTTGAAGTAGAATCTGATGAGCTCCCAGAGCATCCACGCCCAAACGACTGGCCAAGCGAGTGGAGGAGAAAAAACATAGAGTTAAAGTGAAGCTTCTACCAAACATATCAAAGGAGGATTTACCAAAGCGTAACCATTGACCTTGAACGACCTTGGATTTCAAAAATCCATTGCGAAGATCACTTCTTTGAAAGAGAAAGAACAGACCTGCAAGGGCCGTCATAATATGAGCGGCCACTGTTCCGAGCGCCGCGCCCCTGAGCCCCATTCCCATCGGATAGAGAAAGATCCAAGAAAGAAAGATATTACTAAGAGTGCTCACGATCATGAGACCCAATACTAATTTTAGTCGTCCAAATCCTCTTAGAATACTCAATAAAGTAATCGATAAGACAGTGAAGACATGAAAGCCCACTCTTGGATAGAAGTATTCGTTAAAGAGGTTTCGTAACCGAGGTGTGCCTCCAGTGACTTCAAACCAAAAATCTTGAGGAATCCAAAGTATGAGGGAACAACTGAGACCAACAATAATGGCCAGAGTTAGCGAGATTTTTATTCTTGAGCGCATGAGATCAATATTGCGAGAGGCTTCATGATCTGCGATGGCCTGAGTACTGGTGTGGACGAGAAAATTGAACATCCACGTAATGGCATTAAAAACGGCAACGGCCAAGGCCAAGGCCGCTAAAGATTCTTTATCAAGATGACCTACGAGGGCCGTATCCACAACCGATGCCAAAGGTTCGAAAACCGAAGCAATAATTGACGGGACGGAGAACCACCATAGGTCCTTTGATCGTAGGCCACTTAGTTTCAAAATATACTAGAAAGGCTTGTAGATGATTATGTAGGTGGCCATCACTCCGAGAAGTAAGACGCCGTAAAAAGCAAGAGTTCTATACTTTGTAAGTCTCTTACTTAAAATCGGTGCCCCAACCACTAAGAGAAACCAAATCGTCATTTTAGCGTGAAGAAATCCTGGCCACTTATCACCATGACCAAGCCCAAGAGCGGCTTTTATGAGTCCCATACCTGCAACTAAAATGAGCAGAGAAGAAATCCCCGTAATAATTTTATTGATCTTACTATTTTTATCACTAAGCATCGCTCCACCAAATCCGGCGAAGAAGAAAATGATAGAAGAAATATGTAAAACTCTATAAAAAGTTTCCGGTAATAATGAATCATTCATGTGTAGCTCTCCTCAAAATGTCATTAGTTCAACCTATAAGTTGACAGAAACCTACAAGTTTTACCAGTTTATTTTTATTAATGAGCACATATGTCCACCTACTATAAAGATATTTATTCCCCCATGCGCTTCGAGTAGAATGAATCTATGGATATAAAAAGAAAACCTAGAGGCGAAAAGGTATATCGCGGCGCATTCAGTTACTTCAAAGGCGATAAGCTCTATGCCGAAGAAGAATTTGAAGTCTACAAAGACAGAAAAGAATTGGGAATGAGTTTCTTTGCCAGACTTCATGCTCGAGTCGCTACCGGAGAACTGCTCAATATCTATGTGGATTATTCTTTAACCAAAGACTACACGCCTCAAAAACTTCTTATCGAAAAAGATATCGGCCAAGAAAGCGTTACCGAACTCTTTGATTTCAATCCTCGAAAAAGTGGCCTTGACTATATTTTCATTAACAAGTCTGGTGAGAAACACATTCAAATCCCCGTTCCTCCCAAATTTGGAATCACCACACCCACGACAAGTACTTCGATGCTCTTTTTGAAATATAAGAAAGAAGACACAACGGCGAAGAATTACTACCAAGTCCTCAGCTCCATGAATCAATGGACCTTTGAACAAAATCCTCACATTCAAAATATCGTGGCCGAAAGAGCAGCACTGACAGCGGAAAATATAAATATAGATGGGCAATCAGTTGCAGCGACTCCCTATCGAATCTGGGATGCAGCAGACCTTGAAGAGGACGTGGATACGTCACATATTAATCACGCAACTATTCAACTCTCCAAGTTCTCGTCTATCCCCTATCAAGTTAAGTCTCAAGACGGTACACGTATTCAGATTAAATATCTGAATGACCTTGATAAAGACTAGGGATGAGCAGAGTTTGAATCTTCCGTGTTAGGGCCCAACGGATCTTCACGATCAGCAAGAATAAAATCACGAACCCCATCAATGGCGTCATCAAAACCGACACGCGAGATTTTATAGGGCTCCATGAGCTTGTTAAACTTCTCCATAGTCTTGCCTTTCCAGCGACGAATACGAGAATCAACAATAATCACTCCACCGTGATCGGACTCTGTCCTTAGAAGTCTACCCAATTTTTGATGAAGAGATCTCGTTCGATGAGAGAGATAGTAGTCAGTAAATTCATTGCCAATATTTGTTTCATAGAAGTGGCGGCGATCATTAATCACCTGATCCATGCGAAGATCGGGAACTTTATCAATGAAGACAAATTGAAGAGCATCTCCAGGAATATCAATCCCTTCACCAAAACTCTCCATCCCTAGGAGAATCCCATTACCATGAGACTTGAAATCTTCAACCACATGGGCCCCCATGCCTTGAACAAAGACAGGAATCTCTCCTTCAAACTCTTTGAGGAGAATTTCCCTGGCCGCTTCAAATCTCTTCTTTGCAGAAAAGAGAAGTAGAGTTCTTCCTTCGATATCACGAATAAGAGGACAAAGTTTTTTAAAGATATTTTCTATAAAATTGCTTTCATAAAAACCAACGGTATCGTCACAGAGATAGACCTTGGTATTATTCTTATAATCATAAGGAGCGGGCAAGAAGAGTCCACTACGAAAACGGCGCTCTGGTTCAAGATAACCATATCCCGTCACCCATTCCACACCTCTAAAACCTTGATCCCCATGGGCATTCCCCAAAGTGGCCGAAGTATAGAAGATACTCTTACTGGTTTGCAAAAGATGATTATAAGTTGTCTCACCGATATTAATAGGACCACTACTAATACTATAACCTTCATGCTCATGAAAACGCAGACTGTGGCTGTAGCCACCTTTATGTTTCGTCGCTGTATCCAAGGCCAAAACAAGATCTTCCAATTGCCCCATGAAGGTTTCAAAACGTGTTAGAGCAACGATTTGTTGATCCCCTTCTACATTCTTTGTTTCAAAGAGGGATCCATAAGGAAGAATGGCCTCGACATAATTCGTCAGAATAAACTTTAAGCTATCAAGATGATTAAATAGCCCAATCCCAAGGGGATCTTGTCCTTGTTCCGAACTCACCATAGGAAGTTCATTCCAAAAGTATTCTGTATAACGAGGATGCTTTTTAAAATATTTTTCAAATAATTCAGGCAGAGGAAATAAGTGGTCACTCATCATCTGATGAGTTTCTAGGGTCAAACTTCGAAGCTTGGTAATAGTCTCAGTACTGTCGCCTGGATTTTCTTCCTTGGCGGCCAATAAGTAGAAGAGAGAACCAATTCCCTGCATATTATTTAAAGATCGGGCCAAAGATTCTAGTGAATCTTGAGTGGCCTCCAGACTAAAGGCGCGCGTGGTTTCTTCTTCAATTTTATGAGCTTCATCCACCACAATATATTCAGGACGAACAAAGGCCCTAGGCCACGAGTACATAAGAGCGTGATTTCCAATAATAATATCGGCGTCCTTTGCTTCTCGAAGCCCTCTTATATAAGTGCAATCATTTTTAAAAGGACAGCGGCTTCCCGTACAGGAGCGAAAGTCTACCGATGAATGAGACTCCCTCTCTCTAAAGGCCTTATATCTTCTCTTGAAAATAAAAGGTAGTGAGTCCCTCATAATCCATTGCTCACTATGAGAGCGCGAATTGTGAAAGAAAACCAATTCAAGGTACATATCCGTAAAGTTCTCTTCAAATTCACGAGAAGAGAACATTAGATCCTCTTCATCAATTCCTTGGCGAAAGAGAAGCTCACACAAATGGTTACTTGAACCGACTAAGCGTTTAATTTTCAGTTGATCTTCACTGAGTCCAAGAAGCTCTCTTAGAATCGGAACATCCTTTGTCATGGCCTGATGCTGAAGTGTTTTCGTACCTGTCGCCACAAGGACTTGGCGCTGTTCTTCTAGAGCAAAGAGCGCCGAGGGAATGAGGTACCCCATGGTCTTCCCTGTTCCTGTAGGTGCTTGAACCAGGGCATGGACTCCATTTTTAAAACTCTGGCCCACGCGAAGAGACATCTCTTCTTGAGAACTTCGATAGCGGTAGCCTGGCATGCGCGCTTTAATCTTATCTTCTGAGCGAAAGATGGTTTTAATATTTTCTCCAGAGAACTCAATAGAGAAATCTCTTTCGCTGGGATATTCTTTCTTCTCTGTAACGGAAAACTCAAACTCACGGGCACGGGCCACGGCCTCATCAAGTTCAAAGTCTATTTGCTCGGCCAATTCCTCAAGCTCATCATCGTAGAGATTAAAGAATGAGCTATACCAATAATTTTTAAGGTTATATTTGGCGAATAGATTATTAAGGACGCCTTTTAACTCTTTATCCTGTCGGGTCATGCGTACGGCAATCAGAAGAACTTTAAGCAAATCTAAACTATCCTCATAACCACGATGAACTTCGCCTTCGGCCAATCCCCAATCCACAATAAAGTTTTCAAGCTTGAGTGAACTGCGATTTGGAAAGAGTAGGGCCAAAAAAGGCATACTATCTTCGTACTTTTCTCTTTCTGTGCCATCATCAATGCGATCAAAGTGCTCGGCCAGAAAGCTTCTTTCAAAGTCAGCATTATGGGCCAGGAGATGATGTCCAAAGAGGTCCATCACTTCAGGCTCAACCTCACTCCACATAGGAGCTTTGCGCAACATTTTCTCGGTGATACCCGTTAATTTTTGGATGAAGAAACTAGGAACTTGTTCTGAGCGAATCAGTGAGCGATAGGTGCGGACTAATTTCGCTCCTTCAAATTGAAGAAAACCCACATCAATAATGTCATCGTACAATGGGTCAATACCTGTCGTTTCAATATCTATGACGGCCCAAGTGCCAAGGCCGTGCTCGATTTCGCTCATATCCATCCCTCAAGCAGATTGTGGTGTAAATGTATAAAGAAAAGAAGCTCTGGGCCACTATTATTTGGAGTCGTCGATACATATTCAATTGTCTATAAGCGATATTTCGCCTATAAAATAGAAATCACTAATCATTTTTTTGCAGCTAGTTATATTCGGGTAGGACACTATGACCAACGAGACCACGGCCATTCTCTTTCAAGTTCAGTCTTTTCTTATTTTAAGTATTATCTTTATTGGAGTTTACTTTAGAAGAGTGAGAAGAACCCACGTCAAGTTAATGCTTACCGCAATCATGTGGGATATCCTTTTAATTCTACAAATTGAGCTCAATCGCAGTGCAATAAATACCGCGACTAAGGCCATGCATAACGCAATGATTCTGAACATCCATATCACCTTGGCCGTACTGACTGTTTTCTTCTATTTTGCTATGCTCTATACTGGTAAACGTTTCTTAAAGGGTGACAACTCTATTAGACCACTTCATAAGAAACTTGGATGGACGACTGTCCTCATTAGAATATTAACTTTTGTCACCAGCTTCTTTGCTGTGGCCGGTAAAGCATAAAGGTAGAACCCATGGTTGATTTTACAACAGTAGAAAACTTAATTAAATCTCATTTAGAAGACGCGATCGTTAAGGTTCATGATCTCACTGGAACCGCTGATCACCTCTCTATCCTTATCATTAGCGACGCTTTCCAAGGGAAGATCCTTATTGATCAACATCAAATGATCATGGATATTCTTAAAGAAAAATTAGGAAGTAATGAAATTCATGCCGTACAATTAAAGACTCTAACTAAAGAAAAAGCCGAAAAGAAAGGCTTAATGTAATAAAACCTATTCTCTAAGGAGTATTGATATGAGTAATGACAACAATCCATTTAACATTCTCGGAAGTGAAAAAGTTCCTGTTGCTGGTGGTACACCAGTTAATGGTGCCGATAAGTCACTTGAACTCAATGAGCAAATCAAAGGACTCATTGGATCTTCTGATGTTTTCCTTTTTATGAAGGGTACACCTGATATGCCACAATGTGGTTTTAGTGCCAATGTCATCAGCATTCTTAATGCTATGAATTCAACTTATAAGACTTTTAATATCTTAGAAGATATGGAGATTCGCCAAGGACTTAAGGAATATAGTAACTGGCCAACTTTCCCGCAACTCTATGTGAAAGGAAAGCTTCTTGGTGGAAATGATATTATCATGGAAATGTACGAAGACGGTGAACTAGGCGATATGCTTAAGAGCTAGGCGAAATATGGTGAGAGCTGATATCTTGTCAGCTCTCTTTCTTTTTTATTGATCTAAAATTTTAACATTTCCTGAGAGCATAATCCCCCCTATCCCCGAATTAATTGTAACGACGATATCTCGAGTGTAAGAAACTTCAGAACCTGAGTGTTCACTCTTACAATTTACTTTCATCCAGCCCCGGGCCTGCACGCGAAAGAGTCCCTGTGTAACGACTTCCCCACGAGATTCCCAGTGTAAATTTTCAATTTTAGCATCGTGAAAGCTCATGCCCTTACAAATATTCTTTAAACGTGTTGTCGACTTCCATTGTTGAACAGACATGATTCTATTATCAAGAGTTAAATAGAGATCAGAAATCCCTCTTTGATGAGAATAGTTTTGTACCGTGAGTTTAATTTCTTTATTTCCAGGAATAGACACAGAGATCGTATCCGTATCAAAAGTCGTTGCTGATAAAACTTTATTTCCTAATTGATCTAAGTAAGTGTGATCTGCAAATCCAATTTGATGACCCAGTTCATGTATAAGAAGGGCAATCCAGTAGCGCGGATTCGTGTTGGCCATAGCATAGGCCTGATCCACATTGATATAAATAGGATAATCAATGCTAAATCCAGTTTTCGCCATACGAGGAGCTCTATCAAGCTCAGGACTATAGAAGAATGATTCGTAATCACTTCCCTTAGCAAAGACAAGCTTTCCTTCTTTTGTCATTTCACTCATAGCATAGCGAATTCCGTTAAGAAGTAATCTCTCTTTACGATCAAAGTAAATCACCGTCTGCGCTAATGAAGATTCGATAAGTTCAGGAAGTCCGTAGAAGAAATAATAAGCGAAGTGCTCAAGACTTCCCCCGCCATTGCCCACGACATCACCACCGATTTCGCGATTAATGCCACTGCCTTCAATATCAAAGTTAAAGTCTAAATTACGATTATTAATTTCCTCTTCATCGAGAATTATATTTTCATTTTCTAAACTTTCTTGAATTTGTTTAAATTCTATTTCAGGAAAGAAGATATCGTCATAAGAGCGTATTCGAAAGTTACTGCCCGAATCAGTATTATAGAAACCATTAAACGAATCCTCACCAAAACTCATGGGAGCGCTTAAGAAAAGAAGTGAATAAATAAGGGCCTTTAATTTATTCATTGCTCAATCTCCTTGGTATGTTCAAAGAGTTGAACATTCAATTGATATACGCTATCGCTATCTGATTCTTTAGAATACTTTGAGTTAAATTCATTTATAAATTCACGAATATCCTCAAAGGCTTCCCCTAGATTTTCTTGCTTATTCATATTAAGAGTTAGACCTTGAAACATTCTATTGTCTACACTTTGTTCATTTAAAGCATCAAGAGACTGATTAATCATTCCGCGATGATGATTCTTAATCGCGGCAGTGGCCACTTGATCACCAGTGTGCAGCTTTTGCTTTGCATCTTGATATTGACCATTCACTTCTTCAATGAGTCCCACGGACTTAAGTCTCTCGATGGCATCTTTAATTTGTGCTTTTGTAACTTTCTTTCGTAGCACGCGATGAATCCAATCAATGTCCTGAATAAAATTCTTACAACTCACAAGCCTTTTAATAACAAAGCAGTACCAGTCACTAACGACTGAGAAGTGATCGATATTAATTTTCTGATATTTTTTCTTCTTAGATATTTCATGGGCTTCACGAATTTGTGCGGTGAAGTCCTTACCTTTTAATTTAAGCTTTTCTATTTCTACCAAAAGTTCAAAGAACTTCGTTTCTGATGGCGTTAATTTAAAGTCTTCGGCCAAACGATGAATCATTCGCACCGGTGGGAGTCTTTGCTTATTGAGGACCATGGTGAGTGAACTGGGAGAGCGATAACCTAAGCGCTTAGACCAGTTACTCAGATTATAAGGACCATGAGTGTACTTACCGTAGAGGTTTACATAGGAATTTAAAAATTCACTATAGTCATCAAATTGAAAAATCGATAATTCATTCGATCCTGCCTCATGGGCAGCATCTGATTCCAAGGACGCTTTTTTAATCAAAGCGTTCTTTAAATAATTATCTTGGGCGGTCTCATTTTCGAGTCCAGGTTCTATACTCATAACCATGAGTTTACTCAATTTTTGGACTTTCAAGGTTTGAGAAGATGATTATTACAGACCTGATAGAATTCTGACACTAGATAACCCTTTGTTATCATTCAAGGTCGTCAAGATATTAGACACTTAAAAGGCATAGATTTTTCAACTGTATATCCTTGTAAACTAGTAGAACGAGTGAATATATGTTTACATGGGCCCCAGTCATTAAGAATAGAATTGAGAAATAACTCAACAGGAGAACTCCATGGCCACCAAAGATATTCAAGTCCTATCCCACGATGCCGTTGATCACCCGACCCATGAGTTGGCCCTATCCGTTTTAGAAGGACTATCGGCCAGACCCAAGAGCCTTCCCTCGCGTTTATTCTATGATGACAAAGGAAGTAAATTATTTCGTCAAATTATGGAATTAGAAGAATACTATCCCACTCGTTGTGAAGCTGAGATTCTCGGTAAACTTGGAGATAAAATCATCTCCCACCTTAAAGATGAACGCTTCAATTTAGTGGAACTAGGCTGTGGAGATGGGGCCAAGACGATTCTCTTATTACGCTCTATTTTAGCTCAAAAGAAATCCTTAAAATATGTACCCCTCGATATTTCTCAAGGGGCCGTGGAATCTCTTCTGCAAAATTTAGAAGCAGAGTTTAAAGACCTCCCCTTTGATGTTCAAGGTCTAGTGGCCGAATATTTTCAAGGCCTCAATTGGCTAACGGATAATGTTGCCGATAGAAACCTCGTTCTCTTTCTAGGCTCTAATATTGGTAACTTCAATCGTCCTATGGCCTTAAGGTTCTTGCGCCACCTGTGGCACTCCCTCAATGATGGAGATCTCGTTTTGATTGGTTTTGATCTTAAGAAAGACTTAGATATTCTCTATGATGCCTACAATGATAAAAAAGGGATTACCAAAGAATTCAACTTCAATGTCCTCGATCGAATCAACGAAACTCTAGGTGGAAACTTTAAGCGTGAAAAGTTCCAACATCAAGGTCTCTATAATATTCAGACCGGAGCGATGGAGAGCTATTTAATCAGTCAAGAAAAACAAAGTGTTCATATTGAAGAGCTTGGAAAAGACTTTAACTTTAATCCGTGGGAACCCATTCACATGGAATACTCTTATAAGTATCTCCCTTCGGATATAGAGTTTCTAAGTTCAAGTACAGGTTTTGAAATCGTTGAAAACTTTACCGATGAAAAAGGCTACTTTATTGATTCCCTTTGGAAGGTGAAGAAGTAGTATCTAGTCGACAATCAAGATACATAGTACAAAGTTCTTTCATGGCCTTGTGGGAGTTATTAAACGCAAGATTAATGCTCCCGCCACCTTTCCCCGCAGAAAGATCCCCCAAGAGAAAGATGCCTTCCTTTTTTTCTGATTCAAAGAAGTTCGTCACTTGCGGACCTTCTTTGGTCATTTTTATACCTATGGTTTCAAGAAAGTTCTTAGGAGTCGTTCCTCCAAGAGCATAAACGATAGCATCATATGACTTCGCTTCATTTTCTTTAAAGATCACTTTTACTTTATCCCCATCTTTTTCTAGAGATGAGATATCCGTTTTTAAAAGTAGCTGACACTTCCCTTGCTCAGAAAGTTTAAAGAGGGTTTTCTCATTAATATTATTCATACGAGTTAAGCTCTCTCTTCTATAACTCAAAGAAACTTTATTACCCCGTTGAACAAGGTATTGAGCATACTCACTGGCCGAATCCCCTCCTCCCACAACAAGAATATTCTTATGGGAGAGATCGTGACTGCTGATATCAAAGAAGACTTGAGAATTTAGCTCTCGAGGTATTTCATAGCTTGGACGATTAGGGCGACCCATCACGCCAATAGCAATGGCAATGGTCTTGGTCACAAAACATTCACTACCCGAACAAACGACGTATTGCCCATTGGCCAATTTCTTAATTTCATCAGCGCTGTGATTATAGCGAATATCGAGTTTATATTCTTTGATGGCTTCCCCCAAATAATTGAGGGTTTCATCTTTAGAAGAATCCATCAAACAAAGATTCCCCTCGCAAGAAACATCCTTGCCTTTATAATTGGCCGTTACTAATTTCTCATCAGGGTAAAATTTTCGAATGGACCACGAGTGATTGGCCGCTTTTTCAAGAACCACCATCCTTTGAGGATCAACGCCACTTTGCGCGGCCTCTACGGCCAGAGATATGCCAGCAGGACCAGCACCAATAATTACAATTTCATATAAACTCAGTTCATCATTCATGCTCGTATTATAGAACAAAATGAGCTTATTTCGAAATCAAATCATTAGACAAATTTCATGATCTTTATGTGGTAATGCGTTCATTTTCCTCATAAATACACGAGCGAAGAAAGATTTTATCTCGAGGGGATAACTCTTCAAATTCAATCCCCATACTATTCACCTGCCCTGTAGGCACAATAGAGGCGACTTTAAAATCAAAGCAAAGAGGATGACCTTCATAGTCTTTAAAAAGTATTTTTCCTACCTTGAAGCTATGAGTAAGACTATGTTCAATGCGCGCCCCACCACTACTAATATTGACGATCTTACAGCGAATAGGCTCTAGGGTATTTTCTAAATAGAGATAACCCACTTGATTACACTCCATCCTTCCTCGGGCATCAAAGAATCTTCTAAAGTAGCGACTTAAAAAGAAGCGTTGAAAATAAGGGTAGAAGAGATAGCACAAGAGTCCTGTGTTAACGATTTCAAAGAGAATGGAAGTGATATGAGGCTGGGCCGTAAAGTATGGCCATGAATAAGGAGTAAAAGTGAATAAGAGATAGATACGAAATATACTTAGAATTAAATAATAAGTATAGGCCATGGTAGAGAAACTCAATAAGAACACACCGGCCAGTGGAGAGAGTACCCAGAACATGAAAAACCTTGAAAAACTATGTCCATTTTCAACAATATTGGTCCAGACAGTATCCCAAGGAAGACCTGATTGGAGCTTGAAGACAACAATCTTCATGATTGGCTCAGTAATTAAGAGAAATGAAATAAGATAGATAGTGCGTGTGAGTATCTTATATTCTTTCATGATAGTTCCTAGGTTTACTCATGGTATTTAATCTATTTTAGAGCACCCGCTAAACAAGTCTAGAATACTAGATATCAATATCTTAAAGATTTTATATCCTCGACAAATTGCCCATTTCTAATGGTAGAGACTCCCCTTTTGACCCACAGTAAGCTAATATTACAGAAGTTATGAATGAAAAAAAGGTTGTATATTCAATTATAGATATTGAAACCACTGGCGGGAGTCGCCAGGGAAATAAAATAACAGAAATCGCCATTATCAATTTTGATGGTGAAAAAGTGATTGATGAATTCTCAAGCTTAATCAATCCGGAAATCTCTATTCCCTTCTCCATTACCAGACTTACCGGCATAACCAATGAGATGGTTGCGAATGCACCTAAGTTCTATGAAGTCGCCAAGAAGATCGTCGAGATGACTAAAGGCCATGTCTTTGTCGCTCATAATGTCTTCTTTGATTATAACTTTATCAAACATGAATTCTCAGAATTAGGCTTTCAATATTCAGCAGAGCGCTTGTGTACCGTACGCCTATCCAGAAAGCTTCTTCCTGGACACGCTTCCTACTCCCTTGGAAAACTATGTAAGGACCTAGGCATTGAAATCACGGCCCGTCACCGCGCCCTTGGAGACGCCAAGGCCACAGTGGAATTACTCAAGCTACTCCTTCAAAGAAGTGAATCCTCACTAGGCCCTCATATATACACCAAATCAATATCCCTACCAAGTAACCTAGAACAAAAGACATATGACTCTCTTCCAGAAAAAGAAGGCGTCTATTACTTTCATAACTTAAAAGGTGAACTTCTCTATATTGGTAAGAGCACCAATATTAAAAAGCGAGTCACTGGCCACTTTCGTCCCGATCTCAAGCGAAAAAAAGATATCGAATTAAAAGATAGAATTGCAGATATTCAATATCAAGTAACAGGACACGAATTAACGGCGCTCTTACTAGAGGCCCATGAAATAAAAACTCTGCGTCCCCTCTATAATAAAGCACTCAATCGCATACGCACTCCCTATGGAATTGAACTCTCCAAGAATTCCCCCTATGAAATCAAAGTGGTTTCAACCAAAACCCATCCCGAATGTGAATATAAATTCAGCTCTAAGAATGTCGCCATCAAAAAACGCGATTCCCTATATCAAGCAGTATTAGGAACCACTCCCGATTCCTTCTTCTATGAAAAGGTAATGACAAGTTACTTAGAAAAACTTGGTGAAGAAGAATTCAATAAACTCATAGAAAAAGTATTCTATGGAAACTCACCCAAAGAAACTGATTATAGGATCAAGCTCAAAGGACGAAGCCTCAAAGAAGTCGCTATCATAAGAGTCAGAGACAAGTTCCCTGAATACCTCGAATTCTGGAAAGGCACAATGTTGGATACAAAAATCAAGCTCATCCATCACGATGAACTTCGAGGCCTTCTAGAGCGCTTCATGGCCAAGAATAAGATTAAGACTTTGCCCTACTTTGATGAGTAAGGCTTCGATATGGGGAAATGCAATTATAGAACCATTACTTCACCAGTCTCAGAAATTTCAAAATGTTTTCCTATATAGTTTTCGTAAAGTTCAGTTTCATCTATCTTATAATATATGTACTCCCCTTTGCTATTAGATAGAATAAAGCCGAAGTCATCTGAACCTGTATTTTCTGTACTTAAGGCCATGTCTAGATATCCATCACCATTGAGATCATCATAGGCATATATATAAAGATCTCCTAGCAGCATAGGTCTACTTTCATCAGGAAATGCATTGAAAAGAATTCCGAGATTGGTATTAGATGTGTAAAAGAAGAAACTTGTATCCCCACTTTTTTCCAAATGAGGGGCATAGTATAATTTCAACTCATTAGCACCAGAACCATAGACACCAACTTCAATCTCTTACTCCATTTTTATTAAAGATTCTTTTTCTTTATAAATAGCATCAAAATCAATCGTTTTAGTCTTGAATACTTTTACGAATCTCTCCCAGTCTATCTTTACCTTTCGAGAATCTATTAGATAATCACAACCGCAAGCCCTCTCAATTTCGTTAGAGTATAAAATTAAGCGAGATAATCTTCTATTATATAAGCTAAATGCATATTTATTCATTTTTTTGTTGTAAAATTTCAATCCATTGACGTTGCTAATGCATGCGAATGGGACTTCATCGTCATTCAGATAGGGGCCAAGGAAATTGAATTTCCATGGCTCATTTGATACTGAAACTTTTAATTTTAAGTTCTTATCAAGAAATTTTTTTTCATCTTTGTAGATAAGTGCATATTGTTGATTTTCGACGTCACCACTACCTATCCCTGAAAATTTTCTTATTTTATGTTTAACTAACTTATCACCAAATCTATCCTTAAGAACCTTCGGCACATCAACCTGAGGGCTCCTTATTTCGCCATTAAGTCCAGTATAGAACCAAAACGATGTAGCCTCCTCTCCCATTACTAAAGGGGAAATGAATAGAACTAGAATTGTATATATTTTCTTCATTATAGTGCTCCTAAGAGGTGCCATGCACCTTTGGTTTCGCAGTTGCTAAAAAGATTATAAATCAGATCCATAGAGATCGTTTTATATATTTGGTAAAGATTTCTTGATCGTTTATCTAAGTACTGGAAACTCGAATAATCCCTTGTCTTTAAGACCGCCAAAATTGACCCCGTATCTTAGAATTGCTAATCTTTTTGAAAATTAACTCATGGGGCTCAATATCAACGTACAAATATTAAAACGTATTTCCCTGACTCTATCTATTTTTCTCTCTCTATCTACTTGGTCAAAGCAATCAGACGAGATGGATCTTATATATCATAATTACTTTCACCAAAAATCAGGGCATAACCTAGAAACTCTTTATTCATACTCAACTCAAATACGAGAGTATGCTCCAGATTTTCTCAATCAAATAAAAGAAGACCTTGATCAAGAATCCCCTCTATTTGGATTGCAACTGACGAACTTACATAAAATGCTTTCGGTCTATCTCGATATACAAGAGCATTTACTTGAGATTATTGATTTAAAATTATTCACTTCAGAAATTCAAGCAAGGGCCGCATTAATGGCCTATCAAAATTTTCATGATATCTACTTCCCCCACTACCAACACCATAAACTAAGGCAATACCTCAACGATGCCGACTCCTCCTATCATCTAGAAAAACAAGATCTATACCAATCATTAATGACTTTACTGTCTTGGAATTTACGTCAAAAAATTAATAAGCTCCTCTCCCTTAATCATCATTTCACCGAACACGAGATTTATCTTTTCTATGAAAAAGAAGAGCTCATTAGCGAACTCGTCATACTTTATGAAGGCCTTTACAAAAAAGACTTAAGAAACGATTCAATGGTTGATATTACGGATGATCTGTCTCGCTGGTTTGGCAATACAGTTGGAGCTGTTCGTTGGAGAAAAGGCCATCTATACCAAGATCCCGAACTCAATAGCGAAATTGAATCCCTATTAAAGCCTCTGGATATCATTACAGAGAAAACATACTTCGCTCTAACGGATAAGGTAATCCCTGGTCACTTTGGACATAATGCTCTTTGGTTAGGAACGAAACAAGAGCTCATAGAGTTAGGAATATGGGATATGCCTTTTCTCATTCCGTTTCAAGATCAAATTGAAGCTGGAAAGAGTATTCTAGAAGCTGACCGCACAGGAACCCATCTTAAATCTCTAGCAGACTTTATGAATGTCGATGAACTGTCTATCCTTAGGCTTCGTGATCCTCTTACAAAGTCGTTAAACAAAGAATTCATTTACAACGTGGCCATTTCTCAAATAGGAAAGGTCTACGATTTTAACTTTGATGTACAAACTACGGATAAAATTGTTTGTTCAGAACTTCTCTATCAAACTTTTGGTACTATAAATTGGCCTACAGAGAAGCTCTTAAATAGGGTCACTATTTCACCTGATAATGTGGCATCCCTTACCCTTTATACGAACTCTCCCCTTGAACTCATATACTATGTCGCCGAAAAGAAATCAGGTCAGCGGCAATATAAAGACATTGTTCAACTATCCCAAGACATGGGCTTTAAGCATGATTCAGGAAAATTCTATTCGAAGGAAAAGAACTGTTCATCAGCCTCACCCTCATCACTAAATGCTTCAACTTGTAGAAATAATAGAGAGGAGCTCATTTATAAAGCTCACTCCCTTCCCGCAGATTTTCCATTATAGGAATAAGCACAAGTCTGCTGGTACTCTATCCGGCTGGTACTCTATCCGTATCTCCTATCCCGTAATATTTACAGAATCTGGTATACCTGAAGACTAGATTTGGTGTAATAAGTAGACGATGAATTTTACAGATCACCTGGTTCTCGCCCCCATTCGCGGCGTGACCAATTACGTTTACCGCAATGCTTTGGAGCAAACCTTCTCAGGTGCAGATAGTGCTATTGCTCCCTATATTGTGACTAAAGAATCAAATGAGCTTAATCAACGCCAGCTTCACGATGTCCTTCCCGAAAAGAATCTCATTCCAACTACGGCCCAAATCCTTACCAAAGAAATTGATCAGTTTTTATTTGTCGCCCATATCTATAAAGGCTTCGGGGTTCAGAAGGTAAATTTGAATATGGGCTGCCCGTATCCTATGGTGGCCAATCGAAAAAAAGGCTCTGGGCTTCTTCTTCATCCTGAAAAAGTGGAAGCGCTCTTAACGGGAATAAAAGAGAAGTGCCCTATCGAATTCTCCGTCAAGATTCGTCTTGGACGGGAGGATGTCTCCGAGATCAAAGAAATTATCCCTATCATCAATAGACTAGAAATTAATGACTTCACCATCCATGCTCGCTACGGAAGACAAATCTATGTTGGCGGGGTTGATCTTGATGCCTTTGAAGAGTGCATACCTCTACTCAATCAACCTCCTTGCTACAATGGTGACATTAATTCAAAAGAGGATATCATCGCTTATAAGAAACGATTTCCTCAGATCAAGAAGTGGATGGTGGGACGAGCAGGCCTTTCTAATCCCGCCCTTATGGCGCAAATCAAAGGTCAAACTTTTAACGAAGAAACTTACTTATCTCAATTCATGCACATGCATAAACTCATGAGCGAAGAATACCTCTCCATGGAAAATGCAAAATCAGACTATCTACAAAAGATGAGAGGTCATTGGCAATACTTCAAAGATATCTTTGTTAATGAGCATAAGGTTTACAAAAAGATAAAGAAGGCCAAGTCCATCATGCACTACAACGATGCTGTTGAATGGATTTTTGAGCAGGATATTAATCCTGCGTTCTTAGATTAAGAAATAGACTTATTCAAAACATCTTCAAGAAGTTTCTCTTTATAGTCATTTCCAATATATAAGAGGATATCCCCTTGCTCGACGATAAAGTCAGGTCCTGGAGTATAGTAGTATTGATCTGCATGTCGAGCGATGGCCAAAATATTTACGCCACAAGATTCAAAAAAATTCGCTTCGCCAAGAGACATACCAATAACTTTTGATTCATTGGGGATTTCAATCTCTTCGACTCTAATGGAGCGGTCTTCTCCCCTTGAAATCATTTCCATAAAGTTTGTGACATTGGGGCGTAAAATTCCAGAGGCCATTTGAACTCCTCCCAGAAAGTTGGGAGAAACCACTCGTGAAGCGCCTGCTTTTTTTAATTTTTTAATCATGGTTAGCTCTACTGCTCTGGCCACAATAGAAAGACCAGGCCTAAGCATTTTAGCGGAAAGGGTTAAGTAGAGATTGTCTTTATCATTGGAGAGGACGGCCACAAGTCCCTTCGCGCGCACAATGCCCGCCTCACTTAGAACGTGATCCAAAGTGGCATCACCAATAATGACGGGAAGCTTTGGATAAATTTCAAGGATCTCTTCTTTTTTTTCTTTGCAAGATTCAATCACGACACAAGGTACCTCAGACTCCATCATCTCTTTAATGACATGAATTCCCGTCTCCCCTGCACCACAAATAATATAATGATCTTCCATTTTCTTAATCCTTCTTCTAAGCCTCTCTAAGGCAAATGCATTTTTAAGATTTCCTTCCACAATATAGGCCGTAACCAAAGAAGTTGAATAGAGCACAACTCCCATTCCTGAGATCATTATAAAGAGATTAAAAACGATAGCGCTAGGATTAGACTGCACCCCCAGAATATCACTATAGCCCACCGTCGTCAGCGTGATCCCCGTCATATAAAGCAGACGAAGAAGAGATTCATGAGGAAATAGAATTTTGAAACCCAGAGTTCCAAATATGAGAGAGCCTGTAATTAAATAGAAAGGAACCTTTAGCCCTTTCCAAGGGCGAAAGAAATCAAACATTCCTAATCCTCTTTCTTAGCAAAGAGGCAAAACTCTTTACCGTGACTCGGAAGTAATCCTTTTCGAATCAGACCAAGTCCCGCATCTCGAATGGTCTGTTCAATATGCTCAACCTCTTCTAGGTTAAGTGAATCATCAACTCTGATATGAAAAATAAGGCCCTGACAGTCATCAAGTTTAGAAATTAATTTAGAAAGAAAGGGAAGAATATCTCGGCTATTGATATCTAAATCGGATACCACCCAATCAATGGGTGGCAGGCCCTTCAGATGCTTTACGTTGATTTCGTCTGCCTCTTGCTTGAGTTGCAAAAAGCCTTCTTTAAAACGATCCGTTAACTGAGGATCAACGTCATTGATATCAACGCCAATCACTCGATAGCCTTTATCTAAGAGAAAATAAGCTCCACCACCTGGCGCACATCCAAGGTCAAGAAAGACTTCATCGTGAGCAACATGAGGCCTAAAGTGTTTGAAAGCTTCAGCCATTTTTTGATGACCATGCTTCATATTAATATCTGGACAAGGTATGGGAGAACTTCCTTTAAAGGGAGCGAAGTCCCCTCTTATTTGATAGCGAATTCCTAGGGCGTATTCATCTTCAGAAAAACGGATGATATCAAGGACATCCCCTTTAGTTTTTCGATCCCCCATCTTGCCATCTTCTTCAACCAAATCCCAACGGTGAATGGTGACAGTATCATATTCTTCTTGGGCCTCGAGTGCCTTTTTCTCCATATCAGCAAGACTTCCACAGCTAAGTAGCTTTCCCATGCTTAACTTAAATATAAGAGGAAGATCGCGAACTTCTTCTAGAGTGCGGGCCTTATCCGTCTCGTAAGTTAGAAAGTTATGATGCCCTTTCTTAAAGCTCCATGAAGGATAACGATTATGAATTTCTTCTTTTAAAAACCCTACACAATGTTGAAGTGTAATGAAATAGAGTTCCTTACCAGACATTTTTCCCATGACGACTCGGCTACGAATTCAGTGTTGAATTCTCAGTTATAATTAATATTTAAACTTTCTCTTTTGCGCTCTAGCAAAGGCACTCAATACAACGAGCCCTCCTAAAATCAACCACCATCCTTTGATCACTCCATATAAAACAAAACCTATCCCTTTAATGATAGACTGCAACCAAGGTCGCTCGAGTATATAAGGAGTATATTGAGGAGCGGTATCATAATACCAACGAATAAATTTTTGGCCTAACCAAAACTTACTTAAGAAATGATCACGCCAATACTGAAAATAAGTAACCACATAATGCTCACCATTAAATCCTGCGGTAAAAAAGAAGCAAGCCTGCTTTTCTAATAAGGCCTGAATTTCTTCGGGGGTCCCCGAAAGCTGTTCCGTACTCTTACTACAAAAGCCATATTTATCACATTCAAAGTAGCGCAAAGAATAACAAGTCCCATTGGTCAGCTCATTCACGCGAACCACTCCATCAATGGAGATATTATTTAAGTCTCTTAGATTTGAAAAAGATAATCCAAGACTTTTAAGCGTTTCATTTGTGGCCGTATCTGTACAAGTTGAAGAATCAATATGCACATACCAAGAATCAAAGTCGTAGTCTAACTCAAAGCCATCAAGAGTCCCGACGAGTTGAGAATCCCCCTTGGCCAAGGCCGTAAGTCTAGGAAGGGATTCATACACTCGATTGCTCAGTTTTACCTCGTAGACCACACCAGAATAATCTTCTTTTGTAACAGAGGTTCCCTTCGTGAGGTCTTCATCATCTAGGAAAAAGAAGAGATAAAGAATATCATCATCAGTCGGGCTATCAGATAAGTTGAACTTAGAGCAATCAAATAAATCGGAGTCATCACAAATATCTCTAAAATCAACATTAACGGCTCTCGCCCCATCAGAATAAGTGGGAAATTGCGAACCAATGACCTGAAAAGTTGTTGCCGAACTCTCCGTACTCATCCCTACTTTCAAATGATCAAAATCTCCTACAACATCAATATAAAGATTAAATTGTAAGAGGTTCATTCCTGTAGGACTTGAACCTGCACTTATTTGAGGTAATTCAGTTCGATCTTCAAAATAGCTATAGTCCCTATTATCCAATCCACCAGTTGAGCCGGCCAAGGGAACATAGATAGTATGGGTTCGATTGGTCGTACTGGAGGTTGAAACTTCTTGGAAAAGTCCAAAGCGATACGTTCCTCCACTTGAGAGTAGGGATACCGTAATATTCTCATTGTCTTGGTTATTGTCATAAACAAGTTGCGAAAATACAGGTAGCGACAATAAAAGAAGCAGGAAAACCAAAGGAATTTTTAAGCCATTTTTCATATATTTAAGTATCCGATATCTTGGAGATTGATGTCAAACAATGTTGCCCTAAAAGTATGGACCCAGCGGGGAAAGATTTGTTAAATTATAAGGAAAAATCCATATCTTAAGGAAAATCCATGCCTAATCTCAGCTTCGCAAATCAAAGCAGCCTCGTCAGCATCAATGGTGTCATCACCCCTCCAGAAGAGGCCACCGTCTCTGTCTTTGATCGAGGATTCCTCTACGGCGATTCTGTCTACGAAGTGACCCTCACCTATGATGATACACCTTTCCTTCTGGACGCCCATTTGGACCGATTATGGCACTCTGCAACGTCAATTGGGATGGACATCAATTGGAGCCGAGAAATAATAAAAGAATATATTGATACAGGACTTAAAGAAGTTCGCGCCCTAACAGACTCAAAGCGTTATTACATCCGAGTGATCATCACTCGTGGTGCGGGAGAAATTGGCCTTGATCCCACCTTAAGTAATGGTCAAAACCTCTTCATTATATTTAAGCCTCTTCCTGAAATAAATCCCGTTTATTATAAAGACGGAGTTGACCTCGTAGTAACTGACGTTATTCGTAACCCTAAAATGGCGATGGACCCCAATGTTAAGTCAGGAAATTACCTCAATAACGTCATGGCCATTCGAGCCGCAAAAGAAAAGGGTGCCTATGATGCCGTGATGCTTAATGAGAAAGGCTTTGTGACTGAATCTACGTCGGCCAATATCTGGATTGTTCTAGGGGATAAGATCATCACTCCCCCCATAGATGCAGGTCTTCTGGGTGGAATTACAAGAAAGAGTTTAATTAGAATTGGTCTGGAAAATAACCTCAAAATCAAAGAGCAGAACTTTAGTCCTGAGACGCTTACTAGCGCTGATGAGGTCTTCATCACTTCCAGCACAAGAGAAGTTCTTCCCGTAACGAAAATAAATGGAGAACTTATCGCAAATGGAGCTCCTGGGCCTATAACCAAAAAGCTCCATGAACTTTATAAAGAATTTGTTAAAGAGTCTTGCAAGATCTAGAGATCGAACCAATTGTCCTTACAATCCTTTAGAACATCATAGCGAAAGACACAGCTGGTAAGCCTTTCTTCGCCGTAAGCGCTTACATAGAATTCAACGACACTATAGGCATCTACAGTGGTCACAGCTTCGATATCAACTGCACCTGAGAAAGTGAGCTTTGATTCTAGTGTTTCTTGGAAAGAAGTTTCTTGGGCTAAGCTCACTGCTGAAATTGTCATCAGAGCTAATGTTAAAAACATTTTCATATCGGTCTCCATGGGATGAATTAGGGGGCTTAGCTATCTCATCTTAAAGAAAAGATGACTAGTCGGATCAAATAAAGACCACTTTTCCTGAGTAAAACCTACAATATCTTCTGAAAAGTCCTCAAGAATAGACTTAATATAATATTTTCGTTGACTTAAACGCCTATATTGACTAAAAAAGCTCTTCACGCATTCATCAGAAAATTGGGATAACAGCTTTAATATGTGATGTGTGAATTTGGCCATATGCTGTTGGCCCGAAACTATAAGGAGATCTGATATGGCAAAGGCAACTACAGGCGTTCCACGCTTTAAAATTCAAAGAGCTCTCGGTCTAGAACTTCCAGGTCTAGGTAAAGCTGGTGCTCTCGATCGTCGTCCTTACGGACCAGGTGTTCACGGTAACAAAAGAAAGAAAATTTCTGACTATGCCGTACGTCTAAAAGAAAAGCAGAAACTACTTTATCATTACGGTCTTCGTGAGAAGCAACTTGTAAAGTACGTGAAGCACTCTAAGAAGCATGACCATGGTAAGCCATGGATGGAAGTGATGATTACTCATCTTGAGTGTCGTCTTAACAACGTTATTTTCCGTCTTAACTGGGCCCCTTCTATGCCAGCAGCATCACAAATGGTTGCTCACGGACAGGTAAAAGTTAACGGTAGAGTTGTTGATAAAGCTTCTTTCGTAGTTAAAGTTGGTGATGTACTTGAGCTTACAGCTAAAGGTTACAAGAACCAAAACTACAAGCAGTCTCAAGAAACTCCAAGACTTCCTTCTGTACCAGCATGTTACAAGATCGAAGGTACTGAAGAGAAGAAAGCAGAGATGATCGCGGCTCCAATGCCAGAAGACGTACCTTTTGAGTACGATGGTCAACTCGTTGTAGAACACTATTGGAAAGTTAAATAGGTTCTCGACTACCAAATTCGAAATAATAAAGAGGCCCACTATTTGTGGGCCTTTTTTATGTCCGTAAATATCTGAAATTGCTCTAAAAAATAATTTCTATTACTTTTCATAAATAAATTACCGATAGATAGAGTATGAAAGTACTTAAACTATTCTTCACATTGATCACCTTCTCTTCTCTTACAACGGATGCTTGTATCTGGACAAAGTCTTCAGCAAGCTTTGAGTCTCCGTTTTACGAATCCAATGATATTGAAGTTTGCTTTGCTGAACCTAATGCCAGCGAAAAAAGTGGGATAGAAAACCCAACTGATAATCTTTATCGAGAAGAATATCAAAGAGCGATGAATACAATTAAGCAGACTCTTGAAAATCAAATTAATAATAGATCTTCTCTCAATCTTATCAACTTTGGATTCTGTGAAGGCGATACAAATCCTTCTTCAAAAAGAATCACCTTTGACTTAAATAGCTCAGAACAAATTGGAGCTATGTCTATTATTGGGCCAGAAGCTGGACTCACGAATATGAGCTCCATCTCCATGGGGATCGTCAAAGATGCTGTCATTGATAAAGATAATCCCAGCTCTGTAGTTCTTCCTTCGCAATTAAGGGACTTCTCCGATAAGTCTCATCTTAGCTTTGTGGCCTTACATGAAACTCTACACTCTCTGGGCTTTCATCATGAACCCATGTGGGGAAGAGATAGCTTTGATCCTAACATAAGAGAAGTTGTGGAAGTGGGCGACTCTATGGATGAGCAATCGATAATGAATAATCTAGGGACAGTAAATTATGATGAGAATGGTTTAGCTATTTTATCCGAGACTGATGTCCAATGTCTTAATCTAGTGGGTAGTCGAGAAATACTAAATCTCCCATCTCGTGAAACAGAAAATACTTCCAGACCACCGCTACCTTCAACTCAGAACTACAGCAATGGAGTATTAACGCCTCCATCTGGTGTGAGTAAGACAATTGGTCAATAATTAATAAACTAAAGTAACGAAGCCGATGATCAAGAAACTGATTCCTTGAATTTTATTCCAATTCAGTTGGAATGATTTTCCTTCTAAATAACGATTCATCTTTTTGCCAAAGATAGAAAAAATAATCACGACAGCGATGAGGCTTAGAGTCATGCCTATCGCAAAGAAAATGACACTCTTTAATCCCATATAAGAATTCCCGGAAGAGAGTCCAGCTAAATAGACGACAATGACAGAGGGGCAAGGAATGAGTCCTGTGGCCAACCCCAGTAGTCCTGAAGTAAGAAGAGACCTTTTAGTCGTTGCCGGTTTTACATCATTCTCATGATCATGAACATGGGAGTGATCATGAGAATGATGAGAGTCACAGTGCGAACACGAACTCTTGCCTTTTTTTCTAAATATATAAATACCAATAGCACAAATCGTAAAAGCGCTCATATAGCGAAGACCTGAAATGATTTGTTGGTCAATATTTTCCACATGAGAAAAGAAAGTATGCGAGAGATAGGCAATTAATAAGACCACCAAAGAATGAGTGATAGCACTACTGAGCGCGATGGTTACCCCCTCTTTCCATGTACATTTACCTGAAGCAATATAAGTAAAGAGCGCCGTTTTACCGTGACCTGGTTCTATAGCGTGAGCAGCTCCAAAGACCAAGGCAAAGCTCGTCGTTAAAAGTTGATCTTCCATCATCATAAGGCCTCTCCTAGGCAGTTCTCAAAACTTTAGGTATATGCTTTGTCATTTAAAGTCTACTTTGAGCATGAGTCTCGTTTCGTTATTTACCACTTCAGGAGAACGATGAGCACATGGCCTTAGTTCTCCTTTATTAAATTTTCGTCCCTTAAGTAATAAAATTTCAAATGGGTCAGCTTGAAGAATAGGTGTGTCTTTTATATGAACGCGTTTATTGGGCCTCCCCTCATTTAAGCAAGGGTAACGGGTGAACTCTTTAGGAAGAAAAATCGTTCCTGGACCAAGATAAGTGCAAACAAGCCTCAGGGGAAGAAAGTCAGCGTGTAGTTTTGTACAAGGTATCCCTTGAATGATGTTCAAGGAAAATTCAAAAGGTCGATAGTCATCACTCAGAGAAAAAGATGAATCTAGGATTTCAAGAAGATCTTGCTTGAGAAGGCCAATAGATTGGCGAACTTCTTTGACCTTAATCGACTCCATTATTCTATCAAATTGTTGCGTTACAATTTTTTCATAGTCCCATAACTCAAATTGAGTTTTTGGTATTCGAAGTAAATTGAGATCCATATCCAATTTATCGAAATGAATAAAGGGTCTTCGTGAAATTCTTAAAAAGTTATTATTCTTTTCAAGTATATCCATGAATTTTGATTCATTTTTTGCTTTGCGCTGTCCTAGCTCCATTTCACATCCTTTTGTTCCAAGGATATTTAATAACAAATAAGCAGCATATGCAAGTGACTTGCATATATATTCCTTACTCATCCCATTTAGCTAGGCAAAAAAAAAGGGCCTTGGTTTTAAAGCCAAGACCCCCCACAACAACAGGAACACTTCATTACAACAGGATAAATCCCTTGTGATGAGTTCTGATTGAAAACTAGAATTTCACTGAAACTCTGACAAGCAAAGATAGCAGAACCTATAGTTTTTACATACTTGGGTCTATTTTCTTAACGAAGTGGAGGAAAGCTCTTGATAGTCATGACTGGGGAGAAAGTTGATTTTAATGGGATATTCTTTCTTTAAATACTTGGACTGCTCTTCTAATTCGCCCTCTTCCCCTTTGCGAGGACAAATATAGAGCTCTTCTAGGGAAGATATTAACTTCGCGGCCTCTTTCCACTTATGAAGGGAAAGAAATGAATCATCTCCCATAAGAAGACGCTTAGACTTTAGAGGTAACCTAGGTAACCACTCCACCGTAGGATTAGATTCTGACTTGATTAGAAATCCCGGATAGAGATAAACCCCTTTGCGAGGCGCCTCTAGGATGAATCTATAAATAGCGACAAAGTCTTCCCAACTATCTGTAGAGCGCTCCGACTTCCATGGGTTGAAATCAGGAATAATCAATACAGGCTTATCATCACAGCCTAAGACGCAAGCTGCGTGTCCCTTGTGCCAGGGAGAAAAGGAGCCTGGAAATAAAATGAGATCATCCCAAATCTCTTCAGGTGGGGAGAATATATTGAGATGTTCTGGAATCTTTTCCTGTTGAGGACTTTGATGAAAAAGAGATGAAATACGAGAGAGTTCAAGAAGGTATTGATCCCTTTCGCTCTTGCCCAAATCTTTAGAGCTTATGTTCATCACATATTTAAAATCATTGAAATTAAAGAGATTTCGCTCCATTAGGCCTACCGCTAGATATTTATAACTTTACTATAACAAAGGCCTAGATAGATGTATACTGAGCTTAAGTAGAAACATCATCCCTAGAGAGTATATGCAATTTGAGTTCTCCTTAGAAAATCTTCACTTCTATATCGAATTAGTCGAGACTCCCAAGCACCTGCCCGATCTCAAGCATTCAGATTGGATTGAAGAAGACCTCGATCTTTGGCGTGAAGGAAAGCTTACCTACTTTCAAATGATGATTATTTCTGAAAACCCGCAAGGCGAACAGCTGCGCCATTACGTCCCCGCTATTTTACTTCCTCAAAATAACGAACAGGAACTTCAAGATAGAATTGAGCTCTTTATGGATGGCCCAAGTGGACTGGATAAGATCCTCTCTCATTGGGAGCATCTTGAAGAAGAAGACGATACTCCTCCCGAATGGTCCAAGTAAAATCATATAGTTAGTAGTGTCTCATTATCTGACGGCCCCTGTAATTCTCACTCATCCTAATGAGATGTCTTCCCCTTAGTGGCATAGTCTAGCTATGAAACATAAATCAAAATTATCAACATTCGTCTTGTCTTCTCTTCTTACCCTTTGTGCTTTTTCGCAACAAAGCATACAGGCGCAATCCTTCTCTCTTGATCAAGTCAATGAACATATTTTAAAAATCAGAAGCCTCAAAACCGAAATGGACTCCTCTAAAATAGATTCAGAATCTTCTGAGCTGGTTACTCTATTGGAAGCACTCAGACAAAGTAATAGCTACGTTCAATCCTTAACGGAGTATCTCATACAAGACTATGAAGATGGTGGTGTTGATGCTTACACTCTAAATCTTGTTCATGAGTTTTTGAGTTATCAAATATCTCTTAATGAAAGAATCGAACGTCAAAAAACATCAAAAAGAAGTATGCAAATCATAAAGGCGATCCATCTTATCAATATTAAAAAAGTAGATGATCTCTTCTTCTCCAACAAAGGCCTAAGAGGCATATATAAAGATCAGCTCAATACAACCCCTCTTGGTCTGGCCAAATGGAAAACGATTGTAAGCACGCATTTAACGAAGAGTTATATTGATGCCCTCAATGAATCCGTAAAAGAGAATTACTATCCTGTAGAAAAACTCATGACTAAATACCTCACTGACGAATTAGGAGTTCTTCTGAACTCATTAAAAGGAAGTACTCTCTATAAAGATCTAGAAAATGACAGAATGTGGAGCGAAACACTCCTTACCAATAAGTTTTGGATTGAATTTTCTGACAATGCCAATGAAAAAGTAGGCGCGATTGCCACAGGTGCTTCAGCGGCATTCGGAGCAGTTGCTGGAAATATTGCTTGGCGAGAAGGTTATCTTAAAGAAGATAAGAACCTACTCGACTATGTCAAAAAAACCGTAAGACCATTTGATCTTCTCATGGAAAAGAAAGCTTATAAATTTACGGATCTGACTATTCCAGGACACTGGGGTCACATCGGTGTTTATCTAGGAACTAAAGAGCAGCTAATAGAGATGGGTATGTGGGAATCAAAATATATCGATCCCTTTCGTGAAAATATTGAAAGAGGAAAAACCATCTTTCAAGTAAGAAGAACAGGTCTTGTCTTTGATGCACTAGATGACTTTATGAATTTAGATGAAATGGCCATACTTCGTGTTCAGGGGCAAGCGGATAAGTCTGTAGATGAGCTTAATCTCGTCTTTGAATATCTAGGCGCTCAACTTGGTAAGACTTATGACTTCTCTTTTGATGCTATGACGGAAGAGACTATTACTTGTACAGAAATTGTGGCCTTCTCCTATGGGCCGATTAAGTGGCCCATGGATTATATTGTAGGACGATACTCAATTACTCCTAACAATATGGCCGAACTTGCTTTATTTACCAACTCACCTTTGAAGACCATCGCCTATATAACAGGAGATAAAGAAGGGACCCACTATCGAAGTGAGGCCGAATTTGGTCAAACTCTAGAATATAAGGCCTTTGGCTCGCGGTATAAGAAAGAATCTACAGAATGTGAGAGAAAGACCTATCGTCACAATAGATCTTCTATTCGCTTTAAGTATGTTTGTAATCCGGTCTATACTGAGAATATTTACGGAAATTAATTTCCTACGAAGTAAAAGGAAAGAAATTCTCTGCTACCCGATCATGGGCCATAAGAACGAAGTTATCGAGATCATCAGGGTAACTCTTAGGCTCAATATAATCACCAATCGTGAGAGAAGCGCGAGTAGTAGTGATACTCAGTAACTTAAATAAGTGATCAGCAAAAGTCATATCTCCATACCAACAGACATAGTCTCTATTGCTCTTATCTACTTTTAATCCATCTAAATGAGTGTAATTAACAGTCATAGGCAGGACCGCGATATCAGAGTCCATTGAAGAGCGAAATAGAGGGCGCTTAAAGCGAATTACACCCTCCCCATTAGTTGAAGTGGCCTCAGGAAATATCACCACATTCAACCCGGCCTTTAAGGCTTCAGTAATCTCCGAAACTTCTCGACCGAGATTATCTTTATTTCGCCTCTCCACAAAAACACATCCCGCAAGCTTACACATATGACCCAAAAAAGGAATGTCACGCATTTCAACTGAAGTCACAAAACAAGCCGGGTGTCTTGAACACATGACAAGAATATCCATGTAACTCATATGATTCGATACAATCAAAAAATTCTTATCGACGACTTTTAGCTTATCTACTTTATAGTTTTCAGAAACTTCAAAACCAAGCAGTAAGAGACCGACTCGGCAATAAAAAGAAACCAAGCGACAAAGTATGCGACGGGCCTTCATAGGGCTGATTAAATAATAAGGATAAAATAATCCTGCAACGAGAAGATAACTCGTAACCGCCACAACAAAGAGAAAGGCCCTAAGTAGGGCCTGAATAAATTTTAATATTTTCATTACGATTTAAAATATCTGCGCTTGTATCCAGATGTCAATTCCTCACAATTAAGAATCGTTAAGAAATCGACACACTTAAACTCTTTATCAAGTGCAGGTTGACCATAGACTTTTGAGCCGGCACTAAAGTAACTTCTTAATAAAGGGGGAACAAGTTTCTTCACTTCACTCGCCTCAAGATCAGAAGCTTCCACTTCATCGATATTCATATTAAATTTACCAATGGGACGAATTTGAAAATCATCTGATCCATTTCCTTCTTCGTGAAAATAATTCAAGATCGATTTAGACTCACAAGCCTTTTCAATTTTAATGGAACTACATCCAAAGAGGTATTTAGAACCGGTAAGCTTAATATATTCTGCAATTCCTCGCCATAGAAGATCAATAACTGCGCCATTGCGATGCCCGTGATGAATACACGCGCGACCCAATTCAAGTTTATGTCCAGGTTGATTTAAGAACTCATCTAAATTAAATTCTGTCTGAGAGTAGAAACTATCACTGTATAGAGAAGAAATCGCTCTATAGGTTCCGACGATACGATCATCTTCTTTGGAGCGAATAATGATGTGATCACAAATACTATCAAATTCATCCAGATCATAACCATCATCTTCTTCTTTTGCAGCCCTCACATCTTCCAGAAAAATCTGATGTCTTAATTCGAAAACTTCAAGAAGATCTTTTACACTCGAAGCTGTCTCTAAGCGATAGTTCTTTGTTTCGATATTGATTTCATAAGTAGGTACATAAGCGATAAAGCGTGGAGAAAATTTAATATCCCAGCCTCTAGGTAATTTAAAAATAGATTTAAAGGGATTGGCCAATGCTTCTAATCTTATCATCATCTCTTACTCCTTTTCTTATTTGTCCCGCTTCGTTCCTTGAATCGGGTACATCATAATGGGCGTGTATCGAACTCTTAACTTAATTGAAATTGTACAGCGCAAATACTTTGGTGGCCTTACAGGATCAGACATTTTTATATCAAGATTTGGTTAGAGAGATTAACGTATGTTTAAGAATTTCAGTATTTAAGTACTATCTCAACAAGAATTCCTAATCACTAGACCCAAGAGCGTTTATCTATTTAAATAAGAGTATCATTGCTTCCACTAAGGATAAGGTCATGCAAGATCAAGACATAATAGAAAACCTCTATAATAAAGGTGATCTCTTTTATGATGATTTGATTAAGGCATGCCTAAGCGCAAAGAAAGAAATTCTTATTGAAACCTATACTTTTGAAACTGATGAATTAGGGCTTAGACTACTTGATGTTCTTAATCACAAAGCACAAGAAGGTGTTTGCGTAAATATTCTTATCGATGGAATTGGAAGCTCTCAATTTAACAAAAGTCTATTTAAGAAGCTGAAACATTTAAATATAAGATTCTATAACCCTACTCCTTTTCAGATAGCAAACAATCAAAACATAAATTGGAGTGATCAATTTAGACATCTTTTCACAGGTCTCTTTTGTATCAATAATAGAAACCATCGAAAACTCTATCTTGTCGATGGAAAAGTCGCCTTTGTAGGTTCAATCAACATTACTTCCCATCACTCCTATCGTATAAAAGGAGAGCGTTCATGGAAAGATTCTGGCGTATGTTTATCTCACTCAGAAATCCCCCTACTCAGAGAGTCTTTCTTTCGCATTTGGAAGAGTTATCTTTCCCCAAAACACAAGTTTCAATCCAAGCACTGGTATAAGAAGATATTAAAAAGTTCTTTTCGTATGAATGATTGTCGAAAAACAAGAAATCGCTTTCAAGAAGATTTAATCGATAGAATTGTAAAGGCAAAGCGAAGAGTGTGGATTACGAATCCCTACTTTGTACCACCTAAAGTTTTATGCCAGGCCCTTAGTATGGCCGCAGATAGAGGCATTGATGTAAAGATTGTTATCCCTAGAAAAAGTGATATGAAGCTCTTTCCTCTGATAAACTCGCTCGCGGGCCGTAAGCTTGCCGAGACAAAAATTAAAATATATGAATATCTGCCACGAATTCTTCATTCTAAAATTATCATTATCGATGATTGGTGTAGTCTTGGAAGCACAAATCTAAACTCTAGATCGTTTAAGCATGATCTAGAACTGGATATAATATTAAAAAACTCAGATAATATAACTAGCCTTGGTCGCTACTTCTTAGATGATCTTTCCGAGTCTATCCAATTGGGAAAGCATGATATAATGTCACTTTATGGCCAACAGTATATTGCAGGAACTTTTTTAAAACTTATTAGATATTGGCTTTAAAATGATCAATCATTATGTCTTTAAAAATTATTAGTTATAATATTCATAAAGGTTTTGGCCCAGGCGGTTTTAGATTTACGCTCAGTCAGATTAAAGACTTTCTTCATCAGCTCAATGCCGATGTCGTCTTCTTACAAGAAGCCGTTGGCGAACATACGGGAAAGAAAATCATTATCCCTGATTTTGAAAGTAATAATCAGGTTGATTATTTGGCCGATGATCTTTATCCCCACACCATCTATGGCGCCAATAAATATCATAAATGGGGACATCACGGAAATGCCATTCTCTCCAAGTATCCGCTGGCTTTAGTTCAAAACCATAATATCAGTCAGAATCGTTTTGAAAGTAGAGGTCTTCTCCATGTCACTCTTGATTGGGATAAGTCTCAGGAGCCGATGCATCTTTTCAATACTCACCTCAATCTACTTGAGCGAGATCGCCAAAAGCAATTGACTTGGATAAGTGATCACTTAAAAAGAGAAATTGAAGAACACCACTCTATTATCTTGGCGGGCGACTTCAATGATTGGAGAAAGAAAGCAGTTGCTCATATTGAACAGAGTTTTAACCTTACCGAGGTCTTCACTCACTCTGATCTTTATCCAAATTCTTTTCCCAGTTTCTTACCAGGGCTCTCCCTTGATCGAATCTTTTATATGAATTTAGATTTAATAGAAGCTACAAACCTAACACATAGAGAATTAAAGAACCTAAGTGATCATCTTCCCTTGTTGGCCCATTTTAAAACCAAAGGGGATTGAATAATGAGGATATCTTGAAAGACTTACATGAGCTTAAATTAATACGAGAACTCACTCATTATAGAGATGATCTCATTCAACATTTTGAGTTAGACCGTGTTTATGTCAACGGAAACTCTTATCCTTTAATTGCTTTTAGTATTGGTAACCATACCGAACCTGTCCCGACCCTCGCCCTCTTTGGCGGGGTTCACGGATTGGAACGAGTGGGAAGCCATGTGGTCATCACTTATCTGACATCCCTATTTAAGCAACTCAGCTGGGATCAGGAGCTTCGAGAAGCATTAAAGCATTGTAAGATTGTATCGATTCCTCTGATCAATCCAGGGGGCATGTCATTGCATATGAGGTCAAATCCTAATGGAGTAGATCTTATGAGAAATGCTCCTTCTGAAGCAGATAGTGAAAATCCAACCTTCCTTGTTTCTGGTCACCGATATTCTTCTAAACTACCTTGGTATCGTGGCGAAGAAGGAAAACCAATGGAGACGGAATCTCAAGCTCTTGTTGATTTTTGTCGGGAGCAATTCTTTAATTCTCCAGCGACGATTAGTATTGATTTTCATTCAGGCTTTGGCATGAAGGACAGATTATGGTTTCCCTATGCTCGAACAAGAGACCCTTTTCCCAATATAAAAGAAGTTCAAAACTTAATTGATATACTCGATGAAACTCTTCCTCATCATATTTATCAAATAGAGCCTCAATTTGATAGTTACACTATCTCTGGAGACCTCTGGGATTATATTTATGATTTGCACCGTATAGAAAATAAAGATAATGATAATCTACTCATTCCATGGACCCTTGAAATGGGATCATGGATTTGGGTCAAAAAGAATCCTTTGCAAATATTTAGTGCAGGAGGATTCTTTAACCCTATCAAATCTCACCGACATGACAGAACGATGCGTCGTCATATGCTTTTAATAGACTTTCTCTTTAGAGCTTCAAGGAATTATACATCATGGACTTAATGCCAAAGAACTGGATTTTCTTGAGAGGATTGGCCCGAGAAACTCGTCACTGGGGAGAATTTCCTCAGATGTTTCAAGAGAAATTTCCTGACACTCATCACTATGTTTTAGAAATTCCTGGAGTAGGAAAGAAAGTTGAAGACCCTGCCCCATTATCACTGGATCGCTATGCAGATCTATTAAGAGAGCAGTGGCTTGAACTCAAACAAGAGCACAGCGGCCCATGGGGTGTACTTGCAATTTCAATGGGGGCGATGATTGCGATGAATTGGTCTGATCGTTATCGAGATGATTTTAAAAGAGGAGTTTTCATTAACTCCTCAGCGGGTAATCTTTCCTCCTTAAAAGAGCGCTTTAGCCCAGATGCCATGAAAATGGTAACACAACTCTTCTTTAAAGAAGATTACCAAGAAAGAGAAAGGGCCATATTAAACTTAACGACAAAGAAGTTACTGATAACAGATAAGCTCATTAAAGAGTATGCAAGCTATTCAAAGCAGTACCCGATTAAGAGAAATAATTTTTTAAGGCAAATCTATGCGGCATCTAAGTTTAAAGTACCTAAGTCCTTGAATTACTCCCCCATCATTCTCAATGGTCAACTTGACTCATTGGCCAGCCCTAAGTGCTCTGACATACTGGCCAAACATTTTAATGTATCGGTATTTCGTGATCGTGAAAGTGGACATGATCTGCCCTTAGATAATCCTCAATGGATTTTAGAAACTTTAAAAGATCAGTTTTCTTAAGAAGCTTTTTTAGGATGGTTATTCTTTTTAAATAGGCCATCTGAGCCAAACTTCTTTTGGGCATATTGTTTCTGAGCTTCTTTTAAGGCCTGCTCTTCTTTGATTAAGTATTCTTTTAGATCTTTAATTTGAGCTTCAATATTTAAAGATTCATATTTCTTTAATTTTTGATGAAGCTCAGATAGCTCCTCTTCAAGGCCACCTCTTCCTTTAAATATTTCAAGGTCTGCACTTAATTCATTAATCACATCATCGTTACTACGACACTCACCTTCAGACACCTTCATTTGATTTTCCAAAGTAAGCATCTGATTTTTCAAAAGCGCCATTTGTTCAGCAAGCTTCGCGATCTTGGACTGAACAGTCCTCATTTCATCTTTTATTTTTTGATTAACAATATTCACACTCGAAATTGTTTTATAAATATCTTCTTCATTTGTATAATTCTTCATTTTAAAATAGCTATTAAATTCTTCAATTTCTATTTTCTTATTTTCTATTTGATTTTGAAGATTGGACCTATCCACGTCCAACTTTTCAAATTCTTTGATTCTATTCTTGATGCCATTTATTTTTTCTTTATTAGAACGAAGACCTTTTAGAGAGTAACTGCCTTCTTTTTCCTTATTCACAATCGGCTCAAATTTATCATGAATGATATCATTCATTTCATTTGTAACCATACTAATTGAGC
>JBLWYP010000002.1:0-89568 GCA_048266825.1 Bacteriovoracaceae bacterium | reverse complement strand
AAATTCTCGATATTTCCTTCTAGAGAATTGAAGAAGAAATAGTGCCCGCCGATTTGAATAATATCTTTAACCTGCAGAGGATACTTCATCTTTGGTTCTAACTTTTGACCATTGAGATAAGTACCATTGAATGAATTGTAATCTTGAATGAATACACCTTTTAAATCAACAACGATTAAGGCGTGACTGCTTGATACATCATTATCATTAATCTGAACATTACAAGAGTTTGAACGTCCAATGGAGAGCTTTCCTTTAAAAAAGATTTTCTTCTCTCTATCTTTATCAAAAATAAATAATTCTTTCATTCAACTTCCCAATTCAAGTTCCTTACCTTACGTATCGGTTAAAGTTGTGAAGATTTTAACTAAAATGAATACCTGACTTCTGCACCCACATATAGCTTTGAGAAGGAGTAATTTCCGTCATCTTTTGAAATATTTTTCATAATATTACCTAGAAGACCTACTCTCCAATGCTCTTTGTAGCGCTTAAGAAGCTTTCCTCCTACAGTAAAAGTCTTCTCTACTCCTCGAGTATCACTTTGCATTTTCGTATCAATTAAGTTTACTGAAGTATTTAGGTTTAAATCAATATCCCAAAATAATCGAGGGATAAGATAATCTGTTCGTATAAAGATTGAGTCTGTTGCATAAAACTCCTCATTGGGTCTATAGAAGTCGGCCTGTAACATTCCAATTAAGATATGCCCATTTTGACGAATAAACATTTGATCAATATACAGAGATGTCGTACTTCCTGAAATTTGATCTGAGAAACTCTTAAGATCTCTAAGCTTTAACTTTATGGTGGTTTCTCCCTGCTCTATGAAACGATAACGTAGCCCTAAGATATAAGTCTCAGTAGCTCCAAAGAAGTTTCTCTTACCCACAGCATCCTTATCTCTTGCGGTATAGGTATATTCATATTCGTAAAGTAGCGAGGATATTTTCTTATTCCAATTAAATTCATACGCCCCTCTTAGAGAAGGAGCTATGGTGTAACCATCATTCTTATAAACAGCAGGATTGGTATCATTAACATAGTTTTCATAGTTGATTCTAATTTCAGGAGAAAAGACAAAGCGCTTAAAGCCTAGGAGTCGCTTGGAATAGAAGAGCTCTGATATAAGAATCATGGAAGAATCCCCCGTGTTCTCATTTGTTTGCGTAGGTGAATCTGATTCTTGATTTACATTGGAATCAAAGGACGCCTCTTGGGTGAATGTGAGGGTCGTATTTTTTCGACTGAGCATCTTTCCATTGACGAGTAATAAGGGATGCATACCATGTTTTAAAAGTATTTCATCATACTTTGATGTAATTTCACTAGCTAATTCACTTGCATCATCTAACTTAAGCGCACGTCTAAATAATGGAGAAACATACGATTCAATATAATTTTGAACATAGAGCTTATTTTTAACATTGTCATAGATAAGAGATCCTAGCTTAAAATAGGCCAGCTGCTTCATGTCTTTTGTAGAACGATCATCTTTTATAATCTTAATATAATTAAGTTTAACCGATTGAGAGTCCTCAAGAAGCTCTGAAATATAAGCTATGTAATAGAGAGAGACATCAGTTTTATAGCCTTTGTCATAAGTAATTTGAAAAGATTTCTTTGCTAACTCGAGTTCATTAATTGCAAAGAGTGACTGTGCATATTCATAGAAGGCATCAACGTTACGATAACCTTTTTGAATGGCCCGCTTGAAAAATACCACAGCTTCATCATGGCGCTGTAGACTCTTTAAACATAGGCCAATTAAATAATTCTTCTCGGCTTCAAGATTACTTTGTTTATCTAAATTAAGTATTTCATCGATGGCCTTTTGATATTCACCAACTTTATAAAGTTGATAAAATCTAGAGAAATGTTTAGTGTTTCTTCCTTGCGCAAAGCTTTGTCCTACAATGAGGATATTGAAGCAAAGGCAGATCATTAAAACCACGAAAGGTCTCTTCATCTATAAAATTCCTTAAAAAAGACTTATATTGATATTCCTCATGATATCAAAAAAAAACAATGATCGTTTCTTAAGGCAATTTTATATACTTCAGAAGCTTCTAAGGAGTTAGAAAGTAAGGGAAATTCAAGTTATCTACCGATGATTATCGTCAACTATCTCTTTATCTCGATTTTGATTTTTCTACGCTCGATATCTTGCGTTCTTCTATTGAGAACATTGGTATTATCATTGTAGTTTATAACGGTTTCTTTCTTGTAGTCATTAAAATCGATGGAAGTGCCTACGCCCTCATTTTGAAAGCTTTGATCTTGTTTTACACTCTCTGCAAAGAAATCATTTTGATTAACATTCTTAATAACCGTCGAGCTCCCTACACTGGCAGGACCTCTTCCTTCAGATGAATTCACTTTTATAAGTGATCCGTTATCAGCGAGCTGAGTGCCTTCAGGAGCTACATAGTCTCCTGTTTGAGAATCAATAGTACCCACTTCTGGTCCTGGGACATAAACTCCGGCCTCAGGATCAAAGGCATCACCTTTTCCAGGAGGAACGTAGAGACCTGTTTTAGTGTCTATAAATCCACCTGCCGCTGGAGCATGCTCTCCTGTTTTTGAATTTACTATTCCCTCTGGTGGAACTTCAGACTTTATATTTTCAAAGTACTTATCCTTTAACTTATCGCTATTGAGATCTTTACTTGTCACTCCTAATTTATCTCCTGCCATTTTTTGAATAATAGCGTCCTTCTTAGTGGCGACTTTCTTAGGATTTAATCCAGGAGGTACAGTTGAGCGCACAACTTGCTTACTCTTTTTCTTAGGTGATTCTTTTTTACTGGAGACCTCATTTTTTCCCCTCAGAACTTCTAGTTGAGCGGGAGAAATCTTAACGGGAAGAGAAACACGATTAACTCCAGGCATAGATCCTGAGTATTGTCCTCTCCTCACCATTACGGCCTGATCACTATTAAGGCGTGACTCTAGAGCAGCTTGTCCCAGGCGATTAGAATCCATAGTAGAATCAATTTTTGCCATGGCCACGGCGCCTTCAAAAGTCAGCAGTGACGTCACATCGTTATTAGGATTATAAATAACTTGAAAGTCTGTTCCTCTAACTCCCATGGCCGCAGTCTTTGTTTTTATAAATAACTTAGAGGTGTCCTCTTGATCTATTTTCATACGATCTTTGGTAACTTTTGAACGAATTCTTCCTTTGAGTAGACTAATCATTCCAGCTTTTTTCTTAGTAAAAGACTTAATCTCAATGCTAGAACCAGGAGAGACCATCATCTGTGACTTATCAAAGAAGAGTAATTTAACGAAACCACTTTTATCACAAGTGATCTGCGCTCCTTCGTGAATATTGTCCCCTCTCTTAAGAGTTCGCGACTCTTTTTTTCCCAAATCATTCATGAAAACTTCAGAAACGTTACCTTTAAGAATAATGGCCTTGGCCACTTCACTTGGAGCTTTTGCCATAAGAGACCATGAGCATAGGAATACACTGATCATCACCATCTTACTCAACAATTTATTCCTATCATCACTTTTCATATTAATCCTAATAAGAGTACCTAGATCCTTATCGGTCCTTTAAGTATTCATTTTAATACTCTTATGGATTGCTTCTAAATCACATATAAATATAAATAGTTATCTCTATGACTTATGTTAAAAGTGTCACAAAAATGAGGCGAATCACCATAAAATCAAAGCATTTAGTAGGTATAGACTGCTATAAGTCACCTTTTACTTGATATATTTGAATTGGGATTTATTATATTTAATGAACATATTCTTTTAAGGAAATTCATGAAACATATACTCATAGTGGATGATGAAAAAGATGTTGCTGAGACTATCAATGTTATCATTGAAAGTAGTAGTGACTATCAAAGCACCTACGTAACATCGGCCCGTGAAGCTCAGGATCTCCTTAAAGAGAAATCTTTTGATTTGGTGATAACAGATCTCCTTATGCCCGACATAAATGGTATAGAACTCACAGATTATATTTTTAATAACTATCCGCAAACCAAAGTTCTCGCTTGCTCCGGCGGAGGCACTTCGGGTCCTCTCGTAGCAGGAATGGCCCTAGATCAAGCCCTAGAAGAAGGTGCATCCAATGCACTGTTAAAGCCCTTTACTCCAGAAGAGCTAATGGCCAAAATTGATAATCTTATCGCTTAAATAATCAGCAAAATCCTCCTTATTTATTTACTCTCCATTCTTTGATAAAATGGCGCTAAGGAGTTCCCTATGAGCTTAGTGATTTCAAAGAATGGAAAAATTAGAGATGTAACTCTTCCTTCTCAAAGAAAGATTCGCTCTACAGATCAACAAAATGTACGCTTTGAAGATGTCTTGAAAAAAGATCAAGATCGCGATCCCAACTCTGATCAAAAAAAACAACAGCAACTTAAAGAAGATCATCCCACTGATAGAGAAAGAAAAATCAGTAACGGAATCAAAAGCTATCAAAAGCAAGAGCACCACCCCGACTATCAACGCAAGCATCTCACGGCCCGTGATATTGGCTCAACACCAGTAATATCTATAGGTCCCGACGCAACAGTAGGTCAGTCCCTCTCGCTCATGCAAAAGTATAAAATACATCATCTGATTATTTTAGATCGTGATAAAGTGCTCAAGGGAATTGTATCGGATAGAGATCTTCTCAATAGAAGAACGAGTGACTCCATCATGAATTTTGCAAAGTCTGAGGTTATCCTCACGAAAGAAAATACTGAGATCAAAGTATTGGCCAATATCATGCTCGAAAATGGAATCTCTGCCCTACCTTTTATTGATAGTAGAGAGGCCGTTATTGGAATTATTACAAAAACCGACCTCTTAGATTATCTTGTTCATTCGCATCCGTTTGAAACCTATGTCTAAGCAGCATCTACATTTGATTTATCCACTCTCTTTCTCAGTCTTGCTACAGAAGACTGATGCAGCTGACTTACACGACTTTCAGTAACCTCTAGAGTTTCACTAATCTCACGCATCGTCTTTTCTTCAAAGTAATACATACTTAATACTTTTCCCTCATTTTCAGGAAGGGTATTAATTTTTTCTCGAATATGCTGTCGAATACCTTTCTTACAAGCTGATTCAAAGGGATCGATACCTGGGCTCTCGTCTGTCAAAGCGATTTGAAGACCAGGGACAAGATTTTGAGAATTATCACCAGGAACTAAGCTAAAAGTTTTCACCGGTTGAATTCTTTGCATGAGCTTAAAATATTCTGCCTTATCTAAATTCATGGCCTGGCATACTTCTTGATCAGTAGCATCACGCCCTAGATCATTCTTCAATTCCTTACTCACTCTTTCTACTGATTTAATCTTATCTCGAGTCGCTCTACTCGCCCAATCAAGAGCTCTTAGTTCATCAAGGATTTGTCCTCGTACACGGTACTCAGCATAAGTTTTAAATTTTACCCCTTGGGCTGGATCATACTTTTCAATGGCATCAATAAGACCAATCATGCCACAGCTAATTAAATCATCTAATTCATAATTAGCTGGCAGCTTTAGATAGATTTTCTTAGCAATGATTTTTACGACATCAATATAAGAGACGATGATTTTATCTTTATCTTGTTTTTTCAACTTGGCAGGTGTGAACTCTAGAACTTTAGCGGTGCGACTCATGAACTATCTCCTCATCGAATGCATAAAAATCAGTACGTTTGATTGGTACTGCCCATTATAAATTGCAGACTAAAATTATCAGAGACTTTTCATGTGTCTTACTTTATTTCAGTAAGTTAGCTTAGAACGTATTCTTCGCATACTGGCACAAAGGCATGTTTGGCAACTATAGTGGGCAATTTTCCAACTCATGCCTCCTCTATCGCTGAACACCCCTATCTCTAGAGAATTACGATAATACTGCTGAATATCAAGAAATCTTTACCAAAAACATCGTGTTCTAACTAAAAAATAGTTAAAGATATGTAGTCGAAACTGCGAAAAGAGAAGTGATATTAACTATCACTAATTATGAAGCAAAAAAGAAAACTACTCATCTATTCACACGACAAAGCGTTCTTCAATCAACTTGAAGAATTGTTTTCATCTCATGATGACATTAAGCTCATTCACGCTAGTGAACTAAGGGATGCTTTTGAGCTTCTTAGCGAACAACCTTTTGAAAGCTTAATCTTTGAAACTTATCAAAAAATTGAAAATAACTTTATAGGGGTAAATGAAACGGATCTCGACTTACTTATCTATTATGCCAATAGTAACGATTCGATAAATCGCTACATGACCATTCTCCCTATTAACTATAACCAAGAGACTAAGGAAAATACGCGAAATATTGCTGAAAATTACTATCATGCCTTATATGAAAAATATCTTCTCCTTCTTCCTAGTACAACGCTTGAACAATTTACGATAGACTCGCTAACTCTATCCGAAGAAAAGAAAGTTCTTTTTGATCTTATCAATACATTTGATTCGGCTTGTAATCATCTCGATGAGCAGATCATTGATACTGATTCTCATACAATAGATAGTTCGCAGCAAAGTTCAGACGTCACAAAAATAGCAGGACAAAGAGAAGATCTTTCACAAGGTATCTATAAAGTCAGTGGAATGAAAGAAGAAGCCGAAGTGGATCATACTCGAGTATCTGGTCAAAAAGAAATACACAACGATGAATCGACTGTAGTTACAGGATCAAAAGAGAAAATTAAAGATGAGGTCTCAATAGTTGGCTCCACAGAACATAATGAAAAAGAAGCCGTTACCATCATTGAGGGTTCTAAGGACTCCAAAGAAGAGCAAGAAGAGGAAAAAGTAGTCATCAAGGGCTGCATTGAAGAAGATGATAGCGTCACCATAATAAAGGGTCACAAGGGCCATAGTGAAAAGAAGTCTTCCGATATCATGAAAGTAAAATCATTAGGCCAAGATGATAATCCTCTTAATAATGACTTAAATGAAGAAGATGCCCTAAGAAATAATATCAATTATAGAAATAGTAATGGTCAAACTCCCCTTATGATTCTTTGCCACAAAGGCGAAAGAGAAAAAGCAATGGAGCTCATTGATAAAGGGGCCGACACTTCCTTAATATGTAAGAAAGGATTATCGGTTCTTCATTATGCTTGTGCTCATCCGGATAATTTAAGACTTGTTGAATATTTAGTTCTGGTTGAAAAGGCTAAAATCACCGCTCGTGATAATAATGGATATGATCCTTTGAGCATGGCCTTAAAGTGTGATGGTGAAAAAGTAGTTCAGTGGCTCATTAATCAAGGTGCCCGTACAAATTTAAAAATCAAAGGACAACCTCTTCTTCACTTTGCAGCCCAATGCAATAGCTTTAAGAGTTTTCTCGTTCTTCTCTCTTCAGGTGTTGTCCTTAACTTAAAAAATGATGAAGGACTTACAGCACAGCAGTATTGCCAACGAAAAAAGAAACTTCCCTTCTTAAAGGCGCTCAAAGCCTACTCTCTCCTAAACAGTAAGAAAACAGCAGCTTAAGCGATGATAACGTCTAGGATTTGTTAAAAGTTTTCTTTTCCACACCAAGAAAGATTCGTTAAAATACCTCTAAATTCTGGAGGATTTATGAAATTTCTACATACGATGTTACGAGTAAAAGATTTAGATCAATCAATGGACTTCTTTGTTAACAAACTTGGATTGATACAAACAAGACGTAAAGATTATCCAGAAGGAAAATTCACACTCGTCTATCTCGCAACAGCACAGGGCGAACCTGAAGTAGAACTTACTCATAACTGGGATTCAGACGAAGAATACTCTCAAGGTCGCTTCTTTGGTCATTTGGCCTTTGAAGTTGAAAATATTTATCAAATTTGTACTCAACTTGAAAAAGCTGGTGTGACCATTAATCGTCCCCCCAGAGATGGATATATGGCCTTTGTAAAATCACCAGAAGGTCATTCTGTGGAACTTCTTCAAAAGGGAGAACCTCTTGCTCCTCATGATGACTGGAAGTCACGAGAAAGTATAGGCTCTTGGTAGGCCTGCGTGAGCAAACCAACAAAAGACTATTCGGCCATTAAGTTCAAGGTTTCCGAAGCTCTTGGAGAATGGATGAACTGCCTCTATCTCAAATGGGATAGTGAAGATAAAATGCATTATGACTTTATTCATCATACGGATAGCGATGGAGCGTCTGCTTTAACCAAGCTACTAGAAAAAGAATCATCTCAAGTTCCCACTGTGCCTATCCAAAAGAAAGTCTTAAAAGCTGGCTTCTTTCAAAAACTTCTTCTGCTTAAAAAGTTCATTGGTCTCACAAAGCCTGTGGATATAAAATGGCAAAAAGAAAGAATGGATACTACAGGAGTGGCGTCTTCTTTTTTCATCATGCGCTTCACCCCCGAACAAACGAAACAACTTGATGAGCAGGCCCGACAAAAAGAAATTTCAAGCAACACTCTACTTCTTTGGGCCATAGATCAAGCCGCTTCCGAAATACTTCTTGAGCCTGATTCTCAAAGAAAATGGGTGTGCCCCATTAATATGAGAGTTAATGAAAAACAAAAATATGGCAATAACTCAGCTTCTATTATTATCAATGCTCTAGTTGATTCTAGCTCCGCTACTCCTGCTCAATTCCAACAGCAGATACGTGCCTTTTTAAAAGGCCAACTTCATTGGGGCTCTCAAATTTACTCCAATATGGCGCGCTTCATAGGATTTTCAGGAACCCTACGGATCGCAAAGAAAATTAAAGAGATTGGAACAGGAGTCTTCTCCAATATGGGAAACTGGCCTCAAAGCGATACCATTCTTTCAGAGGATTCAAAGAATATTACTCATCGGATATTTGTGGCCCCCTCGACTCAAGTTCTCCCTATTGCGGCAGGTGCTTTCACTTGGCAAGATAGCCTCACTCTCTCCCTTCAAATACACCCTTCTCTAGGGCAGAGTGAAGATAGGGCCCAAGAGCTCGCCCAATTATGGCTTCAAAATCTGGGAATAAGCGACTCTATAAAAGTTGATAAATATCAGTGGCATACTTTCAAAGAATGCCCTAAGAACCTAATCATAAATACTTAGACAAACAAATGCATGGCAGCATCGAACAATAACCCTCAAAAGCTCGCCCTAACATGGTGAAGATGAGTTTTTTGAGGTAAGTTGATCTTGCTTTTATTACATCAAATCTTGCTTTAAGCGTGGAGATAATATGGGCCATGAAATTAAGTCTACACTTCCAGGAATCTCTCAAGTCGAAAAAATTGAAGTCGACTCTCCCGAGCTTTTCTTTAATCAATATGCAAAACCAGGTAAGCCCGTTGTTATAAAAAACTTTGCCAAAGACTGGCAGGCCATAAAGAAGTGGACCCCAGAATACTTTATCGATAAGTATGGCGACAATAAAGTTCAAGTCTATGATGGCGATTTTTCAAAGCCAGGAAAGAGCTACATGAGTAAGGCCCGGATCATGAAGTTTAGTGATTATCTAAACTCCATTCTCTACACGGGTAAAGATCTTCGCATGTTCCTCTATAATATTATTTCAAAAGCTCCAGAGCTTCGTGAAGACGTAACGCTTCCTCCCCTCATGAAAGGCTTCTCCAAGAAGTTTCTCTTTATGTTCTTTGGGCCAAAGAATGCCGTTACTCAAATTCACTATGACATTGATATGAGCCATGTATTTCATACGGCCATTGTGGGTAAGAAACGCTTTGTTCTCTTTGATCAAGCTCAAAGCAAGAAACTCTATCGTCACCCTTTTACCATTCGCAGCTATGTTGATGTTGATCATCCTGACTTTAATAAATATCCTGCTCTTAAAGAAGCCCAAGGATTTGAAGTTGTTCTTGAGCCCGGAGAAACTCTTTTCATCCCAAGTGGTTTTTGGCATCACGTTGTGTATGAAGAAGCGGGCTATGCGATCTCTTTGCGCTGTCCCCATCATAAATTAACAAAGCGTATTGAAGGGGTATTTAACATCCTCTTTATGCAAATGGTGGATCGACTTGTGAACAAGCTTGCTCCTCATAAGTGGTTTCAGTGGAAAGAAAAAAAGTCCTTTGAACTGGCCAAGGATTATTAATATACATGCAAGATTTAATTAATTTTATAGAACATATTGAAAATAACGAATGGGAACAAAAGAGCTGGGATCTTGAGTCAGGAAGATTAACTCAATTAGAAACCCCTGGAGCTCTTCATTTTTCTCCCAAAGAAAATCGTTCTTCCCAAAAGCTTGCTCTCAGTTGTGGAATTCACGGCAATGAAACGGCTCCAATAGAAATCCTCTGGGATATTCTAGAGTCAATCAAATCACAAAACCTTATGCCCCAGATAGAAGTCCTCTTTCTCTTTGGTCATACCAAGGCCATGTTAAAGCATAAGCGCTTTATCGATTTTAACCTCAACAGACTCTTTAGCGATAACTACAAGAACTATCCTGATGCTCAGGAGTCAAAGCGTGCTCAAGAGCTTGAGAGCGTTATGTATAATTTCTTTGAAGCGCCCTCATTTGAGCATTGGCATCTTGACTTACATACGGCCATTAGAGGCTCCCACCATGAGCGTTTTGCCGTTCGCCCTTACTATCAAGATAATCGCGCCGTATCTCAAAATGAATTGAATCTTTGTAGTGCTCTTGGAGTTCAGGCCATTTTAAAAACAGTCTCTCCTGCCACTACTTTTGCAGGATTTAGCGCGACCAAATTAAATGCACAATCCTTCACCGTAGAATTAGGAAAAGTGGCCCCCTTTGGAAAGAATGATCACCAGAAATTTGAAAGGGCCCAGAAAACACTAAAGAAAATTCTCGCTCAGGGAAGTATTCACTTAAATGAATCAACTGAGGCGCCTATTGTTTACGATGTAAAAAAAGAATTAATCAATGATCATGACAACTACGAATACTTTATTGGAAGTGATTATCTCAATTTCTCTCCCTTAGAAGAAGGTCAAGAAATAGAGCGAAATGAAAAGGGTATTCTCTGTGCTCAAAAAGGTCAGTCTATTGTTTTTCCTAACCCTCATGTTCCCATAGGTCAAAGGACAGGACTTTTAGTACAGGCTCAATAACTAGTAGCACACCCTAAAGTCTTCTCCCGTAGCATTATCAAACTCACAGCGAACTCGATCTTGAACAGAGAAAGTTCTTAGAATATGAACATGGGCTCCGTATCCATCCACTCGTCCCATGTCCTCAGGACTTAAATGTATATTTACATCCGCTTCCCTTAACGCAGTTGAAGTTAAATGAAGAGGAGCAAAACTTCCATAATCCGAGTCTTGATAAATATTCACATGTCTTGTTGTTGTGTCCCTTCTTCGAGCAAGTAGATTTAGACCAGTCCCCTTATTTATAAGAAAACCTCCGGATCGTGAGATAGGGTCGATAGTGACGAGAAGATCAACTTGAGCTTCTTCTTTTTCGCCAAATCCAAGAAACCCAGATTCAGAAACTTCTTTTTGAAAACTAAGAGCGGCTGCTCCTCCATTGCTATAACCCATGGCCACGCGCTTGGGCATTCGAACCTCAGGATAGACACTCTTAATCACTTTTAACCATTTATCCATATCATTATGGCAGTTAGCGGCAGCATGTGAGTTATGAGATAACTTCTGTCCTGTTCCATCATAGTAGAGAAATTGAATATCAGAAGGGCCATAATCTGTGCCAAGAGTGTCAAAGTAGAATTTTAATCCGTTGGCATTCTTATACCCTAGAAATATATCTCCGCCCTCTCTTCCGGTAACATTTTGAGCTTGAGTGTAGCGCAAGGCCTGCTCGGCATTAAAGTCGCCATAACCATCAAAGAAAGTCATGAAGGACTTTGGAATATTAAGATTGGGAAAATTTTCTATATAAAGAGGATTGATTAAGGGATATCCGCCAAGGCCATCTTCACCACACAAAGCTTTGGCCGCCATATTCTTCCATTCAAGACCACCAGGGCAGCGATTATAAACTTCCGTATGGGTTCGTTCGTTATTATCCTCAACTTCCATTTTCCAATCATTTCTTTCATATTCAAATGCTCTATTTTCATAGGCCACATGTTCTTCGCAAAATGACTTCCATCCCTCTTGATCTTCTTCACTAAGAGAATTCCATTTATTTTGAGTGGCACCATTCATCCGATAAATATCTTCAGAAAATGGATATTCACAACTTCCTCTTTCTCCATTTGCACTGGAGACTTCAACTCTAATAGGCTGGCTTAGATCTCCCTTTGGAAATCTTACCGTTGCATTGTCTCCAGAAGCGTTGATCATGGTAATGGTATATTCAATAGGATCTCGCTTCAGGTTACGAGGATAGAATTGTTGAGTGCGCCATATTCCACGACTTGATTTTAAGTTCTGCCACATACTACTGCGAGCATCTCTATTATCAGAGTACATAAAAGAAGATGCTGGAATAATCAGGGAAGAATCACAATAGGGAGCAAAGGCATTTGTACTTTCTTGCATCTGTGGACAGGGCACAGAAAAAGAATTCCTATCAATTGCTTCTACAACAGAATGATAGCTGCCCATCATCTCTGTTCCCTCAGAAAGACAATGGGAACAATCAACATCTGATTGCCCATAAACTTGAAGCGATCCAAGCAAAAGAATGAGCAGAAATAGATTTGGGCTTTTATCCATATACTCTATTCGGTAATTGTATATGATTTGTTTAACTATCTAGTAAGTAAGATCTGTGTATTTTGAGTAACTTAGACTTGAGGAAGCAAAAAAAAGATCAATATTTTCGCTATACTCCTGTGCCGTTCTACACTTTCCTAATTTCTTACATAGAGAGTGTCCAAAATTAAGCCATGGATGAGCGACTCGCAAATAGAATTTAATTTTCTTATTAGCAAAAGTTTCATCAAAGAATTCAAAACAATAGAGAACAAACTTCTTAAGCGCCACACCCAATTCCCTTGCTTCTTCTTCGGGTGTACGAGGAGCACGCTCCCCTTCTCTTCCTACAGGGGCCGGAAATCCTAGCTCCTCTCCGAGCTGCCACATCATCCACGGGCGAGAGGTTAACGCCCTTCCGATCATGACTCCATCACAACCTGTTTGCTCTAACATGGAAAGTGCATCTTCCCAAACTTGAACATCTCCATTGCCAATAATGGGAATAGAAGCTCTCTTTTTTAAGCGACTAATTTGGGTCCAATCAGCGTTGCCCTTACGTTTTTGGCTGGCCATTCTCGGGTGCAAACACAAGAGATCTGCACCAGCTTTCATAAGACCATCGGTAAAGTGATCAAAGTGACGTTCTTGCTCTTTAGCGTCGGCAAGATGATCAAGTCCCGCTCTAAGTTTAACCGTTACAGGAATATCGCAACAACTCTTTGTTTCTCTCACAATACGCCAAGCATATTCAGGCTCTCCCATAAGAGCGACTCCGTAATTATGCTTAAGGGCACGAGAAACAGGACAACCCATATTGATGTCTATTCCCGCGACTTGAATATCTTTCAGTTTTTCTAAACTAGGGGCAATAAACTTAAGATCATTTCCTAGTATTTGTGGCACAAGATAATTATCTCGATCCGTGCGTAGAGTTTCAGGTGTCTCCCCTACTATTTGATTGGGAAGCCTACGCGAGTTAAGCATCTCAGTAGGCCAATATGTTATCGCCCCTGCCGGCATATAATCTTGAACCACACTTCTAAGGGCCACATGACTAAGCCCCACCATGGGGGCCAGAGTAAAAGGAAAATTGATAGTGGGCCAAAGCTTACTTGGCCCGAGTGTTTGGTTCATCAATCGTTATTTTTTAACATAAACTTTTGTCATGATGATATTTTCGACAGGAAGATTTCTAAAAGGTCCGTTCACTCGAGTTTGAGCTTTCTTGATTTTATTAACCACGGTCATGCCTTTTGCAACTTGACCAAAAACAGCATAGCCCCAACCATAGGGAGTTGGTGAACTATGATTTAAGCTACTATTATCTGCGACATTGATAAAGAACTGGGCTGTGGCCGAGTGAGGGTCATTGGTTCGTGCCATGGCAATGGTTCCCACAGTATTTTGGATACCATTATTGGCCTCATTTTGAATCGCATCTCTTGTATCTTTTTTCTTAAGTGAAGTTGTATAACCTCCCCCTTGAATCATGAATCCATCCATTACACGATGAAAAATAGTATCGTTATAGAATCCGTCTTTTACATACTGAAGAAAGTTTTCAACAGTCTTTGGGGCCTTATCTTGAAAGAGCTTAATTTCAATCGTACCTTGAGTCGTCTCTATTACAACGATAGGTTGATTGGCCGCTTGAGTTGCCAGCGAGAGAAAAAGAAAGAGAGAAACAAGAAGTTTTGAAAACATAAGATTCGCCTTTATTTAAGTTCATACTAATAGCTTGAGAGCTTTATTATAAGACGAGTGAGAAGTGATAGGCAATGAAGAAGGACCGCGTTAAGCGATCCTTCTTATAAACGAATAAATTACTTTGTTACAAGATTAAGCTTAAGGGCAATCTGATCTGCAATCGCCTTATCGCCAAGATCGTCAAAAAAGCTACCAGAACCATACTTGAGGTCCCACTTTGTACGGTCAATAGAAAGATCTCCTGTGAAGCTCTTGCCTTTTTGAGTAAGAACAACATCAACAGAGTTAGTCTTATCAAGAATCTTCATATCACCCGTTACTTTATATTTATCTTTTCCCTGGGCCTTTACTGAAGTGGCTTTAAAAGTAGCTGTTGGGTACTTATTTACTTTAAAGAAGTCATCATTTTTAAGGTGTCCTTCAAGCTTTGTTTTCCACTTACCTTCAAGGTCTGTTGTATTGATGGTATTCATATCAACCACAACTTCTCCACCTGTAAGTTTTCCGTCTTTCATTTCTAGACTTCCACTTTTCATCTTCACGTTTCCAAGATGCTTGCTATCTACGACAGCTTTCTTTCCTACCCAAGAAATGTCTGATTTGGATAGATCAAGATCTACAGCTTGAGTTGATAATGCTGCGAATGCAAAAAGACCTAAAATTGTTTTCTTCATTTGTAACCTCCGAATTGTTTTCATTATTTATTATGTTTTAAGAGAATTGCGATTATGATGGCCAAGAACCCTATCAATAGAAAGTATTATTTTATCGTTAAGACTATAAGTATAAGTTATAATCTTTAAGATTTATGATAATTATCGCTCTAAGTCCCTGAAAATTCTAATATCGATTGCCTCATTATACTTAGCTTGCTTACGTATTTCTTGTATAAAGCGCACAGGCCATCGTTTTTGTATAATATTTATCAACCACACGGGCATCCATCCCTGCATATCGCCAAGAAAGGAGAAACTTAACTTAGTTTTGTTTTCTCCTAGATTCGTGAGTTCAAATATAAGAAACTTCACGTCACATTTGATATGTTCAGAGCTGATAAACTCGTCTCGATTTGAATTCTTTCCCACCAAGCGAACGTGATTCTCATCCAGAAAATCGACTTCTCCTTCCAATAGAAATTGCCGATCCATCGCCGGCCATGGAGTCTTGTAATATTCAGAGTAAATAATTTTATTAGGAGAACGGTGTTCATGAATTAAGATTTTCTCAAGCTTAGGGGCCCATGTACTTCTGCCTTTAGAATCCAATAGATGCTTGAGATACTCCTCCCAATCCCCTTCAACAATAGCTTCTGCTTTAAAAGGGATGAGCCCTGAATCTTCAGCCTGAGCTCTAAAGAGATCAATTCCATCTTCTGAATGAAACTTCTCCCACTCAAGCGCCATCAAAGGAGCCTGGTTCAATACAATCATAGTAAGAAAAAGGATTACATTATTCATTTCATATCCAAGTCACGAAAGGTTTATGCTCAAAATACCACGCTAACTTCAGAAAATTCTTCCGCTTCTTTTACATTAATCACAGCAAGCTTTGCACCCTTTAATTTATTTTTCTTTCGTCCGATAATATATTGAAGCAACTCAGAACAAGGTTTCTAATATGGGCTACAATGTCGCCATTAAATTTGATGAATACACCGCAGAATTTACCTTTGATACCGAAGAAGAAAGAGAGGAATTCATCCAAGTCACTCGTGAAATGCACCCCGACATGGAAATCATTTGCTCTGAGTCTAATAAAACAGCTGTTTCTGCCTAATCTAGCGCTTTAAAAGCCATATTTAATCTATATAATGTAGCCATCGTTAATTCATTAAAGGATGGTTATGGCCAAAACACGCAAGACTCCCTCAAAAACAAAACTCGACTTAACCCTTCCCCTCTATCTCAGCAATCTTAAAGAGATAAAGACGGTTAAAAAGGTAAAGACAGGTCCTGCCCAAGGCTCACTAATTGTCTGTTCTTCGAAATCTTTGGGTGCCCTTAAAAAAGAACTTAAAGAGCAGCTTCACTCCTACCAACTAAAGAAAATTAAAAATGAAGCCTCAAGTGTATTTCACTTTGATGCTAAATCTGGCCCTATGGCCATTGTTGTTCCCGCAGTTGAAGACCTTGAAGTGATTGATCACGAAGGCCTTATTGATGAAAGTCCCTACGCTTCCACTAGAAATCTTGTAGGAGCGGCTTACTTAAAACTAGAAGAGCATGGAATTGAATCGCTTCACATCCATCATCACGACCTAGACTATGATGAAGTCCTCGGAACCCTTCTTGGAATCGAGATGGCCCATTATAGTTTTAATACTTCTCCCAAAGTGATGAAGTTAACGGCCAGTTACTTAGGTCATCTTCCCAAAGAAGCACTAAAAGATGTGATCTCTAACGCTGGTGCCATCGGACATTCCGTCAATCTTGCGCGCTTTCTCGTAGATGTTCCTCCTTGTGACAAACGACCCGAAGACTATGCTGCAGCAGTAGATAACTTATTTTCCAATCAATATGGAATGAGCGTTTCTATCTGGGATCAAAAGAAATTAGAAAAAGAAAATATGAATTGTATCTTGGCCGTAGGCAGAGGATCTGCTCAAGAGCCACGCCTCGTCCATTTAAAGTATCGTCCTAAACTCACTAAAGCTCAGCAACTCGACTCTAAAGAGCCAGTTGCTCTGGTAGGAAAAGGGGTGACCTTTGATACAGGTGGACTCAATCTTAAGCCTGGTCAGTCTATGCGCTTAATGAAAAAAGATATGGGAGGCTCGGCTGCTCTTGTTGGTTTGGCCTATTGGTTAAGTGCGACGAAGAGCACGACTCCTTGTGATATTTATCTGGCCATGGCCGAAAACTCAGTAAGTGCTGATGCCTTTCGCCCCAGTGATATCCTTACCGCTAGAAATGGAAAAACAATTGAGATTGATAATACCGATGCAGAAGGTCGCCTTGTTATGGCCGATGCCTTGAGTTTAGCGACGGAATCAAAGCCTCAATGTGTTATTGATGTCGCCACTCTAACCGGTGCGATCAAAGTGGGACTTGGTAGCGATATTGGTGGTCTCTTTACCAATAATGATGACCTCGCTTTTATTATGCAAAGTTGCTCTCAAGTATCGGGTGATCTTGTATGGCGCATGCCGCTAATGCCTTCGGGAAGATCCGCCCTTGCCAGCTCATTTGCTGATATGGTGAATTCGGCCGGTGGATTTGGCGGAGCGATTAGTGCGGCGATGTTTCTTAAGGAATTTGTAGAAAATGACACCCCTTGGGCCCATCTTGATATTTATGGTTGGAATAATGCCCCTAGTGGCGCCTATCGTGGAGCAGGTGGATCTGGTCAGGCCGTCCAACTTCTCGCCCAGTTTATATCTCAACTATAAAAAAAAAGGCTCCTTATTAGGAGCCTTTTTTTATTTATCGATGGCAAAGAAAATCGGGATGTCTCTCATAAGAAAGACTACATTGAGTAACCCACTCTCCGGCAATATAGTGAGCATAACCAAACCACCAAAGAACACTATCTCCATCCGCTATTTTAACTTGATCCGGAAAAACTTCTGGAGAGAAACCATTGACCGAATAACACCAGCCATAGGCCATCATTTCACTATCGCTTAAAATCTCCATGGCATCCATTCCTGTAGGCGTATTGAAAATAGAATTCATTCCACGTTCAGCCCCTGCATATTCAAGGCCATGATCATCAAGAAAGCGCACAGTAAAAGCCCCAATAGACTCATTCTCTAAAGAGTTTAGCTCACCACTATATACGGGCTCTTTTTCGCAAGGACCTACAAAAGAGATATCTGCACCATAGCTTAGTGAACTCATAAGTAGATAAACTAGAAATACTTTCATTATAGAACTTCCTCATTTTGATTTTGATTTTGATTTTGTTTTTCTTTTTCCATTTTCTTAATAATGCGATTTAGGGCCGAAGCAGTAATGCCTAGATAGCTGGCCAAATGATACTGGGGCACTCTTTCAATCACATCCGGTTCATACTCACAGACTTCTTCGTAGCGTTCACGAGCATCTTTTAAAAGAAAAGCCGACTCTCTTTGAATCTTCTGTAGATAATTCTTCTCTGCCACTTTTCGAACAAGACGTTCCCAACAAATATGCTTAGAAAAGAATGACTCAAACTCTTCCCAGTTAATGATAAGAAGATCACACTCTTCCATCGCCTGAATGGAATAAGTGGATGGTTTCTTTCTAAGAAGTGAAGGATAGCCCCCCATTAATTCGTTTTCAAAAACAAAGGAGTGATTGAATTCGTGGTTATCTTTATTTGTGTAGAACTGGCGACAGTATCCTGTAATCACAAAGCCAATATCAACGGCATTTTGACCAGCTTCTAAGAAGAATTCACCCTTGTTTAATTTACGCTCTCTTAGCTGAGGCATGAGGTCACGCCACTGATCAGAAGGGATTTCGGCCCAATCTAAAAGGGTTTTTAATAGCAGTTCGTTCTTGATCATCTGTCTCTTCTCTTTAAGCTATCTCATTGAAATAGCTGCTAACTACCTTATATATCTAAATAACTCGCCCACCTTACGGCGGACGTTGAAAGTAGTCAAAAAATAGTCCATTTTTAGCACGATCGTACCATGACAAAACGCAAAAACTTTCTTTATAAGTCGGTTTTGAGCAAGACAATCTGTCTGATAAGAGTTATTAATGTGCGCATGTCAAAAGGTAAAGAAACAAGAGAAACAATTTTAAGGGCCGCACTAGATTTTTCCTCTAAATTGGGATTTGAATCCTTAAGTATTGGAGAACTCGCAAAACGTGTGGGGATGAGTAAATCTGGACTCTTTGGTCACTTTAATTCCAAAGAAAAGCTCCAAATGATGGTCGTTGATTACGCTGCAGAGAACTTCACTGAGCACGTCTTCATTCCGGCCATTTCTAAGGAAAGAGGAATTCCTCGAATTCTTGCGATCGTAGAAACTTGGCATCGTTGGTCAAGTCGCTACTTCACAGGAGGATGCCCTCTCGTTGCTGCAGCTTTTGAATATGATGACCGTCCAGGTCTAGTTAGAGATCATCTAACTGAACATCAGAAAACGATGTTGAACTCATTCCAAAAAGCAGCACAAATCGCAATAGATGAAGGTCAATTTAAAGCCGACCTAGATTGCGATGCCTTTGCATTTGAATTCTATTCACTAATGTTGGGTTACCACCTCTACTCTCGTCTTCTTCAAGATGATGATGCTAAATTTAGACATCTAGAAGCGGTTGATTCACTTATTGAAAGATCAAAAGCAATAGAAACTACGCAAGCTTAAAAACTACGTGTTTCAGCGCATACGAGCGGCCCTGCAGAATCATTTTTTAAGGACTGATATTCAGGCCAGGGCGTTCGACTCATTTTATCTCGAGCTTATTCAAAGCTCCTATCCTCGCTTTTCTCATGAAATTCAAAACCACGATGTCCCCTGCTATAATCTTCTCTCTCCCCATGAGCGAGTGGAGATCATTAAATATCTAGGACAAATTAAGGGAACCCTACTGGACTACGGCTGCGGTCTTAGCTTTATAGGTGCACTTCTTTGCGATCATAAAAATATTAATATGAGAGGAATTGATTTTTCTAGTGAAGCTTTGAAATATAACAGAGAGCACTATTCAGACCATGAATTTATGGCCGCTCACCTCAACCTTACTCCAAATCTAAACGGCGTATCCCACATACTTATTAACGACTCATTCTATCACTTTCAAAACCCGATGATACCGCTACAGAAACTTCTAAAATCAAAGCCTTTGACTCTTTACTGGGTTCATAATTTTAAACAGAAGATTGAGAGCTTAAATATAACGGGATATGAAGTAGAGGCCCAAGATTTTACGCAAGACTTTAAAGTCTTAGTAAACTCATGGTTAAGAGTCATACAGTCAGAATCTGTCCAAGAAGAAAGAAAGATTTATCCCTTGATTTGGGATACACTGGAAAAAGAAATGAAGGCGCATGAACAAGCGCTTTTAAAAGATGAAATTTATCGTATCCACTTAAAACTGACTAAGTTATGAAAAAATCTATTTCCTTCTACTTCTTTGCCTTTCTTCTATTTTCTCTATCCTCTTGCCAACAACAAGAGGGATTCTTTCTCAGCAAGAAAGTGATTAAGAAAATCTATCCCAGTATTGTTGAAGTCATCATCCCTAAGCAAGAAGATGAAAATATTGTCTATCAACGCCCTCTGCCCTTTGACCAACTTGATTACAAGCAAAGAATGGATAAATTCTACGCAATAGGTACGGCCTTCTTTGTTAGTGAGAAGCGCTTAATTTCGGCCGCTCATGTTTTTCCCGCCGATGAATACAGTACTTATAAAGATTATAAAATACGCACCAGTGATGGGGCCGTATATGAAGTAGATAAAGTCTATCGTTACTCCACTTATCGAGACGTCATTGAATTTGAGCTTAAAACATATCCGAGTTCTATCACTCCATTAAAGCTGCAATCAAAAGTAGAAATTGGAGATATGGTTTACGCTGTTGGTAATGCTGGCGGGGAAGGTATTTCGACAAGAGGTGGTCAAGTATCCACCTTTACTCCTGAGCCTGTTGCTGGACTTTGGGACTACATTCGCTTTAGTTCTCCGGCCTCTCCTGGAAACTCTGGGGGCCCTCTCGTCAATTATAAAGGAGAAGTTGTAGGCGTTATTGTTATGAAGAATAACTCTGAAAATTTAAATTTTGCTCTGCCCGTAGATCAAATCAAAGAGGTACCGACTAAGCAGGCGATCTTTCTTACTCGTAAAGTGAAGGTTCAAGACGGAATGCAAGTTCTGACTAAAGACTGGAAGTTTCAGACACCTCTTCCGAGTGACCTTACTCAATTAAGAAGCGTGGCCATTCCCGATAAGGATCAATTTTATTTTGAACTTATTTCTCAATTCAAAGAAAATTTCTATCCTTTAATATTTCCCAATAATGAGCGCCTAAGAGACTCCCTTCTTTATCAGCCGCTCTATTCTAGACTTTCCACAGTAGAAAAAGATCAGGCCCTTTTAGAATGGAAGATGAGTCCTATAGGCTTAAAGAAAATTGTCGTCACAAAGGATAATGTTCTCTATCACGCAAAGGGATCTGTATTTGAAAATATGATTCTCTTTCTCACAGGTCCTGATGAAGATCCTCTCTCTCTTATAAAGAAACCTCGTGAGCTTCTCAATCGTGCCCTTAAAGCCTCTGGGGCTAATCGTTATATGGCAGGTCAACGTATCCCTATAGAAGATCATGGTGAGCCAAGCGAGACTTTCTTTTGGAAAGATAAGCTCGGAAGGCCCTGGTTTAGTTCGCGCTGGGAAGTTCTCTATAGTGACTCCATTATTTCCACTCACTGTGGCCCTACTCCTGAAGGGGTTTATTGCTTCATTGATCATAATAATTCTGAGCAAAAATTTAATGGTTACATGCACTTTGTAAAAGAGAATATTTTAGAGATTAATTTATCTTATAAAGGAAATCTCGAACAATGGCTTAATTTTCAAAAGCTTCCCCTTGAGTTCACCCCTAATCCCCTACAAGACTTAACGATTAAAGCAAAAGGCCCTGAAGTCTTTATTCAGCTCACGAATTCTAAAGAGAAAATTCAAATTACAATTCCAAAGAAAAGAGCTCAGTCAGAAAACTTTCGTCTATCGGCCTTGGTATCTTTTGATCCGAAAATGAGCTTGGGAGTAAATCTTCAAGGAATAGAAGTTCTCTACAACAAAAACTCAGATAGAGGTTTTAATATATACAAGACTTATGCTGCCCAAAACTCAGCACCAGATGATGTGATTGAAAGATGGAATAATATCGAAAATAGATCCGGACTCTATAACGGAAAAGTCCATGTCGATAGTGATCAAAACCTTCTCTTTTTACCTATTGGGAATAAAGAGAAATCCGATCTTGTGATATCCTCCATTGATAAGTTGGAAACTAAGACGAAATCACTTAAGCGCCAATGGATGCTAAGTTGTTATTCTCAATCAACCCTTGAGAAATCATTAGTTAAGACGCAGTGTCAAAAACAGAGAAAAAGCATTACTTTCCAATGATTTAATGCACTTATCTTCTTTGACAGGGTGTCATTGAGGCGATAAATTACGCTCATGAACAACAGGCTATTTTTTGCATTACTTACCCTTTCATGGACAACTTTGGCCTTTGCCCAGTCTTATGCGCCGCTACCTGTCACACCTTCAGAAAAGCGCTTCGTTGAATATTTAAAAGAAACGGCCGAGATATCTTTTGAAGATACTCTTCCAGTAGAGCCTTGGATCCAATGCGATGATACTCTTCAAAAGAGAACTTTCTTTTCCGCTTCCCTTTATCAATTCACTAGCTCGCAAGATGTAAACTCCAATATCCAATCTTGGATGGCCTCTTTCTTAGATTATGCCTATTGGGGTAGTGTTCAATCTGCCCATTGTAAGTACGATATCAATCAATTTAATGAATGCTTTGCCAATGGAACTTTCACGGTTCACTTTCGTCAAAAAAGAATCATTAGTTTTCGAGAAGAAGGTCGACGTCAGTTTTGTGATACTCGCGCAAATTAATTCTGCGTACAAAAGCCTGCGCTAGGATCTTTTTGACAGAGATACTCTTCTAATTTCTTATTCTTAGACTTAACTTCATCCAGCTCTTCTTTCAAAGAATCTATTTCACGTCCTTGATTCTCAATCACATCATCATGCCCAAGAACTTTCTGATAAACTTCTTTTACGGCCTCAATTAAAGGGCCGACAAGTTTTGCATAGGCCACAGATAAGTAACCTTGATCATCTCGAACAACGGCCTCAGGAAAAACATCATCCACGTTTTGAGCAATCACGCCCACGTCGCGTCCTTGTTGAAATTCTTTTTCGGGAAACTCATCACTGCGCCAATCAAAGTAAACCCCATTAAGCCTTAACACTTTTTCCAGAGCACTTTCTTCTACTGAGCTAATCGATCTAATATTTCTCTTATAGCGCTCATCGGAAGTATTCACAAATGCAGCTGATCCCGCAACTTGTCCATTGACGTGAAGTTTGTAAGTTGGGGCCGTTTCCCCTACGCCCATATTTCCATTAGAAATAATTCTTACCTTCTCACTATTATTTGTCCAAAGAGTAAGCACGCCATCACTCGGAACATTAATCCCACTATCATTATCATCGATGGCCATATCTATATTTACTGTTGAAGTAGAGCGAACACTATCGTTATTTCCTTCAACATGTAAGGAACCCACAATATCTAGAGCGTTATTAGGAGCAGATGTTCCTATTCCAACTTTTCCAGCAAAGAAACCTCCTTTTGCTGAAAGTGCTGCAGTAGGTGTTGCATAATCTCTATCTCGGGCGGTATCTGATTTGAGGATAAATATCCCCGTTGATCCAATGACAGTGGCATCATCATAAGCAATATAATCATTATTCGTATTCGCAGCTCCATCATGAGAAATATAAATATCCTGCCCTTGTACTAAAATATCACCGTTAATATGAAGGGCCTCTTTTGGGGAGACGGTACCAATCCCCACATTCCCCTCTTCTGTAATTCTCATTTGCTCCGCTAAGGTACCAGCTGTACTGGTCCAAAAAGAGAGATCCCCCGCTCTTAACGCGCTTCCATTAGTCACTTCGCCTCGAATTTCAGCAACAGGAACTTCACTAGAGTTTTGTACATGACCAAAACGAATCACAGCTCCACTTCCGTTAGAAGGTTCTGTATTTTGTAAATGCAGAACCGGGTCGACACCAATACCATGAAAAAGAGAATCTGGAGCAGTGGCATTAACTCCCATACGAGGGCCATCAGAGTCAGAGTAAAGAGTTAGCGCGGTATTAGTACTAGCATCGGCACCTCCACCAACTTCTGTATCAAGGTTTTCCATTACAAAATTTATATAAGACTGTGCTTCATCATTATTATAATGAAAGAATGCTTTTGAATCATCGACATAGGTATCAAGATATTGTTCTGTTTGATAAGAGTTTGAACGTAATAGACGTAAGGGAGTTGTTCCATTAGTCGTATTAACTCTCACTCCTCCATTGACGTGAAGTTGAGACTTAGGATCAACAGTTCCTATTCCTACAAGTCCAGAATTTGTAACAGATAGTAACGAAGCTGAAGCAGAGTCTTTTACCTTAAAGGCAAATTCTGAAGCACTCGTAGAATGACCGGCAACCGTTACGGCAGTGTCCCCTGATTCTAGATAAAAAGAACTATCGATTAATAAAGAGGGAGAACTTGCTTCAGGAGTAGAAAAGAACTCGTGGGCATAACCATGATATGTAAGATTAGTGAAACGAGAATCAGCAGTGGCTACTCTTGTAGAGAAGCCTGCAGCCCTTATTGAATCTTTACATTCAGATTGCTGTACCGAACAGCCTAAGTTAATTTTATAGTCAGTCAGATCATCAAGTACATCACCATTGGCCCTACGATCACTAGCAAAATGTAATCCCGCAGTAGGTTTTGTATATCCTAATCCGACTTTTCCGGAATTATCAATAAAGAGCCTACTCGTTGTTCCATCATCTATTGAGAAGCCTAAGGTATCCACTGCCGTATAAATCGTATGAAGTTTTAATCCTGCATTCCAAGTATCAGTTGTATTCTTAAAAGTTATCATTGAAGAAGAAGTCGCATCCGTGCTTTCAATTTCAATCAATTGATCTCCACTTCCATTCACTTCTAAGTGAGCGCTCGTTGAAGCAGTACCAATGGCGATATTTCCAGAACTATCGATTCGTATGCGCTCAGTCCCCGCGGTTGTTGCGGACAACTCGTTCGCAGCAGGTGAAAACCAACCCGTATCTTCATCTCCAGAAAAACTAAATGTTGGCGCCGAAGCCGTACCATTAGTGCTACCAACCGAAGCTCCTCCTGTTGTAGCAGATACAAGACCAGCAGAACTCATATCAAAAATATTTGAGCCTCCGACAGTGACTTCAATGGTATCTGCACTACTAGAATAGAAACCTGTATTAGAGTCACTTGAGAAGCTATAAGATGGGGCTGCTGCACTCCCACCACTTGCACTCACTCCAGAACTTGTTATAGGTCCACTAAAACCTGTTGCTGTGATCGTTCCATTTACATCAAGTTTTGTGGAAGGATTTGTAGTACCAATACCAACGTTTCCTCCATTTTTTATATAAAGTCTCGATTGGTTATTTGCATCATCATATATATCAAAGTCATTAGCTCCACCGATACCACTTCTTAATGCATACTCTTGACTACCTCTTCTTAGAACTAGAGTAGTAATCGGATCACCTGCACCACCATTGCCATCTAAAACCAAGTTTACACTCGAACCAACTAAATGAAGCTTTTCAGTAGGTGCAGAAGTTCCAATACCTACATTACCTTTAGAGGAAATAAATAGTGAATCCTGTGCATCTCCCCTTTTTATTGAAAGAAGCGGATTTGCTCCAAAGAAGTTTGAACTTGTGGCTCCTGCGACATGATTGCCACTTAAAGTAAGATTTGTATTATCGGCAATACTTAAGACAGTAAATGCTTCTCCACCAATGGAGATAATATCGCCCTCATCCAATTCACTTGTAAATAATGTACCGGTACCGCTAACAGCACTGGAAGCTGAACTCACAGAAACTGTTCCCGTTAATGCCCTATCCAGCTCGCCTTGAATATCTAATGTCGAAGTAGACGAAGAAGTGCCAATCCCCACCTTTCCACCAGAAAAAGAAATATCATTACCTGAACTGATCCACTGAGAAGAAGTGACTGCCCCAACCTGAGCATCCACATAGGTTTTTACAGCATTTTGCGAAGCGACCTTTGCGTTATCCGTTCCTAAAGAAGTATTTGTATCTAAATAAGTCAAAGGCATCTGCTGAATATTATCTACATTGCCCAGTCCTACATCTGATTTTGTTGCACCTGTCTTATCAATCTTTGACCAAGCGATGGCAGCACTTGCATTTACTTTGGCATTGGTGATACCGCCATCTTTTAAACGTAGGGCATCTGCATTGACTTCAATGGTGCTGTTATCGACTTGTACGTCAATAGTTCCCGTGGTCGTATAGGGTCCATCTGTAAGGCCCGCGCCTCCTGTAATAGAAGTTACCGAAGATGCCACTTGATTATCTACGTAAGTTTTAACCGCATTTTGCGAAGGAACCTTTGCATTATCACTACCTAAAGTAATTGTTGTATCGAGGTAAGATAGAGGCATTTGTTGAATATTATCCACATTACCAAGGCCCACATCACTGGCTGCGGCACCGGTTTTATTAATCTTACTCCACGCAATCGCTGCACTTCCTGAAACATCGGCATCGACAATTGACCCGTCAGCAATCTCCGAAGAAGAAACGGAACCCGCTCCCCCACCAGAGAGATCATCGTCAGCAATCCAGTTGGTTCCATCAAACTTTAAAACCTTACCCGTGGTTGCCGGAGTAGAAAGATCGACATCGGCAATGTCACCGATACTTGATGTTGTCTTATTAATCATGGCCCAAGTGTAGTCACCGGTTTGGGCGGTAACACCACCAGTACGTCCTTCAAAACTTGTCACATCAGAGCTATTACTAATTTGATCCCAAGTGGATGTATTATCATTGAAGACGATCCAGTCACCTTGCGCCCAACTTCTAGAATTCCCGTCTCCTGGATCGGCCGTTCCATCAGCAGAGACGATATAGTATTCGCCACCAACAGCAGCTGGATTTGGATCGCCCCCCACAGAGGCATCCCAAGTTCCCGCATAAGTAAGAGCATCTAAATCAGTGGCCACCCAAGTGGTACCATTCCAACGAAGAAGCTGCCCAACAGCGGCGCTCATTTGATCAAGCTTCACGGCCGTAATAGCACCATCAACAATCTTTGCAGTAGTAACTTGGTCATCACCAATTTTATCCGTAGAGACAGACGAGTCTGGAAGATTAAAAGTGACTTCTACCACGGTTGCTCCATAAGCATCTTCAAGCGTTAAAGACATTAACGTATTAAGGGCCAGGGCCACTTTAGAAGATGAACTAAGGATAAGTTCGCTTGCCGATTGAGAAAGAATAGAAAGCTGCGAATCAACTCCACCTTGGCTAAGCTTGGCGAGTTTCACCCCTAGCAGGTCACTTCCGGTAATGATAATTTGATCGTTATTGAGTTTCACTTCATTAACGCTTGCGCGAGAACTCTTGCCCTCTTCACGAGTAGCTTGATCAGAAGAACTCAGGCTCAAAGAAACCTTTCCCTTCTCACTAGGGAGAAGGCACGAGCTTAGTGTTGAACTCAGTATAATGAATGTGAAAAGACGCAAGATTTTACTCATAATTCCTAATTATTAGTCTATCAATAGGTCTTATCGGTAGTTACAGTTACTAGTAAAACCATTGAGTTAGCTAACTTTACAAAGAGGAAAAATCTGCAAGAATGCCTTTTAAACAAGGCATAAGTTGTGAATATTTCGTGATATTTAAGACACTTCTTGATTCATTTCGTTGGTTTATATTGGGCATTCGGTTACACTTAAGAAGATGAGCTTTAAAAATAAATTCTGTCCAAAACCCTTTGAGTATCTTGATATTCACTATGTGGATGGAGAATTTCGCTGTTATATGTGCTGCCCAACCTGGCTTCCGGTGAATATCGGTGATATCCAAAAAATGGGCCTTCAAGCGATTTGGAATGGAGAAATGGCCAAGGAAGTGCGAAAGAGTATTCTTAATGAATCCTTTCTCTACTGTAGCCGAGAACTCTGTCCAGAAATTCAATCCGACAACCTTCATGATAAGTCTTATATCTATAAACCTGAGTACCTGGATTACTTAAGTTATAGCGATGGTGAAGTTCCGCATGGGCCAAGGATTGTCTACTTTAGTGAAGACAGGAGTTGTAATCTTGCTTGTCCTAGTTGTCGAAAAGATTATATTTCCCTACCCCAAGAAGAAGTGCAACATATTCTAAAAGTCAGAAATGGTTTTTTGCCTGAATTAATGCAATCAGTGGAATCTCTGAATATTTGTTCAAGTGGAGATCCGTTTGCTTCTCAAATATATAAAGATTTCCTCTTTAATTTAGAAGGTAAGAAGTATCCCAAACTCTCCATTAATCTAAATACCAATGGTGTTCTCTTAACTCAGAATGTCTTTGAAAAAATGAGTCGCATCCATTCTAATCTTGATTCTATTTTTGTAAGCCTTGATGCGGCCACGAAGTCCACCTACGATATCGTCAGAAAAGGTGGAGTCTGGGAGAAAGCATTAGAGAATATAAAATATCTCTCAGAACAAAGAAAACGCGGAAATATAAAACATCTTCAATTAGATTTTGTCGTCCAAGATTTAAACTTTAGAGAAATGCCAGAATTTGTAAAATTAGGAAAAGAGCTAGGAGTGGATAAAGTCTACTTTCAAAGAATCTCTAACTGGGGAACTTATTCCATGGAAGAATATACCCAACGCAATATGGCCCATCCCTCTCATCCTCAACATAAGCACTTTCTTGATGTGTGCCAACATCCTCTCATGCGCTCCACTTTGATAAAGAAAGGAAATATTCAATCCTTTATTCCCAAGGGAAATAGAGAACGACTGATCGACTTTTTAAAAGAGATGACTTGGATGCGTAGAGCGAGAAATAAAGTTCTTAAAATGATTCGTTAAACGAGATCGACATTCATCTGCGCCACTTTATCTTTTAGCTCTTGCTTATAATTTAAAAGCTTTCCTTGAAGTGCCTTATCCGCCGTGGCCAAAATCTTAATCATAAAGAGTCCAGCATTATAAGCGCCATTGACTGCCATGGTTGCCACGGGTACACCCTTGGGCATCTGAGCAATGGATAAAAGAGAATCCCATCCATCAAGAGAATTACTGGATTTTACAGGAACTCCAATAACAGGAAGAATCGTAGCACTCGCCACCATACCAGGAAGATGGGCCGCTCCACCAGCGCCAGCAATAATTCCGCTGTAGCCGTTAGTTAAAGCGTTCTTTGCAAATTCAATCATCTCTTCAGGAGTACGATGAGCACTTATGACTTTTACATCACAGGTGATATCAAATTCCTTGAGGGCATCGATTGCGCCCTTCATGACATTTAAATCACTTGATGAACCCATAATCACAGCTACTTTCATGACTCTTCTCCTATAACTCTAATAAGCTTAGAGTACTTCTTATATCGTTGGATTAATTGATCTTGGTTTTTATCCAAGAGAGTGATGTGCCCCATCTTTCTGCCTTTACGACAATCACTCTTTCCATAGTTATGGACATAAGCCTCTTCCTGCGCAAGAAGTTCAGGCACTCCAAGCCAATGAGCACGCCCCTCGCTTTCACCAATAATGTTAAAAGTAAGGGCAAACTTATTTTCAGCTTTTCTCTTTGTACTTCCTAGAGGAAGGCCCATCACGGCCCTAATATGATTCTCAAATTGAGAAGCCTGCGTTGATTCAATCGTATGATGACCAGAATTATGGGGTCTGGGGGCCAATTCATTAATTAAAAGACGCCCCTCTTTATCGATAAACATTTCCACGGCCAAGACGCCCACCATTTCTATTTTCTCGCAAACATCACGGGCCATCGTCATGGCCTTCTCGGTTAGATTCTGTGAAATCCGTGCTGGATAAATCGTGTAGGCAATCAAATTGAGTTCATGATCAAAGGCCATCTCAGTGGGAAGATAACATTGTGTTTCTCCAGAATGTGCGCGCACGACAATGACAGAGATTTCTTTTTCAATGTCGACACCTTCTTCCCATAGAACATTCGTTTTAAAACCTTCTTCAATAACGCAGAGGTCTCCCTTCCAAGAAGTAACACCCTTTCCATCATAGCCTCCAGTAGGAGCCTTTAAAAAACCATGAGGAGTATCCGCGGATAATTCATCTAACAATGTAAAATCAGAAGTTGGTATCTTATTATTTTGAAAGAATTGTTTTTGGAGATATTTATTTTGAATAATCTTAAGAACTTTTGAACTAGGAGCTGCGACCACTCCAGAGGCCTCTAATTTTTCAAGACCTGCAACTGACACTGATTCTAAATCAACCGTAACAACATCTCTATCTTTAAAGGTATCCCATACTTTTTCAGCGTCTTGAAAACTTCCCTCTACCGTATCAGCACAAAACCGAGAAGCCACGCAATGGGCTTGATCTAATATGCGAGTATCAAGATCCCAGTCCATACAAGTGGGGAGCATCATGCGGGCCAATTGCCCACCGCCAAGTATTCCAAGCTTTCGATTCATAGATCTCTATCCTGAAGATATTTAAAGATGCCAAAAGAATAACAAAAGAATCTTTTAATGGCGAGCTAGCACTCAATATAAAGGAAGGATATTACTTTTGGATCTGGCAACGCTTTGCAAATTGTCCGGCCTTATTCTTTTCACCTGAACATATTGCATTTTTAATAGAGACTTTTACTTCAGCGCCATTTTCACTATAGTCGCCACCATAGACAATAAGTTGCTGAGTTAACTTTAAGGCCTCTTCATTATAGAGAACACCAAATTGACCCGCTTTATTTTTAAACGTGCAGTTACCTTTTTTAGATAACTCTTTATTTTCTAGGTCAATAGAACAGCGAATTTGAGAAAGAGCAACAATACACTTTTGATCCGATGGACAAATTCCTCGCACACCAGATTGAAAGTTCCCCATAACGAGAACATCAAAGAGGTTTCGTTCTATCCCCTTGGTTGAGATTGCCGCCTGAGGGCTTCCCATAGAAAGTAATATTAATAGTATCCATAAAGAAGTCTTGGCCACAGAAGGTTCCTCCACAATAGAAATCTCACCTCTTTTTATAACCTCGCCATGTCTTTTCATAGGGCCACGAAATATTTACTATAATCACAACATGCGTATAAAGTTTTTACAGAGCATAAGAGTATAAGCCCCCTAATCAGCTGAAAGTAGGAGCCGTTATTTGGCAGCGATCCTGCAACCTATTAAGCTGAGGTAGAGAATGATTAAAAATTTTACATACTTATTCACAGCAACACTCCTAATACTAGGCTTGGCCTCGTGTGGTGTTCCGCTACCTCTGCAAAGTGACCTTATGATTCGTGGCGAGAGCGCTGTTCGTCAGTTTTCAAGCACTGATGAAGCCTTTTCTAGCTATATTACTGAATTTGAACAAATGGGAAAAACACTTAAGTCTGATGTGAACTTTGAAGTTGGTGATATACCCGTCAATTTTGGAGACATTGAAAATGAAGACTTTCAAGGCGTCTGCTACACTTACACAGACGGTAGTAAAGAAATCATCATTCGAAAAGAATGGTGGGATAGTCACACTGATGATTATAGAAAATCTCTAATCTATCATGAATTAGGCCATTGTCGTCTAAATCGTGAACATCTCGATGATACCGTAGAATCCCATGGAGAAGGCGAAGGAGAGATCTTTAAGACTTCTATGATGAATTCAGTGATTGTAAGTCCTAGAGACTATACTCGCTTTACAGACTCTTATCACACGGAACTCTTCACTCAAGACACGGCCGACCTTTTCCAACTATGGAATCTCACCGTAGAATAGTTCTATGAACTTAGAAAACCTACCCCTCGCCTATTCTTTTATACCTGCAGTCAATAAAGGCATGACTGATGGATCTCGCTGGATGTTACTACTCCATGGACGAGGCGACTCTAAGAGCTCTTATGAGATTCTGGCCAAAGAAATCAATGTCACAGGCGTAAACTATCTCGCCCTCAATGCCCCCTTTTCTATGTCCATGGGATTTATGGAAGGATATTCTTGGTATGATGAACACTTTGATCCTCAGGAAGCAGCCTACCTTCACTCTCTAAAGCTACTTAAAGAATCCATTCAAATTCTTGATTCCCAAGGCATTAAACCAGAAGATTTATTTATACTAGGCTTCTCCCAAGGAGGGAGAATGGCCCTTGATCTTCTTCATCACCTAGACACCCCACTGGCCGGCGTGATGGCCCTGAGTCCACGAATGAGTCCTTTTATCAACTTTAAACCCCCTAAACCAGCTCTTGAAAAGACCCCTCTTTATATCGCCCATGGCACTCAAGACCCCATGATCCCCTACAGCGAGACCTCCAAAGAGGTCATGCGCTGGCAAAAGAGTTGTCCCGGTCTTACTTTTAAGACCTATGACTTTGGGCATGAAATAGATATTATGGAAATCATCGAGTTGCGCCAATGGCTCAACGAGCTAATCTAAGTCCATAAATTACTACACAATAGCTCTGTTTTTAGGCATAATTTTTCTATGACTAAAATGATAGAGAATTTCTCTTTAAAAACTCGCGCCCTTATTCTGTCGATACTTTTTATCGCTTTGACGTTTGCTGACCAATACTCAAAGATTTGGGCCGTAGAAGCTCTTAAAGGCAAAATGCCTCGTTTCTATCTCATGGGTAGTGTTCAGCTCAGATACGCTGAAAATACTGGAGCCTGGGGTAATTTGGGTGGCGATTGGGCCGAGCCGTGGCGCTCTCTATTCTTAATAGGTCTTCCCATTATCATTATTCTAGGTTTTGCAGGCTTCTACCTCTTTCACAAGCAAACAGCGAAAATTGAGTCTTGGGCCTATGCTCTAATCATCACTGGTGGAGCAGGTAATCTTATAGATCGCGTGCGCTATAATTACGTTGTCGATTTTCTGTACATTGGAATTAAAGAGCAAATCAATCTTGGTTTTATGAAAATCCCCTTAGAAACAAATATTTTCAATATCGCTGATGTCGTGATTATGACAGGGGCTTTCCTTATTCTGATCCACATTATTAGAGAGAAAATTCTAAGTATTAAAAGTGGTGATCAGCACAACGAAGTATCCTCCTAGATATCGCAAAAGTGTCTAGGCTTTAGACGGCCTGTAAAAATGACTAACATTTCTTCACAGCTAAGTAGCTAAAAGCTCGTTGAGTTTCTTGGCACCAATCTTGTATCTATATATGTGAGAGTTATTCTAGAGAGAATGAGAGGAACTTATGAAATACGAAATTGTACAAGCATCAAGTGTTGCCAAGAGAGCTATGAGAAAAGTTAATAAAAAAGAAGCTGATCAAAAGCAACTCATGAATCAGAAGAAATATGCCATGAAGCAATATCGTAAAATGATTAATGCTAAGAAGAATGTTAAAGAAGCTAAGCTTGATCAAGATTACTCAAAATATATTGAATGGGCCATCCTTGCTACTATCGCACTGGCCGTATTAAGTGTGAGTCATCCGCAAGTTGGAATTCTTGCCATCATCTTTTCCATCTTAATTGTAGCGGCGATTATGGATACTAAGATCAAGGCCATGGCGACAAAGCACAATGAAGAAATACTTAAGAAAGAAGCTTACCTAGAAAAAGCATTACGAATGGTGCAAAATGAAAAAAGAGCGGATGCCATAGAAGTTAAAACGGCCAGACCAGCTTCCATACTTGAGAAGACGGTTCATAAGCTTAAGTTAGCTGCTCAAGCACCTGAATCAAACGATCAAAGTTTTACAGAGTTTCCTTATCAGAATATCCAGTAGGACTAAGTTTTAATATTTGATGATCATGGGCCTTAACATCTTTAAGGTCCATCCACTGCTCCCTATATTGTCCATTTAAAAAGAGTTCAACTTGATCTTGATAGTAAGGACTATTAATGTGTCCGACATTTCCCGTAGGAAGAATCCCCATGGAAGTTTCAGGTTTCTTAAAGTCAATAAGCCTGCGAACACTAGGACCAAGTTTAACATCAAAAGAATCTTCATAGCGCGAGGTACTCATATTATCCACTTGGAAATGACCGCCCCCTGCTTCATAAGGACCTAAGTTAAAAATGTAATTCAAAGGCTTAACTTTTCCTAAGGGATGAGCATATTCTACCGTATGAAGATTTCCCCACTGCCATTTAGAATGGTCTGCCCCTAGTTTTTCTTCTAATCGTTTGATCGCCCTATAATAGGCTTTTTCAATAATTTGGGCCCGAGTCTCTTTTATACTTTCAGTACTAACATCATCCCAAAGAATAAAGTTTTCTTCTTTTAAAAAGCTTTTTAAGAAATTCCAAGAGTCTGCGACCTTATGATAGGCCGTATATCGTTCTTCACCTAACTCATCCTCTAGCGCAAATTTAGAAATATAATAAATCCACATATGATAAACACTACTGCCAAAACTTTCTTTGTGACTATTACCACTCCAGTTTTTAAACTTATTGAGTATCTCTTTATCTTTTAGAGTATCAATTTTTACCGAACTGATGAGGATGTCTCTCATCCAATGACCTGTACCAACAAACTGATCAAATTGAATGGTCATTAATTCCTTAAGGGTCCATTTATCTTGTCGATCAAGTAACTGAGTAATCCGTTCAAAGCGCTCACTGGGCTGCCAGTAGCCATCAATGGGCAACTCTCCCTTATATTCTGGTCGATAATTTGTGGATACTATATACCCGCGCTTTGGATTGATGAGGCCTGGATTTTCATCAATCGTAAAATAGCGCTCATACTCAAAAAGACCATTGTCTCCGCGAAGAATCTGATTGCCTCGAAATCCTTTTCGATAAGGAATTTTTCCCATGACCTTCCACGCAATATTACCTTCTTTATCAACCCAACTAATATTTAGCCCTGGAGTGGCTGCATAACTGAGCGCCTCATTCAACTCTGATAGCTTCGTCGTGCGAGAGAGCTTATAGAATCCAGTTGCGATATCATTATCAGGATGATGATAAGACCATTTCACTGCAATGTGCTTTCCTTCTACACCATAGTTTGTATCGTCTATTAAAGGCCCATGAGGAGTAACGTAGACTTGGATAACTTTATCTTCATCTCCTCTTACTTCTATGGTTTCTTCATATTTTTTAAGTTGAACCCAATTATTTTTAAACATGACTTCATTTTTATCATTTATCATTTCTTCATAGAGATCGAGGTCGTCCATCTCTGACATGGTGACCGCCCATCCTCGATTACGATCATGTCCCATGGCGGGAAATGGAACCAAGGGTATATAGTGACCGTAAATTTCGAATTCAGGAGATTTCAAATGCGCTTCATACCAAATCCCTGGACTAGAAAAAGCAACATGAGGATCATTAGCGAGAATGGGAGACCCAGACAGAGTTTTAGAAGGGGCCAATACCCAACTATTAGATCCATGAAAGAGACTCATGTAATCCCTAAAGAAATCATGGGCCTTCAATACATTTTGATACCAAGGGGATTTGATATTGAAAGAAGTCTTATTTTTTAAGTTAATTGAATTCTTATCATTCTTTTCTCGTATCCACATGAGATCAATCACTTCTTGAGGTAGCTCATTTTTTAAATCTGAATACAGGGGGTCAGTGATGAGCGCTTCAGCAAAGCTTAGGGCCAAGTACCCACTAATTCCCATAGCTTCTTGAGGAGCAAAAGGGCGCGGCCGATATCCCAATATGCTAAACTCAAGAGGAAGAGGCTGAGTTTCCATATAAGAATGGATTCCTGCAATAAAGGCCTCCATAAGTTTTATCATCTTAGGATCAAAGCTAAGCCTTTTCTTTTCCCATATCTCGTCCATATGAGAGCGCAAGCGAAGTTTTCTCAAAAGAATATCAAACTCTAGAGTCGAGCTTCCAAAAACCTCACTTAATTGGCCATTAACAATTCGACGTAGAAGATCCATTTGAAATAGCCTATCTCCGGCCATAACAAAACCTAGCGCCCGATGTAGATCTTCTTCATTCTCAGCTTCAATATGGGGAACTCCCCACTGATCTCGAGTAACACTTACTTGATCAGAAAGTCCTCTTAATTGTAAGTTTCCTTCATATTGAGGAAGTCTTGTTTTTATAAAGAGAGCTCCAAGTCCCATTCCCCCAACTAGTATAAAAACGAATGATACTATAATGATTTTTTTCATAATGAGGGTCCAAGAAAGTTGAAATTCTCTTAAGTTTCTAACAGATATTAAGTTAAAAAAATCTACCATCAAATGGAGAAAAAATCACGAATTCTCCTCGATGGACAATGCCCTTTTTGCTAATATAATCATCCTATGATGCCAAGAAAGACCGAGCTTTTCAGTCTCCCAATTAACCACAGGTTGTTCGTTTTCAACTATGTGAATCTTATTATCTCTGGTATCGATAATTTTCATGCTCAAACTCATTTCGATCAAACGATTCCTAACCCTCATAGAGAAATTAGAAGTTACTTAGAAAACTATCTGCAGACATGGCCCGTGACATTTTCTAACTTTCCCATAGGACAGAATCATATCTCTATTATCTATTCCATAATTACAGAAGTTCAAAAGAGCTCTAATTCTATACACAATAGAGATCCTAACTTTTACTTCTATCAAATAGGCTCTCACATACCAGCGAACCAACATCGTCTCATGGAAATGATTCTCAAAGTTAATACAAGTTTAGATAATGCTTTAGAAGACCTTGCGAAGTTTTATAATCTAATAAACCCTAATCATTATATTGTGCTTAGTGAAAATGAAATGCGCCTCATAAGTAAGTACCCTACTCATGATAAGGATCGATCGGCGCTATATTTTGAATTGGCCTGGATTAACTTATGCCTACATAGAATTTTTAAACTGGATTATTTCTCTTATCAAGAGATTGAAAGTAAAGAGAGTTATCTTGGCATTCAACTTAGTAAACAACAACTCAAACTGAAGTCTATCCGTCCCGAACCTAATCTCAAGAAAATTCTATATCGCCAAGCTTCAGATACATTGAAACAATTATTTGGATTTGACTATCTCTCTATTGAAGACAGAGCTTTGGCGGTAACCGTAAAATTTCTGATTGATAATATTCAAACGAATATGGCGACTCTTCCCGAGCTATCCTCTCACCTTGGTCTTACCCAGCGTACACTTCAAAGAAAATTAGAAAAAGAAGAAATACAATTTTCTGAACTGGTACAGTTTCTACGTTCAGAAATAGCCAAACAGATGCTTGAAGTTTCTTTATTTAAAGTCACTGAAATTGCACAAGTTTTAGGATATTCAGAATCAAGTGCTTTTAATAGGGCCTTCAAGAAATGGGAGGGGATCTCTCCCCTCAAATATAGAAAGCAATATTTGAATTAAATTTAAACAGTAATCGACGCAGATGAAACACTACTTGTGCTATCTGTAGATGATTCAGCAGGAGAATCTTTTAAGTAATAGTCTAAGGTCAACTCGTAATCCTTAAGGATCGCTTCTTTAAGTTCTGCTTCAGAAATATTGAGCACTTTCACAAAGTTAACCATACCTTTCAAGGGTATACTACATAGACCTCTTTCTAGGTTAGAAATGAATTGTCCATTCTTGTAACCTAAAGTCTTAGATAATTGAGTTTGTGAATATCTTTCTGGATGAGAAAGTCTTTTATCTTTAATTAGCTTTGCAACGTAACTAAAACTGCGCATTTAAAACTCCTTTCAAAGGAACAAAATTAATCTAATTTGTTCAATTAAAAGTATGACAAACATTGTTTCCAAAAAATTGACATTTTACGACAATAATCCTCGTTAACTTAAGTTTGCCTTAATATCAACAAGTTAAATCACTTCACTAAGTAATTGAGGCCATATTTTTTCCCACCGGAGGGCCTTTCTTTCTTCCCCAAAAGAAAATTGAAAAGAAATCTTCTTACCTGCATAGGGGATATTCTCAAATATAAAGGGCCTTACCTTGAGGATGGAGGTCATTTTCAATTGCATAGGAATCGAAAAGGGCATCAATAAGCCCTCTATGATGGCACCTGACTCTTCTATAGCAAGGCGATCCGTTTTAGAAAGAATGATACTTAGCCCACCTTTACTAATATCAAATACTTTATAACTTCTATTTATTTCACCATCTAAAACTTTTAAACTTAACTCACCTGTAATATCAAATCGTTGATCCCCTCTTCTTTCCTTGGAGTAAATAACATTTGGTATTTTAATTTTGAGAAGCTGGGAATCTTTTTTGTATGTATGCAAAGTAGTAAAAATATAAACGCCAGACTGAGGAAAGAAGCACTTTATCTCAGGGTTCTTTGCCAAAAGAGTTGAGAAGCATTCATCCTCACGCTTAAGCTGGCACCAACAACTCCTACTATCCAAATCAACTTTGATTAAACTAAACGGAGCGAGAACGATTTGATCAGAAATACTTATCCACATCTGTGCACCAGAAGCTAAATTCTTTTCTTGCTGTAGTGTCTTTAGAATTTGGACAGAGCCTGTTATCTCTTTCAAATCTTTTCCTATCGATACAGTTTTACGATATAATAATGATTATTTTAACTCCTTGCAAAATTAAAGTATAGGGATATCTATAATGAGTGATGAAGATGATGAAGTATTGGCGGAGTTTAGAATCGAGGCTGAAGAGCTTCTCGCAGAAGCGGAAGAAGTTCTTTTAAAGATAGAGTCTACTGAAGATTTTGAAGGTGAATTTAATAAGATCTTTCGATCCTTTCACTCTTTAAAAGGCGCAGCAGGAATGTTTGAGATCGATGATCTTCAAAGTTTCATGCATATTATTGAAGGCCAATTCGAATCTACGAGAGAAGTCGGATCCATGAAGCAATTCCAGGTAGACTACTTTCTCATGGCGATAGATTCAGCGAGAAAAATTCTCTTGGGCCAAAGTCCAGAGCTTGATACAGAGCTTTTTAATCAAGAAGATCAGCCTGATCAGCCTAAAGAAAGTCAGCCCAAAAAAGATTTATCCTCCCAGGCTTCAACTGTACGTAAGGAAGTCCAAGAGAAAATAAATACGACATCTGAATATAAAGGACTTGTATACGTTGTTGATGATGAAGAACTTATTTGTGAAAGTCTTGCAGATATTTTACGCTTTTACTCCTATGAAGTTCTCACTTTCACTAATCCTAATCTTGTTTTAAGTGAAGTACAAAAGCGCTCACCTGATCTCATTTGCACCGATTTAAAGATGCCTGAAATGAGTGGCCTTGAACTTCTCAGTCAAATGCGAGAAAATAAGTTTGAATTTCCCATCGTATTTATCACCGCTTTTATCGATAACGATCTCCTTATTGAAGGAATGAAAGCAGGAGCAAGTGGTTTTCTTGAAAAGCCTTTTGAAGAACATCAGGTTCTTGGCTTGGTCACAAACTCTATTGAGCGCTATAAAACCTGGAAGCTATTAAACAAATCGATTAATTACATACTCTATCAGTTTAATGACTTAGATAAATACTTAGATGAACAAGGTAAAGATACTTTAAGAAAAAGCCTACGCCTTGAACTCCAAGAATTACTTACTCTTAGAAAAAGCCTCATGCAAAGCATGGGAAATAGATAAGGATTTTAGAATGACGTTTTGCCCACTTCATAATTTAAGAAGAATTTTCACACTCATCTGTTCAGTAGGACAGTCCAGCGCCACCATCCATGACATAGCTTGGGTTCGCAAAGAAATAAGTGACACCTTCTTCTACTACACTACTTTTCGATTTCTAAAATAGAATATTATTTACGTCCTGATCCCATTCTATACATTTTGTAGCGAAGAGGATTTTTCTTAGAATAATTCTGATGATGTTCTTCTGCTTGATAGAAAGACTTTGCTTTTTCTATCTTGGTAACAATGGGTTTTTTGTAACGACCCGATTCATCTAAAACTTTCTTAGACCTTTGTGCCGATGTTTTTTGCTTTTCATTATGATAGAAGATCACCGTTTTATATTGCGTGCCTTTATCTACATATTGTCCATCTTCTTGAGTGGGATCAATCTCATCCCAAAAAGCTTGCAGTAAAACATTATAAGAAACCACTTTAGGATCATAATCCACTTGCACTACTTCATAGTGGCCTGTCTTCCCAGAAGAGACTTTCTTATAGGTAGCATCTTCTTTAGAGCCCCCCATATATCCGCTTATGACACTCTTCACACCACTCACTTTCTCCAGAACAGATTCAATACACCAGAAACATCCACCAGCAAAAGTCGCCTTCTCAGCATAGGACATAGGAGAGACTAAGAAACTCAAAATAACCATTAATTTAAGTTTCTTCATACTTACTCCATTGCTTATGTTTAGAATCTAGCCAGTCTATCTGTGCCGACCACTGCTTTACTTTAGTATAGAGTCCAAGGTGAGTACGATCCAGAAGAAGAAACTCCTCTCTTGGAGACTTCCTTCCCTTCAAATCTATACTCTCTACAAATCCTTTGACTTGATCAAAGGGATTTATATTTTCAATGCCATGAAGGCCTTCTCTTATAAAAGGCTCATAGAGCTTGTGTACCATTTCAAGGTGATCCTCAAAGAGTTTATCTTCATCACTCTCTTCAAAGAAGCCAAAGTGAATAAGGGTTTTTTTGTACTTAACGAGGTCTTTTTCTTCAATACTTTTTAAAAGATCAATATACTTACTTACAAAATCTCTATCAAAACTTCTGACAGATCCAAAATCTAATAAGCAGATGGAGTCTTTCGTAAAAAGAAAGTTTCCATACTGAGGATCTGAGTGAACTTTTCTTAATTCGTAAAAACAAAAGTTGTGATAGTCGTAGAGAAGCTGGGCCAAATTATCTCTTACATCTTGAGGATAATCTTTTGATTCAAGAAATGAGTCGCCTTCGATAAATTCCATCGTTAATACACTCTTACAAGAAAACTCTCTATAGACTTTAGGAATTATAATATTGGGAAAAGCATCTCGACTTCTTTCACGAAAAAATTCAAGCGATTGCATTTCTGCTTCATAATCACACTCTTCAAGTAATGACCTCTTCAATTCATATAGATAACTATCGACATTGGGAAGACCAGGAAAAATAGCGAGTAACACTTTCTTTAATCGATCAATATTAGATATATCATATTTAATCGCCTGAACTATCTTTGGGTACTGAACTTTAATGGCCACGATATCGCCATTATTAAGCACTCCGCGATGAACTTGTCCAATAGAGGCAGCCGCAATTGGTTTGCGGGAAAATTCTTTAAAAATAGCTTCAGGTCTTTTTCCAAATCCACCTAAGAAGACCTCATCTAGTTCTTCCTCACTCATGGCCGGAGCATCTTTTTGGAGTTGCGTGAAGATGGCCGTGATCTCTGGAGGAAGGATCATATCCTCTGTGATAGATATCATTTGACCAAGCTTCATAAGAGCGCCTTTAAGCTCTCCCATTGTCATTACAATTTCTTTAGCAGCGGCCACTCTTTGCGCCATAGACTGAACATCACGGGCCTTAGAAGTTAATTGAGAAAAACGATCCTTAGCAACAGCGTGGGCCATATGCCCTGATGCCTTTGCTAAGGATTTTCCAAATTTAGAGATTCTTCCCAGTCGATGGGAAACAAATTTTTTACTCATACTAGGTATGAGTAAAACAGTTTATTAGAAATAAAACAAGTTGGAAAAACTAGATACCACTGCAGAAAGGTCGTTACTTGAGCAATTTCCTACGAAAGAACCTTCCCAACTGCTTGGTTTCTCACTTGGGTAGTAATGAATTCCACATTGTTCTAAGAACTTCACTCCCCCAATAGTATAATCTCCAAAGCTAGCGCCATTAAAAGAGATAGGAAGACCTTCTGTGATCTCAGGATAACTTTGCTCTTCAAAGATTCCTGCATAGACTTCTTCAAAAGAGGCCACTCCAGGAATACCTTCGACAATACTTAGTTTCGTAACTTCCTCACCTTGACAACCATCTTGAGCACAAACATTTACCTGACGACAACGGCTACCGTCACTATAAGTGACCACTTCATAATCAGTATCCCCGCGAACGAGAATCCCTTCGGCCATACCAGTTGATTGATTAACCACAACTGAGCCAGAGTTCCCCCCAAAAGTATCGAGATTCGCCACAAAGTAATTATCATTTGAACTATCACGTACTGTTGCACCATCTGCAACTTTGGTTGGAAGTCCTGAAGGATGTCCAATAACGACAAGATCTGTCCCCTTCGCAACGCTTCCAGAAGTACGTGATCTAAAGAACTTTCTTCCGGATACTTTACGATCAAGTTTTACCACAGCATAGTCCTGACCATCTTCAGTCAATACACTACTTATAACCTCACTACATCCGTAAATATTTTCAGGATCAAGCTTAGATACTTCATTCGTAAATCCAAAGACCCAATTGTAATTGGCACAGCTCGATTCACTAACACAATGTCCTGCTGTGACTAAAGTATCAGGACCGACTAAGAAACCGCTACATACAGCGGAGCTAAATTGATTATAGAATTCTTGATCAGGACATAATGTATAAGCTTCACCAAGAGAGTCGGAAAGAATATTAAAATCTGCATCATACTCACTCGGCGCCATCATAGCAGCAGTAGAAGCTGCCCACTGTTGATATTGAGAGGGAGCATCTGCAACATCGACTCTATTGTCTTCACCATAGACGACTTTTATAGAAAGTGACTTATTACTAGAAATGCTAGAGGCTAGAGAAGCTCCAAAGAACTTAGGAATACTTTCTGAAAAGGCCTTCACCTGTGCCGTTGGTGCATATTCCTTATCATCACCATCGACACATTCAACACCTTCATGATTGGCAATAAACTGATCAAGGGAAGAGCGAAAACTTTCAAGCTCACTTGCACCCGCTTGGGCCGTATAGAGCTTCTTAAACTGAGACTCCATAGATTGGTAATCTTGAAGAAATGAATCACTACAGGCCCCAGTTTCTTCCTCTTCTTCATTACAAGAAACAAGACTTAGTCCCATGGCGATGATGGCCAAAACTTGTCCCTGCTTTTTCAAAGTTTTAACCATATTTTTCTTTGTTACAACTTTCACATTCTCTCCTTGATCTACCTTCTAGACGTACATCTAGAATTACCGCTCATAAATTTTATCAAATATTGAGCGCATTACTATGCAGGCAAAAAGAAAAAGAGTGTAATGATAGGTTAATGCAGGAAAATGTTAGAAAAAAAGGAGTGATTTCATAGGAAAGTGATCGAAGTGACACTAATCACTCTAGTTAAATGGTTAGTGATTAGTGCCCAAACTTTGAGATAAGTAAGTTATCTATACTTAATTACCAGGGAAGTGACTCCCCATTACTGTGCCAAAAGGTCCCCGTATTAGAGATCTTGCCATGCTCTTGGACCACGTCATATAGACCTGATGCGGACTCAACAGTATCAATGAGACCTTGATTACCTGTCATTTCTGTTTTCACAAAACCTGGATGCAGAAGTAACACGGTAATCCCCTGCTCTTTTAAATCCATGGCCAAAGACTTACCTAGCGCATTGGCAGCCGCCTTAGAGAGGCGATATCCATAGTAAGAACCTGAGTCATTGTCTGCGATAGAACCCATACGACTGGTCAATATCCCAAAGACGCTTCCTTTTTTCAAACCCTTCCCAAGCGTCATAGCGACCTTAAGAGGAGCATAAGTATTCACTTCTACTTGTTGTTGAATGTGATCAAAATCAAGACTATCTAAAGATTCATTGTAGAGAACTCCAGCATTATTGATCAGTATGTCCATTTCTCCGACTTCCGTGGCAACCTTCTCGAGAACCGATAAATTCGTTACATCCACATTTTCAATAATTTGCGCACTTGTCTCGCTAAGCTCTGGGCTTGTTTGACGACACAGGGCCACGACATCATGACCATTGGATAAATATTTCTTAGTTAAGGCCAAACCAATTCCACGATTCGCACCTGTAATAACGACTTTTGCCATGAGTAACTCCTTATAATGATTCAACTGATAATTGAGATTTATTCTAACCAAATCATTCTTTAAACGACAGGTAATGCTAACAAAATCCTAATAATAACCACTACTTTTTTAATAAATGTCTAAGTAAGATGCGAGGAATTTTTACAATTGAACGAGCTTTAATTGCGCGGTGACGCCCAATATTATAAGTTCACCAAAATTTTATGTATGAGAGAGAGATCAAATGACTGAAAACAGAACACGTAGTTTGTTAATTCTATTGGCGATATGTTCATCGGCCAATCTATTTGCCCAAGATAATGTTTCTATTCAAAGAATGAAGCGTGCCGAAATCAATGAGAAAACCCCTGAAGAGAAGACCTTCTTTATAGAAACTTTCTACTATAAAGATGCCATCTATTCTAAAGGACAGAAAACTCAACTCGGAGATCAAGCTGAATTATCCGCTTCTCTTCGCTATCAGTACTCTCCCGATACTTTCTTTAGAACACGTTTTGAAACTTTTCCTGAAGATAATCGCTTTAATAACAAAACCAATCGTTTTGAATTATTGGCCAATCATCAATACGCCAGTGTTAACTTTCAACTTGATCTTGAAATCAATACCAATGAAAAAGATGCCGACGGTACTACAACCGGTGGTACAACGATTGGTCTTGATCTTGATTCAGAATTCTCTGTTATTGAGTGGCAACTTAGTGAAGAAATAAAGCTTAGCTTCTTTCCTTTTAACTTTGATGGTGAAGTTGGGGTTGAGTTCAACACTTGGGATGTTACGAGAATGTATTTCATCGATGGAGGACAAGCTTCTTTCATTGGTTCAGATCCAGGTGCAACTAAGGTCGCTCAAAAAACAATTCCAGGTGCTCAGGTTACCTATGGTGATTCAAAGTTAAATTTCTATGTCGGTGCCGGTGTGGCCACTTACCTACTCCCTACGAATCCAGACTTTGATATTCAATACAATACAACGGCCGTTCGCTGGGAAAGAAAAGAAAACCTTGGTTATAAGTTTGGTGCCAACTACTTGAGTGAGACTACTCGTCTTAGTCTCGCGGCCGTGGGTCATACTCAATCAGATGAAACCGGATCTCTTCTTGAAAAAGCAGCTGCATTCTATGCCATCCATAAGAATGAATCAGGACTTATCTTTGAAGGTGAAATCGTTGGTGCCACTGCTGGTAAGAATGCATGGCGCTTAAATCGATCAAGTACATGGTTTGAGCAAACCACTTTCCCAACTTTTCAACCTGTATACTCTGACTACAACGGAGATCGTCAAAACTGGCTAGGAAGAACAGACTTCGCTGCTAGTTTTAGAATGGGATTTGAATTAAATGATGTATGGACTCCTTACTACGCTCTTCGCTATCAAGGTAAGAACTTTGTTTACAGTGATCCAGAAAGTGCGCACATCCTCAGAACTGCTGATGAGTCACAGTCTCACGGAGGACTTCACCGTATGGCCCTTGGATCTTTTCTTAATTACGGAAACTTTGTGGTAAACCCTGAAGTTGAATATAGAATAGCGAAAAACCCTGTATTCACTAATGCTTCAGATGCCGTTGATATCACCAGCTCTACTTATCAAGGTCAAAGACTCCAAGCAAAATTTAATAAAGATGACGTCTTATTTAAGATTCAACTTACTTATAGCTTCAATGGTAGCAAACCATTTTCACCATAATAAAATAGGAATAGAAGATGAAAACCTTTAATCAAATTATTTGTTTTGTACTCCTAAGCACAATCCTTATGAATTGTGGTGGCAGCGATAAACAAGTTTCTGAGTATAATGACCCTCAAGTAGAGTCTCTGATTGAGTCTGCAACGGATATGGATTACCTTATCGCTTCAGAGCAAATCTTAAGAAATGCTTCTCAAAGAGATCTCGAGAATCTTAAGTCCTCCCTTCATAATATCAGAGTGAATCTTGCGATCCTTGATGAAACACCAGAAAATTCAGAAGCTCTCTCACGCCTTAGTTCGGCCATTCTTGCTTATGACTCTCTGATCATTACAGAAAGAGATCAAGAAAGAATTAGACCTGTATTTGATGCCGCAGCAAAACTTCTCGCAAAGTATGCTCTAACTCAAAAAACAGAACTTAATGATATTCGTTGGTCAGTCTTTTCTTATCGCTTCTCCGATGGCCTTGGTGATTTCACCAATATGGTTCCCAACTCTGAGTGGAAAGTACGATACGTTCAACAAGAGCGCTACCTTGCCACTTACGGAAATGGAAAACCAACCATGGCCGTCATGTTAAGTCCTATCTATGACTTAACTCGAGTAAAGAATCTTGCTTATTCTATGCGCCACAATATTGGTGTTGAAGATGACCTAGGATCTGAAACGACTCGCTCTGAAGTTATGAATAATACTTTTAAAGTCATGGTCTCTACAACTTATAAAAAAGGCGATGCCTTTGATATATCAGAATTTAAAAGACTTCCTATGGGACCCACTCCATCTGGTCTTAACTTTGATACCGTTGACACAGGTATCATCAACCTCAAGGCCTATGAGGGCAAGAGTAAAGTAACTTTTGCGATCATTTTTGATCACAAAACAACTCTTGAAAAATACTCATGGCTAAGCTGGTCTATTGAAAGATTTAACCTCTTTGGTCTCACAGATACAGACCTTCCTTATGTTTCAGCATTTGTTCCTCCAGCACCAACATCTTGGGAATACGATCTTGGAGAACAAGGTTTTAAAGGTGGATTACAGCAAGTAACAGTAGAAGGAACACCTCAAGATTTTGAAGTAAGTGAACATAATAATGTCAAATTCATGAAAATGCAGGATCAATCAGCTCGTGGAACAAAACTTCTTTTTACAGCTCCACTAGATATCAAAGAACTACTTGAGCCTGCTGTACAAACCAAGCAAACAATCAACTTTTATGAAGGTGAAGCAAAAGCAAACAAAGACGTTCGTATGGTGATTGCTGAATATAAAAAAGGCATCGCACCACAAGACCTTGAATGGCAAACTCTTGATTTTAAAACGGCTCCTGCTGGAGACGGTTGGGATATTGTTAACTCTGAAGAGCTACCTATTCCAGAAGAACTCAAAGGAAAAGTTATACGTCTTGGTTGGAGTCATACATCACGCGATGGCAGTACTCCTGTTTGGCAGATTATTTCTACCAATATCAAAGACCTCGCTAAAACAGGAGCAGAAGTCACTGTACTCGAAGATGACTTTGTCGCCACTCCTCAAGCTCCACCAGTCGATCCTGCGGCCATTAGCTGGAGTTATGATCTTGGTGAGCAAGGATTATCTGGACTCACTCAAGTTACGACTCAAGGGGCTCCTGGAGAGTTTACTGAAGGTGAGCATAATGAAGTGAAATTTGTAAAAATGCAGGCCCGTGACGTTATCGGAACACAACTTCTCTATACTGATGTTATCGATCTAACCAATAATACGGCTCCTTCTGTACAACTCACTCATACGATCAACTTCTACAATGAAGAATTCAAGGCCACCAATGACGTTAAGGTCATGGTTGCTCTAGAACAAGATGGCGTAGCTCCTCAAGACCTTGCATGGAAAATCATTGATTTTAAAAATGGTCCAAATGGTAAGGATTGGAAAGTGTATACGACTGAAGACTTCATTCTTCCTGATGCCTATAAGGCCCAAAAGATTAGAATCTCTTGGTCACATACGGCCAGAGAGAACAGCACTCCAGTGTGGCAAATACTCTCAGTCAATATCAAAGACCAAACGAAGATCGGAGAATAGATAGTGAAAGTTCTAGCGAAAATTCTTTTAGTTCTATTACCTTTAGTTATTGTTTCTTGTGGAGATAGCTATCAAATGGAATCAGGAGATTCCTTTGTATCGACTCTAAAAGGCTTTGAAGTTAAAGTAACGGATAAGGGAACGGCTAAGATCTACTCTTCGACTAGTGCTGGAAATCTTATGGCCTCGGCCATCAAAGAAGTTCACAATCTTGATGTGGTCATTTATCCGCAGGCGCTTATCAACGATTACAATTATGGATTTGTTCGTCCAAATATGACGAGTTCTGAACTTAATTATCTCCTGGATATATATCCTAAAAGTGGAAATAAAGATCAGTTTATGATTGGACTTATGAGTGGAGCGGCGATTAAACATCTCATTCGTACAAGAGTACAAGATACGTTTAATCTTGATGTTGAAGTCGCGGGCCTTGTATTCAATATTAATCTAATGGCAGGAGTCATTCAAAACGAATCATTTGAATTGGCCAATGGTCGTGAATTTGATGATCATGAAACTTACAGAATTGCGATTAATCAACACTTCTTCTTTTCTGGAGAGACCTTTCCTTCCTACAAATATAGAAATAACTTAAATTTTAGTTTTGTTCGAAGTGGTATTCGCCTTTCGGCTCAGGCCGCTCTAACTCAATACCTCTCTGAAACAAAGATTTTTCCCTTCCTTGATAATAGAAGAGGAACGGTTACTGACTTTGAGCTTAAAGAGGCCGGAAAGTTTAAAACCTATCAAATTCAAAGTGATAGACATCGCTCTCCTCTTTGGGGCAAGAAAGTGATCACTTCAGGAATTGTAACTGCGCTTGAAAATGTAGAATGGTATCCAAGAGGAATTGATCTCATTATTCAAGATCCTAATGGTGATGGTATTGATGAAACGTCTGATGCTCTTCACGTACATTTGGATTCAGATGCAAGTGATGTTCAAATTGGAGATATGATTGAAGTTTCCGGAACTGTTTGGGAACAGATGACCCTTGATTCTACACAGAATATGTCTAAAACGGTTATTCGAAATGTCACCGCAACAAAGATATTATCAAGCAATAACACTCTACCAGAACCCGTTCTTCTGGGTTTTGATGGCAGACATATTCCTGATCAAACTCTCTCTACTTACAAAGGTAATTTGAACTTTAAGACTTACCTCACTTTAACCGATGGAATTGATTTCTGGGAATCTCTAGAGGGTATGCGAGTTAAGATAAGAAACCCTAGAATCACGGGTTTTAGAGGTGGACACGAAGAGCTCGCTCGTCAAAGTGTACAAAGCTATATTACTCTAAATGTCTTACCTGATGGAAAAAGAAGAAACTACAAGGCGACCTTTGCAGGCGGCGTAAGAGAGAACTTCATGCAAGGAGACTTCAGTCCAGAGGTTCTTCAAATCTCTACAGGTAATCTCTCCGTTAATGATATTCTTAATAATGAAGACTATTATAATATTGGCGATATCATCGAAACTGATGTTGTAGGAAACATAAGTTTTGAGATGAATCTATTTGGTGGTGGAGAATACACTCTTGTTCTTCCCCTTAAAGATGAAGCCTTTAGCAATAACGATCTTAAGAGAAGAGAGCCTGATTTTCCTTCTTTTACAGCAGATGTAAATTGCAACACCATAAACCCAAGTAAAACTCACTGGCCTCTTGAGTGTCGTCCTAGAACAACACTAAAAGGTGAAGGAAATAAACTAACCGTTGCCACTTATAACCTAAAAAATCTTTCTTCCAATGAAGATGGCACTATCGATTATGGAAATGAAAGAATGGCCGAGATGGGAAAAACAATTCGTTTTAACCTTCAGTGCCCAGATATTGTGAATTTAGTAGAAGTTCAAGATGATAACGGACAGGACCTTCAAGGAGGGACTGGAGCTTCAAAAACATTGAAAGGTATTATTGAATCAGCAAAATGTGAAGAGCAAGGCGTGATTTATAAAACCGTTAATATTGATCCGATAAATCACAGTGAAGGTGGACAACCCGGTGGAAATATTCGTGTGGCGATTATTTACAATAGTGCCCGCGTAGGATTTAAATCTCGCAACAATCCTTTATATAATGGAAATATTCTTAATCGTGAATTAAGAGAAACAACCGTTACTAAAGAAGGTGATCTCTCTGTAAACCCTGGAAGAATCTTTCCCCTTTCTGAACAGTTTAGAAACACAAGAAAGAGTATTGTGGCCCAATTTGAATTCATGGGCGAGAAAGTCTTTCTTATTGGAAACCACTTAAACTCTAAACTTGGCGACAGCTCCTTTTGGGGAGAAAGACAACCTCCCTTTATTGGTTCCGATGAAAAAAGACATGCTTCGGCCACTCTTCTTTCTCAATTTGTAAGAATCATTAATTTAAGAAATGATCAAAAGGCCAATGTTATCGTACTTGGAGATATGAATGCTGAGTATAATGAACGCTCAATGCTTGCCCTAGAGAATAATGGTGAACTTACCAATCTTATGTTTCAAGATGATCTCACTTCTCCAGAAGATCGCTATACTCATAATTACAATGGTCAATCCAGTGCTATTGACTTTATATTTGCTTCCAAGAATTTAATGCTGAAAAAGCCTCAACTTGAGCCGATTCACATTAACTCTGACTTCATGGGAAGATTATCTGATCATGACCCTGTAGTTTCTCAATATACATTCTAAGAAAATGAGCTGGGATAAGTTAAAAGATTCGCTAGATCGAATCCTTTCCTTTCCCACCTCTTCTTTTTCTCGTGAGCGTTTTGTTGATTATCAAAAAGGAATCATCAAAACAGACTGCTCAGGAATCCTTCACCTTCTCCTCAAAGAACATAATATCCATTTATTCCCTACTACTCATAAAGCATGGGAAGTTTTTGAATTCATTAAAAGTCATGGGGCTTCTGAGAAGATTCATCATTTAAATGAAGGCAGTATTCTTTCTTGGCGAAAAAAAAGCCCTCCTAAGTCTGGTGACACGGGACATATCTGCATTCTCTACAGTGCCCCCAAGGAAGTCCACTGTCCCTTACAACATTTACGTCAATATGAACTCAGAGTCTTTGAAGTTACAAAAGAAACAGATGGCCCTAGAATTCATAATATATATATTCGAACGAATCCCCTAGGCGTTATGCAAAGTGTTTGTTCTTTACAGCGTAAATGGAAAGAAACAAGTATTCTTACGGCCAATCTCTTTAGTGAAAAACGTCCCACTTGTCCTCAATGCCAAAAGACCTATGCTCATTGCCTCTGCTCATTATTACCTTTTCCAAAGTGGAAGGCCCCCAGAATCGATATTATTCGCTTTCCCAAAGAGTCCAAGCATCCTCTTAATTCAGTCAATCTACTCGAAGCCTCATTTGAAGATATCAGAATTTATGATTGTGAATATTTAGATGAACGAGCTTTTGATACTGAACCCATACTCCTCTACCCAAGTGTTAAGGCGAAACCTCTAAGTGAAGAAGAGATGATGAATACTGCAAATCGTTTTATTTTACTTGATGGAACATGGAAGAAAACAAAACGGCTTATCTATCAAAATCCATGGCTTGGTAAAATTAGGCATAGAGTGATAAAAAGAGAAATCGCTCCTCTTTATAAGATCAGAAAAGAGATCAGTGAGAATCACTACTCTACCCTAGAAGTTTTTAGTGATTTATGGCAGAAAGTCGAATCCAATAATCGCTATAAAGCACTCTACCTCGAAACTCTCTTTCAAGAAATGATTGGAAGGCAAATAAAAGAGATGGGTGCTGATATCTATTTAAAAAACTATCAGCACTATCCAGGTTTTGATCAAAAATGAGTTGGGTCTAGTCCTCAGGAAGTCCTGATAGAATCTGTTCGGCCCAACTATCAAGAACATTATCGGGAACATTCACTTCCACAGATTTTACTTCAATCGTTCCTCTTGGAACCTCTTGTGAAACACTGTCGCCCATCGGATCATTGCTCTTTGGCATATCAATGACACCTGATTCAGGGATTCCATTCTTATCTTCAATCAGTACAACCTCAGTTTCAACTCCAGATTCATCAACACCTGTATAAGTATGTTCAACAACATCTTCTCGTATCAACTCTTCTTTATGTTCAAGATCACTTCCTACCGAAAAATTATCTTTAATAAAGGGCAGAAGAACGGCAGAGTAGAAAATAAGGTAATCATATTTACCAAGGGTGGCAAAAGCGTGGTAAGCCCCGAAATCTAGACCTGTTTGCAGTGGCCAATAAGCTTTAGAAAGACCTGTTTTCTTTGCAATGGCCTGCGCAAGTCTGGGTAATACTTTGTGACGAATAGGATTCATAATGGCCATATTCTTAACCCCTAACCATACTCCATGATAGAGAAAGGAAATAGGAAGTAAAACGGCCATATCATTAAGAGATAATGGAGTGGCGACTCTATGACCTAAGGCCAAAAAGAGATGATCTATTCCATTAGTTAAAGAAAGTAGCCCTACACTAGAGAGAAAACCTTTGAAAGCAACCCCTCTTAATTTTTTGAAGGCACGATTTGTTCTCGTTAGAACATTCGTGATGACTTCTTTTTCAGGAATCTGAGTTCCAAGAGCGAGATCACCTTTAAAGGAAGATCTACAATTAGCCTCGGCCATTATAGGAGCAAAGGCCGCCCCATTAATCATCACTTCCATAGGAAAGCGTTGAAAACTATCTGGATTTTCGAGGTAATACCAAGTAAGCCCTCCCCAAACAATACCAAGATCCATTAACATGGACTTTAAAACAACTGGATTATTTTGAAGACAAGAAAATGCTTTCTTATATGTTCTTGTTTTAAAAATTTCAAACCAGCCATTTGTCGCTTGTTTATTATAACAATCAAGATCGGCACAAGATTTTTGCCCCTTACTGAGTTTATCCCATAGGTCACGAGTTCTCTCTACTGTTACTTGAGCAAAGCTTTTATTCACAGCAGGAGGATTATCTTGGTAGGGAGCGAATTTTTGATATTGTTCACGAAGCATCATCCCAAGATCGACATCAATCCCTTCGGCCTTTCTCACACTACGATAGTAGGCAAGGCTTTCTTCACTAAAGAAGTCACCATTAATAAGATACTTGGTAAAGTTCTCTTGATTGAACTTAGGCTCTAATAAAGAGAATATTTCAATATAGATTAAACTTTGTTTTTTAAGCTCTTCTGGAGAGCTTATCTCATCCACAAGTTTTTGCGTGACTTGATTGTGTAGAGTAAGAAGATTTTTCTTCCCATTCACAATCATATTCTTTCTTGTCGCAGGCGTTATTTGCGCAGAAACTTCTCTATAGTCTTTTAACCACTTATTAATATTATCGTATACATGAACGCTATCATAATCATCCATGTCATTTCTGGAAAAGAGCCAGTATGTAAAATCTGTTAGTTCTTTCTTATCAACTTCTTCACCATTCATGGCCTTGGCCCATATACCTTGGATAATAGAACTACGACGTGAAATGAGTTCAAGAGTTTCGATCTCTTCCACTTTAAGCTCTTTAACGACGGCTACGGCCTCTTCTTCTATCTTAGAAACTTCATCTGAGTTTTGTAATAATTGGTTTTTTTCAGCCGCTCTCCATTTTTGAAAGAATGAACTCTTATACCCTTCCCAATTAGTGCGAAAGGAATCAAAAGATCCACCAGAGAATTTATACTGTTGAAAGGAGGACATGAGCGACATCCAAGAGTCATGAAGCTCTTGATCGTCATAAACGAGGACATTCTCTCTTAATTCACTGAGATATTCTTCAAAGCTTATTGTTTTTTCAGCATTACCTATCTCGACTTCCATAGAAGAGAGCTTAGTTAAAGCACGATGACTAGGGGCCGTTTCATTATAAACTTCACCCAAGACACTAAAACAGTTACCTTCAAAGGAGCTAGGATTACGAGCTTTTCCAAGATGAGAGCAGCTCGAGTAAATAAAAATGATAAGTAGCGATAGAATAGTTTTTTTCATAGCGCTAAACTTATCGTCACCTTTGGGCCCAAAGTTGAATTTTTCTGTTCAATATTTTAGAGGAATTACTAAATAAGACCTCTATAATTTCAGCTACCTACTAAACAAAGTCTTGAACTCTCTCAGGAGGTCTAGCAATAATCGCCTTCTTTGCTTTTATCACAATCGGTCTCTCCAAAAGCTTTGGAGTCGCAACCAGTCCCTTAACCACTTCTGATTTCTTAGTTAAATCAAAGGGATTCTCTTTAAATTCAGCTTCTTTTTTGCGAATCATATCTGAAGCTTCATCTCCAAGCATCGTTATCAATTCTTCAACTTCACTTTTCTTTAAGCCTTTTTTTAAATATTCAATCACTTCAATATCGTGACCTTCACCAGTTAAAATATCTAGCGCTTGTCGACTCTTACTACATCTTGGATTGTGATAAATTTTTACTTTGGCCATATCTTCCTCAATTTTTAAAATCATAAGTATTTAATTTTTTTTATTATTTTAGTCTTTCAAACTTTACCTGTCGAGATTGAACTGTCACACTAGGCTCATGAAATATTTAGCTATACTTACCCTATTCATCACATTCCTCTATCCAAACAGTAGTTACGGATTCCTTAATATTGAATCCCTTCGCCAATCTAAGAACTACACAGAAAAATTTAAAGGTTCTTCCCAGCTTGGTGTGAGTGACTCCAATGGAAATGTAAATAAAACTATTTTGAATTTCTCATCTTTGAATATGATTAATTTAGGAAAGAGTAATTATATCCTGCTAGGAAGCTACAGTTATGGAAAAAGTACGGGCACTGAAGATGTTAACGATGGTCATCTCCACTTTCGCTATACTCGTAAACTAACAAAGAGTCTCTATACCGAACTTTTTCAACAAGCTGAGTTTGATAAATTTCAAGACCTCAATGCTCGCTATCTCTTTGGCGCAGGATTGAGACAGAGACTTTTTGAAAAGACAAAGCATTCTGTATTTCTAGGTGCTGGGGCTTTTTATGAAAAAGAAGAGCTGCAGGACTCTCCCAATCAGAATAATCCTAGAGGAAATATATATTTAAGCTACGTCTTCTCTAATCCTGATGAATATAGCGCCAGTATTGTGACCTACTTTCAGCCCAATACAGAACACTTCTCTGATCAAAGAGTTCGACTTAACTTGGGACTAGAAACTTATTTTGGTGAGAACTTTGTCCAGCAATGGGAATACTCTTTATCCCGTGATAGCAGACCTCCGGCGGGGGTAGAAAGAACAGATAGCAAAGTTACAGCAAAAATAGGAATATCTTACTAAAACGCTCTGAAACATTTTGCTCGATGGCCATCCCTCCTATTCTTTTAGTAAAATAGGGGTATGAAAGTGCAAAACCTAATCCTATGCCTCATTCTTCTCTTTTCTTCCTGTGGTAAAGAAAGTGATGAAATTGAAGCTGCCATCCAAGAAGCTCACTTTCTTCTCACAGACAGAAATTGCAGCGGAGCAAAGTCAGCCTTAGATGAAGTTGGCTTTCAGGCCACCAATGCGGATTATATTGGAGCCTACGCCGCGGCATATGCTTGTGCAGGCAACTACTCCACCCTCACCTTATTCACTAGTGATATTGATCAACTCTCTGCTGATCAATCAGGACTACTAGGCTCGCTTACTCTCTTTAGCACCTCTGATGATATGACTTCCTCTACAGATAGTGATTTTACCAATGTGCAAAGTGCGATTTCGACAATCCTGTACGCAGGTAATCAAACTCAGTCCTCTTCTGCTAATCGTGAAACCGTATTTTCTATTAGAGATAATACAAATCTCAATGTCCAATCCCTTTATATGATCCTGGTTAATCTTGGTCGCTGGCTTCGCTTTTATGGAAACCCAGACGAAACAGGAGAAAAAGGTGCGGGAACTTCGGGAACCAATACTTGTCTCTACACTTACACGGACGTTAATGCCTTAGCAGCTTTATCCGCAGGAGAGACAGGAAATTGTACGAATGTTAATAATACGGGAAGTACTGATATGATGGTGGGTACAGCAACGCAAGTGAAAACTCGCTTATGCCAAGGTATCATCATGTTTACTAACTTCATTGATCTCATTGCGAATATTGAATTTAGTGGAGACGATGTTGGAGACTTATCCTCTATCGGAGATACCTTTGAGCAGGCTTGTGATGATATCGCAGCACAAGGTTATGATTATTGTTCAATGCGAGACCTGGCAGGGTGCTTAGCTCAAGATGATGGCGACCTCGAAGTCTTCTCCGTGCTACTCTTTGAGGCCAATTACAAATAGATCTTTAATTATTGATCGCTACCTTATTCTTCATTTTCCATTCATTCTTAACTTTCTCGTGCATGAATTCAAGTTTTTCAAAGGCCACACTTCTCTTTTCGAGTAAAGTTGCATATTCATATCCATCGACTCCAGATATGGCATGGGTATTAGAATATGCTGTTACGACTTCTTGAATTTCTTTTCTATACTTATAGCGCATTCGAGATAAACTTCTTAAAAGCTCTCTTAGGCTTCCATACTGATCAGAATCAACGACGGTATACTGGCCTATATCTATTTGATCAATGAGTTCTATCGCAGAAGGAACAAGCGACCCCTTACCTACAACGTCTCGATTGGCAAAGTTTTGTTCACCTATGGCCACGCGACTTCTTTCTTTTTCTATTGAATTGAGAATCTCTTGCTTCATTTGACTCAATTTATTATCAAGATACCTTTGTTGACCTTCAATCGTCTCACTTCCATGATGCTTCACTTCTAGAGATACTTTTGTCTCTCGTATTTTTGAAACTTCTGCACTCAATTGCTCAACACTTTTAAATAATTTCCAATTAAAGAGAAGTGAACCAAATAGAACCACGGCCAATAAAACATTCTTATTAACACCAACGATTCGCTCTTGAATCTGAAAGCTCGGAAAATCAATATCGATCTTCTTCTTATCTAAGACGTCATCTTGCTTTTTTCTCATACTACTTTTATGAGTGGAGCTCATTTGGTTTTTATTCATAAGGCACCTTCCTGTTTCATCTTTCATTCTAACGCTGTAGAGACTCTACTCCTAAAAAATGACTTAAGTGCCTGAATTCTAATAAAAAGGGTGCCCATTTTATTAGGTAATTAAGATGTAGCAACTAATAACCGATGAGACCCATAGTGTTCTCTATATTGGAAATGACCATGAAACTTCCTTTAATGATAAAGGTTTTCACATTCACCGGACTTATCGCTCTCTCCCAGACAGCTCTTTGTCGTGTGGATCATTCTCAAATAGAAAAAGCTGAAGAAGTTTTAAAGAAATACCAATTGGAAAAAACCCTTTCTCCAATAGAGAGTTTTAAACTCTATTCTACAGTTGCCAAAGAACTCACAAGCTATGGATTCAACTTAAAGGCCAAAGAGTATTTCTTAAAAGCGATAAAAGAAGATTCCAATATTGATAAAAATAAAGTCAAAGACTTTGACCCTCTTGATACCTATACCGAATACCTCATGTTACTCGAGAAAATGTCTGCAAGAGAAGCTAAGGCCTTCTACGAAGAAGTTTATGTGAATATACTTAAAGCCTCATCTTCTTCACAAAAGAGCGGTCTTGAAAAGTTTTGGAAAAATCATTTCTCCAAAAAACCTAGTACTAAAAACCCTTTTTATGGTCAATATTACCAAGATAAAGAAATCAAAAAACTCATCGCCAATGAAAATTTTAGTGATGCTTTTAAATTGATCAAGGGCAATGATGTATCTGAACTTAGTATAAACCTAAAGCTTGAATACGATCTACTCTCCACTTTAAATAAGACCGATGAGAAAAAGCCGTTATTCTGTGAAGAAAAACTAAATCAGTATCCAAACTCTGCCGCAATCTCCATGGAGATTTGTCGCTATATAAAGAATAAGAAACTTAAATTCGGAAATTTAGAAGAATTTGAAAAAAGAGCACAGCAAGAAAGTTCGAGCCTGAACTATCTCGTCAAGGCCCTAAAGCACTTAAAGGAATAATGAAATCTTATAAGAATATTATTCTCTATTCCCTTTTTTTCTTATTACTTTCTTGTAATCAGAATCAGTATGGTGCTCTTACTGCAGCTAAGAATCTTGTATCTCTACCCTATTCTGGAATTAAGAATTTCTTCTCTAATAGAAGATATAATGAGATACGCGAAAATAGCGAATCGACCTCTTCACAAGAAGATCAAGATATCAATATGATCTCTTGTGTTCAAAGACAAACAGATAGCTCACCCACTCATCCCCTAGAGGTCTACGGTGATATCATGAATCAAACACGTGAACTGGTTTGTTCGTGTAAACCTTGGGGCAGTTGCTTCAAAAATACATGCTCTTGTTCAACATTATGCCCAGATAACTTTGATATTTTTAAGAAGCATCCTTATGAAGATAGTATGTCCGACTTAAGTACGCTTGATAACTCTCTTAGCTTTAGAAATGCTGAATCCATGGAATTAAGTACAATTGAGGGAACCAATGGCTACTGCTGGGGACATGCCTCTATTACGTCTAAGTTCAATCGCCTAGGTTTCTTTGATGAAAGTGACACGCAAATGAAAGACCAATTAGATATGGCCCCTAATTCATCTAAAAGAGCTCAGGCCATTCGTTATTACAAAGAAGTTATCGATGATATTGTGGATAATAAGGTAAGAGATATTCCGGGCTTTAAAAACCTATATGAATTCTCTTCTCATCCAGAACTAGAAACCTATCTCTCTGACAAAGTGGCCAAGTCATGGGCCGATCGCGCCATGTCCGTTCAAGGTCTATCCACGGCCCTAAGAGATAAGCCCATGAGTATGGGAGACTCTAAAGACTTCTTTAATGACGTTAAAAAGAAAATTGATGATAACCAACAACCTCAAATTGTCTTCACTAAGAGTGATTCAAAGTTTACGACTCATGCTGTTCTCGTTTCCGACTACATCCTAGAGGACGATAAGATGACTCTTTGTCTGAGGGATAATAATAACCCTCCTTATTTAAATCAAGAGTGTCGCAGTAAAATGTATATCAGCTACACAGGTGCCGTTATATATAATCAATGGGGAGAAATTGGTCGGGCCGAAGTGGCCCACAATGATAATCCAGATGCACTGGAACAATTTGATGCTCTTCGTGAACACTGTCTAGAAACGAAGTTCTGTAGCGCTCAATAAAAAAGGCTTCTCTCTTCCCTCTAATAGAGACAAAAAAGAAGCCTTCACTTAAAAACGAATTATAAAGCGTCAACGATCTTATTTAAAGTTGCCGAAGGACGCATAACTTTTTCTACGACTGTAGCGTCAGTATGAAAGTAGCCCAAAAGATCGACGGCATCACCTTGAGCATTATTGAGCTCTTCGATGATTTTTCCTTCTTGAGAAGTCATCTCCTCAGCGATCTTTCCAAAATGTGCTTTTAACTCAGAGTTCTTATCCTGCTTGGCCAATTCTTGGGCCCAGTAAAGGGCAAGGTAGAAGTGAGATCCACGATTATCAAGCTCACCTACTTTACGTGAAGGTGAACGATTCTCATCGAGAAAACGCTCTGTCGCCGTATCAAGAGTTTCAGCAAGTACACCAGCTTTCTCATTAGATTCAGTAGTAGCGAAATGCTCTAGCGAAACACCAAGAGCAAGAAACTCTCCAAGAGAATCCCAACGAAGGTGATTTTCTTCTTGAACTTGCTGAACGTGCTTAGGAGCAGATCCACCAGCACCTGTTTCAAAGAGTCCTCCTCCATTTAGAAGAGGAACAATCGATAGCATTTTAGCTGATGTACCCAGTTCTAAAATGGGAAAGAGATCCGTTAAGTAGTCACGAAGTACATTTCCTGTTGCTGAAATTGTATCTTCTCCCTTTCTGATTCTCTCAACTGAATAATCTAGGGCCTTAGCCGGAGCAAGAATTTTTACTTCAAGACCATTGGTATCGTGGTCTTTTAAATATTTTTCAGTTTTTGTAATCACTTGAGCATCATGAGCACGCTGCTCATCAAGCCAAAATACTACAGGAGTTTTTGTAGCACGAGCACGATTAACGGCCAGTTTTACCCAGTCTTGAATTGGGATATCACGAACTCTAGACATTCTCCAGATATCCCCGGCTTCTACATTGTGCTCCATAAGAACATTACCGGCTTCATCCTTAACCACAACTTTTCCACCTTCAGAAAGGATAAAAGTTGTAGGGTGAGATCCGTACTCTTCCGCTTTTTGGGCCATAAGACCTACGTTAGAAACAGAACCCATAGTCGTGACATCGTATTTTCCATTCTTCTTACAGTCTTCAATAGTCGACTGATAAAAAGTGGCATATGAACGATCAGGAATAAGGGCCACTGTTTCTTGAAGCTTCCCAGCAGGGTTCCACATCTTTCCACCGTCACGAATAACAACAGGCATAGAAGCATCAATAATCACATTATTAGGAACGTGTAGACAGGTGATTCCTTTATCTGAATCCACCATAGCAAGAGCTGGTCTATTCTTATAAACGGCTTCGATATCAGCAATAATTTCAGCTTTCTTATCGGCGCTTAAGCTTTCTATTTTATCATATACGTCTTTGATTCCGTTATTGGCATTTACTCCAAGTTCAGAAAAAGTAGCAGCGTGTTTCTTGAAAACATCTTCATAGAATACTTCTACACAGTGACCAAAGATCACAGGGTCAGATACCTTCATCATGGTGGCCTTCATGTGAATGGAAAAGAGCACACCTTGATCTTTTGCTTTTTGAATTTCAGCAGCAATATATTCACGAAGGGCCTTCTTACTCATGAAGGTTCCATCAACAATTTCACCATCGGTTGTGGCCACACCACTTTTCAGAGTCGTCGTCTTTCCACTCTCCCCCTGAAGTTCGATAGTAAGGCTTGTCGCTTTATCGGTAACGATAGATTTTTCGTTGCCAAAGAAATCTCCGCCACTCATGTGAGCAACATGTGTCTTAGAATTGCTATCCCACTCACCCATGCGATGAGGATTCTTTTGAGCAAAGTTCTTTACCGCTCTTGGCGAGCGACGATCTGAGTTACCTTCACGAAGAACAGGGTTAACCGCAGACCCCATAACTTTGGCATAAGTTTCTTGGATTTTCTTTTCTTCATCATTAGTAGGATTAACTGGATAATCAGGAAGCTTATATCCTTGAGACTGAAGCTCTTTTAGAGCATCGAGCAGCTGAGGAAGAGAAGCTGAAATATTAGGAAGCTTAATGATGTTAGCACTAGGCTTTTTAACCATTTCTCCTAGAAGAGAGAGGTCATCATTAATTCTTTGACCTGCTTCTAAATGATCAGGAAAGAGAGAGATGATACGAGCAGCAAGAGAGATATCTTTTGTCTCTACATCGATGCCTGCTGATTTCGTAAAACCTTTTACGATTGGGAGAAGTGAATAAGTTGCGAGGGCCGGTGCCTCGTCTGTTTTAGTCCATGTGATTTTAGCCACGATACATCATCCTTTATTTAAATTTTGAGAGTAATTTAGCACTAATTAGGCCAAATAAATAGAGGAGGGCATCGCAGCAAAAAGAACGAATATACGCTAAAAGTTTGACACGCGTTATTTCAAACTAGCGGCCAAATCATCATCTAATTTCTTGGCCGTTTTAAAACCTTCCCTACTTCTTAATTTATTCCAATAGGCCGTGAAAATAGGATCTCGTGGAATAACCTTAAAGAACATTCCAAGCGCCAATTGATAACCAAGATAAATATCTGCTGCAGTGAAGCGCTCACCTGCAATATAGCTATGTTTACCAAGAGCATCTTTAATCACTTGAAGAATATGGTCATGATCTCCCCCATGAGAAACAAAACCTTCTCTACCCTTTTGGTTTTCTACTCCGCGTAAGCGATCGGCCAACACAAGTTCAAGTGGACCGGCCGCAAAGAACATCCAACGATAATAATCTGCTTTTTCTTTATCAAGGGGCCCTAGATTTCCTTGGGAAAAAGTATCCGCCAAATAACAACAGATAGCAGGACATTCCGTAATCACTTTACCCTTATGAACAAGGGCCGGAACCTTACCGAGAGGATTAATTTTTAAGAGCGACTCCTGCTTCATATCGGACCCGAATTTAAAGGCTTCCACTTGATAACTTAAATTCAGCTCTTCTAAAAGCCAGCGAACTAAGCGTCCTCTTGAATTGGGATTCGTAAAGAAAGTTATATCGTTCATTAATGATCCTTTATTGATTGTGCCTATTTGTAAGTTGATTAATCTTCGCACTTTGGTCCTTTAAAAGAAATAGATAATCACACTTTCAGTAACTTAGAACTCTTAACGCCACCTAAGCTGTCTAAAAAACGAACATCACTATGAAAAAGCGCGCTTGCAGGACTAAAGAGTATCGATTTGTGGAAAAATGACTTATTGATCATTTTAGGGAGTCCATATGTCAGTTATTCATCTTGTCGATAAGTCTTGGTTTCGCAGAGCTGCTCTAGCGCTCCCTCTCGTACTTATTACAACACTCAGTTCAACTTATGCTGAAATTGATCCTAGGGTTAATTCGAATAACTGTGCTGAACAACTTGGCTTCCTCTTTCAAAGTATTAAGAATGCAGGAATTGATCATCAAGAAGCCGAAAATATTTTAAGCAATGCAAAGAGATTTGATCCTAGTGTTGACTCTTATAGAGTCACAGAAGAGACGGCCTCTTATAAGAATAATTACATGCCCCTAATGTATGGAGGCTTTGATTGGCCCTATCGCACAGGGCTTAAAATGGATGAGAGTCCGAGTAATCGTTATTTCTTTGAAGAAGGCTCTTACCATTCAGAAAAAATTCTATCTCCTAGTCAAATTAAAGAGAACGTCTTCAGCGAAATGTCGGCGCAAGAAATTAATGACCTCTCTCCTATTCGTAAATATGCTCTTTTAACAGGAGATTTCGAAATGAACTCCTTGGTGGCAGAGATGACCACGCGTGGGCTAGAGAGAAAAGGCTATGGGCCTATCCAAGGCTGGGAAGGATCTTGTTACGCCATGAGAACAACGGGTTGTCTCTTACCAGAGCCTAATACAATCATTACAAAAACGATCACAGACGAGAATGGTCGAGAGGTTGAAATTGAATTCTACCCCAATGACTTAAAAGCACTAGCGGCACTTCTCTATAAGAACTCAGAACTCTATGTTCGTGCCGGAGAAATTAACTACTCACATCCCATGGACCTTGATCCCGTAAACCCTGCTGTTTATCATATGTTTAAAAGAGTTTATCGTCAGATCAAAATGGAACATCCTTCAAAACCCTATGCTGCGATCTTTGATGTCGATCCAGGCATACAGATTTGGAATGAAGGTTTTCAAAACTTTGCAGATGATTTAGCCGAGGCGAAATTACTAACTCAAGAAGACTTTGCCGTTGGTAATATTCCAGAAGGTGCTGTTTCATATGTTGATGTGAAAGATAGTATCGATCTCACTCATGAAGCAAGAATTATGGACACTGACGGCCCGACAAGAAAAGAAGTCGTCCATGGCCATGGACTTAATAACGAAGGTTATCGTTATAGACTTTTTCTTGATGAAAATGACTTTATTATAGATGGCCATTGGATAGATAACTTTACCAGTAGACCTTATCCCGATTTCATTGGATGGCCTAATGGAACGGGTAACCCAGCAGGAGCAGGAAATCCCTATGTTGACGTTACGACTGTCCTGAAGCTGATTCAAGAGAGCACAACAGAGAAAGACAAGGTCATACCTGGATTAGATTAATTTAATAGGGCCTATTTAATGGCCCATATTAAAAGATTATATTTTTCAATCGTTACTTATAGTCCTATTATCGGGCCATGAATATTCATCCTATATTTAAAAATAACCTCACTTTTCTGCTCGTAAAAACAGGAGAAGAGCTAAGAGCAAAGCTGGCAGACTTTCTGAGTTCCAAAGATCTAGTCCTCCCTCAAAAAGGGATTTTAACTTATCTTAGAGAGACGGGAGTCTCCAATCAGCTCAGCCTTTGCAACGCTTTGGCCATCAACAAGGCCACCATGGTCCGCTTTCTCGATGATCTCCAAAACAAAGGACTCATCACAAGAAGAGAGTCAAAAAATGATAGAAGAGAAAAGCTGGTTAAAATATCAAAGAAGGGTGAAAGGGTTCTAGAAATCATTGAAAGAAAAGTTTTAGAAATAGAAGCGCAAGCATCTCAAAACCTGACAGAAGAAGAAATTATTTCTTTAAAAGAGCTTTTACTTAAGTTTCATGCCCTCAAAGAAGATAATCAATAATATTAAATCTCTAGTGCTTCTCTAAGACCGCCAATACATTTAGAAAATAACTCATTCATGTTATCGATGGATTCTTTATCAATTTCCTTCATAGCACCGTTAATTGTCTCATAAAATAGAGGACGATTCTCTTTCACAAAGAGTTTCCCTTTTTCGGTTAGAATTAATATCTTAACTCGATAATCATCTTCAAATTCTTCGCGATAAATGTATCCGCCCTTTTCTAGCCTGCCAATCATACCAGTCATATTGGCCTTAGACACATTCAAATGAAGCGCAAAATCTGAAGAACGAGAGCAAATTCCTGACTCAATCATACTTAGAATTTTTAATTGATTAAAAGAAAGCTCGCTACCAATATGTTTAGTAGTCATATGTTCAATGAGCATACTCAAATGCATAATGTTAATAATCATGGCATTGACTTCATCTGAAATAAGCTCAGGGTTACGATTAATCGTGTACTTCTCTGTATTTACTTTTTTCATATAAAAGATACCGGTAATTAATTTTTTTTTGTTAAATTTATCTTACATGAAGCCAAGATGAAAATTCAAAATAAAAATCTTTAGAAATAGAGTATTTGCCTAACTTCTATACACTATCTGTATATTATTCCTCCCAAAGTGATTACGACGCTTACATATATTAAAATATGCAGATACAGATAGATTTGGAGTAGCTATGAAGAGATTAATGAAAACAACTTTCTATTCAATATTAATGACTTGCATTCTCCCCAATATATTTGCAAATGGTGATACGGCCCTTTTTAGGCTGATGAAGGATCACCGAGTACTAGCTAAGAAGTCTGTTGTTCATTTAAATGGCGAACTCAATGAAAGAGAAGTCGGTGAATTCAAAGAATTTGGAATCAAAATTGGTCATCAATATATTAACAAAAAAAGAGTCTTCAATGTGTTTACAGGTAAACTCATAAGCTCTGAATTAATAACCTTCCTCGATAAAAAAGATATTGAAGTGAAAGTCGTTGAGCTTGATGAATACCATGGAATGAGTATCGATGCACTCATAGCACTTCCTTTTAGCCTCCTTAATCCAGATGATGTTTATATTGATACTTCCTTAATGAGTCTTGTGGATACTGAAGCGACTCTCTCAGGTGGATATGGTACAGACAAAGTTGAATTCGTTATTGATCAGGCAATCGAATTAACCGGAAGAGAAATGGGCCTAAGAATGATCGATGATATTAAAGGATGCTTATTAGATAAAGGTACTTATAACTTATCAAAATTAAATGTCGAAAATCAAGAGAAGTGTCGTAACTTTAAATCAGAAATCTATACCCTTTCTATCTCAGGTTATGATGAGGATGAAATTAAAGAAATCATTCTAGACTTAGAGCCTATGATCACACCGAAGAATCTTGAATATACGATGTCAGATATTGCCTGGTACAAACGAAACTTCGATAAATAGTAAATAGGCCTTAATTTTCTAATGTTAAATTCATAACTTTTTGTCTAATCTCTTCCCATGAGCTAACAAAGTGCACTCCTTGGGAAGACTCTTGATGAATGATATCACTCCCCAAGATATAGGTATTAATATTAAAGGCTGCATAAGCATTAAGATCAGAAACCTTATCTCCTACTGCAAATACAAAACGGGCCTCTTTCTTTTGTAATTCATTAATACGTCCTTTCTTATAGGCCTCTATAGATAAGGGATGATCTAAGAAATTCCAAAAGAGAACATCTCCCTCAGGAAATCCATTGTGCTCTAGCCATTGGTATGTATGCTTTGCAAAGACCTCATGACGAGCAGTAAGATAAACCACGGGATAGCGCTTTGAGATCTCATTCAAAAAATCAACAGAGCCTTTGAAAGGTTTAATTTCAGTATGATCTAAGAACAGAAATGAAAAAGCATCGACATCTGCTATCGTATGATCAATATCGATAATGACAATATCTTTGCCTTCATATTGTCCAAGATTACTCTTGCGAAGAACGGAAGAGGAACAACTCGTCAAAAAAAAGATCAAACAGATACAAAGAATAGATCTCATTGAAATCCCCACCTAAAAATTAAAGCCTTTAACTCATGATCTATTATATCTTAAAAATCTAAGCAAAGTATAAATACTACTTTTGTCTAATCAGAATAAACTTCAAGACCATGTCATCCTATGCTAGGATCATAAGTATGACATTTTATTTATTCAAATACACCATTCACAGGAATTCCGCCTCACTCATATAAGTGGTTAAATAGCTCTATTTAGCCTCATTTTCATTTAAATTTATGACTTTAAAACCAAGGAGATATCAATGGACTCGGATACAATCCTCATTACAGAAAAAGACTACTTACGTCTGGATAACTTATTAATTTCTAATAGCGAATACGATTTTGAAGACCTAGAAATTGAACTCAATAGGGCCACTATTATAACAGACAGTGATGTGCCTAAAGATCTTGTTACCATGAATACTCGATGCCGTTACATGGATATAACAAACCAAAGAGAATCTCTTGTTACGATTGTCTATCCTCAAAATTCGCAAATCAATGAATCAAAGGTCTCCATTTTGGCCCCTTTAGGTTCTGCCCTGATCGGACTTCGAAAAAACCAAGAGATTAACTGGAGATTCCCATCGGGAAAGACCAAGCGCTTAAAAGTTATGGAAGTACTCTATCAACCAGAGGCCGCAGGACATTGGCACCTTTAGTTATATCTTTAATTCTGCCACGCAGTATCACCCTTATCAGCTGGACGATTAGTGAATATTAACTTTTAATGGTTAGCAAATTCTAAACTAATCTAGTGAGTTATAATGACTGTAAAAACCATCTTCTCCATCGTATTTTCTCTTTTCGTCCTTAGCTGCTCTGGCCCTACTCAAGATACTGCGGCCAAGAAGGTAATCACCAAAGACCTTCTCTATCAACATTGCTCTATTCCTCAAAAAAGAGCGATGCCTCTTTCCAGTGAAATCTCCCCTTGCGATGATTTTTACGGATATGTTTGTAATGAAGTGGTAAGTAATTTTATTCTGCCAGAAGATCGCTCAAGATGGACTTTCTCTTTTACGGATAATGCTGAACGTATTCTTTGTGCGAAGAAAGAATACTTCCATTTAATTGATCAAGGATACTCAAATCAATCAGAGCGTCTTAATCCGGCCAAGAATCTCTATCTTTCGTGTATGGATAAAACGGCCAGCACTCTTGAAGAAGAAGCGATGATTCAAAGAGAAATGAATCTACTCAATGGTATTAAAACCAAGAAAGAACTTCTTGAACTCTTCAAATCTAGAATTGACTCCTCTATAAGTGGTGTCATTAGTTTCAGAACTCCGGCCAATCAAGATAATTCTAAGAAATTTGATCTCACCTTCTCTACTCGAATGCGCTATCTAAGAGAGAGATCCTACATTAAAAATAAAAAACTAATGAAAGACTTTAATCTCTTGGCCAAAAATTTCTTTGACTCGGCGAAGTTTGATAACGCCTCAAAAAGAGCCAAATGGGTTTCTGAATATGAAAAACAAATTCAAATGGCCACCCTACTTCCGGCCCAAAGAAGAAAGCGATATTCTCAGCGCCACTATAAACCAAGAGATTATTTTAAAAAATATAACAATTTAGGCATAAGTGAATACTTCTCAAAAGTACCAGAAGATATGCCAATCAGAGATGTATTCCCAGAATCATTAGAATTCATGAATCAATGGCTTGAAGAATCTTCACTAGAAGAAATTAAATCAGTCTATGCCTTCTACACTTATAATAACTGGATGGATGATGCCTATCCTCAGTACTTTAAGCAGGCCTTTAACTTTGATCATAAGTATCTCGGTGGATCTGCTCAAAGAGCACCAAGAAATGAGAGATGCACGAAGCTTGTTATGCACAACTATGGAATGGAGCTTGATGAAGAACTGATCAATATCCTTTTTCCAGACTTTGATAAGCAAAAAGTTGTCGATCTTGCTGAAGACGTGCGAGAGAGTCTAGTTGATGGACTCAAAAATAATACCTGGCTAAGTCCTAAAGCGAGGAAAGAGGCCATTAGAAAAATAACGGATGCCAAACTTCATTTGGTTAAGCCCGACAACGAAGAAGACTGGAACTTTCTTCCCGTCCTTAACTTAAATCCTGAAACTCAAATACAGAATAACCTCAAGATAAGACAGGCAAGAATTGATAGAAATCTTGAAGAAATCAAATCAGAGCGTTCTCAAACCAAATGGTGGATGGGACCCCTTACTTCTAATGCCTATTACAGTTCATCGGATAATAAATTTGTCCTCTTACTGGGAATCCTTCAATATCCTTTCTACGATTCCGATAATTCGAGAATTCAAAATATTGGTGCTATTGGCTCGATTGTAGGTCATGAACTTGGACATTCCATTGATGACAATGGATCTCGCTTTGACTCTAAAGGACAACTTCGTCAATGGATGTCAAAAGAGGATTTAACAACCTTCAAACATAGAGGATCTCTATTTATTGAACGCTTTAATAAAATTGGACATAATGGAGAGCTTACACTTGGAGAAAATATTGGTGACCATGTCGGTATCACCTCTTCTTTTCATGCAGTTTTTCCTGAGTCTGATAAAGTGGCCAAGAAAGACTTAAAGCTCTTCTTTGAATCCTATGCAAGGTCTTGGTGTCAAAAAATGAGACCCAAGTACAGAGAAGCTCAGTTAAAAACAGACCCTCACGCGCTAGGCTTTGCCAGAGTGAATGAACAGGTCGTTCATCTCGATCGCTTCTACGATGCTTATCAATGTAGCGATAAAAGCAAGATGTATATTGCTCCCAAGGATCGTATTCGAGTTTGGTAAAAACCGAGCGTTTAGAACCTAAAGAGATCAATATTCAAACAGCAAGTGACTTCGGGATCGTGTTTGGGAGCTTCATCGTAAAGCTCTTTAATATAGCTTACAAGTTTAGCACGCAATTTGTCGGCCATTTCTTCACTGATAACCATAGGGGCCACAAAGAAAAGGTCTTCAGGATTATGATTGGAAAAGGAATCAATTGCTTTTAGTCGCCAGTTTTTTCGGTGTGAATGAACGAGTGGACTATCTTTAGAAATATGAGTCGAACCAATCCCGAGAGTGAGACCTTCATCAGTTTGGCTAAGTAGATTATTTCTTAACATAAAGTTCACTTTCTCTTCAACGATATCACGAGCAAGAGAATAGAGTTCACTCAGATCATCTATACTCTTTATTTCCTCAAGAGCACAGCTTTGACGAATGGCTGCGTAAATCCATGTGCTATAGAACTCACTCTTCGCCTCTTCTGAGACTTCATCTTTGTTTTTTATGTAGCTCTTAAGGTTCAGGGCCTGATTTTGAATGTCATAGATTTGCTTATTATAGAAATCTCGCAAGGCCTTATTACCAGCACGTTGCTTACTTAAAAGAGCGATAAAGTACTGAGTTTCAAGTTCTGTCATTTCAAAGAAATCACATACACCAATGGCGTGATCGAGTTGTAAATCCTTACTTCCTTTGAAGATCTGAGAAATCAGAACAGAGGAAACGCCAATGGCCTTGGCCATTTTTCCAAATACACCTCTGCCCTCTTTAGGATAGGTGGATACAAGATGAAGAATATACAATTTATAGTCTAAGAAATCATAAATAGGGGTCGTTTTATTTTCTCTCATTTAATCAAATCTCTTTCGATATATTCAAAAGTAAACCAATTCTGATCCCTAAAGATGAGAAAGTTATCCCTATTTTCATGAATATAATCGATATAAAGAAGAGCATCTCTACGGTTAGATAAGCTTACAGAATCATCCACGCTATCTAGTATCTTTATGCTCTCATAAATTTCGATTTGAATCTCTTTCAAAAATTTATTTAACTTATACTCAAGTGATAATCCTGAGGGTGAATCAATCCTCTTAACTCCTCTCAAAACAAGTATCTCATCTTCTCTGAAGATTTCCTCGCGAGGAATCAGATTGTAGTCATTAATAAAATGAGTTTTGATTAAGTCTTTAATTCTTCCTAAATGGATATTTACTTTTTCAACTACTCCATAAGGATAAAGGAATAAGAACTCTTCGTGTGAATAAAAATCATCATATAATAGATTTAGTAGAGACTCTTCTAAAGTAGCATATCTAAAATAATAATCTCTCGTAAATGGTCTAATTCGACCTTGAGCAACCTTAAGTTTAGAAAAAATGAAGGAAAAAGCATTTCTTCTATCAGATATATCTTGGTCTACATTATTAATACTTTTATAGACTGAATTAAAATGGTCTAAAATATAATTTTCAAATTTCTTTGCTTGCTCTTCATTTGAACCAAACAAATGAGAAACTTCATGAAGAACGACGCTGAAGAATGTTCTCATCAGGTTATCTTTTGGAATTTTAAGAAATTTACTCTTTGATAGGCATATATCGGCATTTAAAGAAAAGTCTGATACAGAACCAATTTTCTCTTCACCAAAAGAATCATAACATTTTTCATGCCACTGAAAGCGACTCATATCAAAAACATCTAAGAAGTCTGAATGATACTCTTCATATACCTGTTCACAATCATCAAAGAAAATATCAGTAGCTTGATCTGTATAAATATTCACGACTTTCTTATTATAAAAGCGACAAGACTTATACCTGTCCACATAAGTTTCAAACCTATCTCCAACGATCATTTGAAGGAAGGCTTCATTGGACGACTCTAGTCTTAGATATTTTAATTGATGAATAGAAGTTACTTCAAAATCTCCTAAAGCATCTGCATACAAATCATTCAGGCTATTACTCGGAAACTCATCTCTTAGCCTACGAACAAAATTCTTTCCTTCAGCCTTTGTCGTTATGGACTTAAATGTATGCGCCAAAGCATCATCAAGATCTTCAAGCGTCGGATACTCTATATCTGTTCCACCACCATCAACATTTCCGCCACCACTACGATTGATATAATCTAGAATATGTCGGCTATCGTTTTCAAATTGATCATTCGCTCCACCAGACCTAAGCCTTGCTCTGGCCTCTTCATCTTCAAAATTTTCGCTCGAGGCTTCGTGCTCACTTTGCTCGCTTGAATCCTCACTTGAGGTAAATACACCTTCCTCAGTGGCGTGAATGGGCACACTACAAAGGAGTAAAGAAAATAGGAGAATATAGGAGTCGATCATTTTCATATTCTGTTAACTTAGCATGAAGTTCACATCCCTATGTTCAAGGTCATAATAAATTCAGTATGTTTAAGATTTAGACAGAGGGTAAGTTATTGAAATTTCTGATCAGGAAACACATGGAGACCTGATCAGAAGATAGATTTAATTATTTAAGCAATCTTTATCGATGATAAAACGTTCTCCTACATAGGTGGAGCAGGCCAGTGCTTTATAACTTTGTACATATTCAGCGGCCGACTCATGAAGAATATAAGCATCAACACCCTCTTGAACACCAAATCTTACCCCATCTCTAACAATATTGTATTGACCTATACTCAAGCCAGAGCTTTGCTCTTTTGAAGGATCTTCTTGGGGATTATCGTCTTTAGGCGGATTATCATCCTTTGGTGGGTCCTCCTTAGGAGGATCTTGCTTGGGAGGATTATCGTTATCTGGATCACCATAATCAATACAACCATCCTGAGTACAAACGAGAAAAAAGTCTCTACTTAAACCTCTTAAATCAAGATCATCAATAAATCGCGGAATACTACCTCCAAATCCTCTCAATCCCCCTACTCCAACATCTGAAGTAAAAGCATTCGTACTAAAAACCATTAAAATCAAAAGCAGTAACTGTCTCATCATTAAATCCTTTTTTAAAAATGCAGGTCCTTTATTCAAGGTTGAGGGGAATATAGACAAGTTACGGATTGAATAAAAGATCATAGAAGTTAAGAAAAGAGGCCCTTTTTTAACTATTTGTTAACAATATGCATTGATTTGTAATCGCCCCTTGAGCTCTTCCCTATAAATATGACAGTATAGAGTTATACTGATTTCTTCTAAGGTAAGGCGCTTTATAAAGATGATAAAACCTATTCAAAAATTACTTATAAGTTTTTCGACCAACTACTGGGCGATCCCCATGCTCTTTGTATTGGGCTCTATCCTTCTCTATACATTCACGGCCTTCCTAGATCAGAGCTACTTTTCAGAGTCAACGAGCTTTCTCTCTTTTCAGATTAATGATCCCGATAGTCTTCGCAGTATTTTGTCCACGATTGCCGCTTCTATGATGACAGTGGCCAGTGTCAGTTTCTCGATGACTTTATTGGCCATAGAACATTCAAGTTCCCAGATTGGTCCAAGAATCCTATCTGGTTTTCTCGATGACAGAGGAAATCAATTCACCATGGGTATTCAATGTGCAGCTTTTACTCATTCTCTACTGACTCTTCTTCTCATTCAAGCTCCTGCAGATGCTGCGCTTGAATCCCTTCCTAAGGTAGCGCTAGTCGTCTCTATTATCTGGGGACTCGTTGGAATTTTTTCGTTTATCTATTTCATCCATCATATTCCCCATATGATTCGCACCACCTATGCTATTTCTAAGGTTGGCTCTCAAACACGCACAGAGATACTAAACTTCTTTGGACAAAAATATTTTATAAACAAAGATACTCCTGTTCCTGTCAAAAGTGGCAAAGAGAAGTATCTGGTTAAAACACCTATTCACTTAAAAGAAAATGGATACCTTCAGTACTTTAACTTTGAGGAGTTGATAAAGCTTCTAAAGGCAACAGGTCTGTACTTAGAATGTAATGCAAAGCTAGGAGACTATCTCATTGTTCAAGGTCACTACTTTACCCTTTATTCACATCAAAATGTTGCGCCAAAAATCATTGATCAATTTAGAAATTATATTATTCTAGGAACCCAAAAATCAATCAAGCAAGACTATCACTTTGGAAGTCATCTCCTGCTGGAAATCGGTGCAAGGGCCCTCTCTCCAGGAGTGAATGATCCTTACACATTCAAAGAATGCGTGGATCAATTAAAATCATCCTTTATGATTCTAGAAGGCCAATATCATAATGCTCAACACTTAGTAGATTCCGAGGACATCATACGAATGGAGATCCCTTCTTTTGATTTGCAAAGCTACTTTGAAGATATATTTGAATCTCTTTTTTATTATGCAAAAGATGATCCTCAGGCCCGCCCTCATCTCACTCGGGCCCTAGAAGAAATGAAGAAAATCAGCACCGACGCATATTTTGAAGAGCTTATTGATCAATATATATAGTTCAAAGAATCAATTTCACATCAAAATATTCTTATCGATATCAATCGTGGGCAGTCATTCTAGAATAGAATAAGTGAGATTAAGCGCTTAAGTAACTAAAATTAGGAAGCCTTCTTACATTACCCGAGATAAAAGCACAGATATTCTCAAGGCAAGCCGATAATAAAGCTATATACTTTTAAGGAGCTTGAAATGAAGAAACGTTTTTTCACATGGGGGCTAGTATCAGCAGCTTCTCTCGGTGTAGGCGCTGTATTTATTAATATGGTAACTCCAGACTTTCCCAGGAGAAACGTAGATACAAGAACCATTCAGTATATAAAAGGAAGCGTTCAAACCACAAGCCCACACTTGCCTAGTCACGACTTTTCGCTAGATGGAAGAATTGCCCTTAGATTAAAAGGTTATGGCTCTAGCGTCCCTTTCTATGTCCTAACCCCTGAAAAAATCAATCATCATTTGAAACACCCAAGTAACGCTAAAGTCGGTGCCAATCTCATGACAGGAGATCCCTATCACGGTTTTTCTATGGTTCCACTCAGTAAGAGGTTTCCTAAAAAACTGGGTGACTACAGTCCAAAGAGATCGATTCTTTGTGAAAAAACAGAACAGCATAGTAATCCCTATGCTTGCAATAAAGGTAAGAGTGATTGTTATAAAATCTCTGTCATTTCACGATTTCATAAAGATGGTTTTGTTAAAGGACAAGCTGATAACAATATTCGCTACGCCTCTCAAGATGTTCTGATACAAGTTAATAATCCGAAAACCAAGAATGCACGCATCGCAAGTATCAAACCAATCTATGGGACAGAAAAAATAGGACCTAATTTTAACGTTCCACTTTTAGCAGAGCCTGTGATTGTAGGAGATGGAAGACTTCTTATTACAAGAGTGAATCATAAAAGTCTTCGCTTAACGGGTAACTTTAAGAATAAACAAGATGCTTGGGTTACCAACGCTAATATCGTCTACTCTGTCTATGACAAGAAAGAAGCGCAATGTGATCCTAGTAAATGGAATCAGCTTATCCCCATTGTTAATGCTCACTATGACACTAAAAACAACATGAAAAATCGCTATAAGTTTGCCCGTTATCCATTTAGAGATAGTCTAGGCGATATCATTCCTAGAAATGGCGATCTCGGAGGGTCCTATCCTTGGATGGATAAAGGTGCGGCCAATCTCTTTTTTACCGCTATAGGTAAAGGTAATACTTATTATAATGAAGTTGATTCTATTATGAAGGGTATCTATCAGGAAGCACCAGACTCTAGATACTATTTTGTACCAAGAGATAATGATGAGAGAAAAGATGTTGAAGCGGGCTCTGCTAGAACAGCAGGAATCTCCATAGCCGGGTTTTGGACTTATGGAAAAACAGTTCTCTTTGATGGCCTACTTAATAATTCAGACTATAACTTTGGTATTTCGAGCCCCATTCATGGTGATAGCACAAGAAAGCTAAAGCTCTATAAAAATACCCCAAAAGGTCAGTTTTACGAGAAGCTCGGTATGGCCAGAGAAATTGGTAATGATATTGAAAAAGGTGTCTATCACAAAAACTTATCACAAAATAGCTCCTTTCTTGGCTCTATTGAAAATCGTTTTAACTATATCGATGCTATGATGCCCGTCACTCAAAGAGATGTAGTATGGCATTTTGGATCTTCACGACATACAGAAGAACTTGTTTTTGATGACTATAGTAATCCTCATTTTCTTATCAATGCTGATATGACAGGGGCCATTGGATTCACCAAAGGCGCGGCCATGCGCCATTATGATGGGATTAATAAGAGTAAAGAAACAAATGCACTCCCCCACCAACTAGGAAGAATACCACTGCTCTTTCAAAATGCATCTACTGCACCAGCGCAATTCTTAACTCCACCAAAGTATGGTTATCCCTTAGGAGACTTAAGATTAGAGCCTATTTCAAAAGGTGGTATCTATGGAAAAGGCCTATGGCTAGAAAAGTCCTTTGGCCTTTCTTTTGATGTACCTCAACAAAAAAATGGTGGATTAAATATCGCAAAAAAGAAAAACTGGTTTGTAAGCTTATTTCTTGATCCTCGAAAAAACTCTAAAAAGGACAACTCCAGAAGATCTAATGTCTTTCATCTCTCTTCAGGTAAGTCGGTAAAGCTTTATAAATCGAACGCTGCAATGAAATATTCTAATCTTGCCTATGACTATATTGAATTATGGAATGGCAATAAGTTAGTAGGCCGCTCTAAACTCGCTCGAGGTATTTGGTTTGATCAATGGTCTCATCTTGCCATACAGTTTCGTTCTTATGGAAAGCTTCCCCAATATTTCCAAAATGGATTCCTTGCCGGTGAGATTAAGGCCATTGGGAACTTAAATAATTTTTTCACAATTAATTCAGGTACAAAAGTCACGCTTGGAAACTTTGTTAAAAATAGAACTTATGGCCTTAAAGGTTGGGTTGATGAGTTTAAAGTTCTTGCAGGTTTTCCAACTCTAGAAGAGAAATGTAATTATGGACGAGGTATTTTGGTGAAAGTCCAAAATAATGCCTCTAAAGGTGCCAAGTACTATAGCTCTCGTTTCCCTGCAAGTTCACACGAGTTATACGCCAAGAAAGTAAATGAAAATCGAAACAGTCGATATATGTGTTTCACTCGCTATGGTAATTACAATATGAAAAACTTTACTACACAGGAGACTATCGCCCACCGTTTAAATATCCCTAAAGGCTTAACCTCTTATAGAGAAAAATTCCTCTTTGGTGCTAAAATTCTAAAATATAATAAGCCTCGGCCAAACTTCACTCAGAATCAATTCTGTATGGGATGCCATCTTCCTCGTGATAAATACACTTTTCGCGAATTAGATATGAGAGCACTAACTCAAGGTTCAAAACGATCACAATATGATCAAAGAAGACAGCCGATGCAGCCCCCTCAAAGATTCCGTGGTGTAATACCTGCTCACTACTTTGGAAAGAACAGGCCTATGAAAGAACAAGTTGCCACTGGAGCAAAATCCTATATTGATTACTGGGTGCTACCACGCTAAAGACTATGAAAAAAAATAGAACCACTCTCTTTTGCCTAGGAAGTATACTTCTCCTTCTTATTTTGGATCAAATGACCAAGGAGAATCTACACTGGTTTAAACCTCTTAGTAATTCCGTAATCTCATTTGATTCATTTGCGAATTTAGGGTTTATCCTGGGTAATAGTGGAAACCTGACGATTGAATTGATTATTGCAACCCAAGTACTCGTTCTATCTTTTCTAGTGCCTCTTTATATATTCTTCATCAACTATCTCCCTAAGGAATGCTACAACATATATTTTTCAACTTCGCTCATTATTTCAGGCTGTATAGGAAATGTAATTGATAAAGTACGATTTGGATTTGTAAGAGATTGGATAAGAATCCAATATTTTGAGGCAAGTTTAAATCTTGCTGATTTATGTATTATAACAGGAATCATCTTCTCTCTCGTTTTGTGTTTTAAGAATAGAGAGAAAATTTTCTATAGTTCACGACGAAAAGTTTTTCTTATCATGCCTCGCTATCAACTTAAAGTTTATGCTTACGTAGCGGCCACTATTATGTTCAGTGCTATTTTATTTTTAATAGTCAGCTATTTCTTCTTAGTCTTTGTCGTTCTAGAGTTAGACTCCTACTCACTTTATAAAGTTACTCCCTTTTTCATTTTACTCGCCAAGCTGGTTTTCATCATAGTATTAAACTTATTACTAATGAGCTCCTTCATGGTAAGTAAGCTCACACACAGAAGCGCAGGTCCCATCTATGCTTTCAGGCGCTTTATAACATTACTAAATGAAGGACAGTCTCCTGAACTAAAACTTCGTAAAAATGATAATTTTAAAGTATTAGAAGACGTAGCTTCTCAGATATCTAAATATAAGAATGATTAGATTCAGTGATTTCGTTACTGACGGGAATGCCAAATTAAATACCTTCTCGAAACCTGCTCAAATAAGTTCTCATTTAGACTTGTATTGATACCTCTTGCTTTATCAATATAGTTCCTTTCAATCGAACGATTATCCTCAAGAATAAAGGCTCCCTTAGCTCGCTGAGCATAGTTGGACTGCGCAGATTTTTTATCTAAAGCTAAACGACTCGATTCAATATTAATACTGCTTTCTCTCATTTCATTGCGCCGACCATTAAAAGTACCTATACCGAGAAGACTTCCTAGGTTTATGTTTTCCTTAGATATTGCTTTCTTACTAAACCCAAGAAACTTTTGAACCAAATGTTTTTCATACTTATCAAAGTCTGTTGAATTATTTCTCGTACTTCTGCCTAATCTTTTCTTCGTTAACTTATATCCCATTTCAAGTGTAGGTTTGAGACGATTGAGCTTACTTACTTCTTGCATAAAGTCTTCTGTCACATAGTTTCTTCTTTGAATCATATCTCCCATAGAGGCCGTAGACTTAATCGCCTGCATAGTAGAAGGAGAATAGCGAACTCCCTTAAGAAGTAAATTCGATACAAAAGATCGAGTCGATACGCATTTACCATTTATTGGGGCTAAACAGGGCATAGTAAGAGGCATAACACCTAATACATTCTTCTTTGCAGCAACAGCTTCGCTAAAAAAGAAAGACATGAATCTTCTAAGGGGTTTATAAAAGACAGACTGATCCGAACTTTCGTTATTATTGACGTTTTCAGGAATAATTTCACTACTCTCAAGGTTTATGTTGGTGTCGTCATTAGGATCTTCTTCAATTTGAGAATTTCCTTCATTCAACCGAGAGTATTCATCAATTGTTTCTTGAATAACTTCGATATCGGACTCCAAGTTCTTTTTCATTTTATTAGTATTAAGAGTTACCATTGCTACAAGAGCAGAAAATGCACCATAAAGCGCCATTCTCCCTTTTGGATTATAGATCCATTGATCTGACTCGGACTCAGACTCTTGAGATACTTCCTGTGCAATTCCTACCGCTTGATTTCCAACTCCTTGAAGCGCTGCTGTGGCCACGGATGCAGCAGCAGATGCGTGGGAATCATTGATCAATATTCCAGAAAGAAGGGATATCATTTGCTTCTTATTAAAGTGATCTAGAAAAGTAGTTTTAGGTCTACAGCGAACTCCTCTTCTTGTTTGTCTGCAATCCATATTTTCTCTTCTTGCGGCTTCTTCGGCCCTCATTACTTTTGTATGCGCGGAAACAACATTATAACCAGCTTGACCTACAGAGTAGGCCGTATAACCGGCCAGCGCCACAGAAGCACCTGCAACAACAACGGGTGCCCCAACAGCGGTTCCGACGGCGGCAGCTCCAGCACCAACAACTCTGATCGCCACACCAGAAGCTACACGAGTGGCCACTCTTCTTCCTCCAGTTCGAGCAGCAACCTGCACGGCTTTACCAACTCCGGCATCGGCTGTACTTCCAACAACCGTACTTCCAAAATTTGCACTTGCCCTATTGAGTTCAATATAACGTTGGAGATCGGCTTCACTACAGTTACTTCTTCTATGACAATTACTTAGCGCCCTTTCAGGATTAGCACTGAGTTGTTGTATAAAGTTATCAGGAGTATCGTCTAAAAATGTAGCTGCTCCGGAAGCAGCTTCTCCAGAGGCTTGTGAAATAGCCTGTCCTCCACCTCTACTTACTGCACCACCAAGAATACCAGCAGGTCCCGCCTGCGCTTCGTCTATAAGCTCTTCAATCATTGAAACTATATACTTAGTAACCTTTGAAGAAGGTTTATCACTTATTACGACCAAGCTCTTTTCTCTACTGAGATCTATTCCCTGAGAGTAATAATGCTGCTTCAGTTTCCCTTTAAGTCCAGGATCGCTATAGCTTACCAATTCCCCTTGTGTAGGAGCAGGAATCTGTGAGTCAAAACACTCAGATGAAGTCTGAGCAATACTATCCACTTGATCCTCATGAGCAAGCGCCATAGTCGCCGATCCTTGAGGGGCCCTTAAAGCTTCATTTAAAGCACTAATTTGTACTTCACTAGCCCCTACTTCTTTTAGGCAGGCAACCCCCATTGCAGCTACTTTCATGCATATAGGTGCTATTGGCGCCATGGTTGTAGCCTCAACGGCGACACCATTAGGCGGATATAACTGAGGAATTTGAGAACATTTTGCAGCAAACTCTGAAGCAAGAGCTGAAGTCGATTGCTGTGAAGCTGCCAGAGCTGCTTTTTCTTGGGCATAAAATACTCCCGCTAAGATAGCAGCTGCTAAGAATGCAGCTGCTGTCGCCCCTTGTAATACAAGACGCTTCTCAACCATTTTTAAGACCTCTTCATATGCCTTCTTTTGTTCTTCCAGTGCTGAGACTTGAGTATTTTTTGCAATTGTCTCCGGAAGCTTTTCAAACTTAATCTTTTCTGAAGACCAACTTGTAATTACACTCACAAGATAGGTTACTGCTCCTATAAGAAATAGATAAAAATCTGCAGACTTAGATTCAAGTTTCGTCCATAACATAATAGACATGATTCCTATTCCAAGCATGGCAAGCATCGGCAAATAATATTGGGCCATATCAGAACTTTCAGACTTTGCTGATAAACTTAATGATTCTGATTGAGCAGCGATATCTCCAACAAAGAAAGATCCTTTAACTTCAACAATCGAATTATTTGAAATGGGACTATGCAGATTAATTTTTGTGATGGATATGAGATTACAGAGAAGACTCCAGCAAAGTAACAATGCGATATGCTTTTTCATTCTCTTATTCTCCGACATAAATTTAATATATATTTATTATCGTTAATAATAGATTACTTTCTTAAGATTATTTATTTTAATTACTCAATAGAAATTTCTCGCCTCTTTTGCTGACAATATTGCCGTAAAACAGCTTAAAAATGCTTAAAGACCAATGATATTCACAAATTTTTCACAACTTCTTTAATTTCAATAGCGGGTCTTGAAGAAAGCTCCAACGTTGATACCGACCACTCGACTCTATTTGATGTGGACTTAAAAGCCTTATGAATACGACGGTATAATTGATCTTTAGTACTTCGTCTTGATTTAAAGTCAGTAATGTAGCGAAGAGTAAAACTCACACCACTTCCGTCCACACTCATAGAGATAAAGTGATCGACTCTAGCGTCTTCAATCATAAATTTTTGAACCATATGTCCCCAGTCTTGCTTAGACTGCTTTTCATATTCTCCCACTACAGCACGAGCACATTCATCAATAATTTTCTCGGCCTCTTCTTCATCAGACTCATGACGAATAGCAATCACGATTTCATCCCATATAAAAGGATATTCAGCTGAATAGTTAAAAACGGGTTCCTTGAAAACAAAGCTATTTGATATTCTTACCGTTCTACCATTATAGAGATCCCCATTAACCCAATCGCCAATTTCCATAATTGTCGTGCGTAGAATACTGATGTCAATGACATCCCCTTTAATACCGGCCAACTTGACTCGATCTCCAACCTTAAAGAAATTATTAAAATTGATAACAAACCAACCAGCAATACTGGCAATCACTTCTTTTAGGGCAAATGTAATCCCGGCTCCTACCACTCCAAAAGCAACAGTTAGAGTACCAAGCTTATCGCTAAAGATTATTCCAATAGAAAAGGCAAAGATGATAAAGGCGAGAAAACTTACCATTTTCTTGAGTCTATAACGAGTAGACGAATCACTTACTCGAGTTCCCAAGTAGCGCTTCAGAGATTTATTCAATACAAAGATAATAAGAAGACTCGCGAACGTCGCCACGATCTTGCCAATCGTAGGATCAAAGATAAACTTGCGTATCTGTTCAGTGAGATGAATATCCATATATCTTTCCTAATAAATGATCTCGTTAAGGGTTCTTTGTCTACAACATTACTAAGATATTGGAGAAAAGTTAAGATAGGGATTAATAACTTATAATGGCTCTTTTTAGAGGTAGCAAAACCACAGTCACGAGAACCTAAGTGACTGATATACCGTTCAGTCTCTTATAAAAGAGTCAATAAGACCTATAATTATTGAATATCACTTTAAAGAGATATGGGGCAAAGATGAGACAATGTAGATCTATACAGTTCGTAAAAATACTGTTCTTTTTTATTCTCAGTAATTCATATGCTCAACCTGTTCCTTGGTCTCCTATTTTAAAAGATCGAGTCGAACAAGTTGATGGTAGCCGATATCTTCATCCCCTCCTACCTCCGTTTCGCACAAGTGAAGATGCAAGAATCGGGATTAATAATAAAACAGTTGGTAAATCGATTGAATTTTATCTCTTTGCCCCAGAAAAGATCAAAACGAGCTTCTTAGAATCAGATAATGGTCCTAGCATACTGGCAACGACAGTTCCTTACAATTTAGATGAAACAACCTTTCTTGGATTGAGTTTTAAAAAATATTCAATCAGCCATACTACAATTTGCGATCCCACGAAGCAGTTTGATTTATCAAGACAAAGAAATAATCCCTATGTTTGTGGTGCAGGTAAAAATAAAGACTGCTATGACCTTGAACTGGTATCCGTTTTAAAAAGGAGCAATCAATCCCAAGAAGAACTGTGGCAGACCCCCATTACAGTAATCGTATCTAATCCTAAAACTCAACGTGCAAAAATAGAATCAATAAGAAGAAGAAATAAATCGTTTAAAGGCATGAACTTAGTTGGGGTCTCTTCTTTCTTTGAACCCATCTTTGCTGGTGAAGATAAAAGGCTTATGATCGGCAGAATTGCGGGAAGTCGAATTACATGGACGGATGATTCAAAACGTAAAAGAAGTGGCCGTTATGATATTGTTTACTCTCGCTCAAGTAACCAATTCAAGCCATGTGACACAAGAGGTTTTAAAGAGCTCTACCCTATATCTCATGCTCCATATGACAGTGCTATCAAGAATAAGTATGGATTTGCAAAAATGAAATTTCGCGATACTACAGGAAAATACATCGCCGATGGTGAAGAAATTGGTGGAACATATCCTTGGATTGATAAGCATGCTAATAATTTTGTTATGATGGGCCTTCCAGGAACTTTATATAATTATGACAAGAGATCTCAAACTGTTAAGACAAGATATCCTACAAAGTGTGTGACTAAGAACTGCTTAAGGCCAAATACTGTTAAAGAAATGAGCGAAGTTGAATCTTCAGGAAAAACAAAAGGATATATTTTCACTGGTTTGTGGACTCATGGAAAAATGGTTTATATGGATACGCCTATCCAAGGAGTAGACTATGGTACGAAAGGAAAGCCTGAATACAATAGAAGCATAGAACTTTATAAAGGTGGTGACAATTATGTACGTATAGGTCTTGGAAGAGATAATACAAGTTTTGGACTACCAGGTTATACAAAGAATTCCTCTTTTTTTGAAAGTTCTGAAAATCTTTATAATTTTAACAAGAATTTTATACCTCGTAGTCCTCGTGATGTAGTCTGGCTCATTAGTTCAGGTGCTCGTACACATGAGTATGCATTTGATGAACATATAAACCCTGATGTACTCATTTATTCACCAATGAATGCGGCCTTAGAGAAGAGCAAGACTTCCAATACCTTTATTCACCATGATGGTTACAGTTCGAGTACACATCGTTTTTCTCAACGAATTAAATTACAAAATGCTGCAACTTCTCTTAAGTGGAGAATCCCATCGGTTGCCAATGTTATAGGTCCTGGAAGAGTAGAGCCTGTTTCAATGGGAGGTGCTCACGCCAAAGGCTTTTGGTTTCAAGGTAATACTCATTTAGAATATAATATTCCCAAGCAAATTCAAAACCCATTAACAAAAGACTGGTACCTCGGAATGTATTTAGATCCACGTTTTAGTGATTCCAAGCGACCAAGAACTCTTTTAGAGTTTCCAAATGGAGATAAAATTCGTCTAGTGGGACTCAACGGCTTGGCATTTGTCCCCAAGAAAGGTAAATACAAGTATTTACCTTTCTCTCAAAATTTACCTCGAAGAAAATGGACCCATTTAGGTCTAGAAATTACTCCTGGAGGAAAATGGATTCAAGTTTTTATTAATGGATTCCACATGAATACCTATACTCGCCCAACAGGAAATGCGGTCAGTTTTAGAATTAATAGTGGCAAGCTTAAACTTGGTGGAAATTTTTATGGATGGATGGATGAATTTAAAGTTATTGCAGGAAAATTTAATCAGGAAGAAAAATGTAATTATGCAGATGGCTCTCTTCTTTCACTCAAACCTCATTACAGTGGGCCATTGCGAAGTATTGCAAATAAGTATCCGAGCTACAGACATCAACAGATCTATGAGAAACTTGTTGCAAATGGTGATACTCGAGTGAATAGACAACAAAAGTTCGTCTGTAATGTAAATTACAATTCAATAGCTCATGCGAATACTAACGATATTCCAAAGAACACCTTCTCAGTTAAGCATAAAATGCTCTTTCCAGAAGGGCCTCTAGTCTTTGACGAACCAAGACCTGACTCGAGTCGAAATAATTTTTGTCTACGATGCCATGATACATCTCTTAAAGGTGGTCTTAAATTAAGTGCACTAACTCCAAGAAACTATGTCTATCAAGCACATGATCGACGAAGACAGCCCATGCAAGCACCACGTAGAATGTTTGGTGTCATCCCTGGGGGTCTTTTAAATAACAGCAGAACCCTAAAGACTACAAATGATGGATTTGCTTTGGATCGATACATGCACGCTTTTCAGTAATATCCTTTTGGGTCTCAAGTTAGGCTGTATTTCCCCAATATTGATCCCATACTTTTTACGGCCCCCCTATTTTTCTTACATATCAGCTATATCCCAACCTCATTTAGATATAGGATGCGCCTCAATCAAAACCCCCTAGTCTAGCTTTAACCCCAAAATGAAGCTAGAAAGTTGAGTATGAAATGAAAGAGACAATAAAGAGCCTCGTGGGAAGAACCCTCGTCGCCACCCTACTATTTGGTCAAGTCACCATTGCAGACACCTTAATTCAGGCAGAAGATACCCAAGGAAAATTCATTAAGGCCGTAGAGCTCGATAATGGTCGTTATAGATTCTTTGAATGTTCTCAACACAATCAACAAGACCTCGATTGCTCCAGTCTATTTAGCGATAAGAGAACATTTTCTCGCGCCAATATCTACAAACTCTCTCGAATCAATAGAAGAAACGCCATTATTGCAGGAGTCGCGGATGTGGGTATTATTGCCCTCTCTCTCTACTTAGGTGTTGTTGGCGCAGCCTACGGCTCAGCCGCGTATTACACAGCTGCAGGAGCAAGCCTTGACGGCGGAGTTGCAGCTGTTGGCGGTGCTGTCTTTGGAACTCCAGCTGGTGGCGCTGTTGCTGCAGGAGTTACCATCAGTGCAAGTGAACTGGATCCTTTTATGCACAGAGATATTTCACTGGCCATGAAAGAAGTTATTCAAATGGCCGATGAAGACGAACTCGATGATATTGAGGCCCAAGTTAAAGACTATGGAACTGTCGTAACGATAGAAGATATCAGCTATGAGCATCTTGTAAATAAACTGAAGTCTCAGCTTCAAGACCTTTAAAAATAGGCGAGAGGGGAATCTTATGTGTCTTCATTCTAGACATATAAGATAAATAATTCAAAATACCCCTCTCTTGCGCCTCTATCCCCTATTCTGACTTATGCATAAAATAAAAATCTTTCTCTTAATGAGTAGCATTGTTCTTAATCTTTCCTCCTATGGGGCAGAGATTGATTCCTATAAGAATATGTACTCAATCAAAGATGCGACTTCCGTTGTAGATAAAAGGATCAATGAGTGGCTCAACCTGGCCATTGAAGACCTCAATCAAGAAAGTATAGAATGTCCGGTCAATGCTTATGAGGCCCGTGATGTTTACGATATCGTTCAATCCAAGATGGCGAGTCCCTTTATAGGTCACTCCATTGCCGTTGAATTAGATGAAGCTCTTCCCCAAGATAAAATATCCCGAACAGATTTTGACTACTCTATTTATGCTGGAATTAATTGGTTAGAAGGTGTTTCTTTGAATTTAAAGGGACTTCTCGGTGTTATGAATATTGGAAGAAGAAGAGTCGGAGTGGATAAAGTTGGTCACTTCTTTGTTGAAGGTTATGGTTTCTATAAAAGAGCGTACTTAAAAAAATATGCCACGATTGCTGATGCGATAAAGTGGGGAAAGTTCACCGAAAATACTTACTTTGGAATAACCACTACAGGCATTTATTCCAATGCCGATCTCATTGCCAATTACAATGGAATGAGGTTTTGGAATATGCTCTTTCTCTTCTCCGACGATCCGACATTTAGTAAAGTGCAGAGGAAGTATGCAAAAGTCCCATTCTTCTCCTGCCAAAAAGCCACGTGGAGTCTTAATAAGAAATTTACGATTAGACATTTTCTGGATGATAGCTGGGATGAGAGCTTAAACTGTAATGACTATGACACCGAGTCCATTAAGGATGAGGTCGTCCTCAAAGAGGCCTTCAGCTTAGGACTCTATGCTCTAGAGAAAAATGGTGGTCTTGTTTGCCCAAGAATACAAAGAGACTGCTCCTATGAAAAATCTAAATATGGTAGATACGCACAAGATCTTTTGCATAAGTCTTGCTTTGATAAATCTGAACAGTACAGAGTTGATCCGAGTATTCTCAAGCTAAGACTCTACTCTCCCTATGACTACTTTCAAGACACAGATCTTGATCAAGTGCCAGAACCTCGAAAAGAAATCACTTTAAATTGATAGTAATGTCAGTGAGAAAAACTCATTTATATGCTTTTCTTCACAGTATAGATGAATGCCTTAACATCATTTAAACAGCATTTCCCTGTTGGATTAGCCGTTTCACAAAAACAACCTAACTCTCTCATTTTTAATTTAATATCGCTTACTATCTCTTCTTCTTGATTCTTTTTAATACGATTAAACAATTCGGACTTAGAGTATTTGAAACAGTAGCAAATAAGACCTTTAAAATTAATTCGAGATTCGTTGACATCAGGTTCATGCTCATTATTGTGAATATTATTGCAACAATTCTTATTTTTGGGCATCATTTTCTACTTTGTCAGAGTCCGACATCTTTCCAGGCGATAATCATTGGTCGCTGAAATGTCGAGCGAGGGATAGTCAATCTTTATACTAATAAGTATATCCTAAACCAAGACCCCATTTATTGAATGTTTTATTATAGCTTCCTACAAATGAAAGGTTTTTATTTTGGCGATACTCCAATTCAGAATAAAAACTCCTGATGGAGCTATACTCATAATTAAATTGAAGTTTAGATGTTAGTTGAATTTCACTTTCAAACTCAATCTCAAGTTCATCCTCCATTTCAGGTTGATACTTAAGATCTATAGAGATATTCAAAGGTAGAACCCAAGTAAAACCAACGGTAGGTGTCGTTTCGAATTTACCTTTTTTAGCTTCAGTTTTAACCCCGAAATAAGGCTCTAAATATCGAGTAAGTATTCGTGAAATATGAAGCTCTCCTTCTAAATTCGTGTCGTAATCACCTACAAGATCAAAATCAAAGGCATAGAACGAATTAAAAGCAGAAGTCTCTGTTCTATAATAATTATTCTGGACAAAGTTACGACTTCTAAGAAAATATTTATCCGTAAAACTAAATTCCTTGGACTCTTTCCTCGCCTGCTCAAGAGAGGAGGGCCCAGGATTATCTTCATAACGAACAATTCGAGTCATTCCTCCCATCATGTGATACAAAATATGACAATGAAAAAACCAATCCTTTTCCTCATTTGCATCAAACTCAATTGTAATTTGATCTAGTGGTGCTACATTTACAGTATGTTTTCTTACTGACCATTCCCCCTGAGACGTCATAACTCTAAAAAAATGACCATGTAAGTGCATAGGATGATTCATCATAGTCGTGTTGTTCATTACAAACCGTACCCTCTCACCTTTGCGAATTTTGATATAAGTCTCAGGACCCAAAGGCCTACCATTAATCGACCAAATGTATCTTCCCATATTACCATTTAAAGTAAAATTTACGATTCTTAATTTTTGATTCTTAGAAGTTTTTATGGGAGTTTTAGCTTTCATAAGATCATAACGAAGCTCTTTATAAACCCCTTCCTTTTTATTGAATATATTATTTCTTCTTAGCTCAGGGGATCTATTCATAATACGACGACCGATCGACATATTCATCCCCATATTATGATCACCAGTCATCATTGGATGAAGTTCACTTTGAGCCGGCAACTTATACTGTTTTTTTATAATATACTTTTGATCTGAAGCAATATCTTTAAATTCATTTTTATAATTCATTAAAAACTCACTAAAGAATTTCATTTCTTTCATCCCCATCATTTCTCCCATTGTTACGGAGATAGGATGTTCCCAATAAATCTCAGGGGCGGTAAGGAAAGTACTTCCTGAGCCTAATAGCAATCTTGCGCTTCCCGACTTATCGATTGAAGTAGCCTTTAATTCATAAGTATTCTGTGGTTCAAGCTCAAGCTCAATATCATAAGTTTCGGCAACAGAAATAGGTAACGACTTCACCTTAACTGGCACTATAGGAAGGCCATCTGTTCCAACAATCTTTATATATTTACCACCATAAGTTAATTTAAAAATACTTGTTGCTGATCCATTTATAATACGTAGCTTTACAACTTTTTTATTTTTCAAGTCTTCAAACATTCTTTGTTCAGGCTTACCATTCATTAAAAAATAGTCATATGCAATATCGGCATAATCCATTCCTTCCATTCGCTGTAAACTATTTCTCCATTTAGTTAGAGCATGACCTTCTCTAAACGCCTTTAGCCACGACTGAACGGTTCCCTTTTTAACATCATAATATTCCCCTTGTTTCTTGATATTTTTTTGAATAGTCGTTCCATTCTCTTTACTAAAGTCAGACAATACAATGACTCTTTGATTTTTTCGAGAAACTACATCTTTCTTTTTTTCCGGATGAATAATAAAGGCACCATATACACCATCCTCTTCTTGAAACATCACATGAGAATGATACCAATAAGTTCCAGTCTGTCTCAATTTGAAACGATATATTTTTTCAGACATTGGTGAAATAGGAAGAGAGTTTACATAAGGTACACCATCTTGATCATTCTTTATCAGAATTCCATGCCAATGAATTAGTGTTTTCTCTTGAGTATCATTAATAACTCTAATAACTGCAGTCTCTCCCTCCATAAACTCAAGAGTTGGTGCAGGTAGAGAATTATTCACGAGAATTTTATTTTCACCATACATTTCATCAACTTTAATATTTTGATTTGAAACTCTCAAAGTATAGTGATGCTCTTTTGAAAAAGAAGAACCTATTGTAATAGAGAAAATAATGAAAAATATTAAATACCGCAGAAGAAACTCCCTTTTTAGTAATAAGAGAGCACAATATACCCCAGCGGGGTATATTGCAAAAAATCAAATGTTAAAATATTTACACATTTCTCATTAATAATGACCGTTAACAATGAAAAGAGTTAACGGCCATTTATGATTTTAGTGACACTCAAATGGATCTGAATCTGAATGTCTATGACAACTAAACTCTACTGAATCTTCACCCTTAACATATACTTTAACTTTTATACCACCTGAAACAGGCCATGCTTTTATACCATTAAAGTTGTTAATAGCTGAAGCAGAGGCAAGGCTTTGAAAGTCAACAAGGGCTTGCTCTGTGGCCTGTTGAGTATCAATAATTTTCACATTGGCAAAAATAGATGTCGTTATTAAAAATAAAACTGTTGTTAATGAAAGCTTCATTTCTTCTCCTTTTAAATTAGACCTATTACTAGGTTTGATTACATTTTAAAACATGCTCATTTATTTTAATGAATATTATTCTGGTTCATCATCGCTTGGTTCATCATCGCTCGGTTCATCATCACTCGGTTCATCATCACTCGGTTCATCATCACTCGGTTCATCATCACTCGGTTCATCATCACTCGGTTCATCATCACCTGGAGCACTATTACAAAGAGAGCTTTGTTCTTTAAACTCAGGAGCACATTTCTTAATCCAATTTTTAATATATAAAACCTCTTCAGGCTCCAGCGGCGCTTGAGGAGGCATTTCATTATTCAATGTACTTAAAAAAAGCCTGCTTTTGTGCGGCTCACCTGGACGAAGAATCGGAATAAATCGATCCTCAACTAAATAGTTATAACTAGATAAATCAATTGGATCATTTTCAGGCTTTGCACTACTTCCTTCATGGCAGCCTATACACTTTGGTAGCAAAATATGTTTATACAAAGTTTTAAAATCATAATCAGCCGTTCCTGCAATGATTGGGCTAACAACGACTAAGTCTCTTCTATCAGGCACACTAAAACGTAATGGACCTTTTTCAGAGGAAAGACAGCTACACGCCAAAATAAACAATAGAAAATGCATTAATACCAATCTCACAAAACTATCCTAACTTATTAAGTGTGGGCC
>JBLWYP010000001.1:141492-284401 GCA_048266825.1 Bacteriovoracaceae bacterium | reverse complement strand
TTGTTTTTAATTCTTTATTCTTATTTACTTTTTTTCTAAGTTTTAGGAGATGCTTTTCTCTTTGTTCTTTCGTATCTAGGAAGTCTGTATACTCCACACCAAATTGTACGAGATATTCCAATTGTTGTTTTTGATCAGCGAGGTTGATTGAGTTTTCTAAGAATAACTTTCTAAAGCCTGGCTCTACGTCTTTCAGAGACGTATTCCATATTAAGACATTCTTGAGTGTGAGGTAATCACAAACACGAAGTGACTTTATTAAGGCGAGCTGAGCATTTGGAAATGATTTGTCACCTGCAAGGTATTTGTAGCGATCACATGCTGCTTTATTATTTTTTTCTTTCTCAAAATTTTCAGCCTGCAAGTATATGAAAGCTTGTCTTTCATTTTCTTCTAGTCGGTTAAGATCTAGTCCACGAGCAAACGAAGGATTCTTCGCAATCTCGCTTCTATATTTCTTAATAACTTCCTGAGAGGGAGGATAAGTTAATGAACTTGAACACGAGGTAACAGTGAAGCAAGATGTTGCTAATACCCAATAAAATAAGTTTTTCAAATTCCATCCTTGGTTTGGAAATGTATTCTCATCATTATATGTCGGCAAAAATTTTAATACAACGTATTGAAAATACGTTAATAAAGGGTATTTATGCCTAAGTATAAATTTCATAAGTCTATGATTATTGATTAAATTGACCTAATAAGGGTAATTGAAATTAAATCATTGAGTTAGGTAGGCGTATGAGTACGACAGTAGATACATTAGAATTCTTAGAGAAAAGTGTTTATTTCACAAGTCTTGGCTGTTCCAAGAATCTTGTCGACTCACAAGTGATGCTTGGTCATATGGGATTAGCTGGTTTTACCATTAGCCAAGATCCGGCCAATGCGGAAGTTATTATCGTTAATACTTGCTCCTTTATAGAAGCTTCTAAGACTGAAAGTGTTGAAACTATTTTAGAGTTGGCTGATTTTAAGAATGAAGAAGCAGGAAAATGTAAGGCCTTGGTCGTTAGTGGCTGTCTTGCTCAACGCTATAGTGGCGCTTTAGAAAAAGATTTACCAGAAGTGGATTTGATTATTGGTACTGGTGAGTACAATAAAATTGTACCTTTATTAAAAGCAATGGAAGATGGAAAGCTAGAGGCAAAGAGCCATGTAGAAATTCCAAAATTCATTCATACTGAATATGATCCTCGAACCAATACTTCTCCATTTTACACGGCATGGTTAAAAATATCAGAAGGGTGTAATCGTAACTGTACCTTTTGTATCATTCCTACCCTAAGAGGGCGATTACGCTCAAGAACGGTTGATTCATTAATTAAAGAAGCTCAAAACCTCGTTAAAACTGGCGTTAGAGAGTTGAACTTAATTTCACAAGACCTGTCTGACTATGGAGTTGATCTCAAAGATAGTGATAATCTCTATGATCTTCTTACTGGTTTAGAAGAAGTTGAAGGCGTTGATTGGATTAGACTATTCTATTTTTACCCTGATGAATTAACTGATGAAGTCATAGACCTCATGGCAAAATCTAAAAAGATTTGCTCATACCTTGATATGCCTGTTCAACATTTTTCTAATAATGTTCTCAAGCGTATGAATCGTAAGATTACGGGAGAAAAAATTCTTGAGCGTATAGAGCGCTTAAGACTCAAGAACCCGGGGATCGTACTTAGGACTTCAATCATTGTAGGCTTTCCTGGAGAAACAGAAGAAGATTTTCAAGAACTACTACAGGGTATTGAGAAAGCTCAAATCAATCATTTAGGAATCTTTAGATATTCAGATGAAGAGGGAACTCCCGCTTATCGTCTTAAAGATAAGGTTCCTCAAGAGGTAATAGATGAGCGTTTTGATCGTCTTTATGAAGTACAAAAAGATATCTCTGAAGAGCTTAATGAAGCTTTTGTAGGTCAGACTATTCCTGTTCTCATTGAAGGGAAACATGAGGAAACAGATCTTCTATTAAAGGGGCGTCATGTGGGTCAGGCACCAGATATTGATGGGTGTGTGATTATTAATGAAGTAAATGGAATCGGTCTTGCCGAAGGTGATATTGTTGATGTTTTAATCAACGAAGTTCACGAATATGATCTCGTTGGTGAAGTTGTAGGAGCAGATAAGTTCAAGGCAAACCGCCCACTTCACTAAATTCAAAATTAAGGTAAAATAAGCACTCAAGCTGTTATTTTTATTGGAGTGCTTATTTTGAAAAAACTCACGTTCATTATTCTATTTTCTATTCTCTCTTGCTCTCAAGCTCAAGCCTCTCTGGTTGATGATATTAAAGAGGGTTTGCGACCAACGGTGACTAAATTCTTAGGTGCTGAATTTGCAAGAAAGCTTCTAGGAAAAGATCCAAGCTCTATTGAATTGCCAGATATTCCTAAAATAAAGAGTGATGCTAAGAGTATTCAAGGTCTATACGGTAAGCCAAAGGTTGAGGTGAGTTTTAAAAAAGAGCAGCTCGATCGATATAATTATATATTTATAAAGGAGATGGTGAAGGCCGTTAGAGAGGTTGACCCTAGTGGAGAGGAAGTCTCTCGCTGGATGAATGTTCTTTCTCAAAGTGGAAGTAGAGAAGGAGTCTATAGCGCATTGGTTTTAGATAATACTTATATGGGTCTTCAGAATATGGATCGACTAGTCTCAGAATCTGCTTTGGCATTCACGCTTGATTTCTTAAATCGTTTTGTGAATAAGTCAATTTCTAAGGATAATCTTTCTAAGGTCAATTTCTATGTCGTAAAAAGAGAGATTGCAGAAAGAACGCTACAGATTGTAGATGAGCTTTTTAAGCAAGAAGGTGATGCTATATACGATTGGTACGCAGTCTTCTCAAGTGAGATTGCGCAAAAATATCCAAAAATAATGGATAATGAAGTGAGAAAGGTAACTGATGCTGCCTCCCATAAAGCCTGGGCAAAGGCCGTGCCTGATCAATTTGTTAAATCAGAAATTTTGATAAAGCTTCACAGAGTTTTTAACTTCTTACAAGCAAGGCCTCAGTAGGTACTTTCTAAAATTGAAGAGATTATCTTTTTACTAGAGAAGCTTTTTTGCTTTTCATGCCTATAGATAAGGCAAACCTTATCTATATGTGTGGGAGAGGATTCAATCATATGCAGATTCTTGTATTGAGCGGCGACTCTTTGGGGAAGGAGCCCTACTCCGAGTCCAAGGTGGGTTAACTTTGCAATGACCTCAAGATTCTCAGAGGTTAATTTTTTACTAAACTGATACTTTGTATTCTTAGATTTCTTGATTACGGCCGTACTTTGAAACAAGTTCTCATCATAGATAAGAGTGTCAGCTGCTTCTTTAGAGATGTTCTTTTTACTAAAAAGTGCCACTTGATCTTTACATAATTCTTTTATGACGAGATCTGGATGAGGCTTAGGATTAACAACAATACCAAAGTCGATTTTCCAACTGACTACTTTTTCCGTGATCTCGCGGGAGAGTCCGTGGATAATATCTATCTGAAGGTTTGGTCCAATACTCATGAGATGTGGTAAGAATTTATCAAGAGTATATAGCGCCACAGAAGGATGAAGCCCTATTGAATATTCACCGCTTAAAACCTGGTGCTCTTCGAGAGTAATCTTTTGAATATCTTCCCATTGGCGAATTAATTGATGGGCCTTGGAGACAAAAAGTTTTCCGAGATGAGTGAGCTGAACACCATTTTTAAGTCTGATTAGCAGTTCACCTCCGACTTCTTGCTCTAGTCGCTTAATAGAGTAGCTAAGAGTGGGCTGAGTTATCCCAAGGAGTTCTGAGGCGCGAGTCACATTTAGAGTCTCTGAAACGCTAAGAAAGTATTTAATATCATCGAGTTGTAGTGCCATAAAATTATTTTATCACAACTATGAAAAATTACTATTATATTTATTTTTGAATTTAAGGCACTAATAAGACAACACTTTTAGGGAGGACCAAATGAAAGTAATTATTTCAACAGTATTATCACTCTTAACCATCGCATCGACAAGTGCAAGTACTTCTGGTTTTGAAACCACGAAAATTAAAATTAACGGTTTAATTAATTTATATAATCTAGAGTGTGTGATTCCTACAGGTGGAAGTAGACCTCTTGAAGATCGGATTTATACTAAATTGAGTAATATCTACGTTGTTGGAAACCATCAATCTGATATTCAAATTGAATTGGAACACAAGATAGCTTTTATGAAAGGTTGTGATCTCGATACACTTGATCAATTAAAAGAAGATTCCCATATGAGGTATGGTCATGCTCCTGCTGAGGTTATTCTAACTAAAGAAATCTCGAAAAAACCGAGGCTTTACCAAGGCAAGTGTGTGAAATCTTTAATTGAGTCGCTCACATTAGATTTTGGACGTGGGATTGTTTTAAAAACAAGTAGGATAAGTGCCCTTCAAGAAGCAAAAGGCTGTAACTAATTATAGAAAGAGTTTTGTGGAGACAGGCTTAAGCCCATAAGGAGTCTTTCGACTCCTAGGGCAATTCCTGCAGAAGGGGCAATGCCTTTTTCAAGTGCGTTTAAGAGAAGAGTCGGTTCGGGAAGCTCGTAATGATAGAGTTTCTTTTTTTGAACTGCTTCTTCTTTCATTCTTTTTTTCTGTTCAGCTAAGTCAGTAAGTTCGTTAAAGCAGTTACAAAGCTCAATACCATTAATATAGATTTCGAAGCGTTCACAAACTTTAGGGTTATCCTTTTTTAATGTGGAAAGGGCAGCGAGTGGTGCGGGAAATTCGTCGACTACGACTAAGTCTAAATCCTTGAACTGAGGTTCAATTATATTTAAGAAAGCGAAATGAAAATAATCTTCCCAGGGCCATACGTCTTCGTGAGCTGGTAAGAGTTTTGGATGCTGATTTTGTAATACTTTTTTTAGATCTTGAGCTTCGAGGTGATTTAGAATGTTGATGTTGACGAATTTTTGAAAAAGATTTTCTACCGTAAAATGATGAACTTCTAGTTTATTTCTAACTTCGACCCCTTTGCTGTGAAGGTGTTGTCGGACAAATTCAATTAATAGCAAAGAATCTTCTAAAATTTTCTTATAGTATTCGTGGGCCCGATACCATTCGAGCATCAAAAACTGGAAGCGATGAGTTTCTGAGCTGGGCTCGTCTCGAAAACAATAGGAAAGATTGTAGATTTTAGTATGTCCCTCAGAAAGGAGCTTCTTCATATGGAACTCGGGACTCGTTTGTAAGTATAAAGGTTGCTCTCGTTTAATTTCTTTATAAGTACTTGAAACTTTGAATGGATGAAGATGAGTTTCCATACCCGGATTCTCCACGACGGGAGGAGTAGGAGTTTCTAAAAAGTCATGTTCAATGAAGAATAAACGAATGGCTTCAACAGTGCGAAATAAGGGAAGATTTGTCATATGTGTAGACCTTCGAACAGCTTGATTTTTAGAGTAATAGAGGTACTATGGCCAAGCCTCAGTGGCAAATTAATCTAAATAAATAATTGATGAGGAATACCTTATGTTAGAGCTATTACAGCAGCTTTATAACTCTCTTGGCATTAATGGCGTGGCCACTATCGGGGACTTGGTTGGAATAATTTCAACCCTTGTTCTTGTAGGTACGGGAACGACAACTCTTCTTAAGAAAGATGAGCCTGCGCAAATTACTGAAGCTGAAAAGCCACAAGTTAAAGAAGTTGGGCCTAAACTTGAAAAGGAAGAAGTCAGTGTTGAAGAAGTTGGACCCAAGCTTGAAAAAGAAGAAGTTAGTGTTGAAGAAGTCGGGCCAAAGCTAGAAAAAGAAAAAGGTCCAAGTTGGTCAGAGCGCTTAAGAAAGGGACTTAGTAGTTCTAGGTCACAAGTATGGGGGAAGATGGGAAGTCTCTTCACCGGAAAAGGACTAAGTGAAGATGATCTCGAAGAAATTGAAGAGCTTCTCTATGGTGCAGATATAGGTCCTACAACGGCCATGGAGTTAACGGAAGCACTCACGGTTAAGGCCCGTGAAGAAGGTTTTGGAGAAGCTGAATTTAAAAACTTTTTACATAGTTTCTTAAAAGAAAGACTTGCTCCTGTTCAATCGCAAGTTGATACATCTTTATATGAATTCAACTCTGATCAATCAGGAAAAACTAAAGTTATCATGGTTGTTGGAGTGAATGGAGCTGGTAAGACAACTACTATTGGTAAGCTGGCGACTAAGTTAACGAATCAAGGCGCTAAAGTTGTTGTCGGAGCGTGCGATACTTTTAGGGCTGCAGCGGTTGATCAATTGCAGGTTTGGTGTGACCGCTCGGGTGCAACCATGATTCGAGCGAAAGAAGGAGCCAACCCAAGTGGTGTTGGCTACGATGCGCTGCAAGCTGCACTTAATGAAAAAGCTGATTACTGTATTTTAGATACCGCGGGGCGTCTCCATACAAAAGGTAACTTAATGGAGGAGTTGACCAAGTCTAAGAATGTTTTGAAAAAACTTGATGAAACTGCTCCACATCATACGCTACTCGTTATAGATGCGATTACAGGTCAAAATGCGATTCGCCAAGCTGAAGAGTTTAATAAGGCCTTGAATTTAAGTGGATTAATCTTCACGAAATGTGATGGATCTTCAAAAGCCGGAAGTGCTGTGTCTATCGTGCAAAGTTTAAAAGTTCCTATAACCTACATTGGTGTGGGAGAGAGCGTCGAAGATTTAAATGTTTTTGATCTCGATGAGTATTTGAACGCACTGCTAGATCTATGATAAGATAGTATTAGAGCAAGGTTTGAAGGCCCTTAATTAACTTTTTAGTTTACTAGAGTCCGGCCTTGTCGTACGCTAAGAGTGCGTACAATTTAAATATGGATAAACAATTGAGTGTAATTGAATTTGAAATCCTAGGTTACAAAGTTAAGCTTCGTGAGAAAGAAGGGGATGAGTCATCTGTTTCTGCTCATGATGTTGTAGACCTCGTTCGTCGAGAGTCTAATAAGATAATGGACAAAGCTCCCCAATTAGCTTCCGGTGAGGTGGCACTTTTAGCAGCCTTACAATTGGCCCAAGAAAATTTAGAACTTTCAAAAAGCTATAAAGAAGAATTGGATAATCTGAAAACAAAAGCAGGTGAAGCCCTTAATTTAATTGAGGATGTTTCGCCTACGACGATGTAATTTAATTTCAAAGAATTTACACTCGCAGGATTTTGATGTGAGTATTAACTCTAAGAGCGCTTTAAGAAAGAAGATGAAATTAATCATTTCTGAACTTTCGCCGAGTGTTCGAGAGGAAAAAGATAAGAGAATTTCCCATTGGTTGAAGCTTTTTATTGCTGATTACCTAAGAAAGAATTTATCCACACAAAACCAATCCATATTAAATTTAGGAGTTTATTCTCCCTTAAAAGATGAAGTGTCCTGGCAAAGGGCAATCGCTGGTCTTAGTTCAATTGAGTTAAGTTATCCCAGCTTTGAATCAGAGGGAGTAATGGTATTTCGACAAGCTTCGCCAGAAGAGGAGCTTGAGGTGACAAGTAGTTTTGGCGTTCCTATAGGGGCACCAGCAAATACGTCACCTGTAAGAATACCTGATATTTGTCTGATTCCAGGACTTTCTTTTTCAAAAGAAGGTGAAAGACTTGGAAGGGGAAAGGGTTATTACGATCGTTACCTAGAAGGTTTTTCTGGTGTAAAAGTTGGAATAGCCTATAGTGAGCAGATGCAGGCGGTTCTTCCAAGGGAAGAGCATGATGAGTTACTTGATGGCGTGGTTACGGATCAAGGATTTTATTACAACGGAAAGTTGTTAAATTTATAATAGTTAAAGCTAGTCTCATTCTACGAGGGTGAGTGTATTAAGGAGAATATAAAATGGATATGACAGTTATTTTAGCTTCTATCCTTTTTCTTGTTTTGGGTGCCGGAGTTGGTTTCTTTTTTAGAAACCGTCAGGCCCAAGTTGAACTCAAAGAAAGAGAGCAACGTGGTGACCAAATCATTGAGAAGGCCAAAGAAGCTTCTAATGAAATTAAGTACAAGGCCAGAAAAGAGGCCAAAGAAGTTGTTAAGGAAGAGCGTACGCAATTTGAAAACGAAATGCGCAATCGTGAGAAAGAATTTAAAACGACCGAGAAAGAGCTTTCGCAAAAAGAAGCTAAGCTTGAAACAAAGTTAGAGCAAACAAAAGAAAAAATGGAATCCCTTGCTCGCAAAGAAGACGAGATTGGTGACATTAGAAAAAGAGCAGAAAAAGAAGTTGAAAAATATAAAGAAAGACAAAATGAAATTTCAGTAAAGCTAAGTGAAGTCGCAACGATGACTCGTGAGCAAGCTAAAGCTGAACTTCTCAAGCAAATGGAAGAAGAAGCAAGAGTTGATTTTGCTAAAATCGCCATGAGAATTGAAGAAGAAGTAAAAGAGAATGCTGAAAATGAAGCGAAGAAAGTTGTAGGCGTTGCGATTCAAAGATTTGCGGGAGAGTATGTTGCTGAAAAGACTATCTCTACAGTAGACCTACCTTCCGATGATGTGAAAGGTCGCTTGATTGGTCGTGAAGGGCGTAACATTCGTGCTTTCGAACAAATATGTGGAGTAGATTTAATTATCGATGACACTCCTGAAGTGGTAGTCATTTCTTCTTTCAACGTAATTAGAAGAGAGATTGCAAGAAGAACGATTGAAAAGCTAATTGCTGATGGTCGTATTCACCCAGCAAAAATTGAAGAATTTCATGACAAAGCAAAGAGTGAGATGGAGAAACAACTTCTCGATCTTGGTCAGAAAGCTCAAATGGAAATCGGTGTTCACGGTATTCACCCTGAGATTCTTAAGCTTGTGGGAGCTCTTAACTGGCGTACTTCTTATACTCAAAACCAATATCAGCACGCAATTGAAGCCGCCTTTATGTGTGGAGCAATGGCCGCTGAAATGGGTCTAAATGTTAAGCAAGCAAGAAGAGCCGCTCTTCTTCATGATATCGGAAAAGTTCTTGATGCTTCGGCAGAAGGTTCTCACGCTGTTATCGGTGCTGACTTTGCTAAGAAATATGGTGAAGCTCCAGATATTGTTCATGCGATTCGTGCTCACCATGATGATGAAAAACCTGAATCGGTACTTGCTCACCTTGTTGCAGCCTCTGATGCACTTTCAGGTGCTCGTCCAGGTGCACGTAAGGCCATGATGGAATCATACGTTTCTCGCCTTACAGATATTGAAGAAATCGTTAATTCTTTTGATGGAGTGACTCGCTCTTACGCTATCTCTGGTGGACGTGAAGTGAGAGTATTTGTTGAGAACGAAAATGTTAATGATGAGCAGACGGTTCTTCTTTCTCGCGATATCGCGAAGAAAATTGAAGAAGAAATGTCTTATCCTGGAACAATTAAAATTACGGTTCTTCGTGAAACAAAAGCCGTAGGTGTTGCTCGGTAGAGTGGTCCTAGTTAAATGATTTAAGGTGCTTATAGCCTCTGTAGGCACCTATTTCCGGCTGAGTATAGAATTTATTTAAGATATACTCAGTCTATGAAAAATCTAATTAAAAAATCAATTTTTTTTCCAAGTCTTCTCTTACTCGCTTCATGCTCTGTTACAGACCATGATCAATTGGCCGATCAAGGGCCAGCTAAAGAAGTTGTAGATTCTAAGAAGCCGGACTCATATTACGAAAAAGCTAGTTGTGATCTCAAGCATGGAAAAAATTCAGCGAAGAAAATTGTAAATTTAAATTTAAAAAGACATGTACATTCTGAAAAAGAAATGAGGACACCTGCTTCAGTTAAGTCTCTTTATAAAATGGCGGGAAGTCGGTCTTGTCCAGATTTAACAAATAGTGAACTAGATGACTTAGATATTCTAACGGATAGATTAGATGCAAGAGACCTCTATGATCCAACTGGATATGAAAATTCACCTCAAGGTCTACAGAACTATATTGATGATGTTGGAGTAATTGATAAATTCTCTGCGGCAGAAATGATTTCACCCAATCATCCAGCGCATGCTAAAGCTTGCGGGTATGATTTACTTCTTCCTCCTCAGTGTCGCTGGCCAGCTGGAGCTGCGCAAGGACTCGTTGCAGGGAAGTTGAGAGAAGTTATTAACGATGGGAATCCTTATGGCGAACATAAAATCACTTTGAGAAATTGGTATCGTCCAACTTGTTATAATTCAAAAGTTGGTGGAGCATCAGCGAGTGATCACATTCAGGCACGTGGCTTCGATTTAGACTTTGAAACTCCTGAGGCGAGAGCAAAAGCTCAAAAGTATCTGTGCCAAATGTATAAGAAGAAGAACTTTAATCTGCAAGTTGGTATCGGATGCCAAACGTTACATGTTGGTATTGGATCACCAAAACGTATATCGGCGTATGGTAGCGATGGTTCTCGTTTTTGGACATATGGATCTCTTCAGAGATGTTCGCTTAAGCGTGTGAGTGGCGATGACTGCTGGTTAGTTGGTGGGAACGGTCACAAAAGAATTCATACGAGTAATAAAGGGTTTAGTGGAGGTCTCTAAATACCTCCACTAGTTTTTAATGTTTATCTTCCATGAATATAGTAGATACTCCCACCTTTAATTTTATTAATAAGGTCAGTAGAAAGGTTTTTGGCTACGGCCGGACAACCATGACTTCGTCCAATTCTACCAGCTTGCTTTTGAGCACTATTGGGTACATATGAAGCGCCATGTATGACAATAGACCTTGCTCTTGCATTGCTATTCGTAGATTCAAGTCCATCCATTTTTAAAGAGTAGCCATGTTTTCCATAATAAGTTTCAGCTGTTAGATATAAACCTTCGCTACTTTGACGACTTTCATTAACATTTGAAAAACGAATCGTATTTCCATTTCCATCCCCACTATTAACTCCGTGAGAAACAAGATAAGGGTATGACTTACCGGACTTCATGTTAATCAGGTAGCCTCTTGGAAACTTTGAGTTTTTAGTGAAGTCTGCTACAAATGCCCAATTTGTTGAAGTGAGCTTTCTTTTAACAAAGTAGTCTGCCTTTTCAAGCATTTCTTCAAGAGCTTGCGCAGGAACATTTTTTGCACATTCATTTCTAGAACAGTTCATATTGGGAAAATAACTTTTCCAAATACGCGTTGATTGATTAGCATAAGTTGAAAAGGAGATGAGGGCTCCTAGGGTAACAGCGGTAAATATTTTTAAGTTCATATCATCTCCATGTGCTCTAAGTTTCACGTGAGGCGATTATAAACATTGATGTGTGCAGGGTGTCGTTTTTCGGAATATTTTCTTACCTGTTCAATTTTTAAACGATTGAGGCTCGATTTTTAGAATAAAGGGAATTAGAATGTCTTAAGTGGCTGAATTTTGGAGGTGTCTTTGGGAACTCGCTACGCACTCGTTACAGGTTCTTCTGGTGGACTTGGTTTTGAAATGTGCCAGTATCTTTTAGATAATGGATATATGGTCTTTGGTGCCAGCCGAAGTGGCACTGATATTGATCATGAGAACTTTATTGATCTTGATGTTGATATCACAAAAGAAGAAGCCGTTCAGGAGATGTATGATGAAATAGGTAAAGATACCTATGGTCTTCACGTCATCGTTAATAACGCTGGAATCTATGAGATGGGCTCTGTTTTAGAAACAGAGTCAGATGTTTTCTCTGAACATCTTCTTACGAATATTTTGGGTCCCTTTCATATTTTAAAATATGGTCATGACTTTGTTATTGAAGATACAACCCATGTTATCAATTTATCTTCTATTGCTGGAAAACGAGGCTATGAGAATACCTCTGCATACTGTGCATCTAAATTTGGATTAAATGGCTTAATTGAGTCATGCCGTGAAGAATGGAAACCTTTGGGAGTTCGCTTTACCACCCTCGCTCCAGGCGCAATTGATACGCCTTTATGGGACAGTTTAAGTGATGAGCTAGATCGAGAAAAGATGCTTGATCCTGAAGACTTTATTCATGTATTTGATATGGTCATTAAAAGTCCGAGCAATATGCAATTTCCAGATATTACTTTTATGCACAAGAGTGGTTATATCGATTAATCATTACTAGTGAATGTTAATGATAGAAGCCGGGATGAACGTCATTATGTTGGGACTTATAAGTATTTGTTTGGGAGTGCTTCATTTTAGTGTGCTCAACTTTAAGTTCTCTCGTAAGCGGTTCAAAAATTGACTGCACGGAATCGAGTGATGTCACATTATGCTTGGTTTCAGTAATGTTTTTATACTTTAGGACTCTCTTGCTCACTTGTTTTTTGATATAGCTAAGACCGAAAAGCGCTACTACGATAAGAATAATTCCTGATATTAAATAGGATTCAATTTGTCCTAGTCCTAGTAGATTAGCACTGGCCATCAGTATAAATGATAGCCCTAGTAAACTTCCTACAAGACAGGCAAATAAAGAGCAGATGAGCACAATGATTGAAGTCGAATCTTCAATTACCGCTTTCGCAATAATTGATTTCATCGATTCCTTTTGACTTTGGGCAATCTGCTCTTGAATGTATCGTAATAAAGTATAGCTTAGGGCCTTCATTATATAATCCTATGATCTAAAGATTTTAGAAACGAGTGCACCGGCTAGAAAACCAATCGCTCCAGCTCCAAGCGCTGTATGTACAGGATACTCTTTAGAGAATTCAACAGATTTTGCTACAGCATTTTTACTTGCTTCAATGGCACGATCTGAATACTCTACAGCTTGACCTGCTACTTGATCGATCTTCTTACTTGCATCGTTCAAACGTGCATGGGCTTTATCACGCATTTCATCGGGATTAGTTAGACTATTACTTAAATTTTGTGCTGCCATAAATTCTCCTTTTGTTAACTATAGTTTTTTCTATAGAATAAGTTAGTAACAGGATCGCAAATAATAAGAATGAAAGATTCAATGTTTGGTCTAGAAATGTTTAAGATATTTACATAATTCAAATGAGAGAGTGTAAGCTATGGAAAAGACTGAAAAAATACAGAGATATTATAAGTACGGATTATTGCCCATATTGATATTATGGCTAGTTATTACGATTTTCTTCAATGCTATGGTGGGAGCTTTCTTTTTATTGGGCTTTATTTGGCCTTATCTCTATTACACTCCTGGTTTTGAAGAGAAGGCCAAATCTGATGCCTATAAGTACTCTTTCTTAGGCAATATTTTTAAATTTCAAGAGTGGATTTTTTCCTTAATGGGAGAGACGCCTCCGCGATGGATGGTATCGATGGGAAGACTCCTAATACCTCTATTTATTTCAGGACTTGTAAGTATTTTAAATCCATCATGGACACCTTTATGGTCAATTATAGGATGGGGCTGCTTTGAGTTTTTCTCTTATTTAAATGAAAAAAAGAATTGGGACTTAATGTAATTTTTCTAAATTATTTTTAAACTCATCCAATGCTCTTGATCTAAGAAAGGAGCTTCTTACTTGCTCTGGGTTTTCGTAGTCATCAAATAAGTAGCGTGAAAAGGCCTTGAATCGTTTGAGGATTTGTTCTGAGTCTAAGCCTTTACGGATATAGTTACGCTCAAGAAGGTGAAAGTAATAATCAATATAGTTTTTTCTTTGTCGATGGATAAGCTCATCGTTGAGGTTATTCATTTGGTTTCTATATTCTTCATAGAGCGTGGCCATCCACGGCGTTTTGAGTGCTCCTCTTCCCATCATAATGGCGTGGCATTGAGTATGCTCGAACATATTGTGGATGTCGTGAAGAGTCCAACAGTCTCCATTACCTATAATGGGGATGTCGACTGTTTCAACGGCCTTCTTTATATAATCCCAGTCAGCCCGTCCTTCGTAGAGTTGATCTCGCGTTCGGGCGTGAAGAGTTATGGCATCAGCGCCTTCATCTTCTAGAAGTTTTAGTATATCCGTGAAGGATTGATCATCATGATAACCAATTCTAATCTTAGTGGTAAAAACACCATTAAAGTTCTTGCGAATTTCTCTAACGATTTGCTTAAGTACAGGTAGGTCCTTGAGAAGATAAGCTCCACCAAGATGACCATTAACTTTTTTTGAAGGACAGCCTACGTTTAAATCAATATGTTCAAAACCAAGTTCATTGATTTTTTGAACATGTGTGGCGGTACTTGATTTGATCGTAGTTAAAATTTGATAGGAAGTTCTCTTTAATGCCTTTGATCTTAGTTTTTCATCGATGCCAAAGTGATCCATGATCTTCTTTTCTGAATATATCCCTTGAGAGGGAATACGTAAGAAGTCAGTAGAGAGATAGCTCCACTCGGGAAAGGCTTCTTCAATGGCCATGCGATAAGGGCCATCGGTTATCCCTTCCATAGGTGCGAAAATAAGAGATCCCTGTGGAATCCTACTGATAAAAGTCATAGACGGTTTTATGCCCAAAATGATGCGCTTTGTAAATATAGCAGGGAAAGGTTTTCTATGTTAAGAAATGCTCTTATGAAATCAATGTTAATTTCTGTTTTTATCCCCTTTAGGCTGAGTAAAAATGGTTTAGAGTTATGGATGCAAGTTCGTCACGAAGCCGGTGCTTTGAACGGCTTTCTTGAATTCCCAGGGGGAAAGATAGAACCAACAGAGTCAATGAAAGCTGCGGCCATTAGAGAATTGATAGAAGAGACAGACGTTCTGAGTGTGGACTCTGAAAGAGTGAGGGCATTTAAAAACTATTCTCACGAATATAGTGATCGAAAAGTTTCTCTATTTACGTTTGTAGGGAATATAGTTTCAGAAGAACTTGAAGGCAGTGGATGGCATACGATAAATAAAGAAAATCCTCTTGCCGGTATAGAAGATAAGGTTCTAAGTGCAAATAAAGAAATAATAAGTGATCTTAGTCGATATTTTTATGAAATTTTAGAAGACCAAAGTTGGAGTGAATTGTGGCCACCATTATAAATTTAACCGAATTTTTTCTTGTCTCCATTGGGTTGGGAGTTGGGCTCTTTAGTTTTTTAGCTGATACAACTGCTACAGGTGCTGGTTTTCTAAAAATCGTTGCTGGTATTTGTGGAGGCTCCTTGATCCTTGCGCTGGTAATGCACTTAACTTATGGAACCGCCTTTGATCCTTTGTCACAGCTTTATTACATCTCTATTTTTGCTTTTGCTCTTACTTACTTTTTTCACCAAGATAAAAAGTCATGGTTCATGTGGCTTATCTTCGCCATTCAAAACCTTGTGCTGACTTTTCTACTTTTTAAAATGAATAATGGAAATCCAGATCACTTTCTCTTTGCTCTTACTTCTGTTTTGATGTTGGGGAGTGTGACCTATGCCATGGTGATGGGGCACTGGTATTTAGTGACACCAAAACTATCTGAGAACCCTCTTAAGTATGCTCTCTATATTTCATGGGTATTTCTTGTCGTTAAAATGGGCTGGACCATTTACGGTTATTTAGAGGCACCTGGATTCTTTACGGAGATGACAACTTCAGGTGGAGGTTATGCATTCAACTGGATGATGTTGACGATGCGCATTGGTTGGGGGTATGTGGTACTAGGAATTATGAGTATTTATGCTTATCGACTCGTGGCCATGAGATCAATTCAAAGTGCCACGGGAATGCTCTATGCAATGACCTTCTTTGTCTTTGTAAGTGAGTTAATTTCTAACTATATGTTTTTAGAATACGGAATACAGATATGAGTGAAAAAAAGAATATGACAGTAACCCTCACTTGCCCTAGTTGCGAGTCTGCGATTGATGTTCTTCCAACACTTGATGCTCATCATGCTGAGTGTGACATTTGTCAGGAACAAGTTCCTGTAACATTTAATGAAAATCATATGCAGGGAGTATTGAAAGAATGCCCTTGTTGCCAGAGAAGAGACTTTTACAAGCAAAGAGATTTTAATCGTAAGATAGGTGTCATTCTCTTTGTTATCGCTGCAATTGCCTCTATTTGGACTTACGGAATTAGTTTAATTGCTCTTTGGTTGGTGGACTTCTTTTTGTTTCAAAAGCTGCCCTCCATTGCGATTTGTTATAAGTGCCAGAGCATTTTTAGAAATGTGGCCAATATAGAAGAGATTTATGATTTCAACCACGAGATGAATGATCGAATTGTATACTCGGATCATGACTTTCACGGGGAACAATTAGAGCATTAATTGGCCTAAGTCTATGTAATCACTTTATAGATTGTCTGGACTTGAATTTAAAATGGCCGTAAAATATATAGTAAATCGTCTTTGTTGATTGAAAGATGAAAGAAGTCGGGTATTACTTAGAACAAGTACCCAATATTTCAAAAATAGTGTCATGCTAAAAGAAATGAATAAGCATAATGTTGAAACTAATTGCATGACCAAACAAAGGGAAGGACTTATAGAACCTCCGTCATTCATCGGCTTAGCTAACCCCTCGGCCACCCTCTTAAAATTCTCTATCCAGGACTTTATTTTATGTTAGCGCAATGGAACGTCAGCTATGGCGAGATGTTACTGTTAATGGTCTGTATTGTTGGTTCTGGTTTTTTCTCGGGCTCTGAAGCTGTACTTATGTCTCTTGGGATTGATCGCGCTAAGCAATTAATCGAGCAAGGGGGATCTAAGTCAAAGGCGATGGAGTTTATGATTGATCGTCCAAACGAACTTTTGACGACTATCCTCGTAGGAAATAACGTCGTTAATATTTTAGCTGCCTCTGTTACGACTTCAATTGCCACTCGGATTTTTAAGAGCGATGCCGTTGGAATCTCTACTGGGGTCGTTACGATTATTATCCTGATTTTTGGGGAAATTATTCCAAAGACATTTGCTCGTACTCACGCGGAAAAGCTCTCTGTATTTATCATCTATGTACTGCGACTTAAGTACTATATTTTGTATCCCATCATTCAAGGAATGGTTGTGGTGATTAAGGCCGTTCTAGGTGAGAACGCGGAACTTACCGGTCGACTTGTTACTAAAAACGATATCGAATATATGATCAGTAAGGCCGAGCAAGATAAGACAATGGACTCTAAGCAGCTTGATCTTTTAAACTCTATCTTAGAGTTTCCTACGATTAAAGTTAAAGACATTATGATTCCTCGCCTTGAAGTTAAATATATTCAAAATACATTTAACTTTAGAGAGATTATCGATTTTGTAGACGTAGATAATTATAGTCGCTATCCCGTTTGTGAAGGGGAGCTTGAAAATACAGTTGGCTTCTTGCACGTAAAAGATCTCGCGTTTGTTCGTGGTGAAGATAAGCAGAAGTTCGCTGTTAGTGATTATTTAAAAGAGCCATTCTTTGTTTATGAGCATATGAAAATTCAAGCCGTTTTTGATTATATGAATCGTAAGCATGTTCACCTTGCGCTTGTTAAAGATGAGAATGGTCTTGTGGTGGGAATCATTACACTTGAAGATATTATCGAAGAAATCGTTGGTGAAATCCAAGATGAGCACGATGATGAAGAACAGGCCATCGTTCAAGAACAACTTGAGAAAGATCTCAATGAAGGTATCACGATTGAGGGAACACTCTCATTAAGAGATCTCTACGGAGAGTATGATCTTAAGATTCCATTAAATGATAATTACTCAACAGTTGCAGGCTTTCTTTTGGACATGCTGGGTAATAACTTTCCTGAAGAAGGGCAAATTATTGTCTGGGAAGGATATAGCTTTGATCTCATCCGTGTTGAGGATTATGAGATTCGTGAAATCAAAGTCAAGAATGTGGATGGTCAAAGGCATATATTTAATAAGAGAGAGGCCAATGGTAACTCTGATAAGAATGATGCCGCTTTAGACGATCTTAATAAGTCTTTGGCTGCAGACTATGAACGCTAATTGTATCCCTAAATAGAGTTAAATCTTTTTAGGGGTATAGATCTCTAATCTCACCTTTTTTCTGTTATCAATGAATTTTCTTTGCTTGTTTTCGAACGATCATTCGGCTCGGGATTAGCAGTACCACCGTACTTTTGTTTTATACTGACACGGTGGGCATACAGAAAGCATCCCCAAAAATTTAAAGTGACTTACTTTTTTAATATAAAGGCAGTAGGAGAAGTTTTACAAAAAGGTTGTTTCTTTTGCCGTCGCGAACTATGAATAGTTATCTAACCCAATTAGGAGTCATATGATGTTTAACTTTGAAACTCTTTACTCTGAAGGTCATGAAGAAGTCGTTTTCTTTAGTGATCCTTCTTGTAACTTAAAGGCCATTGTGGCCATCCACGATACAACTCTTGGACCAGCACTTGGTGGTACGAGAATGTGGCCTTACGCCTCTATGGATGATGCCGTAACTGACGTTCTTCGTCTTTCAAAAGGGATGACTTATAAGAATTCTGTTTCTGGTCTTAATCTTGGTGGTGGTAAAGCTGTTATTATTGGTGATCCTCAAAAAGATAAATCAGAAGCTCTTTTTAGATCTTACGGAAAGTTCATTGAGTCTCTTAACGGAAGATATATTACGGCCGAAGATGTAAATATTGGTGTTGAAGATATTGAGCATATGTTTACAGAAACAAATTATGTAACAGGTGTTTCGCAAACTCACGGTGGTTCAGGTAACCCATCTCCTTATACCGCTCGCGGAGTGTTTAGAGGAATTGAAGCCAGTTGTACAAAAGTATTCGGTGAAAGATCTGTAAAAGATAAAGTCGTTGCTCTTCAAGGTGCAGGATCAGTTGGTCGCTACCTTGGTGAACTTCTTTATAAGTCTGGTGCAAAGATTTACTTCACTGATATTAATAAAAGAAATATTGAACTGTTTAAAGAAATGGTTCCTAATGCAGAGCTCGTAGGTGTTGATGAAATTTACGATGTAAATTGTGATATCTATTCTCCATGTGCTCTTGGTGCAACTGTTAACGATAATACGATTGAAAGACTTAAGTGTAAGATCGTTGCCGGGGCAGCTAATAACCAACTTGCTGAAAAACGTCACGGAGATATTCTTAAAGAAAGAGGAATGCTCTATGCTCCAGATTATTTGATTAATGCTGGTGGTGTAATGAACGTTTCTATCGAATTTGAAGGTTGGTCAGATACTAAGGCCACTAGAATGGTTGATACGATCTACGATACAACGATGAAAATTTTTGAGATTTCCGAAGAACAAAACATTCCAGTATATAAAGCAACGGACGTACTTGCAGAAAGTCGTATTGCTTCGATCAAAAATATTGGGGGAAAATATATTGGTTCAAAAATGGCCAACCATAGATTCCCAGGTCGTAAGACACAGGCTGAGCAATAGAAACGGCAGAAATTACCGATTATTTAATGAAGGCCTCCTGAAAATGGAGGCCTTTTTTTATTAAATAAGGCAAATGATGCTGCTGATGAAAACCTCCCAAATTCTTAGGTAGAATGGGGGGGATGAAGATTGTAACCTTTTTACTATTCACACTTACTTTTCTTGTTGGGGCTTTTTTTCCTTTCTCCTATGTTTGGGGAGCAGTGGATTTTAGAGATGCCATTTATCCTGAATTTGCGACCTCTGCCCGTGCGCTTGCGATGGGAAATGCCTACGTGGCGAAAGTCGATGATGCCTCTGCCGCCTTTTATAATCCCGCAGGCTTAGGAACGGTTCGTAATGCTCACTTTCATTTAAGTAATTTGCATTTAGAAGTGAATAAAGACTGGATTGATCTGGGAACAGGTGGAGACTTAACTTCTGCGGTTTCTAATTTTTCTAAGGGGTTTAGTATAGATGGAACTCGTAATTTATTAAAAGAGAATCCTGGTAAGTTCTCTCATTCTCGTTTTCATTTCATGCCTAATTTTACCGCAAGATATATCTCCTTTGGTTATCTTTATTCAATGCAAACCCGTGGAGCTTTCGGTACTCAAGCAGGCGCTCAGTATGAGTATGCCAAACGAACAGATCAGGGACCTTATTTAGCGCTAAACTTATCCATGTTTGGTGGAATATTTAAAATTGGTGTTACGGGAACATATTTAACTCGTAAAGAAACTTATGGAGAGTCTGATATTGAAACGGCAATTGATCTTCAAGATAGCGATTTTCAAAAAGGTTCCGCTTTGATTCTAACAACAGGGGCAAAGCTCACTCTTCCTTTCTATGCTCTGCCTACTTTTGCGATCAAAATGAATAATACTTCTGCTCAATCTTTTAGTCCTGCGAGTGACTTTGGAGGAGCTCCTGATCAAATAGAGTCTTCTGTTGATTTGGGCTTTTCGTTGACTCCGCAAATTGGAAAGACCATGCGAGTACATTGGGAGTTTAATTATAAAGACGCAACAGGTAAGTATGACAATGTCGCGAGCTCGCGAAAATATGCCGTAGGTATGGAGCTTGATATTCGTCGTACCATATTTCTGCGCTTAGGCTATGCTGACGGATTTGGTTCAGGTGGTCTGGGTATCAAGACTCGTAAATTGGAATTTGATCTCACAACCTATGCTGTTGATCTTTCTGATTCAGACTTTCGAGGCGACGAGGACCGTCGATTTGTTATGTCGATTTCTTCTGGCTTCTAAATCTAGCTCATATTTTGCACTCATTTTAATGAAATGAATGACGAAAAAAATCACTAAGTATCTAAAAAAAGACATTTTTCTTATATATCCCTAAGCTTCTCTAAAATAGGTCATCTTTTCGTACGACCGTTTGTAAGTCATTGAAACTTTTACTTTAGTATTTAGACAAATTCCCGTGTGCAAGGTAGTATCTCGTAGATTTTTCAACATTAATGACTATCTGCGTATATTTTTAAATAAGGGGTTATTTCATGCCTAATACGAATAAAGAAACGGCTTCACCAGAGAAGACGAAGAAGCTCTCCAAGTCACTTATCGAAGCGAAACTAAAACTCGCTAAACAGTATGGTCTAAAACAAGAGGACCTTATTGATATGCTTCGTAATGTTTATCTTTCTAGAAAACTGGATGATGCAGAAATTTCTATGAAGAAACAAACGAAGGCCTACTTCCAAATATCAAGTGCAGGTCATGAGGGGATTCTCTCTGCCGCTGCAAAAGTATTGAAGCCTGCTCATGACTGGTTTATTTGTTACTACAGAGACCGTGCTCTTTGTACGGGTCTTGGCGTAACTCCATACGAAATGCTTTGTCAGGCCAATGGTAATATTGGAGATACAAGTTCATATGGTCGTCAAATGCCGGCGCATTGGGGAAATGTAAAACTTAATATTGTAAACAAGTCTTCATGTACGGGGACTCAATTTCTTCAGGCCGTAGGTCTTGCAGAAGCTGGTAAGTATCTTGAGAAGCTTGAAGCTGACGGTATCGATCTTGAAGGTCGTACTTATAAGAAAGATGAAATTGTCTACGTCTCAACAGGGGACGGAACAACTTCTCAAGGTGAATTTTGGGAAGGGGTAACTACTGCTTGTGTGAACAAGCTTCCTGTTCTTTTTATGGTAGAAGATAATGGATACGCTATTTCTGTTCCAACCGAAGTACAAACTCCTGGAGGATCGATTTCTAAAGCCCTTAAAGGATTCCCTGGCTTAAAGATTTTTGAATGTGATGGAAACTGTCCGATTGAATCTTTTGCTACGATGAAAGAAGCAGAAGCCTATCTTCGTGATGGAAATGGGCCGGCTCTTGTACATGCCCATGTAACAAGACCTTACTCTCACTCACTCTCTGATGATCAAACGATGTATCGTTCAAAAGAAGAGCTTGAGAGAGAGAAAGAACAAGATGTATTCAATAGCTATCCTAAGCTTCTTGTTGAAGGTGGGATAATGTCAGAGGGAGAGCGTGAATCTCTCTTAAAAGAAGTTTCTGATGAGTGTCGTACGGCGATGAAAGAAGCTATCGATACGGCATGGCCAGATAAATCAACAGTAATGGATCACCTCTATTCTGAAGATGTCGATATTACGGGATCAGATTTTGAACATGCTGGAACTTTCGAAGGTAAAGAAGATGTTCCTATGGCGGGAACAATCAACAAAACCTTAAGAGACGAGTTTAGCAATAATCCATTTCTTAGAATGTGGGGAGAGGATGTAGCAGACTTTTCTCAACTGGAAAAACTTGATGACCCAGATCTTAAAGGGAAGGGTGGAGTTTTTAAAGTGACTTCAGGTGTTCAAAGAGCTTCTCGTGATGAGCAGGTTTTTAATTCACCTCTTGCAGAAGCTAATATTATTGGTCGTGCCATTGGGCAGGCCATGCGTGGAATTAAGCCCATTGTTGAGATTCAGTTCTTTGACTATATTTGGACGGCGTTCATGCAAATTAAAAATGAAGCGGCTACAACACGTTACCGTTCAGGTGGGGACTTTAGTTGTCCTCTCGTCATTCGTACACCTATTGGTGGATACCTAAGAGGGGGATCGATTTATCACTCTCAAACAGGTGAATCTATCTATACGCATATTCCAGGTCTTCGTGTGGCCTATCCTTCAACGGCCGCTGATGCTGCTGGACTATTAAGAACAGCAATCAGAGGGGATGATCCGGTTATGTTCCTAGAGCATAAGCACCTTTATTATCAAGGCTACAATCGCTGTGCTGATCCAGGTGAGAATTATATGATTCCATTTGGTAAGGCCCGTGTTGCTAAGGAAGGAAAAGACGCAACAGTTGTTACTTGGGGAGCTCTTGTTCAAAAGTCTGTAGATGCTGCTAAGAAATTAGAAAGTGAAGGCTATAGTGTTGAAGTTATTGATCTTCGTACACTTGCTCCATTTGATATGGATGCGATTAAAGACTCTCTTAAGAAAACAAATCGCCTTCTTATCGCTCATGAAGAACATAAAACTTCTGGGTTTGCAGGTGAAATTGCTGCTCGAGTGAATGAAGAATGTTTTGAAGAACTTGATGCTCCTATTAAACGAGTAACAAGTCTTGATGTTCATGTTGCTTATTGTCCACAGTTAGAGGAAGTGATTCTTCCGCAAACGGATGATGTTTTTAATGCCTTAACTGACTTATTGAAATATTAGGATACTTTATGAAATCTGTATTACTCTTAGTCGCATTTTTTCTATTAAATGTTTCAGGGTATGCAATTTCTGAAGTTGGCTATCAGGAGAAATGGGAGAACGATGTTTTCCCATTCTTTTTAGATCAAACTCAATTTAATTATATGATGTCCCATGATGATCGCCTTAAGCTTCATTATGGGATTCTCATTAATGAATCAAGTCAGACAAAAAATGAATTAATCGTTCTTCTTCCTGGAAGAAGTGAGCCTCTCTACAAGTATTCAGAACTTGCTTATGATCTCTATCAAAAAGGATATAGCATTGCCTTATTTGATCATCGTGGCCAAGGGGGATCGCAAAGACGCTTGAATGATCCTGAAAAAGGACACGTGAAAAGCTTTAAGTACTATGTTCGAGATCTAGAGAAATTTATGGATACGATTGTAGTAAAGCTTGGGGCAAAGAAAACTTATCTTGTTGCTCATTCTATGGGGGCAGCAGCTTCTATGATGTTGATGGCCGAACGCTCCGATCTTTTTGATAAGGCCGTCCTCTCTTCTCCTATGCTTGAGCCTAATACTGGAAAGTTTAAGCCTTCTGTTGCTCTAGCCTATGGCACCGCTCTTAGACTGATTGGAAAAGGTGATGATTGGGCACCGGGTGAAAGTGGATATGAAACTCCTATTTTTGAAGGTAATGAAGTGACGGGAAGCCGAGTTCGAAGAAATATGGCAACTTTTCTTTACGAAAACTATGAAGAGTTTAAGATGGGTGGAGTAACGGTTGATTGGATTTCTACTTCGTTGGGAACTAATAATCGTTTTACTTTTAAGTATAAGAAAGTAAAGACACCCCTTCTTCTTTTAAAGGCTGGACAGGACACAGTGGTCTTTACAGATAGGCATGATAAATTTTGTCGTAAAGCAATTAACTGTACTTTAGTAGAATATCCAAGTGCCAAACACGAAGTTCTTATGGAAGTTGATGCTATTCGTGATGATATCTTAAATAAGACCTTTAACTTCTTTAAATAAACGTCTACCCTATTTAGGATAGTGATCTAAAGTGGCAAATTGTTGCCATATTTACACTTATATTTAACAAATCAGTTGTTTTTTTTTCTAAAAACTCTGGCAATATGTATATACATTTAAAATAAGGAGAAATGTGATGATTAAAAAGTGGAGAGTATTAAGTTTAGTATTGGCCCTAATGGGAACATTCACACTTGCCGGTTGTAACGGTGATGTTGAGGATGGTCTTGAAGATGCTGGAGATAGCATTGAAGAAACGGCTGAAGATATGAAAGATGGTGCAGAAGATGCTGCTGATCAAGTAGAAGACGGTGCAGAAGATGCTGCTGATAATGCAGAAGATGCTGCAGAAGACGCTGCTGATAAAGTAGAAGATACAGTAGAATAATTTATATGAGCTGCTCTATTGACTCGTTCGCGATTATATAGAGCAGCTTATTTATAACAATGGGAAATCCATTGATCACTTTTAATTCTTGAAAAACACCTCATTCCATTCTCATACATCAATTTTACACCATTCTTAATTCTTATCATTGAACTGTATCCCTTAGGAGCTTGTGCTTTGTAGGCTGATATTCTTGGTGAATAGAGGGGCGCTGTAAATAAGAGTAGTCCCAGAGTAAGTGCGACCTTTGAAAGAGATTTATTTTTAGTAAGAAAAAAAGGAGCCAAGCAAGAGAAAGGGAGCAGAACCTGTGGGCCTTTGAACTTGAATAGAAAATATAAAAGGGATTCCCAGGCTTGAGTAAACCATTGCCCATGGAAGAGGTATTCGATTAGAAAAATGGGGAATGCAATAAATGACGAGGCAGTTAGAAAAATTCCATATAGAGAACCTAGAAAATAAAAATTTTGATTGAACCAGAAACTGATAAGAAATTGGGCCAATATGATATAGCTAGATTTTATGAGCATTGGAGTTTGGCAAAGAATCAAACCAAGAAAGAGTAGGGAGAGGCAGTAACTCATAGGATTTGTGAAATACTGAAAAGACAGTACGAAAAAGGTACAGATAAACGAGCGTTGAGTGGACAACTTTATCCAAGGGTTATGTCTTAACGCAGCAAAGAGAATCATCCTCTGAAAACTATCAATATGATCGAACTTTAAAGAAATGAATCCCAATATAATAAGAAAAATAAATCGAAATAAAGTCTGCTTGAAAAAGTAGAAAAGTAAGCCTGTGAAGATGGTTAAATGGAGTCCTGACGGTGTCATGAAGTGCTGAATACCGAGAGATTGGTGAGTGATTTTCAATTTCTTTGATATTTTGTTCTTAATTCCAAATAGATAGGAGACTTGAATAGGGTGACCCTTAAGCTTTGGAAGATTGGACTTCGCCGATTTATCGGGCGCTGGAGCCAGGGCCAAGAGAAAAAGGGTGATTAAGATGATAAGTCTTGGTGTCATATTGATGTAATTACAAACGAGCGTTTAGTTAAAAAGACTTAACTAATGGTAAAGATTGGCCTAAAACACAAGGGTGAGCACTATAAGGAGACTTTCTGGTATGAAATTGACTCAACTCTCTCTTGAAAAAGATATGGCCTATTACTTTGCTGAAGATGATCTCTCACGAAATCTCTTCTATATGAAATCTCTTCCTGAAGATGAAGTGGTTTGTGACCTTTATATAAAGAGTGATCTTGTGCTTGCAGGTCTTCCTTGGTTTCAAGCGGCCTTTCAATACTTAGGTGAATCAAACTTTGGGCAAGTTATATGTGACAAGTATGAGGGAAAAGCAATTAAGAAAGGGACCAAGCTTGATTTAGGAAGAATGAGTTTTGCGAAGGCCTTGACTGGTGAGAGGATTGCCTTAAACCTCTTGCAACGTGCTTCGAATATTGCGACTTACACCTCTGAATATGTAGAAAAAGCTAAGAAATATAATATAGCCATATTAGATACAAGAAAAACAACTCCTGGTTTAAGAATGCTCGAAAAGTATGCTGTACGAGTCGGTGGAGGCATGAATCATCGTTTTGGGCAAACTGATTTATGGATGGTTAAAGATAATCATAAAACTTTCTTTGGTGGCGTTGAAGAGGCCATTCAGTTTTTTAAAGATATGGGTGCGTTCTATAATGGCATAGAGCTCGAAGTTCATAGTGAAGAAGAGTTTGAAAAAGCGATTGAACTTGGTGTTCGACATGTCATGCTGGATAATTTTGAGCCTGAATTAATCAAAAGAGTCATTAAAAAGAAAATAAATAATATGACGATTGAAATATCTGGAGGCGTTAGGCTTTCTAATCTCGAAGACTATTTAATCGAAGGAGTGGATGCCATAAGTGTGGGTGCCCTAACTTATGATGCTCCTGCTGTTGATATATCATTTAAATATAAGAGGATTAAATAGTGAGTACTTTCGAATTTGACGCCCTCGTGATTGGTTCCGGTATTGCTGGATTAGTTTGTGCTAGTGAATTAGCGCAAAAGAACTTGAAAGTAGGAATCATTACAAGAGAGCATGATCCTAAAACGTCTAACACCGTTTGGGCCCAAGGTGGAACCATCTATCCTAGTGAAGGGGAGGTTCATAAAGACCTCGTTCACGATATACAAGTCGCTTCTTCGGGAACTTCTAATGTGGAGGCCGCTGAAATTTTAGAAAAACGATCAGGAAAAATTTTAAAAGAAGTTCTCTTAGAAAAAGCAAAAACTGATTTTGAAAGAGATGGTGAGGGAAATCTTTGTTTCACGAAAGAAGCGGCCCACTCTTTTCCACGCATTTTATTCAAAGGTGATTACACGGGAAAAGAAATTCAAATTTCTTTACTCAATTATTTAAAAGATAAAGAACGCTTTCCTAATGTGAGTTTCCTACAGGGACATACGGCGATTGATTTAATTACTCCTTTGCATCATGGGACAACTCTTCAACAAAGATACGAGGATAATAAAGTTCTTGGAGCTTATGTTTATAATCGAGATCAATCGATTGTTCATAAAGTTTTGGCCAAAGTAACAGTGCTTGCTACAGGTGGAGTGGGTTCTCTATATTTACACCATTCCAATTCAGAAGGCGCACGTGGTGATGGACATGCCATGGCCAAAAGAGCGGGCGCTGTTTTAACGAATATGGAGTTTATTCAATTTCATCCCACAACCTTCTTTGATAGTTCAAGCCATAGACGCTTTCTTGTCAGTGAAGCCGTGAGAGGTGAGGGTGGAATTCTTTTAAATTCACAAGGTGAAGCCTTTATGGAGCGCTATCATCCTGATCGCGAAATGGCCCCGAGAGATGTCGTTTCTCGCTCGATTGATGAAGAGATGATTCGCACCAAGCATGATTGTGCATACCTCGATATTTCTTTTAAAGATCCTAAGTGGATACAAGAGAGATTTCCTACGATCTATGAGCATTGCTTAACCAAGAAAATAGATATTACTAAAGAGCCTATTCCCGTTGTACCAGCCGCTCACTATACTTGTGGTGGAGTAAAGACAGACCTTGAAGGAAGAACAAATCTTGATCGACTTTATGCTGTAGGGGAAGTGGCCTGTACCGGTCTTCATGGTGCTAATCGTTTGGCATCTACAAGTCTAGCGGAAGGTGTCGTTTGGGGCTATATAGCCGCCGAATCTATTGTACGAGAAGTAGAGAATTGGTCAGTGTATGATAGTGATCGTATTAAAGGCTGGCGAAATGGAACGGCCGTGGCGGACCCGGCCCTTATTCAACAAGACATGCTGACTCTTAAGCAGACCATGTGGAACTATGTTGGACTGACTCGAACTTCAAATAGATTAAAGCGTGGTTCTGCTATGTTCAAAGAACTCCATGATGAAATCCAAAAATTTTATAAGAATGCTTATTTGAGTGATGAATTGATAGGTCTTAGAAATGGTGTAGAAGTGGCCTACCAAGTCTTAATGTCCTCTATGAGAAATCAAGAGTCGGTAGGCTGTTTTTATCGAAAAGATTAATGATAGAGATGCATGGTTAAAAATAAGCGATCTTCATGATTACCTGGTTGGTTTTCATAGCTTCTCCTTTGGTATTCAGCCTGTAGCTCAACATGAGGAATGGGAAGAAATTGAAATCCTGCACCCGGTGATAAGATAAGCGTCTCATTGTCTGAGAGATTTGTCTGGGCATGCTCAAATACTAAGTAGGGCATAAAACCTTTAAATAATTTGTATCCATATTGATGATCGCCATAGATGGCCAAGATATTATCGGCGAGTCCTCCGGATGTTTTATTGGCGCGGTCTTCGTAGACAATTTCACTTCTTCCGATGAAATCTTTAAAGATAGGAAAAATAGCATGTGCACTGTATAGGGATCTCTTGTAAGACCTTGTTTGTCCTCTTAGTAAACTTATTCCAACTCTTGAGTTACCCTCAAGGTAATGAGTGAGATTTAGCGCCATATTTCTTTTTTCATCATCTTCACTTTTATTAGTCCAAAGATTACCAAGTGAAGTCGAAGCATTTATTTCACCCCATTCAAAGAACTTGGTTACATCAAGATTATAGCTTTCAGAATAAGATCCAAATCCTGTAGAGGCCTTGGTGAAGCGAGTGTGATTGGGTTGATTTATACCAAAGTGTTGGCGAAACTTACCTGCTCTGATTTGTGTCTCTGGAGATGTCGCCCATTGAATATAGTGGCGCTCACTGAGGAATTCATTTTTATCAGGAGTACTATCTGGACCTTCTTTGGTTCCAAGAGTGGCAACAACAAAAGCCTCAGCGTATTTTATTCCAAATTCAACATTATTTTGCATAGTGAATTGTCTTTTTAATTTCACCTGATCATTTTGTGCATGAATTTGAATAGCTCTATACTGCCCACCGAATTTAACTTGGGCTTTATTTTTAAGGGCTCCGTAATAAGGATCTTCGAAGTGAGTAAAAGGTGTCCATGTACTCATGAGTTCTTTGGACAAACTTCTACCATAGTCATTGAGAAGACCTCCTCCGGTCGCCGAGACATGGCACGCCATACAGTTGGGATAGCCTTTTGTGACATTCTCTACAAAGGCGCGAGTACTGGTAGTGTAAATAAAGAAAAGTATTAAACTCAGTGCTGTTTTCATAATTCCTACTATTGAATTTCAAATTGTGATGCCACTTTTATCTTCACATTCTTTGCAGCGGTTATTCCTTGAAAGGAGGGCAATTCAATGGAGAAGTCGGTTAAGATAACTTCAAAATTGGCGTCTACTTTTAATTTGCGTCCTTCTCGATTTACTTTAGCCTCGATAGGGATTTCTTTCTCTACACCATGAAGTTTAAGTAAGGCCGTAATGGTTGAACTTTCCCCCAGCGTACTAAGCTTTATATTCTTGAGGGTAAGCTTTGCTTCAGGGTACTTTGCCACTTCAAGGTATTTCTCCTTAAGGTGTTCATCGCGAGTCTCTATTCCGGAATCGAGCTTAGTTAAATGAACAATTAAACTTCCCGAGAGTAATCCTTCTTTAATTTGAAAGTCTGCCTCTTCAATAGGTAGTAAGCCGGTTGCTTTGATAAAGGCCGGCCTTCCTACGGCCGTGAAATTAACTTCAGAATTTAATACCTTTGTTGCTGCACTTATATTTAAAGTCGTAAGTAATAATAGTAAGCTGAATATTTTCATAACTGTCTCCTTATATTAGTTAGGTAAACCCTGTTCTACCCATTGAATAATGATATTGATCTCTTCTGTTGTAAGCATATCTAAACCTGACCAAGCAGGTGGCATTGGGTTGGAAGGACTCTGTAGTCTTTTGATCAGTTCGCTATCTTCGACATCTTCAAAATCATTTAAGAGTTCATCTCTTTGATTAAAGAAGTCTTGTCTTGTGGCCAAGGGAAGAAAGGTATCTGGTCCATGACAGCGCATACACTTTGGTCCAATTATTTTTTGAGAAATCGAGCTCCATTTAGGTTCTAAAATATCAAGAGGAGGAGAAGGATTATTATCATTATCCCCTGTTGTATCTGTGTCGCCACTTGGGCCATCAGCAATCGTCTCTGGAGCGCCTGTCGCTAGCCAATTGCGCATCAGTGTTTTTAGTTCATTACTTAGAGGGGAAGAGTTTTTTGGCATTCTTCCCGAACTAATGGTGCCCATTGCAGCTTCTTTAACAGCGTTAAATGTATCGTATTCGGAGTAGCTACTGTGGCAAGAAAGACAATGGGTTTCGAGAATACGAGATTTAATATCAGCAAAGACAATTGTGTTTTGATTGCCATCAACAGGTTCACTTCTTCCCAGTTGTTGAGGATCTTGAGTTGTTTCAAAGGAATTTCCACATGATACTAATAGTGCTGTTGTCAGTAGCGATAATATTAGCTTTTTTATAAATTTTAAAACCTTCATCCAATTGGCCATTTGTTTCCCTTGGTTTTAGAGGTCGAAAATGAAGCCTCAATTGAGTTTTATTATGCATGGCAAATCGGATCTATAATACAAACAAGGATTGACAATAAGGTGCATAATTGGGAGAAATGTTAAAGATGAAGAAAACAAGAAAAGAGCTTTTTGAGTCAGCTAAGTATTCAATAATACTTGATTTTAGCGAGCCTAAGTCAGGTCGAGAGCTTGTCTATTGGTTAGGTGCTCATGTTTTTACTGGTCGAGAAGATCAGGCGCGCCTCATTTTTTCTAAAAATTCTCAGAAGATTATATGGTCACATGAAGAACAGGTAGAGTGCTTATTTTATATTCTACTCACTTCGCTGCGCAGATCTAACTATAAAGATATGAAAAAAGATTTTTGGAATCTTTATAAGCTTTGCTCGTTAAAAAGAAATAGCGTGTCTCGCTTCTTTCTTAATCAAGGTCTCGGGTTACTTCGTTACTATAAGGGCGAATTTGCAAAGGCCTTTAAGTTTTCACATTCCGCCTTTTTGGAATCCTTAGTCATTGAAAGGGATTATTTATCAATGATTGCCCTTGATTTGATGGGACATACTCAGTGTATGCTCGAGAGTTATTCTCAAGGAATTGAGTATTTTGAAGAATCCTTAAGATTTGCTAAGAAAATTAAAAATAATCAAAACAGTAAGGTGATTGATCTTTCTATAATGACTTATCGAATTGAATCAGGGGTTGAGCTACCAAGAGTTGAAAAGGAGCTTGATCAATGGATTGAATCAATCGAAATAGATGATTACTTTACGAAATCGAATGCCTTGCTTTTGAAAGTGAAAATCATGCAACTTAAGGGGTCATTTGGAGAAGCGGAGCAACTTTTAAATGATATCGGAAATGATGTATTTACGTTGAATCAAGGAAGGCAAATTCTTAATTATAATCTTTTAATGGGGATCTCTCGATGTATTGTTGATGGACCAAGCCGTTGCTTTGGCCTCATTAAGACGTCTACGAAATTATGTAATCAAGGACAGGATTATTACTTTCTTCACAGATTTAAAGAGCTTGAGAATTATATTTTAAAAGAAGAAGGAAAGAAGAGGGACCAATCAGGTGTCCGAACGCTTTCTTATAAGACGGGGCGAGAGATTAAAAATAACTATCCCTTGGCCATCGTTCCCGAAGGATTTATTGCAGAACTATTTAAGCGCGAAAAGAACTATCCTCTTAGTACAAATAAAATCTTAGATCTTCAAAACAAGGGATTATTGGGTCTGATACGACTTGGGGAATTCTATAAGAATAGAGAGGACTTTATAGACCTCACTTTAACGAATCGAAAAATCCTAGTGTATTTAGATAACAATTTCATTTTGGTTGAAGAGCTTACAACCAAGCAATATGAACTCATTCAATTACTTATCACTAAAGAGAGATGGACGCGAAAAGAGATTTTTGAGCAGTTTTGGCAAATTGAATACGATAGTTTTATTCATGATAACAAAATCTACGTTACGCTTAAAAGGTTGCGAGAAAGGTTGGGAGCTGCCAATTCTATTATTAAGTTGGATAAGGGTGAAGTCGTTATTCGTAGTATGGCCCATTTTTTAAATCATCAAAAAGAAGCAAAAGAATTCCTCTCTTTAAGTACTAGTGATAACAGCTTCTTAGGGGAAGGTCTTAATCCGCGTCAGATTGATTTTCTTCATAGATCCTCTCCTGGGGATATTGTAACTCCTAGTAATTATAGTAATCAGTACTCTGTATCTCGTAATACGGTATCAAGAGATCTTTCTGAGTTAGTAAGAAAAGGTTATTTGAAAAAGTTTGGCAAACAAAAGGGGACATTTTACTGTAGAGATTGACGCGAGTATCTTTGGAGAGCTAAAAGAGTCTAGAGGGGTTTTATATGATTAGTCTGAAATTTTTATTGAAGATCGTTACTTTCTTGATGTTCACGAATTCTACTACATTTGCAAATGATGTTTTCTTTCAGGGGCAATATGATGTACCTGTAGAGCGTGAGCTCTCTGAGTTTGCGAAATTTCCTCTAGATCAAATTGAGTTTAGAGAAGACAGATTCAAGTACCGTCTCCCTACTAACTTAGCCGAAATGGCCGGTGAAGAAATTGTTTTTAATAAGATAGGCGTAGATGGAGATATTACTCAATATGAATCTGAGTTTGGCGAGGCCGAGTGTCGCTTTTTAAATGATCCGATTACCCGTTGTGATATTGATTATAATGAACAGCTTTCTAATATCCTCATCGAGGGCAAAGAGGAAGTTCGTCAACGTCTCATTGATCAAGGTATTGCCGGAGAAGAACTCATTAGAAGAATGATGGTTATAGATGGATTCTCAGGTGACCCTATTGGAATTCTCTATATTCATCGTCCAGGCCATACAGTTCCTTCATACTAATAGAGATCTTAGTCCAGCTTCTAGTAAATCTATATTCTTTTTGGTGGAGGATTGGCCCATAAGTCCAATTCTCCAAATTTTTCCTGCGAAGTCCCCAAGGCCTGCTCCAATTTCTAAGCTATATTCTTTAAGAAGATAGGCCCTCGTTTGAGCATCATCAAATTGAGCAGGAATGGTAACGGCATTGAGTTGGGGGGTTCTATTTTCTTTATCTACAAGAAATTCAATCCCTAGAGGAGTAAGTTTATTTTGCAGATATTCATGCATTTCGGCGTGTCTATTCCAAGCGTTCTCTAGTCCTTCTTCTTTGAGCATAAGTAAACTTTCATGAAGGGCGTAGAGGGAATTAACTGGGGCCGTATGGTGATACGAGCGTTTATTATGGGAGTCCCAATAGCCCATGACGAGATTAAGGTCTAGAAACCAACTTTGAACTTTTGTTTTTCGGTTTTTAATTTTTTGGACAGCTTTGGGTGATATCGTTATTGGAGAGAGACCTGGTACACAAGATAGGCACTTCTGTGTTCCCGAGTAGACGGCATCAAGTTGCCATTCATCTACTTTTAAAGGACTTCCGCCTAAGCTAGTGACTGTATCGGCGATCGTTAAAACATCATATTTCTTTGCAAGAAGGCCTAGGCCTTCTGCATCGCTAAGAACTCCAGTAGAAGTTTCAGCATGGACAAAAGCGAGTGTTTTTATTTCGGAATCTTTTTTCAATTCTTCTTCTACATCCTTGAGCGAAACAGGCCGTCCCCACTCAGTGTTAACAATAATAGGGATTCCACCACAACGCTCTACATTTTCTTTCATCCGATTTCCAAAGACACCATTTATGGCAACGAGTACTTTTTCGCCAGGCTCAATTAAGTTGGCAAAGCACGTCTCCATTCCTGCTGAACCAGGAGCTGAGACGGGAATCGTTAATTCATTCTTGGTTTGAAAAGCATATTGAAGAAGTGATTTAATTTCATCCATAAGTCCGACAAATTCTGGATCAAGGTGACCAATCGTTGGCATTGATAAGGCCTGAAGTACTCGAGGGTGAACATCACTTGGTCCGGGTCCCATAAGAGTTCTAACTGATGGATAAAAGCGGGGCATAGGTAATCCTTTGTTTTTTAAATCATTGTAGAAAAAGAAAGACCCTTGGTACATATCTTTTGCTAAGACATATACTAAGGGTCAATGAGCGCGTAGAGAGTATTTAAATTAGAATTGTTCTTCTTCTGTTGATCCTTTAAGGGCCAAAGTAGATGACTGACCAGCAGAGATCACTGTACTTACAGCATCAAAGTAACCTGTTCCTACTTCTCTTTGGTGTTTTGTTGCCGTATATCCTTTACCTTCACAATCAAATTCAGCTTGTTGAAGTTCACTGTAAGCGGCCATTCCTCTTTCTTTATAATCATGAGCAAGGTTGAACATAGAGTGGTTAAGAGCATGGAATCCTGCAAGAGTTACAAATTGAAACTTATAACCCATGGCTCCAAGTTCTCTTTGAAATTTAGCAATGGTTTTATCATCAAGATGCTTCTTCCAATTGAATGAAGGTGAGCAGTTATATGCAAGCATTTGATCAGGATGTTCTTTCTTAATCGCTTCAGCAAATTTCTTAGCGTACTCAAGACTTGGAAGACCTGTTTCACACCATACAAGATCGGCATAGGGAGCATAAGCAAGACCACGCTTAATCGCTGTATCCACACCATTTTTAATTCTATAGAAACCTTCTGTTGTTCTTCCAGCAGCAAAATCAATATAAGAGTGATCATACTCATCTACATCAGAAGTAATGAGTTGAGCTGAGTCAGCATCTGTTCTGGCCACAAGAAGAGTTGGCGTATTCATAACATCAGCAGCAAGACGAGCAGCTGTTAACTTTTTGAGGAATTCTTGAGTAGGAACTAAAACTTTTCCACCAAGGTGACCACACTTTTTTTCTGAAGCAAGTTGATCTTCAAAGTGAACTCCAGCGGCTCCAGCTTGAATCATTCCTTTCATGAGTTCATAAGCATTAAGTGTTCCACCAAAACCAGCTTCGGCATCGGCCATAATAGGCGCCATCCAATCAAAACCCTCACGACCTTCAGAAACATCAATTTGATCTGCTCTTAAAAGAGAAGCATTAATTTTTTCTACAACCTTAGGAACACTGTCCGCAGGGTAGAGTGATTGGTCTGGATACATTTGTCCGGCAGCATTCGCATCAGCAGCAACTTGCCAACCTGATAAGTAAATCGCTTGAAGACCGGCCTTTACTTGTTGAACGGCTTGATTACCTGTAAGGGCACCAAGAGCATTGATATAAGGTTCTTCATGAAGACCTTTCCATAATCTTTCGGCTCCTCTTCTGGCCAAAGAATGTTCAATATCTACAGAGCCACGAAGTTTCGCGACATCTTCTGCCGAGTAATTTCTTGTGATGTTCTTCCATCTAGGATTGGTTTCCCATTGTTCTTTAATCTGAGCTGTTGTTAACATTGTGTTCTCCTTAGTGTGAGTGGTTACTTAAGTAAGTCTGATTTTGTAGTTATAAAGTCTGCGAGATCTTCTCTTAGAAAAAGTTCTTGAGCATGATTTTTAGCGGTAGCGAATTGTTCAATAATTTCTGAAGGCACTTGATTTTGAGTAAGCTCTTCCTTAATCGTATTAAGTTCTTCATTAAAAATAGTAGCGATAAGATCTTTATTGACGATCTCTCCTGACTCAAGAGTTATTCCATGATGGAGCCATTGCCACGTTTGAGCTCGAGAGATTTCAAGGGTGGCAAGGTCTTCCATGAGGTTATCCCAAGAGACGCAACCTAGGTCGTTATTCCAACCTTGCATATAAGCAATTCCCACGCGAAGGTTGGTTCTTAATCCCTCTAAGGTTTGAGGACCTTTTCCATCCATAATAAGATCAGGATACTTATCAACATCATCAAGAGTGCGATCAAGTTGATTCTCTTTGGTAAAGGCACTCATCGCATGACCTATGAAATAAGGGTGAGAAACCCAACAACCATCATGACCAATTTTGAATTCATTCGTTTTATCGGCAATGACTTTTTCAGTTTGGGCATTACGAACAGACTCTTCTTTACCTGGAGTAAAGGAGGACATCCCGCCGATGGCGTAAGCGCCACGCTTGTGGCAAATCTTAATAAGTCGTTTGGCGTAATTATCCATCCAGAACTTATTCATATTGATAGTGGCGCGATCGGCACTGATTCTGTCAGGGTGCTGACCAAGAACTTTTATATCAGAAAAAATCTTGTCCCAACGGCCAACATTGAGACCGATAATGTGTTCACGGGCTTCGTAGAGTATTTCTTCAATTTGAAAAGCAGCAGGAAGGGTTTCGATTAAAAAAGTGGCCCTTAGTGTTGGAATATTAAAACCAAGAGTCGTTTCAATTTCACTAAAAATTTCATTCCACCATCTGGCCTCAAGAAAGTGCTCACACTTTGGAATATAATATTTAGGAGTTTTTCCCTGTTCTACTAATGTTTTAGCAGTATGAAAGAAGCATACGGCAAGATCAAGCATTCCACCGTGAATAGGAGTGCCATCAATTTCAAGATTAGTTTCTTCTAAGTGAAGGCCACGAACTCTAACCATAAGTCCGGCCATATCTTTTGGATTGAGAGCGTAAACTTTTTCAGGAGCATCGCCTTTGGCGGGCTTTACGTATCGAAGGTGACCAGCTGCTGCGGCTATAACATTTTTAAAACCATTGATCACATTAGGAAAGCTTGGCTTCATACTATCTTCAAAATCGACCATCGCTGTATCTGCACGAAAACCTTCACTATTTCTAGAGAGCATATTGATGACCATTTTTGGATCATTAACAGGTCCCGTGATTTCGACACGCCTTACACGATAGTCTTCAGGGATAGAGCAAACTTTCCATTCACCAGAAGCAGCAATGCTGTCACTGGGAAGGTAAGAGGGAAGCTGGCCTTGATTCCAAAGCTGGGCTTGTGTCTTTCTATTTTCGAGAAGCTCTATTCGGGTTGAATTAAATTTTCTATGGAGGTGAGTGAGGAGTTTGATGACCTCTGGGCAGAAGATTTCTTGCGTCTCAGAATTCCACCAGGCCTTTTCACTTATGCGAACACCTGGGGCAATTGTAGTAAGGGACATATTCCACTCCTTGATTTTCAATTTAGCTACCTTTAATAATTTGAACCTATTTTACTTTTTAGTCAACGAATATTCGCTGTGTGCATTTATTCGCAGTCTTGATTTTGATAATATAGAGATAAAGTATTGATTATATTAGTAGGTAAATGCAATTTGTTTTAAAAAAGATAGGTCCTCCTCTCCCGAAAGAGAGGAGGAATATAGAAAAATAAGGTGTGAATGGCCTAGCGGAAATCCATATCCGTTTATCTAGAGGGGGGGAAATGATGTCAGTCCACGTTTTAAAGAGTGGATGTCAGCAGATAAATCCTTAGACTGACTATGTGTTTATTATCTTTAGCTGACTAAAGTGATATTAGTAAGTTATGCGGCCTTAATTTTGGAGAATGCATCTTCAATCATTCCCATAAGGCCAATTTTCAAGCTTGCAACTTCTTCATCTGTATCTGATCCAATAGTGGCTGCATCACTATTAGCGCCCTCTCCTGAGAGAACTTCTTCCCAGGTGAGTATTTCAGGCTTTGTGCAGTTGAATTCTTTGTTAGCATTACCCTTCTTAATAAGGTGATCCACAATTCCTTCATAAGTAGAGTAGGCGAAGCTACTTTTGTTGATTCCAGAGACCTGAAATGAACAATTTTCGAAGGTGCAATTGTTGAAATTGCAATGTTGCAACTGTGTGAATTCAAACGTGCAATTTGAAAAATTCACATTAATAAAGCTGCAATTCTCCATTTTAGTGGCATAGAACGCGCAAGACTCGAAGAGTACATCAGTGAAAGTGGTGAGAGAAAACAGAGAGCCAGATAGGGCCAACTTATTGAAATGGTTACCGGTGAAGTTCTCATTTTCAATAACTTCGTATTTTCCATCATCAGATTGCTCTGAATGATCTTGAAAACCTAAAGCGGCTTGACCCTCATTGATATCCGCCATTGGCGTTGCGGTAGTGGATTCTGACAATGAAAGTTGGATATCAATGAATTGCGTTAATGTGTTCATAATGATCTCTCCAAGCCTTGCGGTTAATCGATCAAGCGTTGTGTGTTGCATTGCTTGATCTGTACCCAGTTTAGAATATTTGACCTGTTGCGTCAAGAATATAAATTGCACCATGCAATAAAAAGAGAGATTTAGACCTAATATTAATAGGTTGCACGTTGCATTTTGCGGTTGCAATCCTCAAGTTCGAGATTGCAGCTGCCGATAAGTCATTAAAAGGTCGATAAAGACCATTTTGGAGTGATGATCATGTCGCAATTTAATAAAGATTTAGTTGCAGATTTTCTAGGGACAGTTAGGAAGTATATGCAGATAAGAGGCCCGATGACCCAAAGAGAGCTCGCAGAGGCCACGGATACCGGTGTATCTACTATGAGCCGCTTTCTTAATCAGCAAACTCAAGAACTCAATCCTAATTTAATTGCCAATATCACGGCAAAATTGAATATCCCTCTTTATGAGATCATCGATTTTGTCGAAGAGAGCTATGTAGATGAGTTTGAAAGACTAGTTAAATTCTATAAAGGGGAAGAGCTAACCCAATCATCGCATATGAATAGAAGGGCCGATGATACTCCAAATGCTCAAGCAGGCGAGGCCATGGTAGAGGCGCTTAAAGATGGTGGCTCTCAAAGAATGGCACAAGCCAATGTTAGAGTGGGAAGAAAGAATACAAAACTTGTCTACGAGCCTGAGAGTGATTCAGACGATCAGTTCAAGCAAAAAATGAAAGGCCTCTCTCTTAAGCAGCAAGGTTTTTTAAATGAGTTCTTAAGTTTAGATAGTGATGGGAGAGATCTTGTTGCCGATGTGGGTAGAAATATAATTGCTTACTTAAAGCAAAAGGGAATTGATTTTTAATGTTTAAAAAACAAAAAACTCTATTTTTAACTTTGGTGATCGCACTGATGGGTATGATACCGCTTCATGCTGAAGTTGAGAGAGTTGATGTTTATTTCTTATCTCGTCCCACGAGTGCTTTTAATATTCCCAAAGATCAACCTCTCTTTAAAGGACTGTACACTGAAAACTCTTTTGATGAAGAGTGTGTCCCTATGGGAGACGGCTGCTTTCATCCTCAATATGGTTATGTAGAAAAAGAGGGTAAAACTAAAGAAGCTAATAAAGACAAAAATACAAAAGAAATCAAATTGAAAACAATTAACTCAGAGGAAGTTGATTTAGTGAATTGTGATGATGAATTTTATTTTGATCTTTATTGTGGAAAAGAGCAGAAAAGAAAAGAGACTAAAAAAGAAGCGAATGAATTTGAAATATGGATTGATACAAGTTCAAGTATGCGTCTTGTCGATTATTCATCCGATGATGCTTACTGCGATCGAAGACGTCTGGTGGCCTCTCTAAAAAGTCAGTGTAAGAAGAATATCGAAATGAGTGTGTTTAACACGGCAAAGAAAAGGCTAAGTACTTTAGATAATCTTTGCATTAATCATGGTACCAATGACGGCGATAGGCTGGTGAGCTGGCTTAAGCAAACCCAAACAAAGCATGTTGTGATTATCACTGATATGGAAGAGTATATTGGAGCCTTTAGAGAGTATCTCGATTCAATAGGGGCAACGATTCATGGGATAGGTGTAGATCCTTTACTTGCAACTGATCTGATCAAGAAGGAAAAAGATTTCCTTAAATATTGCGAATAATCTAAATCTTTAAGTCTAGCTAATTAAGTCAACATTATGTAGCATCACCTACCATGAAAAAATCCTTCTATGATTGGAGCAATCAAGAATATTCAAACCTTCCTTGGAGAAAGAAAAGATCTCTCTATGGAACTTTAGTTTCAGAAATAATGCTACAGCAAACCAATGTATCGACGGTTCTTAAGCATTATGAGCGTTTCCTCAAAGTTTTTCCTAATCTTAAAGCATTAGCCTGCGCAACTGAAGAAGAGGTGTGCGCTCATTGGCAAGGATTGGGCTATTATCGACGCGCAAGAAATTTAAGAAAAGCGGCCATTGCGATCGTTAGTGATTTTAAAGGTAAGTTTCCAGACGAATATGACGATTTAATTTCTATCCCTGGGATTGGGGCTTATACCGCTAATGCCATTATTGCTATCGGACGAGATGAAGAAGCCCTGGCATTAGACGCTAATCTAGAGCGTGTTATTTCTCGTTTATATGGAATTAAAGAATTCAAAGGACCTAAGCTTCTAAAGCTCATTCAAGCTCGTCAAGATGAAATTTTGAAAGACTTTAAAGTTAAGCAGTATGGGGCGCGAGTCATTAATGAATCTTTGATGGATTTAGGAAGAGTGTATTGCCAGGCTAAAAAGGCTGACTGTTTATTATGTCCACTCAATAGAAAGTGTAAAACTCTAAAGGATAACTTAAACCCGTTAGAAATTCCTATCGTAAAGAAGAAGGTAAAGGAAAGCTTTGAACTTGAACTCGTGCGCATCATCATTAAAAATAAGAATACTGTAATAGGTTATGAAAAAGATGGTAGCGAATGGCTTAGTGGTCAAATAGAAGTACCCACTTTTATTTTAAAATCACAAGATAGTAACCTGTCTCAATACCCTACGATTAGCTTGAAAGATTGTAGTAAGTATCCTTCTTTAAAGACGGCCATTACAAAATATAAGATAACCAATTATGTTTTAGAAATGCCTCTAAAAGAGTTTAAGTTACTTTTAAAGACGAATAAGCTGTCGTTTGATAGATATAATTCTTATGTGCTCGATCCACAGAGTATTCACTTCTCTACAACCTCCCTTAAAGTTTTTAGATTAATATCAGCTATTTAGAAGCAGCCTGCCTGAAAATATAGGCAGTTTCTAAAGGGCCTTACTCGAGCTATCTCCCTGATAAGTCGTCAAATTTGGAACTATATTTCAAGAAATCTGGGTTTTATGACGATAATAGTTATAGAGAAAATTTAAGATTAAAGATTTAGCGCCTGATTAGGGTTTAGTTGTGAAAAATAAAAAAATACTAATTACTTTATTGGTTGTGATGTTTTCAACGTCTCCAACCCATGCTGATTTTACTTCTTGGATAAAAGATCTTTTTGGAATTAAACCTATTGATAAATCGAGATACGAATTAACAAGAAGAGGCTATCGCTTAAGAAGAGGTAGTGAATCCACAGCAACTCAACCCTCTACTCAAAGAGATCCCGCAAATATGTCTGATCTCTTTCATAATAGACAGAATAATTTTAGCTTCTCTTCTCCACCTTTTAGAGCACCTGTCGGAAGTATTTGGGTGAGAAATGGGGATACATGGAGACTGGTTACCAATGAAGACTTTGTGGAAGAAAAGCAATCTGTTATTAGAGATAGTTATGCCGATGTCTTAGGTGCAAAATTACCCATTAAGAAAAGTATTTATGTCTATAACGTAGATGATGGTCAAGAGATGATGCTTCGTTCACGTGATGACTATAGTATTCAAGTCTCAGGATACGGTCCAAGAGGCAGTATAAGAATTAATGTCTTTGATAAAAACGGCGCTCAGGTTGAAGGGGACTTTATAACAATCCCTAGTAATGTTACGGCCGGAACTGAAAATGCAATCGCGACACAGGCTTTAGATGCTCTTAAGGAAATTCAAGACGCTGGTGATATAACTCCCTTTTGCCGTACGGATGCAGAGTTCGGGGTTGTTGCAGACGCAGAAGTTGAGGAAGATAGAGATGATTCAATTTCTCCTGTTCAAAGTCCTGTTACAAGATTGGATGATTATCAAACGGGTTGCGAGGCTTTAGCGGATGGGATTACGGCAACAGACAGTGTTCTTCTTAAAGTTTGCGCAGATACTTTGATTAGAATGGTGAATTCTGGAACTAGAAATATGTGTGAAAAGTTAGAAAAGATATTTTCATTGAATGAACAAGAACAAGATTTTCTAGGAATGATTATGTCGACCAAAGCGGAAGCTCCTGGTGGTTTACCGGCCGGTTCTGCTGATCACCTTATGATTATGAAGTCTTTAGATAATCGAAGAGATGCAGCTCTTAGAAGAGGATGGAATAATCCTGTTTCTATATCAGATATCGCTTTTCAGTTTGATCAGTATTCAGCATTTAATGATCATAATAACGATAATCAGTTTGATGCTCCTGGGTTCCTGACGAATACGGGCTACTCTAAACTGGTAGATTCATTTATTGCTTATCATAGTGCCGAGTGGCAGCCTCCTGGTGTGATTGATAATATTACTCATTACTATTCACCGCCGGCCATGATTCCTCGAAATTCAACCCCAAGTTGGGTAAGAAGTGGGATTCGTAATAATGGGGCACGTGAAGTTACAAGTAGTATTAGGGTAAATGGTCAAAGAGTTGTTAATGCAGGTAACTCTTCTCGCGGTTATCATAAGTTTTATACTGGTATTGATGGCCGTAACAACTACAATGCAAGTAGAGATACGAGAAGACAGCTAACAAATCAATGTAGATAATAGGAAGTAGATATGAAAAAATTAATTACATTTATCATGATTATGACCATTCAACTCTCTTTCGCTACTAAGCCTACAGTATTGGGTGATGAAATAAATGAATGGGATATCTATAAGGATAAATACGGTAAGTATCTTGGTCTAAAAGATGTTCGAATGAAAATTATTAAACTGCGCACAGTTGGTCCGGATGTTGAAATTATTAAGGTGGTACAACCAAAAGAATCTCCTCGCTTGGCAATCATTCATTATAAAGCAGGTTCGGCAGGGACAAGTAGCATCACCCATGTTTATAGAGCCGTTATATTTGATCTTATTAAACAGAAATTTATTGGGCAAGCTCCTCTGAGAAGAGAGTACCAAGATGGGAAAACTCTTGAGGCTGAGTGGCGATTTCACGATGGCCTATTAACGATAACTGATCCTAAAGAAGGTAAGCTCGAATTTAAGCTATAAAGACAGCTAAGCACCTAAAATTAAAATCAAAACTCTCGTTTTATTGACATATCGTAGTGTGATCAATCAGACTTAAATATGTAAAAACTAAGGAGAGTTTGTGTCTATAAAAAAACTGAGTATTCTAGTCGGTCTGTTGGTAGGCCTAACTACATCTTGTACATCCATAAATCGCTCACATATGAATGCTTCCATAGGGATCTCAATCAGTTCCCCAATGGATGCGAAAATTGATGTCGACATGACCAAGAAGTTAGTAGGTTATGCTTCCGGTGGATACCTCTTTCATTTATTAAAAGTAAGTGGAGATAATAAGTATGCTGATGGAATTCAGTACAATTCTCCTAGTGGGGATACTGGTTTTTTCAGCTCGCTTCTATCGGGATTAAGTAAAGGTGACGCAGTTAAATCTGCTGCAGCTTATAATGCCATTAGAACTTCAGATGCTGATGTTCTCATTAATCCTCAATATGTAGTAGAGGAGAGCAACTGGAATCCCTTCTATAAATTAGTTAAAGTAAAAGTAACCGGATATCCGGGGAAAGTAATATCTATTAAAAATAAGAGGTAAATAAGCTTGTTCAATAGATTAGTTCTTATATCACTATTTTTTATCGCCATGTCTTCAGGGCATGGCGCACTAGATTTAGATAGTAAATTTACTGCGAGACTTTTAGGGGTTTCCGATTCCAAGAGAACGCTACTTGTGAATCGTGGACGTGAGCATGGTATAGCCCTGGAGCAACATGCAAAGCTTTCTCTTCCCAATGGAATGGTGGCCAGAGCTGTCGTGGTTAGAATTGCACCTTCTCGCTCAGTGTGGTCCGTTTATCGCTTCTATGCGAAAGACAGCATTACAGCAAAAACAGTTTATACATTTAAAATTGCAACCGCTATAAATTTAACAACGGATGAGACAAAGGCCATTGGAGCCTTGGCCGATAAGGTTGAAAAGAAGACAGAAGCAATTCCACAAGAGCCTGAGTTAGAAAGAAAGCAAAAGAAGATAATGAAGTCGATCATCAATTCAGAAATTGTGGTCAGCCAGTATGATAATGTTGATTATTCTAAGCTCAATGACTCTGGACTAAGCGAACAGAAGAAAGAAGAAGATGTAGACTGGAGTGCTCTCAATGGCAAGAAAGATGCTGAATTCTTTGACGATAAATTAGATTACAGTAAGTTACGCTAGCACGATAGTTTTAAAAAAATCCTATAAAATATATTTTATATACCGATAAAGTTTATAGGGAGCCACTATGAAATTTCTAATTTTTGTCATTACTTTTTTGAATTTAGAGTTACTTGCACAAATCGAAGAATTATCCGTTTATCAAAATACTGAAGGTATTATAACAAGTGCTACGCCTAGCGACTTTGTTAATCATCGTGATTATAATTTAGAAACGACTACATTCGAAGATCATCAAAGAATGGCCAATTCTCTAGCCGAAGGTTTGGTTTCTCAACCTGGTTACTTTCTCAAGTTATCTCCAATGCCAGACCTTAGTAGAAAGTGTGAAACAAGAGAAAAGGGTTACGTTAAAAAATTAAAAAAATGTATCGTATTAGGGCAAAGATATTCGCGCTTATGTCCAGATGGATCTTATGTGGAAAGCAAAGCTATGTGCGAAGGGCCATCTTACCATGGTCGATTTGTAAAATGGGAAGGCTGTACGACTGAAAAAATAGTGAATGGAGACCCTAAGTGTAAACTAAGGGAAGGACTAGAACTTAAGGCTAATGGAGCCATAGGTGAAGTGGGTGACGGTTATAAAAAGCACTCAGACTTGACTGAAGCCGATGAGAACCAGAAGTGTTCAGAAGTAACAGAGCGATATGTAATTTGTAATGGAGATCGCTATATACGTGATTTAGGTACTATTGATTCGTTAAATAGAAATAATAACAAGGTTTTAGAAGTAGAAATGAGTAATGATTCACAACGTGCAGGCGCGATTCAACAATAATTGAACCACCTAAGTGTTTAAAGTTAAGCCATCTTTGTAATTATTACTTCTTAGTATCTTTTGTTAGCAGAGACTTGTTTACATACGATATAGTTCTCTACTATGAAAAAACTAAACCTGATATTGATTGCACTGAGTTTCCTCTTAAGCGTCCAAGTTTCGGCAACAGAAATAACTCGTATTATTGTTCTTAAAAAGAAGAGAGAGCTTCAGTTATGGAGCGGGAAAGAGCTCTATAAAACATATAATGTTAAGCTCTCTCTCTCTTATAATAATCCTGTATTTAGAGCTGGCCCTAAAAGAAGAGAAGGGGATATGCAAACTCCTGTGGGATATTACGAAATTTCTAAAAAAAGACAAAGGACAAGTTTTCCTAAATCACTATTGATAAGTTATCCGAATTGGAAAGATAAGCACAATGCTCGTGTTTTAGGAATTCCTGAAGATCAAATAGGTGGGATGATTCTTATTCATGGGAATCCCTATAAGCCAACCAAGAGTATTATTGAGTGGGCCGCCAAGTTGGGGATTTCAGAAGAGACAGTTGATGAATGGGCCCGAGACTACTTCTATCCTTTCTTTGACTGGACGAATGGCTGTATTGCTGTAAGCGACGCTGAGATGGATGAGATTTTTGAGCTCATTGATCAAGGAACGAAAATCAATATTTATCCATAGAAAGTTTACATTTGAGACCTTTAGGTTCTTAAATGATGATAGCTTCCTTTAAACATTAAAGGGGGCTCTATGTTTAAAATAATGATATTATTACTGAGTATTAATTCTGCGATGGCCATAAACTGTCCATCTCTTTCTCGAGCGGTCGTATCTGACCAAAAAAATATTTCTTACGATCTAGCTTTTGGTTACTTACAAATTAATCCTGCGTATTTAATCGAACTCGGTACTTCCGAATATGTTTCTTGGCGCGGAGAACTTGATTCATGCCTTGTTGATATCAACCATTATACAAAATTTGATATTACCTATAAATCTGGAGTTGAAGGAAAGAGATGTAGAGTATCTATTGATGCTTATGTATTAGATCACTTTTCAACCACAGGGCAAAGAGAGATCAAACCACGTAATGTTGTTCAAGAATGTTATGTTGAAAATGAACAAGAACGTGAGCAGTCTCAAAAGTGTGCAGAGGCGAAGGCTTGTTCTGTTTCCCAGAAGGGAATGTATGTTCAAGACTATAGTAATAACTGTGAGTGTGTATTAATCGATGAATTAATCGGCTTTGAAAATGTAGTTGAAGATTATGAAGACTTCTATAATTCTGAATTAAGCTTCGAAAAGCCTAGCGATATACTCGACATTTTTAATAATTAATTATTAACAATGAATTGACATTGAACCCATTAACTTGACCTGAGAATCTGTAATACTAGTCTTAGGCAAGTGAGATGGGTTCACTACTAGAAACTCCCGAATGTCTCTCCCGACTCCTTCCTAATATTTCCCAATAAAGGTCATGTTGCCGCATGTATAAGACCTTTAAAATATTTGTAGTGAGCCCATCTGCCTTTTCTTATTTCTTGAAATTACCATTCTGTGCTAAAGTCTAATCTTGAAGAACTTCATTAATATTCTCTCTATTTACTTTCTCCTTTCTTTATCCTCTGCGATAAAGAATGATTCTCAATTACCCAAGCTTGCAAAAGACTATCGTATTGAGATGGCCCTACCTTTAGTTAGTCTTGTCGACAAAGCTTCAGGTCGTTCACAACTCAATTTAAATAACTTAATCCCCATTTTTTCCCCTTTAAGTAATCTTATCGATATCACTATTTTTGTTAGTGAAGCAAAAGTACTGATGGGGAAACTTCTTCTCTACAAAAACTCTTACCTATATTTCAATTCTGGTTTGAGCCCTCCAAAAACTAATTCTTAAAGCAAACATTTTTATTTGTTCTTAATCTTGTATATGGAGGTTCTTATGACTGATATGCAAAAAAAAGAGGATGATAACAAACGTAAGCTCAATGATAATTTTGGACTTTATTTTTGTGTATTATTCTTTGTTTTAATATTCTTCGGAACGATTGTTTTTGAAGTAGTAAATAAATAATTAATTTGGTGAGGAGGTAGACTCCTCACCATTTCAACCATGGAGAGTAAATGGGCTTTCATCTAAAAAAAGTAACGATCTTTATTCTTATGTCTCTATTGTTCTCTTGTAACAAAGAGACTTTAGAAACTGCAGAGTCACCCGTTCCTAAATTAACGCAATTTAAGCCAGTTCAAGAGGTTGGCGAGGGAAGATCGGAGATACAAAAGATATATGTTCCCATTTATTCAAGTATTTATAATCAGTTTGAAGAGAACTTGCTTCATTTAAGTGCGATTTTAAGCATACGTAATACGTCGATAAAGAAAGAGATTAGAATAGAGCGAGTCGATTATTACGATACAAACGGTAAATTGATAAAGCATTACTTGAAGCAACCTTTCATTCTCGGAAAGATGTCGACGAAGGACTATGTGATTTCTGAAAATGAGCTAGAAGGTGGAACTGGTGCGAACTTCATCGTGGAATGGTCCTCTCATAATGATGAAAAGGTCTCATCGCCTTTAGTTGAGTCGGTTATGATGGGTACTGTTGGGACGAAGGGATTTTCTTTTAGCTCTCGTGGTAGAGAGATTGAGAAGCATTAATTCAAAAGATTAAAAGACCGAGAGTAGGTGTAAGCCGGGTTCTGTCGAGAAACATCATTCATCTAGGCCATAGATTGCTCTATGGCTCGAGCATCCTACCCGTCTGCATGGACTGGCCGCCCTTAACACAGACCTATTTGGACTTGCACCACGTAGAGTTTACCTGGTTTCACTACAGCCGAACTGTACTTGCTTTCTGTTGCACTTGTCCTCACCTCACGGTGGACGGGCATTACCCGCTACGCTGCCATATAGTGCCCGGACTTTCCTCCCATACCTAAGTATCGGCGATGTCTTCCCACTCTCGGTAAAAACTATATGCCACACGGCGTCTTTGTTAGTCAACAAGGAATCAATTTGTTATGAATACATAAAAAAATAAAGTAAATAGCGACAGGTTTTACTCAGGAAGCTTGAATGAAAAATATAATATTTCTAATATTTTCTTTAGTCTCTGTATCTCTATGTGCAGGTTTAGATCAATTGGCCAGCGAGTTCTTAGAGAGAAACTCAATCGTGGTTGAATCAAGATCTCAAGTCACTTTAGCTAGATTAGATATTGAATCATGGGACACCTCTAAGGGAACAAGTCTTAATTGGATGAGTAATTATAGTAATAATAGCCTTGAATCTTATTCTGCTCTGGCTGCTCAAGTTGCTGGTGGTGCCTTCAGATTACCCATTGAAATGCAAACCCATGGGCTGACTCTTTCTAAAGACTTCTCTTGGGGAGGTAACTTAAGTTTTGAAAATAGTTACAACGAAATTGAGGCCAAAGGTACTCAGAAAATATATGGCTTCACTCAAGGCCTAACATTTTCTCAAAATGTAGGTAGAGACTTTTTTGGTCAAAACTATAAGCTCGAAGGTAGGGCCTTAGAGTCATCGCTTAAAGCCTCTATTTCTCAATCAAAGAACGATATTGATCAGTCCTTACTCGATTTAATCAATAACTACTACTCAGCGGCTTTGAATAAATCTTTAGTGGAGCTCCAAAAAGAAGCAGAAAAAAGAGCAAGTAGAAGAATGTCCCTAATTAAGAAGAGAGTCAAAGATGGATTAAGAGAGAAGGTTGACTTAATTCAGGCCAGAATAACCGTGCTGCAAGCCCAAGAGAATGTGAAATCTGCCAGACAAAGCCTTATCTCTAATTTGGAGTCACTTTCTACGGCCGTTCATAGAGGTGTAGAAGAAGATGATGTCATTGGATTTACGGAAAATAAATTTAGAGCTCATAAAGTAAAGATAGGGAAGATTAACCAAAACCAAGGCCTACAGGCCATTGAACATCAAGTGAAGGCCTTGGAACAAAGTTTAAAAACTCAAAATAATAACCTTATGCCTGATGTGAATTTTCAAGCTTCTCTTAAAAATAATAATTACGATCCCAGTTTAGGGCTTGGGATTAGAGGTGGTACTTTTGGAAAGGCCAATGACGAAATAGCCGTGGGATTCAACGTTGTATGGCCCCTTGGAAATAAACCACAGAAAGTAGAAGAGACAAGAGCTCGAGTTCAATTTGAAACAGCAAAGCTAAAAAGAGATCGCTTAGTTGTTAATATCGAACAAATAGAGAAGTCGATAAAAGATCAAATATCAGTGTTGATGGAGAACTTAAAGAGCTCTAATACAAGACTCGAATTAGCAAAGAGTGCCCTTGAAGAATATACACTTCTCTATGAAAGAGGTCGTGCAGATTTAGATCAATTAATTGCTTCGGAAGAAACATTAATTCAAACACAAATCAATCACGTTCAATATCAATCTCAACGAGAGCAGTTAAGCTATCAATTATCCTTTCTTTATGGAGAGCTTGCTGAAGATTTAACGGGCGAGGATAAATAGTTATGAAAAAGATGATGGAATTTTTCTTAGACCGCCCTTTACTGGTTAATCTTATCAGTGTTGCCATCTTATTGGTCGGTGCCTTGTCTCTATATAGTCTTCAAAAAGAAACATTTCCCCCCATAGACTTTGACTATATTTTAATCTCCTCGAGCTATCCGGGCTCTTCAGCGGAAGATGTCGAAAAGCTTGTGACCATTCCCCTCGAGCGAGAAATTAAGGCCGTAGACGGGATAAAGAACTTGAATGCGTTATCCTCAGAGGGAAGCTCGATTATATATCTTGAGGTACAACCCGATGCTGACCTCGATACAGTATTAGAAGATACAAAAAATGCTGTGGATTTGGTTAATGATCTGCCTGAAGATGTGGATGTTCCCATTGTACGTTCTCTAACTAATAAGCAACGTGCCATTATTAAGCTTACTGTGACCGGAGATGATTATAATCAACTGAAAAATATTTCGAAAGAGCTGAGAGATGAGATTGAAACAATCGATGGTGTGGCCATTGTTGAACTCAGTGGTTACCGAGTGGATGAAGTACGAATCGAAGTGGAACCCGATAAACTTAATCTGTATGAAGTTACAGTTGGTGAAATCTATCAAGCCGTGAGTTTAAGAAATTTAAATCTTTCAGCAGGTAAGATTGAAGCTCCTGCGGGTGACATTATTGTGAGAACAGTTGCTGAATTTGAAACAACTGAAGATATTGAAAATGTCGTGGTGGTTTCAAATAATTCGGGAAGGCGTGTTCACTTGAAAGATGTCGCAAGCGTTAAACGTGTACCAGAAGAAAGTGGTGTCATTCAAAGATCTAACGGAAAACAGGCCATCTTTTTAAATATAATGTCTCGAGAAAATGCAGATATTTTAAATACAGCAGATGAAATTAAAGAAAAGACAAAGAAATACTTTGAAGACGAAGTTCATAAAGGAATTGAGTATCGATATACCGATGATATGTCTTATTATGTAAAAAGAAGATTAGATGTCCTAAAAGATAATGGAATAATGGGAATGGCCTTAGTCTTTGTCACTCTCATGTTCTTTTTAAATTTTAAAACATCGCTGATTACTTCTCTTGGGGCACCCGTTGCCTTTATGGTCGCCTTTGCCCTTATGGATGTTATGGGAGTATCAGTTAATTTAATGTCGATGTTCGCGCTGATTTTAGTTCTGGGGATGCTCGTTGATGATTCTATTATTGTTGCTGAATATTATTATCAAAAACTTGAAGACGGACTTCCTCCTCATCAAGCTGCTCGAGAAGCAGCGTTTGCTACGATTAAACCGGTAACAGCTACTATTGCCACAACTATGGTGGCCTTTGGCTCTCTCTTTTTTATGGGAGGGATTATGGGCAAGTTCCTATGGCCGGTTCCAGCAGTGGTCTTAATCTGTCTATTGGCCTCTCTTCTTGAATGTTTCTTTATTCTTCCTTCTCACCTTTCTGATTTTTGTCGTTTAAGTAAAAAACATAATGGAAAACGTTGGTATGATGGACTGACTGAATATTATGGTCGAATCCTTAATCGCTTTCTCAATTTTCCATGGAGTGTTCTCTTATTCTTTATTTTACTTTTAAGTGGCTCTGTCTTTATGGCGACAAAAATGGATTTTGAACTCTTTCCTGGTGATGATGTGAGAACGGTATTTATTCAACTCAAAGGTAAGGTTGGGACACCTTTACTTGAGACGGATAAAGCCATTTCCAAGCTAGAGGATTTATCACTTAAAGACCTAAAGGAAGAAGAGCTTGATCAAGTACGCTCACAGGTAGGTGTCTTTATTGGTGATAATGGAAACAAGAATGGTAGTCATTACGGCTCTATTATTCTCTATCTCACTCCTCCTGGTGACAGAGAACGATCCACAGATGATATCCTAGGGTCTTTATCAGAGAAAGCGAGCGCACTACTTCCTGGTTGGGAAGTTACCACTACCAAAGTTCAGGGTGGTCCACCAAAAGGAAAGTCTGTAGATATTCAGTTAACGAGCAGTTCCTTAGAGGATTTGAAGAAGGCTGCAAATATAGTGCAAAAATCGCTTCTCGATAAGAAAGGAATTATTGCTCCTGAGATTGATTTTGAAAAAGGTAAGCAACAGGTGATTGTCGATGTCATTGATGTCGAAGCAAGCCGTTTAGGACTTTCAACTCAACAGATTGCTCTGGAGATAAGAAGACTTCTATCTGGAGATTCGATTACCGAAATTAGAGAATCAGACGAAGATATAGAAATAAAAATCTTCTTAGAAGAGGGCTCTCGCTCTAAGATAGAATCACTCATGAAGCTGCATTTGATTAACAGTGCCGGACGACGAATTCCTTTACGAAGAGTGGTTAAGCTTACTGAGCAGCCTGGAGCTTTTGTCATTCGCAGACTAAATAGAAAGCGAGTCATCTCTGTTACGGCCGATATTGATAAGAAAGTAACAACTCCTGTAAAAGTAGCTACGACTTTTGATAAAGAGTTAAAAGATTTACTGGCCGATTACCCCAGTGTGAACTGGAAATTTGGTGGAGAGAATGAAGATACTCAAGAGTCTATGATGAGACTTTCTAAGTCAGGAATTATGGCCTTGAGTGCAATTTTTATTATTCTCGTTGTTATGTTTAACTCGATACTACATCCGGTTGTGGTTATGTCTGCAATTCCACTGGGATTAATTGGGGTTATCTGGACATTTAAGATTGCTGATCAGTCTTTGGGCTTTATGGCGCTGATGGGGGTTGTTGCCTTGATTGGGGTTGTTGTGAATGACTCAATTGTTTTAGTTACTTTTATTAATGAAACAAGGGAAAAAGTATCTGATCTAAGACAAGCCGTATTTCAGGCATCAAAGTCTCGCTTTAGGGCCGTTATTTTGACGACATTTACAACCGTTGCAGGATTACTTCCTATTGCCCACCCCTCTGTTGCAAGAGTTCTTTCTTTTGGGGCCAATACAGATTCTGATCCTTTTATCCAACCAATGGCGCTAAGCTTTGCTTGGGGATTGTTATTTGCTTCTCTCGTAACTCTGGTTTTTGTTCCCTGTAATTACTTAGCGTTTGAAGGCCTAAAAGAAAAATATAAGAATAGAAAAAAAAGAAAAATAGAAATGTTGGAGGGAGACTTATCTGAGTATTAGAAGCTCTATGCTTCTAACGGAATAAATAGTCTTCCACACTGGCCACAACATTCTATTCCTTGAAGTGATTCAACTCGCTCTAGGGTCATCTGATCGACTCTGAAGTGACAATATTCACAGGCGTGATTAATAATTCTTACCATTGGTTTATTGTAGCGAAATTTTTCTCTTATTTTACCAAACTGAGTGTAGAGAGGCTTTGGAATATCTTCGATGAGAAGATCTATTCGCTCTGAATATTGATGAATAGGGAGCTGTTGTTCTTGAACAACCTTTTGAACTTCCTCTGTAATCTCTTGTAGGGTTTCTTGAGAGCCCTTGAGAAAGTTTTGCGCCTGAAGGATATCGAGTTCTATTTTCTCTACCTCTTCTAGTTTTTCTAAAGTAAATTCTTGAAGTTCATCAATTTTTGGAGAAAGAGAATCGACTTCATTTTGTAAGGCATTCGCTTCTTTCTCACTAGTGGCCATAGGAAGATGCCCTTGTGCTGAAGAGACTCTTTTTTCTAGATCAAATAGAGTAACTTCTGTGTCGGAAATCTCGTTTTCTAATATTTTTTTATTGTTTTGCAGATCTTCTAGTTCTTGATCTTTTTGCTTTCTTTTATTAGTTATGAACTCAATGCGTCCTTCTTCTTCCTTAATCGTGTCAAGGTGGACTTTAATCATATTGTCTAGAGAATGAATCTCTTTCAGGTTAGAATAGTCGGTAAGTTTCATCTAAGCGTCCTCCATTAAGCACAGTGAAGTATAGCTTGAAGATGATATAATAACACCTTGAAAATTAGGAGTAGAGCTAATGAGAGGGAACTCTTTTGGTAAAATGTTATCCATCACATCTTTTGGCGAGTCACATGGTGTAGGCATAGGGGTCGTTATCGATGGTGTCCCTTCAGGTCTTGATTTCTCTCTTGAAGATTTAACAAGTGCACTGCTTAGGCGTGCCCCTGGACAAGTGGCAGGGACAACTTCACGAAAAGAATCAGACACACCAGAAGTTCTATCTGGCATTTTCGAAGAAAAAACCCTGGGCTCTCCCATTGCTGTTTTAATTCGCAATACAAATCAGAAAAGTCATCATTACGATAAACTTAAAACAGAATATCGACCCGGGCATGCGGATGAAACTTATATGGAGAAATATGGGATTCGAGATCATCGTGGTGGAGGCCGCTCCTCTGGAAGAGAAACAATCGCTCGTGTAATTGGAGGCTATTTTGCTTCATTAGTTTTAAAAGATATCGAGGTCAAAGGCTTCATGACGAAGATGGGGCCTTTTGAGTCATCAAACATACCAACAGGGGATGATTTTAAACGAGATTTCGCTCCTTACTATTACCCTTGTAGCGAGAAAGAAAAAAAAGAAAAAGACAAAGAGATACGAGACTATCTTCTTGATTTGAAAAAGAATGGAAATAGTCGGGGGGGTCGTGTTGTACTCATTGCTAAAGGCGTTCCTGCCGGTTTAGGCGAACCAGCATTTGATAAATTGAAGGCAGATCTGGCCAAGTCTCTTCTTTCTATTGGAGCTGTTGTTTCTTTTAGCTTTGGACTTGGAGAAGAGATGGCAAACTGGGAAGGCAGTGAAGTATCTAAAGATAGATCACACTTTGGAGGAATAGAAGGCGGTATTTCCAATGGTGAAGATATCGTGGTGAATATAACGTTTAAACCAACAAGTACCGTTGGGGAAAAGGCCAAAGAAGGGAGACATGATCCATGTATTATCCCTAGAGCTATTCCAGTTGCAGAAGCTATGGTTAAGCTTGTTTTGGCCGATCATATATTAAGGCAAAGAGCGTATGAATACTGAAATTAAGTTAATCGATATAAGAGAAATTAAAAATCAAATAGCTGCTGTAAAGACAGATTTAATTCTTGTTGTTGTAGATAGTAATGTTTGGCAACACTATGGGAAGATGTTCATTTCTGCCTTGCCTAAAGATAAGCAATTTATTCTTTATAAAAGTCTTGAAGGTGAAGGAACGAAGTGTTTTGAGGAATTTGAAAGAGGTATAGAGTTTTTCTTAGAAAAAGGTATTCATCGAAATGCTCATCTTATCGCAATTGGTGGTGGAGCGACTAGTGATTACGCGGGCTTTATAGCCGCAAGTCTACTTCGCGGTATTTCTTGGTCAGTAGTTCCGACAACATTACTCAGTATGGTTGATGCTTCCATTGGTGGTAAGACTGGATTGAATTCCAAGCACGGCAAGAACTTAATCGGAGCCTTTCATATGCCCGAGCATGTATGGATAGATAAAGAATTCCTTAATACTTTGCCTGAAAATGAAGTGAGAAGCGGAATGGGTGAGGTTATGAAATATGGCTTTTTAGATAGTCATGTGAAAGGTCTTATTGAAAATGAAGTTGAGCTCAGTGAAATAATTAAAACTTGCGCAGAAGTTAAAGACAAAATAGTTGAGCAAGATTTTAAAGAAAAGGGTCAGCGTATGAGCCTTAATTTAGGCCATACCTTTGGTCATGCCATTGAGCGAATTTATGATATGACTCACGGAGAGGCCATCTTTTGGGGGATGGCCCTTGTCTTCAAGCTCTATCAGAAAGATCCAGATGAATATTTGAAATCGTTAAGAGAGTTTTCAACTAAGTTGAAAGTCGATTATGGCGATCCTCCTTGGTTAAATAAAACTTTTCCTGTTTCTAAAATAATGGATTATTTAGAAAAAGATAAGAAGAAGGCAAGCGTGGGATCGATTAAAATTATCAAGCTCAAAGAGTTTGGTGAGTTTGAAGCCGTGGAAGTGCAGACTAGTGTAATTCATAAAACTTTAGAGGATAGGAAAGATGAGCTTAGAACCTTCACCTTTTAAAGTCACAGCATATCCACTTAATAAAGAAATGGATATCCCTAGTTCCAAATCTTATGCGAATCGGCTACTGGTTCTAGCGGCCATTAATAAATCAGATGTAACAATAGAAAATATTCCTCTATCTTCAGATGTTCTGACTATGATTAGTTGCCTAAGAAAAATAGGGCTAATGATCGATGTGGAAAATAGCAGTGTTACTGTAAAAGGATCATTTCCAGATTGTGAAGCCAAGACAGGATGCTCTTTAAGTACTGGAGATGGAGGAACAACAAATCGGTTCCTTATCCCACTGTTGGGAAGAGGAAAGCAAGAATATGAAATCATTCCAGAAGGTCATATGAGAGAAAGACCTATGGAACCTCTTGTTACAAGTTTAAGAGAATTAGGTTGTCGTATTACTTATCAAGAAGCAAATTGTTGGTTTACGGTTCAAGGACCCTATATAGAGAATAGGCAATCACAAGTGGATTGTGCTCATTCAACTCAATTTCTCACAGGCCTTGCGCTGTCCACTGTTGATCTCGATATAACCCTTATTCCAAATAATTTAGAAGTATCTCTTCCCTATTGGAAATTAACACTGAACTTATTAGAAAAATTTAAAAACAATACCCTTCGTTATATTAATCCTGTGGACTTTAGTTCCCTTACTTACCCCTTGGCCCTTGCGGCCGTGACGGGGGAAGTGACGGTCTGTAATGCTCTAGAGACAGATATCTACCAAGCCGACTCAAGGTTTATTGAAGTTTTAAAAGAAATGGGCGCAGATATTTCTTTCAATGAAAAGGGTCTTACTTGTAAGAAAAAAGAATTACGTGCAATCGAGTTTGATGGCTCTCAATGCCCTGATGCTATTCCTACTCTTTTCTATATTTGTTCATTCGCAAAGGGCCGCTCTCGTATCTACAATCTGGAAGTACTAACTCATAAGGAATGTGATCGCTATACAGAGATGATTAGAATAATGAAGGAGTTCGGAGTTAGTATTGAAATTGATAATGAAAAATTCGAAGTACTGATTGATGGACAAACAGCTCAAAATGAAAGTGTTGAACTTTATCCTGAGAAAGATCATCGAATGGTTATGGTGAGTTATCTATATATGAGAACGCTTGCCGGGGGATTATTGCATCATAGTGAGCATGTCGCTAAATCATTTGCAAACTTCTTTGAAGTGATGGAAAACTAGATTTTAGACTTTTTTCGTAAAGGTAGAATTAATTTTTCTAATTCATTAATACCCCAGCGCTTTGAATCTTTCCAGGCCGGAAGAACATCAACTGAAAATTGTATACCTGTTTCAAAAGGCACTCTTGGTTGCCAGTTACAATCAAATTGAAATTTTGATATGTCGGCCCATGAGCGTTCGGGCCAAAGATTTTTTACGGGAAGGGAATCTCTCTTAACTTTGAGAAGGGTACAAAGCTGATAGAGGCTAAAGGATCGTCCCGAGCCTATATTATAAATAGATCCCGCTGGAGCTTCTTCAGCAGCAGTGAGAAAAGCATTGGCCACATCAGTGCAAAAGACAAAGTCTCGCTCTTGGGATTCTTGACCTAAAATGATCGCCTTAGATTGATGAAGTTTATGGGTCATGAATTGAGTGAACTCACTGCCTGGAAAAACAGTGGAGATTGAACGTGGTCCATAAGCATTGAAAATACGAAGGGATACTGTTTTAAAGCTATAGAGTTGTCCCCAATGAAATATGCTTTGCTCGGCCATATGCTTTGATAGTGCAGACGGAGATTGAGGGGCAGGTAGGTCTTTTTCTAAGGTTGGAGTTCTTGCATTACCATAGATGGAAGATGAAGAGGCATGAATAAATGCCTTTATATTGGATTGTAAGCTGGCTTGAAGTACTTTTAGTGTACCCTGTACATTTGTTTCAAAGAACATCTCAGGACTCTGAATACTGGTTAGATGACATTCTAGAGCAGCTAAATGGAAGACATAATCAATATTTCGAAAAAGTGGGTTTTGACTATCGATTTGAGTAATATCGAGATTGTGCTTAGTGAGTAGGGGATTATCTCCCCAATGTGCAAGATTATCCCAGCTACCTGTTGATTCATTATCGATGGCAATAACGCGATGATTGTTTTTTAAGAGCAGATCTACAACATGACTTCCTAGGAAGCCTGCAGCACCTGTGACAATAGAGCAGATCTCATTTTTTGACATAGAATCTCGATTATTTTTCTATGTCTTATCGGCAGTTCATGGATAAATAATAACAAGAGATATCATTTTAAGTATCTGATATCGTTGTATAGATAATAATTATTATTTATTTGAAATTATAGATATATAATGAAGAAATGAATATTCTCGGAAAATTAATGATTTTTGCTTTCTTTTTAGAGTTGCCGCTTCTTTATGCATCGGAAGTAGACTTAGAAAAGAAGTGGAACCATGAAAGTGATGAACCTCGTGAATTAATACGTATAGGCCTCGAAGATACACCGGGGCTTTTGCAACCCAATAGGAAAGGTGTCATCGATCTCGTTCTTGCACAAATTGAAAAGAAAACGAAGTTTAAGTTTAAAGTTACATACCTCTCTTATGTACGAGCTAAAATTGAGATGAAAAAAGGTAACTTAGATATGATTGGTTTGACTCCTCATGGTCAGGAAACCGGCGACTTCTATGAATATGCACAAGAACTAGATTGGTCATTTAATACAAACCTTGTTCTGTTTTGTAATACCAAAGAAAATCTCTCCTTAAAAAATGGAGAGATGATAGGTACACCTATTGGTAACGAGGGATTTATTTCGAAGCAGCTTGGTGTTAATGTGAGTCGTTTAAAAACAGGCTCACTTCAATCTATCATTTTAAGAGTCTCTAAAAAAAGAGAACCGTGTCTGGCCTTCGAAGAGGTATCAACCCTTACTCTTGGTAAGGAGTTAGGAATAAGTAAACTACACTATCGCACTATAGGACAAGTACATGGAAGCTTTGCTTTTCGTAAAAATAAGAGAGGACGAAGAATAAAGGAAAGCCTTGATAAAGAATTATCTTCCATAAATTGGAGTAAATATCTTCAGAATATCAAACGATTACCAAAGAAAAAAGGTTTTGGAATAGTCGTCCCATAAACTCAATTAATGATATATTTCAGCTATTTACGCAACAATCTTTCCGTAGTGATCTATTTGTGTAAATAAAGCAACAATTACTCATCAATGCTTACAGGAAAATAATTTGAACCTCTATGAAAATAGATATGAATGGAGGTTGTTATGAAAAGCACAATACAAGTTTTAGTCGTTATATTTTCTGTTGTTCTTTCTGTTTCTTTTATTGGGTTTAACAGAACCTTAAATGAATCGGAAATGAAACAAGTTAATAACCAAGCAAAGCTATGGTTAGAGAAACAATTAAATAAACATGAGTATGGAGATTTTCTTAAAGCAACACCATCTCTTGAAGGTGTGGAATTTTCTTCTCTTACAAAGAAAATTAATCAACTCATTGAGAATGTCGATTGTAGTTCATTAAATAAAGTAATAACAATTGGAGAAGATGAGCCAGAGGCCATACAAGATTTCAAAATTGGAGTTAAGAACTGTGCAAATGTTGTATCAGATCATATGAACCAAAACCCAGAAAACCTTTTAATTGATTTTAAAACGATGGTTAAAGATTATAAGAAAGCTCTCAAAGATATGGACTATCCTAATGATGAGGTTTTAAGACAAGATTTTGAACTTATCTTTTATCGTTATGCACATTTGATTAGAAAAACTGAGAATACCGTTTTAGCTCCTATCACATACTTTGTTTTAGGCGATAGTGCTATGCGGGCCAATAATGAAAACCTTTTTATGGTTGGACCTGTCTTGCTTGCTAAAGTTGTATTTGAAAAAGATAAAGGTTCCGTTATTTCACGTTTTGCTTGGGTACGACTTCAAGAAAATATCCATTTTGGATATACGGGTTCTGCCGGAGATAATACACCAAAATCGTGGGATCGATTGTTAAAAGATATGTCATATATAGTAACAAATAACTCATAGAAGAGATTAATAAATCAAGGAGTGGTTATGAATTTAAGTCAAGAAGTCCATAGAGATAGTGTTGTTAATTGGAATGAGCTTTTAAATAGAGATGAGTATTTCAGACTTAAGGTCATAGAAATTAAAGAGAGAAGAGTCTCTACCCGTCTTTGTAATCTTGAGTATGAAATGGCTGCACTAGAGCGCCAAATAGAGCAAGGCGGAGATTCTGCACCTCAAGCTATTTATGGTTCTGTCTTGGATACTCTCAATCACAAATTTCAAGAAATCGATGATCAAATATTGATTCTAGAAAATGGATCGTTAGATGATGAAGAAATCTTGATTGAAAGAATTGAGCGCAACCTTACCAGCTTAGAGAAGAAAATTGATGTCTTCTCTCATTTTGTTGCGGCTTAATAAATACGTACTTTGATGAGAAGTGAAGTACGTTAGTTAAAATTCGTTGAAATAGGAAATCTTCTCGTGACCATCGCGGTTTATTATATAATGAGATATGTCATGATCTTTACTATTGTTAGGAATAATCACCTGATACTTATCTAGGTCAGAAACTTTATCTTTGCGATTTAAACAACTTTGAGAAAATGATTTAATATACTTATTAACTTTTTTGATACCGTTACGAGTTGCAAACTTTGAGCAGTTTATTGATTCATCCATAGATAAATCCATGTACTCGCTAAAGTCTAAGTCATTGCCCTTAATCCATTTATTATCTACACAAGAAATGAAAGGGCCAGCATTGTACTTTGGGCCTAGAACGTCATCATTCTTTTGGAGCATATGATTCCAAAAGCGCATGCCATTGAAATTAGCGGAAAGATCAGCAAAAGAAAAAATTCCCGTCGCAATAACATTTCCACCAAGAATAGTTTTTTCTAAAAAGACACCGTACTTTAAGACTGAAGTAAGAGATTTTCCCTTCTTATAGTAACGTTCAAAGTAATTAAATCCCATACCAAAGAGATGCTCAAACTTATCTGTACCAATTAAAATATTATCTAGACGAACCATAGGTCCTAAGGCCAAGGGGCTATCTTTTGCTTTATTTCTACCTAGTAGAAAGCCATTCCAAATCTTCCAGTCTTTATATACAGACTCTTCTAAGGGAGTCACATCCTTAGGAATGCTGTCATCATAGAGAAGATCTTTTGAGAATTGTCCCTTGCTATGATTCGCAAAATAGAATTGGAGCTGCTTATATAGTGATTCTTCATTACAACCATTTTGAATAATATTAGATCTTTCAATTGCTCTGTTAATATAGAGATTGCCCCTCTCATTTAAAATATCAAGAGCATTATCCATTTTTTGGACTTTATTATTTGTGTAATGATCGACTTCTGCACCGAGCACAATAGATGGAGAGATCAGGAGTAGTAGAGTTGTAAGTAGTATAGATTTCATTTGAAAGGTTTATCACTAAAATATAAAAAGAGGAGATAGCGGGTAAAAGATTCGGCCTAGTTTTATAGCGTTTTGTAATTTTTACTCTATCTAAGAGTTATACAACATACTAGAATGGCATGTAAGGAGAATATCATGTGCATTATTTGCGAAAGGCTTGAGGAAATTAAAAAAGGAACATTTGCCCCCTTTGTCCATGAGTTTGAAACATCTTATTTAGTGATTGGAGAACATCAATACTTTGAAGGTTACTGCGTTCTTCATCATAAGGAATGTATTGAGGATATTACTGATTTAGATGAGCACAGACAGCAAATATTCTTAAAAGAGCTGATGATCGCCGCCAAAGCTGTAAAGACTCATTTTAAAGCGAAACGAATTAATTACTCGTGCCTTGGGAACGTTGTAAGCCATCTGCATTTTCACATATTTCCACGCTACTCAGATGAACTTTCAAGCAAACAGAAGTTAGACCCTTGGGCCGATGCTGATAAGTTCAAAGAATTCAGTCTAAGCGACCAAGAATATCGAAGCCTGGCCGCTGAACTAAAATCTTGTTTTTAAATTATTCTTTTAAAAATGGATAGTCAGTGTAGCCATTCTCGCCATCAGCATAGAATGTATCAGGATTAAAATCATTAAAGGGTTTATCCTGCTTTACTCGCTCTACTAAATCAGGGGTGGAAATATAGTATTTACCCCAGGAGACGGCATCAGCTTTGTTATTCTCAATGAGGCTCTTAGCCGTCTGTATGTCTAGACCTTGGTTGGCAATGACAGGGCCTTTGAACTGCTCCTTAATATGAGGCGTGAGGTAGTCTTCACTTTGACCTTCTCGAGTAAAAATAAAGGCGAGATTTCTTTTTCCAAGTTCTTTGGCCAAATGACCAAATGTTTCTTTTGGATTGTTATCACCCATATCATGAGAATCACATGCCGGCGCAAGATGAACTCCAATATTACCTGGCTCCCAAACTTCTAAAATAGCATCCGTAATTTCTAGTAGAAAACGAACTCTATTTTCGAGACTTCCTCCGTATTCATCTTCTCTATGGTTGGTTTTGGTTTGAAGGAACTGATCAATAAGGTAACCGTTAGCAGCGTGAATTTCTACACCATCAAATCCAGCTTCTTTTGCATTTTGTGCTGCCTTTTTGTAATCCTCTACAATATTCTTAACTTCAGTCGTTGTAAGTGCTCTGGGTGTTACATAATCCTTTATTGGACGAACTAAACTTACGTGGCCTTCTGGCTTGATCGCACTAGGTGCAACAGGAAGTTCTCCATTTAAAAATAGGGGATCAGAGATACGACCCACATGCCAAAGTTGAAGAACAATTTTACCGCCTTTTTCGTGAACGGCACTCGTCGTAAGTTTCCATCCTTCAATCTGGTCATTACTCCATATTCCAGGAGTATCAGCATAGCCCACCCCTTGAGGAGTAATAGAAGTTGCCTCGGTAATGATTAAACCTGCTGTAGCTCTTTGAGCATAATATTTTGCCATAAGCTTATTTGGAATACGACTCTCTCCTGCTCTGGCACGAGTGAGGGGTGACATGATAATTTTATTTTCAAGTTCTAGATTTCCTAGTTTAGTTTTCTCTAACAAAATATGGCTCATAAATTCTCCTTTGAACTTTTCTATCTTAATGGATAATTCATTAGATCGGTTAATGACTTTATTAGACGTAGCGAAAAGGAATGTTGGACAAAGATAGAGGGTTAGTTAGGTGTAAGAGCAAATAATTATAGGCATGTGATGTAACGCTTAATCGCCTAGTTACCTAATATTTGGAGCGGATTTAGAGATAGTGGGAATGTGAAGTAATCTATTTAGGCAAACTCATCAAAGGATAAGATATGCCCAACTTAAAGCTAATCGAACAGCAAAGTAGCCTCGTGAAGGCCCAAGAATGTCGGGTATGTAAAACAATGTCTTTTAATCCTATTCGTAAGCATTGCTGCAGGTGTGATAAGTAGCCTTATTTATTAGAAATTTCCCCATTGAAGATAGTGTAAATAGTATAGAGAGTGCCTCTAAGTATATAAAGTTTACGAACTTTCCTTTACGTGAACCAAAACAATGTATGCTGCATAGCAAATATTGTCGGGGGTAAAGGATGAGTAAGGTTTCACTATTTTCAAAAGTATTGGTGGGTTTGGTTACTGTCGGATCTATCGTGAATACATATGCCGTGCGATCTAAGATAGATTTAAAAAGTTCCGATGAGATTGTAGGCTCCTTTGTTCGCTACTCTCTTCCTAATGGGGGAACTTGTAGTGGTACCTTTATTTCAAAGAGATCAATTTTAACTGCCGCTCATTGTGTACTCAATGAAGAAGAATACGATAAAGCAATGAAGGTTTATTTATTTGATAGCAATAAACCCTATCTCACTTATAGCTTTAAAGTAGGATCTTTCACTCGAATTGCTAAACCTATCTATAATGAGAGTTACGAGGGAACAATGTCTCAAACTCTCAATACACCCCATGATCTTGGTATCATTACATTTAAGTCTGAGATTAAAGAAGCCGTTCCTGTTGTTCTCGATTATCAAGAGGATATTCAATCCCTTACGGATTTTTTAGAAAACCAAAAGATTAAAGATGTATTCGTTATTGGTGGCGGAGGAACAAATAATGCAGGTTTCTCATTTTCATCAGCTAAGAATAAGAAGGTTAATATTGCCTACGGCCCTGTTTCTGCTTCAACAAGTGGAGAATATTTAGCAACTCTATTTGAAAAGAATATGGGCGTTTGCCGAGGTGATTCAGGTGGAGCGGTTTATATTCCTAACACATTTCCCGCAGTTCAAATTGCTGTGAATTCATCTATTGGAGTCCAACGTAAGGGTGATTCTTGTGGGGTACACTTTTTCTCAACTCCTATTGTAGGGGAGAATTATGATTGGGTAACGCAAACACTTAGCCAACAAGAGAGTGATTTTTAGGCTGACTTGGGAGGGATTTTACTCATTCCATACTCGGAAATGGCCGTAATGCTAAGGGAAGGATTGACTCCAGGATTGGCAGAAATCATAGAGCCATCAAAAACGTACATATTATCATAATTAAAAACTTTATTGTCTTTATCAATAACGCCTTCATTAGGAGTCGCGCCCATACATGCGCCTCCTAAAATATGGGCCGTCGAAGGGATGCCCGTAATCGTTTCCGTGAAGAGGACCATGGGTTTACCTTTTATAATCTTGCAATAGTCTTGGGCCATCTTGTGGGCCGCCTTAATGAAGGCACTCGGAGATTCACCTGTGGAGACCTGAGTTTTGAGACCAAATAATCCTCGAGTTAGCTTTAGGGTGCTATCGAGATGCTGCATGAAAAGATGAATGGAAGTGTGTTTGGCAAAATCCTTAATCGTTAGAACTTTAAACCACTGCACAGGACTCTTAAAAGGTTCTAGAAAGAGCTTCAACATTCTTAGGAAGAAATTTGTTTCACTTATCATAGGAACAATGAGCATGCGCCAAAAACCAGATCCTTTACCATATCGTACTGTTTCAAGATGAGAATCATCATCAATATCAATAATAGATCCAATGGCAACTCCTTGGGAGAAGTCTTTATGATCTTGAGTCGATGTGTTTAAGATAAGGGCTTCATTATTTGTTCGTATGGTTTCACCTAGGGTATCGGATAGGTGGGGAAGGGATGAATCTTTAAGTTTTAACAAAAGATCCATCGTACCAAGCACTCCTGCAGAAAAAATCACTCCCTTGCATGCAAGCTCTCTTTCTTTGGAAAAATACTGAGTAGACTTTTTTATCGTTACCCTATATCCCGTTGAACCTTGTTTACCATCTAAGGGACTTACAAAAGTAACCTGATGTTCTGCTAAGATATCGACCCCTTTTTTTTGAGCAAGGTAGAGGTAGTTTTTATCTAGGGTATTCTTAGCGTTATGACGACAGCCTGTCATGCAGGCACCACAAAGGATGCAGCCGGTTCTAGAGGGACCTTCTCCGTTAAAATAGGGATCTTGAACCTTCTTACCTTCTTCTCCAAAGTAGACAGAGACTTGTGTGGGACTAAAGCTTTCTTCTTTTCCGATATTGCGTGAGAGCTCCTTTAGGGTGAGGTCTGCATCTCTTAAGTGTTTCGTAGATTCAGCTCCGAGCATTTTCCACGCGAGCTTATAGAATGGATTGAGCACTTTTTCCCAGTCCTCTAGATCTTTCCATGGGCCATGATTGAAGAATTGAGTCTTAGGCTTAGGAAGAGTATTAGCATAGACGAGGGAGCCTCCTCCAACACCTACACCACTTAAGATAGATACATGACGAAAGAAGGTCAGTTGCTGAATGCCAAACCACTTAAGTTTGGGAATCCAAAGCCATTTCGGAAGATTCCAATTAGTCTTAGGATACATCTTAGGATCATTAAAATTACGGCCCTTTTCGATAACAAGAACACTGTAGCCTTTTTCCGCTAATCTCAATGCCGAAACTGAACCACCAAAACCTGAACCGATGATAATGTAGTCATACTCATCTCTATGCATAAATAAAGTATACATGAAATCTAGAAAGAGGAGGCCAAGTTTATCTAGTTTATAACCTTTTCATACTGAATTGAAGTATGAGCTTGAAGAGCATAGTGTGACTCCATTATCGGGGGGATATATGTTTAAAGTTAAAGGATCACAGATCGTTTTATGTTTTTTATTGGCAATAAGTAGCATTATTGCAGCACCAAATGAGAGTGAAGTTTGTATTGCCGTTAAAAATCACGATATTAATTACGCGAGTTTCCTAAATTACCAAGTAAAATGTAAGAATAGTGAATTAGAGTCTGATGCAATTATGACGACGCTCTACTTACCCCTTCCTTATAACTGGGGAGCACGAGCAAGAAGAATTTTAGATACTAAAATGTTAGAATTTAAAATGCAAAGAGTGGCCCAAATGGATAGCGGCTTAGAAGATGATATTTTGATCTATGATTCAGCTGTTGGAAATGAGAATTCAAGCAAGCTTTGTACTATTTTAAAATTCAATGTCAAAAAAACTGGAATCAATGAAAGTCGTACTATCTTTGATGCAATGGTAACTTGTAGTGATAAGAGTATCGTAAAAGAAGTATGGCCAGGAATTACGCAAGTAGAGCTTGTGGAGTATATGAATAATTCTGGTTTTAGTCTTTATTTAGATACGCAGCTTAATCAGCTGATGGCGCTTCAAGGGAATATGTTCTTCGAAGCGAAAGGCATATCGATCTTTAGAAAGTAAATAAGTCATCCTAAGAATCATTTATAAAGATGATTCTTAGGATGAAACTATCTTTTAACTATTATAAGCATCACTATGTTTAAATTGAGAAGAAATGCACATAGTTTTAAATCTTATGTATTGATAAAGTTCTCTCCTTTACTGTAAGTAGCTGCCACATTGAATATATTCTCTTTTACTCTAAAATTAAGAGTAACTTATGAAGGATATAATTTTGAAAGGGGCTCCGTTGGACACAGATTTTTACGAAACACTACCTTATTTTGATAAATTCAATGGTGTCTTTGAGCTGGGTAACTATAAACAAGTTCCACGTGATTGGTTGGTCATTATTACAGATATTATGGGATCAACTAAAGCAATCAATAATGGAAAGTATCGTGATGTTAATTTGATTGGGGCTGCATGTATTGCTGAACTTAGAAAACTTGGCAACTTTCCTTTTGTATTTGGTGGGGATGGTGCAAGTTTTGTCGTTTCACCTGATGTTTGTGAGGAGTTGTTAAACGCTCTCTTAAAAATTAAGAATTCAGCACTTTCACGTTTTGACTTAGACTTGAGAATTGGCCTTGTGCCTGTAGAAGAAATTTTTAAAGTTAAATCTCTTAAAGTAGCTAAGTTTAAAATTAGTGAAGATACCTATGTTTCAAAGTTTTCAGGTGGAGGCCTTGCCTATGCTGAGTACTTAATTAAGAAAAATGATAGGTATCTAATAAAAGCAGAAAGTGAGGTGGAGTCTTCATTTGATGGTCTCTCTTGTCGTTGGAAACCAATACAAAATAAAAATGGAACGATTCTTACTCTAATTGTAAAAACAAGTGACTTTTCTGAATACCTTAAAATTCAAGAAATGATTGATGAAATTGCTGGAACTGATATTGTCTCATTGAATCCTGTGAAGATTAAAGAGATGAAATATATGTCTTTAAAAGAAATGTTTAGAAATGAAAAAAAGTATGAAAAGAAACAAATGAGTGTGAGGTCCTTTAAGCGAAATGCAGAAATATTAATGGCCTATTTAATCTTTAAGGTATTTAGGAAGTTTCAACCAAGTTTTCTAAAATTTTATTCGAATTCAATGGCCACTCATAGTGACTTTAGAAAGTTTGATGATTGCTTAAGAATGGTTATTGATTGTACTGAAATGGAATGCTCAAAGATTCTAGAGTTTCTTAATCAAGCCAAAGGTGTCAATTTTGGCTTTCATAAATCGGATACAGCACTCATGACTTGTCTTGTCGATGGACTAGGTCAGGGAGAGCATATTCACTTTATTGATGGTGGTGCTGGAGGGTATACCTTAGCAGCAGCACAAATGAAAAAAAAAGCCTTACCCGTTTCTGAGCGTAATTAATTCTTCTCATCACTATGTTTAAATATATACACATTTTTTAAAAGTAATCGTGATCTATTCTATTTCGATTTGCCTTAACTTAACTTTAGTTAAACAAACTGAAGAATAAGGAGAAATAAATGATCTTACCTAAAAAAATTGAAAAAAGTCTTATGGCGATGACTCTACTCGGAACAATGGGAATGCTTGCAAGTTGTGATGACGATAATCCTATTGCTGAAGCCGTTGATGAAGTTGAAGAAACAGCGGAGCTTCAACAGTTACAAGAAACTTGGCAAGCCCCTTGCGCAGAAAGTAGTATTCTGAATGCTTCAAGTGTGGAGAAAATCACTTTTGAAGGAACTGACTTCACAAAGACCATGACTATTTCTTCTGACAGCTCATGTTCAAGCGCAGAAGGTGTAGTAACGATGACTGGAGATTTCAGCATCGATGAAACGAGTGCTGATTCAGATGCCGTCTATAATCTTGATCTCTCTTACCAACAAATGAAAATTACTCTTAATAACGAAACTGCCGTAGATCTATTTAATGCGGTAAACTTTTGTGGAGTAGAAGACTGGAAAGTGAATGAAGAGGTCGTTATTGAATCTTCCGAAACAAGCCAAGATTGCTTTATCAGCGAATTACCAAAAACTGAATATGGAAAAGTAGAAGTAGATGACTCAGAAGATAAAATGTATCTTTCTGCTGAATTTACAGATGCTGCTGAAGACAGACCTGAAACTGTCGACAGAGCAAGAGTATATAGCGAAGTAGATTAATATTACCCCTCGCTAAGGCCAGTATCCTCTGGTCTTAGCTTATTCTGAAAGTCTACATATGATTACAGTAGTTTAAAGTGCTAAAATGGTAAGCTTTAAAGCAGTTTTTTCATATTCCGATAAGTCTTCGTAACAATTTCAACATAATCAATTGGAGACTGGACGTGTTTGATCAAAGAATAGCGCTTAATCTTAAAGAAAAACTTAATTCTAACTCGTTCTTTGTTGAGGAATCCTCTGCTTCTGAATGTCGCCTTCCCGCAATTGTAGCAACTCGAAAAATAGGAATTAATTTTTTTCCAAAAGGTTGGTTTAATCTGTCTCTAATCGCCACAGATTTAGATGATTCTCTGGTTGATATTGAAGCTGTTGACAAGCATATTAATGAAAATTACATATTCAATATAGGGAATGAAAGTAGAATACTAAGAATCTTCAAACCAATGTTCGTTACCATTTCTATTCTCTATTCCAAAGATATAAGTTGTGACGCAAAAGAATATTGTAGAGAGCTTAAAACTCATTATAATAGTAATGCAATCTTTCAGATACCTGTTGTTGTTGATAAGAAAACAGGTGATTATGTATTATTCAAAAATAATCCAATAGTGGGATATCTGACTCACACCTATGTGAAAAAAATAATAGTAAATATCTTAGGCAGATAGTGTTGTGATTGCATGCCTGTCTTTATTAAGCACATAGATAGTCGAAGTTTAATATCCAAGATACAATAATCTATGGAGGTTATACAGGTATTACGATTCTTAGAATGGATAACGTTCTAGAGTCACACACCTCTAGAGAAGCATTTCGCTCTTTGTATATGGTATCGCCACCTGTATCGTATAAAGCTACTAGATACTAATCTTTGAGCATCGCCGTGTTAAAAGTATCACTTACTTTTTAAAAAAAATATATAAAGATAGAACTATGAAAAAGTATTACGAATTACATGAAGAATTTTGGCAAGGCCTTGTTAAAAAAGGGCACATATCTTGGGATAAGGAACCAGAAGAAGAGCTCATGCTAAGGGAAAGAAACTCAACTCTTTCAAAATATTTAGAAGGTTCTTCTTTTGAGTGCGCATTGGACTTAGGCTGTGGGTCTGGTAGCCAAAGTTTCTACCTATCTTCTTTAGGCATTAACTGTACAGGGATTGATATATCTCAGACGGCCATTGCTGAAGGAAAAAAGCTTGCTGATAAGCTTGATTTAAATATTAACTTTATATGTGGGGATGCATGCAACTTCAATCTGAATACTAAGTTCGATCTTATTGTAGATAGCTGCCTATTGCATTGCTTAGTATGGGAAGAAGATAGATCAAAGTTCTTTAATCAAATCAAGACCCATCTTAATAAAGATGGAAAAGCCTTTATTTATACAATGATTACAGATGAAGGAGTCAATCCATTTGAAGAAATAGATTATTTTCACTTTGATGAAAATGGTATTCTTTGGAGTGAAGGCCCTGGCAAATTCAACGTTGAGTGGACAACCATTAATAATAAAAATTACTTTCCCCATCGAAGAGTATATTCACTTGAAAAGCAAAGAGAAGAAATCAAAAACAACGGATTTAAAATTATTTCAGACGAAGTTCTGATTAATGATGATTGCTCGAATAAAACTTATGTTGCCTGGATTGATTCACAATAACCTTTTCCTTTATATCCTTAAGGTAAAGCTTTAAAGCACTGTTTACGTGATGTGACTCATATGGTCTCAGAAAGTAAACGGATACATAAAAGTGCAGTAGACGGGCTAGAGGAACTTGTCGAAATTTTACACTTTAACTATAATGGAGTTGTTTATAATCTAGCTAATTATGCTCAAGGAATGGAAAAAAATAATCTTGAACAAAGAGATCCTTTTCTTGGACTCCCTTCTATAAAGCATACGGTAAGATTGAATGGTTTTATTTCTGGGGATATTATTATCCAGACGTTACTTGGAAAATAGATGTCGATTGAATTAATTAACTTATTTCCTAATTTAAAGAGCCCTTCTTCAAATTTGAGGGAAGGCTCTTTTTCTTCTATTAAAAAGTATCTACATTCTTATAAGTTAGATTCTGAGGAACAGGTAGCCTGTTTGAGTATTCTTTGTAGTAAGGATTATTTATTCTGGAAAATTAATGAAGGGCAAAACGATGAAAGTGTTGGTCGAAGCTTTTCTCTGCTTACGATGTGTTTAATTTTAGAAAATGATAAAGATAGTTTGGTTGACACAAATTTACTAATTGATGAAATCAATAGATATATAAAAATAGAGAATGATTTTCGAGGCCAAACTTTAGAATTAGGCTGGATTCATTGTTGGGCACATCTCGGTGATTTAATTGCTTTTTTGGGCTATCACGAAAATTCTTCACATAAGAAATTAAAATCACTATTAATGAACTTAGTCGATAAGCTCTCTGAAGTGAATGATTATAAGTTCTCAAATGAAGAGGAAGAGCGCCTTGCGTATGGGATAAATCTTACTCTTAAGAAATTAGACTTTAGGAAAGAGTTTATGGAATATGTCGAGACCATTACTCAGAGCAATTTACTGACGAGTGTTGTGAGATCTCTACCTCTTTGAATAGAAAACCCGTCACATCAAAAGATAGTAACCGGTTTTTCTAGGCTGACCTGCCGAGCCGAAGCTTCAGCGTAGGCTGGTGGTCCATCGTTACACTCACACTAACTTTTTTCCTTCATCTGCTTACGATAGTAACCCTTAAGAGCTCCGATCTGATTTTCGCTAAGGCCATCAAGGTAAGTTTTGAGAATGAAAAATCGATAAAGGATTTCGGCTGAGATTCTTCTCGCCCTAGGAGTGTTAATATAGAGAAGAAGAAGGGTCAGTCCAAATTCAGAAATATCGACTTTTCTATACTCACGTTGTCTACCTTTTGGTCCTGATAAGTATTTGTTTTCTATAAGGTTTTTACATAGCCCAAATTTGGACTCTGTAGAAAGCTCTTCTAGGCATTTATCTATGGCCCTTAGAATATGCTTGTGTTGCATATCAAAATGTTTCGCAATCTTAAGCGAATCTGTCACGGGCCCAAAAGGCGTATCTCGAATCCATACATCTCCCATTACATGTTCATTGATGAGGTCTTTAAGTCTGGGAGGTTTAGTTTCAAATGGTTTATCAATTCTAAAATCGTTCATAAGTTCTCCTGAATAAGAAAATGGAGTTTCGTTATGAACTTGATAAGGGAAGATTGTATGTAGAAGTTTGAGGATATTTCAGGGTTAAAATATCAAAAATGTTTTTTTGAGAAGGCTCGTCCTGAGCCGGACTTGAGGTATTTTTCGAATTTGATTGCTTTGTTTTTACTCTTAAACCAAAAAGCATTTTTGATTAACCATGGCCTCCCTTTAACTGTATAGGAACTAAGTCCGTTATTATGTTCTTCTAGCCTTCGATTTAAGTTTGTAGTTAGACCAACATAATATGAATTTTCTTGAGACTTTGAATTTAGGATGTAGACGTACATAAGGGTTGGAGATGCAAATTGTAATTCTGTAGGTTTAATTTAAATGTTTGGATTTGTTGATGAGGATTTTATAGTGCTTCAAATATTGTGTCCGCCTTCGCTCTTTGAGCTACGGCGCGATCAGCCACGCTGTTTAAACTAAAAAACCCGTCACATCAAAAGATAGTAACGGGTTTTTCTAGGCTGGCCTGCCGAGCCGAAGCTTCAGCGTAGGCTGGTGGGTCATGCAAGACTTGAACTTGCGACCACCCGGTTATGAGCCGGGGGCTCTAACCAACTGAGCTAATGACCCATAAATTTAATGGTGCCCTTGGTTGGGTAGTATAAAATAACCCAAAAAGAGGGACTTGGTAAAGTCGAGAACGGTTGTGGTATAAAATTATTGTTCATTTTTTTAGGAGAAAGTGTGGGAATTCCATTTTGGCGCTATTCGGCAACGGGAAATAGCTTCTTATTTTTTGATAATCGCGAGCAGACGCTTGATAGTCTAAATAAAGAAACCTGTGAAAAATGGGCGACGGGCGCTGGTGTTGATGGTCTCATTTTTCTGGAAAAAAGCTCCGCACCAGAGGCCCATTTTCATATGCGCTACCTGAACTCTGATGGAGGAGAAGTGGAAATGTGTGGCAATGGGGCGCGCTCCATTATGCACTTTGCCCACCATATATTGAAAATCGCCACAGATGACGATGGCCGCTATCACTTCACCACGATGTGTTCGCTCTATCACGGAAAACCTGAAGATTTGTATCCTTTACAGATGACTGAGCTTTCTGAAGTTGGCGCCATTGAGGTCCAAGATCTAGTGGAGCAAGCGAAGTCTTCCTATTATCTCAATACAGGTGTTCCGCATTGTGTGTTTGAACTTGAATCCATTGAAGATATTGAGCTTGAAAAACTAGGCGCGCGAGTGCGCTATGACGAGCGCTTTGAAAAAGGCACGAACGCGAACTTCTATCGTATTCTCTCTCCTGGAAGTATTGAAATACGTACCTATGAAAGAGGGGTTGAAGGGGAAACTCTTAGTTGTGGAACGGGGGCTACGGCCGTGGCGCTTAGTCTTGCGATGAAGAAAGATTGGCCTTCGCCTATCCAGGTCAAAGTGGCCGGCGGAGATTTAACCATCTCTTTTAATGCTGATTATTCTGAAGTGTTCTTAGCTGGTCAGGTTGTACTTCTTGAACAAGGCACTCTTTAGTCTTTCTATAAATAGAGGCCATAAAAGCATCGCAAAGATAACTCCCGCAGAATTGGCGATCATATCGTAGAATTCAAACATTCTTCCCGTCATGGGCTGAATAAATTCAATAGCAACACCTTGTAAAATAAGTCCAAGGCAGATCATGAGTTTTTTATCGGAGTACCCAATGAGAAATGCCGTGGTGACCAATGCATAGCTGAGTCCATGGTAGAACAAATCGGCCCGTGAAATGGGGGCGGGAAGATGGAGGCTCATGGGCATGAGGCAAATGATCCATAAGAATAAATTTACGCCCCAAGGGCCAAGCTTTATGCATAACTTCATAAGCCTAAGAATACTGGAGAAAATGGCAAATAGGCAAAATCTAAAAACTTGGTATATGATAGGGATATGAAAAATATCGCTCGCTTTTGTTTTCTAATTTGTATTCTTGCCTATGGACCATTGTGTCAGGCAAGGCTCTTTCTTGATGTATCGGTCATTAATAAAAAAGGTATCGATATCGGACTAACTTTAGGAAGTGAGCTTCACTCTCGAGAGGAAGTGAAGCCGACAGAAGATATAAGAATAGGAATGAAGTCGGGACTTAGCGTTCTGCTTCGAGCTTCTTTTGATGATAAAGTTGAATCTGCAACGATGCCTATTGCAAAAGAAGCAGATCCAAAAATAGATCTAGATATAGATCTAGATATAGATAAGAAAGAAATTAAAAAAGCGACCCCTGATAAAAAGAAAATGGCGGACCTAAAGGATTCAGAGACAGAAGTTGCGATCACTCCTATAAAAGTAATTGGCCCAAGTTCAAAAATTGTGATCAGAGGACGTGTTATAGGAACAGACGGCTCTATTGTGAAAGACTTCTTTAAGGAGCCTCTTATTGTCACTCTTGGAGAAACGGCCGTTGTCACTCATTCTCAAAATTCTCAGCTCGTTGAAATCAAAATTAAACCTCATATCGAATAATTACCCATGAGAGAAAGACTAGATCAATTCTTAGTTAAGCTTGAGCTTGTGGCCACACGTTCACAGGCCACCCAAATAATTAAAAATGGAGAAGTTCAAGTGGACGGCGAGGTTATAACCAAGCCTTCTTATAAGTGCTCAAGTGATCAAAAAATTGAAGTTTTAAAAGAGCATCTCTATGTCGGTCGTGGCGCGCAAAAGATGGAGGGGGCCTATCGCGACTTTGCATTGGACTTTGAAGGAAAGATTGTCGGCGATATGGGAGCTTCTACAGGAGGCTTTAGCGAGTTTGCCCTTCTTAAAGGTGCCCAAAAAATATACGCCGTTGATGTTGGCCATGATCAATTAGCACCAAAAGTCGCTAATGATGAAAGAGTGATTAATTTAGAAGGAACAAATATTAGAGACGGCTTAGACCCTGAAACCTTTACTCCTCTTTGTGACATTCTCGTTGTTGACCTGAGTTTTATCTCTCTGAGTTATGTTCTAGAGCCTATGAGTAAAGTTCTTAGAGTGGATGGAGAGTTTGTTATTCTTGTGAAGCCGCAGTTTGAAGTAGGAAAAAGTTCACTAGGAAAAAATGGCATAGTAAAAGATACCGAGGCCATCGACGAAGCTCTAGAAAGAGTGAAGAATGAGTGCCTAGAAAATAATTTAGAAGTTCAGAAAGTTTGCCTATGCGCCCTTAAGGGAAAGACAGGTAATCAGGAATATTTCTATTACGGCAAAAAAGTTTAAGGAGTTCTTATGGAAAATATATGTGTCTTTTGTGGTTCGGCCTCAGGCGCCAGTGAAGATTATACCAAAATGGCCAAAAACCTAGGTAAAGAATTGGCCGATAGAGAGATGGGACTTGTTTATGGTGGAGCCTCTATTGGAGTCATGGGTGCTGTCGCAGATGGTTGTTTAGACGCAGGTGGAAAAGTTTTTGGTGTCATTCCTGAATCCATTCGAGATCTAGAAGTTGGTCATCAAAACTTAACTCAATTAGAAATTGTAGACACTATGCATGATCGCAAGGCGAGAATGTATGATCTCTCTAGTGCTTTCTTTGCGCTTCCAGGCGGGATGGGAACTCTAGATGAGCTTTGTGAAATCGTCACCTGGGCGCAGCTTCAGTATCATGCTAAGCCGTGTTACGTGATTAATTACAATGGTTTTTTCGATGCCTTGATGCAGCATTTTAAGTATATTAATCAACAAGGTTTTTTGAGCGATGCTCATTTGAATTTAGTTCGAGAGTTTCCCGACTATAATTCGGCCCTTGATGATTTTGAAAAGGGATTGAAATAGGCCTATGGAATGACCGGCCCAGTAGCTTAACGATTGCCAGAGGTTACACAATAGCTTACAATAGGCCTCAGTTGATAATCGCAAATTATTGTTTTTAAGTGGCCTAACTGGAAGGAATTTTAGGGAAGCTGCAGATATTATTGGGCTGTCAGGAGTGCTCGTATTATGACTAGACTTATTTACTTCATTGCTTTTGTTATCGGTCTTGTTATTGTGATGAACATTACAGATTTTCAAGATCGTCCTGTATCAAGTGCTAAGTTTGACTTTGATAAGAAGGCGGCAACTAATCTTCAAAAACAAAAAGAAATTGATGAACTTCTTCACCCTAAGCCAGTTGAAAAAGTGGAAGTCGTAAAAGTGGTAAAGCCACTTGTTGAACTTTCAACTCCTGAACTTGTTAGTGGAGCCTCTCTTTATAAGAAGTGTATGGCCTGTCACGGTAAGCGTGGTGATGGTAAGAAATCTCAAAAAGCACCGGCCATTGGTGGACAGTATGATTGGTATATCGAACTTCAAGTTAAGAACATGATGTCTGGTATTCGTGTTAATAAGGCGATGAATCCTTTTATCAAAAATTTATCTGATCAAGACGTAAAAGATCTTGCCGCTTATATTTCAAAACTTCCTCATATGGGGAAATAATCCATGTCAATTTATCAGCTCGGAGAGTGGAAGCCTCGTTTAGGTGAGTCCACTTTCATTGCTGAGAGCGCCGATATTATCGGACAAGTCACTCTAGGTGATCATGCTAACGTTTGGTTTGGCGTGGTGGCACGTGGTGATGTGAATTCTATTACTATTGGAGCTCATACCAATATACAAGATCAATCCATGCTTCATGTATCTAAAGACTTTGCCCTTACGATTGGTAAGAACGTAACTCTTGGCCATAAAGTCACGGCCCATGGTTGCACGATTGGTGATCACTGTTTAATTGGAATGGGGGCTATCATTTTAGATGGTGCCGAGATTGGTGCGAACTCGTTAGTGGCGGCAGGTAGCTTAATTCCTCCTGGCAAGGTTTATCCACCTCGCTCTTTTATTATGGGAACTCCTGCACGTGCGACTCGTACGCTTTCTGATAAAGAAATTGAAGAGTATGGAAATCACTATCGAGTGTATCTTGAAGAAAAAGATCTCTATCTCAAAGAACTAAAAAAACTTAAATAACATAAAAAAAGGGAGCCTAGTAGCTCCCTTTCTTAATCATTCCTGTGAAGGCTTATCGCTTTAAAGCAATTATCTCATATTGTTAAAGAGCGAGTTAACTGAGCGACCTTTGATACTTCTTACATGAAGAAGAACTTGGGGCGCATGAAGCTTTTCAGGAACTTCCATTTCATATTCAAAGGGCATCATTTTAAGAGCACAGAAGTCTGAAATTTGTTTCATTTTAGGCTTAATACTGTAAACATCTTTTTTGTTATCGAGTATTTCAATTTCATCAAGAACGAAACAGTCACTTGGGTTATAACCTTTTAAAACAATCATTCTATTACCTAGACTCTTATCAATATATTCAACGTCAGCGTAAACAAACTCATCTACAGCATCTGAAGAAGCTTCTTGAATATCGAGTACAGCACGTTGTTCATAAACTGATTTTCCGTTGACTACAACGTCATAGTTACCTTTATCCATAACTCCTAAATCAACCGCCTCTACAAAAGGAACAATCATTTCAGGACAATAAGGATTTGATGAATCATATCTGAGAGACATTACCTTAATATCAATCTTGTTGTTTTCCATCTTAACTATAGAGCGAGGGGACTTGTGACATAGGTTAGGAAGATAACCTGAAATAATAATTTGGGAATTATCATTAGAGTCAAAACCTGATGGTGAATAAACGTGATTAATAGGAACCATAACTTCTAATGGCACAGCTGCTTGGATCATTCCCATTGCTAAAAACGCGGCCATTACCTTAACGATATTTCTTAATTTCATGACATTCCCCCCATGGTGAGTATGAATCGAATTACTTTTCGATCTTGTTTAATTAACTTTCATAAAGAATATAGATCCCTTGAGGCGAGTTGTTTGTGAGTGGAAATAGCTTTTGTTGAGACAATCCTCACTAAATAACATGATGAAGGTCATGTTTATAAAGTAATAAGAAGGAGTAATAATATAGTGTGGAGATGTTCAATGAATAATCTAAAAAGATTGAAAATATTAATGTTTAACTTGGCCTTAATGAGCGTATCAGTCTCTCGTGCTGATTGCTTTCCAGATAATGATCTGAGCTATCCTATTTCAAAGCGTAAGAGCTTATCATCTCTTGAATCAATTAATGAATTTCAGGCCAATCAAATTATTATCAATTTTAAGAGTATTTTGAAAAATGAAGTAAGAAGACAGTTGGGTAAAGAGATCATTGTTTCACTTGATTGGGAAAATCCAAAAGTTAATGCATCCGCGACTCTAGATAATAACGATAATCCTGTTATTTCGATTTATGGGGGGATGGTTCGTCATCCTGATTTAACCGTTGATGGACTGTATGCGATTCTTTGTCACGAACTTGGACATCATCTTGGTGGAGCCCCAAAGAAAAAGCGAGGCTACTCTGATAAATTAAGTTGGTCTAGCGCGGAAGGGCAGTCTGACTATTACGCCGCTACAAAATGTTTACCACTTATATTTAATAATTCAATGTTAAGCCCTAAGGTTGATACGCTTGCCCAAACGAAAGAACTGGCAACTACTGAATTAGAATGTGGCAATGATTTAACTTGTACTCGAATTTTATTATCAGGTTATTCCGTAGCAAAAGTATTTGCGACTCTGAGAGATTATTTCAATGAACCCAGCCTTACATTAAGAGATCGAAATGTGGTTTGGGAAACTGATACTGGACATCCGCATCCGCAATGTCGATTAGATACAATACGATCGGGCGCACTTTGTAGTGTGTCACCAGCACTTCCTTTTGATACTTTAGATCCCCATATCGGCTCGTGCTATGAATATAAAAATGATCAAGAAGCTGAGCTTGGAGCTCGTCCTCGATGTTGGTTCAATCCAGAAGAAAATTAACAAAAATGTGATTTCAATATCTTAAAAAAATGGAAATCTTATCGCTAATTTTGTCTAACAATCTGTTACCAAATAGTGACAAAAGTTAGTAATTTCTCTGTTAACTTTCAGGGTAGATCATCGCCTATTGCCCTCTATATGCTGTATAATAGATATTAATTGAATATGTCTCAACAGTAACAACCTGGAGGTTATTTATGAATTTAGAGATTACTCTTCGCCATATGGAACATACAGAAAGTATCGATTCAAAGATTCGTCAAAAAATCGAAAAGTTTGGACAACGTCACTTATCAGGAAACGCTGTCGTAAAGTGGACAGGGTGGGTAGAGCATAATGATCATATTGCGAATTTACATGTTATGGATAAAGGACACGAGTTCTTTGTTAAGTCGCAATCAGAAAATATGTACAAAACATTAGATCAAGTAATTTCTAAATTAGAAGGTCAGGTTGGTCGTCTAGACCATCATCCCGGTCATTAAGACAAGGATGATCTGAGATCGTCACATAAGGAGAATTCCGTGCAATCAAATCAAGTAGTAAAAGAAATGAAGGATATTCTTATTCAAAAGAGAATTACTCTTCAGGAGAGAATAGAAAAAATACAATCTTCAAAAAGAAGAGAGGAACCCTTATCGGCAGACTCTAGTGAGCAATCTATTGAATTAGAGAACACTGAAGTTGTCGATGCTCTTGATGTTATGGAGCATAAGGACCTTGAAATGGTAAACGGAGCTCTCTCTCGAATTGAAGCGGGTAGCTATGGACAATGTGCGAGCTGCTCTGAAGAGATAAGCCTCGCTAGGCTTAAGGCCCTTCCTTTTACACCTGTTTGTCTTGAGTGTGCTGAAAACGCCAACTAAACTATTGTTCAATCACGTCATTATTTTAATCTTTTTAACGTTATAAAAGAATAGTAATGGCGTGCTAAACATCCAACAGTTATAATTAAGGCAATTTCCATTTAACAAGAGAGTTGTCATGCCAAGGATCGGTTTAGTTCTTCTTCTATTGCTTACATTTAATAACGTTCAAGCGAAGAAATTCAATACTACAAAAGAAGCAATGAATGAAATATTCGGCTCTTTTGTAAATCTACTACCATATGCTTCCAATGAAATGAGATTTAATGATCCCAAGGCAGAAGAATATATAAAAGGTAATCTCGCTAATTTATTATCCGCTTTTCAAAATGCGGGACATTTAAAAAAGATATCAACTCCTGGCTTCAGGCCTAGTTACCAATCACTGCAAGAACATCTTCAGCAAACATACGACAATTTCACGGCCGATAATAAATCATTTGCTCGTACGCGACTTAAAGCGACTGCGCAGATGTGCATGTCCTGTCATACTCAGCTTCCTTATGGCAAGCAATCAAGCTCATTCAAGAATTTTAATCAAGTAAATCGAAGAGACTTCAACAATGACTACGAATATGGAGATTATTTATTCTTAGTTAGAGATTACACATCGGCCATTCGTTACTATGAAAAAGAAATCGATGCTCGAATAGAGAAGAATGAGGAATTACAAAAAATACATAAGTCAAAACAATCAACTTATATTGATTTTACAATAGAGAAGTCGTTGCGAAGAATGGTAACTGTTTTTACAAAAGTATTCTATCGTCCAGAGAAAGCATATAGCTTGATTTCTCGCTATACGGACAAGAAAGATTTACCAGACTTTCTCAAAGAAGATGTGTTGGGTTGGATGAAAGAACTTTCTCAGTGGAAAAAAGATAGTTTTCGTGGAAAGTTAAGTAATGATAGTGAAGTGCGAGCTTTTATTAAGAAACACTTAGAGGTATTACCTGAAGAAGTCGAGTTAGGCACGACAGATGTTACATTACTCATTTCTGCTGGAGCCCTTTATCGTTATATAAATATCAACCCTAAGGCACAAACTGCGCCTCAGATACTTTATTGGCTCTCTCGTATTGATCATCATCTTGAGCACAGCTACTTCTATTCTTTATCTGAGGTTTATCTAAAGAATTGTATTAAGGATTATCCTCAGTCTGAATTTGCACCTAAGTGTCTTGCTCAATATCGTGAGAATTTAGAGTATGGATTTACAGGTACAAGTGGAACGAATATTCCTGAAGAAGAAATGAAGGTATATAACAACTTAGCCAAATACTTAAAGTCTAGTCGAAAATAACTAAGGAACATAATTGGAGTTTACTGCACTAAGTATCCAAATGGTACTTGCTGCAGGAAGCCCGATTATGGCCATAAAAAGAAGAAGGTAGAAGAGCCAGCCCTCAAGAGTTATTTTTTCTTTTCCCTTTTTTGCTTCATTTTTCATTTCTTGATTAGTGGCAGTTAGCTTGTTCATAAGCAATCATCATCCTGTAAACAATCGTAATTAATCCGACTGATATTAGACTAAAGCTAGAAAGCTTTGGCCATTGTGCCTTTATAGGGCGAAGTATTTTGGTAATGGCACTTGGAGCAAGCGCCATAGCCGGTAGAGTTCCCAGACCAAAGCTAAGCATTCCAAGGGCTCCTGTATAGGGGTTTTGAAAGGCGGCTAGAGCAAGGATGACACTGTAGAGAAGTCCACAAGGCAACAGTACAGAGAGCGATCCTAATAGGAATGATCTGTATTTACTATTTTGCATTATATAAACTTTTCCTAATCTCTTTTGTATGAGTTGATTGATTTTAGTGGGTAAAATTATGCTGGTCGATTTACCGTAGAGTGAATTATATCCCCACAGTAAAAAGAAGAAGCCCAAGATAATTGCGGGGATCGCACTTATCCATGGGTCTTTAAATATATAGGTAAAGCTTGCGCCAAGAAGCCCTGATAATATTCCCATGATGGTGTAACTACTTAGGCGTCCAGCATTATATAGGGCGAGACCATTCGTGCGAGAAGAGCAGCTTGTTGCGAAGGCCCCACACATACCAATGCAGTGAAGGCTCCCTCCAAGACCTGCGATAAAGGCCACGAGGGGAATGCCCGTAAGGCCAGCTTGGTTAAACTCGCTAAAGAGGTCCAACAAGGTTGACCTCCTTAGTCACATGGACTTTACCTTTTTGATCATAGAATTCTAAATCTATTTTACGGCTTCCTTGTTCTAGGAAGTCAGAATTAAATCTAAAGTGAATGAGAGCACTTTTTGATTTACCTGGAGTAAGTTCAAAAGGACGAACGGCTGTAATGAGTTCTACCTTATCTCTGTTTTCTGTATTTTTAAGTCGGAAGTCTAATTTTAGGTTCTCTTTATCTTTATAGTCCATTCTTACTTTATAAAGATTAGTAACTTGCCTTATTCCATCTGTAAGGGTTCTTTCACGATAGGGTTTTCCGGTTCCTCTTATGAAAGTAACTTTTAGATGACCAGCGTTTAAGAGACTGTATACAAGAATCGATACGACAGCAGTAATGGCCGGTAGGTATACGGCAGAGCGAATACCAAATCTCTTCGTAGGCTTACCTTCGAGAGCATTTTCGGTATCGTAGCGTATAAGTCCCTTTGGTTTTTTTATTTTATCCATAATTTCATCACAGGCATCAATACAATTGGTGCAAGCAATGCATTCAAGTTGAGTTCCACGGCGAATATCAATTCCCGTAGGACATGCTTTCACGCAGTGATAGCAGTTAATGCAATCTCCTTCAGGAAGGCCTGTATCTTTATCCACACTGCCTCGTCTGGGTTCCCCACGTTTTGCATCATAGGCAACAACGAGGGAATTCTCATCCATCATAACGGATTGTATTCTTCCGTAAGGACAAGCAATAATACAGAATTGTTCTCTAAACCAACCAAAGTCGAGTAGAAAGACTGTCGAGATAAACATTGAGATCGTAAAGAGGGTAGGGTGTGCTGATGGGCCCGTTAGCGTGATTTGAAAAAGATTTCTCGTGCCAACAAAGTAGCCCAGCAGTGAGTGAGTAATAACAATACTCACAAAAGTAAAAGCAATCCATTTTAAAGATTTCTTAAATACTTTTTGAGCATTCCAGGGCGACTCTTGAAGTTTTTGCCTTTGACGGGCCTTTCCTTCAATTAAGCGCTCAATATTTCTATATATCGTATCGATAAATACGGTCTGAGGACAGGCCCATCCACACCAAACACGACCCCAGATACTGGTTACAAGACCCATGGTGAAGAGAAAGCCTAGGAGAAGTAAAAGAATGAGGGGGGCATCATGAGCATAGAAAGATGTACCAAAGAAGATGAATTCTCTTCCAGGAATATTGAGAAGAATGATTTGTTTTCCTCCCCAATGAAACCAAGGCAAAACTACATAAAGAAGAATAAGAAACCAATAGAACTTGGTTCTTTGACTTCTCCAAAATCCTTTAACATCTTCAGGATGGATATAGACACGATGACCTTGCTCATCTGTCGTGCCTAATCTTTCTTCATGTAGCTCAAACTTATTCTTTGCCATTTCTATCTCCTCTTACTAGAAGATTATACTAGTAATCTTCTAGAAGAGATTTGCTTTAAATCAAATTTAATCATTAATCTTTTCACCTTGCGGCTCTTTTCCAGGCTTGTGAGTCCCTTTTAAGTTCATCACAAATGTAATGGCTGCAAAAAGCTCTTCTTTAGAGAGAAGATCTTGCCAAGCAGGCATACCATTATCTTCATTACCGACACGAATGAAGCCATAGATGGCACCATGACTTGCTTCTTTTACATTTAGCCAATAGTCATCCGTTAAGTTAGGGCCGATATCTCCAGATCCATCTTCTAGGTGACAAGAAGCACAGTTATCCTGAAAAACCTCATTGGCCATTGTTGGAGCATCATTGGCCGCAACCCAAGCGTTATATTCTTCAAGATCAAAGTTACCTGTAAGTTTTCTTTGTTCTTCAAGAACTGCATTAACCTTGGCCATTTCTTCTCGGTATTCTTGATTTAAGCTGGGAGCATCTGCAACATTATAGAAGTAGATATATATAAAACAAAAAATGAATCCAGCAATGAAGGTCGCCGACCACCATCCTGGAAGAGGGTAGTTGAATTCCTCAATGCCATCGTAATTATGATCTAGTAGTAGGTCATGTTCTTCTTCGTTAAGAATGACATTATCAGCATCAGTTTTTTTATCACTCATTATTAACTCCTATTTGCAGGCTTCCCCTCTTCAAAGGGGAGGTTACCTGCATCATTATAAACTTTGGTTGTACCTTTTCTAAAAGTCCAATAAATGACTCCACAGAAAACGAATAAGAAAATAAAAAAAGCGGCAATGGCCATTTCTGGCCAAGCCATTTTAGTGAGTACATCTGACTTCATTACTCGCCTCCTAGCTGCTCATCGGGAGTAGAACCAAGGTCTGTTCCTAAACGTTGAAGATAAGCAATGAGAGCAATAATCTCTTTATCTAGCATGTCTGCAGGTACACCGTCTTTTTCAAGATCGGCCATTATTTTCTTCGCCTGCTCTTTTGCATCTAAGATTGAGTTATCCATTTCTTCTTGAGAGTAAGGAGCACCGAGGCTTGCCAGTACTTTCATTTTCTTTGGAAGTAGCTTGTATTTAATTTTTCCATCATATAGCCATGGATAATTAGGCATAATTGAGCCAGGAGTAACATCCCGTGGATCTTTCATATGTCTATAGTGCCACATGTGATTATATTTTCCGCCTACACGATGAATGTCAGGACCAATTCTTCTTGAGCCCCACTGGAAAGGGCGATCGTAAATAAACTCAGAAGCTGATGAAGGTCTTCCATAGCGAAGCTTTTCCGCCACCATAGGTCTTACCATTTGTGAGTGACAAACATAACAACCTTCACGAACGTAAATATCTCGTCCGGCAATTTCAAGAGGTCTATAAGGTTTAACACGAGAATCTTTGGCAATGAAATCATTAGATAATATTGCAGGAATTAATTCAATGGCCGTACCTACAAGAATTGCGACAAAAGATAGAACACTAAAGAGAAGAGTTAAACCTTCAAGCTTTCTATGAGGAGTTGCGTGATCTTCTTCTTTTTGAGCACTAAGGGGAAGAGCTTTAAAAACATCTTCTTCTTGAGCATCTTTAGGTGCATGTTTGATTGTCTTGTATACGTTATAAATAAGTAGAATAAAGCCTACGAGAACAAATACACCACCAAAGGCCCTAACCCAATACATAGGTACAATTTTAATTACTGTTTCTACAAAATTGGGATAAACAAGTTTTCCCGTTTCATCAACTGCTCTCCACATGAGACCTTGAGTAATACCGGCAGTCCACATAGACATTACATAGAGAAGAAGCCCTATCGTTGCACTCCAAAACTGAATATTGGCAAGTTTTTGAGACCAAAGCTCTGTCTTCCACAGTTTAGGAACGATGAAGTAGAGCATCCCAGCTGTCATCATGTAGTTCCAACCAATGGTTCCTGCGTGAACGTGTCCAACAACCCAGTCAGTATAGTGAGCGATTGAGTTAACTGATTTAATGGCCAATAGTGGGCCTTCAAATGTCGACATACCGTAGAAGGTAACACCAGTTGCAAAGAATTTAAGAATAGGTTCTTTTCTTACTCTATCCCATGCCCCTCTTAAAGTGAGGAGTCCGTTAATCATACCGCCCCAAGAAGGAGCCCATAGAGCAACAGAAAAAGCCATTCCTAGTGTCTGAACCCATTCAGGTAGTGCAGTATAAAGAAGATGGTGAGGACCGGCCCAGATGTATACAAAAATGAGAGACCAAAAGTGAATAATAGATAATCTATAAGAATAGACTGGTCTATTAATGGCCTTTGGAATGAAGTAATACATAAGCCCTAGAAAAGGTGTTGTAAGAAAGAATGCAACCGCATTATGTCCATACCACCATTGCACAAGAGCGTCTTGTACTCCGGCAAAGATAGAATAACTCTTCGTCATCGATACTGGTATTTCAAGGTTATTTACAACATAGAGAAGAGCAACGGTTAGAATCGTTGCAATGTAGAACCATATCGCTACATAGATATGCTTCTCTCTTCTATTCTTTAACGTAAGAAAGAAGTTTACCGCAAAAGTAATCCAAATCACGGCAACAGCGATATCTAGTGGCCATTCCAATTCAGCATATTCTTTTGCCGAAGAAATACCTAGTGGGAGAGTTATAGCTGCTCCGACGATTATAAGCTGCCATCCCCAAAAATGAATCCTACCTAAAAGGTCACTGGCCATTCTTGTTTTTAAAAGCCTTGGCGTCGAGTAGTAAACTCCTGCAAAAATAGCGTTACCAATAAAGGCAAAGATTGCAGCATTGGTATGAAGTGGTCTAAGTCTACCAAAGGTAAACCAAGGGAGATCCAAATTCATCTTATAGCTGGCAAGCTCAAACGCTATCCATACTCCTAAAAAGAGAGCGACGGCTCCCCAAACGACTGTGGCGATGGTGAACATCTTTGTGAGTTCATCATCATGGGAGAATGTCTCAAGTTGAGAATCTCCTTTAACTGCTCCAATACTCATACTTCCTTCCTTTCATGAGTTAAATTTTCTGAATTATTTTTATTACTATTGTCTATTTCATCATCGAGTAGCATGCGCTTACTGGGGGTATCTAAGTCATCAAACTGTCCAGACTTTGTTGACCAAATAAAAAATCCTACAAAGACTATTCCCATGATAATGGCCATCGGAATTAATATTTTAATGACTTCCATTTATAGGGCCCCTCTTTTAAGCATTTTATTATATCTTGAGCCATACATGGTGTTCGCAAGTACGGTGAATGAACTTATAGGCATGAGTATCGCAGCCTCTAGAGGGCCTATGAATCCGATCAGCGCAAGATAGGCGCCTAAGGTGTTATAGATTAACGAAAAAGCAAGATTCTGCTTAACAAGTCTGATGCCTTGGTTCGCATTCTGGATAAGTTGATTAATAAGACTTAAGTCATTTCTACAAAGGAATGCATCCGAAGACTTAAGGCTGACTTCAACAGCTCCTTGCATGGCTATACTGGCCGAAGCCTTAGAGAAGGCAAGGGCATCATTGGCGCCATCTCCAACAAAAATGGAGTCAGTCGTGGATTCAATCCATAGTGCCTTTTGTTCAGGTGTAAGTTCTGATCTTCTTTGAGTTGAGTTAAAACCTAAATAATTGCCAATATAATCTACAATGGGTTTTTTATCACCTGAACTCAGGTAGAGATTAAGCCCATTGTTTCGTAACTTTGTGAGTAGAGATTTGGCTTCAGGTCGTGGGCGATCTTTTAGAGTAATACGACCTATGACCTTTGTGTTTTCGGCAAGGATAACTACGGTTTCGTTATCACTTCCTCGGATGGTATAGATTTCATATTCTATTTCGTTATATATACCTCTAACACCTTTTCCAGTGATTTCTTCAAATAGACTCCATGGTATTCTTTGGAGTTTTCCCTTCTTTGATGAAGACCAGCGCACAAGTGAATTTGCCAGTGGATGTAAACTATTTGATTCCAAAGAAAAAATAATGTCTTCAATACTAAAATTGGTTGAAGGCGCGTGAAGCTGTGAAACATCCTCAACTTCAAAATTTCCACTGGTCAGTGTTCCAGTTTTATCAAAGAATATGTTTTGAGACTTTGCAATAGTCTCTAGAGAATACTCAGATTTTACAATAATTCCCATCTTGGCGGACAGACTAAGTATTCTACTAAACACTAAAGGAGTCGCAAGCCCAAGGGCACAAGGGCAGGTCACAATGATAAGAGAGAGACTTCTAATAAGAGCTTCCTCTAGGTTGTGAAGATATAAATTAGTTATAAAAGAGAGCGCAGTAATAATAAGTATTGCTGTGACAAAGTAGCTACTAATCTTATCCGTAATTAAAGTATAGTTTGATCTTTGATTTGACTCTCTTTCTACTTCATCTAAAATTTTCCCTAGTCTCGTTTGAGAAAGAAGAGCTTCGACCTCAAGAGTAAATTCTTTACCCACATTTTGTGAGCCCATAAAAGCCTGTGAGCCTATTTTCTGTAATACCGGAACACTTTCTCCCGTAAGGGTGGCAAGATTAAGTCTCGTTTCTCCTGCAATGATTTTTCCATCGGCAGGTACTGTTTCACCAGGAAGGACGACAAGGTGATCACCTAACTGAATTTGTTCAGAATGAATCTCTTCTAGACTTTGATCTGAGTTTCTTCTGCGGATCGTTCCTTGTAAGAAGAAGCTAGATAAGTCTTTTTTCTCAAATCCACTTTGTTGAGCTTTTCTTAAGAGATAGCGACTTGAGAGAATTAAAAAAGTTAGTGTCGATAGAGAATCAAAGTAGTGATGATGACTTCCTGTGAAAGCAAAGAAGCTACTCACGACAAAACTTGATATAATCGCCAGTGCCAAAGGAACATCAATATTAATGTGTTTGTTTTTGATCGCCGCCCATGCTGATTTGTAAAATGGGGTTGCTGAATATCCCACTACAGGTAAGCAAAGAGCAAAAGATATGAGACCAAAATATTCAAGATATTTACCATCAGCTCCGAAGTATATGCTTCCTGAATAGAGCATGATATTCATCATGGATGCGCCTGCTATTCCTATTCGTAATAGAATGGCATGATCTTCTTTTTTTCGTCTCTCATTTTCTTCATTGGTATTAGAGATAGGAAAGGGTTTATAGCCTAGGCTATTTAATGTTTGAGCGACTACGGAAAATTGAGTCTCTCCTTCATTTAGTTCTATATCGACTAAGTTCTTACTCATATCAAGACGAGAGCTTCTAACATTAAAAACCATTTGAGGAAGCTTTTCGATTAACCATAAGCAGGCCAAACAATGAACACCTTCTAAGTAGAAAGTCATTTTAAGAGTGCCCTTGTCTACTTGAGCATACTTCTTAATAAATTCTGAATTATCTAGATAAGAGAATTGCTTATTTTCTACATTTTTAACAGGCTTAGTGAAGTCTCCTGTTTGCTCTTGAATTTTATAGAAATCATTAAGTCCATTAAGGTTGAGTATTTGATAGACACTACGACACCCTTGGCAGCAAAATACCTTCTCTTGATCGTCGTAAAAGGGTGTGATGACTTGCTCATGGCAATGTTTACAAACAACCTCTTCTTTAATGTTGGATACTAGCTCTTGATCCAATTTTATAACCTTTAGCGCCTTTGATAACTCATTGTAATTTTACGCCTTTGGTCGCACCCAAAATATGACGTAGATCAGGTTTTTAGTAGATAATGATAAGTTATGTAGAAGGTTTTTGGAATACTTCTATCCAGTGGTTTGGAGGATTAAATTTTCAAAAATACTTCGCAAATCATCATCAGTTTCAAAGTCGATGATTTCTTTTATAAGGGATCGATCAAGAAAACAAACCTCACTATTCTCTTTAATCTGAGCCCCATAGATACTTTGTTCATGTAGTAAGAGTTCACGCAATCCAAACAGACTGCCAGGTCGAATAAGAATACTCTTTCTTCTTTTTTTGACGAGATTAACCTCCCCTTTGAGTAGGAGATAGGCGACGATAGGGGTCTGTCCTTCGTAATATAGATCCGAGTCGACACTATAGAGATGGTGCTCAGAGATCTGTTGGATTCTCTGAAGCAGCTCCTTACTTATTTCTATTACATTTTGCTTAGTTATTTTTGCCGTCATAGTAGTTTTACTATAATCAACAATAGCGAGGAAAAATATAATCTATATCAGGAAATTAGAAGAAATTAGTAAGCTACATTCGCCCATTCAATGAGGTCTTTCTCATTGAGAATGAAGATTTTCTTACCTTCTTGTTCAATAAGACCGGCTTCTTTGAATTCAGAAATAAAGCGAATAAGCGTCTCGTTGGCCGTACCAATCATAGTCGCCATTTCTTCTCGGGTAAGCTTTAAGTTGATTAGAGTTCTTCCGTCGTCCCCTGTGACACCGTGAGATTCTTTTAAAAGAAGAAGAAGTTCTGCAAGCCTTTCGCGTACATTTTTTTGGTGTAAAGAAGAAAGTTTATTTTCAGCAGCACCCATATCAGTTGAGAGTTTTTCTATGACATTCATAGAAACACTAGGCTTCTCTTGAATGACTTTCATGATGAATTTCTTGTCTAGGAAACAAACCTTAGTGTCTTCAAGTGCTGTAGCTGTGGCGCTGTAGTATTGATTGGTAAAAAGACTTCGATGCCCTAGAACATCACCAGCAGTGGCAATTCTAACAATTGATTCTTTTCCGTCGGTACCGATTTTTGTGACTTTAATATTTCCGGTGCTGATGCAATAGAGACCAAAGGGATGGTTTCCTTGAACAAATAGGGTTTGCCCTTTTTTGTAAACGTTAGTTACTTTGTGATCAGAAACTTCTTTCAACTCATTGTTAGCAAGGCTACAAAATACTCCCTTACTAAGAGAAGGACAGTGTTCGCATGAGGTTTCATTTTTCTTTAAGATCATAACTTTGCACCCTGATAGGATAAATATACTCTACTTCTTATACCCTTATAATTTAGCATAAATAAGTATAAATTATATGATTTAGATCAGTGTTGGTGGGCTAACTGGTTGATTTTGACTTTTTTTACATGTTGTTTTGATAGAAACGAAACTTTATTTCTTCAACGTAATCAGAAGTCTTGCCCCAGTCGAGCTTCGGTGAGTCAGTATAGGCCGTAAAGTGGATGGTGTTGGCATCATTAAAGGTAAAAATAAAAAACGTCCGTACTCTCAAGAAAGTAGAGACTTTTTCTGCTGTAACTTTATGATCTTCCACCTTTAGAATATGAAATCCTACGGAGTTGAGCACATCACTAAGTAGGGTAATGGCTTCTTTTTGGCTTTGTTCGTATTTAATGGGCTCAGAGAAGTTATCTTGATTACTCATTGAGGTTTGAAAACAGATATTTGATTTTTGGCAAGCCTTCTCCTCGCTGAAAGTATTAAGAGAGAAGAGATAAAGAAAGATAAATACTATTTTCAAGATAGGCCTTTTTTCTGAATTAAGACGTAAGGCTCAATAATGAGCATAAGAAAGAATTGGTCTTGGTCTTCGTTGAACTGTGTTGCAAGCTCTGGCGTTGGCGTATACATAAGACCATCATCAAGCCACTTCTTAAGAGTTGCCACGTTATCGGTGGCCATGGCTTCACCAACATCTACTAAATCTAGCTCTGGCTCTAAGTAGTATACAACCCCTCGAGCGAAATGTTCAGCAAGAGGTTTCCAAGTGGTTTCATGAACTTCTGCGGTTAATTTTTCTTTAAGTTCCATATTCGACTTTAAACTCTAGGCAAAAAAAAAAGGCCGGAGTCCGGCCTTTGAGTATTTAGAAAAATACTAACTAGAAGTCTGTTGCTTTAACAGTTTTTCTTCCGTTATTAACACATCTTTCTTGAGCTTCTTTAACCAATTGGTGAACTCTTTCATTTAACTTATCAAGTGCTTCACCAGATACGTTAAGACCAGTTGATTTAAGGGCTTCTTTAGTTTTTGATCCAACAAGTAGCATTTCTAATTCTTTAGACATCTTCATTCTCCTTAATGAGGGGCTGTTTATCAGTTAGTAGGGATATTCTAGTGAGAAATAACAAGGTTTCAATGAAAACTGACGAGTAATTTCACTGTCCAAGGGAAAAATTATTATGCTGCGCTTAGACTTTTGAGCTAAGTGCTTGAATATATTGCTCTCCACCCTCAAGTTCTTCTTTAAGTTGAATGATAAGATTTTCAAATAACTTTTCTTTATCAGAGGCATTGGGTAGTATTTTTGTGCCATGTTTGACATATATCTTGGTAAATGGCTTGGGGATACGAAATTTATCCCATGCGCTTTCAATGCTCCAAAATGATTTGGGAAGCATGATTAAGGGTATAATTGGAGTTCTAGAGAGGTAGGAAAGTTCAAATATTCCCTTTTTGGGAAGGTGAGCTGGTCCCTTTGGCCCATCGACTGTGATGGCCCCTGGGACTTGGTTACGAAGCTTATTAATCATCCCTTTTAGTGCTGAGCCTCCCTTTCTAGAAGAGGATCCCCTCACTGGGTAATGACCAAATTTAATACAGGCGTTAGCGACAATCTCCCCGTCTTTAGAAGGAGAGATGATCATAGCATGGGGAGACTTACGGTAGGCCGTAAGGGCACTGATGATATTTTGATGCCAAAGAGCAAAGATATAGGTTTCTTGCTCAGGCTTAATCTGATCGCCAATATATTCAAAACGGTAAGTAAGGGAGATAAGCTTAACGAAGAGGTAAGCAAAGTAGGTTAGTAACTTCATGAGTGATATTTGATTTTATCTCTCTCAAGTCTTGCTTCTATTTTGGCTTGATTGCCTTTAAACATCTCTGAGAGTACTTCTTTACAGCGCTTGAAGTTCTCAAGCGAAGCATCTTTATAGTAAGCCTGAGCTGCTAGCGCATACTGGCCTTCCCATCTTGATTTTGATTTTTCGCGAGGAACATAGAACTTTGCTCCTATAAAGAGAAGTAAAAGTACGCCAACCATTCCAAAAGCTATTAAACGAATATCCATATTTACTATTCATCAAATGTAGCTGCTTTGGTCAACCGTTTTCACTTCAAAGAGGTTAAAGAGAAGGAATTGTGTAATCTTTTATCACCTCGTACCCCGAGTTTGTACAATTTTTAGGCAGCTCGTCACGAAAAATTAAGAGTTTAGCTACTTTAGTTTTGGCATATATCTTGCTTCTTATAAAAGTGAATTATTTTATTAAGAGAGGAGAAATCATGAATACTCTAAAATTGAGTCTATTTTTTATGGGGATAAGCTTATTGGGCCCGAGCCTTCAGGCTGCACCTTTTGATCATCCTTGTGAGGTTCTCTATTGGAAAGTAAATAGAGAAGAAGATCCAGCTGAGAGAGATCTACTCAAGCGAAGATTTAGTACTTGTGTTGACCAGTTTGGTGAGACTGATCTTATAAAAGAAGCAAAAGACTACTTAAGAGAAACCAATGACCATGCAGCAGATGTTCAAGCTAAGATTGATGAGCAACTTGAGATTGCAAGAGGCGAGCGAGCTGGGAAAATCGTTCAAGAACTAGATGAAGATGAGATTCTTAATCATGAAAATAATCCTCTCGGTGCTCCTCTTGTAAGTAGATCGACGATTTTTTCAGGTCGTAAGAGTCCTAAAGAATATGAAACTAAAGCAGACGCTGTTTGTGAGTATCTTGGATATGATAGAAGTACCGGACATACAGAAAGTCGTCAGTTTGATAACGGAAGTCGAAAAGATAGAAGTGAAATGCCGGAAGAAGTTTTAGAACTGAGAAGGAAAGGCTTCTTTGGTGGATTTAAGCAAGAGCCAATTGTACATAGAGCGGCTGATCACAATAGCTTAGACTATGGTATTGCTTTTAGATATTACACATCACTTACCTGTGAAAGAGAAGTTTTAGAAGGTGAAACCCTACAGAACTTTGATGTAGATGTTGATGAGGTGACAAGGGCCGTTCGTAGTCAAATGGAGCCACCAAAACTTGATGATGAAGTTGCTAGAATTTTAAGCCTAAATCGCAGTAGTAGTGATGCCAGTGAAATTGGAGAAGATCGAGAAGAGAATATAGAAAGAAGATACGGTCCAAAAGAGTGGGATAGTAATCCTTTTATATATACGCCTCGAACCATTAGACAGTAATTAAAATTGAAATATAAATGAGTAGAGGGGTCGATTATTCGACCTCTTTTTTTATGAAACAAAGATCAGAAAGATTGATATAATGAATATGTGACAATTTTGCTATAAATATGGAGTATAGATGCCCAAGAGTGCAGACGATGACAATTTTTCTCTTATCATATTGTCCAACGTTAATCCGGAAAGAGAACTTCCTACGGATGTCTATATTTACGTCGATTCAAAATATATAAAATTTAAGTCAAAAGGCGACCAGATAGGGGCGGAGAAATATGATTATTTTCTGAGCAAGGGAATGAAGAGTATTTATATTCCAGCTGATGAAATTATGACTTTCCTCTCTTGGATAAATGAAGATTTAAAAGAAGAAGAATCAGATTTCGTGAAAAAAGCAGGTGAAGAGTCTCGTGACTTCTTTAAGCGAAGCAAAGACTTCAAGCAGAAAATATATGAAGTATATTTTGAAGATGAATTAAGCGATGATCTTGTGGAGAAACTTCAAAATAATGTTGCGGACTTCGTTGAAGATATTAAGCAAAACGAAATGACGGCAAAGGCCGTGGCCTTTTTGATGAGTAAAAATCACTCTATAGCGGATCATTCCTTAAACGTGGCCAATCTTTCTATTTTCTTTGGAATGGTTCTAGGACATGGACATCAATTTGTTTTAGAAAATTTGTATATGGGAGGTCTGCTTCACGACTACGGGAAGCTGAAGATTGATCCTAAAATTTTAGAAAATAGAGAAAATAGAATGTACTCGCATGCAATCCAAGAGCATCCGACTATGGGGGCTCAGTTACTAAGTAAAACAGAAGGTGTTCCAAAGCAGGTCCTCACGATTGTAGAGCAACATCACGAACAGTTTAATGGACATGGCTATCCAAATTCTCTGCAAGGAGATCAAATTTACGACTTAGCTCAAATTGTGGGAATGGCCAATGTCTTTGATAATATTCTTATCGAAAATAGAAAGAGTCCTAAAACAGAGCAATATAAGAAGGCCATTAAAGTATTAGAATATGATAGTGGTAAGAATTGGAACCCCAAGTATATCGATCGAGTTGTAGAGGCCCTTAATATGGCCTACTTAAGAGAAATCTCTAATTCTTAATTTCACGAGCCAATCTAGATTCAGTAAAATAATAAAGAAGAGCAAGTATAGGAAGGCAAGAGCCAATCGTCGAAGATAAGCTCCATCCTCCGGCCTCTATACTCCAGGCTCCGAGTGCACTCCCAATTCCTCCTCCTATAAAGAGAAAAGATACGTAGACGGCGTTGAGGCGACTTCTTAGTTGAGGTGCAATGGCAAAGACTTCTCTTTGGCCTGTGACCATACTTAGCGTTACCCCTGCATCTAATAGAATGGCACAGATAACCATCATGGCAATTCCTAGTGCTGAACCCTCTGCAAAGAGATGAGTAATGAAATATGAGGTTATCGTCAGAGTTAGAGCAAGTAATGTAACGATCTTTGTTTTTCCTGCATCGGCAGCTGCCCCAGCAAAAGGAGCAACGATCGCACCTGAAACGGCAACAAGAGCAAAGAGCGCAATATCACTATGAGAAAACTGATAGAGCGATTTTTCTAAATACAAAGGAGCTGAGGTCCAAAAAAAACAAAAAGTTGCGAATTGGCAGGCTTGATAAATAGACCTTCTTCGTAAGACCTCTTCTTCTTTAAAAAGTATCGCCATACTTCGAAGGAGTGAGAAGTATTTAGTAGAATGCCCTTGAGGGTTTCGTTCCGGAAGGTGAATGAACATAAGTGCCCAAACAAAGGCCATGATAACGGCACTGAAAAGAAATATATAATGCCAGTTTGTGAGTTCGGCAATCAAGCTAGAAGTGGGTCTTGATAGCATTATTCCTAGCATGAGACCGCTCATGAGTGTCCCAACAGCTTTACCACTTTTTTCTTGAGGCAGGAGTCCTGTAATATAAGGGATTAAGACTTGTACGGAAGAGCCACCAATTCCAGTCAATAAAGCAAAGACTAGGTAGAGATAGTAATGAGGCGCGTAGGCAAGTCCGATGGAGCCGATAATGGCCACTCCAATCATTGTTAAAATTAACTTTTTAACCCTGACAACATCGCCAAGGGGAATTAAGAAAAATACACCAAGTCCATAACCTATTTGAGTAGCGGTTGAAATAAGCCCAACTTGAGAAGAAGTAACAGCTAAGTCCTTGGCCATTAGACTAATAATGGGTTGAACGTAGTAGTTATTGGCAACAATAGTACCTACGGCAAATGCAATGATTGCCATAAAATATTTTGGGAAGGTATTTTCAGTCATAAATGGAGTTTAATAGGAGACTTAAAATTAACCTATTGATATATGTTAGGCATATCTATAATACATTGATATTCCCTTTTTTAACGACAGTTATGGAAGCTTTATGGAAACGCAGATTAAAATTAAGAATAAGTTAGGAACGTTTTATTTATCAGCAACTGAAGTCGGCTTAACGGCCTTGAATTGGGAGAAGAATCCTAACCTGAAAATATCTAAAATAGGTAATCAGCACTTAACGTTAGCAAGCACAGAACTTGAAGCTTATGCCTTAGGTAAGCTTAAAAAGTTTAGCTGTAAGTTTGATTTTAAAGCGATGAAGGCCACCGTGTTTCAAGTTAAAGTTTGGAAGAGCTTAACGGCAATTACCTATGGAGAAGTTAAGAGTTATCAGGATATTGCCATAAGCCTTGGTGACAAGAACTTAGTGCGAGCAGTTGGGGGAGCGAATGGAAAGAATCCCATACCTATAATCATTCCGTGTCACAGAGTGATCGCAAAGAATGGCGGGTTAGGAGGCTACTCGGGAGGACTTGATCGCAAGCGAACTCTGTTGAATATTGAGGGTCTGACTTTTAAGGATTAGTTTAACGATAGAGTGAGTTTGTACTTTTTAAGTAAGGCCTTGAAACATTCTTGTTTAATAATTTTCTTTACCGCCTTTTGAATTTTAAGACGAAGAAGTGGATCTGTTTTTTTAGAGATAAGGATACTTGATTGAGCGTGGTCAATATATCCATCAAGGGCCACGACTTTATCAAACTTTCCCGACGAAGAGATGTATTCATCCGCTGCACCACTTATCAGAATCGCCGCTTGTAGGCGGTTGCGTTGAATGAGTTTGATCACCGTTTTGTCATTGGGGAGTTTAGAGTGAGAGGGAAAGTGCTTTAGCCATTTCTGAGACTCTTTTCTATAAATCCAGCCATCTACAAGTCCAATCGATACCTGTGACTTATATTTATATAAATCTTCCTTAGTTTTGATCTTAAACTTTTCTTTAAAACTCTTATTTATGTAGATATTTGAAATGGTATCGACATATTTGGCCGATGATTCAGACCATTCTAAGCGTTGAGGTGTCGCTAGTGATGAAAATATTAAGTCATTCTCCCCCGACTGAGTTTCTTTCAGGAGACGCTTCCAAGGACGATAAGAAAAAAGGATCGGACAGTTAATTTCTTTTTCAATTAACTTTGCAAACTCAAAGTCAAAGCCAGTGATAAGTTCATTTTTTTCATTGGTATAGAAAAAGGGAGGGTAGAGCTCATATCCTGCTCTTAGAGGAGTCTCGCATTTGGCAAATATATTGGACTGAAAAAAAGCTACGAATATTAAGGGAAGTAGGATGAGTGCCCTCATATCTCTCCATTGGTGAACTGATGTTAGCAAACCCATGTATATCTGATTACTTTTCTTTTGGATACCGCTGTCCAATGGATTACGAGCGACTAAATCTTATAAATATTAAGTATTTAACCACTTTTTCTCTAAGTAGAGCTTTCTCCCTTTTTTGAATCTTCTAGACAAATCTGACACTTACTGCCATAAGTTTTATAGTAATTAACCATTTAAAAAAGTGACTAATCCATGAGTGAAGCAGCATCTCGTGACGGGAATTCTTTTGTCCGTCTATTTATAAGTAAACCAAGAAATTTTAAGAATGATGTTCTCTCTGGACTGACTGTTGCTTTGGCCCTTATTCCAGAAGCCGTGGCCTTTGCCTTTGTTGCGGGAGTTCACCCGAAAGTAGGTTTATATGCAGCCTTTATGATGGGGTTAATTACGGCCATCGTTGGTGGACGTCCTGGAATGATTTCTGGTTCAACGGGTGCTGTCGCAGTTATCTTCGCTCCTCTCATTTTTAAAGTACAAGATATGGCCACCGCCGGTGGAGCCTCTGCTGGTGAAGCTGCAGCGATGGGTCTGAACTATCTATTTACCGCCGTCATTCTCATGGGAGTTTTTCAAGTCCTTTTTGGAGTAGGTAAGCTCGGTAAGTTTATTCGTCTTGTCCCGCATCCCGTAATGCTTGGTTTCGTTAATGGTTTGGCGATCATAATTTTTAAAGCTCAGTTTTCACAGTTTACAATGAAAGGCTCATTACTTGATACATGGCCATTAACTGTTATGGGGCTTTTAATTGCCCTGACAATGGGGATTTCAGTATTTCTTCCAAGACTGACAAAGGCCGTACCTGCGACTCTTGTGGGTATTGTTGTAACCACTATCGTTGGGCACTTTATCAATGAAGCCAATCCTGGACTTGTGAGAACAGTGCTTGATTTCGTTCAAGATCAAAACTCTGCCGTTACAACCCTTAAGGTGGGACTACCTAGCTTTTCTCTACCGATGATTCCCATGACTTGGGAGAGTATCAAATTGGTTCTTCCTTATGCTTTTCTAGCTGCAGCGGTTGGGCTTATTGAATCACTTATGACTCTAACTTTAGTGGATGAACTAACCAATACAAGAGGGAAGTCGAACCTTGAATCTATCGGACAAGGTCTTGCCAATATCGTAAATGGTTTCTTTGGTGGAATGGGTGGTTGTGCCATGATCGGTCAAAGTATGATTAATATTCGTGGTGGAGGCCGTGGCCGTACTTCTGGTATTGCTGCCGCTATCTTCTTATTAATGTTTGTTTTATTTCTCGCTCCAGTAATTGAAGTGATTCCTCTTGCCGCATTGGTTGGGGTTATGTTCATGGTTGTGATTGGAACATTCGAGTGGTCGAGTCTTCGTCTTTATAAGAAGATTCCCATGAGTGATTTCTTTGTCATCGTTTTAGTTTCAGTGGTTACTGTCTTAACGGATCTCGCTATTGCCGTATTTGTGGGAATCATTGTTTCGGCCCTCGTCTTTGCTTGGGAGCATGGAAAGCATATCCATGCAGATAAAACGAAAGAAGGAAATAAGATAAAGTATGACCTTAAAGGACCACTGTTCTTTGCTTCTGTGACAAGCTTCAAGGAACTTTTCAATTTTGAAGAAGACCCAGAGCATATCTATATTGATTTTAATAACTCTAGAATTTGGGATCATTCAGGAATAGAGGCGCTTCAGAATGTAACTGAACGTTACGCTCAACATAACAAGAAACTGCACCTTCTTAATTTGGGACCAGACTGTAAGCTTCTTATTAAGAAGGCCTCAAATATTGTAGAGCTAAGTGTTCAAGAGGATGCCCATTGGCATATTGCTGATGATAAGCTCGACTAAGGCTTAAATCTCAGAGTAATTAACTCAGTCTCAGGAAGAATCTGCATTATTAGTATTAATCAATACTTAGGCTTAGAATAGGTAGATATTAATTATCTATCTATTCAATGAGGAGCCTGCGTGGATTCATCTTTAATTCAGAGCATTTTCAGCTTCATGACCAATAATATTTTTATCATCATTTATCTCTTCGCTATTGTTGAGATCGTGTTGGTTGTTCTGATTTTCTTTCTGATGAGAAATCACGAGATGATTCTTTTGGATGTCAGTGACAATCTCCTGAAAGGCTTCAAAGACGCACCCGATAAAGACTCCTCTCAAAATGTACATGATAAGATTCAATCGGCGCTAGATTTTATCAATGAAAAGATAGCTTCTAATCATAAGTTCAAAGCCGAGTTTGCAAAGAATGCCAATATGGTTACAAGAAGATCTTTCTATGATCGACACTATAAGATTGAAATTTTTGCCAGTGTTATGTCGACCATTGTGCAAGTCTTTCCCTTGCTAGGAATTCTAGGAACGATTTTGGCCATCGCTCAAACGGCGCTCAATGGCTCTACAACAATTGATGTATCAAGTCTTTCAAGCGCGTTTGTCCTAGGAATGAATACAACCATTCTAGGTATTACCTTATCTATTGTTTTCATGATTATAGAAAGTACATTTCAGCCAAAGATTGAAAGGATCATTGCTGAGAGTTACTACTATAAGCAAATTGTCTCACGTATTAACCTCTCTACAAAAGAACTTGCTGAAGAAGCAAACGTTTAGGAAAGGTGGAACTTTGAGTAATCCAATGCAATCACGATATAGAAGAAAGAAACCAACAACGATTCAGTTAACTTCGTTGCTGGATCTTTTGTTTGTCATGGTCTTTGTTTCTCTACTTCAACAAAAAGCTCCTATTTCAGAAGATGCTGTAAAGAAGCCTGTTCAAAAAGAAACACCAGTGGTTGCTCAAGAGACACCTGCAAAGAAAAAGCCTGTGGCCACTAAGAAAGTGAGCTACGCCATTGAAGCCACTTTCAATTTCTATAAAACAAGCGAGAACCCAAAGCTTCCTAATGGGAAGTATCTTATGCAAGGTGTTTTTGATTCTAAAACACGCGAATTAAAGTTGGGTGGAATCGGCTGGATTGAGAGACCCAAGAATTACGATATGGTTCCGCTCTCAGGAAAGATAGGTCCTTCTAATAAAACATTCACTGGTCGAATTGAGTTTCAAGGCTGTAAGGAGTTTACTCTTCAGCGAGTTTCTTCTTCTGGCAGTAACGACATCAGTGGAGAGTGGAAAGGTGCCTATGAATGTGGACAAGGCTCCACTGGGCTCACCTTAACGATTCTCTAGTTTTCCTTAAAGATAGCAACGATTGACTTGAGTTGGCGTGAACCAAATTTGGCCATCATCTCAAATTCATCCCGTCTAATCGGGATGTTGATATTATCAAAAGATCTCTCGTTTTCATTGATTTCAGGATCATTGAAGTAAATAAAGTCGTCCTCTATGCCGGTCAGTATAATCCAGTGGGGAGCTTTCGTTTCAGTCAAACGATAGGCACTGATCAAAAGAACAGGTAGGCCTCCTCTTTCAAAAATACTCTTAATGGTTTCCCAGTCATATTCATCGATAAAGGTTTTAATTTTCTCTTTCTTAATTTTCTTCTCAAAAGAGGTCTGAACTAATTCAATTATCTCTTTCTTATGCTGAGAGCGAACTCCTTCAATAAACAAGGGAGCAGAGCTATTGAGATAGAGTTCAACTTGGAAGCCTCTTTTATGAGCAGCAAGGGCCAGGCCATGAGGTCCACAGCCTCCATGACCACTGGTCATAAAAATAGTGGTGGCCTCGCGCCAAATGTCGATCTCTTCTTCTCTGTTGAAAGTGATACTTTTGTCGTGTGCCTTCATGGCCATAAGTAGGGAAGAAGGGCCACAAGTGAAGTCGGTGGTTTGTTCGTAGTAAGGAACTTTTGGTCCCTTTATAAGACTACTTTTAAGAAGCCTTATTTTCTTCTCATAACATTCGGCACCTTCATGATCCTCATAGTAGTCTTCTTTGTGATTAAAACGTCTATAGTTCATGGACTCATAGAGTTTAATCGCAGACTGGTTAGAAGTTTTTACTTCTAACCTCAAGTAAGTACAGTCTTTTTCTTTGGCAATAGCTTCAAGCTTAGTGAGGAGCTTTTTACCAAGTCCTTTGCCGCGATAATTTTGATCAATGGCCAAAGAGTAGAGGCGTGCAAGGGCCGTTCTCTTGTGAAAGAGCAGGATTCCGTAGCCGACAACTTTAGACTCTAGCTCCTGAACAAGAACCACTCCATGGGATAAATCCATGAAGTATTTAAAGTTTCTTTCATTCAGTTGATCCGAATTAAAAGATTTGTTTTCTAATGAAACTAGTGTAGTTATGTCTGACTTTTTTGCGGGCCGAAACTTCATTTTTCTCTCTTATTTTGGTGACCAAAAAGTAGAGTCATATTATCATTAAAGCTGATTTTGAATCCACAAAATAGTGAAGTTGGATTTAAGTGTGAGGACACATGAAAGAGCTTATTGTTCTAGTAGACCATCTTGAAGACTGGAACTCTTACTATCCCTCGGAACACCTTATGCGTGCCAGGGATTATCTGTTTAATTTAGAAATTAAAAGTACCAATACCAGACCTACTCGAGTGATCAACTTGAGTAAGAGTTATAAGTATCTTTCTTTTGGATACTACAACTCGTTATTGGCCGAGTCCCGTGGACATCGAGTGATTCCTTCTATTAAGACTCTGAATGACCTTAGCCGCAAGCAGCTTTATCTCTATGATTTGGATGAGTTGCAAGATGTGGCAGAAGAAGCCGCTAAGAAGTTTACGAAGAAAATTGATGGCCTGAAGGCGATCGCTTTTCGATGTTATTTTGGACATGCAAAAGAGAATATCTTTAAGAAACTGGCACGTGAAGTATATGATCAGTTCCAAGCTCCTATCTTAGAAGTAAAGCTTACACAGAAGAAAGTTTGGAAAATCGAATCCATTAATACTGTCTCATTCACAGAGCTTAATGAATCTGAAGAAGAATTCTTTGCTAACGCCCTTGAAAAGTATTCAACCCAAATGTGGCGCCTGCCTCATGAAAAAAAGAATTATGTTTTTGATCTTGCGATTTTAGTTAATCCAGAAGAAAAACTACCGCCTTCAGATGAATTGGCGCTTAGTCTTTTTGAGAAGAACTTTAGTGAACTGGGTATTTATACGGAACGTATTGGAAAGAAAGATCTTTCTCGTATTAATGAATTTGACGGTCTCTTTATAAGAGAAACAACAACGATCAAAAACCACACCTATACATTTAGTCATAGAGCTCAACAAGAGGGGCTCGTGGTAATGGATGATCCAGAGAGTATCTTGAAGTGTACTAATAAAGTATTCATGTACAATCTTATGGAAAGAAATAAGATCGATCAGATTCCTTCTATCTTTGTTTCCGATTCGAAAGAGTCTACCTTAAAGAATCTTGAAGAAACCTTTGGTTATCCGATGGTTCTTAAGATTCCTGATGGTAGTTTTAGTATTGGGGTGAAGAAAGTATCGGATATTGAAGAATTGAAAGAGCTCCTCTTGGACTTTCTTAAGAAATCATCTCTTGTCTTGATTCAGAAATTTGTACCCACTGAGTTTGATTGGAGAATTGGTATCTTAAGAGGGGAGGCCCTCTATGCTTGTAAGTATTTTATGAGTCGCGGTCATTGGCAAATTTACGACCATGATAAAACAGGGGATGACTTCTCTGGAGACTCTGAAACTTTAAATATTGAAGATGTTCCTAAACATGTTCTCGATACGGCAATCAAAGTCGCAAGACTTGTTGGTAATGGCCTGTATGGAGTCGATCTTAAAGAAGTTGATGGTCGAGCCTATGTTGTTGAAGTGAATGACAATCCTAGTATTGACTCTGGAGTTGAGGACCTGGTTCTTGGTGACGAGTTATATAAACAAATTGGTAGGTCATTTATTGAAGCAAATCGAATTAAAATTGAAGGAAGACAGGGATGAATGCCCGAGTATCTAGCGGATACTTAAAAATCTATAGAATCTTTGATATTGCTCACGAGATTTTTATGGATGAAGCCTATGGGAAATTATTAGAACTTGGCCCAACCCATAAATATACACTTAAGAAGACGACGAAAGATTTTCTTTTCTCGGACATACCGTTAGTCGTTCATCTTGGTGATGATCAGTTAATGGGCGTAGCTGTCACAACCCAAGTTAAAATATGGAGTTATGGAGCCTTATCTTTATCTATTACGGTTCATTATGATGGTGAAGGAAAGCAGGACGATCTTACTCACTGGCTTAAGACATGGTGTGAATGTGAAGAAGTTGATGTCTATTGTGAAGATAAGATAGAAGTTCTCAAAAAGATTCTAGGAAAGAGCTTAAATAAGGCCGTTACTTGGAATCAGAGAGAGGACTACAATATATTTGTGACTCATTCAAAGTTCATGCCCCTAGAGTTTTGGACCAAGGATAACTTTGTTTATAACTTTCTGACCATGGAGAGTGACTATCCCCTGAGTCAGGAAATGATTCAACCTATAAAAGACTGCTCTCTTTCTTACAGCAGTAACGACTTGGTTATTGTAGATTGGGATAATGGTTTTGTTTATTCCGATGGAGATGTTGACGACATTTGTGATGTGATCGAGTTGGCCAATGTTCAGTTACTCGAGCTACGCTTCTTTGATGATCTTCTTGATGCGAAATTGTCTCGACTCTATCGTCAAGTCGTTGAAAAGAAACCATCTATCTTCAATAGTACAATCGCTCTACTCTCTAGAGATGCTAGCCAACTTTATATTGAGACAAGTGAAGTCGTTGAGCGCATTGAAAACTCATTGAAGATCGTAGGGGATATCTATTTTGCTAGACTCTATCGACTGGCCATTAAAAGACTTCAGATTCCTCAGTGGCAAAGTACAGTAGATCATAAATTAAAAAATCTTTTGGATATCTCTCAAATGTATATGGGTGAACTCCATATTAAACGTAGTCACTACATGGAAATTATCATCATTATTTTGATTTTGATTGAGGTGCTGCACTTCTTAGTCCCTTTTTTAAATGAATGGATAAATATTTTGCTTCAGTACACTCAGGTGTAAGAGCACAAGGAAATGAAAATGAACTTTAAAGAATTCTTTGCCCAAAATTATCGCCACTTCAATGCAGCTTCTATCGTTGATGCATCAGAGGGATATGTTGAATGCCTAAATAAAGGTAATAAAATGCTGATCTCTCTAGCGGGGGCCATGAGTACGGCCGAGCTTGGTGTGAGTCTGGCCGAGATGATTCGTCAGGATAAAGTGCAAATCATTTCCTGTACAGGTGCGAATCTTGAAGAAGATATTATGAACTTAATTGCTCATAGCCATTATGAAAGAGTTCCACGTTATAGGGATTTAAGTCCGGAAGATGAAGAAGAACTTCTAAAAAAAGGATTTAATAGAGTCACGGATACTTGTATTCCTGAAGATATGGCCTTTAGAAAATTACAGAAATATCTACATCGCGAATGGGATAAAGCGGCGAAAGAAGGGCAAAGATTTTTCCCTCATGAGTTTCTCTACAAGATCATTCAATCAGATGACTTTAAAAATGAATATGAGATTGACCCCAAGGACTCTTGGGTTGTCGCTGCCTGTGAAAAAGGTCTACCGATAATCGTTCCTGGCTGGGAAGATTCAACAACCGCCAATATCTTCGCTTCTTATTGTTTGGAAGGTGAGTTTGATCCTACCTTAGTAAAGGGTGGTATTGAATACATGATGTTTCTTTCAAAGTGGTACACCACTCATTGTGGAAACTCAGGAGTTGGCTTTTTTCAAATCGGAGGTGGTATCGCTGGCGACTTTCCTATTTGCGTAGTACCTATGCTTAATCAAGATATGGAAGGGGATGTTCCTCTTTGGTCATACTTTTGCCAAATCTCTGATTCAACCACCAGTTTTGGATCTTATTCAGGTGCCGTACCCAATGAAAAGATAACTTGGGGGAAGCTCTCAAAAGAAACCCCTCGCTTTATGATTGAGTCGGACGCCACAATCGTGGCCCCTCTTATCTTTGGGTATGTTTTAGAAAACTAAAGAAATCATTGTGTGGCACTGGGTCGGGAAATTTCGTTCATCTTACTTGAAATCAAAATAGAGACAATAATAGATCTTTAGATTGAGTTAAAGGAAGTTAAATGAAAAAACTGATCGTGTGCTTGTTCTTACTATTTCAAGTGATTGAAACAAAGGCGTTTCTTTTAGAACCTTACCTATTCACAAGTTATGGGGAAGCAAGTCACCCCAATGAAAGTGAAAGTCCCTCTATGTTCGCTCACGGAGTGGGAGCTTCTTTGCTTTTTAGTGTGCTTCCCATGGTCTACCTTGGTGCAAGTGCTGACTACCGCTTATATAATCAAAGCTCCGATGTAATGTCTCCCTACGGAAACCGAACAGGTAAGAGACTCGCAATGTCTCCCACTCTTGGTATAAAAGTTGGACCGGTATTCTTTAAGTATTACTATCATTTGGCCGGTGATTACGAGCTGGATAATAAAACAGATGCGGGAACAAAGGTTACTTATACTGATGTTTCAGGTCATTCATTTTGGCTAAGTATTCCAATGGCCCCATTATTGAGAGTCGGAGCTTTTTATGAAATGGAAAGCTTTGATACATCGGAAAATGGTTCTGTCGAAACGGACCTATCCAGTTCAAATAATCAATTAGAATTTAATAAATATGGATTATATATATCCATTTTAATATAGGAGCAAATTGTGAAAAGTATCGTTATTTGGAGTGCCCTATTCATTATGATGTCAGCCCTAAGCAGTTGTGGACAAGACGGAGCAGCTGTTGCTCCTGGAGTCAATGGCTCTACTATTGCAGATGTTAAAGCCGATTGTAACGGACAGCCTTGTCTTTAATCGAAGAGGAAAAAATGCTTAAAAAAATCATAAAAATTTCAATTATCTGCTTAACAACACAGTCTTATGTAAGTGTTGTTAATGCTAAAAATATAAAATCATTCTCACCTCAAAAGACGGTTGATAGAATATTAGCGTTATCAAATAAATCTGATTCTACTGAGGCTAGAGCTCAGTATGTAAAAGAGCTCTATTATTCTGTAAATGGCTACCCTGATGACTTTGATTCTTCAAGGAGTCCTCAACCTCATCTTGAACTTTTCAATTCAATTTTAGGCGAGGGTGGTGTTGGAGGAGTTCTCTATTCAAATGGTTTTGAAACTTGTGATGCGATACCTGACTCGGGGACGGCGACAGGTTCAGTTACTGGAATTGGTACCTTGAATTTAGCATTTGGAACAGCTGCAAAGAGTGTACCTTCTTACTATCCTACAGATAGTTCATCTACAATGGATAAGCATATTACAATAGATGCAGGATCTTTCGTTGATATTACCTTAGAGTTAAAATGTAATACGGATACAGCAATACAGACTGGTTATGTGAAAATGGATTATACGAGTTATGACATAGTATACGAAGGGTATTTTCAACAAAATTCAACAACTGGTGCAGTTAATGTTGATATGTATGTTAAAACCGAAACAGGTAATGGAGATGAATTGTTGATTCCCACTCAATTCGTAACCGCTGATGGAGAAAACTTCACAATCTTTTCAGCTTATGTTTATCCATCTGGATCAGGTGGGGCCAATTATTTAGTGGCCGTGAGTGGAGAAACAAACGGTAAAGCTAAAATGGGTTTTCTTAATACTTATGAAACAAGTGGCGCAGAAGCAACTACTTCACCTGATAATTTTGGAAGTCTTACTGGAGCCTATGTAGAATGTATTGATGTACCTACGGAGACAATAACCACGGGATGTGATGATATTCCAGCTCCTGGATCTCTTACTATTGGTGGAACAACAAGTACATGGAGTGTGAATTCATTGAAAGCTGTTTCGCTATAATTACCTTATAAAAGTTTTATTTCATTACAGCTATTTAGCTCATCCATTACAAATACTATTTTGATATATGGGCCCGATTTAGGTAGGCTAGGGCCCTATGACAAAAGAACAAACACAACTCCTCAATATATTAAAAGATAAATTTGGCCATCAAAGTTTTCGCTTTGATCAAGAGGCCATTATTCATTCTGTAATCTCAGGTAAAGATACTTTGGCCATTATGCCTACCGGTGGTGGGAAGTCGGTTTGTTATCAAGTTCCAGCCCTTTATTTAGAAGGGATAACGATTGTTATTTCACCGCTCATCTCGCTTATGCATGATCAAGTTCTGAATTTGGAACAAAATGGAATCAAGGGGTGCTTTCTCAATTCATCACAATCTTATGATGAAAGAGAAGAGGCCAAGAGAGGTATTATTGCGGGCGAAATAAAGATCGTCTATATTTCTCCAGAAGGTCTTTTAGCAGGAGTTTTGAATTCTATTCTTTCGGATATATCAGTTTCTCTAATCGCCATTGATGAAGCTCACTGTGTATCTCAGTGGGGCCATGAATTTCGTAGTGATTATATGCAGCTAGGAATCTTAAAAGAGAGATTTCCGCAAACACCTATTCTCGCCTTGACTGCCACGGCCGATAGCAAAACCAGAAGTGATATTGCTTTCCAATTAAAGTTAGATAATCCGACGACGTTTGTATCTTCATTTGATCGGCCGAATATTTCTTATAAAATTACAGACCGAGTGGATGAAATAAAACAGCTTAAAGATTTTATAAAAACAAATCATGAAGGTGAGACAGGAATCGTCTATTGCTTATCTCGAAAAAAAGTAGAGAAGATTGCAGCTGAACTCCAAAAGGCTGGCTTCAATGCTTACGCCTATCATGCTGGGAAAGATGCGCAAACTCGGGCCAATATTCAAAAAACTTTCAATATAAAAGAAAATATTATTATCGTGGCCACCATTGCTTTTGGTATGGGGATTGATAAACCCAATGTTCGATTTGTCGCCCACCTTGATTTACCAAAGAGTATAGAAGGGTATTACCAGGAAACAGGTCGTGCCGGAAGAGATGGTGAAGAGTCTACGGCCTGGATGATCTACGGACTCCAGGATGTCATGAAACTCTCTCAAATGCTTGAGAATTCAGATGCAGGGGAAGCTTATAAGAAAGTGGCGCGAGGTAAATTGGATTCCATGCTCTCTCTTTGTGAGAGTGTGCAATGTCGACGTCAATATCTACTCAGCTACTTTGGTGAAGAGCTTTCTGAGGCGTGTGGGAACTGTGATAGTTGCTTAGAACCAGCGGATAATTTCGATGCTTTAGTAGAAGCTCAGAAGTTGCTCTCCACCATATATCGTACAGGTGAAGTTTTTGGTGCCGGCTATATCATAGATGTTTTACGCGGTAGTGAGAATGCTAAGGTGTTGGAGCGCGGACATGATAAGCTGACTTGCTATGGTATAGGTAAGGATAGACCTAAAACATTTTGGAATACTCTTTTAAGGCAACTTCTCAGTGTAGGTTTTGTTCGAATCAAAAACTGGGAGTATCGAAACCTTGCTTTAACACCTAAGAGTGGATCTCTTTTAAAAGGTGAAGAGGCCTTTATGATGAGAGTCCATAAACATAAAGACAAAGCGAGTTCAATTTCCAAGAATACGGCCAAAGAAATTAGCGCGACTCATGGTCGTGAGGATCTCTTTGAAGCCTTAAGAACGATCAGAACCGAATTGGCCAAAGAGAATAATGTCCCTCCTTATGTCGTCTTTAGCGATAAGTCTCTTCATGATATGTGCCAGCTGCTTCCTCGTAACCGAGAAGAATTTCTTATGGTCAATGGAGTGGGAAGTAGTAAGTGCGATAAGTATGGCGACTTATTTATTGGAGAAATCTCTCGTTTTTCGTAAGTATTATTTCAAAATAATGGATAAGGCCTCTGAACAACTCAATTGTGCTCCATTTGGAGCAGAATTATATAAAGAGTATTGAGACTTATGATCTTCTAGAAACTGCTCTGGAATGATGTCCAAATCCCTTAATAAGTCATTTGAATGATCAGCAAGTGCATCAAGGGATGCCGTTTGATTCGTCTTTTCTAGCAATATGTAGAGAACATGTCTTTGCAGCTCGGAATCATCAACATTTTTGACAGCATCGACTAAAGCACTTTGTCTTTCAAGGTCATTAAAGGCCGTAAACTTCGCGTAGTCGATTAAGTACGTTTCTTTTTGGGTATCATCGAGTTTATCGAGAACGAGAGAAATGGTCTCTGGAGGTAAGAGAGGAAAGTACTTTACTTCATCAAGGCCCGTTTGATTGAGATATTTAATAAAAGTATTGAGCTTCTCTTCTTCACTTAAGCTTGCAGAGAAATTCTCTACTAATTCAATACCTGGATTCTTAGATAAGAAGTCCCTTCTCGCTATGATGGCCTTTGCAATGAGATCAACTTGATCACCTTGTTGGTAGGGGCGAACATTTCGAAACTCTAGAGTTCCTGCAGCATTCAAAGATTGATTGAGGCTAATTGCCTGATATTTTCTCGTATCATTTAAGTGTTCAAATTTTGTTTTAGAAAAAACACTTTGAAGAAGAGATTTGATAAAGACCATTATATGAGTTGGGTTACGATCAAATTTAGCAATGATTTCAATGAAGGATTGTTGTGAGGATTCAGGCAGTTGATCTATTGTCGGAGCATTATAAGCGTTACCACCAAAGTAAGAATTGAAGATAAAACTATGATGATAGCTATCGACTAAGAAATCTCTCAAGAGCTGATTGTTGCCACCAATAAATTTGTGAAAGTCAAAATGAAGATGACCTCCTCCCGTGCTTTTCGCAGGTCTTAGTCCAATATTATGAGCGGCCTTAATAAGAAGATCTATTTTCTTTTTATGAATATGTAAGTCTTCGATGGGAATGGGAGTCGCTGTAATTTCAACAACTCGAGTATCTCGCTCTACAATAAATCGAAAACCATCTTCAAATTCGATGACACCTTCTTCACCTATGAAGCTCGCGGCCTGTCTCGATGTACAATCATGACAAAGTTCATTCACTTCTTTTGTGAGAGCTCTTATATATTCGCTGATTTCATTAGGATTCTTTTCTTTATGATTTATGAAATGATCATTAGTGAAAGTAGCTTCAATTCCAACTAGGTCTGTTGCAAAGGCCGCTGGGTTTCTCTTTATGTCATGTGTACATGAATAAATTAAAGATAGAAAAAGTAACGTCAGTAGAAGTCTCATGCATATTTATCGGTAAATGAGCGTAATTAGTTAGGCTCTTATAAAATATCTATGACCTTAAGTTATTGAATTTTCGACATTTTGAGGCAAGAAAAAGCGTCTATTTAAAAAAAACTACACATAACTTTCATATATTCAATATGAATAACTCTCTGAACTTTCTTAAGATGAAGCCACAAAATCATTTATATAACAAATAAATATAGAGGATATGTAGTTAGCTTATGTTTGATCTTAAAGCATTTATTAATTTTAGAGATTTTCCATGCGTAATGGCAAAGTCTGTCTTAAAAAAAGGGCATCTCGAAAATTATCGAATTGAAGATTCTACTAGTAAAAAAGAATTACTCAATTATTTGTACTTGTTTATAGATCATTTTCGTAATGAACCTCATAAACTACATAGTTGTATTTTTGAGTTTCCATGTTTTGAGGAATCTACATTTGAAAGATTTGAAAGCTATTTTTGGGATCTACTTGAAGAGCTCTCTAGATTAGATAAACGAAAATATAGACATGATGACAGAGTTTCAAGCTCATACTTCAATAGTAATTACAGTTATAGCTTAAAAGAAGAGGCCTTCTTCATCGTTATGTTACATCCTAAGAGTCCACGATTTTCACGACGTTATTCTTATCCGGCCATTGTATTCAATCCTCATGAGCAATTTGAAAATCTTCGAAAAGATAATAAATATCAAAAGATCAAAAATATAATAAGAAAGCGTGATCAAAAAGTTCAAGGGAATATAAACCCGATGCTTAGTGATTTCGGTGAAGTAAATGAACTATATCAATATACAGGAAGAGATTATTCAGTAGGTGAGGTTGTGCCTCCATGGATACAAGATACTAAAGAGGAGCTTATATATGGAAACTATTCAGCCTAAGTCAGGAAGTGGATTTATACTAAAAAAGGGACAAAAGCTAAAAGTAATAGATATTAAAGGAGAACAAGTTTCTGATTTCTTCTGCTTCTTGGAGTCTGATGTATCGGAATATTATTCTTCAGGTAGAACGATGGATTACCTATCCTCTATTTATGTAGGTGAAGAAACCGTACTCTATAGTTCGAAAAGTAGAGCGCTTGCAAAAATAAAAGAAGATACTGTCGGAAGGCATGATGTTCTCTTGACTCCTTGTTCTTGTGATACATTTCGCTTAATTTACAATGATGAGAATCCCGCTATTGGCTGCGAAGGAAATCTTATTAATGCATTTAAAGAATTTGGAGTTGTTGAGTCCTGTTTACCGGCAACATTCAATATTTTTATGAATGTAGATATTGATGAAAAGGGAAAAATAGAAGTTAAAGCACCTAAATCAAAAGCAGGTGACTATATAGTAATAGAGGCTTTAGAGAATCTTATTGTCGGTCTTACGGCGTGTTCGGCCTTGCAATCCAATAATGGATCTTTCAAACCTATTGGATATGAAATTATCGACTAGGGCTTAGTGACTAAGGCACAGAAGAGTACTTGGTGAAGAGCTCAGAGTCACTTAATTGATTCAATTCAAGGAGCTCTTGATAAGGCTCTTGTAAATTTAAAATTTTTCCGAATGCAGGCTCTGTCTTTAATCCCTTTTGTTTAAGATGCTTGATTTTGTCTCTAAACTCATTACCAAGTAGTTTTAAGAGTCGTCCTTCAATTAAGAAATGCTGATTGGCCTGCTGAGAATAGACGCATAGGTTTTGGCAAAATAATTCAATAGGGAGGCCTTTGAAATCAAAATTTACAACTACTGAGTTAATGTCTTGATGTTGTTCTGACTTTATTGAGAACTCTGGCATCGTTCCAAATCTCTCTTTCACCTCTAGGCTAAATTGATCCAAGTCACGACTTTGCATGAGTATATCTAAGTCAGATTGATGATTCGCAATGGCCAAGGGAAGTGTTCCTGAAATACAGGGTTCGTAATGATTGAAGATTTTGAGAATACTTGTTTCTTGTAGGAAATTGAGGATCTCATTATTTTTTTCGATATTTATAATATGTTCCAAAGATTTATGATGAAACTTAATCGCGCAGTCATCAAATTCAATTTCTAACTCAGGATTGAGTTCTTTTTGCAGACCTTTTTTTTGAAAATTTAGATGGGGATGGTTTTTTATAATTTCTGAGAAAGGTTGATCAATGACGACTTCTATATGTTCAAAGCCATCCATTGTGACTTTGTGAGATTTGGGAGCAGGTACTTCTATGAGATCTATAATCCAGTCTTTGTAATGAATGGGGGAGCGCAACTTATAAGTTGCAATAGGCCTTCCATTGACTTCACTTTCAGTGAGGTATTCTCCCTTTTGGGCAAAATACTTCTTTGCCTCTTCATATTTATCATTGGTAGAGGTCCTGAAACAAAGATGATCAATCTCCCAGTGTCCAATATCAATATTAGCGTCATTGAGATGAGTAAATAACTTATCTAAGAATTCTATGCTTTGTGATTCAATCATATTGTAGAAGACCTCTTGAGTTTTTTAGGGCTTAATTTACTGTATGCGACTCAAATAAAGATGGCAAAATCAATTAGTTAGCCATTGATTAAGTTATATGAATGTTAATGCTGGGCCAAAAGAGCTAATATATAATCTGGAGCTCTACTCGCATAGGAGAATGAATGAAGCTATATCAAACAGTATTCTTATCTATATTTTGTCTTTTATTTAGTGTCAGTAGTACTTTGGCCAAAGATTCTATGAAAGCCAGTAGCCTCAAGAAATTTGATCTATCGCTAAGTGTTGAACTTGAAAATGGAAAAACTGAAGTATTATCTAATCTGGTGAAGAAGCTTCCTAAAGATAAGCCTATTCTCATTTATTTGTGGGCCAGCTGGTGTCCTGACTGTCTGGTTGAAGCTCCTTTTCTAGATACTTATCTGAAAGAAAAAGGTTTCCCTGTGACCATGCTCTACTTTAGCGTTGATGAAAAAAGAGTGAGTTGGCTAAAAAAGAAAAAAGATACACAACATGGAGCCCTTTCCGTTCGCTTTTCAAAAGGCTGGAAGGATCAAGAGTTTAGAAAATCTATTCAACTTGATTGGATCCCGCGCTACATCTTAATCAATCAAAAAGGTGAAGTTTTGCATCCTTATGCAATTAAAATAGAAGACTTGAAACTTCAAAAAATTATAAATGAATATAAATAAGTAAAAAATAGGATTCAATGATGGTTAGATTTATGAAGTTAGCAGGTCTTATTTATATGATTTTGATAATGGTTCTCTACTTCACCTTTATTGATGTGATGAAAGAATTTGAAGCCGTTGTTGGAAAGGGGATGGCCTCCTTTATTCTTATCGCTATTTCAGTGACTGGTTTTCTTTCTCTCATGGGCCTTATGAAAAGAACAGGTAGTGGAGCAATCCAAGAGGGAGAAGAGTATGAAGAAATCGACTTCTCTAAGAATTCACCAACAGTATCTAAGGAAGATGCCAAAGAAGTAAAGCCGATTGATTATACGGGTAATGTCTTTGAGCATAATTTTGAAACATTAGAAGAGGATTTAAGCTTTTTAAATGAAGATGAATCAGAAAAACAAAAAAAATAGATAATTTCCTAGACATAGATTCTTCATTTTCTAGTTTAACTATATTTATCTCATTACTTGATGAATATAGTTAAAATATCCATTTTTCTACACAAAAGCTTAGAGTTCCCTAGATTTAATCAATTCAAAAACGCCCTACTATAAATCCATACTTCAATCTTACTAGGAGGGCATATGAATTTAACAAAAGAACTCAATGAATTTTCTGAAAAATTTGAAAAGAATACTGATGAAAGTGTTCAAGAAAAAATGCGTGATGGTCACGATGCTTTAGCTAAGAAGAATGTTGCTGATAATGCATTAGCGGTTAATGATACATTTCCTACATTTACATTACCACAAATTGATGGAAGCGAGTTTAGCTCAAAGAAGGCCCTCGAGAATAAGCGATTTCTTATTGTAAGCTTCTATCGTGGAGGATGGTGTCCTTACTGCCAAACAGAACTAAAGGCTTTAAATGAGTATGTAGAGCGTTTCGAAGAACATGGTGCTGCACTTATTGCTGTTACACCAGAGAAGACTTCAAAAGCTCTTGAAACTCAAAGTGAATATGCTCCTAAGGTTCAAATCGCCCATGATGAGCAATGTAACTTTGCTGAAAAAGTGGGGTTAGCGTTTGAATTACCCGATACATTAAAGAAAACTTATAAAAATGACTTAGATATAGATGTGGAAGAATTCAATGGTCCTAATGACTTTCGCCTACCAGTACCTGCTACCTATGTAATTGATAGCAGTCATAAAGTAATCAAATGCCATGTTGATATTGATTACAAAAATAGGCTCGATCCTGATGAGATTATTGAGTTACTTTCAGAACAAAAAAATAACTAATAAGGAGATTGTAATGAGTATTTATAGCTTTTTAAAAGATGATCACAATCAAATCAAAGCTCTAATGAATGATATAGAAGAAATGGGCCCCGAAGCTGATGAAGCTAAGAACGAGAAGTTTAATGATTTGAAGAAATTATTAATTTCTCATAGTAAGGCAGAAGAGCGAACTTTTTATCAGCCCTTAAGAGAGTTTAAGAAAACCCATGACGAAGTTGAGCATGGTAAAGAAGAGCACGAAGAAGCAGAGACTTTATTAAAAGAATTAACAAATGAGTCTCTTGTGGGAAATGCTTGGCAACAAAAATTCTTAAGGCTTAAGAATTCGGTTGAACACCATATTGAAGAAGAAGAAAATGAAATTTTCACGGATGCTAAAAAAGTATTAGATGAAAATGAAGAACATTTAATGGAAGCGAATATGCATATCCAGGAAAATAAAGAAATGAGAACCCAAAATCTAAGAGAGCGTCATCGCTAGTTGACTCTGAGATAGAGTATTCTCAATCTTCAATGCTTGAGAATACTCTATTTTGTAAATTATAATTCTAAGACATTCTTCCCAATCACTCGACCTTGTTCTTGTAACTTATGAGCTTCTTTCAAGGTCGCTACGGAGAACTTTCCTAAGTTCTTTGTAACGGTTGAAACTAAAGTTCCTTCATCTATTAACTTCGACACTCTATTGAGTAATTCATTCTGATATTCCATGTCTTCTGTTTGAAACATAGATCGGGTAAACATAAATTCCCAACTAAAAGTAAGGGCCTTCATCTTTCCGGCCTTAATATCGAGAGTCTCAGGATCATCGATGAAAGCAATATGTCCACGTGGCTTTGTAAGCTCTATTATTGAATCTATATGTCCTTGCGTACCATTAAGGGCCGCAACATAATCGGGAGCAATTTCTAGGTCTTTCATTTGTTGCGTTAATGATTCTCTGTGATTAATGACATAATCAGCACCCATTTCTTTAACCCAATCAACTGTTTCTGGTCTTGAAGCCGTCGCAATAACGCTCAATTTAGTGAGTTTCTTGGCCAATTGAATGAGAATTGATCCGACTCCACCGGCCGCACCAATTATAAGTATACTTTTACCTTCTCCTTCTCCCTCACGTACTCGAAGTGAGTCAAAGAGAATTTCCCATGCTGTGATCGATGTCAGGGGAAGTCCAGCTGCATCAGTAAAATTTAAAGACTTCGGCTTATGGCCAACAATTCTTTCATCAACAACATGAAACTCCGAGTTCGTTCCTGGCCGGGTTATATCTCCTGCATAGAAGACTTCGTCTCCAACCTTGTATTTGCTTACTTTACTGCCGACCTCTTTTACGATCCCAGAAGCATCGTAACCTATGACTTTACTACCTGATTCAGGTGAAGCACTTTCTCTTACTTTTACATCCACAGGGTTTACAGATATGCCTTTTACCTCAACTAAAAGATCATGCTCCTGTACTTGAGGTGTCTCCACTTCTAGCTCTATGAGTGAGTTTTCATTATCGATTGGACCAGCTTCTTTATAACCAATTGCTTTCATTTTATATTCTCCTGCGTTTAACGATCATTAGTGTTCTAAGGTTATTATCGCCTTATTCCCTTGGGGGATAAATAGTTTGGTTTGAATAATATATATTCATTATTGGAATATGTGATTGTTCCCAAGTTGTATGAGTCGTAAAAGGTAGCGGTAAATGAAATATCCCAATGAAGAAGGGAAAATACAAGAGATAGTGACGCTTCTTATTGTTGATATTCATTTCAAATTCGCAATATCAAGCCCTTTCTCATTCCATTTTTATTCTTTAATTATATGAAGTGTTCATAGTTTTAACCAAGGGATAGAAATGAATAAAACTTTTTACTTACTCGCAACTCTAACACTGGCCAGTTCTTGTAGTGGTGACCTTCAAGAAAATGATCATGAATTTTTTAATAACCTAGACACCGCTATATCACAAACGTCGGAAGATACAGTCACACCTGTAAATGATAAGAATCAAATGATCGCTTCGTCTTATGATTTTAAGATTCCCTACGTTGATGATATATATAATATGGCGAGTGATGAAATTTACTTCGATAAAACAAATGAAGCCGACGACAACCTTTATTTTGAATACTGTAAGGATGCTGTAAAAAAAGCAGAGAGTGTTTATTCACTTGCTTTAAATAAATGTAATCCTTTTGCTCTTGCGTCGCGAGTTGATGTTTTAGAAGTGGATAGTGTTGTTGAAAAGATGAGTGAAATGCGCTCAGAACTTGATCTTGCTCTCACAAAACTTTCTCCAAGAGTTACAAACTGTAAGGTAAAAGAGAATTATTCTTTTGAGGAAATAAATATTCTTAAATTTCTTGAGAATATTGAAGAGAAACTTGCAGACATTCAATCTGAATCTTATTGTCCTGCTCGTTCAAGAGAGGCCTTACTTGAAGCACGATATCATGGAGTTTATGGGGTTAACTATCAGTTAGATAAGCGTGTTTACCGTAAAATTGAAACAGATATCAAACCTGTAATTTCTACTAAAAGCGTTAATATTATTGGATTTGATAAAACTACTCATGGAAGTAATTCGGTTCCTGAAGCATGTCTGAAGATTTTAAGAGATGTGGAGAAAATATCAGAAGCTCATGATTCTTGTGTCAGTGTAGCAGGGAATGGCCATAGAGTAGTAGAGAAGTTGGCGGATATGACTTTCATCCATTCTAGTAAAACGGCCCAAATTGAATTTGAGGTAAATAAGTATAGATGTTCTGTAATTACAGTACAAGGAGATAGAGAATTCTCTAGTATACTTGATTACCTCGAATCTTATTATCTCGATGCCCATACGAGTTGTTCTGATATGATGTAATTCACTTGAGTAAAGAGCCCGGCGTGACAAACGCCGGGTTTGATATTTTTATCTATGATTTTTTAGAATGGAGCAAAATCATCGGGTTCATTTGAAGGTATCGTCCAACGCTCTTTTGGCGCTATCTCAAGATTATGACTTTGAGGTCTTGGTAATTCCATTCGATCACCATATAACCACAAAACTAAATTCGTACGTTCACCACTGGTGATGGGGTGAGCAGCATGGGGAATATTTCCTTTATGAAGCATCGCCATTCCTGGCTTAAACTTCACTCGACTAAGCCTACCTGTACTTGGGTCATGGAAATCAACTTCTGAACCTGTATATTCTTCTTCAGGTAAATTTAAATTAATATTTAAAGTCACTGAAGAAGCATCTGTATGCATACGTATGGAGGTATCTCTTTGCGGTTTATACTGGATAGAGAAGCCAAAGGTTTGAGTGTCATAGCCTGTAATCTCTGGGAATAAAAATCGAGCGATTGGTCTCATGTATTTATCAAAAATTTCTTGATAAAGAGATTGAAAGGAAGGAGCGGCAAGATATCCTTCTGAGCGTCGATCCAGCATCGCTCCCTTTCTATTAAGTACAATCCCATAAGGGGGGCGAAGAGGGATTTTAGCATTTTCAATTTCTTCTAAGTAGTTTCTTAACTCTCTAAGTTGGGAAGGTTCAAATAATTGAAACTGATAGACTCCTAAAGAAACTTCTTGCAAGAGATCTTTTAAGATTGGCTCTTGTTCAGGATTTTGCCATACTTGTTCAATGGATTCTCTTAATTTCGTATCCATAAGAGATTCGTGGTTTAGGTGAGTTTTGTCTTTCTCACTTACATCCCACTCTTTCCATGCAGCTTCTAGGACATCCTTATTTTCTTTCCAAAACTTTTGAACGCGGTAGTCTCTCCTAAGCACCTCCTCTCTTGGAGGTACTTTTAAAGCGAGGGCCAGTTTTAAATTATTTGCAGACATTTTCTTATCTCCTTTTTTGAAAACTAGAGCGTAACAACAACTTTTCCAACTGCTGAACCACTCTCAAGGTGCTTATGCGCAAGACCTACTTCTTCTAGCTTGAAGTCTTTCTTATCTAAAATGGGTCTCATTTTTCCTGCATCAATAATTTCAGCGAGATTAGATAGTATTTCACCATGAATATTTCTTTTATAATTATGCAGCATTGGAATAAGCATAAAGATGACGTGAAGAGATAGTCCTTTGAAATGAGCAGGGGTTAGATCAATTTCAAGTAACGAAACAGTGGTCGAAATATTGGCATTTAAGGCCGCAGCATTAAATGAATTCGTTAAGTTTGGTCCTCCTACAGTATCGAAGACAACATCAAATCCAGCTCCATCAGTATACTTTTGGACATACTCTTCAACGGTCTCACTCTTGAAGTTGATGGGTGTGGCCCCAAGCTCTTTTATAAGAGCGAGCTGTTCATCAGTACCACCTGTTGAAAAGACTTCGGCACCAAAATGATTGGCGAGTTGAACGGCCAAGTGACCAACACCACCAGCTCCACCATGAACGAGGATTTTTTGACCCTTTCTGGCTCCAGATCTAGTGAGACCTTCAAATGCCGTAATTCCTACGAGAGGAATGGCCGCCGCTTCTTTCATAGAAAGAGACTTTGGTTTCTTCGCAACGAGGTTTTGATCAGCGAGCATATACTCGGCCAAAGTTCCTTGAATGTCGGCGAGCCCTCCGGCACATCCATAAACCTCATCACCAACAGAAAATTTTGTTACTCCAGCTCCAACTTCTTCTACTATTCCAGCGAAGTCCATTCCGAGAATGGCGGGGGCTGCCGGGGAAATAGGTAGCTCAGCTCCCATTTGGCGAATCATCATATCGATGGTGTTAACACTGGTTGCAGCAACTTTGACGAGAATGTGTCCTGCTTTTATTTCAGGCTTTTCAACGACTGCTTCTTCAAATGCTTCAGGTCCACCAAACTTATTAACTATCATTGCTTTCATATATTCCTCCTATGGATTTTTCTTCTTACATATTATTTGCTATTCTAACTTTTGATAATAGAGAGATTTCTTGAATCAGTTTTTAGATTATATTGATAATGAGGATGTAAGTTGGTGAATATTGAACATATTAAGCTCTTTATAAGAATTGCTTCGCTGGGGAATATTAGCCAGGCCGGTAAGGAGTTTGGTCTCTCGCCTGCTGTGTCGAGCTCTCATATTAATAAACTTGAAGATGATTTAGGCACGCGACTCATCCATAGAACGACGAGAAAGGTCTCATTAACTGAGGAAGGCCAAATCTTTTTACCTCACGCTAATGGAATACTTGAAACGATTGAGACGGCCAAAGCATCTATTGGTGTTGGGAGTGTTAGTCCTCAAGGAAAATTAAGAGTGACGGCACCTGCTTCATTTGGTCGTATGCATATCATTCCAGCATTGGATGCGTTTCTCTCAAAGTATCCAGACCTTGATGTCGAAATGCACTTAAGTGATTCAATTGTTGATCTGGTGGAAGGTGGATACGACATTGCCATTAGAGATGCCTCCATGAATGATTCATCCATGATGGCCAGAAAACTGGCTCCAGATAATAGAATATTATGTGCTTCGCCAGATTATATTTCTAAGTACGGAGAACCCAAAAAGCCTGAAGATTTAGAAGAACATCGTTGTGTAAACTTAATGGGTAATGAGTCGTGGACACTAAAGACGCCGCAAGGGCCGCATACGATCAAGACGAATAATCGATTTCGTACCGATAACGGAGAGGCCGCTAGAGATGGCGCCGTTCAAGGATTAGGGATTACATTAACTGCGACTTGGTGTTGCCATGATTTTCTAAGATCAGGGGAATTGATTCAGGTTCTTAAAGATTATCCACTGGTATCGGATGTTTCATTATGGGCCGTTTATCCAAGCTCTCGCTTACTCGCACCAAAAGTAAGGGTCTTTATCGATTATTTAGTCGAATATTTCTCACAAGAACCTTATTGGGACAAAGATCTTCCTTGATTATCAATTAAATCTATAAACTGATTTGATTATTATGAGTATTATCAATTATTTCCATTTGCCGTAGATTATAGGAAAGGAAAGAAAATGAATAATCAAACAGCGCAAATTTTTTATCACGTAAAAGAAGTCAACAAGCAGAAGATTGTCGTTGATGCCGACCAGGTGGAAGGAAAAATTCTATTTCCCGAGTTGGAATTAAAAGAAATGATAATCAAAGATATAAGAAATGCAGGGGATGCTCCAAGTTTTCATAAAGACTCATTTGAATTCTTTCATTATGAAACGCAAGTAAAGTCATTTGAAAATGATGCTTTTAAAGAAATCTATAATACAGAACTAGAAAAACTTTTAAGAAATAAAATAAAGGCAAAAGAAGTGATCATTTTTGATCACACTATAAGAGAGGATAAGTCTTCTGCACGCCCTCCTGCTCGGCATGCACATATTGACTATAGTAATAAAAGTGCGCAAGAGCAGATCAATAAGTATGTAGATAAGGAAGAGAGAGAGAAGTGGCTCGGAGGTCACTATGCCTTGGTGAATACGTGGCGACCTATTGAAAATAAAGTTGAATCCGCACCTTTGGGGTTTGTTCTGCCTCATTCCGTTTCAGCTGAGGAGTTAATCGAAATTGACTTAGTCTATCCTCAAAGAAGGGGAGAAGTATTAGGAGCCTTATTTAATAAAGACCATGAATGGATTTATTTAAATGAAATGACTCCGGATGAGATTGTGCTCTTTAATATGTATGACAATCAAGGTCGCAGACCGGTCATCCATAGTGCCTTTGATTTTGAAGATACGAAAATAGGTTTAATAAGAAAAAGTATTGAAAGTAGAATGTTAATTAGATTTTAAAGGAGAAGATTATGAGTGAAAAAGTCGTCCTCATTACTGGGGCAACAGATGGCATTGGTTTAGCAACGGCAAAGAAATTTAAGTCTCTTGGGCATAAGCTTATCGTTCATGGGCGTAGCGCTGAAAAACTTGAAGATGTGGCCAAAGAACTAGGTGCAGACTCTGTTAGAGCGGACTTATCGAATCTTGATGATGTGAAGGCCATGGCCGAGACTCTATTAAGTAAATATGAAAAACTAGATATTTTAATTAATAATGCCGGTGTATTTAAAACTCCAAATCCTAGAACGAAAGACGGATATGACCTTCGTTATATGGTTAATACCTTTGCGCCCTTCTTGCTGACAAAGAAATTACTCCCCCTATTAAAAGAAGGGAGAGTCATTAACCTTTCTTCAGCAGCGCAGGCTTCCATTGATTTTGAAGCCATGCTGGGAAAGGTTGAGATGACTGACTTTGAAGCTTATGCTCAAAGTAAGCTCGCCATTACCATGTGGTCAAGTCATATGGCCCAAGAGCTAGGTAGCGACGGCCCCGTGATTATCGCTGTTAATCCCGCTTCTTTACTGGGAACGAAAATGGTTGAAGAAGGATTTAATACGGCAGGTAATGATATTAATATTGGAGTCGATATATTGACTCGCTTATCACTGGATGAAGAGCATGCTGATCATTCGGGTGAATACTATGATAACGATAATAAATGCTATGCCCCCGCTCAAGCTGATGGACAGGATAGGCAAAAAGCAAAGAGGATCGTTGAGTTAATAGAAGAGATCATCGCCGATAAACTTTAATGGAGTGAAGCTATCTAGATTTTGGGCAAAAAAAAAGCCCGAAGTGGGTTAAACGACGGGCTTAATATTTCTTTCTCCGAAGAGATCAAAACTTAAATGGGGTGGCCGACGGGACTTGAACCCGCGACAACCAGAATCACAATCTGGCGCTCTACCAACTGAACTACGGCCACCGTATATTTGCAAGGCCCTAATTTAAGGTGAATAGGGAAAAGTGTCAATGGTAATTGTGCTGGTAGAGCTGTTTTTACATGGGTTGTTGCGGGGCGTAGTGAGTCTTTTTTTTTGACCACTTGCAAATACGCACCTAAAATAAAGGCTTTAACGCTAATTATATTCCCAAGGAATGGATTGTGAAAAAACTGGCCCTCGTATCGACATTAATTGGAATCCTGGCTCCGGCCAAAGTTATGGCCTATGGAACAGGATATGTGACTTATCCTCTCATGCCGCAAAAGCGTATTGTCTCAACTGAATTTACTGGTGTTACTTCTACTGGTGGAGGAGTTGGGCTTCAAGGACGTTTTACTCAAAAATTAAGTGAAAAAATGATCGTTGATGGCGGGATTGGTATCTCTGGTGGTGAGCGCGATAGTCGCTTCTTTGTTGGTGCTGATTACGAAATTTTTCCAGACTATATGGATCAGCCTCGCGTTTCTGTGAAGACAACTTATACCAATGCAAGAGAGTTCGATGTACGTAGATCTATTTTTTCTATTGCACCTACTCTATCTAAAGGTTTTAGTTTTTGGGGACACGAAGCGTTTCCTTACTTCTCACTACCTATCGGAATTAATTTAGATAGTGAAACAAAGACCTATGAGTCACAAGTGAACGCAAGTTTCGGGATTTCTGGAAACCTACCTTTTTCTGATTATAAGAATTTACTAGGAAACGTGGAAGCCACTGTAGGAGTGAAGGACAGTTATACTGCTCTTTTCTTCGGTGTTTCTTATCCTCTAAATTAATTGATGCAAAAAAAACCTAAGTTCGTTTTCTCCGATTTTGATGGAACTCTTACTCTTGATGACGAGCTTAGGCCTGAATTCTTTGATGTCTTAAAACTCTTAAAAACGAATAACACTCCACTTGTTATATGCACGGGTCGCAGTAAGTCTTGGGCCCATTTTCTTCTTTCTCATTTTTCTGATCTTCACTATGTCATCACCGAAGGTGGTGGGGTACTGACTTATGTGAAAGAACTAGAAGGGCGTCGCCATTTACACGACATGCTTCTTGTAGACGATAGTGAAGTGATAAAGCTTGAAAGGGCCGTGATTGAGTTAAAAGAGCAGTTTCCAGCTCTTGAATTATCAGTGGATAGTTTTGGGCGCCAAACAGATCGCGCCATCGAGTTATCTTTTTTAAAAGATAATCCCGAGATTGATAAATCAGTTCGCGCTTATTTTAAAGATCAAGGCATTCACTTTTCAGTTTCCAATGTTCATCTTAATTTCTGGTGTGGAGAAATATCAAAAATTAAATCGATACGCTTTTTTATGAATGAATTCTTAAGTGAAGCGAAGCTAAAAGAAGACGAAATTATTTTCTTTGGTGACTCCCTCAATGATGAAAGTGTTTTTAAAGAGATAGATCATTGTGTGGGTGTATCTAATATTGAGAAAGTGCGAACTCAGTTTAAGCACTTACCTAAAATCATCTTAGAAGGCGAAGAGAATAAAGGGATTCATGGGGTTTTAAATTACTTAAAATCCATCTTTTCTTGATCAAAGTATTCATCAATCACTTCAGAAGCTTTAGAAAAGAAGCTATCATAATCGATCGTTAAATTCTTCTTGATCCAGTTACTCATGTCTTCAGGAGGATTACAGTAGAACGTTCTTCGTTCACCTTGATCAATCTGACTCTTACTTCCCCAAGGAATATTAATGGCCGTGGCATGAAGGGCGTGTCTCGCTAGTTGCATGAACGCGTAGTCTTCTTCAGAGGCAAGAAGATCCTTGAAGCGCTGAAACATGGGATAGCTTCCGTAGTAAATTTTATCACCTAAAAGAGGAAAGCCATGGGCGAGGGCGTGGACACGAATCTGATGTTGGCGTCCAGTTTTTGGAAAGGCCAGTCCCAAAACGTAATCGCCTTCTTCATAGAGGATACGAAACCCAGTTTCTGCCCTTTTTCCGATATCACTTTCTTCGGGGTGATAACCAATAAGAACGCGAAGAAGTCCTTCGCCTCCAGTATCCAGTCTTTCATTGGCGACGAATTCATTCTTATTTTTATAGTTTTCATTTTTTACGCCAATGAAGAAGTAGCACTTACGAACTCTTTCGTGCTCAAAGTAAGTGGTAAAGCGATTGGCCGCAGCGGGATTTTTTCCTACAAGTAGAACACCACTCGTTTCACGATCAAGGCGATGCACGGAGTGAGTGCCGTGACCACAAAGGGATTCACAATAAACAGTTGCACAATAGAAGAGGTGTTTTCCTGTGGGGTGTGTACTCATAAAGGCGGGTTTGGATAAGACCATGAGGTCGTCATCTTCATAGACGAGTGGAGGATTAAATTCTAGCTCTAGCTTTTCTCCATTCCACCATTCGTCTTCATGGACGGTTTTATAGATGAAAACAGTTATCTGCTCTTTATCGTAGACGGTGGTGTTGGGCTTCATCTTTCCCGGACGCCCTAGTATTTGAACATCTCCCTCTTTGATTTTCTCTTTAACTTGTTCTCTAGAAAAATTGGGGTAAAAGATTTGTAGGTATTGATCGAGGCGCATTCCGTTTTGGGGGGCATGCACCTCGTAACAAGCTTCAAAGCTATCGGGCTGAAATTTTTTATAAAGAATATTCATAATCGTCGTTTATATGCAGCTCTTAATACCTATCTTTAATTAAAGTCTTCATTAGAGTGAGGGCACCTTGTTTAGAGTGACCGTACTTAGTGTGAAGATTGGTAACGACCTTTTCAATGAGAGCTCGGTTATCTTTAGAAAGAGGCGTTTGATTTTCATCATCTACCATTTCAGCTTCAAAGAAAACAATATTTCTAGAAATAATTTGAATCACTTTCTTTTGCTCATCACGAAAGCTCTCTTGAAGGCGATCAGAAAGATTAGGAAAGACATCTACGTAAGTTAATTTCTTACCAGGGTTATCTAAACTATAAGCTCCTAGGCGAGAGAGCAGTTGGTAGCGAAAGTTCTCTGCGCCTTCATTGAGTTTGATGCTCTTTTCAAATTCTTCGATGGAGTACATATCGACTTCTTCATACTTGGCCGTGATATGATTTCTTACTTTTTCACCTTTTATGTGGGCCGTAATATTTTCGATATATTTACGAATGAAATCTTCATAGCTGCGATCATCAATAAGTCCTAAGCTATCGCGTAGTTCTTTATCAAAGAAATCAAAGCAATATTCCTTAACGAGAGCGATGAATCGCGCAGGATGATGATAGTCCGCTTGAGGGGTCATATTTAAGAAATCAAAATCATTCTTCTTGGTAATCAGTTTGTTTAATCCTTCAATAACATCAATAAAAGTAATGTTGCGATGGCGATTACTTAGCTTATAAAGAAATGCCTTTACGTCTCGAGGAGAAATACCAAACTTTCCTTCGTAGAGATTTTCATATTCAAACTCTGATTCAACCTCTGACTTCTTCGCCTCTAGTATATGTCTTGATTCGTAATCAAGTTTTTCGGGCGTGATATTTTGAGCAAGAAAGAGTGTCTTTTCAAGTGGATCCATATTGGTCGCAATATTGGCCAACTTCTTATCTTCGTAGTTTTTAACCTGTGGACAACGAAGGCGACTCATGATGGAAAAGAGACAAACGGCCCTTAGAGCATAAGGTTCAAAGAAGCTGATTTCTTTGAGTCCTTCACATTGAGTATGATAAATTTGTTCTTCTTTTAGAAAGTCCAGAAGATAGGGAACTTTGATAAACGTGAAGCGTCCTTTAAATGAATTGAAATCAGGGTGTTGCTTAAAAGCAGAGAGATGAACTTCATTAGATGTTCCAATGAAAAAGATATCTAGTTCGGTAAGAATTCCTTGAAGATTTATATTCTTAGTCTCCATGGTCTGGAGTAGATATTTAAATGTATCAAGGGGTCTTTTTAAGAGGTCAGAAAATTCAAGAATTCCTCTGTTGGCCAAAACGGCTTGACCCTTAAGAGAGAAGAGATTCAATGATTGAAGGCTTGGGGGAAGACTTGCAAGACGCTTATCCATGGTGATTTGTTGCATCTGAGCATCAACATGAAGTTGTGGCTCAATCGTAACCGAACCTGTTGAGTAGCGCTTACTAATCTTAAAGCGCTCAACTCGAATATGCTTAAGAACATCTCTATGACGACCTTTGTAATTCTTAAGAAGGGCATCGTAGATCATACGGTTTCTCTTAGAGAGGTCTCCATTGTAGAAGTAAGTACGTTTAATGGATTCGAGCTTTTCAGGATCATTTTTAAATAAGTCGTCAATAATCTCACGACGATGCTCTCTAGGAACAAGTAAGATCGGGTGATCTTTAAGTTCTGAAGAAAGAATGGCCGTAATATCTTTATCTTCTAAGTAAGCATAAGTAGATAAGTCTGAGCCAATCTTTTCAGAACCCAGTCCAAGGGATCCTTTTACAAAGTTATCAATGGGAAAAATCCAACTGAATGTATAGAGAGGTCCTTTGTCATCTTGGCTATAAATCTCCACACCTTTCATAAGCTTTCTTACAATCGATGACTTGGAGGATCCATTGGGTCCGACCAGGAGAATAAATTTATTGTTAAAGCCTTCTTCTTTGAAATTTTCTAAATTTTGATAGATGGCCTTTTGAACTTTCTTTTGTCCGTATACAGCAGGTGAATCATTATGTTCAAGATCAAAGACTTTATAAGATCCATCTTCATTAGTTCCATAGTGTTCGAACATATCTTTTAAGTAATTAAAACTTGTTCTTAATTCACGGCTAGGATGTTTATCAAAATGATCCATATAATCTTGGAAGGAGAGTAACTCAAGCATCTCTTGTTCTTCTTTACTTGCTTTTTCAATCCAATCTATCATGCTGTATCCTTTACTGGTGATTGTCTGGAGTTCGAAGTCTCAACAGACAAAGAGTATCTCTATTTTATACTTTTTAGAGCTTTTTCTCTAGATGAGTTCTTAGTTTGTAGGCCGAATGTAAAAATAAGTGAGTAGCTATAGAGTGAATCAGATGAATCTAGTAGAGTATAGTAGATTATATTGGATTATATAAAGAAGAAGACGTTAGAAAAGGTTAATAAGTATAAAAAATAAAAATAAGCAACTAATATGGTCGGGAATATTTTTCTCACTTCTCTGTGTGGGAATAGGCTATGTTGTTTTTTTCCCAATGAAAGAAGATATTGTTCATTACAATATGACGCCGGATTGGGAACTCGCTATAGATGAAGTTGTCAATATATGGGAGCAGGGCGCTGATATATCTGATCCTCATCTTCTTAAAGAATGTGCTCTATATAAAAATTCTGAAGTTAATCGTGAATTGTTACAATGTAATTCACAAATATTTAAATGTTTCTTTGATAAGAGACCCGCAAAAATCAAGTACAAGGGACAATGGATTGCCTATCAAGTCGAATCGATTGCTTCGACTCATCAACGTGATGATCTTGATATAATTCTAACGATTGAAAAGAATGAACAAAAAAGAAAACTCTCTCTATCTCTGAAAAATAACTGTCATAAAATAATCCTGCCTCAGGGATATTATATGACCCGATTTTTTAAAAAGTCCGATCGCCTAAAAGATCGCCTCTGGCATACGAGTGGTATTCGCTATTCAATTGATAAATATTTAGTACGAAATATTGAAGTACTCAATTGGGCCAAGCAAAGAGAGCATAAAGATATAATGAATCATTTAAAAGATAAGAATCTCTTTGCCGTTTCAACCGGATTAAAATCAACACAGATGAAAAGCTTTTGCCAAGATCATGGAGAAGAGGTTCTATCTTCAAAAGTTCATGATGCTTTAACATTTCATCATGGCAGACAGGCCTTAAGTGATATTGCTAATATCCCTCCAAGTGTAAATGCAGCCCCTCATCCCTTCGGTCCGCGAAAAGATGATGGCCCACAATTTAAAAGCGAGTTTGATTCAAAGGAATGCTTCAAAGTTTATTCTAAAGAGTGTTTAGATCAGAAAGTTGTACGAAGCTTTCCTGAGTCAATAGGCTGGAGTGGAGTTGCAGAGCTTCTTGGTGGAGAAATGGAATTTGTTATAAATCCTTATCTACCTCGTCGTAATTTAATCGCAAGTAGTTATTATTTTCCTTTTGATTCTCATTGGCATCGAGCAGGAGAGTTTGCTTATTGGGATGGACGATCCCATGAGAAGAGAAATTTTAATTTCTATGGGGTTGCTCCCGAGCTGGATCGTGCGAATAAATCTGCGTTTAAGGTAGGATTTCGTTGCATGAGTAAGCAATATATTGAGCAAGAGAAGGAGGGGGATAATGACTAAAATCCTATCTTTCCTAATTCTTATGATATTTAGTGGAATGATCCATGCTGAATTGATTTTGGGAGATATTTTAGAATATTCCAATTTAGAGGAGCTTGATCTCACAAGACCTGTGGGTGCCTACAAGAAGTTAGTTCAATGGAAATTACCTCGTATTGATTCTCAAAGGCTCTATCAATGTCTTATATACAAAGTTCCAAGAACAAATGAATCGGGGGAACTCTTTATAAGCACTTTCAATAAAGATGGCTGTGAGCTAGGAAAGGAGATTCAAAAGAGAAGCCTTCTCTTACATAAAAACAGTGAGGCCTTAAATATAAAGACTCAATCTGATTATTCAGGATTACATATTCAATTCATTACAGCATCTAAGATTCTAAAACTAACCTTCCCTCAAGGAATAGAACATAAGAGGTGGACGAGTTTGGATTTCTCAATGAATGCCTCATCTTTAAGCAAGAAGGACAAAAAAATTAAAGATGGAGATTATTGTATGAAGTGGAATAAACATTGCGAAGCTGAAGTGAGTTATAGTTGTCACAACTGTGCTCAAGGTCTTTGGAGTGAGTCACTGAATTATAAGGAATGTCCTTCAAAGCTGGTCGGTATATGTGGGGAGTCCAGTTGTGGTGGTAAGGATCAGCCTGCTTGTTTAAAAATGGTGTCGCTTAAGTTTCCCCTTAGCTGTGAAGAGGCCTTAGAGTTTGTTAATTGTGAGCCACTGCTGATTGCTAATTGTGAAGGAACGGGAGAGATTATTTGTCGTTAAGAATTTCCTCAATACTTGGATCAGCTTGGATTTGATTTCCAAGAAACTTTGAAGGAATGAGTCCAAAAGCCGTATTTTCTAAATAATTAAATCTCATCTCATTAATATCTTCACTAGATGCGTTGAGAACGCAGTCTTCAAGTCCCGCAAATATATAATGACATAATTTAAGTGGTGGTAAAATATAGCTCGCTTTTAGGCTAATTCGATGCTGCTTTTCATCGATAACCAGCTTGGCCAATGACATAAAGTATTTAGAGTCGGGGAGTCCTAGGATAGGAGTGCCTCTTAGTGATCCGGCCGAAAGATTAAGTGAAGGAGTGATGACAAGATCAATCGTTCCTGGCGGAAGTTTGGAGAGGAGTTGATTTAATTCAGAATCTTTTCTTTGGAGACACGCATCTTCTTTGAGTTGATCAAAAGAGAGGGGCTCATCCATTATCTTTTCAGGACAATTGATTTCGCCTTGATACAAGAGGAAGTTTAAATGAACATTCTTTGATTTAAGAAGATTTCTTGTGCGCAAAATAGCAGTAAGTGGATCTTGGAAATAGATGCCATTAATTTCATTCTTCTGGTTTGCAGGTAGAGATTCATAACTGGTGATGGCCATAATCCCAATAAAAGTTTCTCCCACACTTTTAATAAAGTAGGGAAGTGATTTGTCATGCTCTAGAGGCTTTCCGGTTGTGATAGAGAAAATATTTGAGTTGATCCAGGCCGGAGCTTCTTTTTTATTATTTTGCGATCGCTTCGATTTATTGTCGATTGCCCATTGAGATTCTCTTAATCCAAGTTGAAGAAAATCGAGATCTAGTTGGGGGAGAATCTTTGTAATGATTTCCATTTTCTTAGAATTATTCTGCTCATTGCTAGGAAGAGTAGATCCCATGGCAAGACTTAGATACTCAACATTACTTTCCTTTTCAATCTTGGCCTTCAAAGTGGATAAATACGTTGAAAGATAGGGAATTCCACCAACTTTCAAAGTGGATGGCATCATAGAAGGAGAGTGCTCACTACGTAATTCTGTTTGAGGATATAACTGTTCGGAAAGATCACTCACGAGAGAAACATAGAGTTCAGGATGACCGTCTTCATTTTTAAACTTAGAGATTTGGTTACTTTCAGGATAAGTATAGAGCCTCTTTATGGGGACATCGTCGTTACAGCTTAGGGTGAAAGTGAGAATAAATATAATACCAACTAAGCGAACCATAAAGAGTTCTTTCTCCACGAGTGTTAGGAAAGAAAGCGCGTAAACTTAATAGCTTTTAATTTGAGAAAGCTTATTAAACGCGTTTTCCAAAGCGTGGTATATCTTATCGTAGGTTTCCTGATTTGCACAAGGACCAAGACTTATACGTACGGCACCGCGACCGATATCGTCGGTTACTCCCATGGACTTAAGAACTTTAGAAGTCGTAGGTTCATTGTCTGAGCATGCACTTGAGGTTGTAACGTAGATATCTTGAGATTCTAATTCGATCTGTACGGCCTGCCCGTGAATTCCTGGATAAGAAAGGTAGGTTGATCCGGACATTCTTGGAGCTTCTTCACCCATGATGACAACTTTAGGAAAGTTGTCTTTAATTCTCTTTTCAAATTGGGTGCGTAGACCTGCTATTTTTTCAAGTTCAGGAAGTTTCTTATCAATAGTATTTAGAGCAACAGCGATAGTTTCAAAGCCAATGTAGTTTTGAGTTCCTCCGCGAAGGCCTCTTTCTTGACCTCCACCAATAATTTGGGTTTTAAGAAGGTTGGGATCGCGGGCCAGTACAAATCCAGCACCTGTCATGGCACCAATTTTATGACCGGCCAAAAAGGCGTAATCAATATTGGACTCGGCAAAGTTGAAGGCGGCCTTTCCAATAAATTGAGTGGTGTCACAAACAAAGGGAGTGTGGTGCTTATTGCAAAGCTCCCCAATTTCCTTGAAAGGTTGAACCACACCAGTTTCATTATTCGCCGCCATGATCGCAACTAAAGCGACATCTTCTTTATGCTTTTCAAGAAGTTCTTTGAGTGCATTTTGATCGCACACTCCATTAGCAAGTGTAGGTAGAATATGAAGTTCGTATCCTTCGTTTTCAGCATAGAACTTGGCATTGTTGATAACCGCCGAGTGCTCAATCCCTGAAATGATAATATGATTCTTTTTGAATTTTGGTTTATAGAGGAGGCTAAAGAAGACTTGTGAGATTCCTTCTGTTGATCCAGAGTTGAAGATGACTTGCTTAGGAAGAGCGCCTAGTGTTTTGGCCGCTAAGGCCCTGGCATTTTCCATTCCCATAAGAGTCTTTTGACCTAGGTGGTGAATGGCATTGGGGTTAGCGTAGGGTCCGTTATCAAGTCTATTTTTTAAGTAATCAATAACATCTTGGCATAATGGTGCACTACCATTGAAGTCCGCGTAAATCATATTCAATTCCCTCTAAGCTTAATTCTAAAAAAGTAAATGTCCCAAAAAGCTATTCTATGACAGAGATAACATCGTGTCTAAGGCCTTCTTTGCTCCAGAGGCCACAGCTTGATCTACTTTAATTACGTTTATAGGCTTATTTTCCTTAATTGCACGGAAACTGGCAAGTAGCCAGCGAGGTCTTACGCGATACATGGTCGTGCAAAGACATTGGTAAGGAGAGAGAGAAGTGATGGTTTTATCCGGATGTGCAGCGGCTAGACGGTTTACAAGATTGATCTCGGTACCGATTGCAATCTTACTTCCGGCCGGTAGTTCTTTTACGCGATTAATAATGTAGGCGGTGGAGCCATCTTCATCAGCAGCTCTAACCACTTCAAAGCTACACTCGGGGTGAACGATAACATGAGTTTCAGGAGCACTTTCTTTAATTGCTCTAACTTGGGCCGCAGTAAAACCTTGGTGCACAGAACAGTAGCCGTACCAAAGGATCACTTTAGCTTTATTTACTTTTTCAGCAGTTAAGCCACCGTTAGGGAGGTTCGGGTTATAAGTAACCATTTCATCGAGACCAATCCCCATTTTAAAACAAGTATTTCTTCCTAAGTGTTGATCAGGAAAGAAGAGTAGCTTTTCGCCTTGATCTAGGGCCCACTTAATCACTTTTTCTGCGTTGGATGAAGTACAGATACTTCCGTCGTGATCCCCAACAAATGATTTAAGAGTGGCCGCGCAATTGATATAAGTTACAGGTACAATTTTATCTTTCGTGCTTGAGCTTAGAAAATCCCAGGCCTCATCAATTTCTTCACGATTGGCCATATCGGCCATAGAACAGCCGGCAGCGAGATCGGGAAGGATAACGGTCTTATCTGCGGCACTGAGAATGTCCGTTGTTTCGGCCATAAAGTGAACGCCACAAAAAACAATATAGGGCTTATCAATACTAGAAGCATCTTGAGCGAGCTTAAGTGAATCACCTTTGAGGTCGGCAAATTGAATAATGTCGTCTTGTTGATAATGATGTCCAAGAACAAGAACTTCGTCTTTAAGTTCTTCCTTAATTTTCCACATCTCTTCAATGACTTGTTCATCACTCATTTCTTCATGAGAGATGGGAGGTAAGTGTTCGGTGGCCGCTTCGCCGGTGAATAGATCTAGCATAGAATCATCCTCGTTGGGATATCGCGTTGTAAATAGTGATTTCGGCGCCAACAGTACCTTAGAATTTATGAGAATGCACTTAATATAGGTCTGACAAAGAGGGGGAAGAGGATGTTCCAAGGCCAAAGTAGGCCCTGGAAGTGAGGTACTTAAACTGTAGGATAGTCTTTATCATTCCAGGCCAAGATTCCGCCCTCAAGATTGAAGAGATTTTCAAAACCTTCTCCTTGAAGCATCATACAGGCTTGTAGGCTTCTTTTACCGCTACGACATTGAAGAACTAGAGTCTTTTCTTTGTCGCTATCACTTAATTTACCCATTTCTTCGGCAAAATTAGAAAGCGGCATAAACTCGGCTTGCTCAATGTGACCTTCGTCCCATTCACCTTGCTCACGACAATCAATTAATTTTATATTCTCGTTGCTATCGAGTTTGGCCTTCAATTCTTCTACGGTCATATTTCCAATCATTTTTTAATCCTTAGTTTTGGTTATTTGAAACTTAGTATATCAGGTGAAAATGATTTGAAAATTGAGCAAAGTCAAAGTTGACGATGTGTTCCTAGATTCTCTACAATTTTCATAGGCTTAACGCATAGTCAGAAACTCATGGAATGAGTCTTCGGCAATCGAGTCAAGGAAACTTGGAAAGATTGGTTTGAAGATGAGATATAATGGAGGAATCATGGAAGTTATCACCATTGCGAACAATAAAGGTGGCGTTGGTAAAACAATGAATGCATATCAACTGGTATGTCACCTAGCTAATCAGGGTCACAAGGTTCTTGTGATTGATCTCGACTCTCAAGCTAATCTTAGTTCAACATTTGGAATTCAGATTCATAGAACTCTTATTCCAGAGTGGCTCATCGGTGATGTTCCTCTTGAAGATGTCGTTGTTCCTTCTGAAGGTGAAGGGGAGTTTCATCACAATATTAGTGTGATTCCAAGTTCTCGCCACCTGGCCAATCTTGCCAAACTTTTGATTCTCTCTGAACAAGAAATTAGAAGAAGTGCGGGAAGAAAAGAGCGTCTTCTTAAAAAGAGACTTGCTGAGTGTGAAGATAGTTTTGATTACGTTGTAATCGATACTCCTCCAATGCTTGGTGATGAACTCATCATGGCCTTAGTAGGAAGTAATCGTATTCTTATTCCAACTCAAGCACAGGATTACTCAATTGATGGTCTTGAAGAGTTAATGGATACGTTTGAGATTATTAAAGAAACAGAAAATGCTGATCTTGAATTCGCGATTATTCCTTCGATGGTTAATAAGCGTCGTAAAATCGAGCAGCAAAGGCTTTCAGAGCTTGCTCAATCATTTCAAATTACACCACCGATTAGAAATCTTGTTCAAATGCAAGAATCAATTTCTAATCAGAAGCCTGTATTTATGATGAGTGAAAAAACAGAAGGTCGTAAAGACTACAAAGCTCTGTGGGAATCACTAAACTTATAATTTTATTTTATAGCACGACCAAGGATTTAGGTTATGGCAAAGAAGTTCTCTGCAAGAGTTTCTAAAAAACAAAGAAAGACTCTCGATATGACTAAAAATCTCGATAGAGATTTGATGGCCATGGTAGATGATAGGCTCCTTAAGGGAGCAAGGCTTGAAGAAGTTAGACTCAAAGATATTCTCGTTAAAGATCAAGTTCGTACCAAGTTTAACGACAATACAGTTAAAGAATTAGCGGAAAATATTCGAGTTAACGGATTGATTCAGCCTCTTGTTCTTCATAAGGACAATAAAGGTAATTATACTCTTATCTGTGGTGAGCGTCGTTTTAGAGCGATGAGTACTTTAGATGAGATGAATTCATGTCCTTGTTTTATCCTAGATGATAAAACACCTGAAGAGTTAATGGCGATTCAGTTTTCTGAAAACTCCTCTCGTGAAGCACTTCACTATATTGATCGTGCTGATGGGATTCTTAATTATCAAAAAGCAACGAAGGCCAGTGAAAGAAAGATTACGGCAGCACTTGGGATTTCTAAGTCTGAAGTTCATCGCTCACTTTTAATTGCCAAGCTGACCAAGAGAATTAAAGAAGCAGCTAAAACTCATAATATTGAAAAATATGTTTTATTAGAGCTTGATGCTTTAGAGCGCGGCCCTCTTAGAAAAGAACTTGAAAAGAAAGTTATCTCAGGTGAACTTACTAAAAGAAGCCAAGTAAAGAGATTGATCAATAAAGGATCAGTTCTTGCTGCTAAGAAGAAGATTTCTCAAAAGAAGAAGCCTGCTCTTCCGGCCGGACTTACGGCCAATGCCTTTCTTAAAGCAATGGAATCGAAGACTAAAGATCTTGATCTTGATGCAGATACCATTAAGGCGCTTAAAAGTGTCTTGAAAGAAACAAAAGATATGATGGCAGATTAATAAAATCTATTTAATGACTATTCAAATTATTAAGAAGGGCCCATTGTGGGCCTTTTTTGCGTTAAAATGGGAGGTGGCAAACCAGTTTGCCGGAAATACTGACTCAGCGTCTAACGCTTTGCCTAATATTGGTATGCTTGTTGCAACTTATTAAGCGAAGAGAAAACAAAGGACGTAAATTCCACTGTTTGGGAGAGTTAAATGAGTATTTTTTTACTACCATGTCTAATTTTTATGCAGTTAGCAGTATTTACGCTAACGGTGATGGGCTTTAGTTGCCCTCTTAAGGCCGCTGTTGAGGATAGATTTGAAGAGTATCCTATCCAATATGTATGGGATAACCCACGTTATTTCTATCCTGCAGTTGAAGTGAATCTGGTCTCTCATATCCAAACAAAAGTGAAGAAGTCACGTGGCCGTGGACCGGCCTCTACAGTACCTAGAGACGATATCCATCCAGAGCCTCTTTCACACGAAATATGGCTTAATAATGTATGGGTTGAAGACTCGGCCGGTGTAATGAATCAGATGAAAAATGAATTCTCCAATTGGGAGAAGAAAGAAGAATATAGAAGGAACTGGGATATTGAATCAACAGGTCTTTATGACACTCTAGATAGAGGGCAGAAGAAAAACTGGTTTAGTAAAATGCTCTTTAAATATGTAGATAAGCGATTAAGTGGTGAGCTTAAAAATGCAGAAGAAGGCTCGGCTCTTCAAAAAGTACGATCGGTCAAACAAGCATTAAAGCCAAATACGACGGCATCTATTTCTAATAATATTAAACTTAAGTTCCGTGCAAAGGTTCTAAGAATGCGTGCCTACATGAGAATTGTTAATCCATGGGTAAAAGCGGAGACTGAATTTAATGCAAACGGACGAGTGTACACTAGAGTTCAGAAGCGTTTTGAGAGCCTTGGAGTAGATACTCGCTTTGAGTACAGACTTCATGATAATACGTATACAGCGAGTGTTAGTAAGCCTCTAGGGAATAATATTACGGCAATTGTATCCAATGTGAAGACGGTACAAAGTGATGTGATTCAACATGATGCAGGTAGTACATTTCAGCTGCAATATTACACCTCTTTCTAGGGTGTAATATAAACTAAAAACTATTTTATTAAACTTAAAAATACCTACTGCAAAATGCCTACCTTTGCGGTAATTTGTTGGCCGTTTTATTCTATTAATGAAAAGTTATTATAAAAGAATACTCACGGACAAACCAAGGTGTAGGTATGAGTTTATTTTCAAGTCCATTATTTAAAGATTCATTTGAACAATTAGAAGTTGCGGGTGCCGTAGGTGGCCTTGATCCTAATATTATTGAAAGGCTCAAGTATCCAAAGCGCGCGCTCCAAGTTGCGGTACCTATTCGTCTTGATGATGGAACCGTTAAGACATTCTTAGGCTATCGTGTTCAACACAATATGACCTTAGGACCCGGTAAAGGGGGGATTCGTTATCACCCAGGAGTAGATCTTTCAGAGACTGCTGCACTTGCTATGCTCATGACATTTAAATGTGCGCTTGTTGGTCTGCCATTAGGTGGAGCAAAAGGTGGTATTTGTGTCGATCCTAATGATCTTTCAAGACAAGAGTTGCAATCTCTTACGAGACGATTTGCCACTGAAATCTCTATGATCGTTGGACCTTCTATTGACGTTCCTGCTCCAGATATTGGAACAGACGGACAGACTATGGGTTGGTTCATGGATACTTACTCACAGCTTAAGGGATACACAGTTCCTGGTGTAGTTACAGGGAAGCCTATTGGTATTGGTGGATCGCTAGGTCGTGCTGAATCAACAGGTAAAGGTGTTGCTTATTGTGTGAACTTTGCTGCTCAAAAAATCGGAATGAAGATTGATAAGAGTACAAGAGTTGCTATTCATGGTTTTGGTAAAGTTGCGATTCCTGCTGCGGAAGATCTTATGGCCCAAGGGGCGAAGATAGTATCTTTCGGAGATGTAACGGGAGCCATCTTCAATGGTGACGGAATTGATCTTCCAAAGCTCATTGAATATGCCAGAGAAAATGGTGGAGTTTCAGGATTTCCTGGTGCCGAAAATATCACGAACGAAGAACTCTTCGCTCTTGATGTTGAAGTTCTTATTCCTGCCGCTATTGATGGTGTGATTACAGAAAAAAATGCTGGGAATGTAAAAGCTAAAATTATTGCTGAAGGAGCCAATGGTCCTCTTACAAGAGAAGCTATTGATATTGTCGTCAGCAATGGATCATTCCTTATTCCAGATATTCTTTGTAACGCTGGTGGGGTTATCGTTTCTTACTTTGAATGGGTTCAGGGACTTCAGAATTTCTTCTGGGGACTTGATGAAATCAATAAGAAGCTTCACGATATCCTTGTTAAAGCTTTCAAAGATTGTGTGGATACAGCCGAAGAGCATAATGTTGATATGAAAAAAGCAGCATTTATCTGTGCTCTTAAGAGATTAGATACGGCAATGAGACTAAGAGGATTATTTCCGGCCTAATTCATTAAATAAATTAAATTCTTTAAAGCCCAGCTCTAAGCTGGGCTTTTTTGTGTTAAAATTTTCTTATTATGAAAAGTTTGATCTTCTTATTTACGCTACTTTTAATTCTTACGCCTCAAGCGGAAGTTTTAAAATATGACATAACCGGATACGATCGAAGCCTTCATTCCTATAAGGAAGTTTGCGAAGGATTAGGACACAAGGAGCTCCTTTTAATCGAAGTCGTGGATGCACTTCATCTTGATTGTATGGGAGAGAAAGTCAGTGTTAAAGATTTCTGTCTTCAAAATAAAGATAAGGCCAAGGGAAGTCTACTTCGCGGATACGTGAATCAGAAATTAAATGAAGTAACCTGCCAGTACGGAAGCTCTGCCTTTGTGTCTATTGCTTGTGATAAGAGAGATAAATACTTATGTGCTAAACCAAAACTTGGTTGTGAACGTTTAAATAAAGTCTACGCTTTGTCTCATGAGCTATTTGAATATTCCTTTATTGAAAAGAGTGTCGATAACGTGCTCAATTGTATGTATCAAAGAAAAGACATTTCAAAAGTAGAAAAAGTAACCACAAAAATCCTTCTTCCTTATCAAGAAAAAGAAGTCATTGATCGTGACATATTTGCATTCGATAAGATCAAAAAATTGGATAGAGAAGATTCTAAGCTTTAAATCTTAAAGTGTTATCTCGTTTGTATTTGATCCACTTTTGAATAGTTCTCCCCATGGAAATTAAAATCAACAGTCTTGTTTTAAATAGAAATAATTATCAATGGTGTGAAGTCTTTGGATATACCTCAAAGGGGCAGCCTGGAATTGAAATCATTGGTCTGGGAGCAAAGGGCAGGGCCATAAAAGAGAAACTTACTTATCTTTCAAAGAGAAGAAAGCTCACCTTTCCCGTATTAAGATTTGTCATTTGCATCGAAGGAGATAATTTAGATAAGTCTGATATTGAGTTTCTCGAGCTTCCGATCCTTCTCGCTTTTTGGTCAATGGCAGGGGTTGTGCCCATTAAGAGGCTAGATCATTGTTTCTGTAGTGGAAGAGTAAGTCTAGAAGGTCAGGTCAGCTATTTAAAAATATCAGAAATACTCTGGAGGCAATTAGATAAGAGTTTAGAGCGAAAAAATAGAGATCTTGTATACCTAGGGGAGCCTATCTCTATAGAATCAAGACGCATTAGAGTTATTGAAGCCCACGAATTACTAGAGCAAACCGTGGGCGGATTTTATATGGAAAGTACTTTAGCGAGATTCACCATTTGAGTATCGTACTTATTATCTTTGGATAGACTGTCTTTAAGATCTACTTCTACAACCTTTCCATTTACATAAGATGTTGCAATGGCACTGCGACCTTCTAAAAGCGCCTTAACGGCGAGATGTCCCATTTGAGAAGCTATAGAGCGGTCATGAGCTGTAGGATTTCCACCTCTTTGAATGTGACCAAGGATACAAACATGGGCTTCAAGGTCATGATCTTCTTTGAGTCGGTCTTGAATTCTATAACTAAGGCCTGGCTTTTCACCTTCAGCACAGATAATAATGGAAGAGGATTTTCCTCGCTGGATACCTCTCAAAATATCTTGTGAGATTTGAGCAAAGTCAGGTTCCCCTTGGTCAGGAAGAACAATATTTTCAGCTCCGGTACAGATACCTACTTGAAGAGCAATGGAAGAAGACTTTCTTCCCATAACTTCAACGATAAAGGTTCTAGCATGAGAAGAAGCGGTGTCTCTAATTTTATCGACGGCCTCTACGGCCGTTTGCACAGCGGTATCAAAGCCTATGGAGTATTCAGTTCCTGCGACATCGTTATCAATTGTTCCAGGTACACCTACAACGGGAAAGCCGTGTTCTTTGTAGAGATCATAGGCTCCATTATAGCTACCATTTCCACCGATAACGATAAGTGCATCGACTTTTTTTCTCTTTAATATATGAAAGGCTTCTTTTCGAATATCGGGATCTAAGAACTCTGGGCAACGAGAAGTTTGAAGAATCGTTCCTCCATGTTGAAGAATATTTCCAACAGAGGATGCATTCATCTCCACAAAGCTTCCATCAAGAAGACCTGCATATCCTCTACGTATTCCATAAACTTTGAGTCCTGCACCTAGTGCAGTTCTGACTACCGAGCGTATAGCACAATTCATTCCTGGAGAGTCTCCTCCACTAGTTAAAACAGCAATACTTTTCATGCAAGAACTCCTATTTGAAAATAGAATGACCTTCAAAATTAGAAGGTGATTGAATTCCTAAAACGTGAAGAACAGTAGGGGATACATCCATTAAGGCGGGACCTTCTGCGTTGACGTCAATATGCTTATTCTTAAGGCTTGGGTGAAAGACAGCAAAGGGGACCGGAGCACCTGTATGGCTCGTATGTTCTTTACCATCAGGATATTCCATTTGGTCACTATTTCCATGATCGGCCGTAAGTAGCATAGTGATACCTTGTTCCTCACACTTGACCATTAGTTTTCCCACACAATCATCTAAAGCTTCAATGGCCTTGATGGCCGCTTCATAGTTTCCAGTATGGCCAACCATGTCGGAGTTTGCGTAATTCACAAGATAGAAAGTGTAGTCTTTGTTATCTAGGGCCTTAATAAGTTTATCGGTGACTTCATAAGCCGACATTTCAGGCTTTTCATCATAGGTCTTAACATCTTTAGGGCTACTCACGATAACTTGATCTTCTTTAGGAAAGGGTTGTTTCTTCCCTCCATTAAAGAAAAAAGTTACGTGCGCATATTTCTCTGTTTCAGCAATCTTAAATTGAGCCTTGCCTTTTTCTGATAAAAACTCTGAAAGACCCCCGGGGACTCTTTCTTTATTAAAGAGAATAGGAAGCTCAACTTCGTCTGGAATATAAGGAGTCATACAAAGAAAGTAGACAGGTTTAAAAGGACGATTAAATTCTTTAAAATTAGGGTCAGTTAAGGCCTTCGTCATTTGGATGGCGCGATCCGGTCTAAAGTTAACCATAAAAACAGAATCATCTTTTTTCATGGCATACTTTTCATTAAAGAGAATAGGATCAATGAATTCATCAAAGCGGCCTTGATCATATTCACTCTTCAAATATTCTAGCGGCTCAATATTTTGAACATTTCCAAAACCTGTAAATGTGTCATAGGCCTTTTTAATTTTTTCCCATCTTCTATCACGATCCATTCCGATGCTTCTTCCCTGCATAGAAGCAAACTTAAATCCTGGCTCTTTTAACAATTCTTCCACGTAGTTTCCGCCAACATCTTTGGCGGTATCTCGACCGTCCATGAAAGCATGAAAAAAGATTTGGAGATCACCTTCTTTATTTAAGGCACGAAAGACTTCTTTAATATGATCGATATGAGAGTGAACGCCCCCATCAGAGAGAAGACCCATAACGTGAATGCGACCACCATTTCTGCGGGCCGTATCTTTTAGATCTTTAAGAAGCGCAAGATCACCAAAAGTTCCGTTTTCAATGGCCTCATTGATACGCACAAGATCCTGTCTTACTGGCTTACCGGCACCAAGATTCATATGGCCCACTTCTGAGTTACCAATTACACCTTTAGGCAGTCCTACTTTTACTCCACCAGCTTCAATTGTCGTCATGGGATATTCTTTGAATAGACGATCAATATTGGGCTTATTCGCGTGCTTGATAGCATTATGATAATCATCGGGATTGATGCCAAATCCATCGAGAATGACGAGTAGCGCTCTATCAGAAAGTTTTGCAATTGAATTCATGTGAATGACCTTGATTCAGGTAATATAATTATTTAAAAATACAGCAAAAGAGTATCACTTTTTTCATAAGTGGGAAATAGCAGCTCATCTCTAAAAGTTGTACTTAAAGCCTATATTGAGGTCCAACATCTGGTAAGTGGTGTCATTTGTGAAGGACCTATTTTTAAACTCTAAACTTGAGAAAAGGGTAGCACTCCTCCAGCCCGAGGGGATGTAGTCTAGGTAGAAGCCAAAGGCCATCTGTTGGTAGTTTAAAAAATCATTAGAATTAAACTGTTTATATAGAGAAAAGAGAGACTGAAGATTCATGTTCTTGGAAATTTTAGACTGATTACTGATATTCAGATCCAAGAAAAGAGTGGTGCCAAGAGATTCGCCTTCGAGCTGCAGTCCCATATTTCCTTGATATTTTAGCCTCCACCATCGACTACTGTTAAAACTTTCATATACGACTCCAGAGGCCAGCGCCATGGAGTTGCGTAGTGAATATTGTTTCATATAGAAGGGAAGTACATATTGCCATTTACCATGGGGAGTAAGCCAAAACCTTTCATAACTAAAAACTTGCTGTGACCTTTCTTGGATTTGAGTGAGAGAAGGCAAGTCTCTTCCGCTTAAAATATCAAAACGAGCATTAAAAGAGGACAGAGTATTTCCTGATTTATATTTTTTGAGTTTTAGATCAGTTGAAATAGAAGTGAAATTGGCTTCACTTACAGAGCTGGATAAGGATGATTCGTTAACAATATCCATTCCGCCAATAAGAGAGTACTTACGGTTGAGTTGAGTTTGGTAATAAATATTAAAATGATTGTGATGATTAAGAGCCGTTGTATTTGGAGCCCCAAGAGATTCCTCAAACTCGCTTACTTGAAGTATATTTGATTTCATCTTCAGTTGATAATCATAGATAACATTAAAGAAAGCTTTCTTTATCGTGTCACTATAAGTTTGTAGATACTCTTTAAGTTCGGGGGATATGTTTTTATCAAGACTTGCCGATCTCATAATAAGGGCACCTGTTTCGGCAAGGCCATCTTTTATCAATATTTCAGCGAGAACTGTTTGCAATTCGGTTGAAGAGACCTCATGTTCAATCTCTTGTTTAGAGTGAAGCTTTTCATAGGCTTCAAGAATATAAAAAATAGCATTTGGTATATCGTTTCTTGTAATGGCAATTTTAGATAAGGCGTAGTTGGTATCAATAATTCGATGATCGTGAGCATAGCAGATAAGTAAATACTTTTGAGCAAGAGATAATATAAAAGGTAGATACTCTGAAGAAATGGACTTCTTTAAGTAGAAGTCATAAAGCTTGTTGGAAACATATTGCAAAATAGAGTAATCACTTTTCTTAAGAGGGGATTCTTTTCGAATTTGCTTTAAATATTCTTCTTTGTTGTTGGGGGTAAATTTGATTTTTTTGAGCTCAGGGGAAAGAGCATTATTGGCCAATACTCTGAGATACCTATAACTTTTGAGATATTGTTTCTTTTCGTAATAGTATTCGACTAAAAAATAAACCGTATCAAGATGAAAGGGACCTTTTAAGTTTTGATATAACAATAGAAAAGCTTCTTTTGTTGATCCTTGATGAATATGAATCTTTGCTTTGTTAAAGCGAATGTCTTGAGCTTGAGACTTCTCTAGAGCAAAAGTAGAGAAGCAGCACAAAAATAGGATGACCGATAGAAATAGTCGGGTAGTCACTTTCATTTATCACCTGAGAAAGAGTATGGAGTTATTTTAAACCATTGAAAGTTCGAATGTTGCTTGAGGAAAACTTCACCTAGAGGAATGCAAGATAGCTATATAATTTTATCTAAAATAGCCGATAAGTTTACTGATGAAGTACTTTACTCTGCTATTTTCATTATTCGTTTTCTCTCTTTGCGCTCAAGCGCAAAATAGTTCCTCTATTCACAATTTAAATGTGTCTGAAGTTATTGATAAGGGAATGATTCAAGTTGCTCAGATTAATGGCGCTGTATTTCTTAATCAAGAGAAGCGAGAACGAGTTCTTAAGCTCGGTGAAACATTCTTTGAAACCAGTTATATAGAAACCGGAAAGAAAAGCTTAGTGAAATTAATCTTACCTAACAACTCGCTGATGTATATCGGTCCTGATAGTACGATTAAGCTTCATGAAATAAAGGGTAAGGGAAGTGAGTCCAGCCTAACTTTTGAAATCATTCGAGGAAGAATGAGGATGGTAGGTTATAAAGGTCATCACTACGTTAAATCTCCAAAGGGTGCTATTTACTTTAAAGATGCCGATATCCAATGGGATGTCTACCGAGTAGAGAAGGCAATCGTTTCTGAAGTGAAGCAATACAGTGGGGAAGTCGGAAATAAAGGTGAGCTCGTCAAGAAGATAGAGGCAAAAAATCGCCCCGGG
>JBLWYP010000001.1:0-141482 GCA_048266825.1 Bacteriovoracaceae bacterium | reverse complement strand
TAAATATCTCAGGCATTGATAGCATGAATCAACCCTGGCAAAGGTGGCTAGGAAAAGCCGGCATTTCTCATGATTACGCTCTTTCTTATATTCCTAACTTCACGAGCTCTAAGAAGAAAGAAAGAGGGCGAGCCATTGCTTCTGTAGAATCACATCAGACTCAAGAGTCAGAACTAGATTCTGAATTCATCTTAATGTCAGATGAATCAGAGGAAGAAGAACAATATTCATATCCAGTCGTTTCAAAAGAGATTTATGTACATGAGAATCTCTTTGATCATGTACTTATTCATGTTCAACGTGCAGCTCAAGATAAAGCAAAAGAGATTGTCGCTTCATCTTATGAACTCGCGGCCAAAGAAATTGTTTGGGAAGTGGCCTCTCGCTCTCTGATTCGTTGGGGAACACAATATGCTCAAAGGGCCGCTTTAGATGAGATCCCTGAAAACCTAAGGTCTATGTTTCAAGAAATAGAAAAGAGGGATATTAATTTTAGAAAATCTAAAATCTATGTTGATTCGGTTGAGAGGATATCTCAGCTAAAAAGCTACACAACAGCAAAGAAGAGTATTGAAAAGGAAGCTTCTAGTAAGGCCATTACTGAATCACAGGCCTATATTTTGGCCTTAACGAAGAAAATTATAACGGAGCCTATTCAATATCAAGTTTATAAGCATGCAAAAGAAATAGCGCAGACGAAAACAAATGAATTTATGAAGAAATCAGAACTCCTTCATACAAAAGACGTGGCGAATCTGGTTGAATATCTTTCTCAGGTGGCAGCAAAGCGCTATACAGAGAATGAAATCAATCGTATCGAAGAAAAAATGTCTTATAAAGTCGCCAAAAGCGCAGTGCTTGAAGCAAATAATCGAGGAGCTGATAAGATAGCTTCCTTTATTTCTGAAAAAGTTTCTAAACGAACAGCGCAGCTCTTTAATAAAATGCTTGATCAAGAAGTCGGAGAAAGGGCCGCTCGAGGTCTTGCTTCTGAAAATCAAGTCCAACTTGGACATAAGTATAAGTCCAGTAAGCAGATGGAAAAATTGCGCTAATTGCCTACGTTTTAGTCACCCCTCTAAATACTTTTCACTATCACCTCTCTAACTATCTGTTTTTATGACTCCCATTTTTGGCACACTCCTTGCTTCTATATAAGCACAACAATAAAAGATCCCAGGTATGTAGAAAGATCTGACGCCTAATAAGAAGACAAAGGCCTTACTTCTTTAAAAACTTGGGGATTGATTACGATTACTTTTGTGAGGGGAGAACGAAATGAAAAACATGAATTGGAAGAAAAAGGGCTACAGGCTCATTGGATTATCACTTATGCTTGCGGCCTTAGGCTCTTGTGGAAGCGATAATAAAGTAGAAGTGACAACGGCTGAAGATGTAAGTACATCCACGGCCACTGTAACATATGAAACAAGTTCTTGTGTCACTACTTCAAGTTATTCCGAGTTTAGAGAGCGTGTAGCCAATATGGCCTTTGTGTCAGCGACAAGTACTCGAGAATCTTATTACTATTATGAGTGTGAAGAGAAAGATGGATGGTTTGGAATCGATTACGATAGCTGTAGTGTGAGCGGAATGATTCGTTCTCAAAATACAGATTTTGGATCTGTTCGCCACGAAGGTGGATCTTCAAGAGAAGGCGTTAGAGATTATCTCCTTTCCATTATTGATAATGCAGTTGATGCAGTCGGTGGTGGAACTTATTATGATATTGAATCTTCAAATGGTGAACTTCATAGAATTAGTCTATGTCAGCCAATGGTAGCTAACCCAACTGCTTGGGCGAGTGATGATGGAGATGAGAGTTATAGATTTTATTCGAAAAGTTATTATTAAAATATAGTTTTGGCTTCGAAAGAGGCCAATGTGTGAAGTGTGTGTGAATGGCCCCCGCTCCCCTTGGGGGCCTTTCTTTTTTCTAAGTCAGTATAAATCCCGAGTAAGATTTAATTTTAATCAAAAGAGGAGTTTTCAAAAAACTTCTATCTCCCTGAATAAATGATTCATCATCAGTATTAATATCAGTCCAATGTTGAGTCTTTGTCTTATCTTTGAAAAATGTAAGTTCACTTAAAGTCTTTTGTACGTGCTCTTCATCGACTTCACTGGATTGTAGTGGGTTCTTATTCTGATGAGATTTAAGTGTAACGCTTTGGTCTTTATGGATCGTAATTAAAAAAGGGGGAAGCTCTCCTTCTTCAAGAGAGCTTAGAAAAGGATCCTTTAGGCTAAGAAGAATAGAGGGCGCGCCTAATTCCTTCATGGGAGAATAGAGCTTCTCTGTGACTTTGTCCGTCGATGAGCGACCAAGGCCAATATGAAGCAAATCTTCCTTCGTTTGATCAAAGTAATCAAACTTCAAAGCAATATGAAAGAGTTCGTGATTAAGATCAAAGTAGAAGTACTTTATTCCTGCGCTTGGAGTGCCTTTCCCATAACGAATACTGATATTTTTTTCAAAGGCGCTCGAACAAACAAGGTCACCCTTGAAGCGTCTAAGCTCTCCGAGTCCTGATATCTTAAGGTTTTTCTTTTCTGCGGATTGCCATTGAACCTTAAAGAAGGTCCCATCTTCAGGAGGAGCATTTTCACCTAAGAAATTGCCGAGCTTATCAAAGTAATAGGGAATGGCGTCACCTTCATCACGAAGGAATTTTAAATCGTTTTGGACATTTCTCTTAATTTCAGATTCAGCAACACCAAAGATTTTTGAAAGGTGCTGTGTGACTTCTGAAGTATCAATAGGTCCCCAGCGATCGAGAACTTGCATAATTTTACTAAGGCGTCTGTGCTTTGTTACTTTCATAGGTTCCTCATAGAAGAAACGATTCGTCATCATTATTATTCTGGGATGAATCGTTGGAAAAAGTAAAATGCTGAACAATCTCAACTTCTTTACGAGAAGGATGTTGAGGAAAGACGATATCTGCATAGAGGGCCATGAGGCAGCTCTTCGTAAGTTGATTAAGTTCTGTTGCCTGCTTGAATGATATCTTTTGTGCTCGACCTTGAGTAGCTCTTAAATGAAAAGAAAGAGAGAGCTGACCTTTTGAGCGACTGGATTCATAACTCATGCACTCTTTAAGATAAGGCCCTTTCGCTGAAATCAGTTTATTAAACTTTCTTTGGAAAGACTTTGTTTGCACAATAACTTGCGGCTTTGATTCAAGAACTTTTTCTTTTTGAGTTGTCTTAAGCGGTAATGGACTGGTTGGTAGAGAGGGAGTTCGCGCTACCTTTTTGTTCGTCACTTTAACTTTTTTACGAGTTTTCTTTTTTTGTGTGGTTTGAGAAGCAACAATCTTTTTGGGCTTATGCTTAACTTTAGATCTATACTTTCTTTTTGGCGCTTCAAATGATCGACTGCTTGGCTTTAGAGTTTTAGTTCGTGCCGTTATTCTTTGACGATTGTGGATATCTACTCTGCTGGTATGGCGAGATTGACTACGGCCAAGGAGCTCTAGTCCTAAGAGAGTCAAGCCTAGGATAACAACCGTTACAAATCCTGAAGTAAGATACTTAGTATTGATACTGGGAAGCTTTGGTAATGAGAAAAGTAGAGTTTTATTAAATGAAAAAGTGGTTTTCTTTTTAAGAGAGCGAATTTTCTTTCTTAATCCTAGGCATTTGATCTTATCAAGGCCTTTTGTACTCTGGCATAGCTCTTCAATCGTCTTTGCATAAGCATAGAGATCCCATTTGGGTTCAAAGACACAGCTCTGTTCAAACTGAATAGATTTCATGAGCTCAGGACTTAGGTACTGTTCTTTTCCTCGTATTTTGGTGGGATCTAGAGGTGTGCCATCTTTTCTTGAATCTTCAAAATCAATAAGTCGTATCTTATTATCTTGAGTAACAATAATATTATCCGGACTGATATCAAGGTGAACAATACCTTTCTTATGATGAAGGTAGTTTAGGATATGATCCATTTCATGAATAAAGTTTTCAATGAAGTAGTGGGTAATGGTTTTATTTTCAAGATGAAGGTTTAAATAATCTCTTAAAGAAATCCCCGCGAAGTATTGAACGATGAGATAGAGATTCTCAGACTGATCTTCTTCACTCTTCTTATGGCGGATATCATAAATCTTGGGAAAATACGGACTCCAAAACTCTTCTAGCGTTGCGGCTTCTTTAAGAAGTCTGGCCTGCGCATCAGCTTTTTTTTCAGGATCTAAATCATCTCGGACTTTCTTGATGAGCACCTTGTCATTCTCTTCTGGCCAGAATGCAAGAAATAGCTCGAAGCTTGCTCCAAGGGAAACACGTTCTAGTAACCAAATGTCTTCGTCAAAACGAGTACTGCTCATAAGTTGCTGCTGTGTGTCTAAAGGTGCCAATAATTTGTATACCCTTGATATAGGGTACTTTTAGCTTAGATAACAATAATTTGCCAGTTTCCGGAGGTTGGAACCATGAAATCAACGATCGTATGCACTCTACTATGTATTTCTTTCACGTTTGCGTCAAAAAGCTTTGCTGCTGCGGGTCAGGAGACCAAGAAAGTTAACTCTGCCACACTTCATGTCGATGGAGATTTTGAGACAAAAGATGAAGAATTGAACTTCTTACAAAGTGAGCTCAAAAATGTAAAAGGTCTTAAGACTGGATACAAAAGAAAATCAAAAGTATTTGAAAAACTAACTAATGAAAGTGAAGAATTAAAAGATCACTTTGAATCCTATATTGAAAACCGTGTTGATTATGAAAAGGCCATTGGTGATTACAATAAGACAATCGCTTGTTTAAAAGATGGTGATGCTCTTAAATGTCGTCCAGATCTTGCTAAAAATAAAAAGAGAAAGGCCCGTGTTCAACAACGTTCAGCTCGTAGACAAAAGCCAGTACAAGACTATGTTGGTACATCTATGGCCGTTCCTTTAAGAAAATCATCAGCTAATGACATCAACAGCTTCATTCGTGATGTTGACCTCAGAGTTGCTCAAAGAGATCACGAACTTATTTCTTGTTATAAAGAAGGTGGGTTCACTCAAGAAGGTGTTCTTAAGGTTCAATTAAAAATTTCTCCTAATGGTAATCTTGGACACCTTGGATTTGAAGATACTCGAGAAGTTAATGATCCAAGAGTCATTCGTTGTCTCTCAAAAGTGCTTTACTCAATTAATTATCCTCAGACTCCAGATGGAAGAACGAAGACAATTAGAAAGCCTTTCATTTTCAATCTTATGTAATTTAAGAAATCGAAAAACCTGCAAGTTATTGATTAAACTAATATTAAGCGTCTGGTATCAGACGCTTTTTTTATTCTACTAATCCTTTAAATTTTTGATCTACCACAATCTTGTCAAATAATTCCTATTAACCCTACGAGTGAGTAGGCCCTATACTATAGAGGTAAATATTTTTACTTAAATAAAGGGGTGGTTATGCCAAAGTATAAGAACGATCTTCAAGATATCTATTTCAATCTATTCAGGGACCTAGGGGTTCACGACCTTGCCAAAGACTTTGGTGAAAATGACCTTAAAGATATTATTACCCAATTTGATAAATTTGCTGAAAATGAAGTTTACTCCTGTCGAGTTGAAGGCGATGAAGTAGGAGTGAAAATGACAGATGAAGGAGTGATCGCACCTCCATCTTTTAAGAAGGCACTAGAGCAATATTACCAAAATGGTTGGTACGCTCTTGGTTACCCTGAAGATATCGGAGGGATGCCTGCTCCAAGAACGATTGTTAACGCCTGTTCTTCTATTTACGTCGGCTCAAATGTTTCTCTTTCTATGTATTCAGGTCTATCTCAAGGGGCAATGAATGTGATTCACGAAGTTGGATCTCAGGAACAAAAAGATCGCTACATCCCTAAGATGATGGAAGGAACTTGGGGTGGAACGATGTGTTTAACAGAGCCAGGTGCTGGTTCTGATGTTGGTGCGGCCAATACAACGGCGACACCCAATGATGATGGAACTTACACGATTAAAGGTGTGAAGATTTTTATCTCCTCTGGAGAGAGTGATCTCTACGATAATAATATTCATCTTGTTTTAGCAAGAACACCTGGAAGTGCTGAAGGGACAAAAGGACTCTCTCTTTTTATCGTTCCTCGCTTTGATCTAGAATCAGGAAAATCAAACTTTGTTAAATGTACAAAAATTGAAGAGAAGATGGGGATTCATGGGCAGGCCACTTGTGAACTTACTTTTGGTGGAGAAGGTGAGTGTCGTGGAGAGTTGATTGGTAAAGAGCATGAAGGGATTGTGAATATGTTCATTCTTATGAATGAAGCACGTCTTCTTTGTGGAATCCAGGGAGAGGCGCAAGCGAATCTTGCTTACGAACTCTCAGTTCAATATGCAAAAGAAAGAGGTCAGTTTGGTTCTGAGATTATTAATTTTCCAGATGTAAAAAGAATGCTTCTTAAGATGCGTGCCATGTCGCGTGGATTGCGCTCACTTAATCTTTATACAGCGAACCTATTTGATCTTGAACACAATGGAGATAAAGAAGCGACTAAGGAACTTGCTCTACTTACTCCTATTTGTAAGTCCTTTAGTACTGATGAAGGTTACCAAGTCTGTGTTGATGCGATTCAGGTTCATGGTGGATACGGATACTGTGCAGAATATGGAATTGAGCAATTTGCTAGAGACACTAAAATTGCTTCTATCTATGAAGGAACAAATGGTATTCAGGCGCTCGATTTCGTGATGAGAAAAATACTTAAAGATAAGGGTGCTGTATTTCAAGCGCTAGGTGGAAAGATTCAACAAACACTAGCGGACCCAGAAGCTACACAGTGGAAGAACGAATGTGCTTTAATAGGAAAGTCGATGCAGAAGGCCGTGGCCATACTGGAGAAGTATGGAGAATGGGCAGCAGCTAAGAACTTTGATTATATTACAGGTACAAGCATGGACTTCTTGAATTACTGTGGAAACTTAATCGTTTCTTGGAGACTCCTTAATGGTGCTGTTGTTGCTTCTAAGCTTCTCAAAGAGGGCTCATCTGAAGATAAGGCTTTTTTAGAAAGTAAAATAGTCGACTTTAAAGTTTTTGCACAACATTTCCTAACTCGTAACTCAGGCCTTACTCAGAGCATTTTAAATTTCGAGCAAGATTGGACGGCCGTAGAGCTTTAGTCTTAAAAGTGTTAAGCTAATAGACGGTTTAATATTTAAAAGAGTTAGGTTTAAAATGAATTTGGAAAGTCTTAATAAAGAAATAGAAGATTTTTCAAAGGAAACACACGGGAGCACTGATTACTTTAAAGAACTGATATTCGTTCGTGGAAGTCAGGCTGATCAGTATGCTCCTTTGAAATTTCTTTGTAAAAAACAAGAGTCTCTCAAGACCAAAGAAGACTTATTCAAGGTTGGCTACGTATGTGATGCTTTTGATCTCTACGACCAACCTGAATTTAGTGTTTGGTTTGAGCATCAATTTAGTCAAAAATTAAAGAGAGGTCAGTCTAAAGAGATCACGATTCTTTATATGCCTGACAATCGAAGAATCTTTGATGCAATTGAGTTAGTTAACCAAAGTTATGATGTCCTTCGTAAAGAACATATAATTTTAAATAATAAAAATCTCCCGATCCAATTGGGGGAGTGGTACGCGAAGTGTATCTTTGGCCTTGATCAAATAAAGTCGACTTCACAACGAGGTTTTGATTTTCTCCTCGAAGGAAAAAGGGCCGAAATCAAAGTCGAGTGGGGTGATCATTCCTCACCAAAAGGAGTGAAACTTAGAAAGTCCTTGGCCGATCTAAGTGATTACAGCATCATCATGTATGTGGCACGAAATTTTCGTATACGAGAAATCTGCTTTCTCGATAGCGACTTTGTTCTACGTAAATTTGGTGGCAAAGGTCATACAATCTTTTTAAAAGATAGTGATGTGAATCAATACTTCTTTAGTCGCTCTCAAAAGCATCTGGAGAAAGTTGCGAATCCATCGGCCTTACTTAAGTACTCAACGCCGACGTTTGCGATGAAGCTTTCAGAATCTTTCTAGTTGCGACAATCTCAGAAAAGGCTATAAGTTGATAATATTCTTTAAGAGAAACTCTAATTCTCTTAAAGGATTTTCCATTTCAAAATTTTCAAACGTAAACGAAGTAAAACCAAGCTCATCATGAAGATAGTCTTTAAGGGTTCCCACAAAGATTTCCTTGAAGTGTTGATGGGTGTGCTGAATAGGAACCTTCATTCTTTCTGGACCTCTTAAAACGGTTATATAGGGAGTCGTTGAACTAAGGTCCATGTCTTTGGCCTGAAGAAGCTTTCCTCCACAGCAATGTAAGTCTACACTGATTTTTAATTTCACATTAAGGCGAGAAACTTCTTCTTTTATAAACTCACTTAGATAATAGCTTTCTTGTTGATTGAGCTTATGTTCTAAGAAATCTCGATTGAGGTCATATCCATTTACGGTATAGCGAGTATTGGCCTTAATACTATCTGGGTTAACTTGAGGAACAATATAAATTACTCCTGCATTTTTAAGAAAATGATTTAAGGGGTGAGTTTTGGGAAGAGAGAGCCAAAACTTTTCTTTCAAAAGCTTCTTTGTTAGTCCTAGGTACTCATTTCCGTGAACACCCTCCGTTATAAAGAGCAAGCTTTGAAAATCTTTTTCATTGTAGTCATCATCGAAAACTTTATATTGAACGAGCTCTTCTCCTTTATATGAGTGACCATAAGTCTTTGATAAAATAGTCGTTTTTCCCAAGATGGCGAGAGGTAGGCTTAAATAGAGGCATATAAATAGAATATTTTTTTTATAATTCATTAACTATATTTTACCAAATCTACATATTTCAACACAAGCCCTAGAATATATTATCTTCTTTCTTCTCTAATCTAATTATGAATCAGGTAACGAATAATAACTAAACAACCTGACCATTATAGTTGTTTCAACAAGGAGAAAGTCATGAATGCAAACAAAGCACTTAAAGTTTTAACGATCGCTTCTGTCGCAACCTTTTCTGCACAGGTTCTGTCTAACTATGAACCGACTTCAAAAGCAATGGAAGGTAAGATGGATAGATCAACTCAAAAAGAAATCGCGCCTAGAGTTGAAGGAAGACAAATGCCAGGTGATCAAACAGAAGGTGTACAAGCTCACCAAAGAAAGTGGGATCGTAGTGCATCGGCTCGTAAAGATGAGGCCAAGCAACACACCTCTACAACTCTTACACAAAAAGGTAAGATTACGAAGGTTCAAGAAGCCCTTAAAAACGAAGGTTATACAATTTCATCTGTAGATGGAGTTATGGGACCTGAGACAAGAAGTGCTCTTAAAAAGTATCAATCAGAAAATGGTCTTGAAGAGTCTGGACGTTTAAACGAAAAGACAATTTCTGCCATGAATATTAAACTCGATGATGCTTCTTCAAATCGTGAAGATAAAATGTCAGACGAAGTTTATTCTGAATAATAGTCTTCATTTTAATCCCCCGGTTTAAGTACCGGGGGAAAATCTATTCTAGAATATTTTATAATGAAGAAGTCGACACTCTAAAGGTCCGTTCCAAAAAGTGAAGCGACTCTCTGTTCTAAGAGCAATCTTCTTTCTTAATTCTGAATCTTCATTAACTACATAACAGCTAAATCCCATCCAGTTCTTTTTAAAGTTTTCACCCAGTTCATGATAGAGGTTTTCTAGCTCTTCTGATTTTTCTTCCAATCTCACTCCGTAGGGAGGATTAGTAATCATTAGGCCATGCTCATCTTCTTTTTGAGGATAAACGGTTAGGGCGTTGGAGTGAAAAGTTTGAAGTGAACTTTTAGGAAGTCCGAGCACACGCCAAGAATGTTCAAGCATCGTAAAGACTCTACGATCTTTATCTGAACCCACAAAGTAGAGGTCTTTGAAAGACTTCATACCCTTTTCACTCTTATCTAGTAAGTCAGTTACTATATCTCTGAAAGCAGCATGAGCACTCTCGTCTCTCTTAAACCACTTATGGGCTTGGAAACCGAATACTTTATGATCGCCTTTAATGAGTTGTTTTAACTTTAAATAAGTAGGAGCTACTCCATAGGCCATTAAGGCGGCTTCAATGAGGAATGTTCCTGAGCCACAGAAGACGTCATATACAGGATCTTTTAGATTCCAGTCTGTATTTAAGAGAAGTCCAGCTGCAAGGTTTTCCTTAATAGGAGCCTCATGACCAGGTTTACGATAGCCTCTTTGGTGGAGGGAGTAACCTGATAGATCAAGGTTTACAATTCCTTTGAGGCCTTTCTTTTCATCCGGCTCAATTCTTAAAAGAAGGCTGTAGTCAGGATCATCAAGATCGATATTGGGTCGTGTTTCAACTTCCTCACGAAAGCGATCTACGATGGCATCTTTTAACACAAGAGAAGAGTGATGGGAGTTTTTAAAACGACTTCTCACTTCTCTAGAAATAACACAAGTGATTTTGAATGTTTGCTCAACATCCATAATTTTAGTCCAAGGAATTTCCTTGGCCGCTTCATAAATATCCCTTTCTCTCGCAAATTGAAAAGATCCGATTTCTTTATATACACGACTGGCCACTCTTGAACCAAAGAGTAGTCCTAAGGCACCCGCCGTATCAGACTTAAAGGAGAGACCGCCTCTCGTAATTTCTACATGCTCAAAGTTATACTTTTCACACTCATTGAATAATGTTTCTTCAAGACCACGAGGACATGAGGCAAAGAATCTGGCGGCTTTTTTCATAATAGAGGCTCCGACTTGAATTGTTCCCTGAAACAGCGTGCTCGTAAAAGAAGCTGTTGATAGCTATTGGCCATAATGGGATTCATATTCTTGTCTTTAAATCGTTTTATTCTCCACAATGATATCGACAATAATCCTAGCAAGATGGCATCGGCTAAATTCTGTCTTTCATAATTGGTGAGTTTTCGATTCTCTTGATACCCCTTAACTAGAGATTGGACAAGCCCTTGGTTAATTTGTTCCTTTTCTATACAGCATCCAGAGATGGTTATACCTAAATCGAGTATAAATTCCCCGATTCCTCCTTGTTCAAAGTCTAAAATGACCTTGAGCTGATTATCACTAAACATAGAGTTATCAATATAGAGGTCTCCATGAATAATTCCTCGATCCCAAGTATGATCGATAAACCAAGTGAGTTGATGAGGAAAAAGTATATTGAACGTATCTTTGAAATCTTGAGGGCAAGAAGAAGTTCTACTGTATTCAAGAATCTGCTTCGCTCCAAAACCAACCTTTTCATGATTTCTTAGAGACTTTTTTTCATCAGCGTCGATTGAAATATTGTGAAGTTTTGCAAGCCCTCGGCCAATCTCAAAACAAGATTGATCACTTGGCCCTGGAGGAATTCCGTCGATGAAAGGAAAGATTACTCCATAGAGGTCATTATATTGATAAGTTAATTCATCCTTTTGAGTCCTGTAGGGCATGAGTGAATATTGAAAGCCCTTCGTTCCCAGTAGGGTAAGCAATTCCATTTCTTCACTTAGTTCGTCGAGATTCTTGTCATTAGATACTTTCAAGAGGAGGTTTCCAGCCTGAGTAACCACCTTATAGTTGGAGTTAGAAATTCCAAGCGAGAGCGGTTGTAGCTCTACGAGTCCGCTTCTTCCATAGATAGAAAGTATTTGCTCTGCATCATTGATAGATAACTTAGTGTAATCTGCCATTTCTTGTCCCTAAATTTTAAATTTTACTCTTTGCCGTTCTACAAATTTCATATCTCGGCATAAGATGTCAAAGTTAATCTCCTGCCTTGCTGTGTAGAGTATACCTTTCAAGCCGCAGGGCCCTTGTTGCTCTTATACAGCAGTGTTATATTACCGTGATATTAATTATTAATAATGCTGAATGCCTTAGGTATAGAAGCCTCCTCAGGAGTAAATGATGAGTAATGACTATAAAGTAAAAGACATGTCCCTAGCGGAATGGGGAAGAAAAGAGATTGAATTGGCTCAAATTGAAATGCCAGGACTTATGTCTCTTAGAACTGAATTTGGAGCTTCTAAGCCACTTAAAGGTGCAAGAATCGCGGGTTGTCTTCACATGACAATTCAAACAGCCGTTCTTATTGAAACACTTGTTGAACTTGGTGCGGATGTACGTTGGTCTTCATGTAATATCTTCTCAACTCAAGATCATGCTGCTGCGGCCATCGCTGCTGCTGGAATTCCAGTATTTGCTTGGAAAGGTCTTACTGAAGAAGAGTATGACTGGTGTATTGAGCAAACACTTCGTTGGCCAGATGGTAAGGGTCTTAACATGATTCTTGATGATGGTGGCGATCTTACAAATATCATTCTTGATAAGAACCCAGAGCTTGCTGGTGAAATTAGAGGGATCTCTGAAGAAACAACTACTGGTGTTCATAGACTATACGAAAGAGTTAAAAACGGAACTCTTACTATGCCTGCTATTAACGTTAACGACTCAGTTACAAAGTCTAAATTTGATAACCTATACGGATGTCGTGAATCACTAATCGACGGACTCAAGCGTGCCACTGATATTATGGTTGCTGGTAAGGTTTGTGTTGTTGCTGGTTACGGTGATGTTGGTAAAGGTTCTGCTCAGTCACTTCGTGGACAAGGTGGACGAGTTATCATTACAGAAATCGATCCTATCTGTGCACTTCAAGCGGCAATGGAAGGTTATGAAGTTATGCCTATGGCCGATGCTTGTGCCTTAGGTGATATCTTCGTAACAACTACAGGTAACTACGGAATCCTTCGTGGTGAGCATATGGAAAAAATGAGAGATTCAGCGATCATTTGTAATATTGGTCACTTTGATAACGAAATTGAAGTTGAATATCTTAACAAGAACTGGACTAAAGATAATATTAAGCCTCAGGTAGATCAGTACACAGCAAAAGACGGTCGTCGTGTCATTCTTCTTGCTGAAGGTCGTCTTGTGAATCTTGGTTGTGCAACAGGTCACCCATCATTTGTTATGAGTAACTCATTCACAAACCAAGTTCTTGCTCAAATGGAACTATGGTCAAATTCTCAAAAATACGAGAATAATGTTTATATGCTTCCTAAGTACCTTGATGAGAAAGTTGCTCGTCTTCACCTTGAGAGAATTGGGGTAAGACTAGAGACACTAACTCCTCAGCAAGCTGAGTACATTGGTGTACAAGTTGAAGGTCCTTATAAGCCTGAGCATTACAGATACTAAGAGCATAAATAATATTGATCTTAATTTAGATTAAGAATTAGAGGCCCGCGACTAGCGGGCCTCTTTATTTTAAGGTAAATTAGAGGTAATTATTTTTCTAGGATGATTATGAAATTACATATGGGTAGCGATCACGCTGCATTTGAAGAAAAAGAAATACTCAAGGCACATCTTGAAGAGTTGGGCCATGAAGTTATAGATCACGGGCCAGCAAGCGCTGAGCGATGTGATTATCCTGACTACGCATCTGCTGTAGCAAAGTCTGTTGCAAAAGACGATGCAGTAAAAGGGATTCTTCTATGTGGTAGTGGAATTGGTGTTTCTATGGTGGCCAATCGTTATAAGAATATAAGAGCGGCATTAATTAGAAATAGTGAAGAAGCTGTTCTGTCTCGTGCTCATAATGATGCCAATATTCTATGCTTAGGAGCAAGGCTCTCTTCGCTTGAGGATATTAAATCAATTACCAAAGTTTGGCTGGAGACTTCATTTGATGAGGGAAGACATTCTGGGCGAATTGCTAAGTTTAATGATTTAGGAGAAAAGATATGAATATAGTTCCTCGTAAAGCACTCGAGAGATTAGGTTTTACTTTTGTTTTAATCATGTGCGTTCTAGGGGTTTACTACTCTCGTACAGATCTTTTGTTCTATGAAAGCTCTTATGCTGGTGAGGATGGACCGATCGAATGGTTAACCGTTGTCGCTCTTTTAATGGGCTCAATCATGTCTTTTTATAGAGCAAGAATCTTGGCACCCTTTAGAAATAAAAGATTTATCTTTTGTTTATATTTTACGTCCTTTGTTTTTTTCTTTGGATTAATGGAAGAGATCAGTTGGGGGCAAAGAATTTGGACGGCACTTTTTGACTTTCAAGTACCGGCCTTTTTTCAAAAATATAACTCTCAAGGAGAGACAAATCTTCATAATCTATACTTCGGTGATTTTAAAATTAATAAAGTCATTTTTGGAACCTTCTTAGGTATTTTCATTGTCTTCTACTTTCTTATTCTACCGTTTCTCTATCAAAAGCTAGATTCAGTGAAAGAGAAGGTTGATACTTGGGGACTGCCATTACCGAGAAATTACCATATTGTGGCTTATATCTCTTTGGCCCTACTCGCTGAAGCTATAGCAGGTGGTAAGAAAGGGGAGATTCTAGAGTTTGGAGGAAGCTGGATTGTTCTTCTCATGCTCTTTGAGCCTTATAACCGTACTATTTTTAGTCGTAAAATGCTGGATCGCTAAAACGTATATCCAGCATTAAAGTAAAAAGTATCATTGGTTCTATAAGCACTCCAGTATGAGTTCGCTTGCGGAGATTTAATCAACTCAGCTCCAAGAGTGAAGATACTTGCTCTCCATGGAGTTAAAATATATTGAATATTCAGAAGATTATCTTTTCGTTTAAAATCATATCGAATAGAAAAACCAAACTGTGACCACTCATTCATTTGATACAGACCTCCAACTCCTGCGGCCCTTACCCATTTTACCGTCTCACTATAGAAGTCATCACTTCCTTTCGGATGTTTGGAAAAATAGTAAATACCATTAAAGGATAGAGTTAAGTCTCTCCATTTGTGATTTAACTGCAAGTGAGCGTAGGTTTCTCGCATGTATTTAGGTTCTACTTCGAAGAACTCCGTACTAAGTACATTTCTATTATTGGCAGTGGTGTTATCAAGGGAGACGGATAGGGTATCAAAGTCCGCCCCAAGTTTTGCTGCTGGATCAACATAGACAAGACCTGTAATAAGGCTAGTCTTATCCCAATGTAATCGTAAGTCGTAACCGAGAATAACATGATGATTAACGATAGGGTTGGCATTGACGGCGACTTTATCAATATCTGGATCATAGTATGCCTGGGCGTTAACCCTCAAATTTCGCTCTGGTTTATAGACGGCAAAGAAGCTTAGTTCTCCACCTTCTTTTTGATTTCCCCAGTAGGGAGCGACTCTTAGGCCTAGTGTTTTTTGAAAGAGAATATCTCGATAATTAGGAAGATTTAAGGAGTAGAAAATATCCACTTCATTTCCACTAATGATCGTTCTCTTTGGGGGCTGCTTGTACCAATCCACATTACTGCTAACATTTCCATTTTCAACTTCAACAGAAGGATTGAGGGCCGGAATATAGAAATAACTTAAGAAGAATTCTAACTTAAAGAAAGGATCTTTTATTCCGTAGTGAAAGCCGGTGAGTCCTTCAAGGTTTGTGTCCATCATGCGAAAACCTTGAGTGTTTTGAAAGTGATTGAGCTGCCAGTAAGATTCATTGGGGTGCCAATCAAGCCTGAGGCGACCAACTGTATAGCGAGTATCATCCACTCCATTATATTGAAGATAGAGCTCTGAAATAGAAGGACTAAAGCTAGAATTATTTATATAGAATCTCAGGTCAGCATCAATCTTACTGCGAATAAAGCTTCTTTGGCTTTCATACTGAAAGGAGAAGTCGAGCCAATCTGAACTTTTTGTCTTATTCTGAGGATTGTTTAGTCTTAAGAATTTTTCATAACCCACTTTGAGTTCTGTATAGGTAATATCCTCTGCCGAGTCCAATAATTGAAGGCCAACCGCATGGATGGCTTGGCTTAAAACTAAGTAAAAACATAGTATATTTAATAACTTATAAGATCTCATTATAATATTGTGCCACCTAGTACTCATCTGAACAATTCTCTATAAGAGAGCAGATATTTCCACTTACGTGAGCACGTATGTACGGAAAAAAAGGGCTAAAAATGATCATAAAGTATACATTTCTGTAGTTACTACACAATAGGAGCTATTTGATATCGCCGATTCGCTCAAAATATTAAAATAGGGGTATCAAAAGAGGTATTTAATTGAAATGTAGAGAAATTCTTATATTCATCTTGAGCTTGTGCTTGTTTTCCAGTTGTGGATACTTCGGTGATGATCCCGTTGAAGACAGTGACCTTTATAAGTCAGAGGACTTATCAGGTGGATGTGAAATCGATACGCAAGAGCTGGCAAAAATATTAGAAAAAGATGTTGAAATCCAAATTAATTGCCTTGAAGAAAATCTAGATAAATTCGCAAAATACGTAAAAAGAGAAGATCCAAACTCGATTACAGATAAAGAGCTTTCAAGCTTTATTAGAAGATTCTTCTCTAGTCATGCGGCCCTAATGGTCGGAAGTATTAGATTGATGTTTGATATTAGTGGTCTCGTCTTAAGTGATAATTCAAGTTCCTTAAAGACGGAGAATATTAAGCCTTTATTCGAACTCCTGAGAATCGTGAATAAAAAGCTTTATAAGTTAATGACTCTTTATGAAGACTTTGATGAAAATCAAGGCGACTTAGGGATGACAAGTGAGGAAGTCAAAAAAGAACTTTCAGAACTAGTCGTAGAAATGAAAAGACTTATAGAATTTAGCTCACAAAACACCGCTGCCGACTTAAATTTAAAAAGCTTTATTATAAGTATTAAAAGTCAGTTTGATGTAGATATAATTAATGTTGAACTTGTTGATGCTCTCCTATCTTTTAAGAAGCTTTTTCTCGGAGGGGAGCGTGAGATTCTTACGCAAAGTGAATTCCTTCATTTTTTAGAAATGGTTCCTGATTTTGGTGCCATTGCTTTTCGCTTTATTAATGCCGATGAGAAACAATTTAATAATAAATCAGAGCTATATGGCCTGTATGACGATCAAGTCAAAATAATCGAATCATTCATCTATCCTCACAAGAGAGATGAGGTCATCATTAACAGAAAAGAAATCTACTCTCTTGTTAAATCATTCATCGATGAGGATGGAATTACCATTACGAATGACGATGAGGTATTTAAAATTACTCTTTCCGATATGATGGAAATATCTGATAGCTTAAAAAAGAATATTCTTGGAAAGAATATAGATTCTTCAGAATATACATTTCAAGAAGTATTTAATTTCATCAAAGTGCTTGAGTCTGGACTTGGGCTGCTTACAGTAAATGAGAAGTATAACGATATTGTTAAGGACGGAGTAGGATCTAAAGATTGGACTAATTCTAAGACTGTATTCATTGCAACAGTAAATAATTTCAAAGAGACTATGATTCAAAGTTGGACTAATAATAAGCTTTTTCCTGATAATATGCAGCCCATTGCTTTTATAAATGATGTTGTTGAACTTGTTGTTGAAGAGTTTGAGTACAAAGATATTTTGAGTGATGTTGTAGGAATAGGTAAAGTTATGCTGGTAGGAGGAAATCGTTACCAGTTAGAAAAAGATCAACTTATAGAAATTTTTTTTAAATTAGAAGGATTATCTCAAATCGTTTTTGATTTCATGAATGCTGATGAGACAAATCATACTGAGCAAGAAATTATTAAGTTAAGATTTCAACAATTAAATATTTTGAATGAAATGATCGACGACAATCTCTTCTTACATGTTGCTTCGATTGAAGAAGTACTAGAAATTGGAGCTAAGGTTATAGATGATAATGCGTTGGTTACTTATCAGCCAACCGTCGAAGACATTAAGAAAAGACTTCTTGGTGGTTATAAATCAACAATAACCTTAAAAGACCTTAAGTCCGTTTTAAAGTATGCAATTGACTTCTATGGACAACGTTACTTTGCGAGTATTTCATATGACTTGTATGAAAAAGAGCTTTCTTCAAAAAATAAAATAGATACTTTTACTTATGACCGGACTCATAAAGACTTTAATCTTTATAATGCGGTTGAACTTAAAGCCTATCAAAAAGATTTTGTAGATAAGGTTACAAAACTAAGAATTTATAGATTTGAAGATGGTTATCAATATTATGGTGATGAGTTTGTAAGGACTCGATTTGGGCTACTCGAGCATTATATGATTGGCTTTGCCTTTGATGTATTAGGAAAAGTATTTGGCCATACCAGTGAAAAGGGAACCTTAGAGATAAACCTTGAAGAATTAACTGAATTACTTTTTTCTTTCAAACCAGTGCTAATTGAATATGGATTGTGGTCTGCTTACCCTGAAACCTTCGGTCGTAATACCTTGCTTCTCAGTGACCTGTTTCAGGCCAATAGTAACGGAAGTGTAACACTGGATGCAATGGAAGTTTCAGAATATGGAACACTCGCTCTATTTGCAATTAAGGCCGCTGATGAGTTGATAGAGAAAACAATGAATTATTGTGAAGTATACTCGATGGATGATATTACGGGATTTGAACCTGAATGTTATCGTAAAAACTTCTTTAAAGTATTTTTAAAGGAAATGGGTATGTCGAAGTATCTACCTAAGTTTAATAGATACATCGAAGAGAGTACTGATGAAGAGCAAATTGAGTTTCTTCTCGCCATAGAAGGCTTCGCTAAAGAAAATTCTGGTGAAGGGGTGCCACAGGTACGAAGGGATATGGTTCTCTTGATCGGTGCCATTTTAAATATCGAATCAACTTTTTTAAGATATGATAATGATCAGTCAAACGTTCTCGAAATTAATGAGCTCGAAAATGGCTTCCCTGTATATGAAGAGGCTATTATTAATCTGGCCGGTTTAAGTGAAGGCCAAGCTAAGTATGCTAAAACAATTTTCTTTTATATGATAAAGGAAATGAAGCAGCCAAGTAGAGCTAATCTTATGTTTTATCATTACAATCCATTTGCTGATAAGGAGATCTCTTCTAAGAGATTAAATATTGGCGCACTCCTTTATAATATGGTTGTTGCTGCTAGTGAAAATAAAGACTAGCAGTCAATTCTTATTCAATCTTCAAGTATCTTAAATAACATAGTTCTCATTGGTGATGACTGTGGCTAACTGTTTTCTATTTAATAACTAAAGAATTTTTTTTTGGACATATCGAATCATATTATCTAAATACATGGAAGGGTTATTCAAACTAAAATGAGAGGGTTTCAATGAGTATGATGAAAGAGTTTAAGGATTTCGCAGTAAAAGGTAATGTTATTGATATGGCCGTGGGGCTAGTTATTGGTGTTGCCTTCAAAGCAATCGTAACATCTTTTGTAAATGATATGATTATGCCACCAATTGGTAAGGCATTAGGTGGAGCTGACTTTAGTAAGTTATTTATCAATCTTAGTAATACGACCTACGCAACTTTAGCCGAGGCAACAGCTGCTGGTGCTCCTGTTATGAGATATGGTGTGTTCATTCAAACCATTGTTGATTTCCTTATTATCGCTTTTGTTATTTTCATGGTGGTAAAAGGTGTTAACTCGATGAAGAAGAAAGAGGAAGAAGCTCCTGCGGCTCCTACTCCAGACGCTGAAGATATCGTTCTATTGAGAGAAATTCGCGATTCTCTGAAGAAGTAATTTTTTTATTAGAATTGATCGTATTAGGCCTCTTTAATAGAGGCCTTTTTTGCATGGATAGAATTATTGATTAAGTTTTCCCATGAAGGCCAAGTACTTTAATTTGACTACCGCAAAGAGTGCTTCAAAAATAATTCCACCGGCCATTTTAGACTGACCATCACGACGCTCATAAAAGACGATCGGAACTTCTTTAACTTTTAAGCCCATAGACCAGACTTTATAATTAAGTTCCAACTGAAAGATATATCCGTTAGAGATAATGTTATTTAGGTTAAGCTTCTCTAGTGACTTACGAGTGAAACACTTAAAGCCTCCTGTTGTATCACACACAGGTATTCCCGTGACAAAACGAGTATAAATAGAAGCAACATAAGATAAGAGTAATCTTTTAAAAGGCCAATTTATAATCCTTATTCCATTGATGTATCGTGATCCAATGACGAGATCATTAGATTGCGCTGAATACAATAATGTTTTTACTTCTTGAGGGTCATGGGAAAAGTCACAGTCCATTTCAAAGACAAATTGGAAGGGATGCTCTAATGCCCATTTGAAGCCTGTTATATAGGCCGTTCCAAGCCCTAGCTTTCCCGTGCGTTCAATAATATTTAAGTTGTGATAATCTTGTTGAAGTTTTTTTACGACATCCGCTGTCCCATCAGGACTGCCATCCTCAACTATAAGAATGGAGACTTCTGGGTAGAGACCAAAGAGGGTCTTAATCATTCGTTCGATATTATCGATTTCATTATAAGTCGGAATAATGATTAGAGTTTCACTCCATGGGAGTTGATCATAATTGGAATGAGTTGATGAGTATGCCAATGTGCCTCCGGCAACTATATATTTAGAGTCGAGTTCTTCTTATTTTTACATTTTGGGCAACGAGCATGCAATGATTTACGACATTTATTTAAGCCCTTATAGAAAACGTCTAAGGTTCTTTGACCAACATCGCTATCTAACAACCAAGCAAACTTCTTTACGGCAGGGTTCTCTGCAGCCAGAAAGCTGATGACCTGGGCTCCACGTAATACAGAACCTTTATCTTTAGCAAGAACAAGATGAACTTCTTCATGAACCTCTTCTTTATCTAAAAAGTCGAGTTCACGATAAATATCTTCATTGTGAATAGAATAGTAATGAATTTGATTTTTGAATTCTACTCGTTGTAGGGATTGAGCAAAGCGTTTGCAAAGAGGGCACTCCTCATCAAAGAGAAGGCATGGGGTCTTAATCGTATTCATTATTCATCCTTGAATCATTATTCGATTTCTAATCTCTTCCATCCGCTCACTTGATATCTTCTTGATATTATTTCGAATATGGGGCGGTCTTTATTTTTAGTTATTTGAGCTTCTCTTTCTGCTTTTTGAGCAAACTTTAAAACCTTAGTATTGCCTTTACCTGCATTCTTTTTCTTGAACTTATTGAGCATGCTATTTAAAGAGCTATTGGAACTTCTTTTTTTACTACCAATATCTGACTTTGTGCTATTGAAGCGAAGAACGGCTCCTGAAGATGTTCCACTTCCTTTCTTAACGAGATTTTTAGCAGGACCATAGTTACCACTTTTTAAGGAAGCTACTTTATTTTGACCAAAACTATTTGATGTTCCCGAAGCCAAAAGTGAGGCCGCGGGTTTTGATACTCCATAACTTAATACGGACTTAGCTTGCTCCATTTGAGATTTATTTAAGTCGGGTACATTTTTAATTTTCCCCTCTAGGTCGCTGAGAAGTTTTTTAGCATTCGCACTTGTACTTGCTGCGGCAGAGGATAATTTTCCATTGGTGAGAACACCATTAGTTAAACTTTTAAATTGTTTACCAGCTGTTGAATTTCCAAAGTCTGCAAGACCAGATGTCTTAATATCTGAAAAGAATTCAGTATCAAAGCAACTCTCTTGTCCCACGCAGGTACATGTGGCATCGGCATTCATATCTTTATCAACACAAGGGACACTATAAGAAGTTGTATCCGTTATTTTCTTATTCAATATCTCAAGACAGTTTGCAGTGTCATACTGTGTTTCTTCTTGAGCACAATAGCAGCTCTTTTCAGTGTGAGGATTACAGTCACCTTTGCCTGGAAGTGCATCTGCAATGGCATTAACTTGATCAGCATATTCATCTTGTTTCTTAGACTCACTTAACCAAAAGAGAGTGAGAAAGCCGGCACCTGCGGACTTGGCAATGACTTTCCAGTCGATAGCGATTCCTCCCATCGTCATATAGTATCCATAGCAGGCCGTCGTTGCACCCCAAGTTGTTCCTTGGATTTTTGCCGTCTGCGCCCGAGTTCGGTGACTTCGAGCTGCTTTATAGAGTTGTGCTTTTTGGGCACTATCGCTGGTATCTGTATTTTCAATTTCTTGCTGACCAAGAGTTTGCATGGTTGTGGCGACAAGTTCTCCTGCAGCTGGAATCAGAGCGCAGTAATCTTTCTTATCTTTCCCTTCTGCTTGATCTGCTCCTGCATCTGCCCCTGAATCTGTACTTCCAGCAGCGTCTGCTTGATCACCTTGAGTTGCTGGGTTCTGGTCTGGTGTTGCATCTGGCTTCTCGACTTTTGTTTTAAAGCCTCCGCCTTGCATTCCCATTGCTCCACTGAAGAGGGAGTAGACTTTAGAGACCATTTGAATAATATCAGAATCTACACCCATGAACTTGGTACTACCATTTCCCTTACAGGCATCAGGGTCTTCAAGTTCGTCACACTTTTCTTCCATCGTTCGTTGGGAGAGCCCCTGATGCACATAAGTCTGTGCTTCCCAGCGGTCCTCATCAGTTAAATCATATTCCTCAGATTCAAGATCTGTATTTGGGGCAGAGGTACCCACAACTTGAGCAAAGCTGGAGGAGATGGTGAGTAATAAGAATATTAAAAAGGTCGTTTTCACGTAAGCCTCTGATTTTATTAACAGTATCGATCAGTAAGGATAAATTGAGCTATCTTTATAGTATTTTACCACTATGCGTAGAAAAACCTTAGTCTAGGGTAAATCTGCCTCTTTTTTAAGAATCTTTTTCTAGTAAATACGGTAGGTTAATGTGGCATTCACCGGAATTGGTACCAAAGAACAAGAGCAACAAAAAATTGTCGATTGACCTAGTGTGTAGGTTACCGTTATATAATTTTATGGTTAAAAAATCTGAGACGAGTCATATTCCTGAAGCAGAACTATCCCACTCGATGGTTCACTACTTACTTACTATTCATAAGCTAAAAGAGAGCAAAGGTTACGCACGTGTAACTGATATAGCCAAAGATCTGAATCTTACCAAAGGTTCTGTTTCTACAGCTGTTAATAATCTTAAGAAGCGAAACCTTGTTATGGAAGAAGAGGACTCAAAGTTCCTCCTTTTAACCGACAATGGACATGATGAAGTTCATCGTATTCTTTCTTCTCGAACACTTCTTTTTTATTTTCTAAGAGACTTCGTAGGTGTTTCACAAGAGATTGCTGAAATCGATGCCTGTCAGATGGAACATTTAATGAGTCCTGAGACAGGTCGAAAGTTTTTTACTTTTATGAAGGACTTAGCCTGTTCTTGTGAGAGAATTGAAAAAGACGGCGGTAAAGTTCCAGAGCAGTTTAAATTTGATACGGCCTTGGACTTATGTTCATTCAATACGGCCGATGATTTTTTTGATTCTCAAGAAGGGGACACTCATTTACCGGAAGCTGATAAGTAGTACCATTCTCCTTTACTCTTTTCTTTATCATCCTGATGCTTTCGCTGACGTTACCGACTATTGCTTTAATCGCTCGGTTTCCCTTAATGCTGTTCATGACCATTTAAAGGTTGTTCTTTCTCCTCATGATGAAGTTATTGAGAACAGTTCATCTCATTGTTTAAATGTCGTAATGAAAGGACAACATAAAGATGAGCTTTATCGTAAATGGATAGCGAAAAAATTTAAAATTTCAACGACAAGCCTCAACTCGACCCTAAGTGATGATCCCGCTCTTCGTCCACAACGGCGAGAGCATTGTCGATTAGAGGTTCAGAGGAAGTCAAAGACAGATAGCCGAACCGTTGAAGGTTCATTGTCTAAGCAATCAAAACTTAATGAGAGAAGTTATAAGCATTCAGGAAGCCAAGTTTCTTCCTTGTTGTTGGGGATCGGTAAACCAGGTAGTCTCCGAGTTGATAGTGATTACCTTAATGTTATTTGCAAAAGTCAAAATAGCTCTAGAGTCTTTCTGGATATTTCTTTAAGTGGAGTAAAGTCTTCAGTCTCAACTTCAATTACTTTGGAAAAAGGTCAAACGATCAATTTGGCTTCTATTGTTGAAGACCTTAATGATAAGTATCAAAGCATTTCTCTTAAGAAGGGAATCAGTGTAATGAATCGCAAGGGGACAAAGACTTACGATTATTTTTTAAGAATCAAAGAATAAATCTCACGGATGATAGTATAGTCGCAACTTGGCAGTCCCTAATTTTCCACTAGATTCAAAGTTCCACCAGTAATGTAGAAAATCAGTAACTCTTAATTTCTCATAATCGGGAAGATACCAACTTCTATAGGTAAGGTCTTTATACCGGTAAGAATCATCAATTTCTTTAGATATCGCCTTATCTTGGGGACTAGTCAGAATATACTTAAAGTTTGGTAGCTGCTTTTTTGTGTAGTGATATTTATATTCTTTTCGATTAAAGAGATACCATGATGTAGGCCAAGTGTGACCATCCTTTGCTAGAAAAAGTGGGCCATGTCCATTTTCAAATGATTCTATCTCTAGTCTGATGTTGGTTAATGTTTCTTCAAATTCATTAGTGGTATGAACCTGGCTGAGTAAGTTAAGGGCATTGTGAGAATGCTTATAGTTGAGCCAGTTTGTATTAAAAATCAATTTTGGGATGAAGACTAGTGTCACGAGAATAAGTGTTGAACTTTTGTAACGATTAAAGTCAAGACTGAAAAAATATAGGCCTGCAAAAAGAGGATAGAGGGATAACCAAGGAACCTTTTCTCCGATGAAGGAATAAGTAAAAAGTGTTGCTGTGAATATGAAGAGGGCATAGGCGTGATTCTTTTTCTCTTCGAAAAGGTAGAGGCTCGTCCCAAGAATAGAATGATAGAGAAGAGGAAAGAATAGAAAGAGATCCTGATGAATTTTTAAATTCATAACATTGAAAAGAAGAGGGTATTGACTCAGCTGTATTGACGAGTAAGTGAAAACAAATCCTGGAATGAGTGTGATCAGTAAGCCACCCAAATACTTCTTACTTCTTTCTTTATAGAAAAAAAATATATGAATAAATGTGAAAGGTAGCCACCAGCTCTCATAGAATGAATTAATGAGAAAGGTATAACTGAAGGGACCAGGTATTCTCTCTATATTGTGCTGATTAAACCAGTAGGTAAGACTTTTACGATAAAGACCATCAAGAATTCCCTTTGAATAGACATATCCAGAGGAGTAATAGAAAGAGCCAATAAAGCAAAAAAGTAAAAAACCTAGGAATATAGATATTGGATTTTCTTTGATAAATGATTTCAATCGTTCAAGAAGAGTTATTGTCTTATGCTTAAAGATAATCTTCACTAAGATAAACTCATAGAGAACTAAAGTGATTATAAAAAGAATATGAATAAAGAAGTTTTCTTTGGTGGCGAAATTAATTCCAAGAGCGAGACCCACTAAAAGAGACTTGGAGTAGTGATTGATTTTACTCGTGAGAGCAAAGAAGAAAATAAATAGAGAGAGAAGAACAAAGCTATCATGGCGCATAAAGCGAGACCAATAGATAAATGTAGGCCCAAGAGCAATAAAGCTTGCAGCACATAGAATAGTTGTTTTCTTTAAGTGCGATCTGAATAAAAGAGGGGTAAGAGTAAGGAGTGAGCCTATGAGCGCTGCGGGTAAGCGTAAGGTCCATTTACTAATATCAATAATCCAAAAGAACCAAGGCAGAATATGATAAAGAAAGGGCCCATGGAGTAAGGGATTATATTTATAAAAATTAGATTTTGAATCAAAGAGATAATATAGAGAATAAACTCCATGAAGTGATTCATCGTGATGGATGGGGCGTTCATCTAATGCATAAAAGCGAAGAATAAAGCCTATTATAAATATGATGAATAGAGTAATGAAATAGGAGTTCTTCCAAAAAGTATTCTCCTTGATGGAAGAGTTTATATTCATCTTTATGCGACTTTTAAATGAGATTCTGAATGTGTGGAATTGTTTTGATTACTAATGTATTGATCTTGCTCCACTTTTTCAGCAACAAACTCTAGTCTACGATTGAGCTCATATGAGAATTTAAATACTTCAATGAAGCTTTGAATACACGCTTTAATCAAGCCGAATCGTATTAACTTTGCTTCGCCGTGAGCTCGATCAAAGTGCACAACATCTATACTCTTGGTTTTAATCGCTTTTGACTTATAACATAGTATGGATAAGAAGATATTGGGAGCAAAAGCACCAGTGGGCAGGACTGCGATGAGATTTCTAAGATAGTTTTTATGAAAGAGACGATAGGGAATATTCGCATCGGGAATATTCGTATCATATAAATCAAAGACAATCTTTTGCAGTAGTCCCGTTATAATTTTTCGAAGTGGTGGATCTTGTCTATTATGGCGAATTCCAAAAATGGCTTGATATTCTTGGCGTTCTTTCCAAAACTTGGGGAAATCTGCCGGAGTAAATTGATGATCACTGTCTGTTTGAAATATATAATCATTATTCATATTACAGGCAATAGAATAGCCGTATTTAATGGCCGCTCCATGACCGGCATTTTCTTGAGAGTAGACATGTAGGCATTCCCACTTCTTAGACAGAGCCTCTAAAATGTTATTGGTATTATCTGTACTGCCATCATTTACAATAACAAAGTCGTGTTTAATATTTTCTCTTTTAAGACTATGATGCCATCCTGTTAAAACAGTTTCGATAGAGTCTTGTTCATTATAGACTGGAATAACAATGGTTAATGATTCACTTTTCACAGTGGCTTCCTTTTACTCGGGGTGAACCTCTGAATAGAATCAGAGCTATAAATATTATATATGAATTTTATTTTTTTTTGAGATGAGGAAAAATAAGACCTCTTACTACGTAGAAGCAATTTCATATACTTAAGTAAAACTTTGAAAGGAAAAAAAGTGTTTTTTATTGAAAAAATTAAAGCTATTCATAAGCAATTCATGGAACTGCCTGGCACTGAACGTAACCGACTCTTTCAGACGGGATTAGTTCTCTTTTGCTTATTGTTTTCCTATCCATTATTTAGGGCAACAACCACAAGCTTGCTTCTCAGTTCATACGGAGCAAAAGGATCACCTTATGCGTGGGTATTATCTGTATTGGCCTTATCCATAATCGTTACCGGTATAAATCAATTACAGAAAACAAAGACGATTCACTTTATTTTTTCACTGACATCTCTTTCCACTCTCTTTTTCTTTGTAAGCTTTTACTTTCTGCTGAAGTATACGACTGCATTTTGGACTTACCCTCTTTATATTTTGAAGGAGGTTTATATTGTAATTCTTGTTCATGCGACGATTGGTCAACTCAATGCTTCTGTTCCAGAGAAAACGGCTGAGCTGGCCTATGGACCAATAGGGGCCATTGGAAGTCTTGGTGGAATTTTAGGAGCTTTTTTAACCAGTTACGTTTCAAAAGTATGGAGTATAGAGTTGGTATTAATTTTAGGAATGTTCATTATATCCTTGGCCGTTTTTATTTTTAATTACCCTACCGTTGGTGCGGCAACTCACTTTAAGCAGACTTCAAAAAAAGCGTCTCCCATTTCATCGGTACAAGGTGCTGGAAAATATGTTTTCTATATCGCTTTAATTGTTGCATTGAGTCAGTTTGTCATCAATATTGGCAACTATCAGTTCAATCTCTATCTTGAGCAGCGTTTCGCAGCGAGTGCCGAAAAAGGGGCTCAGGCCAGCTTCCTCGGTCAGGTATATGGATGGATAAACTTAGTTTCCCTTGTCATTCAAATCTTTATTATTCCACTCGTGCTGAAGTATATTCCTCATCGCTGGACTCACTTAAGTATTCCCGTGATTTATGGCGCCTTTGCACTATTTAGCGCCTTAACTATGGGGATGGGAGCTGCCCTTATAACACCCGTTGTCGTATCTTTTGTGGTCTACAAGGGAATGGACTACTCGATATTCTCTTCAGCAAAAGAACTACTGTACTTTACCCTTTCTGACCTACAAAAGTATGGGGCCAAGTACATTGTAGATATGATAGTCTACCGCCTGTCTAAAGGGTTTATTTCGGTAATATTGATTCTTTTACCAGATTCCCTTATTAATTATTTGATGTTTTTAAGCCTTGGGTTGTGGATCATTATATTGATCCCCTTATTTAAAAGATATCAGGCCCAACAAGATTCTAAAGGAGAAGTTATATGAATCCATTACTCCACAAATTTGAAACTCCATTTGAAACAGTGCCCTTCGATAAGATTAAGCCAGAGCATTTCCTACCTGCTCTTCAAGAAGCGATTACTCTTGGAAAGAAAGATATTGAGGCGATCAAGAATAACACTGAGAAAGCAACTTTTTCCAATGTGTGTGAAGCCCTTGATAGTGCTGGCTCACTAGTGGGAACAGTTGCAGGTGTTTTCTTTAATTTACACTCGGCAGAGTCTAATGATGATATTCAAAATATCGCTAAAGAATTCTCGCCTCTCATTACAGAATACTCTAATGATCTTCAGCTTGATGCAGATCTCTTTGCACGTGTAAAAGAAGTCTACGATCAACGTGAGTCTCTTAACTTAAATAATGAAGAGATGATGTTACTTGAAAAACAATATAAAGGTTTCGTTAGAAACGGTGCCCTTCTTAATGATGGTGACAAAGATAAGTTAAGAAAAATTGATCAAGAGATGTCTCAGTTAGGCCTTACTTTTGGTGACAATGTTCTTTCAGAAACAAATGATTTTGTTCTCGTACTAGATAATGAATCGGATCTTGAAGGACTACCAGAGTCGGCGATTGAAGCAGCTGCCGATCTTGCAACAGCAAAAGAGCACGAAGGTAAATGGGCGGTTAGTCTTGATTACCCCAGTTATATTCCCTTTATGACTTATGCGAATAAAAGAGAACTTAGAGAGAAAGTTTATAAAGCATTCGCCTCAAAAGCATTCAAAGGTAATGATAAAGACAACCAAGATATCGTGAAGAAAATTGCGGTTCTTAGAAAAGAGAGAGCGAATCTCTTGGGTTATGCTACTCATGCACAATTTGTTCTTGAAGAACGAATGGCAGAGAAACCAGAAAAAGTTAAAGAGTTTTTAAATAACCTTCTTGATAAGGCCCGTCCTCAAGCAGAGTCTGAAATGAAAGAGCTCAAGGAATTCGCCCAGAAAAACGGTGGACCAACTGGAGAAGATTTCAGTGCTTGGGATCAAGGATATTGGTCTGAAAAACTAAAGAAAGAAAGATATGATTTTGACGCTGAAGAGTTGAAGCCATTCTTTAAACTTGAAAATGTTGTTAGCGGTGTTTTCGAAGTGGCCAATCGTCTATTTGGATTAAAGTTTAAAGAAAGAAAAGATATTCCAACTTATCATAAAGATGTTACGGCCTATGAGGTTCTTGATGAGGAGTCTCGCCACATTGCCGTTTTCTATGCTGACTTCTTCCCGCGTGCAGGAAAGAGAGCTGGGGCATGGATGACGTCTTACAGAGATCAATACAAAGTAGGTAACACTGATGTTAGACCTCATGTTTCTATCGTTTGTAATTTCACGAAACCAACTTCTACTAAGCCTTCTTTATTAACTTTTAATGAAGTAACAACACTCTTTCATGAATTTGGTCATGCTCTTCATGGAATGCTCTCTAAATGCACATACGAGTCTGTTTCGGGAACGAATGTTTATTGGGACTTTGTTGAGCTTCCTTCGCAAGTTCTTGAGAACTGGGCCTTAGAGAAAGAATGTCTTGATATCTTTGCTAAGCACTACGAAACAGGTGAAGCCATTCCTCAAACATTGATTGATAAAATTAAAGTAACTTCAAATTATCATGAGGGACGTCAAACACTAAGACAGCTCTCTCTAGGTCTTCTCGATATGGCATGGCATGCAGGTGATCCTGGTGATGTTGAACATGTTGGAGCGTTTGAAAGAGAAGCTATGTCTCCATGTGAACTCTTAACTCCTGTTGATGGTACTAATTTGAGTGTTAGCTTTGGTCACATCTTTAGAGGTGGATATTCTGCTGGTTACTACTCTTATAAGTGGGCCGAAGTTCTTGATGCCGATGCTTTTGAAGCTTTCAAGGAAAATGGAATCTTCAATCGTGAAACAGCTGATAAGTTTAGAGAAAACATCCTTGAAAAAGGAGGATCTCAGCATCCAATGGATCTTTACGTTGCCTTTAGAGGTAAAGAGCCTACTCCGGATGCCCTTCTTAAAAGAGCTGGATTAATCTAATGATAAAAATACAAAGGCCATGGAAATACTCCATGGCCTTTTTTTTAATATTCTTATTCTTTGGTCTTGGCCTTAGCGTCCAAGCAAAAGAATTCTATAACTATCATTGTGGCTATCTCGAAAATGAAGATGGTTCCTTCTCAAAATTATGGTCGACAACACTAATGGGGCCTTATCGCTATCCTAAGTTTGGAGAATACCAAGATTATGGATCATTGATATATAATGGCAAAACGGCCATCTGTATGATGAGTGAGGGAAATGATCTCTCTGGAGATACTCTTAATCTCTTTATTAGTTTCTATGAAGGGGAGAGTGTTAATTATGCTCCTGGGCAGTGTTCTTTCTTAGGGGCTGAAACTTATCTGCCCTATGGTGAGCAAATTACAAATACAGGTCAGCTAACGGCATATCATATTTCAGCCACTACAGGTCGAACCTTTCTTGTCTTTCAGCGAGTCCTAAACGATCAAGATGAATTTCTTAATGATGACTGTGCAAACGATTTAAAAAACTTTCTCTAAAGACTTTTTAGATTGGATTGAAAAACCTCAAGCGAGTTTGCAAAAGGAATACTCGTTTCACCATCAAGAAGAAATGAAATTAAGTGAGGAGTTAATTGCTCACTAAAGTCGATGCTGCTTTCAAGCGGAAGTGTTGAAGGAAGATTATCTACACTCATAACTTCAAGGTCATTTTTAAAGGTTGTTTTTAAAAATGGCTTATCCCAAGTGGTATGTTGATTATAGATAGGGATGGGGTTGAGGTCACTATTAGGATCACAACTCACATCGGCAATAATCTCTAACTTAGAAGAATCCTCATTAACAATTTCTTTGGTAAGAAAAGGGGGGATTTTTTTTGTAATAAGAGCGGCATTTAAAAAGATTTCATGGGCAGTGATTTCTTTAAAAGGTCCACCAGCTTTTGTTTCTTGATAGTCCCAATCTGTCGTTTTCACTTCAAATTGATTAAATAGGTCTTTAGCCCCATTTCCACAGCGGCCAAGAGCACCAAGAACCATCGCATGGGGCTGCTTATTTGATTTTTCTTTATGGTGAGAAATTCGATCAAGAAGCTCTGAGAGCTTAGAGAAGGATTCAAGTCCAGGATAAGCTTCATCACTACCATGCTTATGATAGAAGCGATCTAGTGCAAAGGCTGCTCCTGCAAAGCCGGCCCAACGGCCAAAGGCACATATTCTGCGTCCTTCACTATTGGTTAGATATTCTAAATCAAATAATTGACCGCCACCCTTCTTATATTGAGAAAGGATTTGCTGAGCGTGGGATTGACCTTTGTATATGTGAGCGAAGTAAATATGGCGATGATAGAAGTTATGCTCATCCTCAATTTCTTTTAGACCTAAAATGACATAATCTTTAGATGCTTCTTTCCAGCTATGGGCAGGGACAATAGTGCAGCCAAGGTCGGCATACTCTTTGGTCGGAAAAATACGATTCTCAGAATCTTCAACGATAACTTCTATACCAGCAGCAATAACTTTTCTTGTATCACTAGGGGTTAGTGGGGTACGTCTTTCATTCTTCTTTGTTTCATCTCTTAGCCATAGTTTCATGGAGCACTCCTCATTGCTCGTTCAAGTATATGTTCATTTTTTAAGTTTGAATATGCCTTTTAACTTGGGCAGGATTAACCTTCCACAAGTTTCTCATATGCTTAAAAGGCACTCTTATATAAACAAATACTGAAAAGGCAATCATTGAATAAACAAGTAAGTCTTGAGTGGAGTAAGTCTCACCAAAGAAAGAAATAAATAGACCACCAATAATATTGGGGGCAATGAAAGAGAGTTCAATGAGGGAGTGAACTCTTGAGAGATACTTGGTTTCTACGCTATGGCTTACGAAGTTCATTTGAGAAGTAATACGAAGAAATACTGCAATACCCCATAGAAAGAAGAAAAAGAGAGAGCAGTAATAGTTTCTAAATAGAAGAAAACCAGCAAATAAGAGGGGCTCGGTGAGAATCGTTACATAGGGTATTTTCCCATTGGGAAGACGTTGCATAAGTCTCTTTGTCATAAGACTGCCAATGAGACCACCTACTCCAAAAGCACTCATCAAAACTCCGTATTGAGTTTCGTTTCCATCAAGAACTTCGATGACATAGGGGACAAGTAGCGGAATAAGAAGCCCAATACAAAGGCCAACACTAAAAGTATTAATAATGATCGCCAGTAGTTCACTTCTCTTTTTTACATAATCCATTCCTGAAAGAATTTCTTTGAAGAGATTTTGAGACTGATCAGAACCAGTGTCTTTGTAAGGAGCATAGAGAATTCTTGAGAGAAGAATAATTCCTACAACATAGGTGAGAAGATCAAGGATAAGAACTTCTGTAATTCCATTGAACAATGAAAAAAGAGTCGCACCGAGAAAGGGGCCGGCTAAATTTAAAATGGCATTGGTTGAACCAAAGAGTGAGTTTGCGTTAACGATATTTTCTTTGGGAACAACCTCATTGACGAGGGCCTGGCGCGAAGGACGAAATAATCCTGTAAAAAGAGCAATAAGAGAATTACAAAAAATGACCCAAGGAACACTGTGAATCCACAGAAGACTTAGAATGATGGGTATTCTTAAAATCTCACACCAGATAAGGATTTTTTTTCGATTGATGAACTCACCGAGTGGCCCACCGATGAGGCTTCCCATTGTAAGAAAGATGAGAAAGCACGAGCGAAGAATACCCAAGCTTTCTTTGTTGTTATCAGTGATCTTAAAGATAAAGAGCATGATGACAGTTTCGGTGACGAAGCTGCCCAGCTCAGAAGTGCATCCTGAAATATAGAGGCGTCTAAAATTGGGTAAGCTTAATAAAGTTACATCTTTATTCTGGGTAGGCGCCTTATGATTCATGAGTCCTTTTTAGTCAGCTCTTTGCTCATTAATTTTTGCAAGTTCTGCTATGGCTTCAGTATACTCTTTTTGAATCCTTCCGATAATATCAGATACCTTTTCTTTTTCAGAAACAAATTCAATTGTTGGACCGGCGCACCATATTGACTTATATGTTGCTGAAAAGGCTGCTTTCTCTAGAAGTTTCATACCCTTATAATAAGTGAGCATTTTTGCATATTTCTTTAGCTTCTTATGACCATTGAGAAAGCCTTCTACAAAGTTTTGCTCTGTTCCGACTTTTTCAACAAAAGGAGTTTTGATAACAGTACAAGGAGTACCTGAAATTTTTGAAGTCATGACAATATCATTAGCACCATAATCTATGATGGCCTGCTTGTAGTCATCATTAACTCCGGATTCTATTGCTGCAATAAAAGGCGAGCCCATGCTAACGCCTTGAGCTCCCAATGCGAGTACACTTAAAAGGCCTGCTCCTGTTCCAACTCCACCAGCATTTATAATGGGAAGGTTAGTAGCTTTTTGAAGCATGGGAATAAGGATAGATGCGGCTATGGGTCCTGCGTGTCCACCGGCACCGCTATTAACAGCAATGAGAGCATCAGCACCGAGCTTTTCGACTTTCTTAGCGTAATCAATATCAACAACATCACAGAGAACTTTAACCCCAAGAGGACGAAGTTCTTCGATCACTTTTTGAGGACTACCTAGTGAAGTTATGATGAAGTCTGGAGTATATTTCTTGCAAATTTCGATCTGCTTTTCGAGGTGAACATTACTTTTATTGGTAATTAAATTGATACCAAAAGGTCCCTCACAATTTTCTTTTAAATCTTTAATACCTTTTTCAAAGTCTTCAACTTCTCTCCAGTTAAGAGCAGGTATACAGCCCATGATTCCTGCTTTGGCCGCGGCTTTGAGCATTTCATTATTAGAAACCAAGAACATGGGTGCCATAATGATAGGGAGTTTAATATTAAAAGTTTCAGTTAACCAAGTTTTCATAAAGCCTCATCAAATTGTTTTAGTATTCGAAAATAACTTAATTTTATTTCATGTAAGAAGTTAACAGACTATTGATTACGAATCACGAACTTTCCTAGGCTAGAATGATAGATGTCAATTTATATTGCAGAAATCGTCATGGATGACATTTCTATAAATACTCAATACCAAGGAGGGTATCGATGAAGCCGTCTAAATTCATTATTTCATCTCTTTTATTTACTGCATCAACTTGCTCAAGCTTTGCGAGCGATTTTGTTTATATTACTACTGGTCAAGATATGGCATCCGAGTCAGTTGTTCATATGAAGTCAGTACATCCTATGGAAGTCGTTTCACAGGAAAATGGAATCTCCTTAATGAAAGTTCATAGAGATTCTCTAGAAGATATTTCTCATGTTGCCCACGAAGAACATAAGCGTTGTGGGGGATATATTTTCCATGAGTCACTAGAAGAAGCACAAAGAGAAGTCGCTGCTATTAGTACACGCTCTTTTGCTAAGGAAGTCGTATTTACTGACTACACTCTCAATCAAGATGTAACTGTAAATAACCTCTTACCAGAAATAAAAGAAGCCAATATTAGATCAACGATTGAAAAAATGTCTGCATTTAATAATCGTTACTATCAGTCACGAACTGGAGTTGAGTCTCAACAGATGATTCATGATCTTTGGAAAAGTTATGGACAAGGCCGTTCAGACTTTAGTGTTGAGCAGTATGAGCACCCATCTTGGATGCAGCCCACTGTGATTGCAACTCTAAAAGGCAAGAGTGATGAGACTATTATTATTGGTGGTCATGGTGACTCTATTGCTGGACTATGGGCCAGATCTTCAGCAAGAGCTCCAGGTGCCGATGATAATGCTTCAGGTATTGCAACTTTAACGGAAGTATTAAGAGTTCTTCTTGAGTCTAATTATCAACCGCAAAAAACAATTCAATTTATGTCTTATGCAGCTGAAGAAGTTGGACTTAGAGGTTCAAAAGAAATGGCCCGTATGTATAAAGGTACAAATCGTGATGTCATTGGTGTTTTACAGCTTGATATGACTAATTTTAATGGTAGTGATCTTGATATCGTTATGATGACGGACTACACAAATCAAGCGCAGAATGCCTTCTTAGGAACTCTTATTGATAAGTATCTTCCAGGTGTTTCATGGGGTTATGATAAGTGTGGTTATGCTTGTTCAGATCATGCTAGCTGGACAGGTGAGGGTTACCCTGCGTCTGTTCCCTTTGAAGCGAGTAAGCGTGATATGAATGATGATATTCATTCTAAGCGTGATACCCTAGAGAAGTCTGGTGGACATGCAAAACATGCACAGAAGTTTGCTAAGCTTGGGCTTGCCTTTGCCCTTGAGTTAGACCGATAAGAAAATTTAAAACTTTTTTTAGTTAATTTTACGCGTTAAAAAGGCTATCCTTGAAGTAAGAGTACTTCTTATCAAGGATAGTCAAAGTGTCTCAAAATGATGTTCCCAACCTAGTCGAATTTGATGAAATCAAAAAGTTCTTAGACTCTGAACGAAAAACAATTATTTCAGTAAATGGCCTTGGTGAAGATGATCAAGACTTTGTTCGCTCTAAAGAAGATGCCAAGATTGTACTAGACTTCTTAGAGGGTCTTCAAAAAGTGCTTCATCACTTTTTTAGTGAATATCCAAGTTTAATTCCCTTATTCAATAAAGATTTTATTTCTCTTTCAGAATTTCTAAGTCGTGATTATGTCTTAGAGCAAGCTTTCCTAGATGATTGCTTAATTCCAGAAAAAGAAATGTTCTTCTTTGGCCAAGATGGCGGACTTGATTTAAATATTTTAAAAATTCACTATGATCACTTCATTGCCTGGACTAAAGAAAAAGAAAAACAACACAAAGAAACTCAAACTCTACTGAAGGATAATTTTTCATTTGATCTGAAACCAAGTCAATTAGACTGTACCTGTGTGTCTTGTAATGGAGATTATCGAACCAAACTTAGAGAATATGTATTTGCTCAATGTAAGAGCGAAATTGATACAGCAGCAGCAGGAATAAAAGCCGATATCGAAACGCAAGGACTAAGAGAAGTCAGCCGTTATTTTGTGGATATGCAAAAGAATATTGAAAGAATCTTTCATAAGGTGAGATATAGACTTAAGAGGTCGACTCTAAATCGACTAGACTCTCAAGTGAAACCTCTTATTAAAAATAACTTCACTTATCCATCGGAACTTGCTCTTGCGAGAGAGAAGACAATTCGTCCCTTTTTAATGACTCTGCTTTATAACGAAGGGTTAAACGACGAGCTGGTTAGTGATGATGAATTTAAAAGATTTTTCAATCAATTAGGAACAAATATTTGGCGTTCTGAAAACTATATAGAACGTGAATTTAAGAAGCTTGTTAAATCGGTGATGCTTCTTAAAAGAGAGGATATCTCTGGTAAGATTCTTCAAGAGTATATTGGAGAGTTTTGGATCCATTCACAAGCAAGAGAAATCAAAAGAAAAATTATCTATCATATGGGTCCTACTAATTCAGGAAAAACCTATCATGCCATTCAAGGATTGATCAAAGCAGAGCGAGGCTGTTACTTAGCACCTCTTCGTCTTTTGGCCGCTGAACTCTACGATACAATGAACACTAATGATGTTGTAACAACCTTGCTTACAGGTGAAGAGGTTATTGAAAAACCAGGAGCTACTCACTACTCCTCAACGATTGAGATGGCGCGATTGAATGAGCGCTTTGATTGTTGTGTTATTGATGAAATTCAAATGATTACTGATGCTCAAAGAGGTTGGGCATGGACAAGAGCACTCGTTAATATTTTTGCTGACGAAGTTCACTTGTGTGGAGATCCTTCGGCCCTAGATTTAGTTCAACAGATTGCTACTCTTTGCGGAGACGAGCTTGAAGTTAAAGAATATACCCGAATGACTGAGCTTAAAGTTGAGCCTAATCCTGTTGTTCTTGGAGATCTTCAAAAGAATGATGCTTTAATTGTTTTTTCAAGAAGAAATGCCCTTCGTTATAAAAGAGATCTCGAGAGGTTAAACTTTAAAGTCTCTATCATCTATGGAAGACTTTCTCCTGAAGTAAGAAGGGAGCAGGCAAGAAAGTTTGATGAAGGAGAAACGGATATTATCGTCTCAACAGATGCTATTTCAATGGGGATGAATCTTCCCGTGAGAAGGATTGTCTTTTCTACTTTATCAAAATTTATAAATTCACAAGAATATCAAATTACAGAAAGTGAGATTAAGCAAATTGCAGGACGAGCGGGTCGATATAAACGATTTCCTGTTGGGTACGCAAATTGTTTGAATAAAGTAGAGGAAGGTACAGAAATCATTGAGGGAGCATTAAGTTCTCAACTTGAACAACAAACTCGCTGTATGGTTGGCCCTGATTTAGATATCTTTAGACAAGTGAATGGTGCATTAGAAGAGAATGGACTGCACCAACTACGCTTAAGTGAATTTCTTAGACTCTTTAATACCATGACCTTTCAAAAACCATTCTATTGTGTTGAACTCAAGGAGATGATTGAGTTGGCCGAAATGGTTGAAGAAGCTGATGTTAATCAAAACTTAAGTCAATCCGAAAACTTTGGTTTTACTTGTGCTCCAGTAAATTTGGGTCTCTTAGAACATATTCAGTATTTTAACTGGATTCTAAATCACTATGTTCAAAACCAATTAATTAAAAATGAACCTATCGATCCAAGATCAAATGATATCGATTATTTAGAAACAGCTATTAAATGTGTGGAACTTTATCAATGGCTTTCCAGACATTTTGATAACAAAAATTTTGATTTTGTTGAAGCCGATCTATTGGAAAATAAATCATTTGCTATTGAAAAATTGAATACGCTGCTTAGTAATAAAATAGTACCCACTTGTTCAAGTTGCGGTATCAAGATGCCTGAGAATGCGAAATTTAATATCTGTGAGTCATGCTTTAAGCAAAGACGTTTTGGTCGCCGCTCTAAGAGCTATTCAAAGAATGGTCCAAAAGAAGATCGTGAAAACCGTAAAGATGAAAAGGGAAAGAAGAGTTTCAAAGGAAATCGTCGAGGAAAAAGCTCTAAATCATCAGGGGGAGGGAAAGCCTCTAAGTCCTTTAATCGTAAAAGAAAAAGCTCTGATAAGAAGAAGTGATAAATCGTATGAATGTATTTGAATTTGCAGAGCATATTCTATTAGATGGAACTTTAGAGAGTAAGTTGTTAGACCCTCAAGAAATTGATTGGAGCTTAAAAGTAGAGAGGTCTCCTCAAAGGGTGAGGTTGCCTAATAGGGATAAAGAAATTGCCTTTTCTGAAGAGCAAACAAAGTTTCCCAAAAAAGGAGCTTTGAAAGATAAGTATCAAAGAGGAAAGGCCCTGCACTTCTTTGCTAATCATGAACTATTGGCCATTGAAATGATGGCTTCGGCTATACTTCTCTTTCCTGAACAGCCGATTTCTAATTTTAAGAGCTTGGTCGATACAATAAGTGAAGAACAAACTCACTTGAAACTTTATATAGAAAGAATGAATGAATTTGGTGTTCAATTTGGTGACTTTCCTTTGAATCAATTCTTCTGGTCTTATATGGCAAATATAGAAGATATGGAGAGCTTCTACAGTATTATGGCCTTGACGTTTGAGCAGGCCAACTTGGATTTCTCCCTTTATTACCGTGAACTTTTTAAAGAATTAGAAGACTATAGAACTGCTGAAATTATGGATATTATCTATCAAGATGAGATCAAGCATGTAGCAAGAGGCAGGGCCCATCTTGCAAAAGTTCATATTAAAGAAGAGCAGGCTGAATCGTTCTGGGATTATTTCTTAGATTTATTGCCAAGTAATTTATCTGCAGACCGAGCTAAAGGCATCGTTTTTGATGAAAAGAGCCGAAAAAAAGCTGGTTTTGATATGAACTTTATTAATAATCTAAAAAATTACAGAAGTGATTTTAAAGTTACTCAACGAAAAGAATGGAAGTAACCCCTTACTATACGAATTTCTCATTTGAAGAAGATCTCGTAGGAGTCCAGCAAGAGAAAATTCAATATTCAAAGCGAAATTATCTTTTTGAATTTCTTTTTCTATGGATTGAGGATGAATCAAAGTCCTTGTGGACAGAATTTAATTATCCTAAAGACTATCTAGATAAAATAATTAAACGTACTGCTAGCTGTCCTAAGATATGTAGGGCCGTTGGAGAGCCTGCTTTGTGGTGGGGCAATTCTAAAGAGGAAAGTGAAGCCGAAATTAATAGTAAAGTGACAAGTTTTAAGGCCAGAGAGTCTCTGGGCTTTGAAATGCTTGATAGCTATATTCTCCAAAAAAAAGAAGAACTCGAGAAAATAGATGAAGAGAAAGGTTTACTCTATAAATCTCCATTTGGATTCTCCGGGAGAGGGCAAACAAGAGATAGAGAAAAGGCGCTACATTTTAAATTTCCCATTATCGTTGAACCATGGCTCGATGTGGTTACGAATTATGGTTTAACTTTCTTAAATGAAAATGATGCTTTCTTAATTCAAAACCTAAATGATCGTCATGGTCAGTTCAAAGGTGGTTATGTTTTAAATGATATTCCTGCCAATATATTAGAAAAGGGGCGAGAAATATTTAATTGGTATAGAGAAAAGTATCACATTAATTCTCTACAAATTGATATGTTCTCTTATGGTTCGGGTGAACTTAAGTGGAATTATCTTTGTGAAGTAAATCATCGAAAAACTATGGGATGGGTTCTTTGGCAACTAAGGACGCTTTTTAATTTCAAGTATGCTGCATTGAAAATTGTGAAATCAAATTTTAAAGAGATAGATGGAGAAGGTGTTGAGGTTATTGAGCTCTCTCCCGCAAATCATAAAATGAAAACACTTCTTCTTGGAAGTGAGAATGAAGAACTATTAAAGGACTACTTACAGAATTTTGAATAAACTTCTAGTATCAGATTTGCTGCAATTTCCATTGTTGCTCCGTAGCTGATAACACCATCTTCATGACCTTTCATGACAATAATACCTCTATCATTATCGCCCACACACTCTATAACAGCATTGGCCATCTCTTCGGTACCATAAGGAGTATTCTCGGGAGTACTGTCATAATTTTGCTCAATCATTCCTTTCCATATTTCTTTATTATGAATATGAAAAACGGCATTTATTTTGTCACGATGAGACTCATAAATTGCTGCATGAGTGAGCGCTTCACTTGAAGCCTGAAGAGGTCCCATTGCCTTTACTGACCAGTCTTTAAAGTTGTAATCGAGAACTCTTGTGTAGCTTGAACCTGTCAGGTGTTCTAGGCCTCCAGTTTGGGTGCCTGTAATGATGAATTGAGAATGCTCAGTTGAATGAAACTGAGCATAGTCTCTTCTTAAGGATAGATTACCATAACCGATTTTTTCGGGCAGGTATTCTCCAATAAGTTTAATTTGGTAGAGCTTATGGCGCCATTGTTCTAGATCTAAAAACTCTGACTCCTTTAATGGAGGGGACTTTGTAAAAGCAGCAGTATTATATTTTATTACACCATCATCAATTTCTGACATTTTTACACCTCTTATTTAACCATCTATCGGAATTTGTAGAGTTTTACTAAATATTTCCTACAAAATTTCGATACGTTACAATATATACTCAAATGATTTTGGTTTTCCAATATGGAAATAGTAAAAAGGGCCGATACTCGATGTCAAAAGTCGATGAATTGAAAGAAAAATTAAATGGCTTTATTGAGGAACTTAAAAAGAAGCTCCCCTCTAAAGGCCGCAAGCAAGATAGCGATGACGACGAAGAGCTCGAAGACGAAGAATTGAGCGAAGAAGAGTTAGAGGATGATTTTGACGAAGCAACCGGAAAGGTTGAGGTTAATCCTGATGATTTAAAAGATGAATTAGATGACCTTGATGATGAAGGTGAAGAAGGCGAAGAAGATGAAGACATCGAAGAAGACGATGAGGAAGAAAAGAAAAAGAAGCAAAAGAAACTCCTTATAAATGGTTTGTTGGTCGTGATCATAATTTATTTAAGTTATGACCAATTTATCGGGGAAGGTGAGGCACCTACACCTACACCTGCAGTTCAAAAACAAACTAAACCTGTAGCAAAAAAACCAAAGAAAGCAGTTAAGAAGAAGCCGCGAAAAGTGAAAAAAGAACAACCTGTTGAAAAACCAACACCAGCTGCTAAGGTAACTCCTGTACCTACTCCTGTGGCGACACCGGTACCTACGCCAGTACCTACACCCAAGCCAACCCCAATGCCTACTCCGGAACCAACTGCTGAGCCAGCTGAGGAACCTAAGAAAATAGAGAAGAAAGAAGCGATGACCGTTGTTCTGGGTGAGGACACGAAGCTTGGCGAAAAACAAGATACGCAAGCCCAAGATGATTCAGGTCTTTCTTCTATGAAGGATGCTATTAAAAAGGATCTCATTCAAAAGTCAGAAGATAAAAAGAAAATCAAGGAATCACTTGAACTGATGGAAGAAGATATGGATTACGTCGCCCCTCCGAATTATAAGAGATTGGGAAGAGGGCTAGTTTATAACTGTATAGATAAGCATTGGGCATGTGTAGATAAGTTTGCTTATTTTCAATGTCGAGAAAATTTCAAATATAATAAAGGTCATAAGAAGAAAGCAGAATGCGTTGTTAAAAATGTATATGCCTCCGTGGAAGATTGTAGTGTTATACAAACCCATTATATTAATATGGGCGAGCCTACAGGATTTTGCGAGGGAGAGGACACCCCTCAAGAAGAGCAAATTAGTACCAAAATAGAACTCAACGGAAACTAGGGAATAATTTTAAATGGCAAATGAAAGAACGGTATTCTATTTATCAACAACATATCCTGATAAGGCACTTGATAGTGAGTTGATCAGTTTATTTACTGAGAATGATTGGGATGCTGATTATCTATCTTATTTCAACGATCCAACACAGAAAGGAATCGTCTTTTGCTTAAAAGAAGAAGTTGATGAGCTTTATCGCTCTTCCTTTGCTAGCGGTGTCGTCGTTCTTTATGGAAAAAATGAACTAGGAGATGACGTTGATTCTCTAGAAAAAAAGTATGGAAGCTATATTAAAGGTTACTTAGATGATTCCAAGGTAAAAGTTTTTGCTCCTCGATTAGTTAAATCAATCATTCAAGATAGAATATTAAACTCGACAGTAGAGGATACTCAGAATCATCTCGGTAAAGTTCTTGAACAAAGTCTTTTGGAGCTACAAAGAGTTAAGAAGCTCCATGAGAAAGTTGTTCCCATGAGGCAAGAAAAGATTAAGAGTGTAACGGTTTATTCTAAGTTTGCGGCAGGATTTAGCTCGGGTGGGGAATTCTTTGATATTAAGAAATCAGAAAAAGAACTCATTGTAATGCTTACGAGCACAAAATCCTATGTAGCCTCCTCAGTTATTCTAGGTCACTTTGAAGAATTTCAAAAAAGTGGGAATGCTTCTAAAGAAGGAATTGAGGACTTTTTAGAGAATCTAATTGATGAATGTCGCAGTTTGGACCTTATCGATCGTGACGATTACGAACTTTTACAATTAGATATTATCCGAGTAGACTTAAGGACATACGAATACGAAGGCTTTCATTTTGGAAAAGGGTGTTATTACTCTGATGGTGTTAAGAAAATACCATCCAATACGCTTCCCATTAACGAAAACTCTTTTGAGGAATCTTATTTTCACGGTGTGTTAAGAAGAGGTCAAAAACTTATCTATGTCAGTCCTGGTGCATTCCAAAACTATTCTGAAAAAGGGCAAGAAGGTAAGATTGAAACCGTTATTTTGGAGCAGTTCAAAAATGGGGCCAGAGAAATTCTAAACGAGGCCTTTTTTCAGTTAAAAAAGGATAACGAAGAAGATTTTTTGAAGTATGATGCTTCTATAATCTATCTCGAGGTTGATCCGAATGCATTTATTCAAGTCTAGTTTAATTCTTTTATCTCTCTCTTTCTCTTATGCAGTTATGGGCTTTAGTACCAATGACTGCTTAAAGAAAAACTTTTCTGTTCAAGTGGACCACAAGGGTTTTCCCTTTGGATTATTGGAAGTGAAGCTAGGGGTTGAAAAATCTGGATGTAATATCACGGTTAATCATCAAAAATTTAAGTACCTAAATTCGGGATGGACGATTGATGTTTGCCGCGGACCTGTGCACATTAAGAAAGGAACTGGCGCCGTAGATGTTATCAAGAAAGTTAATAATTGCTCAGAAGCATCTAAAGATGACTTTTGCTCGGAGTTGAAAGAAATCTCAACTACGATTCAGGATGATGGTCTTATCTTTGCTTCTGGAATTAAAGAAGATATTGAATCCGATCACGGACAAATTTATTGTAGTTATCTTTTACTTCAAAGGTATCTTCAAGATTCAATAGTATTCAATAGTGCTAATGAATATGAATCTGATTTAGAGAACTTTAAAGAAGTGAAGAAAAAAGAAGTTAAAGAAATCGTTGCTCCTAGACCCGTGATTGATGGAGAAGCCGTTGCACCAGATGAAAGTGCAGAGCAAGAAGTAAGCTCGCCAGTTGAAGAAGCTCCATCTGGAGAAGGATCATTTTAATTAGACTTGTTTAAAGGCGAATTCAAGATCAGCAATCAAGTCATCACAGTCTTCAATCCCTACGCTTAAGCGAATAAGGTTATCAAAGATACCAAGCTCTTCTCTAATGTTTTTAGGAATAGAAGCGTGAGTCATAATGGCGGGATGTTCAATTAAGCTCTCTACACCACCAAGTGATTCGGCCAAGGCAAAGAGTTTCACTTTCTCAAGAAATTTACGAGATTTTTTAATGTCTCCCTTCAAAAAGAAGGTAATCATTCCTCCAAAGCCGCTCATTTGCGATTTTGCAATCTTATGTTGAGGATGGGACTTTAGTCCGGGGTAAACAACTCGCTCCACCTTGGGGTGGCCCTCAAGGTAGGCCGCTACTTTCTTTGCGTTTTTCTGATGGGCCTCCATTCTAATGGCAAGAGTCTTCAGTCCTCTAAGAACTAGCCAAGAGTCAAACGGAGACTGACTTGGACCCATTGAGTTTTGTAGAGTCCAGACTTTATTGTGGAATGACTTATTGTTTGTCATCAAACATCCACCAATAACATCAGAATGACCGTTAAGGTATTTTGTCATGGAATGAAATACAACATCGGCACCCAGTTCAAGTGGCTTTTGAAAGTATGAACTCATAAAGGTATTATCTACAATAGACATCGCTTTATATTTCTTTGCTAGGGCTGTGACTTTTTTAATATCAGTGATTTTTAAAAGTGGGTTCGTTGGAGTTTCTATCCAAAGCAGTGCTGGCTTAAGCTCTTTGAGTTTAGCCTCTACATGCAACAGATCAGTTGTATCTATGAACACAACATTATGAGTTTTATTAAATACAGTAGTTAGTAATCTATAAGTTCCACCATATACATCATCACCACAGAGAATCGTTGAGCCTTGTGGAATCGCGTGAAGAATTAATGATGCAATGGCAAGTCCACTGGCCGCAACAAGTGAGTACTTAGCACTTTCAAGATCTGCGAGACATTCCTCAAGACGACTTCTTGTAGGGTTATGAGAGCGTGTATACTCATAGCCTTTATGTTTTCCTGGTGAGGACTGCACATAAGTGGAGGTTTGATAAATAGGAGGCATAATCGCGCCTGTTTCTTTATCGGGATGACCTCCTGAGTGTATGACTTTTGTCGCAAATTTAAGTTGTGCTTTCTTGGCCATAACTTATTCCAGCTTAATAACTTCTCGTTTTTCCTAAGTATTGAAGAACGTCAATATTGGTTAGAATATCTACGATTTTATTATCTTCAGTGATCAGGGCAACATCTTTTTGAAGGAGAGCATCGGCAACGGTAGAGAGAAGCTCATTAATATCAACTACTTTATAGTTTTGGTTAAAGGCGAGTGAAATATTATCATCTTTACCAAATTCTCCCATCATAACGGGCTTAAGTAGGTTCTTCTCTGTAACAAGTCCTGTGATTGCACCTTCTTTATTGACACAAGGAAGTTGAGAAACACCTTCTTTATCCATAACGGCAATGGCTTCACCAATTGTTGAATTATCTGTAATCGTTAAGAGGTTACCCTTTTTTTCGAGTGCTTTAATGACATCTTTAATTTGAACATCAAAAGAGCTATCGAGGTAACCATTGTCACTCATCCAGTCGTCATTATAGATTTTTGAAGCGTATCTATTTCCAGAGTCATGTAGAAGAACTAAAATTTTCTTTTTTGTCGTTTGTTTTTCAGCATATTTAAGTGCACCGGCAATAGCAGCACCTGCTGAACCACCAGCGTAAATTCCTTCTTCTTTAAGAAGTCTTCTTGTCATAAGAAATGACTCTTTATCTCCAATCACTTCCCAAGTATCAATGTTAGGGAAATCATAATTTTCAGGAATAAAGTCTTCACCAACTCCTTCAAGAACATAACTTTTAGCTTCCATCATTTCACCTGTTTGAGCAAAGTGAGCAACAATGGACCCTTCACAGTCAACACCGACAATTTCAACATTAGGCATTTTCTCTTTAAAGTAACGACCACAACCAGAAATTGTTCCCCCTGTTCCTACTGTCGCAAGAAATACATCAAAGTCACCATCTGTTTGCTCAAACATTTCTGGAGCAGTCCAAGTGTAGTGAGTATTTCTATTATGAAGGTTATCGTATTGGTTAACATAGAATGAATTTGGGATTGTTTGACTTAATCTTTTAGAGACACTGTAGTAACTTCTTGGATCTTCCGGTGCAACATTAGTAGGGCAGACAACTACTTTTGCTCCGAAAGCACGAAGGTTATCGATTTTTTCTTTTGACTGTTTATCAGCTAATACAAAAATACATTTATATCCATGAACGGCTGCCCACATGGCCAAACCTACACCAGTATTTCCTGAAGTTCCTTCAATAATAGTCCCACCAGGCTTAAGAGTTCCTTCTTTAACGGCCTGATCGAGCATATAGGCACCAATACGATCTTTAGTAGATCCACCGGGATTCATAAATTCCATTTTGACATAAATATCGCAATTGGAATCTTTAGTGATGTGATTAAGTTTTACAATAGGAGTTCCACCGATTGCATCTACTACGTTGGCCTTAGCCCCTTTCATTAAAGTCATTTTTATCCCCTGGTCCCTTAAATTACATTTTTAATTTCAATAGCTCCGGCCAATGTCGAAAGTCGAGCAATGACGGTATATACGGCTTCTTTTGTTTGGAAATCATTATTCTGTTTAATCTCACTAATACAGTATTTCCTAAAAACCATACCACGACTATTGAGATTTTCCTGAGCATCTTTATTCTCATTAGCACGAACAAAGCCACCAACGGGCTTTCCACCAACAAGATAGATCGCGACTTCTGCGGCCATGTTTTCGTACTTAACCATAGAGTCCACTCCTTCTTGAATAATAACAGAAGTGAATTTAATCTTGTTTTTTCCAACATTCATTTTATCGCGGTTCTTACGATTCATTTCCGCCATTTCTTTTCCTGAAGAAACAACGGAAATTCCCATTCCATAGGTACCTTGGCTGGCCTTTACAAAAACTTTACTTTTTTCAGGCAGTTCTGCGAGTAGCTCATCAACTTTATTTCCAAGTACATCGAGTCCTTCTTTTGTAGAGAAGTCCACTCCTTCAAGAGTTTTATATTTCGCCATCAAAAGGTTTGGATTGATAGAGAACCTTTCAGTAAATTCAGTTACGACATTACAGTAAACTTTAAAGTGTTCATTTTTTTGTCTTCGAAACCATCCGATATGGGGAGTCGGAGCCACTGGAGTTTGAATTGAATTCCACTGGACATCTAGAGGGTTTGATTGATCATTGTTAAGTATACATAAATCTAGTGGCGTATCTCCTGCAAATAAAATGGAGTCTTTAATTTCACCACGAAAAATTTCAATCTCAAATTTTGAATGACTGATAAGTGAAAGTTTCTTCGTCTCGCCGGTAAAGAGAGAATCATCAAGGCCAATAAAGTAAACTTTATATCCAGCATCTATAAGTGACTTTTGTAAAAAGGCCAAGTGATCAAGATAGAAAAGATTCTTTGTATGAGATTCTGGAATGATTCCAATCGTTTTGATTTCGATATCGGCATAGTTTTTAGAGATGGTATCTTTAAAAATTTTACTAGAGTAATCAAGGTCCATTAAGCAAAGATTATTAAACCCTGCTGGATATATATTCATATCAACCGGGGCAAACTTAGAAGAACTTTCTCTAATATCGACACTAGAATAAATTGGAGTTGGTAGTTTCTCCATGTGCTCATCTATGTAGTCGTTGACCTCATTCCAATGGGAGCTAATAAAAGCTTCAAGCTCTTGCTTAGTATTGTATTGGTACTTCATAATTAATCCTTAGCCAAGGCCATTAGTAATCCCAGTCTTGGGAGAGCTCTTTCACATGAGATTGGGGCAGTGCACCTAACACTTCTGGAAAGAATAATACCGCTTTGTGGCCAACCTTTTTAGACAATTGTTCTATCGTATTTTCCTTATCTTTCATAGACTGTCTAAGGCGAATAAGTTCCGCATTGTCTGGGTTCGGCTCCCAACCATTGAGAAATGGAGTGAGGGATTTATTAACAAGAAGATAGGAGTCCTTATGCATAAAGCGATTGGCCTCTTCTTGAAGTTCTTGAGCTTCATCATGCTTAAATTGCTCAACACTAGTGACAAGAAACCAATTTGAATAAGACTCTTTCTTAAGGTTATCTTGAAACTCTAGTGCGTCTAAAAAAGACTGGCGATTAATGTAGAGACCGCTAATCGCATCAATAAAATCTTCAACAAAGTCAGCACCTGTTACTTTTTCTAAGTATTTTAAGAGCTTCTTTACTCCTGAGCTGACAATCATAGAGATAAGTCCGGGCTTAGAGTTGTCATCTGTACGATTAAACTTCTTGCCCATAAATTTGAAAATTTCGACGAATGATTTATCAAAGAATTGTTTAATTTTCTCACTAGACTGAAGAAAGTCAATAAAGTGCTTTCCAGGAGGAGTGTCTAATATGATCGTATCAAATTGTTTTTGATCTAGTTGATACTGTACTTCAATGATGGCCATGATTTCATTCATTCCACCATAAGGACGGGTAAGAATATTAACAATAGGGTTATCAAGCTCTTTCTTATTTTCTGAACCTTGGGCCATTCTAAGTAGAGTTGCTTTTGGAGACATAAGTAGAGCACTGAAGTTTACGCCTTCATGTTCAAATATGGCTCCATCGATTTCGTGTATTTCCCCTATGGCCTTATCTTCTAGACCCAACACTTGCTTCAGTCGCCTTGCTGGATCGATCGTTATAAGAAGAACCTTCTTACCTTGTTTCGCTAAATGAAGGGCCCTACCTGTGGCCAGTGTTGTTTTACCAACCCCACCAGTTCCACAAAACATTTCAATAGGTTTAGAGGAGATTTCTGTCGTCATTTCTCCTCCTTCGTTATTTTAAAATACTTTGTCAGCTCCATTACAAGGGCTTTATTTTGAGACTCTGAAAAATGAGGAATAGAGTACCACTCATTAGATAATGTCGTTTTCACTTCCTTTTCAAGATCACATTTAGATTTAATAAAGTCTGGAAGCTCTTCTTTGGCAGTACTTTGAACAGCTTCGTTTAAAGTGAGAAGATCATTAAGAATAAATATGGGATCTTTAACATTACGATCTTTAAGTTCTTGGGCCAAGTCGTTGGCCTCTTGAGTGGCCATAAGTGTAGGAAGAGCTGCTATAAAGACTTGAAGGTGATCCTTCTTAAATAAGAAGTCTTCCATACGATCGATATCATCCACAATAAGACCTGATCTAAACATATCTCTAAAGTTGAGTGGACTTTCAAACATCGTAATAGCGTGGCCTGAGCTGGGGGAGTCAATGACGATTGTGAGCTTTGGATTTTCTTCGAGTTTATTGATGATATGACCAAGTAGGATCATATGACCAAGTCCTGGAAGCATATTAAATAATGAGCTGAAGAAGGGAGTTTTCATGATCCAGCCAGCTACAGTTTCTGAATGAAGTTTCTTACCAATATATTCTTTGGCAGAAGTATCCATACATAGTTTGAAGCTAGGTATATTGAGTTCTTTAAGTAAGGATTCTTGTAGGGGTTGGTCGAAGCTATTATAAAGAACTTCGCGACCATCTTCTTCTTTAAGATATTTAGCCACTGACATCGCTAGTGTTGTTTTACCAACTCCACCTTTACCGGTGACTATAAAAAGACGTTTGTTTGGGTTTTCTTTACTCGAAAGAATAGAAGGCAGTAATGAGTAATTTGTAGTATCTTCCTTCAACTTGGGGACCTAGCTCTTGTTTAACGTCAAAAGGGTTATGGAAAGAACCATACAGTCCAACTGTCACTTTGTCATTTAACTTAAGGTCACCACCACCACCAAGATGATAGCCAAAGACTAATTTTGTCTTAGACTCTTCAAGTTTTCCGGCAATAGGTCTTCTCACTTTTGGTGCATAGAATCCAAGTCCGGCTACAGCAAAAGGGGAGAAGTTATCAATTTGGTAGAATTTAGACTTAATACCCATATTCAAGCTTGTAAGCTGCGTATAGGTTTCAGCAAACGATTGCTTTGAGTGATGAAAGTCTACTAAAAGATCAAAAGAATAACTGGCCGTGTAGTTATAAAGGAGGTCCCAAGTAATTTGGTCTTCTCCAGTATCACCGAAATCACCACCAACAAAAGTTTGCCCAATTCCAATACCAACAGAATGTTTTTGTAGTCCTGTGGAGGGAAGGATTTGCGCGGCAACTTGAGAAGCTGACTCACTTGAGGTCAAACTTTGGATTTTTGACTTGGCCAATACAGAAATGCCAGTAGTCATTAAGACTACTGGCATTAAGATTTTTATATAGATATTAATTTTTGATTTCATCTACGCTAATCTCTAGCTCTGGGCTTCGATATTAAAACCCTCACTTTAAATTTTAGTTTAAAGTGTTACTAGTTTCAACAGTGGAAGTTGTTGTATTAGTAGAGAATTCATTGTTGTTCATGAAAGGCTTGAACTCTTCAGCTACTGGCTTTTCTTCAACAACTGGAGCTTCAATACCTTCTAGACCACGAATATAACCAGTAAAAGTACCTTCAGTTGAGCGAATTACTCTCTTAAGAAGTTCTGTATCACCAGCTTTTGTTGATTTTTTCTCTTGATCAAAAAGAAGTTGAATTTGAGTTGTATAAGTAATGTCATTCTTAGTTTTGTTATCGATTACTTGGATCTCATGCCCTTCACGGATAATTTGAGCAATTTCTTCCAATGTTACGTAACAACTTTGGTGTGTATCGTATAGTTTACGGTTTTGGTAGCGCTTGATGATTCTTACGTCATTCATCTTTGTTTCCCCTATTTGTGTGAAGGATTAAAAGTTATCCTGTTATTATTGTTTTTAAATAAAATTAAACTCTTTAATAATAAACTGCACTTATTTATAGGCGTTTAGCCAAAGTGCTCTGCTGTAAGACTTATATCAACGTTTGATTAAATACTTAACACACAGTGTAAACTTTTCTTAAGTAGGTTATGAGATTTCAATAGTCTTTCCATTTTCTCTTTATTATCAGATACTTAAGGAATCGACTTTCATTAAAATCGGCATAATGCCTTGCTTAACTTTGCGAGGTCTATGGATAGCAGCATTAAAATGATGCTGTCAACCTAAATACAGGGAAAAATACTTACAGATGGCCAATCGAGGAGGGGTTTTTCGTAATATTGACTATTTAGGTCAAACAATTAATAGCTGCTTGCAAAGCTTAGATTCAGGGTAAATCTTGCTTGTATAATGGAAAGATCAGAATATTGCTAAGTTTCACGGAGGAAGCAGACGAAAAAGTTAAGAGCGGTGGTGTTTTTCGCCGAACTTTAACCTAACAGAGTGAATTTATGAGTAAGGTTGCATCCATGAAAACAAAGATAAGTGTCCCTATTTTTTTAGCCTGTCTCTTTATTACGAGCTGTGCCACTAGCCAGAAAGCTAGCGAAGAGGGGCAACAAGAAAAAGTTTCTGCTGAAAAATTAGAGCAGGACAAGGAAATGGATGCACAAGAAATAGCCAAGGCGTTTGATCAGCTTGATGAGCAAATGGCCAAAATGGTCGCTAATGCAAAAAAAGAGGGACCGCAGGCCGTAAAGTTTGTTACCGATGACCTCTTTATTAAGGCCAATGATGCATCTATGCGCGGAGACTCTCATACTGCGGCGTATATCTTTAAGCATTTAGTAAGTTTAAAACCAACTGATTTTTATATAAGAAAGAAATATGCTGTTGAGCTGATTCGAATTGGTAGCTTGGCAGAATCTAGAGAAGTATTAGAGCCTCTCTTAGAAGAAAGTAATTATGAAGACGAAACTCTCGGCCTTATTTTAGGAGGAGTTCTAACGGCTCTTGATGAAAAATTACTAGCGAGAGAAACTTATACAAAAGTGATGAAGAAGCACTCGGGTAGTGAAGAAGCTTGTATCTTCCTCGCGAAATCTTATGGGGTAGAATCAAAATATAAAGAGTCTCATCGCCTTTTGAATAAGTGTTTCAAGAAAAATAAAATGGCTAGCTTTCTCTATTACAACGGTAAAGTGTATTTGAAAGAGGGAAAGGTTAAATTGGCCTTAAAAGAATTCAAACATGCTTTAAGAGTAGATTCAAAATACTATCAAGCAGCAATGGCCATGGGTCTTGCACGAGAAGAAAAAGAAGATACCAAGGGTGCCATTAAAGTTTATAGTGACTTCCTAAAAGGCTCTCCGAACTCATATCCTGTACTATCAAGAATGGTACAGCTTATGTTTGCTAATGAAATGTTTAAAGATGTCTTGCCCTATGCTGAAAGATTAAGCTCTCTTGATTCAAGTGATCTTAATTTAAAGGTTAGACTTGGTATTCTTTATACTGATGCAAAGGAATTTGATAAGGCCATTGGGGTATTTAAAGAGATTCTTACGGCCGTGCCTAGTTCAGACAAGGTGCTCTATTATCTTGGAACATTATACCAAGAAATTGAAAAGCTAGAACTAGCGATTGATTTCTTTGGACGTATTCCTGAGACAAGTAATCTCTATGCTGATAGCTCGCTTCAGATGGCGAAGATTATGCAAATCTTAGTTGAATTAGATAATTCTCAGTGGTCAAAAGAATATATAAGTCATCTTAAGGAAAGAGGAGATAAAGTTAAATCTCTAAAAGTTGAATTCCAAGTGATGAGTGCAACTTATTTTGAATCACAAAGAAAATACATGGAGGCGATTGCTTCTTTAGAAACCATTCGCCAAGAGAGTGAGTACAGCGAAAACCATCAGTACTACCTTGCTTCTCTTTATGAGAAGAATAATGATTACAAGTCATCGCGAAGCTTAATTCAAGAGATTTTAAATGGTGATCCGAATAATGCAGATGCGCTTAATTTCTTGGGATATTCATTACTAGAAAGTGGTGATGATATTGATGAAGCTTATCGCTTAATTACAAAGGCTGTTTCACTAAAACCTGAAGATGGATATATTAGAGATAGCCTTGGTTGGTTCTATTATAAAACAGGTAATATTGATAAAGCCTTAGTTGAAATTCAAAAAGCCTTTGATTTAGTTAATACAGATGTTGTCATCACGAAACATTTAGCTATCATCTACAGAGATCTAGAAAAATATGAGATGGCAAAGAAGTACTTTGTAGAGGCGTTGAAAAATTGCAAACTAGAATCGGAAAGAAAAGATATATTAGAAGCATTAGGTCCGTTACACGAAAAGCGGCTACCAGCTTCCTCTGTTGTGGATTAATTTTACTCACGACGTCATGCACACTCTTTAGTAATCAATCGAATGATAAATCCCTTGTTGAAAGTTTACAGGGGATTTGCCTTACTGGTTCCGGTAAAGGCCGAATCGAACTTGAAAAAGGTCGCCATCTCTTCGATTACGAATCATTAGTTAGACAAGAGCAGCAAACATGGTCCCTAGGCCTAAATCTTCCCATCATAGGACAAGAGATTCTTGAGCTTGATATTCAAGATAAGCACGATGCTTCATATAAGGTTCGAGGAACATTTGCTCGTAGATTAAAGCAGAGTATTAAGTCTCGGCGTGATCGAGTGCTTCTCGCTAAATTCTTTCAGCGATTATCGGAATTTGTTTGGGTGGTGAGTCATAAGGATGTTTCTCGTGCTAGGGAAACTGGCTGGAGCTTCTATCATGACGGTGAGGATGTATTTGGGGAAGTCATGGTCTCAAAAGAATTCACTTTTAAGTTTAAAGGGTTCTCTTATAATGCCGCTGATAACTTCTACCAACGCATTGGTTTGTCTCTATCTCGTAACTCAAGTACAAAGGGCTCACGCAAAGCACAAGGTTTTGAAAAAGACTATATTCAACTTCAGCTATTTGTCTCAAGCTGTAGCCTTTAAGTTTACATATGTCGCATTGCGATAATTCACTAAACCCCTTTAAATTCAATGTTTTTTTTTATATAAGATTCCACTGCTATCGTATTTAAATTTTATTTTTGGCAAAGGAACTTTTAATGATGAATCTCGTCAGAACATTTCTATTAAGTCTCACTTTTCTAGGCCTTGGGCTTGGTTTGGTTTCATGTACCAAGAAAGAGAATTTTGATGGAAAAATGTTAAATATTGCAATCGTTTCAACCATCAAAGGCTATGATCCCATTTATGCCAACGATAGATACTCGGCTAATGAAGTGGCCAGAGTATATGAAGGTCTTCTTCATTATAATTATGTAAAGCGTCCCTTTACACTTGTTCCTAATCTCGCAGAGTCCCTCCCGAAAGTTTCTAAGGATGGCCTTGTGTATACTTTCAAAATAAAGAAAGGAATTACTTTTCAAGATGATGCAGCTTTTCAAGAAGGTAAGGGAAGAGAGCTGATTGCTCAAGACTTCGTTTATTCATTAAAGAGACTCGCTGATCCAAAGCTGCAAGGCCTTGGTTGGTGGCTGCTTCAAGGTCGCATTGTTGGTCTAAATGAATGGAGACAGAAGTATAGTGAGCTACCAGAGACAGACTATAACGAAGAAGTTGAAGGTCTAAAGGCCATCGATAAATATACTCTTCAATTTACTCTTAAAGAAAAATTTCCTCAATTCCTCTATGGACTGGCCATGCCTTTTACTTTTGTTGTGGCAAAAGAAGTGGTTGATAAATACGGAAAAGAATTTCTTAACCATCCTGTAGGAACGGGAGCCTTTAAAATTGAAGGCGGAGAGTTTAAGCAAAATAAGAAAATCAGATACGTAAAAAGCCCAAATTATCGCGATGAAACTTTTCCTTGTGATGCCTCGGAAGAGTATGCTGAAATGGCCAAGAAGAATTGTGGTAAGAAACTTCCTTTTGTCGATGCGATCACAGTTAAAATAATGGAAGAGTCTCAGCCTCGTTGGCTTAACTTTCAAAAGGGAAGAGTTGATTACTTAACTGTACCTAAAGATAACTTTGATTCCGCCATTCCTGATGCAAAAAACCTTGCTCCCGACTTCAAAGAGAAGGGAATGGGCTTGATTGTATCTCCAGCGCTAGATGTTACTTACTCTGGATTTAACCATGACCTCGAGCTATTTAAAGGTAATAAGAAATTAAGACAAGCGATGTCTCTGGCCTATGATGGTGTTACTGCAAATAGACTTTTCTACAGTAATCAAGCTATTCCTGCGCAATCTATCGTACCTCCTGGAATTTCGGGGTATATGAATAATTTTGAAAATCCATATCGTGGAAAAGGTACTGAAGAAGATATTGCGAAAGCAAAGAAGCTCTTAGCTGAAGCGGGTTATCCTGAAGGAAAGGGACTTCCAGATATAACTTATGACTGCCCTGTGAGTACGACTTCTTTTCAAATGGCTGAATTCTTTAGAGACCAAATGAAAAAGATCGGAATAAATGTAAAAGTTCTACAAAACCCATTTCCAGAGCTTCAAAGAAAAATTACAAGAAGAAGTATAATGATGTACGGAATTGCTTGGGGTGCAGATTACCCGGATGCTGAGAATTTTCTACAGCTTCTTTATGGACCAAATAAAGCCCCTGGGGCCAATGGTTCTGGTTATGATAACTCAGAGTTCAATAGGCTCTTTAAAGTAGCATCAATTATGCAAGATTCTCCAGAGAGAACAGCTCTTTATGAGAAGATGAATCGTATGGTGGCTGAAGAGATGCCTCTTATTTATGGTGTTCATCGTCAGACCTTTGTTGTTAAGCATGGTTGGATTAAAAACTATGTGGCCACAGACTTTGACTCTGGAATTGGTAAATATATTGATGTTGATGAAGAACTCAAAACAGAAATCATGGATAAGCTTTAATAGAGCATCCACTGAAAAGGCGAATGTAGAGTGAATGTTTATTCCTATATACTAAGAAGACTTTTATATGTGATTCCAGTCCTGTTGGGCGTGTGTTTCATAATCTTTATTCTTTTCAATGTTGTATCTCCTGATCCAACGCTCATCATGCTAGGTAAGCATGCTTCCAAAGCTCAGATGCTTGAATTGAGAACTGAGCTTGGACTAGATAGAGTTTGGTATATTCAATATTTAGATATTGTAAAATCGGCCTTCACTTTTGACTTTGGTCGCAGCTGGTCCACCAAGCAAGACATATTTGATATGATTAAAAATGGGGCGATACCTTCTATGACGGTTACGATCCCGGCCTTTACTCTTTCATTCTTTATTTCTATTTCGATTAGTTTAGTCGTCTCTTTCTATCGCGGTAAATTTTTAGATAAGGGAATTGTCTTTATTTGTGTGGCGCTCATGAGTGTTTCTTCACTGGCCTATATTCTCTTTGGACAATGGTTCTTTGCTTTCAAGCTCGGATGGTTTGAGATTTCTGGATACGAAGAAGGTTTTCCTGATTTTATTCCTTATGTTCTTTTACCGATTGTGATTTGGATTATTTTAACTGTTGGCCCTGATGTTCGTTTTTATAGAACAGTTATGCTTGATGAAATTTACCAAGACTATGTTCGAACAGCCCGTGCTAAGGGACTTAATGAACGAGCGATTCTATTTAAACATGTTCTTAAGAATGCGATGGTTTCCATTATTACTTATGTAATTATTCAGATTCCTTTTTTAATAATGGGTTCGATTCTGATTGAATCCTTCTTTTCCATTCCAGGACTTGGTGGAATTACTCTAAAGGCGATTAATACTTCAGACTTTCCAGTATTGAAGGCCATGACAGTTTTAACTTCTGTGGCCTATATTATCTTTAGTGTACTCACTGACTTTCTTTATACTCTAGTAGATCCACGCGTGAGGTTAGGTTAATTATGGCATCAAGTAGCTCTTCACATTCTTTGTGGCACCATGCTTTTAAAACTTTAATAAGAGATAAAATGGCAGTTATTTGCCTTAGTATCGTTGTCTTCTATGCTCTCTTGGCAATTCTTTCTGGAACAGGAATGATTGCTTCTGGTTGGTCAGAGGAAGTGGGTCCATCTTATGCACCTCCTTCAATGGAGCATTGGTTTGGGCTCGATATCTTTGGAAGAAGTGTTCTCGCCAAGACGATTAAGGGAACTGAGATTGCAATGTCTGTGGGACTAGTAACAGGTCTTATCTCTATGGTCATTGGTGTATTTCTTGGATCTATTGCTGGCTACTATGGTGGAAAGATAGACGAGTTCATTGTTTGGTTTTATACAACCTTTACTTCAATTCCGACTTTCATGCTTTTAGTATCTATCACTTTTATTTTAGGAAAGGGAATCTTAGCCGTTTATCTGGCCCTAGGTCTCACTACATGGGTAAGCCTGTGTCGTCTTATTCGTGGAGAATTTATTCGCCATAAGGATAGAGACTATGTGCAGGCAGCTTCGGCCATTGGTGGGGGAGATTTCAGAAAAATTTTCAAACATATTCTTCCTAATGTTTTTCATATCGTGATTATTAATTTCTCGCTTCAATTTCAAGTGGCCATTAAGTCAGAAGTTATTCTTAGTTATCTTGGTCTTGGGGTTCAGGGGAAACCAAGTTGGGGAATTATGATTAATGATGCCAAGCTTGAGTTGGCCCGTGGTAATTGGTGGCAACTAGCTGCTGCAACAGCTGCGATGATGTTGGTTGTACTCGCTTTTAATATATTGGGTGATGCTCTAAGGGATGCACTCGATCCTAAGTTAAAAGGAAAGTAAGCCTCGCTTATTTATTTAAATATTATCCATCGCTAAGTTATAGTAATCATTAGTAGATCATTTACTGGTATTCAGTGATTACTGTTCACTTTTTCACTTACCATAAGAAAGCTCGAAGCCCGAGTCTTTGGCTCGGTTAAAGAGCTTTTCTTTCTCTAATTCCTTTAAAAATACAACAAAATTCCGATAAGAATAGAAGGAAGTGCCGTATTCCAAGGAGACTGGGGTTAGCTATATATCGGAAATTAAAAATATTTTAAAAAAGAAAGACTCTATTGCTTACTTGCGTAGTAACGCTCTTTGTCTTTTTGAAATCTATTGGGTGAAGTCCAATGGTAATAAACTTAAGATTCACTCTGAGGGCGTTGTCCTATCTCCTAAGAACTTAAAAAGAATTATGGATGCACCAGCTTCATTCGAATTTATTTGGAAGATCGATACCAAATGGATTATCGATGGCATTGAATATGCAGAGAAGCTTATAGCGCTAGAGTCACAAAGACCTCAAGATTTAATTGCTATGGATGATTGGAGAGTTGAGTTTATAAATTGGATTAGTCCAGCTCTATGGCATGGAGAAAATGAGAAGGTAAACTATTTGGACCTTGTTGTTCTGGCGATGTCGATTCTTGATATTAAAAGCAAGGACTTCTACATAGGCTTTGATGATTTACCTCTTGAGGTTCAAGCTCGTAACCTTATGGTCGGAAGCACTATCTCCATATTTGGAATAATGATTGGCTACAATGACTTATTACTCATTGAAGATCTTTTTAAAACGTTTATCTATTTGGACTTTATTTATAGTGATGACTCATGGACACAGCGAGAATCAGCTTGTTTAAAAAAAATTAATCAGAAGGGAATTCATTCACTAGGCCCTACTGAAAAAGAGAGTTTGAAAGAGAGTATTGTTTCATCACTGGAAAAAGGTCAACAAATTGTAAAAGAGAATTTGAATAATCCCTATATTGCAGACTATCTAAAATGGTCACTTGAAGACTTTAAAGGCAATGGCCAATCCCTAAAAGTGAAGATGAATGAAATGAGTGATTTGGAGTTGCTTATTACATTAGTTCTTCAAGGGGTTCAGTACGATGAAAAACTTCTTTCAAAGCAAATAGGAAGTAATCTGAACACATTATTTTTAGGTGGTGTAAATTTATCTGATCGTATGAGAAGAGTCGTTACTTCTTCAATACAAGTTGCAAATCAACGTAATAATAACTTTTTAAAGATTTCTGGATTATAGAGTGAGTAAAGATTATAAAATCTTATTTAGTACAGAGCCTCCAAAGGAATTAAGTGATTCTTTGGGAGAATATTTGTCATCTCAAAAAAATGATAATGAAGAATATATTTTTAAATGTAACGGTAGCGAAGGCAACTTACTTTTTCAAGCAGTAGAATGGAATCAGCCCTTACGACCTCCTTTTGCTTTTGTAGATGATAATATCTTTAAAAGTGAAGTCTCTCAAATGATCCTTCGTCGTGCTGCAGGCAATATTGGTGGACTTAATATTGATGATCTTAAAGATGATCTTGTTGAGAAAAGTTTTACGGTAAAAGTACTTAATGATTATAGCATTGGACATCTTTCAGATGTTATTTTGAATTTTGCATTAGAACGAAAGGTTGATGAAGCGGTTATTCGTCCCTATGTCCTCCATTTATTAACTTTTATATCCTCTTTAGAAAAAGCGAATATTGTTTCTTATCCCATTGATTTAGATTGTGGGTTTTCAGATGACACTTTTTTTATACAGAGTCATTGTAGAAATAATGGATTTGTTTTTGAAAATATTATGGATACCTTGAGTGAGAAAAATGAAGCCTCAAAAGATATTTTTAAGGATATTCTAAAAAACACTGATCTACTCAATATCTTCACTATTGAATCGACCAAAAAATTGGTTATGACGGGGTGTTGGTTTTATGAGGGGATTTGGAGTGAAGTAAAGAATTATTCATCTTTTATTGTTCACGATGTCCAGACGTTAAGTGCAGATAGGTGGGATTATGATAACTCTGTTAATTCCTTTCTTAAGCATTCTCTAGAAAATATATCTAAAAAGAAAAATATAAGATCTTTATCTCATAACTATAATACAACAGGTGATACTAATACTTCGGAAGTTCTCAATCCCTTAAGGGTTAAAAATACCTTTGATTTCTTAAAAGATAAGGTTGAACTTCCTGTTTCGGAAGATTTTAGTTCTGATGATTTGACACGTATTCTTTTCGAATTTCCTCGTGCAAATAAGATGAATAATTTAAATAATAAAGAAAAAGATGTATTAACCAAATTGTTGAAAAACTCTTTAGCTTATGATGAATTTGATTTAGAGGTTCAAAAAGTAAAAGGTGCTATTAGCAGTGAAGAGTATGTTTCTCAGTTGATTAAGAATATTGCTGATATGTCTGGCGAAGACATTAAAGAAGTCTTTAAATTAAATAGAAATGAAAAAGAAAATACAACCATTGTATCTGGTACGAAGGAAGATCTCTCTGAAGGTCATACGAGAGTAAAAGGTCAAAGTGAAAAACCTGAAAATGATGTTCAAGTTGTAAGAGGAATTAAAGAAGAAGATAAGCAAGATATACAAAGGATTAAGTCTCTCAATACTCCAGATAGTAATGAAAATATTAATATAGAACAAAGTCTATCCCAAGAAGAAATTTTTAAGAAAGTAAAAGCTCAAAATGAAGAACAGCTAGAGAATAAAACTATTGTAAGTGGTGATAGTGATGACTTATATAATAACGAAGTTTGGGAGATTAAAAGATTAAATGTACTAAAGAAGATGGAAGATGAACTTTTAGAGAATAATAATCTAAGTTCTAATGAAGTTAATGAAAAAGTTGAAAAAATATTTGAAGAAGAGGTTGGAGTCAGAGCTCCCTATAGTAAAACCGGGGTAGAGCTCCTTGCTAATAATGCAACAGAGTTATGTATTGAAGATGGGATAAATAATCTTAAGGATGAAATTAAGCAACGTTTAAAGCTAGAGCGCGTTGCGAGTCAGCTTGAGACGCGTGAGAAGCAAGTTGAAAAAATGAAAGATTTAATTGGTCGCTTAAGAGCGGAAAATGGTCAGCTAAGCAGTCGTGTTCAAGATCTTCAAAAAGAAAATAAGGTTTTAGACTTTAATCAAAGAAATGCAATTGCAGAAAATGATGAGAATATAGATCTTCTAAATCCTTTAAATGACGAGGCCCCTGAAGAAATACAAGGTGATGATAATCCAAATTTAATTATTCTCAAGAATGAAAATGAAAAGTTACTGAGTCAGATTGATTCTCTAAAGAAACGCGTGAATTACATGTATCAAAATTCGAAGGCCAATGCTGGTACTAATCTAGATACAAATGATATTCAAGCTATGGCGTTAGAAAATGATCGTATGAAATTGTTAATAGCTAAGCACTCTGGAGAAATGGAGAAGATTAAGAGTGAGAAGCGTGAATCACTAATGATCCTTGAGAAAAAGAAGAAGGAACTTGCGGCAAAAAATGAATTACTCGCTAAATATATTGAAGAGAATGATAAGTTTAAGTCTAAGAAGGAAGATCAGCGAATCCAAGAATTAACAGATGAAATGAAGAACCTTGCTCAACAAAATAAAGAAGTTACTCTAAAAGCAAAATCTTTTGAGCAGAAGCTCAAGTTTGTTAACGCTCAGCTTGATCGATTTAAGTCCCAAGAAAATAAACGATCAGGTGGAGCAAAAGGACCTAGTGGGGTCGATCCTAAAACTAAGAATCAAATTAAAAAACTTGAGAATATGCAGTCCAGGATGAAACAGGCCCACAGTAAGGCCCAAAAAGAGCTTTCTGAGAAGAAAACAGAGCTACATAAGGCCGTGCTAGAAAATAAGACTCTAAATGTTAAATTGAGGGATCTGGAGAAGAAATTAGAGGTTCTCGGTCGGAAGGCCTCGTAGTCATACAGGGAATTTCCTTTTTTATCTAAAAAAACGACATAGTATCTTGTCATAACTAATCTCATGGAGTAAAAATATCTCCACGAATTACGCAAATATGCCGCAGTGGTGAAATTGGTAGACACGCTAGACTTAGGATCTAGTGCCTTTGGCGTGGGGGTTCAAGTCCCTCCTGCGGCACCAAAAAAATATATAAAATTGGCCAGACTCAGATCTGGCTTTTTTTATGCCTAATACTCATATGATTCTAGAAAAAGTAATTATAGCAATCAAGACCATCATTATATTTTCAGTTAGAGATACAACCCCTAGAGGAACATTGCTGTCCCCACCGACACAGGCACATTTTAATTCTCTCTTATCTATATAGACGGCCTTAATCACAGAAATTGATCCGATTGAGCCTATGAATAGGGCAATGGGAGCCGTTATAAAAGGATAGATTCCGGCCAACATTCCTATGCCTGCGAATAATTCCAAGAAGGGATAGAGATAAGCGTAGTAAGTGTGTCTACGGGCGATGAGGTCATAGGTGATAAATTGATTTGTGAAAGAGTAGAGATCTCTTAGCTTTTGTATGGCGAGTAGGCACATACTAACAGCAATGAAAGTAATGATAATACGCCCTGGCATGAACTCTAGAGCTGTTGATGACTCTATGGCCAAGGCCATAAGAAAGCCTGCTGAAAACAGAGCTATAACGGGTTGATAGGTTGTATTTCTTTGTTTTAAAGTCGTTACATTGAAGTAGTTTGCGAGATCATCGTAACCTCCAACCTCATTCCCATCAATTAGAATAAGAGGTGTTTTCTTTACGTGATATCTTTCCTTTACCTCATCAACCTGTTGGTCCGTCTCTAATTTATGATCGACTAATTGTAGGCCTTTTCGCTCTATTAAGTTTCTTGCCTTTAGTCCATAGGGACAGATATGATCATCCATCACCATTCTATATAGCTCTGCTTTCATAATGTTCTCCAATACTTATTTATTAACTTAACTGAGATGAAGATAGTTCATGGGAACCTTCATTAAACTCTTCAACAAGTTTACTGTTAAAAGCATCGAGATCATCTGGAGTTCTAGAAGTAACAAGTCCATTGTCACAGACGACTTTTTGATCTACCCAATTTGCCTCAGCATTAATCAGGTCCTGCTTAATGGAGCTATAAGAAGTCATTTTTCTTCCCTTTACCACGCCCGCATTAATTAAGCTTTGAGGGCCATGGCAAATAGCACCTACTGGCTTTTGCTTATTTTCTCTAAAGAAGCCTTGGATGAATTCAATGGCCTTATTATTATTTCTTAGCTTATCAGGATTTATCACTCCACCGGGAAGTATTAGTCCATCGTAATCATCAGCGCTTACTGTTCCTAGCGCTCTGTCTACCTTGACGGCCTTACCCCAATCATTTTCCGACCAACCTTTGATTTGACCATTCTCGATCGCAATGACTTCTACTGTCGCACCGGCATCTTCCATGGCCTGTTTAGGGCTTAGTAGTTCTGATTGCTCAAAACCATCTGTTGCTAGGATTGCAATTTTCTTATTTTTTAGTGAATTCATGTGAAATCCTCCTTGAAGTTAGTTAATACAAATAAATGTATCGTTAAAACGAAGAAGAATCTTTTAGTGGGCCTTCAGAGAATTTGTAGAAATCGTAACAATTGGATTAAAGTCGCTCCTTAAACCAATCTAGAATAAAGTTCTTCTTAAGGATAAGGCTGAAGGCGCCTCTTCCATGACCCCCATTTGTGGTAAATGTTTTAGGGTGTACACCGGCTTCTTTTATCGCTGTAAAAAGGTTCCATTGGGTTAAGGTGGGAACAGTGGTGTCATCATTAGAAATGACCATGGCCACATTTTGTAGATTCTTATTTTTAGTGATTTGATAAGGATCTAAGTACAGCTCTTTACTAAGATAATTTGTATATTCTTCATTAGTCGATAGGTTCAAAAATTCTTTATGCTTATTTCTAGAGATAACCAGTTGCTCTAGCTGAGTATCTCTGTAAATGAGAGGAATATTGGCTCCTGCAACGGCAATGAAAGCAGCCTTAAAACGGTTATCCAGGGAGAAGAGGAGTGAAGATCTAATCCCTCCAAGACTTGCTCCAATGGCACCCATTTCATCTGTATTAATATTAGAAAAATTTTCTTTAAGAGCTTCTATTTCATGAAAACTGGCGGCCATGGCCCTTCTTACATGCCTCTCCATTCTAGGACCGATGTCTTTATCTATAATGCCACTGGCTTTTCTTTCAATAGGAATAAGGACAGGGTGGCCAGCTTTTGCAAATCTTCTGGCTATAGTTTTTTCAAATAGTGAGACTCCTCCAATAGTAGGGGTCACTACAATCAAGTTGGTCGCGGAAACCTTTTGAGGCAAAAAGAAGAGAAATTTATAATCGAGAAGTTGTTGATCTTCGTCACTAACAGGATTGATGAGTTCTGTGAGTCTCATAGATCCTGTGTATTCTGTATATTCCTTTTTTTGATCATCTATAGTTAAAGAGAAGTCTTCACGTTGGAACGCTTCTTTGAGTAAATGCTCAGAGTCTTCAAACTCATAGGCCATCAATGAGGAGGATAGAATGAAAAGAGAAGCAAAAATAATCGTAGTCAGGGGACGCATTTGAGCTCCTAATCGTGGCATCAAATTATGTTTAATACGGGAAGTTATCATAGAGAAGCTGTTATCAAGAGAGCAAGGCATGGACATATAACTTTTTCCTAGTAAGAAAGGGGATATTTATAAGTAGGTCAGACTTTATTCTAGTAATAGGCCTTTAACTTCTAGGTACCCTCTTTTAAATTTGTAGATTTCTTAACATAAATGATGAGTGAGACGATCTATAGAAATGAGATCTTGTAATTCTCATGTATTATAGAAGTTGTAAGAGTGAATCTCGTGATTTCATGTGGGAAGTATGGGATGATTTTATAAATTATTATGAGAAAGGAGCCTATTTGGCGCATATAGATAAATTCATTTTTTGTGGTGGAGGAAGTGGAGGGCATGTAATGCCTGCGATAACCCTCTATAAGTACATCAGAAAGATCCAAAAAGATGCCACCTTTATATCAATAGGCAGTTATAAGGGAATAGAAAGAGAGCTTTTTACAAAGGAAGGATTGAATTACTATCCTATTTCGACAGGTAAATTAAGACGCTATTTTTCATGGGATAATTTTATCGATCTTTTAAGGATTCTAAAAGGAACTTTAGAGGCGTTTATTATTCTTCTTAAGTGGAGCAAGAGGGATTCGGTCATCATTGCCACTGGTGGCTTTGTAACAGTTCCGGTTGTATTTGCTGCATGGCTACAGAGAAAGAGAATCATTGTGCACGAGCAAACCACTCGAGTAGGATTGGCCAATCGTATTTGCAGCTACTTCGCAAGTGATGTGATCGTAACATTTGAAGAGTCTTTGAAGTTTTTTCCGAGCAAAAAAGTGAAGCATCTGGGCTACCCTTTAAGAGAAGAGATTCTAGAGGAAGAATTAAAAACTCAAAAGATTAAAGACATTGCGATAATCGATATTGATCGCCCAATTTTATTTCTGACAGGTGGTGGGAATGGATCTCAACTACTTAATCAGTCGTTGGCCCAAATTATGCCTGAGATTGAAAATGATTTCTTCATTGTTCATCAGTGTGGAAAGAATTTTGAAAAAGAACTTATAAAAAAAGAAACGGATCATTATAAAGTTTTTGGCTTTGTCGGAAATGAGATTATTGATCTAATGAAGAAGGCCCAGGTGATTATTTCTCGTGCAGGTGCCGGCAGCGTTGTTGAATTAACAGCACTTGGGAAACCTTCTATATTGATACCCCTTAAGATTGCTCAAAAAAATGAACAGTATCACAATGCAATGTCAGCCCAGTCTAAGTTGGGAAGTATTGTAATTGAGGAAGATCATTTAACGGGAGAAAATCTATTGAAGGCCATTAAAGAGGTTCAGTCTTTGGATAAAAAAAGTGGGGTTAAATCTAACCCCACTCAAGATATTGTAAATTTAATTATAGGAAAATAAACTATTCTTTTCCAAGTAGCTCATCTCTAAGTCTCTCATCGCGAGCATTGAGAAACCAAATACTCAATAGGGCCTTAGAGAAAGCTTTATCTCCAATAAAGGGATGCTTTTGCCCTTTAACTGAAACTTGAACACCTTGATCAAGGAAGTTAATAAGGATGATGTCACCTTCTTCGACATCTTTCATCGTAGCATTAAATTTATTAAAAGCTTCCATCATTGGTTTACGAGTCGCTTCAGGAATGGCAGCTTCAAAGCCTTCTAACCAAGCTTCCTGAAGATCATCAGCGCCTACGCTTCTTACAAATTTCATAATGATACGCTTAGGATTATCTTGAGAGATAATTTCTTGAGCATCTTGAGACTTCTTAAGAACATAGAGGCCACCAACATAAACTTTTACGTTAAAGATTGTGGCCCTTCTAATTCCAATTCCATTAAGAAGAAGTTCTTTACCTTCTATGCTTACAGTGTCGGCCAATTCAACATCAGCTTTCTTTGCAGCAAAGGAAAGGGTACTTAGTAAAAATAGACTCAGAATAGTTAATGTTTTCAAGTTGTCTCCTTATTTTCTTACAACACTTCTTTTATTAGATTCTAGAACTTTCTTTCTAATTCTAATCGTTTGTGGTGTAACTTCAACCCATTCATCAACATCAATCCAATCAAGAGCCCAATCAAGAGTTCTGGCCTGAACTGGAGGAAGAACAATATTCACATCTTTACCGGCCGTTCTCATAGAAGAGAGGTGTTTCTCTCTTACAGCATTAACGTTCGTATCGTTTGTTTTATTGTATTCTCCAATAACCATTCCTTCGTAACACTTCATCCCAGGGATTACGAATTGCTGTCCGAGGTTAAGAAGGTTGAATAGAGCGTAAGGAGTAAGTTTTCCAGCACGGTCAGCAATAATTGCTCCGTTTTGACGAGCAAGAAGATCTCCCGCGTATGGACGGTATCCAAGATATTCTGAACTCATAATCCCTTCACCACGAGTATCCGTAAGGAAACGTGAACGGTAACCAATAAGACCACGTGAAGGAATAGCGAATTCCATTCTTGTTCTTGTATCACCAATTGGAATCATTCCTTCCATGATACCTTTTCTCTGAGATAATTTTTCAGTAACGGCACCTGTTGAGTCTGAAGGAATATCAAGAACAAGTTTTTCATAGGGTTCAGTCTTTTGACCATCTTCTTCACCGAAGAGAACTTCAGGACGAGAAAGCATAAATTCGAAACCTTCACGACGAAGTTCTTCAAATACGATGGCAAGTTGAAGCTCTCCACGACCCATAAGCTTATAAACTTTTGGATCATCAGTGGCTTCATATTTAAGAGATACGTTGTGACGACAACTATCTTCTAGAAATTCTTCTAGTTTTCTCGAAGTTAAGTATTCACCCTCTTGTCCACTAAGTGGAGAAGTGTTTACCGATACGAAAACTCCAACCGTTGGTGGTTCTACTTCAATTCTTTCAAGAGCGGTATCATCTCTGTGACCACAAACAGTATCACCAATAAGGCCTTCTTCAATACCTGATAGGATAACGATTTCACCAGCTTCTGCTTTTTCAACTTCTGAAGTTCCCAGCTTATCGTAAACTTGAATACTCGTAACTTTGAAGTTCTTTGTTTTGTCTTTTCCAATGATGGCCGCTTGTTGATGTTTCGCAACAACACCTTCTTGGATACGTCCAATAACAAGGGCACCAAGGTAAGAAGAGAATGAAAGGTTAGTAACAAGAAGCTTAAGGCTTGTTTCTTTATTAAATTGTGGAACTGGATAGTAATCACTGGCCATGAAGTCTAGAAGAACAGTTAAGTCTTTTGCTGGCTCATCTTGTTTTTCACTACACCAACCATCTTTTCCTGAAGCGTATAGGAAAGGTATATCAAGATCGAAGTCTTCAATTTCTAGGAATGATGCAAGCTCTAAAAGAAGATCTTCAATTTCATCTTTTACTTCATCAATTCTTGAATCAGGTCTGTCTACTTTGTTAACAACAACACCAATTTTAATTCCTCTTTGCATCGCTTTTGAAAGAACGAAACGCGTTTGAGGAAGACAACCTTCGGCAGCATCTACAAGAAGTAAAATACCATCAACCATCATTAAACTTCTTTCTACTTCTCCACCAAAGTCGGCGTGTCCAGGAGTATCAAGAAGATTGATTTTACAATCATTCCAGAAGATGGCGCAGTTCTTGGCCTTAATGGTAATCCCTCTCTCTTTTTCAAGCTCACCAGAGTCCATGACTCGATCTTGAATTTCATCTCTTTCCCCGTAGGTTCCAGATTGTTGGAGAAGTCCGTCAACCATAGTTGTTTTTCCGTGGTCAACGTGGGCCACAACGGCAATGTTTTTTAGCGTCTTGTAAGGTGTCATTAAAAAGCCTTTTTTCGATCTAAATATCAGGACGACACTGATTTTAGATAATGTTATGTAGCGTTAAATTACACTTTCACATTCGTGTAAATACCGCTAATCTGTCCATTAATATTTTAACCAGAGAATCTACTAAAAATGATCCAGTTGCAAGAAATAAGTAAGTCATTTGGCGAAAGAATCCTATTTAAGGACGTCAATATTGTGTTAGGACCCAAGGAGAGAGTGGGCCTTGTTGGCCGAAATGGGATGGGAAAATCCACGCTCTTTAAAATCATCCAAGGGGAAGAGACATCTGACTCAGGAGAAGTGGCCATTCCACGAAATTATCGCTTGGGTGCACTTGAACAACACCTTGAATTTACAGGGAAAACCATTCTGGAAGAGGTTATTCAGGTTTTACCTGAAGAGCATATTTACGATCATTGGCGTGGTGAAAAGATTTTATTTGGTCTTGGCTTCACTGAAGAGGACCTAAATCGTGCCCCAAGTGAGTTTTCTGGTGGATATCAGATTCGAGTAAAGCTAGCGAAGGTTTTAGTTTCAGGGCCAAATCTACTTTTACTGGATGAACCAACAAACTATCTTGATATTGTGTCGCTAAACTGGCTGGCCCAGTTTTTAAAGGACTTTCCTGGTGAAGTTCTCATGATTACTCACGACCGTGGATTTATGAATAAAGTTTGTACTCATATTATGGGTATTCATCGTCAAAGAGTTAAAAAGATCAAAGGGACCACGGATAAGTATTACGAACAACTCGTGGCCGATGAAGAAATTTATGAGCAAACCAGATTAAATCAAGAAAGAAAAAAGAAAGAGCTTGAAAACTTTATTGAGCGCTTTAGTGCCAAGGCTTCAAAAGCAAGACAGGCCAATAGTAAGAAGAAAGTTATCGATAAAATGGATGAAATTGAAACTCTGGAAGAACTTCCTGATTTAAAGTTTTCCTTTCACTACAAAGATATTCCTTCAAAATTTCCAATGGAGATTAAGAATTTAACTTTCGGATATGATCCAGAAGAACCCTTATTTAAAGATCTTTCTTTTTCCGTCGGAAAGAATGATCGAATTGGAATTATCGGAAAAAACGGAAAAGGAAAGTCGACCCTGCTGAATGTTTTGGCAGGAGAGCTGACAGCACAGGAAGGCTCTATATGGTGTGCTCCAGGAATCTCTATGGGACACTTTGGCCAAACGAATGTGGAGAGGCTTCATCCCAACAATAATATTATTCAAGAATTGATGGCCGTAAATAAAGATCTGACTATGACGGCGGTACGTGGGCTTTGTGGCGCTATGATGTTTCCTGGAGATACAGCAGAGAAAATGATTAGCGTTTTATCGGGAGGGGAGAAAGCTCGAGTTATGCTGGGGAAAATTCTCGCGACTCCATCAAACGTGCTTATGCTCGATGAGCCCACTAACCATTTGGATATGGAATCCATTGAAGTTTTAACTGAAGAAATTAAGAAGTTTGATGGTGTTGCCTTTATCGTAACTCACTCGGAGTTACTTTTAAGTGAAGTCGTCAATAAACTCATTGTTTTTCAAGAGGGAGAAGCTTTTCTCTTTGAAGGAACTTATAAAGAGTTTCTTGAAAAAATAGGTTGGGAAGGCGAAGAGTCGGGACCTAAGGAAAAAGCATCACAACCAGTAGCGAAAGTGAAGGCGTCTAAGAAAGGAGGAGGACAAAAGTCTTCCTCTCCAAAGAAGCCAACACGATCACTTGAAGAAGTAGAAGAAGAGATCATAAAACTAGAAGATGTCATTTCTAAGTATGAGAAAATTTGCCAGGATAAATCGTTTGCCGGTGAAGATATTACTGATCTCTCTCAGACTTTGGCCAAGCTTCATGAAAAAGTTGAAGATAAATTCAAGGAATTAGAACTTTACCAATAACGAGAAAGAGCTATTCTACTTTTTATTCTACTTTTTATTCTTCTTTATCATTGCTGTGTTCAGGATCGTGTACAAGTGAGGCTGAATTTACACAATAGCGAAGTCCAGTGGGAGCTGGGCCGTCTTTAAAGACGTGTCCAATGTGGGCTCCACATCTTGAACATAGGACTTCTACCCTTGTCATAAAAAGACCACTATCTTCACGGGTTTCTACATTTTTTGAATTCACAACATCACTGAAACTAGGCCATCCAGAGCCACTATCGTATTTTGTTTCCGAAGAAAAAAGGACTTGTTTACAGTTGGAACACTTGTAGACACCATCTTTATAGAATTTATTATACTTACCAGTGAAAGCTCGCTCGGTACCAGCTTCTCTTGTTATTGCGTATTGCTCTGGAGTCAGAACTTCCTTCCAGTAGGCATCAGTTTTTTCTTTATAGTTTATTGAATCTTCTTGAGTTGAAGTCTTCTTTGATGAATTTTCTTCCATGGCATGGGCCCCTGTCATTACAGTCAAAATTATGAAAATGATTATTCTCTTCATAGGTGCTCCTTAAGTTCATTTTACTTCGCAGGAGGGATTTAGGTCAAAGGCGGATAGTTATACAAGAAATGAGTCTAAGTGATTACGGGTGATTGGACACTCTTTGACGCTTTCTTTTGTAAATCATAATAGCACTCATTAAGACCGCAATGAGGATAACAAGTCCAATAAGACCTTGTCCCATGGCCAGAACGCTTTTTAATACAACAAGAAAAACGATCGCAATAAGAAAGATAGTGGATACTTCATTCCAAATTCTTAGCTGAGTACTCGTATAGGGAGATACTCCAGAGGCTTGTTTTTTTCTGATATATCCAAGAGAGAGGTGATAGAGAAAAAGTATGAGAACAAGACAAAGTTTAGCGATGAGCCAAGGACTTTCGGAAAGGGGAAGCCAGTTGTGGAGCATACTAAGGCCAAAAAGAATGGTCAGGACACATGAAGGCCAAGTGATTCCATACCAAAGTCGTCTTTGCATAATTTTAAATTGATCTTGAAGAACTTTTCTTTCGAGATCGGGTCTATCCTGAGCTTCAGCAAAGTAAATGAACAGGCGTGGTAGGTAGAAGAGGCCTGCAAACCACGTTACGACAAATATAATATGAATAGCTTTAAAGTAGAGATAGGACATAGCTGCAAATCTATCTTTTTTTTATCTACTGTTCAAGATAAAATAGTTTTATGAAATTTTACCTATTTAGACATGGTCAGACTGATTGGAATAAAGAAAAAAGAATCCAAGGTCACTCGAATATTCCTCTAAATGAAGAAGGAAGGAAGCAAGCGCTTGAACTACGTGATGTGATCTCGTCTTTAAATTTGGATGTTATTTATTCAAGCGATCTCGATCGAGCCTATGAGACAGCTTCTATCGCATCTCAAGGCTTAGATATTGAGATAGTGAAAGAGAAGCGCTTGAGAGAGGCCAGTTTTGGAAAAGCAGAAGGGATGCTCTTGGCAGACATTATTAAAGAGTTCGGGGAAGAATCTTGGCAAAGATTTATGAAGCTTGATCGTGACCATCTTGATGCTTGTTTTCCAGAAGGGGAAACTCGTCGTCATTCTATTGAACGAATGAGATCAGTGATAGATGAAATCCTAAATGAAGGAAAGTATAAAAAGATTGGAATATCTACTCATGGCGGTGTAGTTAGAAATTTACTGGGAAGTTATATAATGGATAGTAATCCAGGAGGAGTTTTTGATATCCCCATTCCAAACTGTGTTGTTTATGAGCTAGCGGCTAATGAAGGTGATTTTAGTATTTCTGGACCGTTAAGTTAAAAAAAAAGGCCTCTTGCGAGGCCTTTGTTATTTTAGGCTTTATAAGTTGGAGCACCTTTAATATTGGTTTGGTAGAAGTCTCCAAAGTTTTCCATTTGCTTGTGAAAAGAAGCGGCAAGCTCTTTAGCTTTTGCATCAAAAGCTTCTGGGCTTTTCCAAGTCTCTCTTGGGTGTAAGAAAGAAGTGGGTACATTTTGTACGGCTTCTGGAACTGCAAATCCAAAGTACTCATCTTTTTGAGTAGGTACATTGTTAAGGGTATTGGCCTGAACAGTTCTGATGATTTCTCTTGTAATATGAAGAGGGAATCTTTGACCTTCACCATAAGCACCACCAGTCCAACCAGTGTTCACTAGCCAAACTTTGATATTATGACGATCAAGTAGGTTTCCAAGAAGTTCAGCGTAGACAGAAGGATGTCTCATCATGAAAGGAGAACCAAAGCATGGAGAGAATGTTGCCTGAGGCTCTTTAATCCCAATTTCAGTTCCTGCTACTTTGGCCGTATATCCAAGTACAAAATAGAACATAGCTTGTTCTTTTGTTAATTGAGCAATGGGAGGAAGTACACCAAAAGCATCGGCACATAGGAAGAACATATGCTTAGGGATATCACCTTTAGAGCTTGGCTCTAGCTCATCAATGAAGCTTAGTGGATAAGAACAACGACCATTTTCAGTTAATGAATTATCAAAAAAATCTGGCTCACCTGTTGTGTCAGTAAGGATAACATTTTCAAGAATGGCTCCAAATGTTGAAGCGGCTTTGAAAATTTCAGGCTCACCTTTTTTCGTTAATTTATATGTTTTAGCGTAACAGCCACCTTCAAAGTTAAAGAGACCAGCATCAGATAGCCCGTGCTCATCATCACCAATAAGTAGTGTTCCTTCATCAGTAGATAGAGTTGTTTTTCCTGTTCCTGAAAGACCAAAGAAAACGGATGTATCTTCATTAGGAAGTTTGTTGGCCCCCGCATGCATAGGAAGAACTCCTACATCAGGAAGAAAGTAGTTCATTACACAGAACATACTCTTCTTAATTTCACCAGCGTATACAGTCCCAACAATGATTGTCGTATGAGTATCAAAACATGTCGCAACGACGGTTCCACTCTTTGTACCAAATTCAGTTGGATCCACAGTCAAGTCTGGGGCGTGAAGAATTGTGAAATCCTTGTCTCCCATTTCTTTCATCGGGTAGCGAAATAAATATTTAGAAAATAAAGAATGCTGAGGACGATTGGTAACTGTTCTCACTCCAATATTTGTTTCAGCATCGGCACCAACACTTCTGTGAGTGATATATAGATTATTATCACCATTTAAGTGATTGATGACTTTGTCTTTCAACTTAGAAAAAACTTCAGGAGTCATATCTGAAAGAGAATTTTCCCACCAAATTTTTTCTTGAGTGGTTTTAGAGCGAACAATGTATTTATCGTTTGCAGAGCGACCCGTGTGCTTACCAGTTGTAACGGTTAGGGCACCTTCTTTACTTAATTTTCCTTCTCCTGAAAGAATAGTTTGTTCAACTAAAGTATTTAAAGGAGCGTCTGTGTAAACGCGATGAGGAGCGCGATCGAGTTTAAGTCCAAGATTTTCGTAAAATTGGTTGTCCATAATTGATCCTTAAGTCAATTTGCAATCATTAAGCAAATACTAGTTTGTTAGGGTTTTAAACGCTATGAGTGTAAATCAACACCCCACTGTGTGCCAAGACACATAGGGGAAATAAGGAAGATTTAATGAGTAATATTAAGAGAGCTCTTAATGAACCGCGTAAAGATTTGGCTTACTTTGATTGGTTATGGCCTTATAGGTGGCATTCCACATTTCAAAGCGCATTCGAAGGGCCTGTACTCCAGCATATTGAGCACGAAGAGTTTTCGTCTCATTATTCTCGCAAATCTCTTTAAGGCACTTCATGGCCAAGGGACCGTGACTTTCGCCATCCACTTCAATATGACGCTCTAGGTAGTATAGGAGCGTTGGGCATTCCAAATTCTCGGCTTTGAGCACTTGAACAATTTGAGTAAAGACATCGGGAAGCAGTTTTTCACGCCCATAGAAGAACGAAGCAGCAACCTCTTCAAGTCGACCATTAAGGGCCAAGTCGAGATTATGTTCAACAAACTCTCTGGCACCATTAGGTAGTAGAGTAGTATCAAAGGTATTCATAAAGTCTTTGATGACCACGGTATTAGCACCAATCTCATCCATGGCCTTAAGGTAGAGTTCGAAGTGACTACATGGATTTCCGAATTGATCTACATCGCTTTCTTCGCCAAGAACAATCTCGTTAATCATTCTTACCACTTCAGAAGAATAGGGGCTTGGCCTCCAAGGAACAGTAGTGCATGTCACCTTATTTTGTATTGATTTAAGGAGGCTCATGAAGTCCCATACTGCAAAACAGTGGTATTCCATAAAGACACGAATGTCGCGCAAGCTTTTCAGAGACTTATACACGGGATGAGAGATGAGTTCATTATGATGTTGTGCGATAATTTTTTCCATAAACCGAAGCCTATCAAAGAGAATTTGAACTCGCTATACAAAAATGCGCAACACAGTAAAAAGTGGAAAAATTCTAGGATATTTCTAATATTACAGGTAAAAGAAGTATAATTAATGGAGATTTAAATATGTATAAGTGGATCCTAATTCGAGGAATGATTTTAAACCCTCACTCAGACAGTAAATGCGACTTTATTCGCAATGGGGTTATTGTATTAAAAAAAGCCAGTACTGGTCATAATATTGAGGAAGTGGGAACCGAGAGCCTCTTAGAGAAATATGCTAAAAAGCGCTCTGTTGTTGTCTTTGATCACTCAAATAGTTTAATTATTCCAGGTCTGCTTGATCTTCATTTTCATTGGGTACAAAAAGATGTCACGGCCATGCCTAAAGATAACCTACTTACATGGTTAGAAAATTTTACATGGCCTACTGAAGCGAAATTCAAAGATAAGAAATTTTGTAACTCTGAAGCCAAAGAATTTACAGGGGAGCTGTTAAGAAATGGAACACTAGGCGGAGCTTGTTACGGATCTATCCATGCTCACTCTGTTGATGTGGCCTTTAAACATTTCAAAGGGGATTACTTCATTGGAAATGTACTGATGACTATGAATTCTCCTGAATATCTTCTTCAGTCTAAGAAGCAGGCCAAGTCGATAATGGATAAGCTATCGGCCAAGTATAAAAAACGCTATGTTGTCACTCCTCGTTTTGCGCCTACTACAGACGAAGAGGTTATGACTTACGGCTCACGTATCCAAAAAAAGAGTAAAGGTTTTGTTCAAAGTCATCTTTGTGAAACAGAGAATGAAATTGATTGGGTTCTTTCTATATATAAAGAACGCAAAGGCTTTGAAGATGTTAAGTCTTATAGTGATATTTACCAGCGTTGTGGACTTCTTGGAGAAAAGACAATTATGGGTCATGGAGTATATCTATCGAAAGAAGATTTACAAATCCTTAAGAAAACAAATACTGCAATTGCTCACTGTCCAACATCTAATGCTCCGGTGAAGGATAAAGGACTGGGATCAGGTCTCTTTGATTTTAAGTTAGCTGAAAAGAATAAGATTCGTTGGGGTCTCGGTAGTGATATTGGAGCAGGGCCTTTTGTGTCGATGCTTGATGTAATGGAGAGTTTCGTCCAGCAAAATAAGAAGGTGAAGGGAGCAACTTATACTAAGGCCCTTTATCGAGCCACTCTTAAAAATGCAGAAATATTAGGAATAGATAAATCTACAGGTAATTTTGAATCTGGAAAAAATGGCAATTTGGTTATCTTAAAACCAATGTCATTTGATAAAAAGCTAAGAACTTCAGAACAAATTTTAAAAGAATTCTTTAATAGTGTTACTAAGAGAGAAGAATTTAGAAATCAAGTTGAGCAGGTTTTCTATCACGGAGAGTCTTTTCTATAAATAGAGACCATGACTTAGTCGGCTAAAAAGTACTCTAGCCACCAAAGATTGATAAGGCTAATTCCCGTAGTCATTCTATATACCTTAGGGCCATCAAGCCATAGGTAAGTAGGGGTAGCCTTAATATCTAATACTGTTTCAAGTGGTGGGTCTGTTTTTATAAATTGAAAATCATAATCATTTGTCTGAATAAACTTTTTAATAGTTGAACTGTTTTCAAATGGGTTGTAGGCCCATACTTTTTTTGAGTCGATCGATCCACTACTTATTGAACTTTGAAGCCGCTTCATTTCTAACTTGCATGGAGCACACCATGAAGCCCAAAAGAGAATAACAGTTTTTTGATCTTGAATAGAAAGGTCGTTATCAAGAGGACTCTTCATTCCATACTTCTGAATAGTTAAGTCTTCAATGATGCTTCCTTGTGCTTGGAAGTTATTTACAAGGTTTGGACCTTGAATAATTAAAAAAAAGAGAACGGCAAGAGCTGTGAAAATGATATTATGTTTTTTCATAGATCTATTTTATAGAAAGATTGAGGTGAAGCAAAGGGTCTACTCCGCGTAAACCCTTTGCAGGGAAGTTAGCTGCTCAAATGGAAAGGACGTGAGTTTTCAACCCTTAAGAAGTCTTGGGATGGGACAGTGACGGGCTTAATTTTTTTTACGATAAAAGAGGAATGGTGCTTATTATGATCATTATAGTATCCCCAGACTCTTACTTGTTGATTTTGAAGTGATTTCGCCTTATTAAGGTTTCTAATACACAGAAGAAGTTCATCGCCATTTTCCAAAAATAAAGAGTATTTTATAATTTCTTGATTATGATTCCATTCTACGGGGGTAAGAGTTCCCTCATAGATGTAGGTATTCTTAATGCCAAGAAGATCTCTTTTTATTTTCATATGGCCTCCTGTTGGCGAACAAAAGGCTTATTAAGAGTTGAAAGTCTTTGCTTCTTCCAGTTATCAATTTGTTCGTTGATATCTTCTTTTGCAATAAAGAAGCTTGATATGGCACATTTTCCATCTAGGTTTGATCGAAAAATGTTATTCGGTGATGATATGGTTAAAGAAGTCTTTAAAGTCTTATTATTGGTTAAATATGTTAGACTTATAAAAGAATTATAGGGAGCCTTTTCTAAAAGTAATTCGAGCTCTTTTTCGATTATTCGTTTTTGATTGATGGTGAGTGATATGCCCATCTCTTTGATTGAATAACTTGGATTTTGTTCTCGAAAGGAAAATGAATGGTTACTTTTTAGATATTTCCTAGTCATCTGATAACCTCCTGTGAATAGAAAATTAAAAGTTAAGAATAGTTAAAAATAGAAACCACATTTATACTTAATAATGCCAATACATAGATAACTGTCAATATTCTCAAAATAGAATTTACAAAAAATTGACGTTAATTAATAATTGAAAAAAATTAAAAAGGTAAGTTATGAAAAATATTGTAATCCTATTCTCTCTGTTAATGAGTATGAAAGCATTTGCTCAGAAAGAAGAAAACTCATGTAAAGAAGAAATTAAAGAGTTTTGTAGTCAAGAAAAGAAAGGCTTAAAACGAACTCTCGGTTGTCTTAAAAAAAACCATGAGAAATTGAGCATAAAATGTCGCCAATTCATAGAACGTAATGTGAAAGAAAATATTCAAACAAAACCGCCAACAGGTATGCTCTTTAGTGGCATGGGTGGACTTGGTGGAAGTTTGGGTTTTATACCTCTTATACGTTATCAAACTGAAGTATCTGGAAAAATAAAAAGTGAAGATAAAAACTCAAAAACAAGAATTATCAGACAGAGTATTGAGGGTTCTGTTCCATTGGGCAAGGTTGGCAAGGGGCTACTCTCTTCCTCTCTAAGATATGGTCAAACACGCTTTAATCAAGATCTTGTACTCAATAGTGGTGTTAAAGTAGATGAAAAGCTAGAGCAGTTTGAAATAGGCTTGAATTATAACCGTCCGCTAGAAAATAAGAAAAACTTCAATATTCGTGCAAGCTATGGTTATCGAGGGGATCGAATAGGAGGAAGTGACTATAACTATTCTTTAATGACCGGGTATTCGCATCCCACATCCTCTGGAAAGAGTAGATGGCAATACTTTCTGATGTTTAGTAATAACGGACCTCTTGGAAATAATATACCGATTCCTGGAGTTATGTATTTTTATCGTACTCAAACAATGAATATCCTATTTGGTCTTCCTGTGTTTTCGTTACAGTGGAATCCTGATAACTCATTGTTTGGAGTTTCTGTTTCTTCTTTTGGGCCTTTCTATAATATTGAAATGAACTATGGGCTAACAGATGAAATACAGTATTTTATTTATAGTCGATGGAAGCAAGAGAACTTTATTCTAAGTGATAGAAATGAAGATGAGGATAGACTTAATATTTATGAAAAAATAAGTGGAATAGGGGTTCGTTCGGCCATTTTAAATAACAACTTAGGCTTAGAGCTAAGGGCAGGATACTCTCAGGATAGAAAACTCTATTTAGGAGATGGGCTCTTCAATAATGATAAAGGATCACGAGATTTAAATGATTCTACATTTATTAAACTAATGATTTCAAAAGCTTTTAGATAACTTCTTTGTATAAAAGAAAGCTGTATAAGTAGTTGTGAAAAAAGGACTATTGACTCTGATTTAAGTTCATATTAATTTTGAAAAGAGGATTTTGAGAGAATTATTTCTTTCAAAGGATAAATTATGAAGTCAAAAGGCAAAGGCCAGTTCCGAAGTATAAGTGTTCATTCTACAGAAAAAATTTCAAATCATTTAATGAGAATTAATTTTACAGGCAAAGATCTCGAAGATTTTCCAACCGATAGTGATGGTGGATATGTAAAAGTTATTCTTGAATCAGATAAATCTCTATTAGCATCCGATCATCGTCCCAAAATGAGGTCCTACACAGTGGCCGATTTTGATAGTGATAAGAAAGTACTTACTATCGACTTTATGGTTGGCCGTCATTATGGACATACATCGTCTTGGGCAAAGAAAGCAGTTATCGGTGATGAAATTATAATTGGAGGACCAGGTCCTCGTAAGCTTAATGATTTTGAGAGTGATAAGTATATCTTTTTAGGAGATCTTACTTCGATAAATGCTGTTAGGGCCGGAGTTAAAAGACTTCCTGCTCACGCTCAGAGTGAGACTTATCTCTTTATTCCAGAGCTGGAAGATAGGTTTGATTTAGATATTGATGATAGGACGACTCTTAAATGGATAGTATCTGATCAGAGTGATTATTTAACACTCGCTGCGAAGCAATCCAATATACTGAGTACAAATACCGTTATATTTGCAGCTGGGGAAGCTCAACGAATAAAGTCTTTACGGACCTATTTAGTAGATGAAGTGGGACTTAAGCCTGAATTGTTATTTATGTCAGGCTATTGGCGAGAAGGTCTAACTGATGAACAATATCGTGAAGAAAAGATGAAAAATCGCTAGGCTTTCGCCTAGTGATTAGAATTTAAATAATTTTTTAAGCTTCTTCTTTCCTTTATCCAGAATCTTATTACTTTTTTCTTTTGATTTTTGAGTTACTGACTTGGATAACTCATCTAGCTTTGACTCTGCTTTTTGTTTCTCAGAGTTAATCTTACTCTTATATTGATTTTCAAGTTTAGAGATTTTACTTTTCAATTTTAACTTTGCTTCGCCAACTCTTTCTTCAACTGAGTTCTTGAGTTTGCTTTTTATATTATTTATTTTTCTCTCAAGTAGAGACTTGAGTGAGCGACTTATTTGAGTACCTATATTAGAGGAAATATCCCAATCAAGTGAACTTACTGCTCCCTTTGCTTTTGCGGATAGATAGGCACTATTAATATCCTTTAAGATTTCATCGAGTATTTCTTTAGTTTTCTCTGAGGTAGAGTCAACTTTGAATTGGGCTTGCCTAAAGTCGTTTCTTAAAGAAAGCTCGACTCCGTCTTGGTTGTGTCGTCCATTTAGGTTGAGTTGAGAATTGGCCTTAGACATTGTAATTCCAACCTTTGAGGAATTGGATAGTTTAATTCCTTTAACCGGGTAATCCTTAATAGAGAACAGAAATGTTTCGTTCGTCTCTTTTATGTGGTGATTCACTTGAAGTTTAAGTTTTACACCTTTGAAGTTCTCTTTAGGGAAGTTTCCTGCAATTTCAAGTGTTGCTGGCTTTTTTATGTAAGCAGGATCGTCTGTAACATGAGTAAGTGTACCGGAAAGGTCTCCACTAAATCCTGAATTCTTAGATGACTCAGATGAGATGATCGACTTTTTTAACCAAAACTTAGGATAACCAATCGTAACGGGAAACTTTATGTCTACACCTTCACCACGTGATCTTGGCTTAATCGTTTCTTCTTTATTTTTTTGAATATTTTCTTTCTTTGGTAAGTATTCTTTAGCAAGGCCTACATATTTTTTTACTGTTTGTTCGTTTTGACCAATCATTTTTGAGAAGAATGCTAGAGAGAGAGAGGTGGCATCAATATCAGGAATATTGAAGCGCGACTCGAGGCTTTTAACATCTTCATTAATTACGCCATCAATCGACTTGTATTGAGATTCAACCTGTTTAATATCATTTTCAAGGTCTTTTGCAGCACTTGTATATACTTTAACTTTGTCACGACCTTCTTTGATCGTACTTGATAGCTCTTTGATTTGAGAGGCTGCTTTTAAGGGATTCTTATCTATTTTAGTGCCTTTGACTTTGTCGATAAGTGCCTTGAATTCATCCTCTTTTGGCAGGTTTTTAATCTTATTATCCCATTCGCTCTCTTTATTATCGACTAAGGATTCAACTTCTTTGATCTTTTTTTGAGTGGCAAGATCCTCTTTAAGAGCATTGGCATAAGTCTTTGTGTCTGTTCCATCGAGAAGACTTGCGATATCACCTAGAGCATTTTCATTAAACTTCTCTTTTATTACATTTAAGGCCTGTTGCTTGCCTTCTTGAAGTGTTTCACTTTGTTCAAGGATACTGTCCTTATCTTTAGGAAGTATTTCTCCAACATGAGACCTTTTCGTATATATTGAAATTTGTCTGATTGAGGACTCGTCGATAACAAACTTTCCTCTAAGCAAGGCATCCCAGAGAAGTTTAAACTTAATCTTATCAATTTGAAGTTGGTTTCTTTCAGGCTGATCTTTATCAGTTACTTCTACTTTTTCAATAAGAAGATCTGCATTGATAAAGTCAGTTGTAAGCTTCTCAATATTGACTTCGGCCCCATGAATATGAGTCAAGGTCCATTCAAGACCACTTTTCAAATTAAGGTCAAAGAGAAACTTAAAATAAAGGAAAGTAATAACAACGAAGGCGCTAAGAGCAATGAGTAGACCTGTTCTAAAAGGCCCTTTGTTCTTGATTACTTTTTCTTCACTATTCGTAGTCTTATCCGTATAGATTGTCATATTTGTAGTACCATTTGTAGAAAGATGTCGCCTTGAGGGCCTTAAAGAACTTCGTATCTTTAAAGCGATCTACGACGGATATTCTATATTTAATTATTAAAACTTTAGAAATAACGAATATGAACGGAGCCATTATGATGGAGATAACTCCAGATCCCATAACTAATGTATTATAAAAACGAGTCATAGGAATAATAGGGAGATTATAAAGTGTAGTAAAAGTAGAGTGAAGAGCATCCATCTGCAAAACGACTAGGCCAGCACTATGAAAAATAGGGTCTAGTATAAAAGCTATAAAGGAAAAGAAGAAAATAGAAACAAACATAGCGCCAAGTTGAACTCTAAAGATAAGGCACAGTGTAAATATTAAAAGGGATTGTAGGGACAGAGCTGGAGTCATTCCTAAAATAAAGCCAAAACTAACTCCGGCGGCAATTTGAGATGTTTGCGTTTCAGAGTTCAGAAGTTTAATGAGACTAAAGATTTGCTTAAGTATTAATGTCATACCTATTCCTAATGGATAAATAATATTTTCTAAATCATCCTCTTACTGACCCAATCTTTCAAGTCATCAGGTATTTTTAGCGAGCTTCTTTCAAATCCTAGGGGATCTAGATATTGCTCGGGAGGAATATTCTTTCTTCCCTTGCGAATCGTGCTCTTAATTAACGCGCGAGCAACTTCTTTATCATCACTCCAGACACGCTGAAGCATATAAAGCCACTTCTCCTCGAATGCAATGAACTGAGTCGTAACTTCGAACTTTTTAAAGACGGTAAGCGGTCTATAGTAATCGAGTTGAACATGGGCCAGAGGACCTATCCAGCCCTTGCGAAGAGCAAGCCTTAAGAATCCACTTCTTATTTGGAGATCCCAACGAGCTGCCTCAAGATAATTGAGATATTTTGCATGATTCATATGTCGATAAACATCAATATCAATGGGAAGCACCCTGAACTCATGTTTAGTAATATGATTAATATCTTTAATAGGTTTTCGAAAGAGTGATCTCACGAGAGTTTGTAGTGTACGTATCATTAAAGTCATAAGAAAACTCTAACTTATTCAACAAGCAATGGGCCAGAGCATAACTGACTATTTTGCTCAATATGTGTTAACATTTAATGCAATCTTTATTTTCAAAAATTAATAAAATCAGCGAAACTGTGTACTTAAAAAATTCAAATGGAGAATATATGTTTTTAAAGAAGATGATCTGGGTCGTAATGTGCCTATCCCTAACAGCATGTCAGCTAGCTGCTTCGCGAAAATCTGATAAGCTTGCAAAAAATGCTATTTTCTTTATAGGTGATGGAATGGGGCCTGCGCAAATGACGGCCGGTAGACTTTATAAAGGCGGAAGCTTTTATAAAATGAATTATGAGAAGTTCGAGTTCACAGGATTTTCAAAAACATACTCATCAGATAATTACACCACAGACTCTGCTGCAGGAGCTACTGCTTTAGCAGCAGGAGTAAAATCATATAATGGTTCTATTTCTATGTCTGATCCAAAATGGGAGAAAAGTAAGAAAGCTAGAGAGCTAGAAACTTTAGCCGATTTAGCTAAAGCACAAGGAAAGTCAGTCGGAATAATAACAACAACAAGAATAACTCATGCAACACCTGCATGTTACTTTGCTCATGTTCTCAATAGAAATAGTGACTCTGAAATAGCACAACAGCGTCTAGAATCGCATGTAGATCTTTGGATCGGTCGCGGACGAAATCATTTCTTCACTAAGAGTATTGGGGAGAAGAGATCGGATGGACGCAATATTTTAAATCTAATGAAAGAGAAAGGGGCTTATACACCGAGTTCATTGGATCAAATTAAGAAAATAGAAAATTTAGATAATCAGATCTTAGCACTCTTTTCTGATTCCCATATAGAATACAAGCAAACTGGAAAGTCTGAAGCAAAGCTAGATGATATGGTTAAAGAAGCGATTCGCTTACTTTCTCAAAATCCCAAAGGTTACTTCTTACTTGTTGAAGGGGGAAGGGTTGATCATGCTTCTCATATAAATCATGAAGAAAGAATGATGGCGGAAATGGTCGACTTAGATGATGCCATTGGATACGCAATGGATAATGTAAATCTTGATGATACATTAATTGTGCTCACTGCTGATCATGAAACTGCGGGGGTCGCTATTAGTGGTTATGGTCCTCACAAAAGTGCTGAAGGTAAAAATATATTAGGTAAAACTACTCCTAGAGGAAAAGGGGAAACCATACGTCCTATCCTTTCATGGGCCACTGGACCAGGTCAATCTCTCTCCAGTATGCATTCTGCTGCTCATACAGCTGTAGATGTACCTATTGGGGCTATTGGAGTAGGAGCTTCTCAATTTACAGGATGGATGGATAATACTCAGATTGCCTTGAATATCGCCGAAGCTATGGGAATGAGTTTTTCTTCAAAGGTAAATGAAAATTCAATGGAAATACTATCTAAGCTTCATAAAGAAAAAATCATAGACAGTAACTAATCATCATTCGATAAAATTCATCACCTCGTCTATTATGAGGTGATGAATATAGAATCTATTATTTATCTAATACTTTCCGGAAGCTTGCTTGCTCTTTTATTGTCAAAAAAAGTTATGAATAATAACTTATGGCGCGCTATCATGACGCCTTTGGCTTCCATCATTGGAAGTGGGTTTCTTATTGCTGCTCCTTTATTAAATAGCTTATCAGGGGGAGCTGCTCCCTATCTTATGCTAGCTCTTTGTTTAACTTCCTATGGAGTAGGAGAAGTCATCAGATGGAATATTGTAGCGGTTGAGCCTATTGTGGAAGGAGATGATTCTAAGAATAGTCATTATCTTAAGTTAAATGAGCAAATGGGCGAGTGGGTTTTGTCCTTTGCCTATATCTTGTCGATAACTTATTACCTTTATTTGTTCTCTTCTTTTTTTCTAAGGCTCGCTGGAGAGACTGATCCTTTATTGGAAAAGTCGGTAGTGACTTTAGTTTTATCTTCAGTCGCTTATTTTGGGCATCAGCATGGATTGAGCTCATTAGAAAAACTAGAATCTTTATCTGTAAGTTTAAAGCTATCCATAATCATAACCTTCTTAGTGGGTCTTGGTGTCTACCTCTTTGATCATGAATACAAAATGGGAAGTCTCCCTGAGGGAGCCTTTAGTTACGATAATATTGCTGTATGTCTTGGTTTACTTATTATGGTGCAAGGGTTTGAAACGAGTCGATATCTGTCAGAAGAATATGACGGTCCCACTCGTGTGAAAAGTATGAGATATGCTCAAATTGGAAGCTCTATTATCTATATGCTTTTAATTGTTTTATTTATACCTGTATTTGAAGCTCATCCTATGACAGGAGAGATTACAGAGACATCCGTTATAGATATAGGGAAGTATGTTTTTAAACTTGCTCCAATGTTCTTATTTGCTGCCGCAATGGCCAGTCAGTTAAGCGCCGCAGTTGCAGATATGAGTGGAGGTGGAGGGCTTTTTTCAGAATTATCTAAAGGAAAGATAAAATCAAAAAATGCTTACTTATTAATCGCAGGATTAGGAATAGCACTAGTTTGGTGTTTTGATATTTTTAATATTATCTCTTTAGCTTCAAAGGGATTTGCTTTGTACTACTTCTTTCAAATGTTAAGTTCCGTAATTATGAATTACAAAAAGAACCATATGAAATTCATCTTTTCTATTTTAATGGCCATTGTATGTCTATCAATCGTGGTCCTAGGAAAATCATTTGAATAGTAATTAGATTAAGCTACATCTGATGGGGACGAGGAGGGAATAGTCCTTCTGGAGTACTATCTATCCAATACTTTAGTTGCGTGAGGATTTTTTGCGTATCTTTGGGTAGCACTCCTCCTATCGGATTTTGATTTGAGACATGGTTGGCCCTGAAAATTACAGAATTCAGATTAAAGGTGGATTGATTTAGAATTTCATACATTTCTATGAATAGCTGTTTTGAAGTTAAGGGGCTAATGAGACCTCTTTCTATCATTGTGTGATAGGGAGTTCCAGGCACTGAAAAGGTCGTAAGAAAGGAGAAGTATTCGGGACAAGTTGCGCTGAGTATCTTTGCTGTTCCTTCAATATGTTGTTCACTATATTTTTGGCCACCCACACCTAGCATGGCGATTGTTGAAAGTTTTAAGCCGCATTTTTTAATTTTCAATGATGCTTCGGTCATTTCTGCTGCGGTATTACCTTTAACTATCATATGGAGGATCTTATCATCTCCAGTTTCAAGGCCAAGGTAGGCAATATCAAGACCAAGGTCATGAAGTTCGATGAGGTCTTCTTCTGATTTTTCTAAAATATTTTCGGCCGTAGCATAAACTCCAACTCTTCTATTTTCTGGAAATTGAAGTTTAATTTCTTTAAGAACTTTTACGAGTAAACTCGTTGGAGCGCCAAGGGCATCACCATCACAAAGAAATACTTTCTCTGGTCGGACTCCGGCCTTTGCACACTTATGAATATCAGCTTTAATATCTTCAAAAGAGCGCTCTCGATATACTTTTGAGCGATACATATCGCAATAGGTACATTTATTATTAGAACATCCAATAGTTACTTGGATGAGTAAGGATCTCCATTCAGATGGAGGTCTAAAAACAGGCTCTTCGTAGGAAATGGGGAAATTATACATAGCTCATACTTATCATAGAGGAATTAGGAAATTGAAGAAAAATCGGAACTCTTATGAAATAAGGGGAGTCCTTCTTGGAAAAATAAAGGTCTAAAAAAGCCTGGGTAATGTTTACAGATTGTGTCTGGCTGAATTCCTCGAGTTGTAGAAACAATATACCTTGAATCAAGTAAGGCGAGACCATCCTTATGAGTTGCAGAGAGCATGGCATGTAATGTTTGTTCAGTAACCCATTTATTCGAAAAGAGCTCTTCATTTTCTAACCAAAGTTCGATTTGAGCGGCATTAAAAATATCTCTGCTAACATTAAAAAGACCCGAATTAACTTTAGGGGGAAGTGTAATATCAAAGTTTTTATGAATATCTTCAACACTCATACTATAAGCAAATTGTAGATCCTCATTGTAGTAATTCTTTGTTGCTTGTGGATCGATGATCAGTTTGGGTGATTTGAAAAAAACAATATCAGAGTCAATTGAAATAATCCGCTGAGCAGATGACATAATAAAATAATCCCATAACTTAACGGTTGCGATATTAGAGTGACGATACTCTTTTGAGCGTTGATAATTATGTTTATCAAAATAGTTATTAACGACATTGTCAGCATATTCTTTATCTATGATATGTGCATTGGGGAAATGATCTTTTAGTAAAAGTTTGTGTTCAGGAAATAGTCCTCCATCGTGAATATAGAGAGGATAGTCAACTTTTGCAGATTTATAAAAGCTTTTTAAGGCCCAAAGAAGGTTAATGTAATCTTTTCGCCAAGTGAGTACACGCACTTCGATAGGACCATCTTCAGCCGTTTTAATCGCATTCGTTTTAAGTATTTTATTTTGAATGAGCTTTCTTTTAATAAAATTTATGACTCCTTCTCTAAGGGCCTCTCGAAATAAGATATAAGAATGGATACTTCGTAGTTTATTTCTTATTAGTTTTAACATGATGGACTCTCTATTAAATCAGGATATTTTTTGCGAATATAATCGATCACCATTCCTGGCGTTGTTTCTTGTAAGCATTTTGCATCATTATAAATACATGTTGGCCAATAAGGAGAAAAGTCTTTGTTCTTATGACAAGGCCAACAGGGGAGAGTTGAATGAAATACTTTAACAAATTCAAAACTATGGGGAGCTATTTTATGTGAATTAGTTGCCCCAAAGATTGCTATCGTAGGTGTTGATGAGGCGATAGAGAAATGTAGCATGGAAGTATCGCAGGAGAGAGTAAGTGATATAAAAGGAAGTAGGGCGGAGATTTCTTTTATAGAAAACTTTCCAGCAATAGAAAGTATGTTAGGTGATGATGTTACTTCTTGAGTAAACTGTCTGCAAATTTCTTGTTCATCTGGGCCGCCTGAAACAAGTATATAGTTATCTGGATTTTTAAGAAGATGATGGATTACTTCGTGAAAGTTTGAATTACTCCATTTCTTAGTATGAAGTCCATATCCCGCAACCATGGGATGTACCAAGATGAGATTCTTATTTTCTAACTTTTGCTCAGAAATCCAAGTAGCTATTTTTTGATCAGCATTTATATTGGAATAGAGTTGAAGTGGTGGTTCTTCAGTATATTCTTTATTTGTGAGAGGCGTTAATAATTTCAAGAAAGAGTGGGGCCACCATAGTGGACTAGTGTCGAGATTTTTAGCACCTTTATAATGGGGCACTTTCTTTAATATACCAAGATCCGAAGAGATTATATATTTCGCCTTTAATGTTTTAGCAAGAATACGTAAGTTATCAGCCGGGCGAACCCCCATCTCGGCAATGATAAATAAATCGATAGACTTGTCTTTCAAGTCTGGGACTTCTAGTGAATGACTAATTGATTGATAAAACGAAAGAGGAGATATAGGGATAATATGACTTATATAAGGATTATCACTGAATATATCAGTACATACTTGATTACATAAGACTGTAATCATAGCGTTGGGATATGTTGCCCTTAGCTCTTGGAATAAAGGTGTCGTCCACGTCGCATCACCTAGAGAGTCGATATTCGCCACCACAATACTTTCGATATTTTCAAGTTTTAACTCTGAAGGGATAGGCATGAATAAGTTTTGTAAATATTGATAATATTCAGAATATAGCTTTCCTCTTATGTGCTTATGAAAAAGATATTGGAGCTTATGAATGACTTTATTTACCACGAAGACCACCCAGCTTTTCTAGTAAATAGATCCTGTCTTCTTTATGAAGAAGAAGGAAGTAACTTAGGGTTGCATTGACTCCAGTAATAAGAATTCCTTCTATAACGAATTTTAAAAAATGAGTTTGATTGATTTTAGGATAGGCAAAGTTATAAATTAAGAAGAGTGCTATTAAGTAGGAGGAGGAGCGAAACCAAGACGTGAAAAGACTGGTCGCGTTTATCGAGAATAGTTTCTTAATAATAGATTGATTAATTGGCAGAGTAACAAGAAGACTTGTGGCAAGTGTTCCGAGTATAGGGCCAATAATTCCTAAATAATAAGTAAAGCAAAGAGAAAGAATTATATTAGAAAGAGTGGAGATGATAAGGCTCTTTCTTGCAAGGTGAGTGTTATTTGTTGAAGAGATGAGCCAACCCCATAAGGAAAGGAGAGTCTGAGCAAAGGCATTGGCCACAATAATAGTATTAAAAATTGGCCCTGCGACAAAACTTTCACCCACCCAGAGAGAAATAAATTTAGAGTTTAAAAAGAGAATTGGTGTTAAAAAGAAAATCGCAACAAATCCACTTAGTCGTGTACAGAACAATATCTTATCACGAAGAAGATCCATTTCTTTATTAAAGTACATGTTACTTAATGCGGGCCAAAGTGAATTAGAGATGCCGTATATAAATGAAGAAACTACATTTGTTAATCTTTGAGAAATAAAGAAAACTGTTACAACCTCGATATTATTAAAAAAAGATATAATGATGGCATCAGAGGAGAGGTTTAGCTTTCCTGCTAAATCGAATAAGAAAATATCATAACGAGTGCTTTTACTCTCTTTTTGGCTTAAGAGCTTTTGATCTTTTGAAAATAAAACATCTTTTAAACTAAAGTTACTTTTATAGAGTATAAACAGATTACTTGTTAAGTTTGCAATGAATAATACAGCAAAGAATGTGAATAGCTCTAACTTATATAAAGTGAGAATTAAGATAAGTATTATATTTAAAGCTTTATTAATAAAACTTGCTGCCTCTACAATATAACCTCTTTGTTCTGATTCAAGTGAAGCTTTAATGGGGGAGAGCGGAAGTAAAATAAAGCCTAGGGCGATAAATAAACTTGCGAGATAGACTTGTTTATCTGAAATAATATTAATTTGAGGTATAAAGGCCCTTAGACTTGTTAGTACTGAGAGTAGAAAAATCGAAGAAAGAGCAATCCATATATAATGAGTAAGACTAGATCTAATGACATTGAGTACTCTATCTTTATCTATAGTAAATGATTCGCTCAAAAGTATTCTGGTCGTTGAGTATAAACCAAACTCTAATAAACCGAAGTAGCCTAAGTATTCAAGAATGAGTCTATATTGACCATAGGTTTTACTTCCTACGGCCTTGAGTATTAATGGAGTGGATATGAGACTTAAGACTAATAAGATGACGGAGGAGAAGCTTTGAGTAAAATAGGTTAGTATCGATCTTTTCGCTCTCATTAATATCCCTATGCTTATCTAAGTGAGAGTCAAACTTTACGTAATTTGAAGTCGAGATAGCACGAAGGAAGAATCCAGCACCATTTCTGTTCATAATTCCATGGATTCTTATTTGCCCAACGCTCTAGTATCTTTTTAAAAGTTTTTCTACGATCAAAGTATAGATATCTTTCTTGGATACTAAATCTTGCTTTTGAATAATAGAATCGTTCATGGTCAGGATCAAAGAAATCAAAAGAATAATAGCCTAGATGATGTTGGTGAGTAGGGTCGGTATAGCTATTTGCTGAAGAGAAGTGGGGCGTTGTGATGTGAAATAGTCCCCCTTTTTTCATGATTCGATAACATTCGTTCATCACATCAATGATATTGTCGATATGTTCAATAACGTCATACATAAGAATTTGATCGAAGGAATCATCTTCAAAAGGATAGGGGAATTCATTCAAATTCCATACGACATCCGGATTAGTTTCCGGTGCAATATCTAGTGTGATTGTGTCTTCATTTCGCTCATCAAAACCAGAGCCTAGGGATAGTGTTTTCATATAGTTATTATAGTTTATTTTAAGGGTACCTAGTAGTAGGTATTATTTTATTTTATCTCCAAACATTCTTTTAAAATGTTTATCTTTGTTAATGATGGGAAGAAAAGTTTCAAGCTCTTTTTTAAAGGAATCATCTGATAGTGGTCTTTTTTGTTCGGGGTCTTGATCAAGAAGATATATCTGTGCGCCGATAGAAGAAGTGAATGTAAGTCTTCTTGAGCCTTTTATTATTGCGAAAGCTTCTTTGTTCCACTGTCTGAAGTCATTGATAGTCGAAACTTTAATGATTCGTTCATTTGAGATTTTGGTTAAAAGACTACTTCCGTCAAGTAAAGTACTCACTTTTTTATTCCACTGTGATGCCTCTTTAATGGACACTATATCTAAAATAGTTGGGACAATATCAATATTCGAGATATTTGTATTTTCATTATTTTTTAAGTTTTCAAATAGTAAGGGGTTCTCTTTTTTCCAAGATGAGGGAACCTTGATTAAGAAAGGGATATTTATAAATTCTTCATAGGGGGAATATATTCTTGAAGCCTTGTGAGTAGGTTTATCTCTTTCTCCATGATCAGAAGTGAAGATAATAAATGTGTTATCTAAAAGAGAATGGGATTGTAGTAAATCAAAAAAAGGTTTCATTGCATGATCAACAATTTGAGCCGACTTTTGATAAGGTGAGAAGTCTTCTGAAGGGCTAAAGTAATCACTATTTCTCTGGAAAGGCGCATGCATTCCATTTGTATTTAAAATAGCAAGAAATGGCTCTTTTGCAGATAAAAGAGTTAACTTTTTAACAAAGTTACTAGTGGCAATATGATCATCTATTCCAATATCGTGAATAATAGGACTATTTGAGTTTTCAGCAGTTATTGTTTCCCGTGGTGGATTAGATAAGAAATACTTATCAAAACGTGCCCACTCAAATCGTTGCGAGCTGACAAGAAGAGAGTTCATATTAAAAGCTTCCGTCCAGTTCCAAAGGAAGGGAACCTTTTGAAACTTATCGAGTTCACTTGTCGGCTCAATTCCCGTAAGTATCACAGGTACACTCAGGTCTGTTGCCGTTGAATTTGTGTAGGCCCGATTAAACTTTATAAATGTGGGGTGATGAGACTCGTAAAAATTTTTAAGGTGGGGCATGACTTCTTTAGAGGCATCATAGAGACCTGTAGCATCCTTTCCCCACGATTCATGATAGATAAGAATAATATTGTATCGAGGACGAATGCTTTCTTTTTGAAGATTCGTGTGAAAGGAGCTATAGAGATAATTATTTTGATTCATTTGGCTTAACCCTCTTTTAAAAGACACGAGAGTTGAGCTAATGATGTCTGCGCTTGAATAGCTGGGATGCCAAGTAAGAGAGTTAACGCTAAGATAAGTTGTTACCATTGTTAGCATTAGTATGATTGTAGCCATTGTCTTATTCTTGTATGGCAAAGATATCGACTTTTTAATAAGAAAGAAAATAACTGTTGCTAATCCCAATAGGGTCATCATGAACTTAATATTGATTACATAACTTTGAATAAGATTGTAAACAGATTGAATATCGCCTTTTAAGTAGTTAAACATTTCATAGGTTAGAAATTCTTTAAAGTAATAGGCACTCATTAAGTTCAGTAGCAATATTGAGGCAAGAGAAAAAGATATGATTATCAAACAAGTATTTCTTAAGGGCTTATTTTTTTTTAAACTAACAAAGTAATAACCTATGTCCAATAGGATCGTGACGCTGATAAGTGTAATGGAAGATAAGACAATAGCTATGAAATTTGGATCGTCAGTGAGAAAAAAACGTCCGATAAAATCAAATGATAGAGTGATTAAAAATAGAATAATGGGTAGAAATAACTTCAATTAAGCTCCGTCACCTTGTTTATTTATTTTGATCAGTAAGAACAACTTTTACGTTTGGTAAACTCAATATGTTTTTGATCTTTTCCTCTTGATTGATTGTGAATACATGAAGAGGGATATTTCTAAATGTTTGGGCCGTGCGCTGATCAAGGTGCTCGTGATCCATGGACACTCCGCTAAAGGAGGAGGTTATAATAAGGTATTTGTTTTTTAAGTTATAAAAGAAGTGTGCTCTTGTATTGGGGTAGGGATATATCCAAAAGAGGGTTTGATATCCCTTATTTGATAGATGAGTAAGAGCCTCTGTATTTTTTGATTCAATAAAGGCCCTCTTTTTAAAATTTAGTTTTGGATCAATTCGCTCGATTATATGCAGTATTTTGGGAATATCGGCGACCTTCAATTTTTTAAAATCAACCCATACTTTCATTTCACTAGGTACTTCTTTTATGAACTCAGTGAATAGTGGAGTTTTCTCTGTGGGCATATCGTGGGTAACGTAAATTTGATCATCTTGAAAGATGATGTCCATTTCAATCCCTTTTCTTTTGAGGGCGACAGCTCTTTCAAGAGAGGCTTGATTATTTACCCTGTGTTGCCATATGGATTGGTTTGTTAATGTTGGACTAAATTGCTTATTTCTAAAGAGATATTCTAAAGTGCCAATTATACCAGATACGAGAATAGTTAAAGAAATTCCAAGTATTAGAAAAACGCGTATGTTTTTGGTAAATTTGAAGATCATAAATACACCTAATCAATTATTTTTACTGATTTTATCAGATAAAACAGAAATGATATCAAAATGGAAAAATGGTTCCTAAAAAGAGCTGTGCCGTAATTTTTTATTTTAGACTTATGAGTGTACTCATATATGATGGTATATAGAATATATTTATAATTGTTGAAGAGGAATAGAATGACAAATTCTAGTAAAGAAGACGATGATTTAAATCTTGAAGATTTAGAAATCATGGAAGATTTAATTTTAGTATTTAATCAAACTAAACCCAAGATGATAACAGCGATTAGAGAGGCCATACAAAAGAATGATGCGAACTTGCTTAAGAACTCAGTTCATTCTTTCAAGGGTGCTGTTTGTAACTTTACAATGGGTCCAGTAACTAAAAATCTTCAGAAAGTTGAAGAGGATGCTGAAAAGGGACTCGTTAGCTTTACGGCAATCGAATTGGATAATCTACTTGTTGAATTAGATAATATTTTTATGAAAATTGAAGCAAAATTAAATGAGTAGAAAAGAGTTATTGATCCTTCACAAATAGAGGGATTGTTATTAAGACTGTTGATCCTGTTTGTAAACCTTTCGATTCTTTTACTTGGGATACTATTTCGATAGAACCTTTCATATGTTCGAGAAATATTTTAACGATAGGCATTCCAAATCCCGTTCCCATTTCCCCTTGAGTTCCTCTTCTTGAAAGATTTAAACTCGGATCAAAAATTGTTTTTAAGATTTGAGGTGGAATTCCAATACCTTCGTCTTTAATTGAGAAGTGCGCCTGCGAACCTTTTTTAGATATATTAATCAGAATCGCTTTATCTATAGGGGTAAACTTGATGGCATTTGATAGTAAGTTATTAATGATTTGATTTCTGAATGCATTAGAATCAGCAAGTATACTTTCTTCAACATCTAAGTCAGCTATGATCTTCAGGTCTATATTCTTACTTTGAAGTATGGGATCAAAGGTGGCATGAATATGCTCTATGATAGTCTTTATTGATAGAGGTTTAATATCAAATTGAATTCGATTGTCATTGACCTGCATCCATTGAGTAATAGAGTTACTAATTTCTTTAATCTGATTATTAGCATTTTGAATGATCTTCATTCTTTTAAATAATGTGGGATTTGTTTCTTCAGTATCTGTTGGTAAGTCGCGAAGAATTAATTTTGTACTTAATGAGGAGGTGGACAGTGAGCTTCCTATATCGTGAGCAATGATTTTCATTAGATTCTCAATCATTTCATTTCTCTGTGCAATATCTTGTTCTGACTTTTTCGTAGTGTTAATGAATACAATTGTATAGACGGCGATAAGTATATCGAGCCCAATTAGTGCAGAGATTCTCAGTAACTCTGTATGTGATGGTTCGATATAGTCAGTTGGGAAAAAGCCCTTAGTACCAAGGTAGGTTAGTAGAAGAACAATAATCGAATTTAAAATAACACTAAATAAAATCAACCTTCTACTAGCAAAGAAAGAAATAATAACTGGGTGTATCGTAAACCATATTGCACCAGGGGAGTGGATTCCACCATTATATATACAGAAGGTCGTTTGAAAGAGAAGGCCTGATAGAGAAATATTTAAGCCAGAATAAACGAGTGACTTTGTATATCGATATACGAACGGAGTGAGGGTGTGAATAATTGAGTAAAGAACCCCAAGGTGTCCCACCTTGGGAAAGGGAAGAACGAAATAAGATAATCCTACATAGGACCACATGATAATCGTCGTAGATATCCAGACTTTAATAAACGAAGCAACCTGTCTTTGTTCAGATGCATCCATTCTAATTGACTGGTTATCAATCGAAAAACTTACAATATGATTGATCAGATTTTTAATCATTAATATACCTACTATTAATGCCTTATCGGATAGTCTTATTTTAAATATTAATCGTTCTATAGAGACAAGCCGTCTAGATCAAGTTAGTTTGAAAATAAAGATGGGAGTTAGTTTAATTTATGGTGCCTCGGGGGGGACTTGAACCCCCACGCCCTTGCGAGCAACGGATTTTGAATCCGTCGTGTCTACCATTCCACCACCAAGGCACAGGCTTTAAAATTTAATATAAGAGAGGTGGTTTTGTCTATTGAAATCGAATTTGCAAAGCGTTAACTTAGTCGAGTTTAGAAATGGCCAAGGCCTCTTTTGTTTTATAACGAAATAAGTCTTCACCGAGCTGAGCCTTTATCAAGGAATTATCGATGATACAGGAGTATTTTAAGTAGTCGATAAAGTAGCGAGGTAGAGACCAGGCCATTGTTTGGGCCAATCGATTTGAGAACTTAATTAAAAAGCTGGGAATAGAGGTCGTTGGAATTTTTAAAACTTTCTTGGCCTCTTTCAGAGAGATGCATTCATCAGGTGCAACATTATAAATCCCTGAAGGTACTTCAAATAAGGTTCTGACCAATATACTCGCCATATCAAATTCATGAATAAATTGATACATAGGATTGAAGTCTGCACAAACAGGAGCGTAGGGCGTAAGGAGATATCGTGTCATTGTATTTTTAATTTGAGGTCCGATAATCGTTGCAGGTCTGAGAACGACAGTATCAATTTTTCTTTGATTTTTCCAAAGCCAATTCTCTGCAATTTGATCCATTTCAACAACATCTCTTAGTTCAGGATATTTAATAGATGCTCTGAGCGGGTGATCTTCCTGAAGGAAAGTAGGGTTATCATGAAGTGCTCCGTATACATGGTAAGTACTTAGGATAACGATTTTTTTAATGTTGAACTTTAAAGAAAGATCGAGAATTCTCTTCGTTTCAATGAGGTTGAGATCAAGTCGATCTTCAAGATTTGTAAGAAGACTATTTTTAGCGTGAGTAAGTCTACCTAGGTGATAAACAGCATCGAATTGATTATCGCGAAACAAACGCTCAAAACTGCCACGAGTATAGCGAATCCGTTTAAAGTTGATATTATCATGTTGAGAAAAGTCTGATTGCGATACTCTTTGATCGACGCCTGTTATTTTAATTCCAGGATACTTCATCAGTAGTATTTTTGCTGTGATATTGGCCAGTCCACCGGCCATACCAATAATGAGTACATGTTTTATTTCAGAACTTTTCATTTCAGAGCCTTTCATTTCGAGTGAGCTCCTTTTTGAGAGGCAAAGAAAGGCCTTCTCTCTTTCAAGCCGCGTTCTATTAAGCGTGCAACTTCTTTTTTCACTTCTTGAACATGTATCTCTATTTCTCTATCAGGCGCATCTGCGCTTAGATCATCGGGTAACGAGATAGGCTTACCAATATGAATATCAACAGGACTTGGTAGAGGAAGATAGAGTGGACTAATGGGCAGAGCAGGTAATCCTATCCATTTGGATAATTTCTTTGGCTGATAAACCCAAGGGAAGATTTCTTCACAGCCAATTACGGCCAAGGGTAGTATCTTCGTTTTGGTGGAAATGGCCATTCGAAGAAACCCGTGGGTAAAACTTTGAAGCTGGTAGTAATCAGAGGTACTTTTTGCAACTCCTGCAACTCCTTCTGGAAACGCTAAAATAGACTGTCCTCTTTTAAGGAGGTTGTGACCATTTTGTCTATCACCGAGAACAGCACCCCCTCCTGCGGCAGCAGTCGCAATCCATGGAAGCGCCGTAAAAAAGCGATCAACCATGGAGCGCAAAATGCGCTGGGGAGCTATCTCTGTAGCAAAAGCCGTAGATATTAACATACCATCAATGGCCACTTGTCCTGAATGATTGGAGATAATTATGTAGGGCTCATCAGACACATTCTCTTGTCCGAAGATTCGTACTTTGAAGTAATGTTTATACAATGGCCAAACAGCTTCTAAGGTGGATTTTGCTTGCTCTAGATTTAATCCCCAAGGGTCTTCCCCTTCAGGATAGCGAGTTTGCAGCTCTTGCATAATTTCTTTAATTTGATTATCTGAAACCGTAAGGCCGAGCTCTTTAATCAAGCTTTTAAATACCACGTATTATCTTTGGTTAGAGTTCTTTATAATTCTATCAAAAAAAGCAGTCTTCTCAATCGGTAAATGTTGAAGTCATGCTATAATGCAGATGTATTTTTTATGTGAGGAAATATGAGTAAGAACTCTGAATGGAAAACGAAATTTAATGAAATGCTCTCAGTGTGCCAAGGTGAGCTGAAAAGAACAACAGATATCGGTAAGAAGATGCTCTCAGCATCCAAAACGAATTCAAGTTTACATGAATCTTACAAGGAACTTGGAGTACTTGTTGCCAAGGCAATTGAAGAGGGGGAGATTACCTGGGAAAACCCACGTGTTCATGATTTACTCAAATCAATTAAAGACTGTGAAAAGGACCTTGAGTTGATGGAAGAGGAAGTGAATAATATTAGATTTGCTTCTGAATCTGAATCTGACGAAGATCCCGAAGTTAAGAAATAGACTGCCCTTGCTTTCCAAATTGTTCCATTAGGAAAGCAAGAATACCTTGCTCTAATTGATCCATACCTTGACCATTTTCTGCAGATACAAAGTGAATTTGCTTGACCCATTTATATCTACCCATCAATTCTTTCTTCTTCTTTTGTAATTGAGCTTTTTCTTTTTGCTTCTTAAATTTATCAATTTTATTAAAGGCAACCATTGTAAAGTGTGGAGCTGTTTCGAGAAATTGATGAAAATCCTGATCGGACTTTTGATCAGGGTGGCGAGCATCTTGAATATTTAAAAGGGATACACTTGTGGGAAGGTTTCCGAAAAAGGTCCCCATAAGTGCTTGCCAGTTTCTTTGCATCTCTTTTGAGACTTCGGCAAAACCATAGCCTGGAAGATCAAAGAGAAAGAAGGGAGGGGCGTCGGGATCAGCTTTTCCTTTTTCACCGACTTCAAAAGAGAAGACATTTATTTGTCTTGTTCGGCCTGGAGTCTTGGATGTTCTTGCCGTTTTTTTTCCGTATAGAGTATTGATCAGACTTGATTTACCAACGTTGGATCGTCCAACAAAAGCGACTCCAATCATACCAGGATTCTTCTCAAACAAGAGTTGAATTTGCTCGGGGTCATCTATTCCAAGCTGAAAATGTGCTGTGCCTCTTAATAATTCCATAATTGCTGATATATCTACCTTTTTTTAGATTTAGGCACAAGTAAACAGTTTGGAAATTGAAATCTTTGCTGAATTTATTCGTAAATATGGGTGATTTCTATATGTTTACTTTTTATCAGGAGGCACGTTTGGATTGGAAAATAGCATTAAAGAAGAAGGGATTTAAAACAGGAGGAACTTTGAAGTTCATTACCTCCGATGGCAGGGTGGTCCGGTTTAGGGCAAATAGGCATACCATCAAAATTTGTTTGAAAAAGAATAGTATGAGTGAGTTTTCTAAAAGTCATATTACTTTACCTGCAATCAACCGAGAGGGGGAATATCAACTTCGCTGGGATGATGATATTGAAAACTATCGGTTTGAATCAACATCAGATGTTCCCTTTATTCAAAATAGAACGATGACGACGTCTTCCTTTTTGATGGAGAGTGATGAAGTTTTTCTCGACTATAACCAAATACGTATTGTGAAGAACCTCTCATTAAAAGGGGGGACAGATTTCGAGCACCGATGGCCTAAGAATGCCTCTTTTTTAATTGAGGGGGAAACGGGAACAGGAAAAACTACGCTTGCTAGAAAACTTCATCTCAACTTTGTGGGAGAGGAGGCTCCTTTTATAGCGCTAAACTTATCGGCCTTCAATCCAGCATTGATTGAAAGTGAGCTATTTGGTCATGAAAAGGGATCATTTACTGGGGCCATAAAAGATAAGAAAGGAGCTGTGGAATTAGCAAGAGGAGGAACTCTCTTTTTAGATGAGATCGATAGTCTGGATAAGGCAATGCAGGTGAAGTTATTGACCTTTTTGGATGAACTTAAGTATCGTCGAGTAGGAGCAGAGAGGGAGCAGCAAACAGACTGTCGAGTTATCTTTGCTTCAGGAAGTTCATTAAAGAATAGGGTTCGTAGTGGAGAATTTAGAGCAGATCTCATGTATCGAATTCAGTCAGGTCTAATTGAGAAGTTAACTCCTCTTCGAGAGAGTCCTGAGTCCATAGTTAAAGAACTGAGACGATTTTCTGATGAGCAAAGTATATTGATAGATCATAAATTAGCTGATTTCTATGAGAAATGCTTGTGGCCTGGTAACTATCGACAATTACACTCACATTTGAAAAGAAAAGAGATGGCTCATTATTCCTCACGTAAGCTCTCACTATGTCCTCTTGATTATGAGCTAGAGAGAAAGCTTGTAGGAAGTTCTAGTCGTAATTCTTTAGAAGAGATAAAGAAAAATCACTGTCATAAGGTATTTTTAGAGTCTCAGGGGAATTTATCGTTAGCAGCATCACGACTGGAGATATCTAAGAATACTTTGAGGAAAATAGTGGCTTAAAAGTCAATTTTACATACTTACATTGTCACGCTCTGATGAAGCGGTTATGAATAAGTTCCCCACTCATTCACATTGGAGACAAGTATGTTGAAGCTATTATCATTCCTCTTTTTTCTATCTTTTCAAGCCTATGGATATCAATCGATTGAAGATACTCTTATGTATCGTTGTCAAAATGCGGCTCTTGCACTTGGTGGATACGACGAATACCATGTTACTTTAACTATCGATCACAGTGTTGCTCTTGAAGAGGATGAAGCGGAATTTGAATCTTTCTTAGATAATTACCTTACGATAAAAAAAGTAGTTGAAACTCAGAAAAAAACTTTGCTTGTTGTTCGTGCAACTCATTTAGAGAACTGGTCAGATGTTGCTGTGTCTTTAGAGTCATACTTAGGCCGTGATGGCTTCAGTGGAAATTGTCATCTTGATTTATAGTAGACCAAATCTTAAGCGCCGATCATAGAGTGAATGTAGACATTCTTAATGGAACCCTTAATTTTTAGGCGCTTTAACATATCATTCATTTCCCTTTTTATTTTATCTTTCATGATTGTTTTTCCCTCTGTCTCTAGAGGGAAATCAATTGCGATAGGCTCAATATTAGAGTTAAGGGTATCTTGAATAAGATAGGGATTTTGCCATAGGAACTGTTTAATGTACTTGTTAGACGATTCAAATGTGAAATCAATGACAAGTTTTTTAAGATGGGAGTTACCTTGCATATAAGCAGGTAATACAATATTTGTAATTTGAAATTGTTTTTCTGTGCTTTTGTAATAACCCGGACGATTGCTTACGGCCGTAGCATGCTCAACTTCTTCGACGAGCTCTGAAGCAGGAGCACGTTTTGCTTTTTCTGATATTTTATTGGATTGAACATATATAGTTACTGATGCGAGAGTTCCAATGGTGGCCAAGGAAATAAAAGATGCAATACTTGAGGGCTTTAAGCTTAGGTACCACAGTTTTAACTTCTTAAAGGCAGGTGCAAAAACTACTGCGATCGCGAATATGATTTTCTTCGCATTGAGGGATTTTATATCCGTTTGTCTGGCCTGATCGACAACTTCAAGGGATTTATTTTTGAAGTGATCTACTTTAGTCTTAGATTGCACTACTTTTTGAATAGATTGATCTTTAAGATGTGAAATTTTCTCTTTGAAGTGGGATTTTCTTTTTTGAGTGGCATCTTTTCCCTGAGAAAGGGAGTTTTTCATTTTAGAAGGAGTTAACGAGTAAACCTTACCTTTAAACCAAAGGGTCGAGCTTAATATAAGCTTATTGATTGATTCTTCGATATTTTCAAACTTACTCAATTGATTACTCCAAAAATATTTACTCCACCTGTCTTATCGGAGATTTACCTAAATTACTGAAGGAAAAAGACTCGTTAACTTAGAGCTAAGTGTCTAAAATCACTTTAAATAAGTCTATGAAAGGTAAGAAGTTCCTCATTTTCATAGAAGAGGTAATTTAATCAAAACACCACTTATAGACACCGATACAGATTGGGCAAGGCCTAAGTGCTGAAGGAGTCATGAGATGCCCAAGAAAATTACCTTACTTTTAGCGATGATGAGTGTCCTAAGTGGATGTGCTGAACTTCTGCAAAGTAGAAGCTTTGTAAGTGAAATGGATAATCAAGACGAAGATATCTTTGTTGCCGGAAGAGACTTTCCTACCGTTGCAGGAGATACCGGAGACGCCTATCGTTCTAGAGAAGAAATCATGCAAAGAACACCGGCTTCTGTTGCCGAATCAGCGCAAAGGGCCGAAGAGAATTCAATACGTAGTGAATTAGAAAATAAGGAGCTTGCATTGTCTCCTTATCAAAAGTCACTCTATAGAGTCGCTGAACAATATATGGATACGGATTCGGAAAAAATTTATTTCCTGAATTTATCTGACCCTGAAAAAGTTGAGTATCTCGATTCGAGAAGCCTTAGAAATTATAATTTGAATAGAGTGCAAGGGGGACGTGAGTTGGCCTCACTTCAACCTGTTTATAGTTCTGCATTGAATAGAGGTATGTCTAAAGATGATGTTGTCGCTACGTGGGGCAGACCAGCTCGCATCGATATTGCTGGTAATCCTGATAATCAGAATGAGCGCTGGGCCTTTTATGGGAACGGTGGTGTGCGTTATATTTACTTCGAATCTGGTCAGGTTGAAGGTTGGAATGTTCAATAATCCAGCTTCTTTCCTAAAAGCTTAAAAAAAGAGATATTCGCTCTTATTTTCTACTTATTTTCAGCTACTTACCTGTTAATTTTAACGGTCAAAGCATTGTTTTCTCGACTAAATTTTTATAAGGTTCTGGGAAAATAATTTTTGGAAATAAAACCGTCGAGGTGGACGATGAGCGATCTATTGAATGACTTCACTCTTGAATTTGAAAAGCCAGTAAAAGCACTGGAAAAACAAATTGAAGAGCTTCAAGAAGCAGAAAAGAAATCTGAAATTGATATTAGTAAAGAAATTAAAGCACTTCAAAAGAAAGTGAATTCTCTGGTTAACGAGATTTATTCGAATTTAACTCCATGGGAAAGAGTTCAGCTTTCAAGACATCCTAAAAGACCTCATACTATTGATTATCTCAATGCTATCGTAACTGATTTTCATGAAGTTGCTGGAGATCGCTACTTCGCTAATGATCAGGCCATCATTGGTGGATTTGGTTTTATAGGGGACCGTAAAGTTTGTGTTATCGGAATTGAAAAAGGCCGTAAAACAAAAGAGAAAGTTACTCATAATTTTGGAATGCCTCGTCCAGAAGGATACCGTAAGGCCATCCGCTTGATGAAAACAGCTTCGCGATTTGATATTCCAATTGTGACTCTTGTAGATACTCCCGGAGCTTATCCTGGAATTGGCGCTGAAGAGCGTGGGCAATCAAGTGCGATTGCAGAAAACCTCGCTGAAATGTTTGATATTGAAGCACCTATCATTTCTCTTGTTATTGGAGAAGGTGGATCTGGTGGAGCTTTAGGGATTGCCATTGCTGATAAAGTTTTAATGATGGAATACTCTATCTACTCTGTAATTTCACCTGAGTCATGTGCATCTATTCTTTGGGCCGATCCTAAGAAAGCGGAAACAGCTGCTAACTCTCTTGATATTGGGCCAAATCGTGCTCTTGAACTTGGAGTGATTGATGACATTGTTTCTGAACCTAGAGGCGGAGCTCATAAAGATCCTGAAGCTAACTTTGAAAATGTTAAGAAGGTTCTCGTAAAAGAGATCAAGGCCCTTCAAAAACAAAGTAAAAAGAAACTCATGGACGCTCGTTTTGATAAGTTTAGAAGAATTGGTAATCAAACGATTGATTGTACTGAAGATGGTGACTTTAAAGTTTTCCAATAAAAATTTAAATAAATTAGAACAATAGGCGAGGAAAAATGATGATCTATTCGATGACAGGATTTGGTCGTGGGGAAGCTCAAAGTGATAAATACGTCGTTACGGCTGAAATAAAATCTGTAAATCATCGCTTTAAAGATACTCGGTTTAAAATGTCTTCGCTATTCAACTCTCTTGAGCTGGAACTAAAGAAGCTCCTTTTTAGTAAAGTGAAAAGAGGAAGTTTTGATATTTATATCAACTTCAAAAGAGCTGAGACGAGCTCTAAGTTCGATGATATTGATGAAAAAAAAGTAAGAGATTTTGTTACTCAAATGAAATCAGTAATAGGTGATGAGTCACTTGTCATTAAGCCAACGGACTTCTTAAGAAGTGAGTTTATGCTTGAGCATGATCTTACTAAAGATACCGAACTTACGGATATGGTTATAGAGGCCTATAAAAAGGGGCTGGATAAACTACTCGAATCGAGATCCTCTGAAGGCTCTAAGTTAAAAGAAGTTATTCAGGAACATAAAGCTGCCTATTTAGAGCATTACTCAAAAATTGAAGCTTTATCTCATACATTTCAAGAGAGTGTTGAAGAGAAGCTAAGAAAAAGATTTGATGAATTTAAGTCAGAATTGCCTGTCGATCAGCCTCGATTTCTTCAAGAGGTCGTTTTTTATTTAGAGAAACTCGATATCCATGAAGAAACTAACCGTATTGCTGCCCATTTAGAAAAGTTAGATGGAATTGTTGATGATGGTGGAGAAGTGGGTCGCCAGATAGATTTTCTTATTCAAGAATTAAATAGAGAGACGAATACAATAGGATCAAAATCTTCTGTAAAGGAAATCTCCGATTGTGTCGTACAGATGAAAGTACAATTAGAAAAAATTAGAGAGCAGGGTCTCAATTTAGAATAAAGGATCTGATTACATGACCGAAAGAGGTAAGATTATAATCATCGTTGCCCCATCAGGTACTGGAAAATCAACACTCATCAAACGTCTTAAGGAAGAATTTCGCGACCTTCATTGGTCTGTGAGTTTTACCACTCGAAAAATGAGACCAGATGAGGTCGATGGAAAGCACTATTTCTATATTTCTGAAGAGGAATTCCTTAATAAGAAAGATCAAGGTGATTTTATTGAGTGGGCGCAAGTCCATGGAAATTACTATGGAACTTCCAAAGGTTTCGTGGAATCTAAAGTAAGCCACGGTTATGGATTACTCTTTGATCTTGATGTTCAGGGAACCGATAAGATGAAAGATATCTATGGTGACGAAGCTCACGCTATATTTATCGCTCCTCCTGGCCTTGACACCCTTGAAAAAAGGTTAAGGGGTAGAGGAACTGACGAAGATCATGTGATAAGATTAAGGCTTAATAATGCTCGCGAAGAGATTGGTCGAAAAGACGATTATGATTATCTCGTTATTAACGATGATCTTGAGCAAGCTTATAGTGATCTAAAAGATGTTGTTGTCGAAATCCTAAATGGGAAGTCGTAAGTAAAGGAAATCATAAGTGTTCAAGGCCCTCGATTTTTCTCATGAAAGAGATATTACAGTTGAAGATGTTATCCGCAAGGTAGAGACTTACTATCCTGAAGCGGATTTTGATCTTATGAGAAAAGCTTATAAGATGGCCGAGAAGTCTCATGAGCATCAAAAACGCAGCTCGGGTGAAAACTATATCATTCATCCTATTAATGTTGCGATGACCCTGGCAAAGCTCAGAATGGATGCCGATTCCATTATGGCGGGATTTCTTCATGATGTTGTGGAAGATTGTGATGTTCTCCCTTCAGATATTGAAAAAGAAATAAATCCTTCTGTTGCTATGATTGTGGTTGGTCTTACTAAGATTAGTAAAATTAACTTTCGCTCTAAAGAAGAAGGTCAGGCCGAAAACTTTCGTAAAATGATCGTGGCCATGGCCAAGGATATCCGAGTTGTCATTGTGAAGCTTGCTGATCGCATGCATAACATGAGGACTCTTCAGTATGTATCGGATGCTAAGCAAAAGAAAATTGCTCAAGAGACTCTTGATATTTATGTGCCTCTTGCAAGTCGTTTGGGGATTAACTCCGTTAAGTCTGAACTTGAAGACCTATGTTTGAGATTTATGCATCCAGATATCTATTATCGTCTTGCTGAAAAAGTGGCGATGAAGAAGTCGGAGCGTGATGATTATATTGGTGACACGATTGAGATTCTCAGAGAGAAACTTCTTGATCATGGAATGAAGTCAGATATCAAAGGGCGTCCAAAGCATTTCTATTCTATCTATAAGAAAATGACCGCCCGAGGTGTGGACTTTGATCAGATTCATGACATCCTTGCTTTTAGAGTGATCGTAAATAATATTACCCAATGTTATAAAGGGCTGGGGATCATTCACTCCGCTTTTACACCTATTCCAGGGCGTTTCAAAGATTATATCGCGATTCCCAAAGTGAACGGTTATCAGTCGCTCCATACGATGGTGATTGGACCAAAGGCCGAGCGAATTGAGATTCAAATTCGTACGGATGAAATGGATGATGTTGCTGAAACCGGGGTTGCTGCTCACTGGAAGTATAAAGAAGGGATTCACTCTGGAAGAACGAAGCTTGATTGGGTTGAGCAACTTCTTGAGTTTAATCAAAATGTAACGAATAATTCCGAATTTATGGATGTGGTTAAGAACGACCTCAATGTGGGAGGAGTTTTTATCTTTACTCCACGAGGAGATGTATTTGAACTTCGTCACGGTGCCACTCCTCTAGACTTTGCTTTTGGTATCCACTCTGAAGTAGGGAGCCGTTGTGTGGGGGCCAAGGTTAATGGAAAAATGGTTCCTCTACGATACACTCTGCGATCTGGTGATACGGTAGAAGTTCTTACGAGTAAGAATCAAACACCGAGTAAAGATTGGCTCAATATCGTTAAGTCATCTCGAGCTAAAACAAAGATTAAGCAATATCTATTAAAAGTTGAAAGAGATAATCATAAAGAAATTGGGAAAGAACTTTTAGAAAAGGCCTTCCGAAAATATGGTACATCCACAAAATCTTTAGAGAAGGCCGGTGAACTTGATAAAGGTTATCAAGGGGCGAGTCTTTCCAATATAGACGAAATGTTTATTAACGTGGGTTCTGGTAAGTCTACTGTTTATCAAATTATAAAGCATATTCCTTCGCTGAAAATTAAGCTCTTAGATGAACAAAAAGGTAAGGAAGATCTAGAAGAGATCGATCAGTACTCTCAGAAGCTTTCACAGGCCGCAAGAAGAAAGTCGCATAAAGATAATGCTGTTATTGTAGATGGTCTCGATGACATTATGGTAAGAATGGCCAAGTGTTGTAATCCAATTCCAGGGGACCCGATCAAGGGATATATCACAAGAGGTCGTGGGATTACTGTTCACACGGCTCCGTGTACTCGAATGGATCAGGGAGAAATGGGAAGAGATGTTCACGTTGAGTGGAATCCTGATTTCAATTTCAATCATCCTGTTAATATTCGTGTGATCACTCACGATAAACCAGGGATTTTATCGACGATTTCTAAAACAATTAATAGTTCTGGCGTGAATATTAGATCGGCATTGGCGAAATCTCTTCCTGATCGTAAGGGTTCCTTTATCTTTGAAATTGAAGTTAAAGACTATTCTGAACTTTTAAAGATTTGCTCTCAGGTTGAAAGTCACGAAGAAGTGATTTCAGTTAATAGGGTTTAAATCGTATATTCTGAAGTGTCCCAAATCATAAGAAAGGCATAGGTTCGAAGATATTTATAGACTTCGGTATAGAGAATTTTTAGGTTCTTTAAATCTGTGTAATCACTATCTACACCAGAGTAGTAAATATCAAAGTCATCATCTTCGGCCATGATGGAATGGAAAATCGTTTTGATACGAGGAATATGATAGTCATGACTGATAACAAGAATATTCTTAAATCCTTTTTTCTCACGTAAATAGCGAAGAGTAGAGATACAGTTCTCAACCGTATTCCTAGCGTAATAATCAATCTCTAAAAGATTGTGATCTATCTTATTCTCAAGTTCTAGTGGAGCGAGAAGTGTTTGAACGGAGTTCTTTTCATAAACACCGGTGATAAATATATTGGACTGATCATATTTTTTAGCCAGAGACATACCAAATGGAATTCGTCCTGACTGACCTGTGAAGATTACAATAAGATCGGGAGAGTCTTTAAAGAAATGTTCCTGGGATTTATCGTTCTCATTCATGCTGTAGAGAACAAAGAAGTAGCCAGCAATTAAGTAGATAAAAGATAAGGTTAACAAGAGGATAAGCACGGTTCGTATATAACGTAGCGTTCTTGTTCCTCTTGTTTCAAAAATATACTTAGGGCCAAACATAGTATGATTTTACCCTATTTCTTCGCCGCAATCACCTCTATTTCCACAAGGGCCCCTTTTGGAAGAGCAGGTACTTGTACACAGCTTCTTGCAGGATAAGGTTGTGAAAAATAAGCAATATAAGCTTTATTAACAAGGTCAAATTTACCTAAATCAGTAACAAAGATAGAGGTTTTAATAATATGTTCTCGAGTTAAATCTTGTGACTGAAGAAGACCATCAATATTTCTCATAATCTGATCGATTTGAGATTGGAAGTCTGATTCCATCGTCATCGTTTTAGGATCGAGACCAATTTGACCTGAAAAGTAATAGACACCTGCATGCTCAACACCCTGAGAGTAGGTTCCTACTGCTTCAGGGGCTAGGTCTGTAGATACAATATTTTTAGTAAATCCGCTCATGGTTGATCCTATTTTAAATTTAAGTGTTCGGCCTGTGTTTGCAGGGCCGTAAGGTTACACATGTTAATAATCTCGGCAACAGGCGCAGTTCTTTGGATGATATTAACGGCCCCATTCATAGGTACCAATATCGGTCCAATAGCATTGGCATCTGAAAGCTGACTAAGAAGCTTGTAACTAATATTAGCAGAATTAAGATCAGGGAAAACGAGAATATCTGTTTCACCATTAAGGGTATGAAAGTCAAAGAGCTTATCAAGAATATTCTTATTAACAGCAACATCGGCCTGCATTTCACCATCAACGATCATGTTGGGATATCTAGACTTAGTAACAGATACGGCCTTTCTTACTTTCTTCGCTTCAGGATGCTTATTAGATCCAAAGTTAGAGAAACTTAAGAATGAAACTCTAGGCTCTCTCTTCATTAAAAATCTAAAGAGATCAGCTGCATTCGCCGCAATCTCGGCAAGGTCTTCAGACTCAGGATTGATCTGTGACGTACAATCAGTAAGGAAGAGAACACGGTTTTTAAATACCATGATGTATATACCACTTGAGCGCGAGCTATCTTTTGTTCCAAGTACTTTTGCAATGGGAAGCAGGTTAGAAGCGTAATCAAGAGTTGGTCCAGCAATGAAAGAATCAACAAGATTATTTTTTACAAGCATAGAGCCAAAGTAGTTCTCTTGAACCATAACATCTTCAGAGTGATAAAGGCTTACTCCATTTCGTTGGCTAGCTGCAGAGTATTGACGATAGAAATCTTCAAAATGCTCTGACTCATCTGGTTGAATGATTTGAAGATTCTTAAGGCTTTTAGACAGCCCAAGGTGCTCCATTTTTGCAACGATTTGTTTGCGATTACCTAGGAGGACTGGCTCAATTCTTCCTTCTTCTTTTAATATTTTTGCGGCCTGAAGAATTCTTGTATTGGAACCTTCTGCAAAGGCCATTTTAATTTTACTTCCACGTTTTTTAACAGTGCTTGTAAGGCGATCTCTAAGAGACTTCATAAATGAAGCCGTTGTTCCTAGTCTGTTTTGTAGATTGGCAGCATATTCACGAAGATCAGCAATCTCTTTACGAGCAACACCTGATTCCATCGCCGCTTGGGCAACAGCAGGAGTAACGGTTGTTAATACTCTAGAGTCAAAAGGTTTAGGAATAATGTAGTTAGGTCCAAAAGTGAAGTCTTCATTTCCGTAAGCAAGTTTTACTTCTTCAGGTACTTCTTGCTTGGCCAGTTCTGCAAGAGCTCTAACCGCTGCGATTTTCATCTCTTCATTGATAGAAGAGGCGTGAACATCAAGGGCTCCTCGGAAAATAAAAGGAAAACCGAGAACGTTATTTACTTGATTAGGAAAGTCACTTCGACCTGTTGCCATGATAGCATCGTCACGAACTTCGGCCACTTCGTGTGGATAAATTTCTGGTTCAGGATTGGCCATGGCAAAGATGATAGGCTTTGAAGCCATAGTCTTCACCATATCTTTTGTAAGAACACCACGTGCACTTACTCCCATAAAGGCATCAGCGTTTTTCATAGCATCAGCAAGTGTACGGTCTTGAGTATCGACAGCAAATTCATCTTTATATTTATTCATTCCTTCTTTACGACCTTTGTAGATAACTCCTTTTGAGTCACACATCATAAGGTTCTTATCAGGAACACCTAGGCTTTTGAATAAGCGGGCACAAGCAACAGCAGCAGCTCCAGCTCCACTAAAAACAACGCGAACTTCTTCGATTTTCTTCCCCGTAATTTCTAGGGCATTGAGAAATCCAGCAGAAGCAATAATGGCCGTACCATGTTGGTCATCATGAAATACGGGAATATCCATAATCTCTTTGAGTTGCTCTTCAACTTCAAAACATTCTGGGGCTTTAATATCTTCAAGGTTAATTCCACCAAAAGTAGGCCCTAGAGATCTAATAACTCGAACCATTCCTTCCACGCTATCTTCGTCAATTTCTAAGTCAAAAACATCGATGTCGGCGAACTTCTTAAAGAGAATTCCTTTTCCTTCCATTACAGGTTTACCTGCAGCGGGACCAATATTTCCTAAACCAAGAACGGCGGAACCGTTAGAGATAACTCCAACAAGATTTCCTTTGGCGGTATATTTATAAACATCATCAGGGTTCTGAGCAATTTCAAGACATGGCCAAGCAACACCTGGGCTATAAGCTTTGGAAAGATCTGAACTTCCAATGGTTGGTTTTGTAGAGATAACTTCAATTTTACCGGGACGGCCAGCAGTGTGGTAGTCGAGGGCAGCTTGTTTTTGTGCTTCACGTTTATCAGTCACAATTATTCCTTGGTTGTTAATGCAAATTTATGCCCCAAAGGATAACTTAAAAGATATCTGTCTGTAACCTTAACTATGGATCAATCTAAGGTAATTATGATTTATGCGCGATTGATTTGTGCTGTGTGTGAAAGAATCCCGAGATAAAGAGAAAAAGGGAAGTTGCTAAGACGCCGATATACAGGGAGTCTATCTGTGCCCATATTCCCGAGCGGTTAATGAGGCCCCATATTGTCATAGTGACGACCCCCGTTAAGCACGCTCCGACAAAGGTATTGTCAGCGATTCTTCGCTTACTAAAATGTCCATAGAGAACAGGAAATAGGAAGCACCCTGCAGAATAGCTGCCTAGTGTCTTCCATACCAATTTGATATTTCCAGAAAAGAGATTGGCCATAACAATGCTAATGATGGCCACAGAGATGATACCAAGAGCGTGCAGATAGGGGCGCTTTTTAGTGGCCTCGTGATTAAGGTCAAAGCTTAGGGTTGCGCCGGCCAAAAATAGATAACTATCTAGAGTGGAGAGTATAGTGGCCAAAATAGCAGCAAGAAAAAAGCCCTTCATACCGTGAGGAAGAAGTTGAAGAGCGTAGATGAGATAGCCTTGTGAGGACTGTGCATCTGGAATAACCGCCCTTGCATACATGGCCCCGAATGTTGTGCATATATCAAAGCAAAACCAAATAAGGGTAGAGATGATAATACCTTTTTTCGCTACTTTTGGAGAATGAGCAGCAAAGCATCTTTGATAGAAGTTAGGATCAACAAGAGTGCTAAGAGCAATAAAACCCCAAACTAAGGTTGGCAGTATTCCCACATCTGAAGTGAGTGAAAAATAGTGATCGGGAAGTTTTTCTTGAAGAAAGCTAAGTCCTCCAAATTTAAAAATAGAAAAGGCAAGAACAGCAAATACTCCAGTACACATAGTATAGAACTGAATCATATCTGAGAGAACGACAGATCTTAGTCCACCTTTTAGGGAGTAGCTCAATACAACGACAAGTCCTGTAAGCATCGATATATTTAATGACCAGCCAGAAAGAGATTGAATGAAAATCCCTATTCCTATGGTGTAGGCAATAGGCAGAACGTTGAAGAAATTAAAGAGAGAGGCGACTTTGGAAGACTTTGGTCCAAACATTTTACCGATAAGATCAGGTAGTGTGAGGGCCTCATAGCGACTGACCTTATCAACAAGAAAAAAAGCAAAAATAAGATAAGAGAGATACCAAAAACCACCTTGAGTAATAAGATTAAATATACCTTTTTCAAAAGCAATTTGAGTAACCCCAAAGATTCCTCCATACCAAGTCGCAACAAGAGTTCCTACGAATAAGGGGAGAGTCAGTTGACGTCCCATCACGAGATGGTCAATGAGGGTGGGCTTATCTTTACTTTGTTTTTTTTGTCGGTAGTTACCAATAAAAACGAATGTGAACGTGATGAAAAGAATAAGGGTGAAAATGATCCAGTCAAAGAGAATGACTTCTTCACTAATATTAATATTAGAATTCAAGGTTTCTCCTTACGAGCGCCTTAACGCTTTCAAGTTCATAGGGTCGTGTATAAAACACCTCTCAGCTTATAAATGGGTAAGCTCCCCTGACCTAAATAGATAATTTAATTCTAGGCAACTTCTTTTAAAAACTCAATGGAGCGATCTTCAGCCCAGAAAGATAGACCTTTGTTATAATACATGAAGCCCACGTGACCACCCGTTTGTGTAATTTCTAAGAAGAGATTCTTATTTGCTTTGGCCTGTCTTAGAGGAAAGCACTGCTTCGTTAAGAAAGGATCATCTTTGGATTGTACGAAAAGAGTGGGTATTTTAATTTTATGAATGACATTGATAGCACTAGCTTCGTCATAATATTCTTTTGCATCTTTAAATCCAGAGAGCGGAGCTGTAATGAGATTATCAAAGTCGATAAAGCTCTTACATGCTCGAATTCTTTGAGGATCAATATCAAGTATGCCCAATCTTTGTTTCTCTAATGCTTTCTTTCTCATTGTTGTGAGGAAGCTCTCTGAATAAAAGTTTCCAATCTGACTATTGTGAAGCTTATTGATACTTGATTCGAGATGAATAGGGCTAGAAAAAATAGTCGCAGAGCAAACCTGAGAAATAACTTGATTGCCAAATTGTCCGGCGTAAAAAGCAGTTAAGTTTCCACCAAGACTAAAGCCTATAAGATGAATTTTTTTATAAGGGTGTTTGGATAGAGCATACTCTAGGACGGAGTTAAGATCGCCACAGGAGGCAGCATGATAGAAGAGATCTTTTCTATTTAATTCTCCAGAACAACTTCTCATATTCCAAGCAATGATGTCGTAGTGATTATTCTCTCCGAGGTGCTTGGCCATGCCTCGAATATAATTGGTACTGGAACTTCCCTCCAGACCGTGGGAGAGAACAACTAATTCATCAGATTTTTGAGAGAGATGATCTACATCAATGAAATCGCCATCTTTTAGGTCTATTCTATTTCTAGAGAGGCTAACAAGAGGAGTCTTTCTAAAGAAATAGGGATAAATAGTTTGAAGATGTCCGTTATTGAGAAAACTACTAACTGGGAACTTTGATTCTACTACAGGCATTGTTTTTTCCTCCATTGCGTAACGTCTATTTTGTCACACTTTGACCAAGGAAAGAACTATGGAAAAAGCTTCGTTATTTTCAAACAACAGGATTTCTATAAATATAAGAATATATTCATTAAGTAATATTTCTCTAGGATTTTCAGGGAGTTAGTATGAAAAGTACACTTTTATTATTTGCAGTCATTATCTTAGGTTCTTGTACCAAGAGTAAAATTGATCGCAGTGTTCAAAATTTTGCAAAAGTAGACTATGAAGAAGTAAAAACCTACTTTCAGCCTCTTCCTGAAAGGCTTGTGGATATTAGCTCTCCAATTATGGCCTCAAGAGCAAAATTAGGTAAGAAGCTTTATTTTGAAACACAGCTCTCCATAGCTGGTGATATCAGTTGCAACAGCTGTCATTTATTAGATAACTACGGAGTTGATAATGAACCCACTAGCCCAGGGCATTTGAAGCAGTTAGGAAATAGAAATTCACCCTCTGTTTATAATTCTGGATTACATATAGCTCAGTTCTGGGATGGTCGTGCAAAAGACTTGAAAGAGCAGGCCATGGGACCGGTTCTCAATCCAGTTGAGATGGCGATGCCAGATGAAACTGTGGTTATTCAAAGACTCAAGTCCATTGATGACTACGCTGATATGTTTAAAGCCGCTTTTCCCAAAGACAAAGCTTCGCAGGCGATTAGCTTCAATAATATGGCAGAGGCCATCGCTTTATTTGAAATGAACTTATTGACCCCGAGTCGCTTTGATCACTACTTAAAAGGTAAAAGAGATGCGCTTAGTGATGATGAGAAGGAAGGATTAAGGCTCTTTGTTGAAGTTGGTTGTGTGAGTTGTCATGATGGAGTTGGTATTGGTGGCGGAAGCTATCAAATGCTTGGTGCAGTGGTTCCCTATGAGACTAAAGATTTAGGACGCTTTGCTGTAACAAAAGAAGAGGACGATAAGTTCTTTTTCAAGGTTCCTAGTTTAAGAAATGTGGCGAAGACAGCGCCTTATTTTCATGACGGAAGCATTGTTGATTTGAAGAAAGCCATCTCTCTAATGGGACTTCATCAATTAGGAACAGATCTCAAAGAATCAGAGGTTGAGGCCATCTATTCATTCCTAAATTCACTTACAGGAAAGATTCCTGACATCAATAAAATATAGTGTATTCTGGGGAAGTGTCTATCAAAGGCACTTTCTTATATCAAACTCAATAAAATGCTAACTATAAATTTATACTGTTGTATAAAAGTATGTTATTCTAAGTGTATGATATTAAGTAGATCTAGCCGCAACTTAGACAGAAGTAAGGATTTAACGGCCGTATTCACTTGGACAAGACGAACGTCTGTGCTACAGTAAATTTAATTTAAGGTATTCCCTTTTCTGACACGTGCTAATCATTCTATTATACAGAGCACATTAACAAAATAATTTGAGCTTCAGTTCTTCACGCTCAGCTTAAGAAAGAAAAGGATGCTTTGCGTTTAAAACTATGGAGGTTTTATGATCAACTCAATTTCTTTCGATAACGTAGCTGAAAAGATAGCTCACCTACAGAGCCTTATCGATATCCCTTCCATTAACCCAAGAGTTTATGATGAAGATGTAGAGTATTTTAGATTAGATTTCATTAATCATCCTGACTTTGGTGTAGGATTTGTTGAAGAAGTTCTGAATGAAAAAGAAGTGAATGTATTCTTTGCTTCAGGTGTGAGAAATATTGAACATAGAAAATACTTGCATAGCAAGATGGCCAATTAATCTTCCTGACCCGCATCATGCGGGTTTTTTTTTGTCTTATTTAATCTTTTAAATCTTTTAAATCTTGTTAAAACTTCCCATTAGATGTTATTTCCTATTTTCGAAGGTACAATGCTTGATATGCAATATTGAAGAGGATGAGTTATGGCCAAATGTAAATTTTGTTTAAAAGACATTACTTGGATGAAAGATGGGCGCAAGAATGTTCCTGTCGATCCAGACGGTGGAATTCATTCTTGCGAGCAAATGAAGACTTCCCGTAGTTCATTAAGAACAATTACTCCTGGTACGCTAAGTCCTGAAGAAATAGCCAAATATGAAAAGAGTATTAACGATAAAGTTAAGAAGTAGCTAGAAATAGCATGGATAAATCGTGACGAAGAGATTTAAGCGCGTTCATGTAGAAATATCTAATATATGCAATGTTCAATGCTCATTTTGTCCCATCGTAGAACGACCTAAAGAAATAATGGCCATAGATCAATATCAAAAGATTGTTGATCAGCTCGTACCCTTAACAGATGATATTTGTCTTCATTTAATGGGAGAGCCCTTGGCCCATCCCAAAATTAAAGAAATTTTAAATTTAACTTCGAAGGCCTCAGGTAAAGTCCAAATTACGACAAATGGGCTTCTTATTAAAAAACTAGGGACTCTTTTATTAGAGCAGGATTGCTTACGACAAATTAATTTCTCTCTTCAGGCCTTTAAAGATAATTTTCCCGATCGGCCGCTTTCTGATTATCTTGATCCCATTATTGAATTCACGCAGAAATGTTTTACCCAAAGACCTGAGGTTTATATTAATTTCAGAATGTGGAACTTTGGGGATGAGAGCTTTAAGCAAAATAGTGAATTGATTAATTATTTAGAAACTAAAATGAAATGGACTGGTTTGAATCGAGAGGTCGATGTATCTCATCGTAAAAGTAAGAAAGTCTATACTGACAAAAGGCTATATCTACACTTCGATTCACGCTTTGAATGGCCTTCACCTCATTTTCCTATTCGTTCTGACAAGGGGACTTGTCAAGGAATGCGTAATCACTTTGGTATTCATGCTGATGGGACAGTTGTTCCTTGTTGCTTAGATAAAGAAGCTTTAATTAATTTGGGAAATGTTTTTGAAAATGATTTAGGTGATATTATCGACGGCACAAGGGCCGTCGCTATTAAGAATGGTTTTGAAAGAGGAGAGCTTGTAGAAGACCTTTGTAAAAAATGTACTTTTATAAAAAGATTTGATTCTAAATTGAAGTAGCTCTTCTTGCTCTCATCATTTTATTTTGTTCACTAATTTGCTCATTTAACATCCAGAAGTCGTAGAGAATCCCAAATCCAAAGAAGCCAGCAGTAATTAAATAGAGAAAACCCCATAGTATTTTTCCCATATAGAATTGATGAATACCAAATACTCCAAGAAAAGTAAGAAGAACCCATGCAATATTATAATCAATATCTCCACTGGTATATTTGATATCTGATTGATCATCCATACTTGGTATTAAGAAAAGATCAATTAGCCATCCGACTCCAATAAGTCCAAAAGTGAAGAAATAAATAGTTCCACTTACTTTTTTTCCATAGAAGAAGCGATGAGCTCCTATAAACCCAAATAACCAGAATATATAGCCGAATAGCTTACTATGGTTGTCTTTGATAGTGACGATCTGATTCATTTTGCTCTCCTTTTATATTTGTAAATTTCAACACATAAAATTGACGAAGGCCAGATTCAATTAATCCGAATGCACTTTAGTATTAGAAATATAACGATTCTTGAAGGAGAGATATTATGAATATTCTAAAAAAGAAAGGTATTGTTTATCCATTTTCAATTGCAGCGATTCTATTCACAGGTTGCGCGCATGATATACAGAGGAAAGAACTCGCAGAGAATTTAAGTCCTAGTGAGCTTATCGAAATGAGTTCTATCCAATATAAGAGAGCAAGGATTAATCAAGCTGATGTACTTTCTCCAAAATACTTTAGTGAAGGTGCTGATCATTACTATGAAGCAGCTGAGATGATGAAAGATGAAGATATTGATAATGAGGAAGTAAAAGAAATTCGCGAGAATATAGAATATTCAATGGCCTATTTTGAAAAGTCATTAGAAGAGGCCAATAGAAAGAAAGAATTTTACAAACCTATTTTAGAATCTCGTCGTTCAGCACTTGAGTATGGAGCACTCCAAACAAAAGAGTTAAAGAGTGAACTTGATGATATCGATGATCACTTCAGAAGTGTGGTTGGAGATAAGATGGAGAGTGCTGATGAAGATAGCTTTGTCGCTGTTCAAAAAGAATATCTCGATCTAAGAACAAAGAGTTTAAAAGAGAGAGAGTTAGGACAAGTTAAAAAAGTTTATAATAAGTCGATTGATCAAGGAGCACGATTTAAAGTTCCTGAACAGCAAGAAAAAACATGGAAGGCCATCGAATTAGCGCAAAATAGTATTAAAAACTCGCCAACCAATAGAGATGGATACGAAGATGAAGTCATTGAAGCGACTAGAGAGTCGATTATATTAAGTGATCTGATGGGGATCGTTGCTCAAAATAAAGGAGACATCACAGAATCTGTCGCCATGAAACTCTATGAGAAAGATAAGAAAATTGACTCATTAGATGGTCGTGTTGATGCTTTAAGAACGCAAGTGACTTATCAATATGGTCAAATTAAATCATTAGATAATGAAGTCTTCTATCAGAATATGGCCTTGATGACGGCCAAAGATAAAATGATCGCCGAGGAAGAGTATAAAGAAGTTCAAAATGCTTTTTCCAAAGAGGAGGCCGATGTTTATCGTAAAGGATCTGATATCGTAATTCGCTTAAAAGAAATGAATTTTAAAGTGGGTAAGAGTGCTCTTAATCAACAGAGTAAGAAGTCTCTCAATAAGGTCGAAAGTGTATTAAAGAACGTAGATAGTAAGAAAGTAGTTGTCGTAGGACATACGGATTCTACTGGTCCAGATAAGTTTAATAAGGATCTATCTCAAAAAAGAGCTCAAGAAGTAGTTCGCTATCTTAAGAAGAAAGTAGACGATACAAATTTTTCGATAGAAGCAGACAGTTTTGATAACCCTGTTGCGGTTAACAAAACATCTGAAGGGAGAAAAATGAATCGTCGAGTAGATATTATCTTAAAAAGTAAAATCTAGATCATGCATTGACCATGGTCCCAGTCTTTTTCTCTGGGGCCATATATAAATACGAGTGAGCCAGCTTCCTTAATCTTTATACCTTCTTGAATTCCTTTTGTTTTCTCAATTATCTCATCGATATAACTAGGATTGACCATCGGGCATCCACTAGACATGGCGTAGGCACGCCTTTTGGATACTGCCCATTGCTTATGAATGACTACCGCCCTTTCACAGGCATTATCATTAATTCCAGGCTCAAGTCCGTGTAGGATTAAGCTTCTTCCAAACTTTCCATTATATTCCTGACCAGCAAAGAAAAATCCTGAACTAGGAGCATTGGAGCCTTTTTCATTAGAGAAATACTTTGCCCACTTCAATGAGTTTTTATTATGCCGAGTAAAGAATCTTACATAGCCAGAATTATAGCGCCCATGGGCAACTCCAAGAGATAGAACTTTATTACTTAAAGTGTTGATCAGAAATAATCTACGTTTAGTTCCTGGTAGAGTATAGTCAATGAGTAGAAGGTGATGAGTGTTATTAAGACTTAAGGATTCCTGAGCGTAACAACGATTGATTGAGCTTTCTTGATCAGGCTCCTTTAGGGAGATCGGTTTATTGTAATTATTCTGAACAAAGCATTGAATATGACTAAGCGCCTTCGTGTTTCCTCCGACTTTTTTAAGATTTTTTTCAATCTCTTTCCAGTTAGGAGCAGCAAAAGTATTGGTTATAGAAAATAATAATAGGGTGATAAATAATTGATTCATAGAAACCTCTCTTAAGTCTATTTTATAGGCAAGTAGGAGAGGTTACGAATAAGGGAAAGTCTTTCTTAAGCGGTGTAGTCAAGTAATAGACGATGTATCCATAGAGAAGCCTGCTTGGGATGTTGTTGTAGCACTCTGTGACCGATACCATCTTCAAGAGAAAATGACTTAGTAATATTTTTTGGAATGCGATTATAAAAATGTCTATGGGCCGCAATAGGAACAACTGTATCTTGGCATGCTGTGAGTAAGTGAATTCCAATAGGAAGGGATTTAATTTTATCTAAAGATTTATCTGTGTTGAGATCTAGAATACCCAAGGTTAGTTTTGTTAGCGCACTCATTCTTTGATGGGTCCAATTCGTTTGATCATTAAGTCGACCCTTTATTTTTGCTCCAAGGAAGTATGGGGGTAACCCAAAGCGAGAAAGAGATTTATACAAAGGATTGTAAGAACTCAGTCCATAATAAAGACCCGTGAGCCCTGGTTTATATGCTTTAAAGTTGGTTACGTAAGGAGCAATCAGCCCTAAACCTAATACTTTAAGAGGGTACTGACCAGTGTAATGAAGGGCTATTCCTCCACCATAGGAAAGGCCTACAATAAAAACTGAGTTTAACTTATTTTTCTCAAGAATCTTTTCGAGTATTTGGGCCTGTTCATCGATAGTGATTTTAGTTGAATAAATACTACCTTCGTCATCACGGGTTTTTCCTTGGCCTCGCAAGTCGACTCCAAGAATAGACCATTTGGGATTATATTTTCTAAAGTAGTGAAAAGCTTTTTCATATTGAAAAACACTGTCATCTAATCCAGGAAGAACGACAATTGTTCCTTCATGATCGTAAGAATGGTTATGCTCTCCAAAGGTTGAATGAACATTGAGTGTGAGTTTAAATCCCGGTCTATCGATATCAATCTCTTCAATTCTTTCAATCAGTTTTCCTTGTATTTTCCCGAGCAAAATAATCACCTTTTTAAAAAGTTGAAATTATACGTAATGGCTATATTTATTATACAAAAGTATAAAAAAGAGATGCAAGTTAAAAATATTTAGTTAAAATAATCTCACATGAATTGTGACTGATAAGGAGGTTGTCATGGAACATATCAATGAGATTACTGGTGAAATCGGTAATATGGTTAAGCGCTCTTATGAGCAAATGAACGAATCTTCAACGAAATTAACTAATGAGGCGACTAAGGCAATGGAGACTAGCTTTGGACAAACTCGTGAGTTAGTTGAACTTGGACTTAAGACTCAAAAAACACTTTGGTCAGAATGGATGAAATCAACTGAGACGGCCAAGAATATGTGGGATGACATGGTTCAAACCTATTCAAAGTCTTATGAAACTAAAACGCCACTTAAAGCAGCAAAGTAAGTAGTTTTGATGACAAATGCTCTGGACAAAACTTTTAAAGATATAAAAAAGAATACCAAACGGGCCGTAAATTTATGCCGCCTCTTTGGTAATTTTATAGATGAAGAGGTGGCTCCTTCTCCTTATTGGGTGAAGGGGAGTCGAGGGCGTTGTCGTCTTTTATATTTTAATCCCATGCCTGGGATAGAACAAACTGATCAGGCTGTATTGTTAACACCTTCACTGATTAATCGTTATTATATTCTAGACCTCTATAATGGATGCTCTGTGGTTCAAGGTTTATTAGAAAAAGGTATTCAGGTCTATTTGATCGACTGGGGTGTTCCTCGTGTACAGGATCAATTTGCCGACATTGAAGATCATATTCTCGGATGGCTTAATTGGGCCGTTGACGAGGTTAGAAGAGATAGCAATAAAGAGAAAATTAAATTATTTGGTCAATGCGTAGGTGGCACATTCGCTACCATTTATACGGCTCTTCATTCCCATAAAATAGAATCTCTTGCATTATTAACCACTCCTATCGATTTTAAAGTGAAGGGGATTCTTGGTACTTGGGCCAACTTAAGCCAAGTTGATCTCTCTCAAATGGTAGATGTATGGGGCAATATCAAAGAAGATTTTCTTGATAAATCCTTTAAAATGATTCATCCCATGGGCGAGGTGAAGAAAAAGAAAAATTTACTCTCATTATCATGGGATGATGCCTTTATAAAGAAATACTATGCTATTGAAAAATGGCTTAAAGATGGTGTTCCTTTTCCCGGAAAGGCTTATGAGAATTTTATACGAGACTTCTATATTGATAATTTATTAATTAAAAATGAATATATTCTCGATGGAACTAAAGTAGATTTAGAAAACATTAACTGTTCCGTTGTTAATATTTTTGCGTCGAACGATTCTATCGTCCCTCCAGAAAGTGTTAGAGATTTACGCCATCATATTTCAAGTTCAGATTATAAAGAAGTGGCCCTCGGTGGTGGACATATCGGTTGTGTCATTAGTGATAAATATAGAGAAATATTAATGAAGAATCTTAATGAATGGGCCTTGGAGAATAGGGATTCATATAAGATTCAAGAAATAGCACATTAACGAGAGGTAAATATGATAATTAAATTGCAAAAGAAAATATGGGATTCTAGTTTAGAGTTAACAGAGAAGAGTCTAAATCGTATGGTTAAAGATGATTCTTTTCTCCAGTTTTCATCGATGGGAATGAATTCTTCTTTATGGTGGCAAAAGAATTTAGGAAAAGCCGTTGAAGTTGTTTTAAAGCAATTAAATATTCCAGATAAAGAATCGATTAAAAAGATTCATCAAAGTATATTTGAATTAGAAAAGGAACTTGATTTAAGTAAGGACAGAATTAAAGAGTTAGAAGATGAAGTCTCCCAACAGCGAATTTTAATTAAAGCGGCCAAAGTTAATCATAACGAAGTCAAAGCAAAAAGAGTTCAAAGAAAGAAAAAAGTATCTTCTGAACTATATGTATAAAAAAAAGAGGTCCGTTTTCAGGACCTCTATTTATAACTAATTTATTAAATGAACTATGCTGAAGTCGTAATCGGCTCTTGATTCGCTTCGTCCATATCTGACTCAACTGGAACTGTTTCTTGTTGCGTGTCTGATTCAAGCTCAAGGTTATTGGCCATTACGGTTACATAAGCCTTTTCAAGATCTTCCGAGATAACTTTAATCCCTTTTGGAACTTTAATATCACTTCCATGAAGAGTTTCTCCCTCTTTCAGTTCACTTAGATCAATAGTAATGACGTTAGGAATTTTCCTAAGGTCTCCTTCCACATGAATGGTATCTAGTGGGATCTGAATAGAGTGATATGGCTTTATCCAATCAGGAGATCCTTCTGCTTGGATCATTACAGGTCTAATCAGTTTGTTTTTACTAGCTCCACCGTCTAATGCTTGCAGAGTAAAGTGGATTGGGTCTTGTTTTACAGGATCCGTTTGAACTCCAACAAGCACGGCCTGCTTAGATTTCAATTTAAGTCCATTGAGTTTAATCACATCATTTCTGAGTGAAGAAAGTCTTCTTACTTCTTGCTCTGATAGTTGCACAGGTACCGAGTAAGCATTTGAAAAACTAATGACTCCAGGTATTTGTCCGTTTTTTCTGAGAACTTTATTGTTAAGGGTTAGGTCTCTATTATCTAAATTTACAGTAATCAAAATATCCTCCATGTGTTAGTTAATGAGTTCAATCCTTTACGAGAAAGGCTTTCAATTGAACTATCTTATTCTCTCAACTGAACTCATATAAAGATTCAATGGCATATGGAGTAATTGTGTAAAAAACTACAAGAAATGAGTTAGTCCGTTTGTGTATCTATATTCACAAAGTTTATTAAATTACTTAAGGATTTTAATCGATGAAAAAGGGAGACTGATTATGAAATCAACTTCCTAAGGAGGAAATCATGGATAGAAATATGAACTACTTTATTCATCAAGGTAAGAGAATCGAATACTTACTTCTAAAAAGTGATCGTCCTGTGCAAACTCGAATCACAGAGATGGGATCACTAATCAAAGATATGGCCAATGAAGCCTCAGAAATGTTATCTGAAAGAATCTCTTCTACAGTAAAAACAGCAGAGAGTAAGGGTTATGTATTGGCCCATAAGGCATTGGATTCTAAAACGAAGAGAGAACTGTATACCATGGCCCAGGAATTAGAAATTGATGGGCGAAGTACAATGGATAAAGAAGAGCTTATTAAAGCTATCTTAGAAGTATAATGACTTAAGCTAAGCACATATTTAATGTGTGTTTAGCTTTTCTTTTTTTTCTTTTTTTATCGAGCTTGTTGACCAAGATTTGTGTTTTCACACTTAATTAATAAGTCTTGAGTAATCGTGGATTGGCGATTGAAAACATCCGTTGAAGTCGTCGTATTCACGATCTCGTAATTTCCTTCACATAACTTTCTCGCTTCTCTATAACATTGTTCTATATGACCGCATTTCACAATGAAGTGAGGCGTACCATCAGGTCCTATAAGAGATGTTGGTGTGCTGCAGGCACAAAGAAAAAGTAGGAAGAGGATATGGCCTGTATAATCTTTAAAAGATGACATATGTGTCCCTGTTGGTTATTCCTTTAGTAAGGAGAATCCGGTGTCTTTAAATATTCTAAACTATCATTTTCATTTATACTACGATGAAACGACTCTTGAAGTTGCAAAGGAAGTAGCAAAGAAGCTTCACCACTTACATGGAGTTCAGTATCATACTTTTCACGAAAAAGCTGTCGGTCCACATCCTATGTGGAGTGTTCAAATAAGTGTGTCAGTAGAGAAGTTTGCAGATTCTTTTAATTGGCTTGTTCTCAATCATCAAGGCCTTACTGTATTTTGTCATCCTGATACGGGTAATGATTATCTTGATCACACGGAACATGCCTTTTGGATTGGTGATTCCGTGAAGCTAAGAACAGATATATTTAAATAGATCTATTTATCTTCTTTATTTTGAGATTTAGATTGAGAAGTTGTTGACTCACTTTGTTTGAGCTCTTTTATTTCTTTCTTACGTTCAAGAGCTGCTTTTTTGTGGGCGAAGTCTCCAGCTATACCATACTCTCTTTCGGCCAGTTGCCTTAGTTTATCTAAATGGCCATAGAGAATAAGTTCATCACCAGCTTCAATCTGATTGGCCACCATCGGAGCACCAATAAAGTCTCCATTTAAACGTTTGATTCCTAAGAGTAGAATACCTTCTTTCCAAAGCTTGATTTCTTTTAACTGCTTATCACAAATCCACATTTCTTTTGTGACGGCCTGTTCTGAAATTCTGTAATTACCCTGAAGATGAAGTAGGCTGGCATAGTCTTTAATTTCTAAAGATGAATAATTTTTAAGAACTTTTTCAACTAAAAGAGAAAGTGATTTTTCAACAATGGTACTTGAGGCCATAATCCAGATAGCAACCATTCCAGACATAATTAAAAATACTTTGAGCCAGGAAGGCCCAAAGTCTTGCTGTTGACCTACAAAGGCAATCAGAAGAGAGGACATCGAGGTCACAATACCCATATTTCCTAAGAGCATGAGAACCATGAGAGTTTTACGTCTAACGGGATGGTTTACAACTTTTTCACTTTCTTTGGTAGTAAATCCCACTCCAGTAAAAGCGGATCGTGCTTGAAAACGAGCAGACTGTTCTGAGAGACCAGTGTGCTTAAGAATAATCGTCGCAACTTTAGTTACAGTAATGGAAAGCGCCAATATTATGATGAGCGATACAATGGCGAGCACTAAATTCCTCCCTAAGAATGATCAATTTATTGAATCTAACCTTAGTGTAGACAAAATACCAAGAAGTCTCCTCTAACTGAATTGTTGTATTTGTGAATATATTTACAAATAAAGGGAGAATTTGAGGGCTGAAGTTTGGAGCTGAAGTTTTAGGCAAAAAAAAAGCCTTTCCGAAGAAAGGCTCTTTATAAACTTGGTACTCCCAAGGGGATTCGAACCCCTGTTACCGCCGTGAAAAGGCGGTGTCCTAGACCAGACTAGACGATGGGAGCATTTTTTGGATTTGCTTTTCAATTCAAATTTTGAGCTAAAAAGCAAATCCAGTAATTACACCCATAGGAGATGGTTACCAGGTTACGTTTAAAGTGGTGATCCCGCTGTGACTCGAACACAGGACCCTCTCCTTAAAAGGGAGATGCTCTAACCAACTGAGCTACAGGACCGACATCTTTAAAACGTGAGATAGAAATTAATGTTTCTCGGGATATTTGTCAATTACAAAAATAGTATATTAGCTATTTTTTTCACATCTAATTTAAGAAGGTTGTGTTGAAGATCGAAATTCGTTAATCTGCGCTATCTCAAAAAACCATGTAATCGTTTGAACAGGTGATATGACCGATAGATCAAGCTCAGCTGACGCTGGCATAGAAAATAAACTCAATAAAAAGAAGGTATCTTTTCATACTTTGGGCTGTCGTCTGAATTTTTCAGAAACGGGCTCAATCGCTCAAGGCTTCCTTGAGCGAGGCTATGAAGTTGTCGATTTTGGTACGGCCTCTGATGTAACTTTCATCAATACTTGTACCGTAACGGATGGAGCTGATTCTAGCTGCCGTAATTTGATTAGAAAGGCCTATAAGAGCTCTCCCGAGGGGAAAGTTGTCGTAGCTGGTTGCTACGCTCAAATGGACTCTGAGCGCATCTCAAAGATGACAGGAGTCGATCTTGTTCTAGGGACTTCGGAAAAATACAAAGTTTTTGATTATTTGGACGAAGATAGCGATCAAACGGTTCATATCGATAAAACGGCTTCTTTTTATGGAGGGGCCACTTCAGAAGCAGAGGGTCATACTCGCGCTTTCTTGAAGATTCAGGATGGATGTAATTATGTTTGCTCATTTTGCATTATTCCCCAAGCCCGTGGTCGCAGTCGGGCACTTCCCGTCGCCTCGGCCATTGAAAATGCAAAGAAAGTAATTGATCAAGGCTTTAAAGAAATCGTTCTCACCGGAGTCAATATTGGTGAATATGAAGTTAATTCTGGAGAGCGCCTAACGGATCTCGTTTCTCAGTTACTGGAACTTGAAGGCCTTGAGAGATTAAGACTTTCTAGTGTTGAGCCTAATACGATTACTGATGAGCTTCTTGATGTATTTGCGAGTTCTCCTAAATTTATGGATCACTTTCATATTCCCATGCAAAGTGGAGATGATGATATTTTAACTCTTATGCGACGTCGCTATAGTGTTGATCAATATAAAGAGATTATTAATAAAGTGATCACTCGTTTTCCTAATGCGGGAATTGGTGCCGATATTATTTGTGGCTTTCCTGGGGAAACTCAAGAGCAATTTGATAATACATATAATCTTTTAAAAGAGCTTCCGATTACTCATTTTCATGTATTTCCCTATTCAAGTCGAAAGAATACGATTGCTGCGCGAATGGATAATCATATTCAACATGGTGTGAAAAAAGAAAGAGTACGCTCTTTGAAAATGTTTGGTGAGGCCAAACTTTCTCTCTTTGCTGAAGATCAAGTGGGAAGCTCCAATGAAGTTCTCTTTGAGCGCCAAAACGATCAAGGGTTCTGGGAAGGCTATACTAAGAATTATGTTCGAGTTTGGGTGAAATCTAAGGCCGATTTAAAAAATCAAATACGTCATGTCTTCCTCAATGATTTTGAGGGAGGAAGACTACGTGGCGAAATCTTAAATTAATTACTGAATATACTTGAGTGGATTATAAAAGAGGGGAGCTCCTCTAGAAGTCCTCTTTTGTAATTTCTCATCATCCAATTGTAGGCTACGAATTCCAAGTTCAATATCTATCTCGTCGCGATTAATCACATTTAAAACGCCATGGTAGTCGAGATCTTTTCGATAGAACTTCGATAGCTCCATTTTATAATCAGTTCCCATATAAGCGCTGTAGAAGCCAAGGTTAGGATCATAGACTCTGATATTCCAACCTCCACGCTCCGTGTTTTCTTCTATATCCGTGGCAAGGACAACGTGAGAAACAGGCTCATATCGTTTTGATCCTTTTTGAGTCATACCAATAATCAGCTCAGTGAGGTGACCAGAATGGAGAAGGGATTGAAGGTTCTTAATTCCTTTTCTATCCACCTTCTGTCTTTCAAAAAGTCCCTCTTTAAAACTTTGAATGGCATTACCATTTATTTCGTGCTCAATTTTTACAAGATATTCTTTAAGCTCTTCCTTATCAATACTTGCGCTAAATTCATTAATATTAGCAAAGCCAGGAATGACAACATATTGACCGCGATAGACTTGATCGATGACCTTAATTTTATCAATGGATTGATGAATGCTTTGCTCTGGAGCAAAACGAGCACGATCAAGAAGGGCTTTTTGAATTTTTACCATAGCATAACAAGCGCCTGCATAGCCTTTATCAAAGTCAGTCATATTGTTAATGGCCAAAATCGATTCACTATTCTCAAGTATTGAAGCATTCTTAGTTGAAGCCTGAGCTGAACTCATATGAAAGATCGTGTTGATTTTCTTATCTTTTAAAGAAATCGAATAATTTAAATGAGTCGCTGAAATCCAGTCTTCTTTACGACTAAATAGAGCAGAGCCTACTTTTTGTCCTTTATAATAAATCTGATTATCTGATTCACTATAATCTAGAAAATTGATGTGAAGTCTTTTATGAGTAAAACCTTGTTCTGAACGCCACTTTACTTTGAGTGTTGGTCTGTCCTTAGTTACGTAGAGAGAATGAGTGAATTGGCCAAGTGACCTAGGTTCTTCGTTTGAACTTAAAGTGGTTGTTGTATGAACTAAGGAAGTATCATCTGTACTATTAAGAAGGGCCCTGTAGTAGAGAGTCTCATTAGATGATTCTGTTGCATATAATTTTGTGTAGTAACTTATGGCAAGTTCTTTCAGTTCTGATTCATGTACGACATAAGGAGAATGAAAGGCTAGAGAGAGCAGTTGTAGATAGGCGTGCTTCTTTTGAATTTCGTCATCAGAGGAAATGTTTTTTTGAAAGTCTCTTTGCGAGGTCATCTTCAATAAGTTCTCATTTAATTTAGAGCTAAAGAGTTCTTCGACTAAATTATTTTTGAGAGTAGACATACTTGGGTGAAAAACAACTTGTGAAATGAGATCATGCTTACGTAATTCATTTTCAAGTCTCCATGGTTGGGATTTTACCTTGAAGTCGCTATTGGTTGCCACTTCCAAAGCGTCAGCTGCAAAGAAAGAACAGTTTCGGTTGAAGAAGCGATACTTGGCTGCGTTTTCTTGAGAAAAAAAGTTTTCAATATAATTTACTAGGTTCGAGATTTGCTCTTGAGTGAGATCTAGTGGGTAGACGTACACATCTCTTTTTTCTAATTTCGTTTTAGTTAATTGGTAATTGATAAAAGGTTCAATTTCTACGGTTACATCGTAGGCATAATCTCCAAATACACCAAGGCCTTTTGTATATTTTTTTAATGCACTTTCTTGTTCATCCATTTTTGCTACAAATTGGATATTGGTATCAAAAATACTGAGTTGGTCGTTGGGAGAGAAGCGAAGAGCAATATGTCCGAAGCTTGATTCGCTAATTCCATCTTTAGAGCCCACAAATACAAGGGATACTTTTTTAGTGTTTTGAATTAATTCAATAGGAATAGGTGAGTTGGCCAATGTCGAGAAGAGGATTCCAAAAAATAGAGAGACTAATGTCAGTCGTTTCACAGTATTTCCTTGATGATTTATTTTTCTAAATTTTAAAGGAAAAGAGAGTAGAAATAGACTTAATTGAAGAAAGTACAAAGGGGGTTATGATTATAGACAGGTTATTTTGAAAGTCGTAAGTCTTTGAAAATAAAGAATATAGCCCCGGGAGAGCGGGGCTAAAATAAGCGAGATGTCTGAATTATTGACATCCACCTGTAGCAACAATTGATTGACGAACTTGAAGCTCAACATCAGTTAATTCTACTTCTGAGCTATCACAAAGAATTTGAGCAGCTTCACTTTCTGTATCAATCATAAGAGATCCATCATCAGCAAGAACGATTAGTCCTGCTGTTACACCAGCAAAAGTAGAAGTTGTTGAAGCACCAAGAGGTCCAATCGGAAGAACTGCTTCACAAGTATTACGACCATTAAATGTCTCACAAACTGAATCAGCTGTTAGTGCAATCGCCGCACCTACTGCAAAAGATGATTGAATAGTGAGAAGAACTGTAGCTGCAAGAATAATTTTTTTCATTTTATATCTCCGTCGATAGGGGTGTTTTTGTTTTTTAGTAAACTATCACGAGAATGAAAAAAATAAATAATGTAGGAAAATGATTCAAAGGGTGTATGAGAATTAGACGGCCATCTCTTTGAAAGAGATGGCCATGATCTTTTTTTTAGAAGTATTCTTTAACAAATTTAATTTGAGATCTTTCTGGGCCAAAAGCTAGAATTCCAACACTTGCTCCAATATTATCTTCTATGACTTTAATATAGTCCTTAAGCTCTGGAGAGAACTCATCTTCTGTAAAGTCATCGTTAAAAGGCTTCATGTCTTTTAGAATAGGCTCTACTTGAGTAAGGTCAATTCCAGGATAAGCACAATCTATTTCTTTACCTTTATAGTGATATCCAACGCAAACCTTCAATTCTTCAAGGCCGCAAAGAATATCAACCTTTGTAAGGGCAATAGAAGTGATACTAGAAGCTTTTACTGAATACTTAAGAAGAGGAAGATCAATCCAACCACATCTTCTTTTTCTACCAGTCGTTGCTCCAAACTCTTGTCCTATCGTTTGAATCTTTTCACCTAGGTCGCAGAACATCTCTGTTGGAAAAGGTCCTTCTCCAACGCGAGTTGTGTAGGCCTTTGTGATACCAAGAACTTCTTCAACATATTTTCCCGGAAGACCTGCTCCTGAGTAGATACCTGCAGCTGAAGTTGATGAGGAAGTAACAAAGGGATAGGTCCCGTAATCAATATCAAGAAGAACACCTTGGGCGCCTTCAAATAAGATTTTCTTATTTTCGGTTACGGCCTTATCCATCATGCTAAATGTATCAGCTAGAAAAGGAGCAATCATTTTTCCTAATTCAAAGAGTTCTTCCACTTCAGATTCAATAGAAGGAAAATCTACATCATAGAGATGTTTGAAAAGAATTTCCTTTTCAATCATATTGGCACGAAGCTTTTGTTCTAAGATATCTTTATCAAGAAGGTCTTTAAGCTTTAAACCTTTTCTTGAAGTTTTATCTTCGTAAGCTGGACCAATTCCTTTTCCTGTCGTTCCAATTTTTACTGGACCTTGGGACTCTCTTTGGGCATCAAGGATTTTGTTATAAATCGTAATGACAGAGCAGTTCTCAGAGATTTTTAAGCGCTCGGGTGTTATATTAACTCCACCGGCCCTTACTTCTTCAAGCTCTTCTTTAAATGCTCTTGGACAAAAAACAACCCCATGACCAACGACTGAAGTACAGTGGTCATGAAGAATTCCTGAAGGGATGAGGTGAAGAACAATTTTTTGATCTTCAACGATGATGGTGTGACCAGCATTGTTTCCCCCTTGATAACGAACGACATAGTCACATTTCTGTCCTAATAGATCCGTTATTTTCCCTTTTCCTTCATCTCCCCATTGGGAGCCAATTATGGCCAATGATTGCATTACGCTTTTACCTCGTTAACAACGTTGTTATTCATGAAGAATTCTTGCAATTGAGAAACAGACATTTGTCCTACTCTTAATTGAGCTTCTTCCGTACCTGCTCCAAGGTGAGGAGTGAGTACGATATTATCTAGTTTTCGAAGAGGAGAGTCTACTTCAAGAGGTTCTGTTGCAAATACATCAAATCCCGCTCCGTAAATTTTCTTTTCTTTAAGAACTTTTTCGAGGGCCGCTTCATCAACAATTCCACCACGTGAAGCATTGACTAGAACCGCTTTCTCTTTCATAAGTCCGAGAAGTTCAGCGTTAACCATTCCCTTTGTTTTATCCATTAAAGGAGTGTGAAGAGAAATAACGTCACAAGTAGAAAAGATCTCTTTGAGGTCTGCAGCTTTCTTAGCATAAGGAAGCTCACTTGTTTCAATGAAGGGGTCAAAGAAGAGAACTTCTGGCTCAAAGCCCTGAAGTCTTTTCGCTACGATTTGTCCGATACGACCAAATCCTACAATTCCCACTTTCTTATTGGTCATTTCAAGCCCAGTAAATTTAGATTTGTCCCAACCACCATTTTTCATAGTCATATTGGCATTGGCCGTATGACGAAGTGTTGTCATCATTAGAGCAACAGCATGCTCGGCAGCTGAATTATTGTTAGCGCCAGGAGTGTTTTCTACTTTTACACCTTTAGCTTCACAAGCTTTCTTATCAATATTATCTGTACCTTCTCCAGCGCGAATAACGAGCTTAAGATTAGGAGCTTTTTCAAGAGTATCAGCTGTTACAGTTGTAGCTGATCTGATGACTAGAGCAGATGCTTTGGAGAGAAGCTCTGAAATGGTTTCTTGAGAATTTTTTGGTTCAGGGTGAACTTCAAATTCTGATACGTCTTGTAGACTTTTGAATACGTCTTTGTCCATACCATCACAAACTAAAATAAATGGTTTCATGCGTGCCTCGCTGTTGGTTGATTTATATTTGGGAAATGAATATTTGCGTTACAAATGAGCATTAGTATTTCCTAGAAGAACTTCTGGATTATACGAGTTTGAACAGTTTGTGGAAAGTTAGAATGTGGACTGATTTGAATTAATTAAGGCTCAATTTAAGTATGATTAATAGGGGAGAGGAACCCTATTAGAGAGGGATAATACTGTTGATGTATGACAATAAAAAAGGGAGACCTCCTGTCTCCCTCTTCTCATTCATAGCTAGCTAGCTACTGCGCGTAGCTCTAAATTAAATTCGAGTTGGTTTAAGGTTTCTTGAAACTCGTGAAGTCTTGGAAGATTTCCAAAGTGTGTATTCTCAAAGGTATTTTGAGCAATGAAATCAAAGACTTCAATTGGTTTAGAGGCTTCTGCATCTCTACAAAAAGCCCTCCAGTTAGAGTTTCCTGACTTTTGGTATTCTCTAAAAATATTCTTTACCATTTCTTCTCGTGTCATGACTCCAATGCCAGCGACTTCGTGAAAGCGGTTAATTTCTAGGAACCAGACCTTGTAGTCAGATCTGCGGTCAGGGTGTTGATAAGTTTCTACTGCAACTGCCATCTTCATAAATGCCTCCTATCTTTCCTTTGAACGGAAATGCATTATTCCTTCGCTTTGGGGAGGCACCATTCCTCGATGCCGAGCCTCTTTTCGAAGGGAGCAGGTGGTGTGTGTGTGGGAGGAACATCCTGTTCAGCCGGTCACCTGTCTTACTTATTACGATAACGGCTGAGATGCCGATTATCACGAAGATTTGGCTAATCTTTGCTTACGGCGCGGCCAGAATCTGTAAGTAATATAGGGGCACGGTAGGACCAAAATGTGGATAACTTTAAGAAGAAATGAAAAATTGATTACTTAGAAATAGGAGAGTGGTATCTATTTGGCCTCGCGTTATGCGTCATGCACAAGGCTTAATAAATGATCTTCTAGTTTTTTTAATAACTGATCGGTTACGTCGATCTTTCTATATTTAATTCCTGTTAAATCAAAGATTTTCTTGGCCACACGGGTATGCTCTCTTTCTTGATGCTTGTCTGAGAGATAAATGATTTCAGAAACTTTTTTACTCGCGATTAGCTTTGCACATTCATTACAGGGAAAGAGAGTTACGTAACAACGTGAGCCTTCTAAGCTTCTTGTTGTATGTAAGATAGCATTGGCTTCTGCATGAACGACGTATCCATATTTTGTATCTTCCAAAGAAGAACCGCTTTTGGTCCATGGAACTTTAGCTTCATCAATTCCCGCAATGAAGCCATTGTAGCCCATACTAATTTGATGGTTATTTTGATCAACAAAGACTGAGCCGACTTTAGTTGAAGGATCTTTAGATCTAAAGCTGGCAATCATCGCTTGAAGGATAAAGTACTCATCCCATGAAAGTGGTGCTTGTGGACTTTGTTCTTGCATAATTTCTACGCTCTTGTTTGTTCGTAAATACGTTCACAAACTTTAATGACTTCATCTTTATGTTTGTCTTCAGCAGCGAAACGAACTTTATCTTCAGCAAAGCGCTCATTGATATTGAGTTCATTTCGCGCTTCTTTGTAATTTAGCTGCTTGATATCTTCATAGAGATCAAAGATGGCCTTAAATTCGTCTTGCTTGTGATTAATGTCATCATATAAAGGAAGGAGATTCGCCACTCGTAAGCTTGCTTCTGATATTTCGCATTGACCTTGAACGGTTGCCAATGAAATGATTCGTAAACTCTCTCTTAGGTCAGCCTGTCGATCATCGTAGCGCTTTTTAGCAGCGATCTTTTCGTCTTCTTTACCCTTGATCATATCTTTTAACTGTCCCCATTGTAAGAATACAGCATATCCTAGTAGAGGAATAAGTAGGCCTAAGGCCATGAAGAAATAGGTTTTATATAAGAGTATTGTTTCCCACATGGTGATTATTTATTACCGCTGGCTTGTTGGTTTCCATTTGCATTACTATTTGCATTTCCGTTGCCGGAAGGGCGATTTTTCTTTCGAAAGTTATTCTTTTTCTTTTTAGAGAAATGTTTTTTCTTCCCAGGGGCAGCGTCGCCATTCGCCGTTGAGCTTCCTTGGTTGGAATGTTTTGTATTTTTTCTATTTTGGTTATTCTTATTATTTCTGTGATGTTTCTTTTTGCTATTTTTACTCTTCTTCTTTCTGAAGTTAGGTCTAGGTTCATCAGTGAAGACATTGCCGTTGGCCTCTTCACGATTATCTCTATTTGCGGCTTTTAGGGATTTAAGAACTTTAATAGAGTGGTCTTTTCGAGTTCTGTTTTTCCAGTCTTGAAACTCTCTAAGAAGATAGTGTTTTAAAATGCCCGTCTCTTTTGCAGGTTTTACATAAGAAGGAGTGCTATTTAAGTCAAAAACGGCCTGTCCTGAAACAAAAGCATGACCTGAAAGTTTGCCTCCGTTAAAGAAGTGACAGGAAAGTTCATCGTCATCTCTTCCGGGTCCCATGACAACAAAGTGATCATGAGGATACTGAGCAAAGGGCTTAACCTTGGCGCGAATTTGTTTTTCTCTTTCTTTTTTTAGGCGACTAATGAGTCTCTTGTCTTGTTGGTCAATATAGGCGAACTCTTCTTTTTCAATATCATCTAATTGGAGTTTGATCCAATGAAGAGCATCGTCTTTATTAATTGAAATATAGAGAAGATCTCCACTTCCTTTAAAAAGAGGAAAGGCCCTAAGAGAAAAAGGATTCTCTTTAAGGAACACTCCCCACGAAGTATTTCTATCTTCTACATTATATTGAGGTTTTATTTTTTCTATTTGCTCTTCTTTTACTCTCATCGCCATAAGAGAATCTTTATAAGAGGCAATTTGGATTTCATCTATTGCAGAGTCTTCGTATTTTTCAGCAAAGCGAATGAGAAAACGAGGAAGGTCTATTTTCATATTTTCAAAACGTTCTATGAAAACAGTTTCTCCTTCAGTATTTAAGTGAGCAACACCTGGAGAAGGAGTAAGTTTGGCCAAGAAGGCTAAATCAAGTCCAGGATGGGTCTTATGTAGTTTTGTGAGGGATGGACCAGGTGCTGGTTTTTTACCTCTTTGTTCGAAATAAGTTTTTTCAAAGAGTTCTGAACAAGCAATGGCGTCATCCATGGCCTTATGATTAAAAGAGAGTTCTATTTCTAGGGACTCACAAAGTGATTTGAGATCATAAGATTTAAATTCAGGAAATTGCTTCTTGGCCAATTGTTGAGTGCATTTTGTTTTGCGATCAAAGGCAATACCAAGTTTTTCAAATTCTGATCGTAGAAGTTCAATATCAAATTCAACATTGTGGGCCACGAGTATACAGTCACGAGTAAGCATCTCTAGGTCTTCTGAAATTTCAAAAAACTTTGGAGCTGTCTCGAGTTCTTCTTTAGTTATGCCCGTAAGTTCTAATATATCAGAGGGAACTTCAAGTTCTGGATTAACAAGAGTCGAGTAAGTCTCTAGTAAAGACATAGTAGTGTCATTGTCCTCAAAAATGAGTACAGCGACTTCAATAATACGGTTATTCGGCTTTGTAGACGATGCTTCAAGATCTATTACAGCGAAGCGCTTAGCCGATGGGGCTTCTATTTCGAGCATGGGCTAAACTATAGACAGGAATGAATAGAGTGCCAACTTAAAGATGATCACAAATGATAAAAAAACACGTTTTTATTGTCGGGTCGCGTTAGAGGTCGCCTTTTTGAACTTGGATGAGATAGCGGCGGCTAATGATATCAAATAAACTCTTATCTTTAGTACCATAGTATCCTTGAACAGGTTTACCACTAGGACCTCTTAGAGTTCCTTGTTCATCTCTATAATAAATAGAATCTGTATAACTTCTTTTTTTATAACTATCACTTAACCCTGAGAGTGATTGGGAAGCTATTCCTGATTCTGCTGAGGAGGCATCATCTTCGGGGCCAAGTTTTGTCGAGCGAGAGTTTTGGCGACGAGTATTTTTAGTTCTTCCTTTTTTATTCTGACTGGAGACAGCAGCTATAGTAGAGCTGTATTTTTGGATCAAGTTTGATGTATCTCCGGGCATGGATCCACTTTGTTTAATATTATTTAAAATGGCTTGGATTTCTTTTCTTGATTGAGACTGATGACGTTCATAACCAGGATAGGTGACCATACTTCCCAGTGTTTTTTGTGCCGTTTCAAGACAGTTCTTTTCTGCACATTCTCTATAGGCCTGTGCTCTTTCACTTAATGTCTTCCAGGCAGGACTATTAGAAAGAGTATTGGCAATTTGATCAACCTCAAGAGATTGGTCGCTTAATTTTGTGGAGATTTCGTTAAGTCCTTCTGCCATTTCTTCAGAGTCTTGAATAATTGTTTCAAGTTGATTTCTCACCGGTTCATTTTGAATGAGAAAAGCACTTTCATTGTGAATATATTGTTCACAGAAATCAAAATTATATTGGGGCGTAGGGAAGTTATAAAACTGGGCCTCACCTGAGGGCATGGAGACATCATAGATGCGATTTATATTGGCACCACTAGGAGAGTTTGATTGACAGTTATTCAATAGACTCGACTGAGTAGGCATATTAGAAAGGTTTTGCTGAGAAATAGAGGACTTTAGTTGAAAAAAGTCTCGAAAAGTTTCTGCTGTTTTCTTTGATCTTAGTAGGCCGTCCTTTTGAAAAGAGCCGGCGCTATTTTGCTTATCTGAGCTTTCTTTAAAGTCAGCAATCTTTGAATTAAAATAGGTAAGAGAAGAGGCTTCGTCTCCTTTAAAAAGAGACTCCTCAGCTTGACCTAGTAATACATTATCATAGGCAGACTCAAACGATTCTTGATTATCTGAAGTTTGGTAATAGCCAACATTGGGAGTGATTATTTCTGAAGCAATATATTTATTGGCCATCTCTCCTGCTTGAGCAGCATCTAATTTACTGGCCGTAAGTCCTTGGGCCAATTCCATTTCGGCATTGGGGTCACTACTTAGCTTATCCATAGAATTCATGATGAAAGCGCTGGACCTCGGGTCTGTTTTTGCTGCGGCCCAATTGTAGTTACCTTGAAAATTCATCATATTAGCGACAGCGTATTTTTGACCACTTCCTTCTGGAAAGGGAAAATCAGAAATAGCACTGACATATTCAGTATCAGTAAAAGGAAGGTTAGATGTTATAGAATTGTTCTTACCCATATCGACTAAAGTTGAGTAAGGGGATGAGCCTTCCATAAAAGTTGAAAAACGCTCTGAGCCCATATCTAAAGCATATGCCTTAAAGTAAGATAGAAATATCAATAGACTAAGAGTTCTTTTCATTATTGATTAAGCCTCATCTCCAAACTTACATCCACTTCGAGCGACTCCTTCCGGATCATCGCAATAGCGACTAATCGCAGATTCATCTGCATTGGGACAAGCTTCAACTGTTGTTTGCTGACAAGATTGAATGACTGCTTTTGCAGCAGCTTCAATTTCTTCTTGTTGAGATTTATGTTCTTCGATAAGGGCCTGTTCGCTTTCAATATTCTTTTGGAGATTTTCATTTATAAGATTACTGGCCTGAGAAATAAGCTGTCCACTGTTGCCACCACTAGCACTACCGCTTTGATTATCGTTACCTGAACTTGAGCCGCCAACATCGATTGCAGAAGCCATTTCTCCTGAGCTTAAATGAACACTAGAAACATTAGAGCAAAGTCCTGCTTGGCTAAATCTATCATAGCCTTGTTCGGCCATTGCACTAGATCCCATATTCTGTGATGGTTGCCCCGTATTGTGAAAGTAGAGCCAGACACCACCACGCTCTGGAGCATTAATTCCGTTAGAGCCATCACTTCCCATGTAGTTTAAGCAAAGTGACTTCATTGCAAATCGTTCTAGGCCAAGACAACCTAAAGTACTTGGGCATGGAGGAGATGAGCACTCGTAAAAATCGTGAAATTTATAAACCTCTTCTTGCATCGGTGTACTAAAGTAAAATGAAGTTAGGGCCACATCATCAGGAAGACCAAGTTGATCGGCAAGATTTCTATAAACGGAAACATCTCTACAACTTCTTCCAGGTATGCAGGCCGTATTTCCGCTGACGGTTGCAACGCCATTTCTTCTCTTGCAAAGATCGGTGTCCATACTAACGTTTTCATCATTTTGCCCGCTGTTGGCCAATCGAGAACCATAGCCCGACCATAGTTCGGTAGGCATGCCACCTTTAAATGTTCCTATCCACATATTGGCCGAAGTATTTTGCCCAGATATGCCTTCAGCAACAACCAGTACGCAGGGGCAATCTCCATCTGAGCATTGTGACATGTAGGATGTAACGGCGGAGCTCCAAACTTGAGAGCTTATATTTCCTTGTGGGGATTGAGCAATATTCATAAACTCCGCACTAATAGGTAGTGAGGAAATGAAGAGGGTCAGGCCCAATAGTGAAAATTTAATTTTCTGTTTTAGTTTCATAGCTCTATCACACTTTCTTTATCTTTTCGGAATGTTGGCAGATAGCTTTATTCTACTTTGATATTTATTTATGGAGATATAAGTAGCTGAAAGGACAAGGAGAGTTGGGCTGATTTATCTACTTTTAGGGGGATAGAGTGCTTTTAGTCTGACCATATCCGTTGGCGTTGGACGGCCAAAGGGGATAGTAAAAGGGGTACCATCGATTTGCACCATACTATAGTCAGAGCTATTGCTAAATGATTTGGAGCCGTAGAGCATGATAGATTCAAACTCAAAGGGAAAGCTATCTAGCGCCTGAAGTGCTTGGGGATAACTTTCGAGTGTAAATTTCTCAAACTGCGTCCAATTTTCTTCATCGATATTTTCCCAAAGAACTTCAATATAGTTGTCGCGATCTGGGCGGTTTTGCTCATGAAAGAATCCTAATACATGAAAGAGTTCATGAAAAATTTCTTTTTCTGCACAACCAGAAGAGAGGCTAACGTTAGTTACTCCAAATCGAAAACCTACGTTTGCGTAACAATGTTGAGTTCCCTTTTTGAATAGAACATAGTTATCTTCGTCTTCCTTGCGAGGGTGAAAGTTAACTGCGGCCATTTGATTTAATTGATCAGTAACTTGCTTGATTGTATTGATTTGGATGGGATCGTCTATGGAGTCATCGATCTCATAGGGAATATCTCCTGCAGGCCACAATTGTGGAGGAGGTATGTTGAGCATTTTATCTCCAGACTGATAGTCTTCTAGGTCTTCAGTGGATCCCACAATGAGGTCACCGTAGGCAATGATCATGTCTTCATCTATTTTGACGGATCGTGGATAAATCTTTCCTTGCGAGTCTGTTTGAGCTGAGTGCTTATCATCTCCATTCACATTTTGATTTTCTTTAGGGCGAATTGATTTAGGAGGGTTCTTATTGATGACTTTCTTTATTTTCTTAGCATTGAAATCTTTTATCTTTTTTTGGATTGTTTTTTCTTGAGGTGAAATGAAATCAGGGACGGGCTTCACTTGAGAATAAGCTTCAAATTTTTCACTATTAAAGCCATTGTCTTCTTTTACCCAAACTAATTTGTAGAGGGCCAAGACAAGAGTAATAAAAGTTGCGAGGAGTAGCGTTTTTTTCATGAACGAAGAGTTGAAGGTTTAGAATAAACGAGGCCCAACATTCGCTGGGCCAAACCTTTAATTTTTAAATACTTTCCTCCCTAAATTAGTTTAGGGAAGCTGGTTCTAAGACCAATAAGCATATAGATTTACCAATTTATGAATGACAGGTCTAGTTATAATGAAAGAAAGCATACTTCTTTTATTTAATAGATTGTGCAATGCTTTATGTAGTGGAAAATGCTTAGATTAAGGGCTATTCTCTTAAATATAAATAAATTGATTACACCATCAGGAAGATCTTAACGTTGAAAAAAATGACAAAATGGAAGGGCCATAAGCAATTTTCTCTAGTTTTTGCGACTCTAAAGATGGCCCTGGCCACCTTTTCGAGTCGTATCTTGGGCCTTGTTCGTGAACAGGTTATGGCGGCTACTTTTGGTGCTTCTGGAATTACGGATGCTTTCACTGTTGCTTATCGAGTTCCCAATATGCTTCGTGACTTATTTGCAGAGGGTGCGTTTAGTTCTGCATTCGTACCTGTTTTTACTAAGGCACGCTTAGACAGTGAAAAGGCTTCAAGAATTCTCTTATGGTCCATGACAGTTCTCTTAGGGGTTATGACTTTAGTTATTGCTGGTGCCGTCATTTACTGGGCTCCTTTTGTTGTAAAAGTAATGACGGATGATCAATTTATCGCCGATAAAGGACGCTTTGCGGTTACGGTTCAAATGGTTCGTATCATGGCGCCTTTTCTCACTTTAGTGAGTCTTGCTGCTCTTTTTATGGGGGCCTTAAATTCACTGAAAGTTTTCTTTGTTCCCGCTCTTGCACCAGCACTCTTTAATATTATTATGATTGCCTCCATGATCTATCTACCTCCTATCGTAGAGGCCAGAGGAGTTCATCCTATTATCGCCTTGGCCATTGGGGTAATAGGTGGCGGCTTGGCGCAAATGCTGATGCAAATTCCCTTGTTATTAAAACGTGGGTTTGGACCAACAGGAGAGTGGGAGCTTTTTGGACCCTATACTAAGAGCATTTTAAATCGACTTGGAATTGGAACTGTTGGAGTGGCCGCCACACAGATTAATATTCTTATCACAACCATTTTAGCTACAGGAACTCAACTTGGTGCCGTTAGTTGGTTAACTTATGCATTTAGACTTTTTCAATTTCCTGTCGGCATACTGAGTGTGAGTATTGGTGGCTCAAATCTTGTTCATTTTTCAGAAGCTTGGAAAGCGGGGGATGAAGAGGAGGCCAAGAGGACATTGGCCACGAGTTATCTCTTTAGTTGGCTTTTAATTTTGCCGGCCTTTGTTCTGATTATGGGATTAGCCCAAGAAACGGTTCATCTCATCTTTGAGAGAGGAGCCTTTTCTTCTCAGGATACGCTGCAATCGGCGAAGGCGTTAAGGCAGTATATGTGGGGATTGCCCTTTTATGGTCTTTATAAAATCTTTGGGCCCACATTCTTTAGTATTGATCGGCCTAAGATTCCGGTAATGATTTCTATTACAGCGATTGGCGGTAATATAATATTTTGCTTAATGATGGTTCCCAAATACGGCTTTTCCGTACTTGCCCTGGGGACAAGTTTATCCATGATGCTCAATTGCTTATTGCAATCAATCTATCTGAATAAGCATCTTAGACTTGGAGCGAAATTTTTTATTAATCTTAGACTCATGAAATTCTTAATCGCAGCAGGGCTTTCATGGCTTAGTCTTTCTCAGTTAAGACCCATGCTCTATGACTTTTCCGACCCACTATTATTGCGCTGTATCCAGTTTGGAAGTTGTTGTTTAATTACTTTTGCTGTCTATGTTGCTGTGCTCTTAATATTTGGCGAAGCGAAAAGTCTAAAATCTTTTCTTAATAAAAAGAAATAAATCACGAATTCTATGCTTGTAGGACTCGTGCCAATTCGTTAGACTAAAATTAGTATGTTATAAGACCCGTTTGATGGGTTATTAGGGGATATGTTCATGAGAACTGATTTTGACACGTTACGTACCCTGTCTGTATATACAACGAATGTATTAGCAGAAAATGGAATGATCGAATTTGATATTGAAAAGAGAGAGTCTTTGATTGACGCTATGGCCACGGAGTATGGAGTTAGTTTCGCAACTGACGAAGATATTCGTGATCAGGCCATTGAAGAGGTTGAAGATAAAATGGGCGTTGATAACGTTCCTGATGATATTACTGAGAGTGAAATGTTTAATCACGCGAGAAAGGAAATAATAAAGTCTTTTTCAGGTGAAAATATTTCAGGTCTTTATCTCGTAGAGAGTCTTCATCAAGCAGCGAAGAGAATGTCTTCTTTCTTAATGGAATGTGATCTTATTGATGATGTTTTCGGAACAGATGAAGAGTTACACTCTTTTCTAGTAAAGAAAATTAGAAACTTTTCTTCTAAAAGAAACTAGTTAGTTCGATTTTCTTTAAGTTAAGGTTTTTTATGCCCCATCTTGAATGGGGCTTTTTTTTGTAAACTATGGTGTAGGCATTTTCTTTAAAGAAAACATCATAGCTTCAAAGTAGGGGCCCTCTACCAATCCATTAAGAACTGATGATAAGCTTGTGGCAAAAAGACAGCTCTTATTCTCATTATTACGAATGAGGAAGGCGTCGAGATAGCGTCGCTCGATTCCAGCTTGGGTCGCTGTACCTTCTATTCGGACAACTTCTAGAGCGCCACTTTGAAATTCAGGATATTTTTTAAAATCTTCAGGGCTTAGAATATCTGAGCTATCGAGATCGAATATCATCTGCATCTCTTCGATTCTATTTTTAAAGTCTTCTTCAATCGATATTTGATCATTGAGTGTGCTTTCATAGTAAAAGTTCGCGGCCCAGTCGTAGCGAGTATCTGTTCTTTCCCATCTAATATGATTTACTTCTTCTTTAGTAACTCCCCACCAGGAGGGGTAGAGAAATTGAAACTCGTGAAAGCTAAGACTTTTAGCATTTTCTAGAAAAGTCTCCCTTTCTTCTTTCACTACGATAAGGGTGTAGATGAGCGCCAAAATAAAGAGAATAAGGATAAGCCAGCTGAGCCAGTGATCTAAGAACATAGCGGCCATATTGCCGAGAAAGACTGGCCTTGTAAATATGATTTATCTTATTTTTCATTAATTTTCAGCTACTTAGCTTGTATTTATAGAATGGTAAAAGAGTAGGCTAAAGTTATTTTTCCAGTTCTCCGATACTTACGAAGAGAACAGATAAAATGTCTTCATATGAATAGTGACTGAAGACCAATTGGAGCTAAGTTATGAGCTTTAAAAGTTTAAAGAAAGTAAATTCCAATATTCACAAAAGGGCCCTTCTTATGGGGCTGCTGACCGTGTCTTTTTTGCAAGTCGAAATGGCAAAGGCAAGTGGTTTTGAATATTGCGATGAGATCAACCAGAATCGATATCAATCGGAATACCAAGCTTGTCTTAGGAGTGAGATTGTTTCCAATTCGAGCGTTGATTGCGTGGAATGTTTATTTTCTCAACAACAAGAATCAAATCCTTGGCTTGAAGCTTTAGGAATGGTGGCAGCACCACTTGCTTATTTTGGATCGGCCTATGTCGGTGCAAGATATGCTTATAAATCACAAGAGGCTTGGGCCGGAGCTTATGAGTCCGGATACAGCGCTTGTACATCTCAATTCAACTCGGCTCTAGATTATAATATTTCTTCTGGAGCAACCTCTTATACGGCCGATGAAATGTCAGGACTGATGGGTTCATGTAATGGATCTGGCCTAGGTGGATACGCCGGTTACGGCGGCATGATCGGAAATGGTTATGGTGGCTACGGTAATCCTTATTTAAGTGCTGGATACAGTGGCGGGTTCATGTCAGGAATGATGGGACCAAGCTTTGGCAGTGGTTACGGAAATGGAATAGGTATTAGCGGTGGCATCGGACTTGGTATCGGTGGACTCGGTGGTCTTGGTAACGGAATGGGTTACGGCATGGGCATGGGTTCTGGCATCGGAATTGGTGGCAGTATTGGTATCGGTGGACTCGGTGGTCTTGGTAACGGAATGGGTTACGGAATGGGCTATGGCATGGGTAACGGAATGGGCATGGGTATGGGTCCTGGCATCGGAATTGGTGGCAGTATTGGTACCGGTGGACTCGGTGGTCTTGGTACCGGAATGGGTTATGGAATGGGTTATGGAATGGGCATGGGTATGGGTCCTGGCATCGGAATTGGTGGTAGTATCGGTATTGGTGGTCTTGGAAATGGCTATGGAAATGGTTACGGAATGGGCTATGGCATGGGTAACGGAATGGGTAATGGCTTTGGTATCAGCGGTGGGATTGGTATCGGAGGAAATCTCGGAATCGGTGGAATTGGAGGACTTAATTCTGGTTATGGAATG